>JBDWAR010000009.1:0-226906 GCA_039978775.1 Luteolibacter sp. | reverse complement strand
TGCCTTATCTTGTTCACAGACTCATCCGTTGGTATCGGAGGTCTTGACGTAGTTTCAGATTGCATCACGCGGCCGTTTTGGGTTCCTGTCATGGAACATCTGTTATAGCCTTTCGTAAGGCTGAAAGCGATCTTATGAGATTAGATGAGAAGGCAGATTCCGTTGCGATAGCGCAATGTGATACACTGCCTTGCTATGAAAATATCATCGACCCAACACGTTATCGCCATCGATCTTGGCAACGCGAAGCACGCGATCTGCGCAACCTTGCAATCGACTGGCGAAATCATAGACGAGCGCAATATCACCAATCACCGCGAATGAAGCCGTTGGTCGAGGATTCATGGACGAAGCGAAGCGGAGCCCGAAGGGTGAGGACGCCGAGCGGGGGGGACGAATCAAAGCCTGCGACGGCTTTCGAAGAAATATCCGGGAGCATTGATGGTGATGGAAGTGGGCTCGCACAGCCCTTGGATTTGATGTCTTCCGCCCCACGGCAGACACCCCTTCGGGGCACGTCGCTGCGCTCCTGTCCATCCCGCTCCGCGGTATTGCCGCTTTTTCCAGAACCTGGATCACGAGGTTCTTGTGGCCAATCCGCGTAAGATGCGGGCCATTTTCAAGAACGACCGCAAGTGCGATCTCTACGATGCGCGGATGCTTGCCAAGATCGCACGCTTTGATCGCTCCATGCTCTACCCGATCGAGCATCAGAGTGAGGAGGCGCAGCGCGACCTGTTGCAGATCAAAATCCGCGACAGCCTGGTGCGCCGCCGTGTGGACATCATTTGATGCTCGCCGCCTCACGGCTCGCCCCCCTTCGGGGCAGGTTGCGTTCGCTCCTGTCCATCCCGCTCCGCCGTATTGCAGATGCGCTGCACACTTAAAAGCCTGGGCATTGCGCTCAGATCCCCGCACACCGAGTATTTCGCCCGTTACGCGCGTCGCGACCTGGCCGGAGAGCACGCCGCAACCCTCGCCCTTGTCGAGCCGGCACTGGTGACTCTCGATTCGGTTTGCGAACAGATCAAAGTCGCCGTCTGATTAGATTTGAGCTTCACCCCAGCTCCGTCATTCTTTTAACGTTCTGTCAAAAATGGAACACATATGGCCATTATGAACATCACGCTCGTCAACGCTCTGTTGCTCGCCCAACTCACTTCGCTCCTCGCCGCCGATGAGCCCAACCGGAGCGAAAGGACCGAGTCATCTGCGCCCACCGTTTACGACGGCAATAGCGAGCGGTTGAAGTATGCGTTGCCCATCCAGCCAGACGAGGACGTCGCCTACGGTAATCACCGAATGCAGAGGATTTACTTCTGGCGAGCGAAGTCCGACCGGCCCACTCCTCTGCTCGTTTACATCCACGGTGGCGGCTGGAACAGCGGGGATCGTTCGGTTGTTAGAGATATGCTGATTCCAGCCTTGGACGCCGGTATTTCGGTGGCATCCGTGGAATTCCGCAACATCAAGGAATCTACCATTGATGGGTTATTGCCGCCGGTGAAAGGCCCCATGCTTGACTGCGCCCGTGCTATCCAGTTCTGCCGCAGCAAGTCCAAGGAATGGAACCTCGACAAGGCCAAGGTTGCGCTGTCCGGAGGATCTGCCGGTGGCTGCACGAGTCTGTGGCTGGCCTTTCACGACGACATGGCCGACCCCAACAGCCCTGATCCCATCGCGCGCGAGTCTACCCGAGTGCTCTGCGCCGCCGTCTCTGGTGCCCAGACCACGCTGGATCCCCATCAGATGCGCGAATGGATTCCTAACATCAAATACGGTGCGCACGCCTTCGGCATCGCCGGGGACGCGAAGAACAACATCTCCCCCTTTCAGATGTTCTACGACGCTCGGGAGGGTATCCTGCCTTGGATCAAAGAATATTCGCCTTACGAACTTGTCACCCCGGACGATCCGCCGGTGGGCCTTTTCTACAGCACCCCGCCAAACCTCGGTCCCAAGGAAAATGACCCGACGCACTCGGCAAACTTCGGTGTGAAGCTCAAAGAGCATTGCGATGCCAACCAAGTAAAATGCGACCTCGTCTATCCTGGTGCTCCACACGTCACAGACGCGACCGCTAGCGACTACATCAAGAGCTACCTGCGGCCACTGGCTGGGGCTCCGGCTCTGCAAGATTGTCCGCCAGATTGAATTGAGGGTTTGCGTTCCGGGGCATTGGCGTTGGTTGTGGAGGGGATGTCAGAGGGTTCACCCTGAATCGAGCCGCCCCCACGAACAACCGTCTTAGTTTCAAGTTTGAAGGGCGAAATTTGAGGGGGCGTAAACCTCGTTAGGTGTCCTAAAATCGAAGCGTTTCCGGTTGTTGAGGATCTCTGCAATCGGTGTGTGGGGTGGGGCGGTTTGAGCGTTAGATCGCTGTTGCCCGGGCTGCCGGATTCCATAGGATTTGCCCGTTCCGGTAAAAAAAATCGAAATGAGTGCCTTTCTCAAAAATCTCTTCCTCGTGGCGGCCTTCGCAGGCGTGATTTCGTGTTCGTCCCGGGATCCGCTGGATATCCCGAAGCCGGGTTCCTCGGTGACGGGTGAGCAGGTGATTGCCACGGCCTATGCCTACACCCAGGTGACATGGACGCCTGAGGCCAGGCACATTCGTCATGGGGATGATGGGGCGGGAATCGAAGTCCATACTCCGGATGTTTCACTGAACCGGCGCGGGTTCGCGAACGGCTGGTGGGAGGCTGGAAAGGAGATGAAGGGCATGCCTTATCAGTGGGGAGGTTTCGATACGCCCAAAGGGTTTCTGAAATCCCTTTCGGAAGGGGAGTTTGCGGGCGATATCTCCACGAAGAGCAAGCGCGCGCTCGGCGATGACGGGACCAGCAGCAAGGCCTGTGGGATCGATTGTTCCGGTTTTGTCTCGCGTTGCTGGAGGCTGGATCGTCCTTATTCCACCAAAGAGCTTCCGGCAATTTCCACGGAGCTCAAGAGCTGGTATCATCTGAAGGCGGGAGACATTCTTCTGAACGACCGACACGTCGTGATCTTCAAGGAGTGGAGCCAATCGGGAAAATCCATCCTCGTTTACGAAGCCGGGCCCTATCCTGTGTGGCGCGTGAACGCCGCCGAGATCCCGATGAAGAAACTGGAGAGGGAGGGTTACTCGCCGCGGCGGTATGTCGGTATGAAAGGCTGAAGGTCGAAGGTCGAAGGTCGAAGGTCGAAGGTCGAAGGTCGAAGGTCGAAGGTCGAAGGTCGAAGGTCGAAGGTCGAAGGTCGAAGGTCGAAGGTCGAAGGTCGAAGGTCGCAAGACGCAAGACGCAAGACGCAAGACGCAGGACGCAGGACTCAGGACTCAGGACTCAGGACTCAGGGGGTCGGGTTGGCGGCGGGGAGCTCGGAAGCAGGGATGAGCTTGGCGCCATCGGCGGGAGGGGTGAGGGTGGTTTCGCCTTGGAGGATGCCTTGCTCGACGAGGAAGCGGTCGGCGGCGATGAGGGTGGCGGTCTTCCAGGGTTCCTTGTTGAAGAAGGCGTGGTCTTCGCCTTTGGCATACCAGAGTTCGGTGGTGGTATTGCCGAGTTGATCGAGCGTGGCGAAGACGGGTTTTGCGCCTTTCAGCCATCGGTCTTCTGTGCCGTACATGGCGATGGCGGGGGCGATATCGGCTTTGAGGAATTTCATCGCATCGATGTCGGCGAACTTGCTGTCATCTGGGCTGAAGGCGGGATTGAAGAGCACGTAGGCAATGACGGAAGTATCGATATCCTTGGGATCGGCCGGGTCATTGAGACCTGGGTTCAGAGTGGCGAGGAGCGAGATATGCCCGCCCGCCGATCCACCGCCGGTGACGATACGTGATGGGTCGATGCCGAGCTCATCGGCGTGCTGCTTGAACCAGCGGATGGCGCTCTTGCCATCGATCACGCAGACGCTTTTGTTGGATTCTCCCTTGGGGAGCTTGGCGCGTTCTTCCTTGGTGAGCATGCGGTAGCCTGCGGTCGCGGCGACCACCCCGCGGCTGGCGAGGTATTGGCAGTCTTTGCGGAACACTGACAAGCTGCCGGATGTCCAGCCACCGCCGTGGAACAGGATGACGCCGGGGACCTTGTCCTTGGCGGGATCATGGCCGGGTGGGAAGTAGATCTCCATCTCGCGTGGCTTGCCGCCGGAGTGCTTGTAAACGTAGCTTTTTCCCGGAGCGTCGCTGAGGACATGTTGGGCAGGCAGGGCGAGAGAACCTGCGAACAGCAGGCTGGCGATGAGGGTCAGGGTTTTGAGTTTCATGAATGAATGGATGAGTAGGGGATTTCCCGGCAGATGACGACCACGGGTTTGGAATTGTCGGCCAATTTCATACGTGGCTCAGGGTGAGTGAACTATCATCGAGCCACTAGGAATCCGGCAAAAAGTCGCTCGGTGGGAAAGTGGATCAGCTCTTATTCAGGAGAACTGGCTTCGGCATTGATGCGGATGAAGGCGCGATTGGCATCCATCGGCAGGGAAGCGGTGACGGTCTCCACATCGTTGCTCCAGCCCATGGAGTTCTCGACCATGATGTCGCCGTGGAATCTCCAGCCATCGCCCGAGAGCGATGACGACCAACTGGCGAAGACATCAATGCCAGTGACCGCAGGGTCGCGGCGATAATACGTCACTACGAAACTGTCATTGTCTTCGCTCATCTCCATGGCGGGCTCCCCGGCCACTAGAGGATCGGTGACCAAGGCCCATTCCATCTCGTTAGTAAAACGGTCGCCGTCCGGGTTTCCGGTTGCGGAAAGATCGGTGCCTCCGGGGGCACCTGCGAAGGCAGTCTCGACCCATTGGGCGTAGGCATAGTCTCGCAGTTCCTCCACGCGAATGTTGTCGACGGCGGAATCTGCGGCATACCAATACCGTTGCTTTGCGCGGATGCGGAGGGTGACTTCGCCGTTGCCGCTGTAGGAGCTTAGATCGACTTCTGCGCGTGACCATGCGGCATTGTTGCCTCCGTGTTGCTGACCGCTACGAATCCAAACAGCCGGGGCCCACGTGCTGCCGTCGAAGACATCGATGGCGAGGAAATCGATATAGGGTCCATACATGTGGTAATCAAAGCTCAAGAACGGCCTCTCCACCGTGCTGAAGTCGAAGATGCAATCGATCTGGGCGGTCTTGTTGTGCAGGCTGTTATCGTGCCCCTCTACGTAGAGGTATTGGCTGCCATCCGATGCCGCGCTCGGTCCGGAATTTGGAGTGGGTGTAGGCCCGCTCTTCCGGGTCCAGTCATGATCATCCTCCGTGGATTGCTCCCAAGCGCCCAAGCCATTCTCGAAACTCTCTGCGTAAGGAAGGGTGGCAGGTGGCTGCCGCACACTGATCCGATCGATGGCGATGTCTGCCGCGTGTAGGACACTTTCTTTGCCACGGATCCGGATGATGACGCTGTCGTTCCCCGCATAGGGCGTCAGATCGACGACCGCCCGCGACCATGCATCGGAGCTGCTGGAGTGCTGTTGACCATTGCGGATCCAGACATCGGTAATCCAGCCGCTGCCATCGTTCACATCCACCGCCAGATAATCGATATCCGCCCCGAACATGTGGTAATCGAAACGGAGCTGTGCACTGGCGAGCGTGCTCAAATCAAAGATGCACTCGATCTGTGCGATCTTGGCTGGAACCAACGAGTCGTCTCCTTCCAGATACAGATACTGATCGCCATGCGATGCAGCGCTCGGGCCGGTATCGGCGGTGGGTGTGGCTCCACTGTTCAGAGTCCAATCGAAGTCATCATCGAGCGACTGCACCCATCCTCCCGTGCCGTCTTCAAAGCTTTCATCATAGGGGACTGACTGCACCGGGGGAACTCCGACAGGGCGGCCATCCGGGAAATATTTGTCGATGATCTCTTGGATGCGCGAGACTGTGAGTTCGCCCAGTTCCTGGGTCCAGCCGGTCCGCATGGCCTCATAACGATCTCCTTCGGTATTGGTTTTGATCCCGGTTTTGAAGGCTTGGTAATGAGCCTCGAATCCGGCGGCGTCCATGGGAACGATCGACTGATAATAGACCAAGCGATCATAGATGAGCGCGGATTTTGGCAGACCCTCCAGCAGCATATTGATCTCGTGGTTGGTGGGATTGTCCGGATGAATTCCCCAGAAATGGATCAAGGGTGTGAGGTCGACTCCGGCCGCCCGGGACATGCGAACGATGCGGCTGTCGGCGGGGTCATCATTGGTGGAGTAGGTCGTGCCGTTCTCATAATCCTCCGCCACGGATTTCCAGAAATTGCCCACGGCCTCCCATCCGAATAGGCCCGCGATCTCGACATATTTGCCAAATCCACGGTGCTGGTATTTCATCTGGTTGTTGGAGGTATTGGTGCCGTCCATCGCGTTGCCTGCCTGAAAGTTTTCCGAAAGAATCCATGACAGTGCCGCTTGGTCGCGGCTAATCGAATTGGCGTTTCCGATGGAGCGCGAAAAGGATTGATCCAAGCTGACGCCGAACATGCGGTGATGCACCGGGACATAGAGGAGGTTTACCACGGATTCCAATTCGCCGGGAAACTTGCTGATAAAGCAGGCGTGCCCCAACTCGTGCAAGTGATGATAAGGCGAAAATTTCGGGCCGTTCAAATAGTCGTTGTCCACGTTGCCATTATAGGACGCATGGGGATTGTAGCCGTGATTCGACTGAGGGTAGCCGGGTGAAAAGACCGAGGCATCGAGAAAGACATCGACCTGGCAGTAGAGCACGGTCTTGGGGCGAATCCTAGGCAGGCCAACGAGATCGGAGACCGCATCCATGGCGTCGTCCCATTCCGCCATCATCGTCGCAGGATCGTCATAGTTGTTGATCCAGTTGGTGGGGATATTGAGCATGAACTTATCGGACTCAAAATCGGCCCAGGGACCCGGGTGGTTTCGCTCGGTGTTCCGCCACTCTTCCAGCGTGGTGTGACGCGCCACGGTATTCGAATAAAACGGCGAACGCACCGTGTTCTGGATATCGACGGTGACCAGGCCCATTTCCTTTTCATAAGGGACCTCAATGTAGATCCCGCCACCCAATGGGTTGGCCACTTCGGTGGTCAGGCTGGTGATGGGATAGGTGAGAGAAACACGATCCATGCGCTTGAGAGAGCTTTTGCTGGCAAGGTTCGCCACATGCGCGCCGACCCGGATCTCGAAACCTTGATTGACGAGCGCTGCCGGGACCGTGACCCGGGCAACGCTGCCCGGTGCGAGGTAGGCACCCGTGGGGCGGCGGGCAGGTAGGTCCTGGAAGGCCACCGGGTAGCCCCATGCTTTCGGCTGTGAAGCATTGATCTGAACCGAATAAATGGCATCGGGATCAGCGGGCGGAGTCACAGCCCCCGGCCAGTAGTCGGCGGATAGAAAGCGCGCTCCATCCAGAATGCTGCGATGTGCGGCGAGGTTGTCTGCATTGAAGACATCGTCGAGAATTGCCTGATAGACCGCGAGCATGGCGACAGCCAGGGCCTTGTTTTCGTTGGAAGTGTCGGTGCGGGAGAAGCCTCCGTTCGCATTGGTGGTGCTGTTGAGGAAAAGCGCGCCTTTTATCGTTTCATAGGCATCCACCAGATCCAGTGCCTGAATGATGAAGTCTGCCGTGTCCCCCAGTTCGCCGGCATTGGCGTTGATCACTCCTGCCTGAGTATCGATCTCAGCAGCGGTCAACATGTTCGAGCCGTCGATATGGCTTTTCAAAAGCAGCATCGCATCGGCGAGTGGGTTCGGATCTGATGTCACATCGATACTCGCTTCACTCAGATCGACTTCCAGATTCCCGTTATTCCATTTCTGAGCCGAAAGGTGGAAGTGGCCGCCGCTGAAGTAATCGACGAATTCAGTCCCCGAGAAGGTGCCTGAAACGACGGCAGTGGTTTTCCCAGATTCGCGGACGACAATATCGGTCAGCACAAAACGATAGCCGGTGCTATTGGCGGTGAGGGTGATGCGGAATCCATCCTCCAGGCTGCTTTGCAGGATATCGAAGCCGACGTCAGCATCTCCGACAAATGAGCCAACGAGATTCACGTCAGAACCCGTATTCGCCGCTTCGATTCCCAGAAGAAGATTGAGGGATGAACCTCCTCCGCGCAGGTCGGCGGCACTGGACATCCCAAAATCGATGCCATTGGCCCGGAGTTCACCGGTCCCGCCGATGGAATCGATCGTAGCACTCATCGTCACGGTATCCGTGGCAGCCAGATTGACCGGCGTCAGGGTGTTGATGGATTGCGTGCTGGTAAACCCGCCGATATTGAAGCCCCCGTTGCCATTATCGAGCAACAGATCGGGAGTGGTGCCGGTGAGTGTCAGTAATCCGTCATCCTCCACCCCGTTTGTGATGAGAGTCGTATTGGTGTCCGTCGCTAAAAAGAATGTATCAGCAAAAGCAGGGGAAAATAGGCCTATTGTTGTTAGCGTTAGCCATATGGCTTTGGGTTTGAATGTCATATTAAAGTCCACAGTGATTTATTGATGTGTCATTTCACATCGATCTGTATCGCACAGCGCTGACGCTTGCGTTTGCGCGGCTGAACGCCAAATAAATCCTGCAAACCTGCAGTGCTCTACCGCAGGTCAGAAATTAAATTTTCTACCGCCAAATATTTCTGATTTAGAAAACACGCTGAAAGATCATTTCTTTACACCCTAGGAATGCTTCGAAAATGCCAGAGGTCGCCATTATCGGAGGCGATTCCGAAAATTTGCAGGTAGGTCCTACATCTGCGGGCCCGGAAGAGCCGCTTCAGGGGTCACCAGCTCACGCGGTAAAAGCGCTTCGAACCGGTGCCCCATGCGGGAGCGGTGGTCGTTTCCACAAAGCCGGTGGCGACGCGGGTCTGCACCTTATTCCAGGTGAACATGTCGACGCTGGACTCGATGTGGTAGGTTTCTCCTGGCACTGAGGACCATTTGATCTTCTCTGGAGCGCCCGCTGTGGGGGCTAGCGTGCCGAATTCGGTCACGAAGATCTGAGAGACAGGAGAGGTGAAGGTTTCACCAAATTTTGTGGTGATCACGGAGTAGATGGATTGCATGCCGTAGCCGAGTTTGCTCACGGCTAGCTGATAGGGAGAGGAGGTGTCCTTACCGACGGATACCCCGTTTACGAAGAATTCCACATTGCTGATCATGGAGCTGGAGAGAGAGGGACTCGCGGTAATCTGCCCACCGTTGGAGAGTTGCAGGACTCCGCCGTTGGTGAGGTTCAGGCTCGCTGTGGCCCAGGCTGGCTGGCCGGTGTTCCTGTAGGCTGGCTGTGACACCACATTGCGATAGATCTCCCCGTTGGCATTGAGGGTGGGGCCATTGTTGAAGAGCGTCGCGTTCGCGCTGGTGACTCCTCCTGTGTTGAAGTTGAAATACGCGTAGCGCTCCACAAACCAGAGGCCTTCTAACATCGGAATCACCTCGGCAAGGTAAGCCTGTTGTTCTGCCGAGGTGGGGTTGTCGCCGTTATCACGCTGGAATTCGGTCAGCCAGATCGGGCGTTTGTATTTATTATACTCTGCGGTCAGCCAGGTTTTGAGGGAAGACGCAGTCTTCTTGTTGTAGTTGTGCACGCTGATGGCATCCACCCGGTAGCCCTTTGCCTCTGCCTTGGACATGAAGCTGCTCAACCAAGTGTCGCCTTTACTGCCGTCGGTCCGGCCCGGACTGACCAGTCTCAGTCCGGCTTGTTGAGCCTTCGGCCAGAGCGCGATGGCTTCATCGACGGTGAGGTCTCCCTGATTCTCACTTTCAGGCTCGTTGAAGATGAGGAAATGGGTCTGATCGGCGCGGGAGCGGACTTCCAGCCAACGTTCCTCTTTGTCCTGCCCCCGGCCTTTGATCATGGGGACAAACTCGCGGTTATTGGTCGAGGAGCCGGTGGGTTCCCACTCGTAGTTCCAATATGCCTGAATGAGCGACATATGGTCGCCGTTGCCCCCTGCCCAGCCTCGTTTCGCGACCCAACGCCATGGCAGGATGCGCATGAAGCGGACATTGTCGTTGAGCTCGGCGGGGAGATTGACTTTGAGATCTGCCTCAGACGCGACATAGACCTTACTGAAGCCTTGGCCACCGCCTTGGTTGGAAAGGGTCACCATGTAGCCCTTTTTGAGCAAAAATGAGCTGATCTTTTCTTCCAGCCAGAATGAGGACTCGATGTCCACGGAGTCAGTGAAAATTCCGATGCTGCCTGTTTTGGCGGGCACCGTACTGACATCGAGGAAGTTCGTTCTGCCGCGTTCGAGGCCAATATGACTGGTGGCGGCGATTCCAACCTTGATGGTGGACGGCATATTGATGGTCTCCGTGTTGCCGATTTTTATCCACGGTCCGGTGGCGGAGGTTTGGTTGTAGTAAGCGGTAAAGTCATTCCCCGACCTCACCAGCCTGACCCATTTCACGTTGCCCGTGCCAACATTGGGAACGTCATTGGTGGTGGAGGCGTTTTGGGCGGTTCTTACCTGAAAGGCCACTTGTTTACCTGGGTTCTGGCAAACAAAGGCGTTTGGCGAGCCGTCCGTTAGGTCGGAACGCATCATCACTCCACCTTTCGCCCAGGTGTGGGTGTCCTGGACCCAAGTGACCTTGGCGATAATTTCGCAATCTCCGGTCATGTTTCGATAGGTGAAGCGACATTCGTCCCCGGTGCCCCAGATGTCAGATCCCCAGCCATCCACATTGTAAACGCCGGAGGAAGCGGTGTAGTCGATGAGGCCGGCGCCGATGCGGCCCTTGAATCCGGTGCTGAAATTCCATGAATCGCCTGTTAGATCCGCGCCGTCGAATGCCGTCATGATCCCGTTGTTGGGAAGTTTTGCGCGGACGACGCTTCCATTGTAATACTGCGTGACTAGTACGTTGTTTCCGTTCACCGCATTGGCTCCGTTTACCTTGATTTTGCTCAGCTCGGAGCTGAGGACATCGGAGGGGATTTTGTTCAGGAAATAGACGAAGCAATTGGGGGATTTGAGGTTCACCGTGGCGCCGCTATTGAGCGGCCAAGGGGCATATAGGGTGAGATCCGAATAGCCGTCCATAATCACGTTTCCACCGACGACCGAATGGGTGAAGACATTGCCGTTGTCGAGGGTCAGGTTCTTGGAGCCGGTGCCCATGTTGATACTAGAGGCAGAGGATTCACTCATCCTGAGGGTGGCATTGCTGACCGTGAGGTTGCCGGTTCCCAACTTGAGATTGCCATCCGCACCAAAGTTCGCATTTCCACCTGGCGTCCCTGCGCGAATGACGAGTGAACGGTTGATATCGGCATTGGGCTCAACGGTGCCCGGAGGCGGGGTGGTGCCGGTGACCGGGTCGATCCAATTCGCTTCATCAAAGAGGTCTGTGCCGTTGCCAGAGCTGGTGGGATTCCATTCGAGCAGAGTAGCGGTGTAAGGAGGGGGGATGATATCGAAGGTGACGGCGCTCATCGAGCCGCCTCGTTGAGAGCCACTGGCAATACCAGTCGTGCGTCCTTGCCCCTCGATCTTGAAGGTTCCGGTCGTTCCGCCGGTGACGGTGACATCCCAGAAAACCATGCCCAGCGCAGTGACCTCCAGTCCTGTAACGGCAACCGCAGTGCCGCCATTGAAGGAAAGGCGCAATCCGGTAGGGTCCCAGCGGCCGTCACTGGTTTGTTCATTTCCCGCCATGACACCGATGCGAAACGTGCCGGGAGCTTCGTTGGTGATATTGAAAGTGAGATAAGTATTCCAGCTGCCGCCGCCCGTAGTGTCTCCTGAAATTCCCGTGGTTGCCCAATCCGCCACGGTTGAGGCAACGAGCAAGGTTGGATTGTCGTAGCTGGTGTAGGAAGAAATTGCAGCGGCAACAGAACCTCTGACAAAAGTCGAGACCCATACGGGTGAGCCGTCATATGAGGTGGCATCCGTGCCATCTCCAGCAGTCCAGAAACCCGCGTTGCCAAAATATTCGTAGCCGGAGAAATCGAGGGAGCCTTTCGCGACGCTGGTGGAGCGCCATGCCTTCGCTTGGGCAGTCGTTGCATCGTAGCCTGTGCCACTGCCGACCTTGGCAATGCTGACGCCGCCGTAGGAAACCGCACTGCTAAGGGATAGCGCGATGGCCAGAAAAAGGAGGAAGTTGAAATTCATGGGTCTTTGCTTTCACCCTGTAATGTAAGTTTCCGGGCATTCGTTTCCGAAAATGATCCGTTTTTGAGAAAAATGTGAGACGAGGAGTGTTGTGTGGATTCATGGACTTTTTTTGTAACGTTTGCCCCAAGTCCGGCATAACTAAGTGTAGAAAGCCTCATGAAACTGCAAACCGACGGACCCGCAGATCCAGCCCGAGAATTCGTTCGCGAAATCACCGAGTTGCAGCCGGCGCTGCGGGCATTTGTAGGGTATTTATTGAGTGGCGCCTCGGGAGCTCAAGATGTGACTCAAGAGGTGAACCTATTGCTGTGGGAAAAGCGGGATCAATTTGAAATCGGAACCAATTTCCGGGCATGGGCGTTCACCATCGCGCGCTATCAGGTGCTCGGGTATTTGCGGCAGGTGCGCAAGGAGGGCAAAGTCATGTTTTCCCACGATTTGGTGGAGCAATTGGCAGGTGAATGGCAGGAGGATCCCGCCGAGCATGAGAAGCAATTGCTGGCACTCGAATGTTGTTTGGAAAAACTTCCGCCTGCCGATCTCGACTTGGTTCGGTCCCGTTACACCAGCCACGGGGGAGTCGAGCGGCTCGCCGAAAAGCTCGGTCAGAGCGCCGGGAATATGCGCTTAAAATTGTTCCGTCTGCGTGCCGCCCTGAAGCGTTGCCTGGAGCAGGAGATCGCAGAGGAAGGAGGTTTTGCATGAATCGCAGAGAATTGGAGCAATACACCCAGGGAATGGCCGACGGCATCCTTTCCGCTGAAGAAATCAGATTGCTCGAATCCGAGCTCCGCACCAATGCGTCGTCGCGTGACTTCTACCGCCGTTCGATGAGAGCCGAGTTCTTGCTGGGCGAAGCGGTGCAAAGGCGTGCGCAACCGTCCTCGCACAAGATCACCGATTACGGGATGAAGCGCAGAAAACGTAAAACCCTGATGCGCGCCGTGTTGGCCACGGCTGCTTTGTTGGCGTTTTCCGCGATGATCCTGCAATGGATCTCCCTGCGTGAAGGGGCGACTCCTGATATCCGGGTGACTTTCAGCCCGGGAACCTCGTGGAGCGGACCGGTCGATAAGGACGGCACGATGAACTTCGGAGAGTCGGTGAAGATCGAGTTCGGAGTCGCGCAATTCGACCTTCCGGGAGATGTGCGTGCCGTGATCGAGGGGCCGGCGGAGGTCAGGTTGCCCAGTGCCGGATTGTTGGAGCTGCGTGAAGGCAGCGGATGGTTCCGAGTGGGGAAAGCAGGGCAAGGCTTCCGCGTGCGCACCCCTTCGGTGGAAGTTCTGGATTATGGCACCGAGTTCGGGCTGTTGACTCGGCCGAACGAATACGACTCGGTTCATGTGTTTGAGGGCAGCGTCAATTGTGGGGCTCTCTTTGCCATGAAGGAAAAACAAGACCTCATGGAGGGACAGGCCCTGGGTGTTTCGCCAGCGGGGCGCTGGATTGAGCAGGAACTCGATGAAGAACGGTTTCTCAAAAGCCTTCCGCCCCAGTTGCCCGGGATTCATTTTTCCTTCGATGGCGAGGATCCCCTGAAGGCGGAAGGTGCCTATCCCGCGGTCGAGGAGATGAAAGTCCAAACGCGCGGTGGATCTTCACCTAAGCTCGTCGTTGGTGTGAAAGGCAAGGCGCTTTCGGTGCGCAATGTCGCCGATGTCGCAAAAACCGATTGGCAGGGAATCGGCGGTGCTGCTCCGCGAACTATCGCGTGTTGGATTCGTCCGGATGGCGGCAATGATTCCCGGTTTTCCGCCATTGTCTCGTGGGGCGATCCCAATGGATCACGACCTGGACGCTGTCAGATTATGATGGCGAAATCTCAGAAAAGCGGAGATGCGGTTCTGCGTTTCGCACTCGGTGCATACGTCAATTTTTCCGGGCGCACTCCCATTGTCCCCGGAGAATGGCAGCACATCGCGGTGGTATTCCGTGGCACCGGCAACATTGATGGGGAAATGGTGGAGCTGTATGTGAATGGCAACCGCGAGAAAATGGATCCCGAATTCAGCAATCCGCCGAAAAATGACGGTGTGATCCGGACCGTCATCACCGGGACAAATGCACAGCCCTTGCAGATCGGATGCGGACCGTATTCCAAAGGCAGATTGGCCCCGTTCTACGGCGATATCGACGAAGTATGGATCATGCCCCGTGCGCTCTCTGCTAGAGAGGTGCAGGGGCTGATGAACCGATAGCCGGATAGCTTCAACCCAGGAGCTGTCATCGCCACGATGGCGAGTGTCCCTTTCATCCCGTGCTTGATCGGGTTTCATGAGCTTTCCGGTGCTCGGGTCTTGATTCGGTGAGGGGTGGTGTTCAGCCTCGGGAATGGTTGGCAAATTGCGAGATGCGATCCGGGATGTGCCGGATTTTCCGAAGGAGGGGATCGTCTTCAAAGACATCACCCCGATTTTGGGAGACGGTGAGCTTTTCAGGGGGTCGATCGATCTGCTTTGTGAAACGGCAGGCGGCCAGAAGATCGACAAGGTGGTGGGGATCGATGCGCGCGGATTCATCTTCGCGGCGGCGGTGGCGGATCGCTTGGGGGTGGGCTTCGTGCCGGTGAGGAAGAAGGGCAAGCTGCCGTGGAAGTGCACCGAAGCAGCCTATGCGCTGGAATACGGTGAGGCGGTGGTGGAGATCCATGAGGATGCGGTGAAGCCCGGGGAAAAAGTGCTGGTGGTCGACGATCTGCTGGCCACCGGGGGAACCGCTGCGGCCGCGCTGAAATTGCTCGGCGGGCTGGGCGCGGAGGTGGTTTGCGTTTCATTCCTGATCGAGCTGTCGTTCCTCGGCGGTAGAGAAAAACTTGCGCCACATCCTGTTGCGGCGATCCTCGAATACTGAAAAATTTCAAACTACAAAGACAATGAGCTGGAAAGAATACAACGAAAGTTTGGTACGATATGATGATCTTGGATTTTCCCTGGATCTCTCGCTAATGGATGTGGACAAGGCCTACAAGGATGGTCTTTCCGACAAAGTGGCGAAGGCCTTTGACGACATGGTGGCGCTGGAAGCGGGTGGCATCGCGAACCCGGATGAGGGGCGCATGGTCGGTCACTATTGGCTGCGCAATGCGGATCTCGCACCGACTCCGGAGATCAAGGCTCAGATCACCGAGCCGCTCAAGGCACTCAAGCAATTCGCCGAAGATGTGCACACCGGAAAAGTCCGCACCGCGGGCGGGGACCCCTTCCGCAGGATCCTGCTGATCGGCATCGGTGGATCGGCTCTGGGGCCGCAACTGGTGGATGAGGCAATCGGCCAAAAGGTGAGGCTGCCGATCTCATTTTTCGACAACACGGATCCACAGGGCATGGACGATACGCTCGCGGGCATCAAGCTCCACGAAACACTGGTGTTAGTGATTTCCAAATCCGGCGGCACAGCGGAGACCCGCAACGGCATGCTTGAGGCGAAGGCGGCGTTCGACGCGGCCGGCATCGACTTCGGCAAGCACTCGGTGGCAGTGACGGGCGAGGGCTCGAAGCTCTACAAATTCGCTCAGGAGAACGATTTCATCGCCATCTTCCCGATGGAAGACTGGGTCGGCGGACGGACTTCCGTGCTCTCCACCGTGGGGCTCGTTCCTGCGGCGATCCAAGGAATCGACATCGATGCGATGCTCGCAGGAGCGGCAGCAATGGATGTGAAGACACGCAAGACCGATGCGGCGAAGAACGCGGCGATGCAGCTGGCGATTGCTTGGCACAAGGGCACCAACGGCAAAGGCGAGAAAGATATGGTGGTGCTGCCATACAAGGATTCGCTGGTGCTTTTCTCGAAATACCTTCAGCAGCTCCTGATGGAATCGCTCGGCAAGGAGCTGGATCTGGACGGCAATGTGGTAAACCAAGGCATCGCGGTTTACGGCAACAAGGGCTCGACCGACCAACATGCCTATGTGCAGCAACTCCGCGACGGGGTGAACAATTTCTTCGCCAGTTTCATCGAGGTGAGACACGGCCGTAAGGGCAAATCCAGCGAAGTGGAACCGGGTAACACGAGCCAGGATTATCTCCAGGGCTTCCTTCGCGGCACCCGTTCCGCTCTGTATGAAAGCGGCAGGAACTCGCTGACGATCTCGATCTACGAGGTGACTCCGTTCACGCTCGGTATGCTGATCGCACTCTTCGAAAGAGCGGTTTCCTTCTACGCATCGCTGGTGAATATCAATGCCTACCATCAGCCGGGCGTGGAGGCCGGAAAAAAAGCGGCAACGGAATTTCTCGAGCTTCTCGGGCAGGTGCGCAGCCGTCTGGTCTCCGAGCAAAAGAACGCGGAGCAGGTCGCCTTCGAGGTCGATGGCGATCCCGAAGCGGTCTATCATTGCTTGGTTCACCTCGCGAACAACGGCGAGGCGCAGATGTCCTTCGGGCGCGTTCCGGCGGACGATTTATTCCAGCTGTAAGACTGGGGATGATTCTCAGGCTTCTCGGCTTCCACTTTACCGCCCTGCCCCGAATCCGAAGTTTTAGGTTTAAAGTTCGGGTTTAGCGGCTAATTTTCCGGCGTGGCAATCATCGATATCACGGAAACAGCACGGGAGAAGCTCGGCGCAATGCTCGCGTCCAAAGCACCTTCGCCTTCGGCGGGCTTGCGTCTTGCAGTTCGCAAAGGCGGCTGCGCGGGCTGGCAGTATGAAATGAACGTGGCGGAGCCAGAAGCCGGGGACGAAGTCGTCGAGCAAGGCACGGCACGCGTGATCGTTGCGGGCGACAGCCTAGATAAACTGCGCGGCTGCGAAATCGACTATTCTGACGACCTCACGGATGCCGGATTCAAGATCAACAACCCGAAAGCGCGGCGCGCCTGTGGTTGCGGCACATCCTTCGAGCCGGAGGATGAACCGGAAGGCAGCGGCGCAGAGGATGGTGAAGTCTGTGGCGGGGGAGGCGCTGCCTAACGCGTGGCGAAGAAAAGCCGCAAAGAACTGGAAGAGGAACTGGAGCCACGGCGTCCGGCTTACTTCTGGTGGTTTCTCGCCAACGTTTTGGCCTTCTGTTTCGCCGTGGTCAGCTGGGCCGTCTGCCTGCATGTTTTCGGAAATCCAGAAAATCCACGCAACTACCAGATCCTGAAAAAACTCGGCCGGCTGCCTGAACTGAAACGCTACACGGTGCTCGATGTGCCCAACGGCAACGCGCTCGATCCCGCAGAGCTCTACGGCAAATATTTCGGACTGAACGATGAGGACCGCGAAGGCCTCAATACCTTGCTGCTGAGGAACTACATGCGGAATTTCGACAAGACTCTGCTGCTCTCCTATGTCGAAGGGGAATACCAGGTGGCGGCGATCCGTAAACTCGACGATGGGGACTTCATCTCAAACGGCGTGGTTCTCCGGGCACAGGCAATGGTGAGGCCGGATGACTTCACCGAGGCGGTGGGCTTCCCCGTGGTCATCGAATATATTTTCCCGACCGAAGATGAAACGGCGATCGACGGCTTCAGCACAGGTGATGTGCTGGAGGTGAGTAAGAACCCGAATTGTGCCGCCGTTATTCACGTTTCGAAAATCACTGTGGATGATGAGCCGGCGCTCCAGCTCACGGTGGCGCCCATCGCCTACGGCACGTATCGCGTGGGGCAGGGCAAGTCCTTTGCCATCGAGCCGCCGACTGAGCTTCATCCGGAAGCGCGTCTCCCCATCTGGAAATGACGGCACAAAAAAAGGGGCTCCCTGTTAAGGGAACCCCTTGGTTGGGGGGAGTGATTGTAAAGCTCGTTCGAGCCTTTGGAACACTACGTATTTATTGTGGTGGTTGGAAGAGAGGAGCTACTGGCTACTTTGAAATAAGTTGTAATTGCCTGATTTTAAGCGAGTAATGGGTTTGTAAAGATTTGCGGCCTGTCAATTTTTTAGTTAAATTTTCTAAAGAAATCCACAAATGCGGATTCTTTAGGGGTGTTTCAGTAAAAAGAATCGATCGATGGATAGCTCTTACCGGGCTGCCAGAATGCCAAACCGGGATTCACGTGAGGCAGTTGTTCAAGAGTTGATTCCTTGGCTTGATGATCAGACACCGCCTTCGGGCTGGAGTTTGATGGGCGATGCGGGAGGAGTGATGAACTCGACACGCAGGCCGGTGTCAGCACCACGGGTCTTTTGATCCACCCGGAAGGTAAAGACGCGGCGGCCGTGCTTCAGCATGAGCGGGGCGCTGAGGTCGTTGATTTCCACTCCATCGACCCAGAGGCGGAGGCCTTGGGAATTGTTGACCTTGAGCGTGGTATCTCCGGTGGTAAGGACGTTGACCGCGCCGCTGGCGAAAATTTCATCACCTACGGGGAGATCTGCTGCAGGAAGTTCGCCGTTCACCTTGCTGTAGGCGGTGAGCCATGCGGCGCTCGCATCGGGAAGCTTTTCGCCATCTGTGGCGGAGATGAGGTTCCACTTGCGAATCACGGGGCTTTCGTCGTTGGAGAAGTCGCCGGGCTGGCCGAGAACGGAGAGGAATTTCGCGAGGTCCAGGAATTCCTGGCGGCTGGCGAGTTGGTCGGCGAGTCCGGTGGGCATCAGCGAGGGCATGCCCTGTTCCTTGACGATTTCATCGGCACGCAGGCGGACTTCTTTTCCACCTTGGGCGGAATCCATGAGCACGACTTCGTTGTTGTTTTTGAAGCTGACGACTCCCATGCGCACACTGCCGTCTTTCATGGTGAAAAGGGTGTTCTCGTAGTGCTCCGCAATGGCGGCGCTGGGCTCGAGGATGGATTCAACCATGTAATCGGTTGGAGCTGCGGAGCCGATGGTGGCGAGGTTCGGGCCGATCTGTGCTCCGGCGGAGCCGACCGAATGGCAGGCGGTGCAGGAGAGGGCTTTACGGCGGTAGATTTCCTCGCCGCGATGCGGATCGCCGAGCTTGATAACATCCGCTGCGAGGGCGTCTTCGTTTTCTGCGAGCAGCTGCGCGCTCAGCGAAGTGCCGGATACGGGGGAGGATTTGAAAAACGCGGCGATGTCGGAGGGGAGCTGTCCGGAAGTGCGATGGAAGGCGGCGACTTTGGAAATGACCTCCGGGTGGAGGGTCGCGCCGGAGAGTTTCCTAGAAAGGGCTTTCGCTCCCTTTTGATTGGCGAGGATGGCTTGGATGAGTGGGACCGGGTCTTCCTGGCCGGGGTCTTCGGAAAGCAGTTTCATGGCCGCATCGATGCCGGCATTGAGTTCGGCATGGACGAGTCCGCAGGTCGCGGCGTAGCGGGTGACGGTGTCTCCCGAGGCGGAAAATTCTTTGAGTTTTGCGACCAGTTCCGGTTGGCCGAACTTGGCGAGGGACACGGCAGCTGCGCGGCGGATTTCGCTGCTGCTGTCGCCGGATTCGAGTAATGCTAACAGATCTTTGGCTGCTTTCCCCGCGCCCCAAAGTCCGAGGTTTTCGGCGGTGAGGAGGACGATGTCCGGGTTCTCGTGTTTGAGGAGACTACTCAAGATGCTTCCCGATTTCTGTGTCCGCTTGGAGATTTTTCCGGTGTCGGCCATTTCCTTCAATGCCTCCAGCATCGCGAGAGTCGTGGCGTCGTTGAGGCTGGCATTGTCGGTGATTTTCCTGAGGACCTCTTTTACTTCGGCATCTTTTCCGGAGGAGATCAGTTGCTCTTTGATCGCGGCGATTTCGTCAGTGGAAGGGTTAGGATTTTCCAGAAACGCGGAGAGTCTTTTCCCCAAACCGATACCGGATCCTTTTTCTGCGTATTCTTTGTGCGTAGGTTTTGAGAAAACCAGAGTCCCGGCCTCCATGGCGGGAAACCAGTTATTTTTAAGGGCTTTTGTGGTCTGGGTCAGCGCGAGGTCGATGGAGGAATCCGTAGGATGGTCGAGTGCGTTCAAGGCTGCGGCATAGGCACCTGCCTCGGGGATGAAACCTGCGGAAAGAATCGCCTCCATGCGGGTGCGAGGGAACGGATCGGAGGCGAGTTTTGCGATCATGGAAACGGGATCGCTGAGTTCAGGGAACCAATACCGGATGATACGCGCGGCGGCGGAACGGGCGTGGCCGTCCTTTGCTTCGATCACTTTCGTAAGGATGCTTTCGCTGACGCGCTCGACGTTCTGACAAGACCACATCGCCTCGACGAGACGGTGGTCATGATCGGGGAGGGCGGGATCGAGTTTTTCCACCCATGCCTCCACCGCGGCAAGCACTTCGTCTGGATCGCGCTCGCTGAGTTCCTTTTTCGCCTGATGGCGGTTCCATGCCTCGGGGCTGCCGAGTTGGTCGACGAGGTCGGGGATGGGTTTGCCAACGAGTTGCGGTTTTTCAATGAGAGGGCTGCCCTTTTTGGTGATGCGCCAGATGCGGCCGTGGGCGTTGTCGCGGCGCGGATCGCGGAAGTCATGGTTCGCGTGGTTGATGATGGAGTTGTACCAATCTGCCACATAGACCGCGCCGTCAGGGCCCATTTTTACGTCGACAGGGCGGAAGTTCGGGTGCTTGGATTCGATCAGCGGTGCCAGAATGTTGGCATTGAATCCAGAGCCGTCCTCGATGAATTCATAACGCGCCACGGAGCGGCTTTTGAAACGCCCGGTGAGGAGTTGGCCGCTGAGCTCTTCTCCGATGTGGCTGCCTCGTGCAAGATCCCCGCCGCATTGCTTCGAGCTACTGAAAAGGGCTTCGACCTGGATGTTCTCGCCGCTGTTTCCGGTGGCCGGCGAGATGTACATGATCTTTGGATTGTTCACCATGAACGATTGCCCCCAGTCATCGAAGACATGGCCCCATGGATTTCCGCCGGTGCCGGAGCAGAACACGCGGAGCTCCCCGGTGCGCGGATTGTATTGATAGACGCCGCCATTGAAATTCCTGACCAAGCCGCGTGGTGTCTCTACCTGAGTGTGGAGGAAAATGCCCTCTTGGAAATACAGCCAACCGCCGGGGCCGCGCCGCCATGCGCTGATCGAGTGGTGGCTGTCCTCAATGCCGAAGCCTGTTAGAGCGAGCTCTTTGACATCCGCGACGTCGTCACCATCCGTGTCTTTATAGAAAAATACGTCGGGCGATTGGGCGATGTAGCAGCCTCCATTCGCCAGCTCGATGCCGGTGGGCAGGTAGAGGCCGTCGGCGAAGACGGTGGACTTGTCGGCTTTGCCGTCGCCGTCCGTGTCTTCGAGGATGATGATTTTGTCGTTTGCCTTCTCGCCGGGTTTGAGCTGCGGGTAAGACCACGAGCAAGCGACCCAGAGCCTGCCGCGCGAATCCCACTGCATGTGGATGGGGTTATCGATCATCGGTTCGGAGGAGAAGAGATTGGCCTCGTAACCGTCCAGGATCATAAAGTTCTCCAGTTCGGAGACGGGATCATGATTGTCCATCAGCGCCAGATCGGCACCTTCGAGGTTGGCTGCCTTGATGCCCTTCGCATCGCCCGCGTGGGCGGCACCGCAAGCAAAGATAGCTACGGCGAATGTAGTTCTGAAAAATTTCATGGGGAAATGGGTTCGGAAATTCAGAGGCCGCGGGAGATGAGCTTCCATTCGCGGGTCTTGGGTTCGCGGGGTGCGCGCAGGATTTTTTCCTGTTGCTTGGCGAGCTCGTTGAACTCGATCTGTTCGTCGGGCAGGGATTTTCCGGAGGGGGAGCGTTTGCGCTCGCCGACGATGTGAACCTGATTCAGCGCCTTCCAGTTGTAGAGGAACTGGAGGTTTTTATCGTTCACCACGGCGCGAAAATTCTCGGCTTCCTTGTGGGCGGGGGAGGAATCGATGGCGACGCCCTGCGCCCATTTATCGTGGTTCGCGGTGGCGATTTTTACCCCGTCCACGCTCAGCGTGTATTCGCCGGGATCGAGGTTCTGGATCGTGAGCGTGTCGCGATTATTTGCGAAGTAGGAGGGGGTATCTCCTTGCGGTGGTGGCGGGCTGGCGGCGGTGGTTTCCGTGACGGAAAAGGACAGGTTCTTTTTCTCTGCTGTGACGGCTGAGAGCTTCACTCCTTCCGCTGTGCCGGTGTTGGCTTTGGCGTCGATGGTGAGTCTCCATGGATCGCCGGAATTTTCGAGAAGCTCCGAGGCGATGATTTGGCTGACCGCCCAGTAACCGAGAGAAGTGAGGTGAATGCCGTTGGTGGTGAGTTTCGTGCCGCCCGCCTCGTCCATCATGGCGCGGGTAGAGGTGTAGAGATCGATGAAAGCGATGCCTTCGCTGGCTGCCGTTTTCTTCATCGCGGCGGTATAGGTGGCTAGGTCTTTGTTTCTGCCTGCGACATTCGGGGTCGTGCTACCATGATCCTCGTAGGCGATGGGGGAAACGAGCACGAGTTTTGTAGCACTCTTGCCGTTATATTTTTTCGCGTTGTACGAGTCGATGAATGACTTGAGGACTTTCTGGAAATCCGCGATGCCCGCCTCACCTGCGAAGGATTCGCTCAGGCCGAAGCTGGCGATGATGACGTCCGTTTTGTGCTCGGTGAGTGTGGTTTCTTCGCTGGGGAAATTCGTAGGTCGGTCACGCCGGGTGAGCGTGTCTCCCGCCCAGCCGAGATTGCGCAGGGAGATGTCCGCGTGTTGCTGGAGCAAGGTCTCCATGTACCCGTCGGTGCGGAGTTGGTCGGCGAAGGTATTCCCAACGATGGCGATGTGGTCGCCATCGCGGATGACGGAATCCGCGTGAGCCGGGGTGGTGAGTAGCGCGGCAGCGGTGAGAAGAACAAAGCGGTTCATGGTTCAGTGTTTTTTATCTGCGCGCCCGATTTTCCAGATTTTGATTTCCGTTTCCGCGGAAGGCACCGGCTTGTCGAGCGACCAGCAAACCGCGTTCACCAGCATGCGGGTGAAGGATGGCTCCGCGAAATCGCCGGGATGGCCGAAGGAGGTGCCGAAGACCTTACCGCCCCATTCGTTTTCCCATGCCCATGCCACCGGAGCGGTTTCATCCACTTTTACATTCACCGTGCCGAAGCTTTTCTCGATGACGCGCACCTTGCCTTTGCCGCTGCCTTGCACGAGCGGGATGGCGCCTTCGCCGAGGTGTGCGAGGTAGAGCGTGCCCGCCGAGACCCATTCCTTTTTCGGAAGGTTCGACATGATCGGGTGGCTGGCGTTTTCCTCAATCACTTCGATCTTCGTAGTTCCCGCCTGGTGCACGATGTAAGGGCTGCCAAGCGCGCGGGTGCCGAACTTTTCGTTCCAATCGAAGCGTGGATGACCTTTCGGGTAATTGAATGCATGGCTCGCCGTGCGCAGTCCGATCACCGGCTTGCCGGACTTGAGGTAATCCTCGATGGGCTGCCACTCGGAGTCGGGGAGTTTGAGGAAACGCATGAAGAAAATCGCCAGATCCGCATCCTTCAAGACCTCGATGCCGGGAAGGACATTTTCGGTCTTTTTCTCCGACTGCTTGTCTCCCGAGACGATGGTTGTTCGGAAGCCGAGTCGCTCCAATTCCTCCGCGAAGGGCGGCATCGTCAGCTCCGGGGAGTAATGCGGCGGGCCGACGACAAACACCACATGAGGGCATGCGTCTTCTTCGGCATGGAGAGTGACGAGCAAGAACGGGAGGACGAGGGCGAGGATTGTGAGGAGCTTTTTCATGGGGATCTCGGGAGCTAAAAATACAGCTCATTCCTACCGCGACCCAAACGACGCTCTTTCAGGAAATTTGCCGAGGTCGGAGGGAGCCACGAATCAGGTGTGATCGTGAAAGCGCGCCCCCGAGGCGTGGTTGATTTTAGGGAGAAGGAGCTGCCTCACACCGCGGTGAAAATGTGGGTTTTGTGAGCTTTTGGCTGGGCGGGATCACCACAACAAGTCTTGTCATGCCCCCCTAGCTCAAGTAATCAAGCGGGTATTATGAGCCCCATACCCATTAAGGTCTGTTTGTTGCTGGTTGTCTGTTCTCTCGCATTGCCAGCTCAAGGGGCTTCTGATGCTGGAGATGATAAATCCAAGGCCGGAGACGCAACACCGGGGAAAGACACATCGCCCTCCGCCGCTGCGAGGGCGGCGTTTGATAAAGGTGACTTCGAGGAGGCGGTAAAGCTCGCCCTGCCACTCGCTGAGAAGGGCGATGTGGATGCAATTTTCCTTCTTGGTGTGGCTCATGAGTCAGGCAAAGGTGCCGAGCTTTCTGCGAAGAAAGCGGAAGAATATTATCGCAAAGGACTCGCAAAGAATCACTCGGATTCGGCCTACAGGCTCGCAGTCATTCTGATGGCCACGAAGGATGAGGTTAAGTTGAAAGAGGCTCAGGCGATTCTTGAGAAACAAGCGCTCAACGATCCCGGCAACGTGGGTCGTATTCTCGGTGAGGCGTTTCTTGCTGGCCGTTTCACTGGCAAATCGGATCCCGACAAGGCCGTTCTCTGGTGGAAAAAATCGGCGGATGCCGGCGACGTCGACTCCATGCTTTTGCTCGCGAATTTCTACGATGGCCAAATGGGCTTTGCCGAAAAGAAAGACCCTGCGCTGACCTTGCGATATCTGGAAAAGGCCGCTGCTGGTGGCAACACCGGGGCGATGGTCGCTCTGGGTAGTCGTCTGCTTTACGGTGAAAAGTCGGGACGCGACGAAGCGCGCGGCCGCGCGATCTTGGATAAAGCCATCGCCGCAAAGGACTACTCCGCCTATTTCGTGCTGGGCACATGGCAGGAGACCGTGAAGGAGGATTCGAAGGCCGCCTTGGTGGAATTCGAGCGTGGCAAGGACGCAGGGCAAGCTGATTGCATGATCCGGGTAGCGGAATATCACATCGAAGGCAAGGGAACCAAAAAGGATGTCGAACGCGGTGTCAGCATCCTCGAGGCCGCTGCGGAAGCCGACAACTTCCAGGCGCACCTCATGCTCGCCGCAATGACCTTCCAGTCGGAGAATCCGGATATCGCGCTGGGTTATAAGCATCTCGTTGCCGCCGCAAATGGGGGGCTTGCAGCAGCTCAGAACGAACTCGGCTTGTTTTACCTCGCCGGCAGGCTCGGCGTGACGGATGTCTCCGCAGCTGTCTCTTGGTTCGCACGTGCCGCCGAGGCGAATTACGCGGCAGCCCAGAATAACCTCGCCGCGCTCCACGAGAGCGGCACCGGTGTCCCGCAAAGTTATGAAAATGCGGCACAGCTTTATGTGCTCGCCGCCCAGCAAGGGAATGCCTCAGCAACTCTCGCCCTCGCCCGTTTCCAGGCCGCTGGTGCAGCGATGGAGATGAACCTTCCGCGCGCATGGGCTCTTGCGAAACTCGCCGGAGTCCGGGGTGAAAGCAATGCTGCCGAATTCATCACCGCCCTCGAGAAAGGTTTTACCAAAGAGCAACTTGCCGAGGCGAAAAAGGAATTCGAACGCATGACCTCCGGGGAGGCTCCTGAATAGGCCTGATTTAGACCCTGGTGTCCGCTGGGCTTCATCATCAGGCACGATAGAAACACTTCATGTGTTGCTTCAGCGGAAACGTTCGCTTCGTCGATTGTACGAAGATCTTCGCCCGTATGTCGGAAGCCTCACGACAGACGCTCGCTTATCAGATGAGGTTCGGATCGGATAAAGACGTCGCTATGATCCTACCTTTGCCGGTGCCCGCCGACACGGGTGAAGACGCCCTGAAGTTTGTCAACTTGAAGGAATACGGTTCGTTTTTTACCGACCTGAGAAATGGATTTCCCGTGCCTCGTTCCGAGTCATGAGAAAGAAGAGTTCGATCACCATCTCTACTGCCAGGTCAACAACAGCGGAATGTTCGCAATGACCCGTTGGGACGAAAGCGCACAGCTTGCCTCAGCCTTTTCCAAACCGGAAATTTCCAAGCAGCTCATTATCGGCAACAAGCATGTGTATCATCGCAGACTGGCAGGGATGATTAAGAATCAGGATGTTTTGGTTAGTGCTGCTTGATGATGGGGTGCGAACGCGAGCAAGACGTGCGTGAAGCCGTTATCTGCTGCGCCTCATTGCCGGGATACATACGTGAGGCGGTTTTTACCACAAGCGCTTTTTCGCGAAGGCGCGGCCAGAGCCAGATTTGAGGTAGGCTTCGAAATCAGAGGCTTTTTCACGAGTGGCAAATGCGAGATAAGTGATCAGATTCCATGGGCGATACTTTGACGTGTGAGGAGAGCCACCTTCGTTGTGTTTTGCGATGCGCATCCTGAGATCAGAAGTCAATCCGATGTAGGCTTGATCCGGGTGGGACTCGCTGCGGAGAAGATAGACGTAGTGCATGGGAGGAGCCGGATTGTCTGTGTGGGCGCGAAGCCCTCCTACGCCAAGGCTTCGGCGGGCAGCCTTCGCCAAGGCCACGTTGACAAGCTGATGGCTTGCCAGCCGTAGCCTTGGCGAAGGCTGGTGGAGGCGAGGGGAGTCGAACCCCTGTCCGGAACGCCATCTGCGAAGGCATCTACACGTTTAGTGAGCCATCTGGTATTTCGGAAACGCTGGGCCGACTCACAGCGTTGCGCTTCCTAGTGTCCTGTTTTGTCTCGATCGATTGCCCGGTCACCCGACATCCGATCCAGCCTGCTAAGTGTCGCCTTATCCCCCCGCAGGCATCAGGGATTTGGCGTGGTCGTCAATTAAGCGGCCAGTGCGAGCTCGTTGGAGTCTGCATTTATTTGTTTTGAACGGCTTTTTTAAGAGGCCAACCGATCAACCTCTACGTGCAGCCAGCGCTTCAGACATTCCGTCGAAACCAGAACGCCCCCATTCGCTAAGCGAGCTTCATTATGGCGCGGGTGGGGGGAATTTTCAAGGTGAATCGGCATGGTCAGGTTCTTGGAGAAAATGAGGTCTTTTGCGTTGGCGAATTTTTCATAGAAACGTGCGTGCGACGAACATTTGAAGAGATTTTCCGGGCGGAAGCCTATCCTGCGATGAGCCATCCGAATGCGGATCCGGCGGTGAATATGGCGGTGGCTCGGCGGGCGGGGCTGGATGCGACAGATCCGGCGGCAGCCTCGATATTGGAAATCGGCTGCGGGACTGGGCATCATCTGCTTTCGTTGGCGAAACGGTGGCCGGAGGCTTCGTGCACGGGACTGGATATTTCTGCTCGAGGGATCACACGGGCACGATTGCTGGCGAGGCAAGCCGGCATATCCAATGTGCGATTTTGTGAGGTTTCGGCGCTGGAATTTGTAGGGAAGGAAAAGGGTTACGACCACATCATTGGGCACGGGGTATTCTCGTGGGTTTCGGATGAGGTGAAAGTGGGGATGATGGATTTCATCGGGAAGAAGCTCGCTCCGCGAGGGGTGGCGGTGGTGAGTTTCAATGTGGCGGCGGGTTGGAGGCCGAGGATGGCGGTGGTGGAAAAAGTGCGGGCGATTCAGGCAGCGGGAGACACGGATGAGATCACAGCACTCGAGGTGTTGCATGAGGCTGTGGAGGGGGATGAGAAGGAAATTGTGGCAGATATGCTGGCGAAGGGCGCGGCGGTGCTGGCCTTTGACGACTTTGCACCGGTCATGGATGCGTGGTCACTCGGGGCGGTGGTGAAGCTGGCGGAGGCGAGCGGGCTGCGGTGGCTGGGCGATTCGGTTTCCGGCGAGAAGGGCAGTGATGAGGGCGATACGAATGAGGGGACGACTTTCCGATCCGAGCTTTTCTGTCGGGCGGATGCGGTGGTTTCCGAAAACCCGCTGGAAGCTTATCCGATGGCTCAGAGAAAGGTTTCCGTCCCGGATTTTCCGAAGCTGGATGCGTGGCGACTGCTGTGTGCGCGTGAGGCGCTGCCGTTAGTGGATGCCGACCTGAAGCCGTGCGTGTTCACGTTCCCGCAACTGAAGTTGCTGGCGAAAATGGATGGCACGCACTCAGCCGCTAGACTTTCTGCCGAGGCGAAGGAGATTGCGCCGGGGATGGATTTCGTGGGTTGGCTCCGGCACGTGGCGGAGCGGGGGATGTTTGGGTGAGGGAAAATTTCTCCGCACTCAAACGCGCTTCGCGTGGTCACGCCGCCTGAAGTCAGCGCTCCTTCGATTCGCATTGCGGCTCAGGGCGAGACGCCCTGAGCACGGCCTGCGGCGAGACGCCGCAGCTACGCTTGCATGATAATGAGGAGGTCGTCGGAATCCACTTGGGTGCCTTTGGAGGCGATGATTTCCTTGATGGTGCCGTCTTCGGGGGCGGAGACGGTGGTAAGCATTTTCATGGCTTCGATGACGACGAGTTTGTCGCCGGCCTTGACCTCGGTGCCGGGGGAGACGGCGACTTCGGTGACCATGCCGGGGAGTGGTGCGCAGACCTGGCACGGATCGTTCGGGTCGCCCTTGCGGCGGGCGTTGGTGAGGGTGGCGGAGAGGGATTTGTCGATGACGATGGACTCGCGGGGCATGCCGTTGAGTTCGTAGAACAGGGTGCGTTCGCCGTCCTTGTCTGGCTCGCCGATGGAGATGAGCTTGATGATGAGGATCTTGCCGGGATCGATTTCGACTTCGATTTCCTCGCCGACCTGGAGGCCATAGAAGAAGGCGGGCGAAGGCAATTTACTAAGGTCGTCATATTTCTTTCTGCAGGTCCGGAAGTCAGCATAGACTTGGGGATACATGAGGTGGGAATAAAGATCGTCGTCGGTGGGAGGGCGGCTGAGTTTCTTGGAAATCTCTTCCTTGGTGGCTGCGAGATCGACCGGCTCGGCGAGTTCGCCCGGGCGCTTGGTGGTGATTTTATGGTTGGGACCGAGCACGACTTTTTGGACGTCGGCAGGCCATCCGCCATCGGGTTGGCCTAGGCCGCCGGAGAGCATGTCGATGACGGATTCCGGGAAGTCGATGGAGCCGGGTTTGATCTTGGTGACCTCGGAGGCCTTGATGCCCCGGGTGACGAGGAACATGCACATGTCGCCGACGACTTTCGACGATGGGGTGACTTTGATGATGTCGCCGAAGAGCTGGTTCACATCCGCGTAGGTGCGGGCGATTTCGCGCCAGCGGTGGCCCAGACCCATGGAGTTCGCCTGTTCACGAAGGTTGGTGTATTGGCCGCCGGGCATTTCGTGCTCGTAGACTTCGGCGGTGCCGGAGCGCGGGGCGGAATCAAAAGGTTTGTAGTAGGTGAGGACGTGCTCCCAGTAATCGGAGATGTCGTTGAGTGCATCGAAATCCAGGCCGGTATCGCGCTCGGTGCGGGAGAGGGCGGCAGAGACCGAGTTGAGGTTCGGCTGGGAGGTGGAGCCGGACATCGAGGAGATGGCGAGATCCACAATATCGACCCCGGCGCGCGAGGCGGCGAGGACGGAAGCGGCGTTGAGCCCGGAGGTGTCGTGGGTATGGAAATGGACGGGAATGCCGATTTCCTGTTTCAGGGCGTGGACAAGATCGTAGGCTGCCTGAGGTTTGCAGAGGCCGGCCATGTCCTTGATGCAGAGGATGTGGGCTCCCATTTTCTCAACTTCCTTGGCCTTGGAGATGTAGTAGTTGAGGTCGTACTTGGTGCGGGAGGGGTTGAGGATGTCGCCGGAATAGCAGATGGCCGCCTCGCAGAGGGACTTGCCGTGTTCGCGCACGGCCTCCATGGCGACCTGCATATTGGGGAGGTAGTTGAGCGAATCGAAGATGCGGAAGATGTCCATGCCGCTGTCGGCGGCGTGGTGGATGAAACCGGCGACGACGTTGTCCGGGTAGTTCGAGTAGCCTACGGCATTCGAGCCACGGAAGAGCATCTGGAAAAGGATGTCGGGGACTTTTTCGCGGAGGCGCTGGAGGCGTTCCCACGGGCACTCATTGAGGAAGCGCATGGAGGTGTCAAAGGTGGCACCGCCCCACATTTCGAGGGAGAACATCTCCGGCGTGCGGGTGGCGTAGGTCTCGGCGATGCGCAGCATGTCGTGGGTGCGCATGCGTGTGGCGATGAGCGACTGGTGGGCGTCGCGCAAGGTGGTGTCTGTGATGAGGAGGCGTTTCTCATCGAGGATCCACTGGCTGAAATTATCGGGGCCAAGCTGACGCAGGAGCGCGCGGCTGGAGGGCGAGGCGGAGTTGTTCGTGCGAGTCTGCGGGACTGTAGCGCGAGTAAGAATCTTATCCGGGCGGTAGCCTTTTGCGTGGGGGTTGCCGTTGACGGTGATTTCCGAAAGGTAGGCCAGGGTGCGTGTGGCGCGATCGCGGCGGCGGGAGAATTTAAAGAGATCGGTGTGGGTGTCGATGAGCTTCGTATGGGCTTGGCCGGAACGGAAAGTCTCGTCCTTGATGACGTTTTCGAGAAACGGGATGTTGGTTTTGACCCCGCGGATGCGGAACTCGCGAAGAGCGCGATCCATGCGCTGGCAAGCCATGGGGAAGCTGCTGCCCATAGCGGTGAGCTTGACGAGCATGGAGTCGTAGAAAGGAGTGACGACTGAACCGGCATCACCCGAAGCGGCATCGAGACGGATGCCGAAGCCTGCGGCGGAGCGATAGTTGAGGATGCGTCCGTAATCCGGTGCGAAATTTTTCTCGGGATCCTCGGTGGTGATGCGGCACTGGATGGCGAAGCCGTTGCAGGGGATGTTTTCCTGGGAAGGGATGGCGATTTCCTCGCCGTGGAGGTCTTTTCCTGCTGCGACGAGGATCTGAGAGCGGACAAGGTCGATGCCGGTGACGCATTCGGTGACGGTGTGCTCGACCTGGATGCGGGGGTTCATTTCGATGAAGAACCAGTCGTTCTGATCCATGTCGTAGAGGAACTCGACGGTGCCGGCGTTGTCGTAGCCGATGCCCGAAGCGAGCTTCACGGCGGCGTCGCAGAGTTCCTTCCGCACGACCGGGTCGAGGTGCATGGCTGGTGCGACTTCGACGACTTTCTGATAACGGCGTTGGACGGAGCAATCGCGCTCGTGGAGGTGGACGACATTACCGTGGCGGTCGCCGAGGATCTGCACCTCGATGTGCTTGGCGCGCTTGATGTAGCGCTCGAGGAAGACCGCGGCATTGCCGAAGGCGTTTTCCGCTTCTGCGCGGGCTTCGGCGAGGAGTCCGGGAAGCTGGGAGGGTTTTTCGACTACGCGCATGCCACGCCCGCCGCCGCCGAAGGCTGCCTTGATAATGAGTGGGAAACCGATTTTGTGGGCGATGTTGAGCGCCTCATCTGGATCGGTGATCGGGTCTTCTGTGCCTGGAAGGGTGGGGACGTTGAACTTGTGGGCGAGGGCGCGGGCGGCGGTTTTGTCGCCCATGTTTTCGAGAAGTTCAGCGGATGGTCCGATGAAAGTGATGCCTTCGCGAGCGCAGGCGCGAGCGAAATCAGGGTTTTCAGAAAGGAAGCCGTAGCCGGGATGGATCATAGTGACTCCCTTGGCCTTGGCGAGTTTGACGATGCCTTCGTAATCGAGGTATGCACCGACAGGCCCCTTGGATGGGTCAAGCTGGTAGGCTTCGTCTGCCTTGAAACGGTGGATGGAGAAACGGTCTTCTTCGGCGAAGATGGAAACGGTGCGGAGACCGAGTTCGGTGGCGGCGCGGAAGATGCGGATGGCAATCTCGCCGCGATTGGCTGCCATGATTTTACCTGGCTTCTGGGGGTTTGAGGGCATGAGCCGATTAAAGCCTCACTACATAAAAATCAAACCCCAAAAATGGGGCGACCGAAGATCGCCTGCACTTTTACTTCCCGATGCAGAACTTGGAGAAGATGACACCGAGAAGGTCTTCGGTATCGACCTTGCCGGGAATTTCGCCGAGCGCGTCGAGAGCTTCGCGAAGGTCGATGGCGGCGAGTTCGGGGTCGGAATTTTCCTCGGTGAGGAGATCCATCGCAGCGGTTAGATTGGTGTGTGCGAGGGACAGGGATGCCTGATGGCGCGCGTTGATGGCGACCGCATGTTCGCCGAAGTCTGCCTCGGTGAAATGGAGGGCAGAGCGAATTTTTTCGGAAAGGGCGTTGAAGCCATCGCTCTTGAGGCAGGAGATGCGGATGGCATCCGAGTCTTGCCACGAGGGATGCTCACCGAGATCCGATTTGTTGAGGATCAGGAGGTGGGTGGCGTGGTTCGAGGGATAGACGGCGCGCTCGGGGCGAGGGAGGGATGCGTCGGCGATTTCAAGGAGCAGATCGGCGTCCTCGATCTGGCGAACCGTGCGCTGGATACCCTGGGATTCGATGATGTCGGCGGACTCACGGACACCTGCGGTATCGACGAGACGAAGCGGGATTCCGTGGAGGTTGATGATTTCCTCGATGGTATCTCGAGTGGTGCCGGCGATGTCCGAGACGATGGCGCGGTCGAAGCCCAGGAGGCGGTTGAGGAGGGAGGATTTGCCGACATTGGGCTCGCCGAAAATGACCGTGCGGACGCCCTCACGGAGGACACGGCCTTGGTCGGCGGTGGCGAGCAGGGAGTCGATGGTGGCGAGGATGCCGGTGATGCGTTCGCGCAGCTGGATGGCGGTCTGCGGGTCGATATCTTCGTCGGGAAAATCGATCCACGCCTCGAGGTTGGCGAGGATTTCGAGCAATTCGTCGCGGGCGGCGGTGGTGCGTTTCCCGAGGGTGCCTTCGAGTTGGGAATGGGCGGCGCGGATGGCCAAGCGTGTCTGCGCAGAGATGAGATCCATGATGCCCTCGGCCTGGGTGAGGTCGAGTTTACCGTTGGAAAAAGCGCGCTGCGAAAACTCGCCGGGAGCCGCGTGGACAGCGCCGCATTCGAGGAAACGGGAGAGAGTTTCCCGGGTGACGAGGATGCCGCCGTGTCCCGCGAACTCAACCGTGTCTTCTCCGGTGAAGGAGGCGGGGCCGAGGAAAACGGTGAGCAAGCCGTCGTCGATGACGGCCCCGGATTTGTCGCGGACTTTACAGCGGCGAGCGAGGCGCGGCATGCTGGAGGAGGCGATTTGGCCACAGGCCAGATCAGCAACCGCGAAGGCGTCGGGACCGGAGATACGGATCAAAGAGATCGCGCCGACTCCCATCGGTGATGCGATGGCGGCGATAGTGGGGATATGGGCGTCGGCCATCCGGCGGATGCGTTGAGGCTATTGAGCCGCTGCGGTGGAGGTGGGTTCGTTGCCGCCCAGGCCGAGGAATTCCCAGCAGATGAAGCGCTTGATTTCGAGGGTGGGGCTATCGGGTTCACCTACCCATTCGAGCTCCACTGTGGCGGTTTTGGTGATGGGGGTTCCCTGTTTTGTGCCGCGCCAGTTGATGATGGAGAGGGCGCTACCAATTTCGGAATCCAGCTTGACGTTAACGCGAGCAGAATCAGTGGGGTTAGCAGGATCTGCGATGCGGTAGGTGCGGGCTCCTACAACGCCGCGGCCTTTGTCAGGTACATCCTCGGCGATGAGAACGCGGAAGGTCTCGGGAGAGCCGATGTCGGGAAGTTCGATGTAGCTTTGGAACTTGCGGTATTTTGTTTGAGCAAAAACCTCCCAGTCGAGTTTCAGTCCCTCGGAAGTGCGTTTGAAAAACGCATGAACGCGCACCGGTTCCATGGCGAAGTTGCTGACACGAGCCAAGGTGGTGAGAAGCAGATCAGCCTCATCGATGCCGTATTGCACCTCAAGGGGGGCGAGGGGGCGGAAAAAGTCTTTCAGAGCAAACTGAGGAGGCTGATCATAAACCAGCATGAAGAGCCCGCGTTTGCGGTCTTCCTCGGAGAGTTCTTGGATGGAGAACGAGTCTGCGGGGGTGTCGGAGTCGTTAATGTCCACGCCGCCGTAGAACATTTCCATTTTTTCAGCGAGCGCATCGGCGCGGTTGATGTAGGGGAGCTTGTCCTCGACGCTCCTCGCAGCGATGAATTTCCCCAGCACGTCGTAGGCATCTTTCTGCCAGCCGACGCGGATGTAGTTTGCTTCACGGATTGCTTTGTCCTCCGGGCTTCCCGCCATATTCGGCGGTTCGATGGCAGATCCCATTTGATTGGAGATATAAAAAACCGCGGCGCCGCCCGCTAAGATGAGGAGGAAAAGTCCTGCCATGGCAGGAATGATGCCGCTGGATCTCCTTGGTTTTTTCGCAACGGCAGCAGCCACTACGGCGTCGCTTTCGGGGATGGCTGCAGGTTGTGCGCCATCGCGGCGCGGTGGGATTCCCGCAGAACGAACGGGCTGTGGCTGTGGAGCGGGTGCCTGTTGGACGGGGGCGGGAGCTTGTTGAGGAACTGGGGCTGGAGCCGGAGCTTGATGAGGGGCTTGTCCCGCTTGCAGAGCCGAATAAGCGGAAGGCTGTCCAGATTGTGCCGGGGGGTGTTCCTCCGGCGGAGGTGACGTGATGGTGCCTTGGCAGTGCGGACAGGGCCCGGTGGTGGAAGGCAGAGAGATCGGGATGACAATGCGTCCGTTGCAGTGCTGGCAATGGAAGTCGCGTTGCTGTGGAGATAAGGAGGGGTCTGACATATCGGGAGAATCCGCAGTGCGGCATAGTTTAGGTTGCCGAAATGACGATGTCAATGCAGGTGGAGTCTTCCGCCTTGCGCCATTCTACAGTGGCGACTAGCCTGCGCGCCCCCGCTACACCCCTTATGAAACCGGTTACCATTTACGATACGACCCTGCGCGACGGCACGCAGGGCGAGGGCTTCCAATTGTCTGGCTTGGACAAGCTCAGGATTGCGAAGCGACTGGATCAGTTCGGGGTGGATTACATTGAAGGCGGCTGGCCGGGATCCAATCCGAAGGATGTGGAGTTTTTCCAAGAGGCGAAATCACTTGATCTGAAACATGCGAAGCTTGCGGCATTTGGCTCGACGCGGCGTGCGAACATCAAGGTGGAGGAGGATCCGCAGGTGCGGTTACTGCTGGAGGCAGAAACCCCGGTGGTGACCATTTTCGGAAAAAGCTGGGATCTGCATGTCACAGAAATTCTTCGCACCACTCCGGATGAGAACCGCGCGATGATCCGCGACACGGTCGGGCATTTGGTGAAAAACGGTCGCGAGGTGGTTTACGATGCGGAGCACTTTTTTGACGGCTACAAGGATAACGCAGAGCATGCGCTATCCACCCTGAAGGCCGCAGCAGACGGCGGTGCTTCGTGCCTCGTGCTCTGCGATACGAATGGTGGTACCCTGCCCGGCGAAATTGCTGAGATCTGTGGGGCGGTGCAGAAGCATCTGCCCGAAACACCATTCGGAATCCACACCCACAATGACTGCGAGTTGGCGGTGGCGAATGCTATTGCGGCAGTGGACGCGGGAGCCAGCCAGGTGCAGGGCACGATCAACGGCTACGGCGAGCGCACAGGAAATTGCAACCTCACCTCAGTTATTCCTATCCTTCAGCTGAAAATGGGGATCGATGCGGTGCCGGAGCTGGAGAAGCTACGGGATCTCTCGTATTTTGTGGATGATGTCTCGAACAATCCTCACTTCGCTAGGGCTCCGTTCATTGGGCGCACGGCATTTGCTCACAAGGGTGGGATGCACGTCAACGCGGTGCAGAAGTTGGCACGCAGCTACGAGCACATCCTGCCAGAGAGCGTGGGAAATAAGCAGGAGATCCTAGTTTCCGAACTCAGCGGACAATCGAACATCCTGCTCAAGGCGGAACAGCTCGGCATGCCACTGGCGAAAGGTGCCCCTGAGGCGCTGGCCATCCTCTCGAAAATCAAGGAACTGGAGCACGAGGGATATTCCTTCGAGGCAGCTGGCGGCACGCTGGAGTTGCTGATCCGCCGTGAGCTGGGGAATTATGAGAAGCCTTTCGAGGCTAGGGAATACCACACCAGCTTCCGCCAATACCGCGACGGTCACAAGCCAGTCTGCGAAGCAACGGTGAAAATGGAAGTCGGCGGTGAGATGGAACTCACGGTCGCTGAAGGCAATGGGGTCGTGAACGCCCTCGACATCGCACTGCGTAAAGCGCTGCTGCCTTTCTACCCGGAAATCGCTGAGGTTTCGCTGGTGGACTACAAGGTGCGTATTCTGGACGGCCACGACGCCACCGCAGCAAAAACGCGCGTGCTAATCGTCTCTGGGCACGGCAAGAAAACTTGGAGCACGGTCGGTGTTTCCGAAAATATCATCGAGGCGAGCTGGATCGCGCTGGTGGATGGGATCGATCTGTTCTTGCAACGCAGAGGGTAAATTTTACCTCTTCTGAGCGACGCGCTCCTTCGGATCGTCCACATACATGAACAGCGCCTTGATGACGTCCTTGATGTTGCTCTGGGTGTGCTGTTCGCGCTGAATCTGGATTTTTTCTTTCTCAAGCTCCTTGTCCGTTTGCGAAGCATGTTCCGGCGTGAGGTCGAGGCGGGTGTCTAGGTTTTCGAGCAGATCGATGACATCGGCGTGGATCCGTTCGACGTGATCGCAGAGGCTATCAGTTTTGATGGAGAGTCTATCTACGTCGGCGCAGAGGGGGGAGTCGGCAGCTTTTTGCTTGAGTTCCGCAGAGAGGTCGCGGATTTCTTTGCTGAGCTCGATCCAACGGGTCTCCAAGTCTTTGCCAATCTCTTTGAAATTCTGTTCGATATTGTCGTTCATATTAGTGCTTATAGCAGGAATTTGGTGATTTCAAATGGGAATCAGATCATTCGCTGACGCGCAGCCAGACTTCATTGCGGCGGAACATCTCGGGTTTCCATGGAGCGTCGTAGAAAGCGAAGAAGGCTTCGCCTAGCGGTTTGAGGTTCTGGGCGGCGACGAGTTCTTTTAGTTTTGCGGTGGCTTCGTCCTGTTTGGCCTCATTGCTCCAACCCTTGAAACGTAGCACGGCAAAGGAGCCGCCTTTGATCTCGGTGACTTCTAGGTCCTCTTCATCAGGAGCGGGCGCGCCGGCTTCCGCGATCTCGGCAGGGAGCATGAAACTCATTTTGCCTCCGGCTTCGCCACCTTCGTCCATGAAGACGGGGGCGGTCATGGCGATCTTCTGTTCGGCGGCGTTGTTGCCGCTGATGTATTTGAAAAGTTTACGGAAAGAGCCGTCGCGCTGCTCCATGTCCTCCATCGGGGCGGAGACGACCTTGAGTGCTTCGTATTTCCGGACTTCGAAATCCCCTTCTGCGAGGAGGGTTTCGTAGACGGGTTTTTCGATGGCGGAAGCGCCGATGACGCTGGCGAGGAAAATGAAAAGAGCCTTCATGATGATGAAGGCTCTACTTGGAAACGGGGAATGCAAGGGACGGCGACCAAAGATCGCCACCCCACTGAATTATTCTGCGGTGCCGTTTTTGATGATTTCCAGGAAGGATTGTGGCTCAAGGGCGGCTCCGCCGATGAGTGCACCGTCGATATCCGGGCAGGCCATGAGTTCGGCAGCGCTGCCGGGTTTCACGGAACCGCCGTATTGGATGCGGATTTTCGCTGCTGGCTCGGAACCGTAGAGATCGGAGATGAGGGAGCGGACGAACGCGTGTGCTTCCTGTGCTTGCTCGGAGGTGGCGGTGACGCCGGTGCCGATGGCCCAGACGGGCTCGTAGGCGATGACGATGTCGGAAAGATCCTTTTCGGAGATGTCTTTAAGGCCTTCGGTGACTTGGGTCTTAAGGACGGACTCGAGCTTACCGCCTTCGCGTTCTTCGAGGGTTTCGCCGATGCAGAAGATCGGCTTGAGATTCGCCTCGCGGGCTTTCTTGATCTTCGCGTTGATGACGGCATCCGTTTCGCCGAAAATTGAGCGGCGCTCGCTGTGGCCGAGGATTACGTAGTGCACGAAAAACTCGCGCAGCATCAGCACGCTGACCTCGCCGGTGTAGGCACCGGAATCGAACTGCGAGCAGTTCTGCGCGGCGATCTGGACGGCGTGGGCGTTTTTCCCAGGATTGGAATTGTGCAGGAGGTCGGCGAGCTTCGGCAGTGAGATGAACGGAGGAGCGATGACGATGTCCGCAGGCAGGTTGAGGCCTTGGGTCTTGTTGAGGAATGACTGGATGAAGTCCTCGGTCTCCGAGGCTCCCTTGTTCATTTTCCAGTTGGCGGCGAAGATTGGCTTGCGTGACATGTTGTTGTTAAACGTTAGAGGTTAAAAGTTATTCGATGGGATTCAGGCTTCGCTGAGTGCGGCGACGCCGGGGAGGGTTTTGCCTTCGAGGAGTTCGAGGGAGGCACCGCCGCCGGTGGAGATGAAAGTCATTTTGTCATCGAGGCCGAATTTGTTCACGGCTGTGACGGAATCTCCGCCGCCGACGATGGTGACGGCATCGGATTCGGCCATGGCTTCGGCGATGGCCTTGGTGCCGTGGGCGAAGTTTTCGATTTCGAAGACGCCGACCGGGCCGTTCCAGATGATGGTTTTCGCTTTTTCGATTTCAGCCACAAATTCCTTGATGGAGACGTCGCCGATATCGATGCCTTCCCAGCCAGCTTCGACACCGCCGCCTTGGCCGTAGATGCCGGTGACTTGTGTGGTTGCACCGTCCTTGAACTCTTGGGTGATGCGGGTGTCGGCGGGGAGGAGGAATTCCACTCCCTTTTCCTTGGCCTTGGCGAGGATGCTGAGGGCGAGGTCGAGCTTGTCGGATTCAACGCGTGAGTCGCCGGTTTCGTAGCCTTGGGCTTTGCGGAAGGTGTTTGCCATGGCGCCGCCGATGAGGAAGGCATCGGCCTTCTCCATCAGGGAGGTGATGACCTGGATTTTATCGGAAACCTTGGAGCCGCCCATGATCACGAGGAACGGACGCTCAGGGTTCTTGAGTTTTTCGTCGAGGTATTCGAGTTCACTCTCGATGAGGAAGCCCATCGCAGCGGTCGGGATGAATTTTGTGACACCCTCGGTGGATGCGTGGGCGCGGTGGGCGGTGCCGAACGCGTCGTTGACGAAAATTTGCGCGAGGCCGGCGAGATTCTTGGCGAATTCCGGGTCGTTGGCTTCTTCTTCGCTGTGGAAACGGGTGTTTTCCAGCACGAGCACCTGGCCGGGTTGGAGGGCTTTGCGCATGGCGGCGGCTTCGGAGCCGATGCAATCAGGAGCGAGGTCGACGTTCTGGCCGAGGATCTCGCCGAGGCGCTTGGCAGTCGGCGCGAGGCTGTATTTTGCGTTCACCTGTCCTTCGGGGCGGCCCATGTGAGAGCAGAGAACGAGTTTGGCTCCACCTTCGAGGAGATGCTTGATGGATGGGACGGCCGCCTTGATCCGGGTGTCGTCGGTGATTTCACCATCCTTGAGCGGGACGTTGAAATCGACACGCATGAGGACTTCCTTGGATGAAACGTCGAGGTTGCGGATGGAGAGCTTGGGCATGGGCGCGGTGATGCACTAACGATGCCAAGGTGTCAAGAGACTCGGAAACGGCTCTGATGGCTACCTTGTATTGGAGAGGCAACCGCAAATGCACCCAAGGGCATAGAAAACGCCAATGGACGCGAATGAAGAGAAGGAAGGTGAACCGCAAGCTTCTCCACTCAAGAAGACGCCAAGTTCGCAAAGTAAAACCCATGAAAGGAGTCGATCGTCTAAATCGACCCGGAACGGAAATTTTGAGAAGTCCAATTGCAATGGATCAGCGTTCATTTGCGTGCATTCGCGGTTGCCTCTCCAAAATGAGGTAGCCCGGAAACCGGTCGGAAGGCATGTTTTGGGTGCCTGGACGGCAACGGTTTGACATATCCGCCGGTTCGGGGAAGATCGCGGCATGTACGAAGCATCCGGAAAAATCAAATTGATCAGCGACACCCAGACCTTTCCGAGCGGGTTCTCGAAGCGTGAGTTCGTGGTAACCACGGCGCACGACAAGTATCCGCAGGACATCAAGTTCGAGGTGGTGAAGGACAAATGCGCGATCCTCGATAACTACAAGGAAGGGCAAGACGTGGTCGTGAACTTCGATGTCCGCGGCAACGAGTATAACGGAAAATATTACGTGAACCTTGCCTGCTGGAAATTGTCCGGTGGTGGAAGCAGCGGCGGTGGTGGTGGTGGCGGAAACGAATACAATCAGGAAACGCCGGCTGCAGAGCCATCCGCAGCGGATCTTCGCAAAGAAGACGACTTCGACGACGACGATATCCCGTTCTGATTCCGATAGATCGGGAGCCCCCTGTGTAGGGGCAGTTCTTTTTGGGGCCGTGATGTATCATCGCGGCCTCTTTTGCTACCTAGCCATTTCCGAGCCGATGCGGGCGTAGAGCTCGATCTGTTTGGCGGAGTTTTCCAGAAGATCTGCGGCGAGTGTGACTTTGCCGGGCTCGAAGATCGTGATGGTGGAGGAGCCACCGAAGGCGAAATAGCCCTTTTCCGCGCCTTTGGCGACGGGTTGGCCGGGGGTGTAAGTCTGGTGGATGGAGCCGACGCAGGTGGCGCCGATTTCCATGATCAGGATGGTGCCGTAATCTTCCGTTTCGAGGCGGGTGAGGGTGCGTTTGTTGGTCCAGAGGTAGGCGAGGTTTTGCGCGAGGGCGATGGGGGAGACGGAAAACAGCGGGCCGGGCAGGGTTTTTGTGTCCGAAGGGATGCCTGCCGCGGGGAAGTGGTAGCGGTGGTAATCGACCGGGCAGAGGCGCGAGAGGACGAGGCTGCCTTTGGCGTATTTCTGGGCGAGTTCGGCATTACCGAGCAGTGCCGGGAGGTCGAAGGTCTGGCCTTTCACGAAAAAGGACGAGATCGCGGAGATGTCCGGGAAACCGAGGTGGCGTCCATCGGCGGGGAAGACGATCGGGGCGTCGGCGATCGGGCGAGCTTCGGGTTTCAGTTTCCGGTAGAAGAATTCGTTGAAGCTGCGGAAGGAGGAAGGCGGCTCGGCGAAGTCGGCGGGGTCGAGTCCGTATTGCTTGATGAAAGGCTCAACGCGGGCGGCGGACTGCGGGGTGGACATGCGCTTTCCATACCATTTGGAGAAGCCGGCGCGCTTGACGAGCGCATGGAGGGAGAGTTTTCCAAGCGGGTTTCCATAGACCCAGCGGAGGGAGCCCTCGCCATAGACTTGTTCGGTTTCGGTTTCGCCGGTGTGGCGGTTGTAATATCGGATGCTTTCCACGGCAGCATGAAACGGTTTGTCGCGATTGAAGTCAAAGGCTGATGGAATTGGATTTTTACGCACGTATGTCTCCTTGATTGAACTTGCGGGCTATGAAGTCCGCGTCTATCTCGGGAAAATGAAACGGATCGGCTTCGCAATTTTGGCACTTTGCCTCGTTTCCGCCTCTTGTGAAAAGAAGGCGGACAGGATGATGGTGAGCGAGACCCGTGTAAAAACGACGAAAGACCGCTCGCCCAAGTTGTTTGCGACCAGCGACGAGCGTTTCCGCGATACAAAACCCAGCCCGGTGCAGGGTGATGCTCCGGAAAACTGGTTGGCGCTGCCTGCGAAGCAGTTCCGCGAGCTGAACTACCGTTTCGGCGAGTCCGGGCTCGGTGAGGTCTATGTCTCGATCACCGGCGGATCGATCCTGGAAAACGTGAACCGTTGGTTGCAGCAATTCGGCGCCGAAGCGATGTCCGCCGAGGATCTGATCGCGGCCGAAAAGGTCACCATGGCCGGCGCCGAGGGCGTCTGGGTGGAGTCGAGCGGGACGTATGGTGCCGGAATGGGCGGAGGCGGTGAAAAACCGGGTTACGGATTGGCGGGAGTGATCGCTGTGGTCGACGGCAAGCTTGTGACCCTGAAAATGGTCGGCCCCGAAGCAGAAGTGGCAGCGGAGAAAGAAGCGCTCAAAGCGTTCGCGCGGAGCATGAAGCTCGCACAATAAGGATATTTCAGCATGGAGAAGACATCGGAAAAAACAGCGAAGCGGAAATCCCCCTTCATGAGGATTTATGATTTCCTCTCAGGCTTCAAACTGGCGACGGCCACCCTCTTGTTGCTGTTCGTGCTGACGTGGCTGGCCACGCTTGAGCAGATCGATAACGGGCTGTTCGCTACCCTAAATAAATATTTCAGCTGGCAGGCGCCGTATCTGATCCCGGAACTCAACGGCAAGAAGGTCCCGATCATCCTGCCTGGCGGTTACTACGTGTGCGCGGTGCTGCTTCTTAACATGACGCTCGGTGGTATCCTCCGCATTCGCAAGGGCTGGAGGCAGGCGGGCAACCTGATCGCCCACTTCGGCATCGTCTTCATGCTGCTCGGCGGCGGGGTCGCACATCACTTTTCGGAGCGCGGAAACATGGCGGTCGGCGAAGGCGAGACCAGCAACGTGGCGGAGGATTACTTCGAATACGTGGTCGAGGTGGCTGAGGTGAAGGACGGGGAAACGGGCGAAATCCATGTGGTGCGCGGGAAATACCTCGAAGATCTGGTAGCCGGGAAATCACGGATTTTCGATTTCGATGGCATCCCATTTGGTTTGGAAATTTCCGGCTATCTCAAAAATGCCCAGCCGGTGGCGGCAGTGGAGTTCGCTCCTAACAAGAACGAGCTGATCACCGACGGCTATTACCTGCTTGCTCGTGATGGCGAGGTGGATGCGGAGCGGAACATGGCGGGGGCATACGGGCGACTCGTCTTCGAGGATGGTAAAAAGTCCCCGCCGTTCATCATCGCGGGAGCGAGTTTCCACCCGCTTTCCGTGCGGCATGAGGACAGGATTTTCACCATCGATATGCGCAAGCGGCTGTGGACCATGCCCTTCGATGTGACGCTCGACAAATTCACCGCGGAGTTCCACCCGGGAACGGCGCGTCCGGCGAAGTTCGTCAGCGACATCCGGCGCGTGGAGAACGGCCAGGAATCGGCGATGACCATCCGCATGAACGAGCCGATGAGGTATGAGGGCTTCACCTTTTTCCAAGCCAGCTACGGGCCTTCCGATGCGAAGCCGGGCGAGCCGATGTATTCGGTGTTTGAGGTGGTGAAAAACCCGGCCGACAAGTGGCCGGAATACAGCCTTTATGTGGTGGCGTTCGGGATGCTCGTCACCTTTCTGACTAAACTCGGCGGCCATCTGGGCGCTCTTTCAAGGAAACGGAAAAATGCAGCGTAATCAATCGAAGTGGGGAAAATGGGTGGTGGCGGTGATCGCACTGGGCGTGTTTGCCCTCGTGTTCGTGAACATGGTCATCGACAACATGCCCAAGGGCGAGATCCAGCAGGTGGAAGGCTATGTGCCGTGGGAGAAAGCGAGCGTAGAAACGGTGGAGTCGCTGCCAGTGCAGGACGGCGGGCGTATCAAGCCATTCTCTACCTATGCCGCCTTCCGTATGCTTGGCATGCACGGTGCGCGCTCCATGAAGGTGAAGGGCACAGGAGGCGAGGTCTCCACGCTGAAGCCTACCGAGTGGCTGATGGATACGCTTTTCCGTCCGCAGCTGGCGGTGAGCTTGCCGACCTTTCGCGTGGACAATTCCGATGTGCTCAAGGCGATCGGCGTGGAGGTGAAGGGCAAGCGGGATCGATACAGCTACCTAGAGATCGAAGCGGGTCGGGACAAGTTGGTGGAGCTGGCGCAATCCTACGAGAAGATCGAAAAGAAGATGCGCGATCCGGTGCAGCAACAGACGGTCGACCTCGCCTACAATGTGCGGGACTACGAGATCATGCTCTCGTATTTCGCCTTCGCGCGCAACGGGGTGCAGCTGGTGGGCTCCGGCGGTGCGGGTGAGGACAAGCGCGCCGATTTCAGCGCGGTGATGGCGACCTCAGAGATGATCACCACACAGATGCAGCAAGCGAGGGAAGCCGGGGGATCATTGAACCCGCAGCTTGAGAATCTTCTCCGGCAGGTTTTCGATGGCGCGAATTACGCCAAGTACGGCCTGTTCATGCTGCCTCCCGAGGACAAGGGCGAGCGGGATTGGCTTTCCGCTGGGCAGGCGATCATGAGCGTGATCCAGATGGAGACCAAGGATCCTCAGACTCAGGTCGAGGATGTGAAAGCGATGGAGACCGCGGTGCGCTCTGTGGCGGTTTCCGAAGAGGCGTTCCGCGAGCATTTCTCGGAGTTCAAGGAGCGGGTGATCGCGAGAGCAGAAGCGCGCGGCCAATACGAACGCATCAACATGGAGGTCTGGTATTTCAAGAAAGACTTCTTCCTCAATGGCATGGTCTATTTCCTCATCGCCTCCCTTAGCGCTCTGCTCATGTGGAGCATGGGCGGCCTGACCGGGAGAATCGCCACATGGGCGACCCTGGGTTTCACCGTGGTGGGCGCGGCCTACTGCGTGACGGCGATCGTGGTGCGTTGCATTATCATGAGCCGCCCTCCGGTCGGGAATCTCTACGACACGGTGATCTTCATCGGCACCACGGGAGTGATCTTCTGCCTTCTGGTGGAGCTGATGTCGCGCAAACGTTTTGCGCTCGGGCTCGCTCCGATCATGGGGACGATTTTGATCCTGCTGGCTCGCCGTTACGAACTCGGCGATGCCGGCGACCACATGGATCCGCTGGTCGCGGTGCTGGACTCGAATTTCTGGTTGGCGACACATGTGATCACCATCGCGCTCGGCTACTCCGCAGGGCTGCTTTCCGCCTTCCTCTCGGTCGGCTACGTGCTGATCCGCGGGCTGAACCTCGATGGCGGGAACAAAGACCTGCGCCGCTCCCTGACCAAAGCCGTTTACGGCTGCATCTGCCTCACCGTTTTCCTCTCGCTTGTCGGCACCGTGCTCGGCGGGATTTGGGCGAACTACTCATGGGGCAGATTCTGGGGCTGGGATCCGAAGGAAAACGGCGCTCTTATGATCGTGTTGTGGACGCTCGCGATCCTACATGCGCGGCTCGGTGGCATCATCAAGGAATGGGGGCTGCACCTTGCTTCCCTGTTCACCGCATGCGTGGTCGCTTTCTCATGGTGGCACGTGAACTTCCTCGGCGTAGGCCTGCATAACTACGGCTTCACCGGCAAAGCCGGCATCATCTGGACCTTCTACGGCACCGTGATGGTGGTGATCCTGTTCGGTGCTCTGGCTATGCTCGTGGAGAGCGCGGACAAGCGGCAGCGCAAAGCGAAGCCGGAAGAAGACGTAGAAGGCTTGGAGGCGTAAGCCATGGATCTCTTCGGCGCGGACCCTGCGGCAAATCTGCTGCCCCGTGACGGCGAGGTCTTTTATCATGGCGCAGTCGTTTCCGGAGCAGACTGCGCCGGGCTTCTGGCTGCCTTGCTACGGGAGATCCCGTGGCAGCACGACGTGACGATGATGTTTGGCAAACGCATAGTCACCGCGCGGAAGGTGGCGTGGTATGCGGATGGCGGCGCATCGTATTCGTATTCCGGTACCACCAAGCAGGCGCACCCATGGAGCGACTTGTTGCTGGGCTTGAAGCAAGCGGCGGAGCAACGGACGGGAGCGGAATACAACTCGTGTTTGCTCAATCTCTATCACGGCGGCGACGAGGGCATGGGCTGGCACAGCGACGATGAGAAGGAGATCGTGGAGGGCAGCTCGATAGCTTCGCTGAGCTTCGGTGCTGAGCGCAAGTTTTCCTTCAAACACAAGCTGACCAAGGAAACCGTATCGGTGGTTTTGGAAGACGGGAGCCTTCTGGATATGCGCGGACAAACACAGCGGTGCTGGCTGCATCAATTGCCGAAAACGAAGAAGGTGAGCGCTCCGCGGGCGAACCTGACGTTCCGCAGGTTGGTGTGTTAGAAGCGGCTACGTGGGGTCCTGCCAGCCGTTTTTACATTTTTCGAAGGAGCGTGAGCGCTCCGGCAGAAAACGGTCGGAGCTCCAGCGCCAGAGCTCGATTTCGATCGTATCCCGAGTCAGGGTGATGAGGTGGAAGCCGTTGGGTTCGCCTTTGAGGCGGGTGGAGCAAATCGAGGGGACTTGGGACACAACCACGCGTCGAGCGTCGGCGGCGGGTTTTTCCGGAAAAATACCGATTTGGGATTGGTGGAAGTGGCCGGCGAGGAGGAGGTCGATGCGGGAAGTGCGGAAAAAGGAGTTCACCAAAGGTATGGGCGAGACGAGAGCGCGGGCTTTTTTGCCGGAGCCGAGGACCGGGTGATGCATGCCGAAGATGCGAAGTTGGTCTTCCGGGAGATCTTCGTAGAAGGCATTGAGCGATTGCGTTTGGAAAGGACTGAGGAAACCGCGTGACCAATCCATGTGGAGGCCGAAGGGCGTGGAGGAATTCGCAGTGGCGAGACTGCCGATGTCACCGAGCTTGGCGGTCGGTTCCTCGATTTCGGAAATGTATTCGCGGAAACGCCGGAACGGGCGGAAGAAGCGATCGACAGGTTGGTTCAGGCCGGGGACGTCGTGGTTGCCGGGAAAGGTGATGATCGGGACAGGGAGTTGGGCGAGCCATTCCTTTGCCAGCGCGAACTCGAAGCGGCGCCCACGCATGGAGAAATCACCGGAGACGACGGTGAGATCCGGAGCGAGGTCGCGGGCTTTATCCAAAGCGGCGCGTGCGATCCGATTATCCCATGCACCGAAGTGGGGGTCGCTATAATGGAGGAGCCGGAAAGACATCAGCGGGCGGGTTGGTTTGGACGAAGGACTTTCAGTGCGCGCGGATGGATCTTGAGTTTGCAGGGCAACTCCATCGATAAGATTTCGCCATCGATCATGGTGGGGATGCATTTCCTTCTGCGGACATTGAGGGTGATCTCGGTGGCCGCGATGCGCTTCATCTCATCGGTATCGAAAAGTGTGCCAGTGAGGTATCCCCATGCGGCGGAGAGCATCTGGGTGCGGGAAAGATGCTCGGAAACGTAGGCGCTCAGTTCGCCAGAGCTGAGGCTGTCGCGATCCGGGATGATTCCCGCAGACTCGATGTAATGCCCGGGTGCGAAGGCGGCGAGACGGGTCTTGCTGCGCAGGGTTTCGCCGTTGGCAGTGATTTCCAGATCGAGTGCAGGGGAGCTGACTGCGACGGTGAGTATCTCGCGGATGATACGAATGGATTTTGCCCACCATGACCTGCCGTGGAATTCGGCACGGGACTTCGCAAGTGCCGGATAGAAGCCGATGACCGTGGCGCAGAGGCAGCACTCATCATTGACGGTGAGGATGTCGATCTCGATGGGTGTGGAGTCGATGAGCTGAGCGGCGGCCTCGAAGGGGTCGAGGTGGATGTTCAGGTCGCGGGCTTCGAGGTTGAAGGTGCCGAGAGGCAGGACGCCGAGGGCTGTTTCTGTGTCTCGCAGCAAACTGGCAGCAGATGTGATGGTTCCGTCACCGCCACCGACAATCAGCGCAGAGGAATCGGAATGAGCCAGTCTCTGGAGGGTTTTATCAAGATCGGCAGGCGGGACGATGTGGATGCCGGCGGTGTGGCCGCGGTCGGTAAATACGCGCCGGAGCCGGTTCTGCATTTCCATGTCGCGGAAAAAGCCGGAGCCGGATTCCTTATTGATGACGACTTCGAAATTCACTCGGGCAGACGTTTGGGATTGAAGATCACTTTACCCGTTTCGTAGCCGAGTGAAGTCGCCTTGATGAACTGCTCTTTAAAGTCGGATTGTCGATCCGCAGGGTTTTTCGAAAGGAACCAGAGGAACTTCCGATCCGGCGATCCGACGAGCGCGCGGGTGTAGGATGGATTGACGTCGAGGATCCAGTAATCACCGGCAAAGAAGTTTGCGGGAAACTCGTCGAACCGGACGAGGAGTTTGCCTGGCGCGGATGAATCAGCAGGTTTTGCGGTGCCTGTGATCGAGGTGCGGGTGCCGTCTTTCTTCAGGCCGTCATTGCGGACGCTGAAAGTGCCATCCGGATTGATGCCGTAGGTGGCTGTGGCGGCGACGATGTCTTTTTCAAACGGGTTCGGCAGGCGGGCAATCTCGTGCCACTGCCCTGCGTAGCGCGACTTTTCGAGAGTGGCGACGGTCGGTGGATCGAGGGGCTTCGGAGCGCAGGAGACGACGAACCAAGACAGCGAAAATAAGCAAATGAGGAGAATGAAGAGCTTCATAGAAAACCCTTTTTGCAGGTGATGTGCCAGTGCCTAGGCGCGCAAATAGCCGTATCCCGTGGGTTTTCTGGCTGTGTTATGCATGTCGTGCTCATGGCACGGGTTGCATATTGCAAAGGTAGCGCAGGTTGCGCCTGTTGGCTCAGTGGCCTTGGTTATCCTTCTTGGGCGGTTCCCATTCGCGGCGGCGACGGGAGCGGCAAGAGAAGATCACCGGAATGCCGGGAGCCGGATGGGCTTCGCGGAATTGGTTGGTGAGATAGGCCTCGTAGGAGTCTTTCATCAGCGCCTTGTCATTGACGAAGAGCACGATGGTAGGGACCGGAATGACCGAGTATTTATCGTTGATCGCAGTGGTCGCGTAGTAGAGTTTAACGCGCTTGGTCTTGTTATCGGTCGGCGGCGGATTCTTGATCATCGCCGCCTGAAGGATGCGGTTAAGCTGTCCGGTGCCGGGGATGTTTTGGGCGCCTTTCTTGATGGCGATCGCCTTCTTGAGCACGTGTTCGGTCGAGTCGCCGGTTTTTGCGGAGCAGGCGACGAAGGGTGCGTAGGAGAGGAAGAAAAGCTCGCGGCGGACGTGTTCCTCGGCCTCGGCGACGCGGTCCTTGTAGTCGGCGCCGGGATGGTAGAGGTCGAATTTGTTGAGGACGATGAGACACGGCTTTTTCTCCTCAAGGATGAGCTGGGCGATCTTGCGGTCTTGGGCGGTGACACCGGCGGCGAGATCGATCACGAGCACACAGAGATCGGATCGGCGGATGGCTTTTTCCGAACGGATCGCGGAGAAGACCTCGACGGAGTTGTCGCGTTTGCCACGCGGGCGGAGGCCAGCGGTATCGATGAGGGTGAAGTTTTCTCCGGCAAAGGAGTAGGGGAGGTCGACGGCATCGCGGGTGGTGCCGGCGATCTTCGAGACGATCGTGCGCTCGTCCTTGAGGATCGCGTTGACGAGGGAGGATTTTCCGGCGTTCGGGCGGCCGATGATGGCCAGCTTGATGCCGATTTTTTCCGCTTCTTCGATGATCTCCTCGGTCTCGGTGGCAAGAGGTTCGAGGGTTTCATCCATCTTGTCGATGAGCTCAGAGAAATTCCGGCCATGCTCAGCGGAGACGAAGACGGTCTCTGCGATGCCGAGGGCGGTGAAATCTGAGTGCGCGGACTCGTGCTTGTCGTGGTCGACCTTGTTGAGGACGAGCAGAACGGGTGCCGAGGCCTTGCGGAGCTTTTGGGCGAGGGCTTGATCGATGGGGGTGACGCCCTCCTGAGCATCGACGAGGAAAAGGATGAGATCGGCCGTTTGCATGGCGATGTCTGCCTCGATGGCGACTTGTCCGGCGAAGCCGTCATCCAAGGTGGCACCGATGCCGCCGGTGTCGATGAGAGTGCAAGGATGGCCGGTGAGCGTACAGGGCGCAGCGATGCGATCCCGGGTGACTCCTGGCTGGTCATGAACGATGGCGATCTTGCGGCCTGCAAGACGATTGAAGAGCGCGGATTTACCCACGTTCGGGCGGCCTACGATTGCTACGGTGGGCATGGTCTCGAAATTCTAAACGTTAAATACAAAATCCTAAACGAAGAACCTTCGTAAAAAGAAAAACCCCGCCGAGTGGCTTTTGAAGGCCGTTTGGCGGGGTCAACTCGAATAGGGATGGCGGAGCGGACGGGGCTCGAACCCGCGACCTCCAACGTGACAGGCTGGCGCTCTAACCAACTGAGCTACCGCTCCATCCCGTTCGGGTGGGCGGGACGCTATGGAGAGGTCGCGGGTCGTGCAATCTCTTTTTTGTCCGAAATGAATTTTTTTTTCCGAGAGGCGATTTCAGGGCTTCAGGGAGATTGCCATTGAGGCGCGGAAAGCTAATGTGGCGGTGTGATTTTCCGGGAATTGGAGCTCTGGGTAGACCCCAAGCCGCGCCATGGCCATGCGGCGATGGCGATGGATGAGTGGCTGTTAGAAACCCGCACGGTGCCGATGCTGCGGATCTACCGCTGGGATGGGCACTGGGCGAGTTTCGGTTATTTTGGGAAAAAGTCTGAAGCCATGAGTGCTGTGGAGGGCGTGGAATGGGTGCGGCGTTGGACCGGTGGTGGCGTGGTGGATCATCGCGCCGACTGGACCTACAGCCTTATCGTGCCGAAGAGTTGCGAGGTGGCGACGATGAAAGGCGGCGAGAGCTACCGGGCGATTCACCGGATTTTGGTGGAAGTGCTAAAGGCGGAAGGCGATGCTCCCGCGCTATCCGAGGTCAGTGGAAGGGCCGGCGGTATGTGTTTTGAAAATCCGGTGGAGCACGATGTGTTGGATGGAACCGGCGCGAAGATGGCCGGAGCGGCGCAACGGCGCGGAAAGGCGGGGCTGCTGCATCAGGGATCGGTGGCGAAGGCGGCGGACTCGCACTTGCGAGGCGAGCTGTTTGCCGAATCACTTTCGGAGAGCTGGTGGGAAGAGGATATCTACGTGGATGAGGAAAGGGTGGAGGAGTTGGTAGCGGCGAAATATGGCAGGACGGAGTGGCTGGAGAGGCGGTGATGGAGGTGTGGTTCAGGGCGTGCGACCGGCCCATCAACCGAAGCCAAGGCCGATTCGCCGTGCAGGTCGCGATTTCTAAATCGCGGTTCCTCTCGTAGGATAGCTTGACCGAATTGGTTGCAAAACCTACGACAAGTCATGCAGCCGATTTACGAAGGGAAAGCGAAGCGACTTTGGGAAACTGAGGATCCTGCGACGTTGCGAATGGAGTTCAAGAATGACGCCACAGCTTTCAACGGAGAGAAGAAGGCGAGCTTTGAGAACAAGGGCCGTCTCAACAATGAGATCAGCACCCTGATTTACGAATATCTTGGAAAGACCGGCATCCCGACGCACTTCGTCCGCAAGATCGATGAGACCAATGTGGAAGTGAAGCGGGTGGATATCGTGATGGTTGAGGTGATCGTGCGCAATGTTTCGGCAGGAAGTTTCTGCAAACGCACCGGCATGGAGGAAGGTAAGCCCTTTTCCCAACCGATCATCGAGTTTTCCTACAAGAGCGACGAGCTCGGCGATCCTTTGATCAATGATGACTACATTCGCGAGATGGGGTTGGCTTCGCCGGAAGACCTGGTTTTCCTCAGAAAATCGGCGCTCAAAGTGAATGAGATCCTCTCGGGATTCTTCGCCGAGGTCGGGTTGAAGCTGGTGGATTTTAAACTGGAGTTCGGGCGCCTGGCGACAGATCCGTCGCAGATCGTGCTGGCGGATGAGATCAGCCCAGACGGATGCCGTCTGTGGGATCTGAAGACCGGCGAGAAAATGGATAAGGATCGCTTCCGCCGGGATCTGGGGAATGTGATGGAAGCCTACGAGGAAGTCCTCGGAAGGCTTAAAGCCCGGCTTGCCAAGGAAACCACCTGAACCATGAAACGTTATCTGACCCTCGCCGTCGCAATCGTCCTCGCCAGTTGCGGGGGCACTCCGGAGCCGCTGGTGGTGAAACAATTCACCCTGCGCGATCAGGACACAGGCACCGAAAGCGACCCGATGGTGCAGAACGCGAAGATGCAGAGGCTCTACGGTGCGGTCAGTGTCGAGGAGCGCAAACAGCGACTCGGGCAGTATTATACGGCGCTGTGGAATGCCGATCCAGGGTTGGATAAGGAGATCATTTTTCAATACCAACAGGGCAAGAGCGGCAGTCTCGTCAAAACTATGACACGGAATATCCCTGCGGGGACTTCCGAGGGGAAAGAGGAATTTTCGATCATCGGAGACGATTATTTCGATAACGGCCGTGTGCTGACTTGGAAAATGACGTTCAAGGCCGGGGGCGAGGTGATTTCGACGGAGCAGTCGTATCTTTGGGAGTAATCGGGCTTGAGCCTTGCTGCAGTCGCAACGACGCTGCACACATGCGAATCGAGATCCTGAACACCGGCACGGAACTTCTGTTAGGAAATACGCTCAACACCCATGGCGGGTGGTTTGGTCGGCAGCTTTTCACGATGGGGCTGCGGGTGGCGCGGCAGGCGACAGTGCCGGACGGGGATGCGATCCGCGAGGCATTCGTGGAAATGGTGGATCGTGCGGATGCGGTGATCATCACCGGCGGGCTGGGGCCGACCAGTGATGACCTGACGCGCGAAATCGTGGCGGAGACTTTGGGCATCGAGTTGGTTCAGGACGAACACGCGCTGCGGACGCTCGAAGCCTTTTTCACCATGCGCAACAAGCCGATGGTGGGGGCGAACCTCAAGCAGGCGATGGTCCCGGTGGGCGCGGATGTTTTGCCAAATCCGAACGGAACTGCGCCGGGATTGTATCTACCGCCGCGCATCAACGGCAGGTCGCGTTGTGCGGTGTTCTTGCTTCCTGGACCGCCGAGGGAGCTTTACCCGATGTTTCACGAGGAGGTCGCGCCGAGGTTGCGTGCGCTTTCCGGGGTGGAGGATATCGCGACGGTTTCCGAGCTGAAATTCACGGGGGTGGGTGAGAGTGATTTTCACCACAGCGTGGATGCGGAGCTGGCGGAAATTCCGGGTCTGGAATACGGTTATTGCGCGCGCATGGGTGAAGTGGATTTGCGGTTGATCGGCAGCGATCCAGCAATCGACGCGGCGAGGGATCTGGTGCTTTCACGGTTCGAAGAATTTCTCATCAGCGACGACGGCAGCTCGATGGAGGCAACCGTAATCCGGTTGTTGCGCAAAAAGGGCATGAAGATCGCCATCGCGGAAAGCTGCACCGGCGGCTTGATCGCGAACCGCCTGACGAATGTCGCCGGCTCGAGTGAGGTTTTCACCCACGGCTGGGTGACCTACGCGAACGAGGCGAAGAACGACCAACTCGGTGTGCCGATGGAAATGATCGATTCGCATGGTGCCGTCAGCGAAGAAGTGGCGCGCGCGATGGCGGAGGGTGCCATCCGGGAAAGTCGCGCGGATATCGCGATTTCCATCACAGGCATCGCAGGTCCGGGCGGCGGCACAGAGGAGAAGCCAGTCGGCACGGCATGGCTGGGGCTGGCGGTGAAAGGTGGCGAGACGGTGGCGAAAAAGATCTACCACCCGCGCAACCGTAAGGATTTCAAACAATCGGCAAGTCAGTCGGCTCTGGATCTGGTGCGTAAATCACTGAAGTGACAGCTTCCTACGTAGGGAGTCGTAATTGAATCATGTTTCCACATATGAAAACTCTCCCCACAGCCGCCATCTCTCTCGTCGTCTCGTTGTTCTTCGCCCACGCCTTGAACGCGGACGCGCTGAAGCCCATCGATCCCGCGGACTACAAGGGAGAGGTGAAAGTGGCTTGTGTGGGGGACAGCATCACGCAGGGCGCCGGGGCAGAGAAGGGAAAATCCTATCCGTCGCAGCTCCAGAGAATGTTGGGTGATGGGTGGAAGGTTTTCAATTTCGGCAAAAGCGGCCGGACCCTCATGAAGAAAGGGGACCATCCTTACTGGAAGGAAAAGGTCTATCAGCAGGCGCTGGGATCGAAGCCGGATGTGGTGATCATCATGCTGGGCACCAACGACAGCAAACCACAGAACTGGGTGTACAAGGCGGAGTTCGAAGCGGATTACCGGGAGTTGGTAGATTCATTTCAGAAGCTGGAAAGCAAACCGCGCATCTACATCTGCCGCCCTTGCCCGGTGTTTGGTAAGAATTATAAGATCAGTGAAGCTCCGGTTCAGGAGGAAATCGTCATCATCGACAAGCTGGCGGCGGAAATGAACATCGGCCTGATCGACATGCACGCGGCGCTTGAGGATTTCCCCAAGCTGCTCCCGGATGGGGTGCACCCTAATACCGAGGGCGCAGGGAAAATGGCGGCCGCCGCTTTCACCGCTCTGACGGGGAAAGAGGCCAAGGCTGAGTGATCTGAGAAATGCTACGGCGCCCCGATTGACAGGAGATGGACATTGGTGCCGTCCGAGCCATCGGTGGCCACTCCGCAGGGAACGTAGAGGTATTTCGGCTGGCCCTCGATGGTGAGGATCTGGGGGCGTTCGAATTTCACGGTCTTGTTGTAGTGGACCTTGAACTTGGATTTGTCGGCGCCCTTGAGGTAGGCGCTATCGAAACGGGGGAAGGCTTGCCGCGGCTTTGGCTCAAAGGTGATGCCGTCTTTTGAACGCCACAGCAGGCCGCCGCCATTTTCGATGATGCCGTGGTTGTCGGTGGTGACGAAGGTGATTTCATCATTCCAGAGAAACGCGTAACCGTCCTCGATGGAGGCCTTGTTTTCGGTGATTGGTTTTTTCTCGAAGACGTAAGGACCCTCGACCTTATCGGCGATGGCGACTCCCATGACGGCTTTCTTACCATCTGAGGATTTGAAATAGAGGTGGAATTTTCCGTTAGGTAATTCCAGAAGCGCGGGGTTGCAGACGCCGTTAAATGGATGGGTGCCGCACCAGACGGAGTCATCGGTGGGGACGTCGAGCATGGGTTTCATGGGGTCGCCATTGGCGAGTTTCCACGGGCCCTCCGGTGAGTCCGCGATGTGCATGCCGATGCGCTGGTTGCCCGGCTGGCCTTTCATCGACGGGCGGGCAATGTAAGTGAGCACGTAGCGACCGTCCTTGAGGCGCTGGATGTTCGGGTTGTGGAAGCCGATTTTCGCCCATCCTTCGCGATTGGGATCGGGCTTCAGTATGGTTTCCTGAAATGTGAACGGGCCTTCGGGACCGGGAGCGGTGTAGCGGGCGATCTCCGAATGCTCGCGCCAGCTTTTGTTAAAGTCGACCTTCCCCGGCCAGCGGGCGATGAACAGATGGCAGCGGCCTTCGTCGTCGATGACAGGCGATGCACCCCAAAGATCCCAGCCGGGTTCGTTCACGATGATGCCCCGATATTTCCAGGATATGGAAAGCGTCTCGGGGGTGACGGGCGAACTTTTGGATTCTTCCGCGTGAGCGGAGAAGCTGAGGAGGAGGGTGGCGAGGATCAGGTGCTTCATGGCAGGTTTTGACGACCCTTCATGATTTTACCTACCCTTGCCAGATGGATTTTTACGGCTTCGATTTTGGAAGAGCTTGGGAAATCTCCTGAGCGACCTTCTCTGCCAAGTAGGCGGATCCGGCTTCGGTGAAGTGGACGTCGTCATTGCCTTTTTGAATCTCCGGAAGCTTCGGCTTGGCGTGCGCATAGAGATCGTCGGTAGCGATGTCGTGCTGCTTCATGATTTCTCCCGCGATCTCGTTGTATTTCACCTCGTCCCCCTCGATGCGGCCGGCCTCTTTTTCCGGGACGGGGGTGGTGGTGCACCAGATCAGAGTTGCGTCGGTTTCCAGTAGGCGGGTGACGATGGCTTCCATGTTCTTCCGGTATTCTTCAGGAGTGGCGGTGAGTTTTCCGTTGATCTTATCTCGGTGACCTTGGGTTTTCGCCTTTGGGTCGCGGTAGCAGATATCCCACAGACCCCAGTTGAAATGGATGACGTCCCACTTCCCGGCTTTGAGCCATTTATCCAGGTTCTTGACCCCGAATGCCGAGTTTTTTGCATTGCTTGGGATGCGGAAGACATCGGCTTTCCCATGCAGGTTTTTGCGGACTTCCGTGGTGTAGCCAATGGAAATGGAATCGCCGATTAACAGGACGTTTGGCAGGTCGGGGTTGTCCTTGGGGTTGGCGAAGGCAGTGGAGTATTCCTTGCCCGTATAGAGTTCGTCCTCGCTCTCCAGTCCCTCGGCGCCGCGTGCCGTGAATGCCGTCATCAAAAGGAGCGTTCCACACAGTGCGAAGTTAAATGGTTTCATCAGGGATTTTTACTGCAATGGAACTGAGCCTCTTTCAACCGTCCGGGTGCTCAGCAAGCTAGCGTTTCTTTTGTTTCTCCCCGGCAGTGTTGTGATTCGCGGGGATGGGGCTGGTGAAACCGGCGTAGTCCTCGGGTCTGATGCCGCGGGCGTGGCTGCCGGTGCGGAAGGTGTTGGGTTTGTATTCGCCGACGAAATCGATGTTGGAATCGGCTTTGATCTGATCCTCCATGCCCATGGTCCAGTAGATGCCGTTGATGATCATTCTGCGGTAGCCGGGGTTGAGGATGTCTTCGGAGGCTCCGTAGAGGGAGGTGAAGACGCGGCCTTTGGCACCGTTTTCTCCTTCGTAAGTCCGTGTCCATTCGCTTGCCATCGGGGGCTTCTGCGGGTCGGGTTTGCCATCGGGGAGCATGGTCATGAGCGGTTGGGCCATGGTGAGGATGTCCCAATCTTCCTGCGGCTCGGCATTGTATCCACCGGCATGCACATGGATGTCGCTCACGCCCTTCAGGATGACGTGGTCTTTTTTCTCAGGGATGATGGTGATGCGGGTGCTCTGCTTGTGATTTTTCCCGTAATGACCCACCCATGTTTGGCCGAGGACTTGCTGGCCGAATCCACCTTTGTAGTCGTCCCCTTCATACTTGTAGTCGTATTTGTGGTATTTGCGGTCTGCGGGGATGTTGAAGCCGTGGGTCGAGGTTCTCAGGCCGACGATGGGGCCGCCGCGGTTGAGGTATGCATCGATGTGGGCGAACTGTTCATCCGGGAGGTTTTGGAAGCGGGTGAAGACCAAGCAGCCATCTGCGTCATCGAGGTGTTCGAGTCCTTCTATGTTAGATGCGCCGGCTTCGATTTCGCCATCGGCATTCACCCCGAAGCACACGACGGTCTCGAATCCGTGATGTTTCGCGAGGATACGGGCAAGGGCGGGGCAGGTTTCCTCAGAGCGGTATTCGTGATCGCTCACGACGAAGACGATCTTCTTACCGTTGGCGTTTGCCTCGGGTTTGAAGATTAGTGGGGCTCCCTGAGTGAGGGAGGCTGGCAGGAGCAATGCGCTCATTGTCGCGAAAAGAAATGTTCGGGTCATCGTTGGAATATACTGCAAATCATTTTTAATTCTGTCAGCGGGAATTTCTAATCCGCTTTGATGGCGAGAGGGTAGGATTCTCCTACCTCGGTTTTGAGATCCCATGTGCGGTCGCCGTAAACGACTTTGCACGGGAGACCCGCTTTTGAGTGTATCGCCGCATGGGTCAATCGGCCGTCCTGCCAGGTCATATCGACTTCGAACCCGCCGCGTGCGCTGAACCCCGACGCCTTGCCGGTGTGCCATGCTTTAGGTAGTGCGGGAAGCAAATGGATGTCTCCGGTGTGGCTTTGCAGCAACATCTCGCAGAAGCCGGCGGTGGCACCTAGGTTCCCATCGATCTGGAAGGGTGGATGGGAGCAGAGTAGGTTCGGATAGACGCCGGCACCGCTCTCGCCGTAAATCATTTTCGTCTGGCGGGTTATATTGAGGAAACTGCGGAGCAGTTTGTAAGCCCGATTCCCATCCCAGAGCCGGGCCCAGAAATTGATTTTCCATGCACGGCTCCAACCGGTGCTTTCATCGCCGCGCGCATCGAGTGATACCCGTGCTGCCTCGGCAAGTTCCGGGGTTTTCGCCAGGGAAATCTGTCGTCCGGGATAGAGCGCGTAGAGGTGGGATACGTGGCGATGCTTGTCTTCCGGGTCGTCCTTGTCCTCTTCCCATTCCTGCAATTGCCCCCAACGCCCGATTTTCGGCTTCAGCAATTTATCGCGCATCCCGGCGATGTGATCGCGGAACTCTTTGTCATCACCCAACTCATCGGCGGCCTCGATGGTGTTGGTGAAAAGGTCGAAGATGATTTCCTGATCGTAGGTGACGCCCTCTTCGGGCTCATACTTGTATTGCTCGGGAGACCAGCCATCGGGTGTGACGAGCGTGCCGTCCGGGCGTCGTTTCAAGCGGTCTTCCCAGAAATGGCAGATTTCCTTGAGCACCGGATAGGCGGTCTTGCGGAGGTATTCCTTGTCGCGGGTGAATGCGTAGTGCTCCCAGAGATGTTGTGAATACCACGCGCTGCCGGGCGGATTCCATTTCCAGAAAGAGATTCCGCAGGCGTTGTTCATCGTCCGCACCGTCCAGCCGCGGACGTCCCCATATTTCTTGCGGGTGTTTTCCGCGCTGACCTCGCGGAGGCTGGTGACGTAGTCGATGAATGGCTCGTGGCATTCCGCGAGGTTGGCGGGTTCGGCCGGCCAATAATTCATCTCGAGATTGATGTTCGAGTGGTAGTCACCGGCCCAGGCGGGCAGGTTGCTGTCGTTCCATACGCCCTGAAGATTTGCGGGCAGGGAGCCGGGTCGCGAGCAACTGATCAGGAGGTAGCGCCCGAACTGGCAGAGCAGGGCTTCGAGATCCGGGTCGGTGGATTTGTCTTTGGTGTAGGCCTCAAGGCGGGTCGGCGTGGTTTTGGCGAGCAAGTCGGAAGCGGTGCTTCCCAGATCGATGGAGAAGCGGCGGAACAGGGATTGGTAGTCATCGATGTGTGTTGCCAAGAGTTGAGGAACGCTCTGCTTCGCGGCGGAATCCACCCGTTTCGTGACGGCATCGTGCGGATGGATGCCCAGCCATTCTTTGCGGTGATCTTGGAGGAAATTTGTGCCAGCTGCGAGGATGAGCGTTAGGCTGTCGCAGCCTTCGAAGGCGAAGCTCGAGTTTGGGACGGCGATGTCCCATGGGTTCTTGATGGGAGGCGCATCGCTTTTGTGAGTGAGTTTTCCATTTTCGTTCCGCACCACCATCTGGGCTTCGTATTCGAAACCGTTCCCAATTTTGCCCACGGAGCTGAGCTTGTTTCCCTCTCCGCTGATGGTGGCATCATGCATGTCCGCGAGTTGCACGTGTCCTGTGTAGGCGGCGGGCTTGTCAGCGGTGAGGTGGATGACGATGACGCCGTCGGGATGGCTGGCAAAGGCGATCCGGCGATAGTTTATCCCGTTGTATTCGTAGCTCACCGTGTGGACGGCACGATCGATATCGAGTTCCTGCCGGTAATTGGAGACCTTGGAAAAGTCGTGGCCGAGATGGATGAAGATGTCACCGAATGCCTGATGGGCACCGAGGTTTTGCTCTTCTTCCTCTTGAGATTCGCCGACCATGAGTTTTTCCGCAGCCATGCGGTCACCGCTCCATAGGCTGATTTCATTGAACTGGATTCTTTCAATATCGGTGCCGCCGAAAAGCATGGCTCCCATCGGGCCGTTGCCGATCGGTAAGGCTTCGGTCATCCATGTCTTTGCGGGTTGATCATACCACAGGCACAACTTTTCCGAGGGCGTGAAAGGGGCGGGGGCATCTGTCGTTGACGCAATCGCGCCGGTGTTTGGCAGACAGTAGAATGCGGCGGTTGCCAAGGAGCTTGAATGCAAAAAGCGGCGGCGCGTGATCTCGTTCGCGCTCGGGGTGGGTTTGTGGTTCATGAGTTGAGGGGTCAAAGTCCGAAATGATGCTCCTTGCCATGTGGTGCAACCGGAGTGATCTCTAGTTTAGGACGCGCTTCGTCCTTCGGCCAAAACATCACCCGGTCGCCGGGGGCGGTCTTGATACTATAAATACCGTTGTTCTCCTTCTTGACCGTGGCTCCTTGGGTGGTGACCCATTGGGCATCAGCTAGTTGTGGCTCGACTTGGATTAAGCCTCCGGCTTCCGACTGCACCAGAACCCATCGGGTTTTTCCGAGCTCACGACGAGCGCTGACCAGAAAGGCGCCCTCACTGCGGAGTTGATGGAACTGGGCATCCGGCCATTTGGAAGGCATGGCGGGAAAAATGCGCAGGCGTCCGCCCCAGCTCTGCAAGAGCATTTCCTGCATGGCGGTGGCTCCGTGGATGGGCGTTTCCATCACGGGCAAACCGATTTCGGAATAGAACGTGTTCGGTTGGAGGAAGGACTTAAGTTTATTGAGGAAGTCGAGCGCGCGGTCACCATCGCCGAGCAGCGCGGCCATGCTCGCCCCACCCGTGTTGGAATAGCCGGCGAGTCCTTTTCCAAAGCTGTGCCAGTGGTTCAGGCTGCGCTCGATCAGTTCGCGGTCGTTAGGTGTTTCTGGCGTGAGAGTGCGAAGCGGATAGATCGCGAGCAGGTGCGACCAATGGCGGTGGCCACCGGTCAGCTTAACGTTGCGGCCGATCATGCGCCCGGTCTCTTCATCCATATGGACGGGGACGAGCTTTGCCCGGAGTTCTTTCCAAACGGAAATCAGTGGTTCGTCCGATGGGATGTAACCTTTCTCTTCGGCTATTTCGAGCAGTCGTCCGATGCCCCAGTGTAGTGGGTCGAGATCGTAGGAACAGTCGGCGGCGTTGCGATATTCGGGACTGTGGGTTTCCGGTAGGCTCAGCTGGCCGGCTTCGTTTTCCACCAGAAAGTGACGGTAGTAATTCACCGCGCGGGTGAGTAAGGGGTAGAGCACCTTGTCGCGAAGCTCGGTGTCCTGCCAATAGCGGTATTCGAGGTCAACGTTGTGCAAGGCCCAGATCAGGTTCCCGGTTTCCCTGCCGATGCTGTTATCCATCGGGGGGCGACCACCGGGCTGACCGGCATGGCCTAGGAGATCCCAAGCAGAAACCACGCGTCCGATGGCATAGGAATCGGCGCGATAGGGTTCGGCGACATTCAGGGCAAGGTTGTCGCGGTGGATGTCCAAGCTGTGGCTAAGGGCCGAAACCATGCCGCGGCGGTTAGCTTCGTATCCGCCGCTGTGCGAAAGCTGGACGTTCAAGTTCCACCACAATGCGTTCCACGCGGTGGGCTGGAGCCACGGGCCTTGGTTGTCGATGATCCAGCCCTTGTCGCGGGTGGCGCAGGCGAGCTTGTATTGTTGGATCCAGTAAAATGAGTCCCAGTAGCGGTCGCCTACGGAGACGAAGCTCTGCGGATAATAGCTGTGCCACCAATCGCGATGTGCCTGCACCCATGAGTTTGGGTCGGCTGCGGCGGCGGAGCGCACGGCAGCCACGGATTTGTTCGAGGCTTCCTTGTCTGGAAAACTATGCTGGACGCTTAGCCAAAGGTGGGTTGTGCCCCCGACTTCCTTTTGCAGCCATGCCACCGCCGTCTGGCCGCCGGAGTGGAGGTTTTGCACCGCAGTCTGCACACCGTCGTCGAGTGTTTCCAATATGGGGGATGGATTGGCGGGCGTGCGCGGAGTTTTGGCGCGCACCGCGCGTGGGTTGAGTGCTTCCTCAGCGATGTATACAAACTTCGCCCCCTTGAGTTTTCCTTTGGTGGTGAGTTCGAAACGCATGACCGGTTCGGTGGCGTGCACTAGAGTCGACCATTCAGCAGAGCCTTCGGAAGCGGTTAGATTTCCGCTGGCTTCGGCATCCCACAGGGAAAGACGTGACGTTCCACCTGTGAGATCCGCGGGAAGCTCTAGGCGCAGGTGGCCGATGAAGTGTCGCCCGCGATTGAGAGCTACCACGTTTTTTTCGCTGAGATCATCTTCTTCAAAAGGGCGGTGGTCGTGAGCGGCCGAGCAACCGACATCCCAGCGCAGGGTTCGTTTATCCAATTGATACATCAACGTGCCTTGCTCCCCGTTGCCAAGGAAGGGACCCTCGGACCAGTTGCCGGGCAGTTTCTCCCAACGCATATCCTGCTTGGCCATGAATGCAGGCCAGTCCACCGCGTCGATCTCCGGCTTCGTTGCTTGTGCGGTATTTGCCAAAAGCAAAACCAAGAATAATTGAATCGTTTTCATTTTAGAATAATTTCCGCCGTGGGGCAGCTTGCTGGATCGAGTCTTTCCTGCAGAGCCGCACGGATGACGTTGAGTGAACGGGATACTTGGAATTCCCGCGCAGCTTTGTCATTTTCGATGACTTGGATCGGCTGGTCGAGATCGATGAGTGTGTCGTGTAAAAGCAGACGAGTGTCTTCGGGGAAGGGGCCGTTCAAGATGATCTGTTGACCTTTGATTTCGGCGTCGAATCGATCGCCTTGTTTCGCGGTGCCTGGTGGGAGATGGAGCCAATAGAAACGGTCATGGATGATGTTGTCTTGGATCCAGACGATTTTTTTCGGCCATGGGTTGCGGGTGAATTTCGCCATCCATGGCAAGGCCTCGGCGTCCTTGCGATTCATCCAATGGGGGAGGCCTTCGTAAATGCGAGACATGTGGATGTAGCCCTCGGGATCTTCTTTCCGGAGAGCATCGAGCGCGGCGGTTTTCTTGGCGGCGATCTTGTTGCGATTGTATGCGGCATCCGCGCCTCCCATGAAAATCGCGAAGGGCAGGTTGCGGAGGCTGAGCAGCGAGGCATCGCCCGGATGGCCGGCCATCATCGCAGCTGCGGCGAAGCGATCCGCCATGCGTGGTGCGAGCTGCCAGACACCATCGCCCCCGGCGGAGTATCCCAACAGATAGACCTTGTCGGGATTCACGTTTCGGAAGGCGATCATGTTTTCGATGAGTCGTGAGAAGAGCGGATCGATGTGCTCTTGGTGCCAGAGATCCCATGTGTCGGTAGGGGCGCGTGGGGCGATGTAGATGCCTTCTTTGGGCTGATAGAGAACGCTCTGGTTCCGCCATTGCTGGTCGTTCACTGCGGGTGGAGCCCCGCCTCCGCCGTGCATTGAGATCCAGAGGCTGTGTCCGCCTTCGGGTGCTTCTCCAAAAGTCTTTTCAAGCCACTTCAGGGTGTGGTCTCCGATGGTGAGAGAGGAGGTGATTTCTTGGGAACGAGCTTCCTTTTGTTCATCGAGGATCTGGTGGTAGGCAAGTCTGATGAGTTCCGGGGCGGTTTCGCGGGTGATGTGCAGGGCCTCGGCGAGCGGCAAGGATTTGAGTTCCGATTTGTGGGCGTCGAAGGTTTTTACTCCATCGATTAGTTCGCCTTGCCATGCCTGATCTTCGGTGAAGAAGCGGAGGCGATATTTCTTTCCAGCCTCGACGCTTATTTGGGGCATGTCATTCAGATCGGAGGTTCCGGCCTTGGTGGTGAACAGCGCGAGAGGTTTTCCCGATTCATCCAGCAGCAGGCCATCCACCACTTCGCGTTGCTCGCCATTGAAGAAACGGATGCCGAGGGTGGGTGCGTTTTCTGAATCCTTTGCGTAGCGTGCGGTCACATCGACGGCCGCGACATGACTTCCGTTTGACCAGACCATGGGGAAGCGGAGTTCGGTCTTTCTCCATGTAGTGGCGTAGATTGTATGAAGCGGATCGGAGGCATCCGCTTTCGAAGCCGCGTTGGTGAACCATCCGTGGTTCAGTCCTTTTTCGGAATACTCGTCGGCACCGGTGAATTGCCATTCCTTGTCCCAGATTTCGACCCATGTGTGATTGCCGCTGTCATCACTCCAGAGGGGAGTGCCTACGGCACGCGCTGGGATGCCAACGGCGCGGCAGGCATCGACGAGGATGATCGAGAGTCCCGTGCAGGTTGCCTTGCCTTGTTCGATGGATTCCTGCGGGCTTTGGTTCGGCCGTTTGCGTTTGGTGTGGTAGTGGGTGTTGATGAGTTTGAAGAACTCCCGGTTCAGGATTTGCGCGGCTTCCGCGGCACTTGCGGCGTCATTGACCAGTGGGGCCGCCTTTTCGAAAAAGTCGGCCCGCCATGGATCACGGGGTTCGTCGAACACTGCATAGGGCAGGACATCGTTGAGGAAAATATCCTCCGGCACATCTTTTGCCCACGGGAAGGTTTCGCGGGCTTTGAAGGCGAGGTCGAGATTTTCGTTTAGGAATTCGGCGCTGAGACTTTCTTTGTCGTCCTCAGGCATGTTCTCGACGAGAAACCGAGCCGCCTTTTCGCCGAGTCCACCGTGTTTCGATTTCGCGGCGGCGATGAACTCATCGGTCTGCGCGGCACAGGCGATGGCCGAGCTCACGATCAGGACGAAAAGTGCTTTCATGCCGGCAAAGCTAGGCTGAAACGCTGGAACGTCGATGAAATCATCGATAAGTGACCTCTAGGGTTTGAGTTGGGTGACTTTGTTGTTTGTGCCGAGATTGGTCACTTCACCAACGCTGATCACGGTGTTCCCGCTTGCTGTGGCCTGAAGGATGATGGGGTATTCCGTCTCGTTGGTGATGGTGGAGTTGTCATCGCTCACCACGATGGGGCGCAGGTTTTTATCGGTCGGACCATTTTCCCGATGAAAGATGATCTTGTGATTGCTTCCTAATACGTCTGCCAGGTTGTGGGGGCCAACGATCTCGGGGGAGCGCAGGATGGTGAGTTCGATATTCTGCTTGGATCGCGAGAGTCGGAAGTCGTTCAGCGGGGCGTAGGAGAAGTTTCCGGAGGACCCTTGGATCGTACCTCCCTTGGGCATGTTGTAATTCGTGGCTCCGCAATCGACTGCGGTGGAATCGATGACGGTCGCGCCGCTTGCCAGATATAATCGATAGCCGCCGCGCATTTTTTTGACGGTGCAATTTTCGACGATAACGCTGCCGCCGCCCGGATACGTCCTAATGCCATCCTCCGAAAGCGGGAGGAGGACGTCTTTGGGGATGGGTAAATTCTCGGACTTGTAACCGGATCTTGCGGGCAGGTCTTTGGGATCGGTTTCAAGATAGAGATCCTTGCTGGGGCGCATCCGTCCTTCGACCAAGGTGTTGCGGATCACCGATTTATCGGCGGGTTCCTGCATGTAAATGCCGTGGCCGAAGGCTCTCATCTGCACCTCGCAGTGGTCGATGGTATTGGCTTTGCCCGTGAGTAGGATTCCGCAGCGCTTGTCCAAGCCGAAGGCGCTGTCGCGACCGATGCCGTAGAGGCTGCCGTAGCCGTAGGGGAAGGAACCTCGCACCGTCAGTTTCATGCCGTGGATCGTATTTTCATTTCCGCGGACCCTGACAACAGGCGCGCCCTTGAGTCCACGTGCGAGGGTAGAGCGATCCTGATTGTATGCGCTGAAATCCGTCACCTCGGTCAGGCCGCTGTCGTAGGTATCCTCAATGGTGCCGCCTTTGAAAATATTCCTGTCGCCGGATACGACCAGATAGCTGCTGCGGACACTTCCCACGGGTGCCTTGAGGAAAACCCCGGTGAGATCGATCTTATTATTCGAGCCCGAGACGGTGATGTCTCGCGAACGCTCCGGCAGATCGGTGAGGTCGTATTTGCCCGGCTTCATCGTGATGCGTTGGTCGCTTTTGGTGACAGCATCGCGTAGGTTTTTCAGGCTCGAGACGTTCACTCGGGTCTCAGCGAACACGAGAGTGCAGCAAAATAAGCTCATCGAAAATAGGGCGGCCATCCGGGAAAAGGTGCCGTGGCGGGAGGACACGCGGATTGATTCAAACGTGTTTGTTCTAGTGATCATCAAATTCCGAGAGGCATTGAACCTCAATACGTGTGTCAGGAATGCATCTTTCAATAGCGTGGTTCACTTCAATGAGCGAATGGAACGCGGACTTGAGTCCGCAGGGGGCAGTGGATGGCTGCGGATTAAAGTCCGCGTTCCGTAGGTAGGTGGAATTTCCCGCTTGGAGATGGCGGGGGTTTCTGGACACTTGGGGTATGAGCGGATCGGATTGGGAGAGCAGCAAGGGGATTGCGAAAGCGATTCTCCATGATCGGCCACAACGGCGGAAATGGATGTTGCGGTGGATGCTGGCGACTGTGGGGTGGCTGACGGTGGGGTTGTGGGTGATTGATGGCTGGTTGGAGGGGAGTCCGTGGAGATTTCTTATTTACTGGGGGATCTGCGGGGTGATGGCAGTGATCTTGATGATTTTCTCGCTCTATGACTCGGTGGCGGTGGTGAAAGAGGAGAGGGACAAGGGGAAACGCTGAAAATCTGAGATGCTGAAATTGGATTTTTACTGAGAGATCATTTGCAAGGGGGGCGCATGTGGGGAGGATGGGAGTGATGAGTGCTCCAGAAGGAAAAAACAGACCGGTGATCTATCAGCTGTTGGTGCGGACCTTCGGAAACAAGAACACGACGCGCAAGCCGTGGGGGACGATGGCGGAGAATGGCTGCGGGAAATTCGCGGACATCGATGCGAAGGCGCTCAAAGCGATACGCAAGATGGGTTTCAACTACATCTGGCCGACGGGGGTGATTGAGCAGGCGAGCGGGACGGAATACCCGGGGCGGCCGGCGGATCCGGCGGATATTCTCAAAGGCAAAGCGGGCAGCCCGTATGCGATCCGGGATTACTTCGATGTCTGCCCGGACTACGCGGTGAATCCCGAGAAGCGGATCGAGGAGTTTCGGGAAATGGTGAAGCGCTGCCGCAAGGAGGGGCTGCGTGTGATCATCGATTTCGTGCCGAACCATGTGGCGCGCAGCTACGGCTCGGATGTGAGACCGAAGCTGTCCTTTGGGGAGGGCGATGACCACGGGAAATTTTTCGAGAGGGACAATCATTTTTACTACCTCAATCATTCGGATCCGGGTGACGGGCCGCCGCTCAGATTGCCGACCGCGGACATGCCGGGTTGCACGGGATTGTTTGCGCCGGAGACGGAATTCGGGCGGGTGACGGGGAATAATTCGATCACATGGTCACCCTCGATTCATGATTGGTATGAGACGGTGAAGCTGAACTACGGGCATGATTTCACCCAAGGTCGGACGACCCAGCACTTGCCCGGGCCGGATGCGGCGGTGGAGGATGTGCCGCGCACGTGGGCGACGATGGATGAGATCCTGGCCTACTGGCAGGAGATGGGGGTGGATGGATTTCGCGTGGACATGGCGCACATCGTGCCGATGGAATTTTGGCGCTGGTTGGTAAAGCGCGCGCGGATGAGGAATGCGGAGGTGTATTTCATGGCGGAGGCGTATGACAACGATCCGGCGAAGCTGACCGACGAGGATGTGCTGGAGGAACTGGTGGAGGCGGGCTTCAACGGTGCCTACGAGCACCCGACCTACAAGATCCTGCAGGGCATCTACGAGCAGGGAAAATGGGCGAACGACATCGATGTGGAGACTTTTTCAGGAGGACGCTTCCACCAATGCGTGAGGTATCTGGAAAATCACGACGAGGTGCGCATCGCCCATCCGGATCATTGGGGCGGGGTGGGCATGGAGGCGGGGAAACCTGCGGCGGCGGTGATGTTCGGGATGAGCGGCGCGGCGCTCATGCTCTACTCCGGGCAGGAAATCGGTGAACCGGCGAAGGGTGAGGAGGGCTTTAGCGGGGATGACGGACGGACATCGATTTTTGATTACACGTCGATGCCGGAATTTCAGAAATGGGTGAACGGGGGAGAATATAACGGCGGCGGTCTTTCCAAAGAGCAGAAGGCGCTGCGGAAATGGTATCAGGACTTGTTCAAGGTCTTGGAGGAGCCGGCGTTCACGAAAGGCGATTTCTACGGGCTCAACCATGCGAACAAGGAAAACGAGGACTTTGGTCGGGTGGGTGAAGAAACGGTTTCGGGGCATTGGTTGTATGCTTTCCTTCGCCGCGATCCGGTGAGCGGGCAGGCGTTTCTTTGCGTGGTGAATTTTTCCCCGAAGGAGACGCTGAAAGGGGTGCGTGTGAGTATACCCATTCACGCGCTCGGTTTCCTCGGGCTGGCAGCTGAGGATTCGGTAGGATTCGAATGTGTTTTCGGCAAGAAGTGCAAGTTGGCGCCGAAAACCACGGGTCAGCTCGTGCAAGGTATTGTCATCGGTGATCTGGAGCCGTTCGGCGTGCGCTATTACGAGTTGAAATGACCGGCCTTGCGGGTTGAACTGGCGGTCATGGATTTCGAAGCAAAGGCGCGTGCGGTGATCGGTATGGAGGCGGACAGCCTCCGGGAAATGGCCGGACGCCTTGGGGCGGAATTCGGTGAGGCGGTGACGCTCGTCCGGGATTCGCTCGAAGACCGGGGCAAGGTGGTCATCGTGGGGGTCGGGAAGTCGGAAAACATCGGCCACAAAATCGCGGCGACCCTGAACTCCACCGGCGCGACTGCTGTGGTGATGAACTCGCAGAACGCGCTGCACGGCGATCTCGGCCTGCTGTCCGATGGGGATGTGGTTCTCGCGCTTTCCTACTCCGGTGAGACCGAAGAGCTGTTAGGGCTTTTGCCTTTTGTGAAAGGTTTTGCCGTGAAGCTCATCGCGCTATGCGGGAAGCCGGGCTCGTCGCTTTCGAAAATGGCAGATGTGACACTTGATACGGGTGTCGTGCGGGAGGCTTGCCCTCTGAACCTTGCACCGACTTCGTCATCGACGGCGATGATGGTGATGGGTGATGCACTGGCGATGGTGCTGCTAGAGTCACGGGGTTTCACCGAAGATGATTTTGCGAAATATCATCCGGGCGGCTCGTTGGGTCGCGCGCTGTTGCTCAAAGTCGGGGACGTGATGCGGCAGGAGTCGCAGATGCCGACCGTGGCGGTTTCTGCGCGGGTCATCGATGCGGTTTCCGAGATGAATCGGAGCCGGGCGGGGGCGTGCCTGATTCTGGAAACGGATGGCACGTTGGCGGGGATTTTCACTCACGGGGATTTCGCGAGAGGCTACGAAAAGGATCCCGCGCTGGGTGCGCTGGCCGTGGCGGATCTGATGACGCGCAATCCGATTTCGCTGACCGAAGATTCCCTAGCGGTCGAGGCGGTGAAGCAGGTGGGCGAGAAGCACATCGATGACATTGTGGTGCTCGATAAGGCTGGCAGGCCGGTGGGGCTGATTGATGCGCAGGATTTGGCTCGGCTGAAGCTTGTTTGAGTTTGCTAGTTTTCAGTTTGAAGTTTTCAGGGAAGATGGATGGAAGAGCTTGATATAGCGGTGGTTGGGGGTGGGCCGGCGGGATTGCGGGCGGCGGAGGTTGCTGCCGGGATGGGGAGGCGCGTGGTGGTGTTTGATGGGAAACCTTCGGTGGGGAGAAAGTTTTTGGTGGCGGGGAAGGGTGGGCTGAATTTGACGCACGGGGAGGAAATGGACGCTTTCTGTGGGAGGTATACGGGGGGCGGGGATTGGGATGGGATGCTCGGGGATTTTGATAATAAGGCGCTGCGGGAATGGTGCGAGGGCTTGGGGCTTGAGACGTTTCAGGCGACGAGTGGACGGGTGTATCCGAAGGCGCTGAAAGGTGCGCCTGTGTTGCGGGCTTGGATTTCGAGACTGAAAGGAATGGGGGTGGAGATACGGGCGCGGCATCTCTGGGAGGAGCTTTTGCCTGGGAATGTCCTGCGTTTTGAAAACGGCACGGAGGTGCGGGCGAAGGCGGTGGTATTTGCGCTTGGCGGGGGGTCTTGGCCGAAGACTGGATCGGATGGGGGATGGGTGGATAAGTTCCGGGGTATGGGTATTTCCTGTGATGATCTGCGGGCTTCGAACTGCGGGTGGGAGTGCGATTGGCCGGAGGAAATGATCGGAGCGGTGGAGGGGCTGCCGATTAAGAATATTTCGGCGAGCGCCGGGGGGAAGGTGGTTACCGGGGAGTTGATGATGACGCGATACGGGCTGGAGGGCGGGATTATTTATGCGTTGGGACGTGAATTGAGGGCGATGGAGGTGCCGGTGATTGAGATCGATTTTAAACCGACATTTTCCGAGGTGCAATTGACGGAAAAGCTCTCAGGAGTGACGGGGGACTTTCTGCGGGCTGCGGTCCGCCGGTGGAAACTGAGTGCTCCGGCTGCGGCAATCCTCGGAATGAAGTCTTACGAAACGGCGCAAGCGCTGGCGAAGGAGGCGAAGTGCTGTGCGGTTCAGCTCAGAGGCACGCGACCGATCACAGAGGCGATTTCCTCGGCGGGTGGGGTGTCGTGGGACGAATTGGACGAGGACCTGATGCTGCGAAAATTCCCCGGCGTGTTCGTGTGCGGGGAAATGATCTCTTGGGACGCACCGACGGGCGGGTATCTCCTGCAGGGGGCTTTTTCCACCGGTACGCAGGCGGGGAAAGCTGCGGCGGGGCGTTAGTTCTTACTCGGCGATGTCCGGGTAGGAGCCGAGGACTTTGACGAGGGAGCAGTGGTTGCTGAGGTCGGCGAGGGCCTTGGAGACGTTTTCGTCCTCGCAGTGGCCGGAGAGATCGACGTGGAAGATGTATTCCCAGTCCTTGCGCTTGGAGGGGCGGGATTCGATCTTGGAGAGGTTGATGTGGAGGTGCTCGAAAGCTTGGAGGGCATTGACGAGTGAACCGGGGCGGTCGTTGATCGCAAATAGGATGGAGGTGCGGTCGTTGCCGGTGGGTGGGCAGGTTTTTTCGCCGATGACGAGGAAGCGGGTGGTGTTGGTGGCGCGATCCTGGATGGAAGTTTCAAGAATGGTCAGGCCATGGATCTCTGCGGCGAGCGCCCCACCGAGAGCGGCGGCGCCTTCGTGGGATTTTTCCTTGGCGATGTGGGCTGCCTTGGTGGTGGAGGAGACTTCAACGAGGTCGGCCTCGGGGAAATTTTTCAGGATCCAGCTGCGGCATTGGCCGAAGACTTGGGGGTGGGAGTAAAGGGTCTTGATCTGATCCTTGGGGATCGATGCCATCAGGCAGTTTTCGATGCGCAGGAGGATCTGGGCGCAGATGTGGAGGCTGGAGTCGACGAAAAGGTCGAGGGTGTGGGAGACCGCTCCCTCCGTGGAGTTTTCGATGGGCACGACCCCGTAGCTGACCTGGCGGCGCTCGACTTGCTCGAAGACGTCGGAGAAATTTGGCTGCGGGGAGTATTCGACGGAGTGGCCGAATTTTTTGATCGCGGCCTGATGGGTCCAAGTCCCTTCAGGGCCGAGGTAGGCGATTTTCAGGTCGTCTTCGAGGGCGAGGGCGGCGGACATGATTTCCCGGTAGATCGCCTTGATGGATTTCTCCGGGAGGCGGCCTTGGTTGAGGGCGACGAGGCGGTCGAGGAGGGCTTGTTCACGCTCTGGGGCGTAGATCTGGAGGCCGTCGCGCTTTTTTACGACTCCGACTTCGTGGACGAGGTCGGCGCGTTGGGAGAGGAGGTTGAGCAGATCTCGGTCGATGAGATCAATTTGTTTACGGATGTCGTCAAGGCTCATGGGGTGTCTTCGGAAGGGGGTTCGGTGGTTTCCTCTTCGGGTTCTGCAGCGGCAGCGGCGGGTGTGCCACCGCTGGCGGAGAGGGCAAGTTGTTTTTCCTGCTCTTCCTCTTTCGGCGCTTCATCGGTGGGCTCCGGGAGCTTGACGCGGCGAAGCTCGGAGGCGTTCGGGAGGTCGTCGATGGAGTTGATGCCGAAGTGCTCGAAGAAAAGCTCAGTGGTTTGATAGAGCAGGGGGCGGCCCGGGAGTTCGGCGCGACCGCTGATGCGAACGAGGTCGCGGTCGAGGAGTTTCTGGATCATGCCGTCGCAGGAGACACCACGGACGGCCTCGATCGCGGCCTTGGTGATCGGCTGGCGGTAGGCGACAATAGCGAGCGTTTCCATGGCGGGGCCGGAGAGGCGCTCGGGCTTGCGGCCGGGGAAAAGGTGGCGGACAAACTCGCCGTAATCCGTGCGGGTATAAAGTTTCCAGCCCTTGGGGCGCTCCAAAATGGTGAAGGCGCGGCCGGTTTCCTCATAATGTTTGTTGAGTCCGGCGACGGCAGCTGCGGTTTCCTCAGGGGTGGTTTTTGCGAGGGCGGCGAGCCATTCGGGGAGGGGCTCGGGAGACGCTCCTTCATCGGTCTCACGGACAATGACGTCCTCCGCCTCGGCGACACGTGCGCGTACGAGACGAGCCATTTCCTCGGAGGAAAGGGGCTCTTGGGAGGCGACGAGGAGGGATTCCAGGATGGCACTGAGTTGCATGGCGGATCGGCAGATTAGGGAAGCTTCGGGGCAATTCAAGCACCGGAGGGCGGTACGAAGCGAAAGATATTTCGTATGTAATGAAATTTCCCCTTGAAACCGATTGCTACAAGGGCTAATCCACCGCGCCCTTGCCGTTGTATAACTTCCAAAAACGGCTGTTATAATTTTCCATACCGACCATCCATTATGGCTGCAAAAAAGACCATCAAGAAACCCGCTGCAAAGAAACCCGTGAAAAAGGTAGCTGTTAAAAAGGCGGCTCCAGCGAAGAAAGCCGTGAAGAAAGCGGCTCCAGCAAAGAAAGCTCCTACAAAAAAGGTAGCTGCCAAGAAAGCAGCTCCTGAGAAAAAGGCGGCTTCAAAAGCAGTGGCTCCAAAGGCAGCAGCGAAAGCCAAGGCGCCGGCATCTGCGAAGCCGGCCAAAAAGAAAATCGCAAGGAAGTCCTCCCTCGTCGGCACGCCACCACCACCGCCGAAGCCAAAGCCGAAATTCGTGCCGCCAGCGCCGGATCTTATCGCCAAAGTCCCTTCCGGCGGAATGGGCAGCCATAGTGCATCATTCATCAAAAAGCAGCAGCAGCGCCTCCTGGATTTGCGTGATATGCTTCTGGATTCCGTTTCCGGTATGTCCCGCGACACGATCCGCAACGCCCCCGAGGGCAGTGAAGCTTCTGGCAGCGGCCAGCATCAGGGAGACGCCGGCAGCGATGCCTACGACCGTGATTTCGCTCTGTCCGTCCTCGCGAAGGAGCAGGACGCCCTTTATGAGATCGAACAGGCGCTATACCGCATCAAAACCGGCACTTACGGCAATTGTGAGATTTCCAGCCACAAGATTCCGACGGCACGTCTGGAGGCGATTCCTTTCGCCCGTCTGACCGTCGAATGTCAGGCACAATGGGAGAAAGAATACGGCAATCGTAGGTTCCGCCCATCGGACGAAGTCGGCTTCAGCGGCGGTATGCCGCAAGAAGATGAACAATCTGTCACGGTTTCGCTTGACGGCGACGACGATTGAGGCAGTATCCGCCCCCCACCACAAGAATCATGCCACGCGAGATTATCATCCTTGAATGCACCGAAGCGAAAGCCGAGGGCAAGCCGACGTCCCGTTACGTCACCACGCGCAACAAAAAGAGCCTGCGCACACCTGGTCGCCTTGAAAAAGTGAAGTTCAATCACTTCCTCAAGCGCCGTACCCTTCACCGCGAACTCCGCTAATATCATGTCCGAGCCAAAGACCATTCAACGCCGCATCAATTTCCGCAAGGCGAACCGCCAGATGACCCGCCGTAGGCAGGACATCCCCGTCGAGCAGATCACTCCATTGAACACCGAGGTTCTCGGCAAGTTCTGTTCCGAGACCGGCAAAATCCTTCCGCGCCGTGTGACCGGCGTATCCGCTAAGCTGCATCGCAAAATCAACAACGCGATCAAGCAGTCCCGCGCGATCAACCTGATGCCTTAATTGGCAACAGGGGAGTGCGATAGAGCATGTCATTCGATTTCAAGCCCGCCCGTTCAACCGGGCGGGCTTTTCTCTTCCCTTGTAACGACCTGAAGGAGCGAAATAGCAGATGAAAGACCTGGCGGATACCCAGAACGAGCAAGATCACCGCGAAACGTTGATCGATAGAGTGGGTGTGAGAGAGCTTCGCTATCCGGCGAAATATCTCGGGGCGAATCATGCCGAGCAGGCAACGGTCGCGAAATTTGAGATGACGGTGGAGCTTCCATCGCATCTGAAAGGCACGCACATGAGCCGTTTCGTCGAGGCACTGCATGGCTTTTCAGAGCCGCTTTGCACCGCCTCCGTCGCTCGTTTGACCAAGGATCTTGCTGGCCGACTGCATGCGAAACGAGCGCACGTGGGATGCGAGTTCACCATTTTCCGGGAAAAGGAGGCTCCGGTCTCCAAGATGAAGAGCCTGATGGACTACGAACTCGGGATCGAATGCCGTTTTTCCGAAGACGAGGAAGACGAAGTTTTCATGAGCGTGCAAATTCCTGTCGCGACGCTTTGTCCTTGTTCCAAAGCGATCAGCGAGCGCGGTGCGCACAATCAGCGGGGAGTGGTCACGATTTCGGTGGAGGCCGGTGAGGAAATTTCTTTCGAGGAGCTCATCGATCTCGCGGAGCGTTCGGCGAGCTGCGAGCTTTTTGCCGGGCTGAAGCGCACGGATGAAAAAGCGGTGACGGAGCGGGCATATGATAGTCCGGCTTTCGTGGAAGATCTGGTGCGCGATGTCGCCGCCGGGTTGAAGGCCTTCGAGGCAATCTCGTGGTATCGTGTGGAGGTGGAGAATTTCGAGTCCATCCACCATCACAATGCCTACGCGATGATTGAGGCTTGAAATTTCCTGCCATAGGTTAGGTTCCCTGATGTCGGGAGGATGTGCGCATCGCCGGCATTTCCCCGAATAAGAAGAACCTCATGGTAGCTATTTTTGCGCGACTGATTTCCTGGCTAGCAGGGAAAGTCGTGATCTATGTGGTCATCCTCGGCCTGTTGCTGGCGATTTTCCTGGTGGCCGCCGTGCCACCGATGGTGACGAAATACCATGAGCGCGAGCTGGAAAAAGCCATCGCGCAGCTCAGCGAGAGCAAGGCTCTGGTGGGAGAACTGGCGGAACGTGCGGAAAAAATCAGCGACGATATCCAATCCCGAACGGATGAACTCCGAGAGTTGGAGGAAAAACGTCAGGAGATGGAAAAGTGGCTGGAGAAGGTGATGAACGTTTTCCGAAAGAAGGAAGTTCAGGCGGAAAAAGAGCGAATCGCAGCGAAGGAAAAACGCCTGAGAAACGAGATTTCGGGATACGCCGAGGAGCGAAAGCAGATCCGTATCGAGGGCGGCGAGAGCGAGGAGGAACTGAAACGCAGAGAACTTCTGCGTGATGACAAAGAGCGGCAGCTTCGAGAGATTCAGGAAATGCGTCGTGCGCTGGACTCGTTGATGCGCAACGAGTTGCGGGCGCTTGCGCTGAAAGCGCTGATGATTCTTGCGGCAATCATCATCATCCCGTTTCTTTGGAAAGTGCTCGCGTTTTACGTGCTGGCACCGCTCGTGCATTCCGCCAAGCCTATCCTGTTAGGTGCCGATAAGATCGAGGCGGAGGAAATCACCGCGACACTGAGCCACCCCGCCCAGCGCATTACCTTGTACGATGGTGAAGTGTTGATGACGAAGGTCGATTACCTCCAGGGCTCGATGGGGAATTTTGAGAAGAAAACCCAATGGCTGATCGATTGGCGCTATCCGTTTTCGAGCCTCGCTGCGGGTCTCTACATCCTGACACGTATCCGGAATATCGGGGAGCAACCGGGACAGATTACGCTCTCGACCCAGGAGAATGCGACCGAGGAACTGGCGGTGATCGAAGTGCCGGAGGGGAAATCTTTGGTTTTCCGCCCTCATTATCTGGTCGCAGTGACGCATCCGCTCAACTGTCCTCCGAGGATACGCTCGAAGTGGGTTTTCGGAAAACTTCATGCGTGGATCAACCTGCGCTTCCGTTACCTGATCATGGACGGGCCTGCGAAATTGGTATTCTCGGCACAGCGTGGAATCCAGGTGGAATCGGTTTCCCCGGATCTGCCGGGGCGGCGTGTGAACAGCAACCTGACGGCGGCGTTCAGCCCACACCTGAACCATTCTCCGAAGCGTGCGGAGACTTTCGTCGCCTATTTGCGTGGGAAAAGCGGTTTGTTCGATGATTATTTCCAAGGCGCGGGCTTGGTGATCCAGCAGCAGGTCTCCGCCGGGAAACGCCACCCGGCGGCGAGGATCTGGAACAGCATGTTTGGTGCGGTCGGGAAGGTCTTCGGGATCTAGTTTTAGAACCAGACAAAGATCAGGGGAGTGAGCAGCACGGCGTCGGCGAGGACGCGGAGGAGCGATTTGGAGAGCATTTCCTGGAAGCGCAGCATCAGCAGGAGGGCGATGGCGCTGACGGCAACGGAGGCGTAGATAGGCCAGTTTCCGGATAGCGCTGCAGGGATGCAAAGCGCCGCCAACAAAGGCAGGGCGAGTAACATGTGCCTGTCGACTTTCGAGTGATCGGTGGCGATGGACACATCGTTCACGGCAAGGTCTTCGTCGCGCTCCCAGAAGGAAATGAGGATGCAGCTGGCGGAGCAAACAAGCCCCAGTGAACCCACCGCGATCCAGAAAGAGCTGGCGTCATGGGTATCGGCTTCGAAAGCGTGGGGAGTGATCGCGCAGCCAAGGGCAAACAACATGCCGCAGAGGATTTCACGCGGAACGATGGCGTTGACACGCGACCTGCTATTGATACGAAGAGCGTAGTAGATGGCGAGCAGGAGTGCGGTGACGAGCCCCGAGACGATCAGATGCAGGGGGACGTGGCGGATGATAAGGTAAAGGTTCACCGTAGAGGCGATGAGCATTACCCGGAACAAGAGCCCGAGGTGGCGGTGGGTGAATCTCATGCGATCCGTGCCAGTTTCGGGATGTTTCGCGGAGAGCACATCATAGATGCGGTCGGCGAGATAGATGCACCATACGCTAAGTCCGAGGATGAGGTGAAGAATCGGAGGAAAGGCGGTGTCGAAGCACTTCGCGAAGATCCATTGCCAAGCCACAGCGACCGCCGGGGAGTCCAGCCCGAGGAGGTTCGGGTAGAGCCACAACGGGGGTGAGGGCGGTTGGTCAGGAGTCATGGTTCGGGGCTGTCTGATGGTCATGGAAAACCCCGTGGAGACAAGCATCGTTCCCGGTAGTCGCCGGAAAGTGATACCCGGTGAGCCCAGCCGCGGGTTGTGATCTAAAAATTCCTGAGTTCCATTCCGCCGCAGTCGCTGCATTTTTTCGTCCCCGGAAGGAACATGCCGTGGCAGCGCGGGCAGTAGGAGGTTGCTTCTGGGTCTTGGGAGCGATCCGGCGCTTCTTTGAAATGATCCAAAGTAAGGCCGCGTTTTTCCATGATTGGAAGGACTGTGGAGGAATGGGCGAGATCGCCCGCATGGCCGGGTCGCGGGAAAAGGAGGGATCGTAGGTATTTAGCCAGCCAGGGATGCTTTGGATTTCCTGAGGAAAGAATCACCGCAACCGGGTGAGTGCGGGCAAAGGCGTGGACCGATGTCAGTTCGAACGCTCGCATGGCGTGAAAGGGGATCAATAACGAGAGCAGCGCATCCTGGCGGATCTCGCTGCGCGCGGCAGGGTAGCCGCGTTTCGCAAGGAAGAAAAGATTCAGGGAGATGGCGAGCATCAGGCACCAAAGCCATGCGCCTAACATCAGTGCGGAGAGAGAGCCGAAGAAAAAATACGCGGCAGGGATGCCGGCGAAAAAGCCCAAGGTGAGCAGCGGACAATAGAAACGGAATGGCGATGATAGGATGCGCCAACGTTTCATTTCCCGTTTCGCACGGCTGGGGGAAAGGGAGGACGACCATGCTCGGCGGATGGTTTCCTGAGGATCGAGGCTAGCTTGTTTGCCCTCGCGCAGCAGCCCGGCAACCACAGGGGATTGGCAGCGGATCGAGCGGTCTCCCGCAGTCAGGCGAGGCACGGAGTAGCTTATGTCATCCCAGGTGGATGCATGGGTTTCATGGAAATCCCCGTCCGACGTTTCCATGAAAATTTTCCCGGAAGCATCTACGACCAGGGGGAAGGTCGCACACGGAGTCAGCCCAGCATCCGGCGGAAAGGGAAACATCGGCACCACGCCGAGTTCGCGGGTGGCGAGGAAACGCGTGGCGGGGATGGCTTTCCAGCGTTGCCCAAACCACGAACGGCGCAAGGCGACGGCCTGTTTCGGCAGCCAGAGGCCGGACTCCCAGAGATAAATCAGGAAGGCGACGAGGAGAAACTCGAAGAAGACCGGCATTCCCGCGGATCAGATGCTGTCGGAGTTCTTGCCCTTGAAGATGCGCTTGAAAAAGGCACCGATGGCGACGAGTCCGATTGCGATGGGTTTCCAGAGCTTCGCAAGCAATCCGGATTTCGCGGCGACGAGGAGGCCACCACCGGCGATGAGTCCGACGAGACCGTATTCGGCGATCTTGTCTCCTTTGGTGAATGAAGAATATTTCTCGCTCTCGTTGTAGCTGAAGCCGGTCAGCAATTTTTGGTATTCGGGCACGACGGTGGCGAGTTGTTCCTCGCTGCAGACAAGGACGACATCCATGGCACCGCGGCGACCGAGGATCTTGGTTTTGTAGTTGAGGATTTCACCGCCATCACTTGTGGATAGCTTGATGGCCCATTCGAGGTTTTTCGTGGATGTGTTATAAAATGGAGGGGTATGCCAGCCGATCACATTCAGGGTGGGCATGCCGCGGCTGGAGAGTTGCTCGTTCGCTTGCTTCTGTCCCTCCCTTAGGCTGGCGAGGATCTCGTCGGCATCGAGTTTGTCCTTATCGTCGTCCTTCACATAGCCGATGTCCTCGAATTCGAACACCGCGAACCAATCCATTTCCATTGGGGAGAGGTAGCCGAGCTCCTGGCCGTTGGTGAGGTTTCCGTAAAATTCCATCAGCTTGATGGTGCCCGCAGATCCTGTGAAACGGTAACCTTCCGGCACATGGATCTCGGCACGTGTGCCAAGCTGGCCTTTGCCCTCGGTCACCCAAGAGATGCTATTGATGAATTCCATGTATTCCTTCATCTGGGCCATGTCCTCTTCGGTCATTTCCGCATTCGGGGAGGAATTATCCTGAGAGTGGAGGGGAGTCGCTGCGGCGAAAATGAGCGCCGAGCCCAGCAGCAATAAGCGGGTGATGTGTTTCATGATGTGTCCGCCCGCCTTTTTGATGGGCTAAGTTTTTTCTCAGCTGGTGTGTCCAATAGCAAGACACGATTTAATATCGTATATAATAACGAACGATGTTTCAGAAATGTCCCAACACCGCTGCGACCGCAAGATAGGATTCCTCTCCCGACCTCAGGGAATTCCTGCTGACAGTGACGGAAGGGAATTTCGCTTCCGTGAAAAAGCCCATTTCTGAATCAGACCCGACTTCGATACGGCCTTCGCGGAATTTCCCTCCGAGCGGATCGATGAATTTCACGGGAAAGCCGGAGGCTCCTGAATCGAGACGACTCGGCACCGAAGTCACGTTCACGAAGTGCCCTTGGATGGCGATCCATGTGCCGTTGCGTTTCGCAAACAGGCGGATGCTGAGGATGGGAGGGATGCCATCGGAAAGAGAGCGGGCGAGCTTGGCATGCACTCTGCGTAGGTGTTTTTCCCGGCTTTCGATAGGACTCGTCACCAACGTCTCGTTGGAGAGTTGGGGCAGGTATCTTCCTGCAGAGATCTCGTTGGCGACATCACGCAGATCGGAAATGTTAATCCCGTTTCGGCTCCAGCGTGCACGGCCGGGCAGGGAAGCGGATTCTCGCATCGCCGGGCCGCGGGCAATAGTGCGCATGCGTTCTCGGTCGGATAGACCGGGTGGTTCTTCAGAGAGCTTGCGCCAGGTAGGGTTTCCGAATCGGTAGGAATTAAGCAGTGCCGCCGGGCCGCAGGCGTTTCCCGCTAGTTCCAGCTGATTGAAGGGTTTTGCGGAAAGATTTTGAGCCTCGCGGAAGGGTGAGGAGGGCGCACAGGCCGTCACGAACCCACAAAAGCTAAGGGCTGCTAACAGGAGTGGTGACGGAAATCGCATTGTTCGACGGGCGCAGATCGGACTGCCCGGAAGAGACTTGCACGCTGCCAGTGATGTTCAAGCCTTCCCCGCCACCCGAAGCGACCGTTACCGTCCTCGATTCGCCGGCAGCAAGGGTTGTGAGGTTCGAGGTGGTGGTGGTGCCGTTAACATTCACTGTGACTGCTGTGTTGAGCAGGGTCTCGGTGCCTTGGTTTTGCACGAGCACCTGCACTTGGTTGCCGGTGACTGCTACCGAGGTTACGGCAGCGTCGTAGATGCCGGAAGTGCCGCTGTTCAGGATGCGCCACATGTCTGGGACTCCGGCTCCCGTGTAGCTGTCGGTGCCTTGGATGCCGACATCGTTGAGGTTGGACGTCACCGTTTTTACAGCAGAGGAGGTGCCGAGGGTTTTCGTGCCGGTATTGCTCATCGTCGCAGCGATCGTGCCGGTGACGATGGGTGCGGAAAACGAGGTGCCTGTGACTCTGGCGGCCATGTCGTTCGGATAGGCGGCGGTGATGCCATAACCCGGGGCGGAGACCGAGACTTGGTTGCCGGTGGTGGAGAAATTCAAATACTGATTGCCCGCATCAACCGAACCGACCGCGATCACGGATGGGTATGCCGCAGGATATAACACGCCTGCTGTCCCGGTGTTTCCCGAAGAGGAAATGATCACCGCGTTCTTCGATGCGGCGTAAGCGACTGCGTTTTCCACCAATGTGCTGTTTCCATACCCGCCGAGGGAAATGTTGATCAGCTGCGCCCCTGCATCAACCGCTGCGATGATGCCTTGGGCGATGAGGAAACTGTTCGAACTGCCGTCGTCTCCGGCGATGCGGACGGAGATCGGCGTCGCGCCGGGGGCGATGCCGGGAGCGCGCGGATCATTGCTGAAAATCAGGCTCGCGACTGAGGTGCCGTGGCCATTGAGGAGGGAGAGATCCGATGGTAGATCGACGAGATTGATGCGCAGGATGGAGTTAGCAAAGACGAGATGGTCGGCGATCCCCGTATCGAGCACCGCGATTTTCACACCGGTGCCCCACAGCGAATTGTCACCAGTGATTCCCAGATACTTGAGCAAACCGCTTCCGAGTGCGAGCGCGCCATCCTGGACGCTGCCGGAGGGAAGTCCTGGGATGTTGGCAGGGAAGTTGAAGAAAGTTTCCTCCGTGCCATCGAGCAGGCCGTCGAGATCCGAGAGGCTTTTGAAACCGACGAGCAGTGCGTTCAAGTTGTCCAGTCGCCCGAGCAGAGAGAGCTCGCCGCTCATTTTAGCGAGGAACGCTTCCAATGCATCTCTGTCTTTGAATACCAAGATACGCTGGTTGGCGATTGCACCTTCGTTGAGGGCCTCCGCATCGATGTGCGAGGCGTCCACCCGCTTGTCGCTTTTGTGCTTCTGCGGGATTTCCTGGGAGGGGAAGGGTTTGGAGGAGGGTGTTGAGCTTGCCGTTTGAACCTTCGCCGAGGCATCGGAAAGCGAATGTTTCGTGAGCAAATAGGCCACCGCGGCAATGCACACGAAGCAGAGAAATAACCAGATGTAGCCAAGTTTTTCCCAGTTTTTCATCCATCGATTGCCCATGTGTGCGGAACAAACACCGGAAATCCCCGATTGTCTCGTAACGATTCATCGCTGGATGTTTTTTTCATCCGCGTCATCTTCCCCGCGACATGCCTTTCCGCCTTTCCAGTGACTACCAGCCCCAGGGCGACCAGCACCAAGCCATCGAGAAACTGGTAAAATCTCTCGAAGCGGGCAACAAGCACCAGACCCTGCTCGGGGTCACGGGATCGGGGAAGACTTTCACCATGGCGAATCTCATCGCCCGCCACGGCAGGCCGTCGCTGATCATGTGTCACAACAAGACCCTCGCTGCGCAGCTCTACTCCGAGGTCAAAAACTTTTTCCCGCACAACGCGGTCGAGTATTTCGTCTCTTACTTCGATTACTTCCAGCCGGAGGCTTACATCCCGCGCTCTGATACCTACATTGAGAAGGACTCTTCGGTGAACGAGGAGATCGAGCGTCTCCGACTATCCACCATGGGCTCATTGCTCACTCGCGAGGATACGATTGTCATAGCCTCGGTCTCCTGCATTTACGGCCTCGGCTCGCCGGAGGATTACAAGGACATGATGATCCCGGTGTGGACCGGACAGCAGATCTCCCGCGAGCAACTTCTCAACTCTCTCGTCAGCCTGCTTTTCGAAAGGAACGATATCGCCTTCGGTCGCGGGAAATACCGGGTGAGGGGAGACGTGGTCGAAGTCCACCCCGCCTACCTTGATGAAACCGCAATCCGCATCGAGTTTTTCGGTGATGAAGTGGAGCGCATTTCCTCGATCCACACCACCAGCGGAAACGTCATCGAAGTCCTAGAAAGTCACACGCTTTATCCCGCGAAGCAGTTCGTCACTGCGGGGGATAAGATGAAAAAAGCCCGGGTCGAGATCCGCAAGGAACTTGATGCCCGCATCACCGAGTTGGAAAAGGAGGGTAAACTCATCGAAGCCCAGCGTTTGCGCATGCGCACGGAGTATGACTTGGAAATGATGGCCGAAATGGGTTTCTGCCAGGGCATCGAGAACTACTCCCGCCACCTCACCGGACGTCCGCCGGGCTCGCGTCCCCACACGCTGCTCGATTTCTTCCCACCTGATTTCCTCCTCCTTGTCGATGAATCCCACGCCACGATCCCACAGATCGGCGGCATGTTTGAGGGCGATAAATCCCGCAAGACCACCCTGGTCGAACACGGTTTCCGCCTGCCTTCCGCGCTGGACAACAGGCCGCTGCGTTTCGACGAGTTCATGCAGATGACCAATCAGCGTGTCTATGTATCGGCTACTCCTGGCGTCTTCGATATCGTCAACTCCCGTCCGGAAAATAAAAAATATATCGCCGTGAAAGGGCGCCCCGGGGACAACGGGTTCACGCCCTTCGATCTCAAGAAGATCAAAGTCAAAGCCTCGGGAAACGCAGAACCCATCGCCGATTTTGATCCGAAAAAACCCGGCACCAACCTCGTCGTCGAGCAGATCATCCGCCCCACCGGGCTGCTCGATCCCATCCTCACCGTCCGCCCGCTCAAAGGTCAGATCGACGAAACCATCGAGCTGTGCCGCCAGCGGGTCGAGAAGGGTGAACGCGTCCTCGTCACCACCCTCACCAAGAAGACCGCCGAGGATCTGGCCGAATACCTTTCTGGCACCGGCCTCAAGTGCCGTTACCTGCACTCCGATATCGATGCGATCGAGCGCGTGGAAATCCTCCGCCAGCTTCGCGCCGCCACCTTTGATATCCTCATCGGCATTAACCTGCTGCGCGAAGGACTCGACCTCCCCGAAGTCTCGCTCGTTTGCATCCTCGATGCGGACAAGGAAGGTTTCCTGCGCAATGAAACCTCCCTGATCCAGACCGCAGGCCGCGCCGCCCGCCACGTCAATGGCGAGTGCGTGCTCTTTGCAGATGTTTACACGGACTCGATCGAGACTCTTATCAACGTCACCGAATATCGCCGTGCCCGCCAGATTGCCCACAACGAGGAGCACGGCATCACCCCGAAATCGGTGATCCGCTCTGTCCAGCAAAGCCTCCACACCTACGAAAAAGGCAGGCAGCACGCGGAAAAACTCAACGCCTCGATCGTCGCCGAGGACGAAACCGCCTACGACAAACTCCGCGTCATCGCTGAGCTGGAGCAGGAAATGCGGGACGCATCATCGAAGCTGGAATTCGAAAGAGCGGCTCACCTTCGGGACCAGATCGCCACGCTCAAGAACGACACCCCGGTGATGCCCCCGCAGAAGAAGGTGAAGTATGGGAAGAAACGGGCGAGGAAGAGGTAAACAGGCCTTTCCTTGCCCTGTTTCTAGGAGCGGTTAGGTTCGGGCATGGAATTGGATTTGCTTGGTGCGCATTCGGATCGTGCCTACCCCGTGCTTGCGTCGATTGTGACGCCGAGACCGATCGCGTGGGTGACGACCCTCAATGAAGATGGCAGCGTGAATGCGGCTCCGTTTTCCTTTTTCAATGTTTTCGGCGCAAATCCTCCGTTGGTGGTTCTTGCGCCGGGAGACAGGAGTCAGGGAGTGCCGAAAGATTCGGCGTTGAATTGCAAACGCACGGGTGAATTCGTGGTGAACATGGTCAGCCCGGAAATGGGTGATTCCATGGTGAAAACTGCGGCTTCATTTTCCCACGGGGTGAGCGAACTCGAGAAGGCGGGTTTGAAGACCCTTGCGTCTTCCGTGGTGGCACCGCCACGCATTGAGGGGGTGCCGGCGGCAATGGAATGCAAGGTGCACTCGATCCAAGAAATCGGAGGAAATCGATTGGTCTTTGGAGTCGTCCACCGCGTGCACGTTATGGACGAGTTCATCGACGCGGATACCCTGAGGATACGCGGCGATAAATTCCTCCCGCTGGGGCGGATGGCCGTCCCGGACTACTATTGCCGGACGGGAGATCTCTTCGAGATGACGCGGCCGGATTGACCTTTTAAGCCTTCGTTTGCCCGACGCCGCGAACGCGGTATTGGTAGCTGGTGAGCTCGCGCAGACCCATGGGGCCGCGGGCGTGGAGTTTGTCGGTGGAGATGCCGATTTCCGCGCCGAAACCGAACTCGCCGCCGTCGGCAAAGCGGGTGGAGACGTTGTGCATGACGCAGGCGGAGTCGATCGAGCGGAGGAATTTCTCTGCCTGTGCTTCGTCGGTGGTGACGATGCAGTCGGTGTGGTGAGAGCCGTAGGTGTTGATGTGGGAGATGGTTTCCTCCAGTCCGTGAACGATCTTGATGGAGAGAATTTTCTCCAGATATTCGGTGCTCCAGTCTTCCTCGGTAGCGGGGATGAGATCGGGGAGGATGGCGAGTGATTTTTCACAACCACGTAGCTCGACTTCCTTTGCGCGGAGGGCGGCGGCGACTTTTGGAAGAAACTCGGCGGCGATGGAATCGTCGATGAGGAGGGTTTCAAGGGCGTTGCAGACGCCGGGCTTTTGGGTCTTGGAATCGACGGTGAGTTTTACGGCCATTTCCTGATCGGCCTTTTCCGCAGCGTAGAGGTGGCAGATGCCGTCGTAGTGCTTGATGACAGGCATGCGTGCGAGAGAGACGACGGTCTCGATGAGGCCTTTTCCACCGCGCGGAATGATCAGGTCGAGCCATTGGTCCATGCCGGCCATGGCGGCGACGGATTGGCGGTCGGTGAAGGGGACGAGCTGGACGGAATGCTCGGGCAGTCCTGCCTTTTCACCGCCGCTCTGGATGGCGGTGGCGATGGCGCGGTTCGAGTGGATCGCTTCGGAGCCGCCGCGCAGGATGGTGGCGTTGCCGGTTTTGAAACAGAGGCCGGCGGCGTCTGCGGTGACGTTGGGGCGGCTCTCGTAGATGATGCCGATGGTGCCGATGGGGACGCGGATTTGCTCGATGCGAATGCCGCTATTGGGAACCCAGTCGTCGAGGACTTGGCCGACAGGATCGGGGAGGGTGGCGACGTGTTCGAGGGCGGCGGCGATGGCTTCGAGGCGGGCGACATCGAGACGCAGGCGGTCGAGCATGGCGGAGGAGAGGCCTTTTTCTTCGCCGGCGCTGATGTCCTTGGAGTTCGCTTCGAGGATTTCAGTGGAGGAATCGCGCAGCCCTTGGGCCATGGCGCGGAGGATGGTGTCCTTTTCCTCAGCGGTGAGGAGGGAGAGCTGGTGGGCGGCGGCGCGTGCCTGGCGACCCATCTGGTGGATTTGTTCGGTGATAGGATCGGACATGCTAGTTTGGAGTGTTTGGAGTGTTCAGAGGGAGGTGGGCGTCAACGGGGATGGGGTTTGGGTTGGCAAGGAATTTGGTGGAGATGCCCTTGCCGTTTACGATGTCAACCAAGCGGCGGGGCAGGCGGCCGTTGGCGATATGGGTTTCGATACCTGCATCGACGGCGAATTTCACGGCTTTGAGTTTCGATGCCATTCCACCCATGGAGAATTTTCCCTTGTCATCGCGGACATGACGGAAGACCCCGTCGATGTCGGTGACCTCCCGGATGAGGGCGTTGGTTTCCGGATCGAGCAGGCCGTCAACGCTGGTGAGCAGGATCACGCGCTTTGCGCCGATGAGTTTTGCGACGCGGACGGAGAGCATGTCGTTGTCTCCGAAGTTCAGCTCGCGGATGGCGACGGAGTCGTTCTCGTTGATGATGGGGAGGATGCGGGGCTCTTCGAGGAGGCGGGTGAGGGTGTTGGTGATATAGCCGGCGCGTTGAGGGCCTTTGATATCCCCGGCAGTGAGGAGGATCTGGGCGACAGAGATATCGAAGTTCGCGAAAAGTGAGGTGTAGATGCGCATCAACCGGGCTTGACCGACGGCAGCACAGGCCTGACGGGTGACGATATCGGCAGGGTATTCGGTGAGTCCCATGGCGGAAACCCCCGAGCCGACGGCACCGGAGGAGACGAACATGCAGCGATGTCCCTCATTTATGAGATCTGAAATGGCGGCGACAAGGTGGACGAGTGCGGCGCGGTCGATGGTGCCGTCTTCAACGCGGGTAAGGACGCCAGTTCCGGCTTTGATAAGAATAAGATCGTTTTGCATGAGTGAAATCGCTTGCGGCGATGCATAGCCCGGGGTGGCATGCATTGCCAACCGAAACCTTTCCGGGAGGGGATCGATGGTCGGAAAATCCTATTCCACTTGCGGAAGGAAGAGCGGCTACTTATAACCCCGCGTCCTTTCCGATCTATGAAATTCACGATCCTCCTCCTCTTCGTCCTGTCGTTCTTCTCCATCGTCCCTGCGCAAGCAGCGGGCGGAGGTCATGGCCCGGAAGCGGCCTACCCGGAGCTGCAAGATGGGAGCACACAATACTCCGCTTTCCCGAAACCGAAGGAAATGTATCCGGAAGTGGAAGGTGGCCTGATCGAGACGCTGAAATCCCGCGCACTGGCAGATCCCTTCAATATCGCAGCCAGCCTCATTTTCCTACTGGCCATCTGCCACACCTTCGCGGCCGGTTCGCTCAACAAGCTCGCCCATCACTACGAACACATCCACCAGGAAAACCTCAGGACACGCGGACCGAAGGACAAGGAGCATCCGGACGGTGAGCCAGAGGTTTCTTTCAAAGCCACGATGTTCCATTTCCTCGGCGAGGTGGAGGCGATTTTCGGGATCTGGGTGATCGTGCTGGCAGGTGCGGCGAGTTATTTCTACACTTGGCACGACTTCGAGGTCTATCTGAACAAGGACAAGGTCTTCACCGAGCCGTTGTTCGTGGTGGTGATTATGGCGATCGCCGCGAGTCGCCCGGTGTTGCGTTTCGCCGAATCCGTGATGGCAAAGGCCGCCGCGATCGGAAAAGGCACACCCGCCGCATGGTGGATGAGCGTGCTGATCATCGCGCCCATCCTTGGATCCTTCATCACCGAGCCTGCGGCCATGACCATCGGTGCAATGCTGCTGGCGAAGAAATTCTACCGCTTGAAGCCAGATAAGGTGCTTGCGTATGCGACTATCGGCCTGCTTTTCGTGAACATCTCTGTGGGCGGCACGCTCACCCACTTTGCGGCACCACCGGTGCTCATGGTTGCGGGGACGTGGAACTGGGGCACGCTGTTCATGCTGGAGCACTTTGGGTGGAAAGCGGTTGTGGGTGTGTTGATCTCCACCACCATGTATTTCTTGGTCTTCAGAAAATCCCTGTTCCGCATCGCGGATAAGGCGGATGGTCGCGAAGACGGCCAGCTCCACCCCCAGTCGTGGGAGGAGCGTGAAACGCCGATTCCTGCATGGATCACGATCGTTCATTTGGCTTTCCTTGCGTGGACGGTTTACACAGCGCATTATCCGGTGCTGTTTGTCGGCGGCTTCCTGTTCTTCCTCGCGTTCCTGATGGCGACCCGCCATCACCAGAACGAGGTTTCCTTGAAAAGCCCACTTCTGGTCGGCTTCTTCCTTGCGGGTCTGGTAATCCACGGCGGCGTGCAGGGCTGGTGGATCGCCCCCATCATCCAGACACTGCCTGACCAAGCGCTGATGCTCGGTTCCACGATCCTGACCGCCTTCAACGACAACGCCGCAATCACCTATCTCGCCTCACAGGTGGATGGTATTTCCTTCAGCGCGAAGCATGCGGTGGTCGCAGGAGCGGTAACCGGAGGCGGGCTTACCGTCATTGCGAACGCCCCGAACCCTGCTGGACAGAGCATCCTTTCGAGGTATTTCGAGGGAGGAGTCTCACCGCTCAACCTGTTCCTCGGTGCGATCATTCCGACCATCATCGTTTATCTTTGCTTCCTTGTCCTGCCTAACGGACCGGCGAAGGAAGGTGCGATAGATCCAGAGCATGGCCATATCGAAGAAGTGGTGCCCAGCGATCAAGGAGACATCGCTCCGGCGGCGGAGTAATCGGTTGCCCGTCAGGCCAGTGGATTTCAGTCCTCCGAATCTCGTGAGGACAGCTCTGATTTCGAAGCAGGAGTCGCCTCTGGTTCGGAGAGGACTCCTCGGTCACTGGGAGGCTGCCGACTATATACAATGAGGCGAGATGGTCAGGCAGTAGGCGCAGAAGATCGACGAGAAAATAGCGGTCAGAAGAGTTCCTGAGGCAATGGACGAGTTCCTCGTTGAGGGCATGCAAATGGCCCACACGAGTATGGCAAGAAGGGCAATCGGAATGCCATGTGACCACGCTCCAAGATGCCGAAGAACTAGCAGTTCGGCTGGCAGAAGATGTCAATCGATGCCGATGAAGCTCGATGAGTGTGACAATTTCCCGCCAGTGAAATGCTAGCGGGGGAAGAATTGACGCGGTGATAGCCAGCGCCAAGATCAACCACCAAGCAAAGGCTGAGTGTCGCTTAGTGTTAGATGGGTAGGTCCCTTTCTTTATCTGCTCCTAGGAAGACTTTCGGAGAAGCAATGGCTTCCCTACTTCCTGCGGATTCTCCAGACTTCGCAGATTTGATTGCGCTCTGGGATGCGACTGCTGAAGCGGCTGGTTTGGCCGAGGTATACCGCCTGCACTTTCTGGCCGGCGCGTTTGCGGCTGGCGAAATGTTCTGCGGCGGCGGTCGCACGTGCGGAGGAGAGCGTCTCGTTTTTCTGAGCGTCTCCGGTCGTTGATGCATAGCCGACGATGAGGATCAAATCTCCGTCGGGGACATCATCGGAAACGATGTGTTCGAGTTGGGCCATGTCTTGCGAGCTCAGTTCGCTGGAGCCGGTGGAGAACTCAAGGGTGTGGAGCACGTTTGCCCCAAGGTCGCCCCCCAGCTTGCTGTATTCGGTATTGATGTCGGAGTCCTTCATGCCTTCCAGAGTGCGGAGCCTCTTGAAAAGCTCGACTGCGTCGGGAAGCAGTTCGTTCTCGGATCTAGCGAAGAGATTTCCCTCGCCGAGTTGTGCTTCGAGTTCCTTGACGCGATTTTCGAAGAAGATTCGGGCTTTCGCCATTTCGTCGTAGCGGCGTTGGAAGTCTTCAAACTCCTGCTCGCTGATTGCACCGAGGTTGTTGGTGAGTTCTTCGCGGGTTTCGGCAAGTTGTTGGGAGAGGGTGTCGCGTTGGCTTCGCATTTGCTCGAGCATGGACTTGAGCTCTTTTACCTCGGAACTCGCGTCGAGGGCACGCTGGAGTTCGTTGTAGAGCCGGGCATTCTCTGCGGAAACGTCCTGCCGGAGTTTTTCCAATCGGATGATCTCGTTGCTGCGTTGTGAGATTTCCGCATCCTTTTCCCCAAGCATTTGCTGGAAGCGCCCGGCGATGGCAATGAGTGTATCGGCATCGCCCTTGAGCCGATCTGCGATCTCATCGATGGGCTCGGAATCTTCGGGCAGGGGGCTGAGTCCCATGGCCATGCGCTCGCGGTTGAGCTCGGTGCGCAGGGCGCGTAGTTCTGCTTGGTGGGCGGCGAGTTGTGGGCTGTCGGCAGTTGCGGAAGTTCCTGAGCCGTTAGCGGCGGGTTTGGAAAGATTGATGACTGCCAGCACGACGACCATGGCGAAAATCATGAACAGCAGGAAAACGACGGGGCTCATGAAGCCGCCGATTTTGTTTTTCGAGAGAGATTCCCCAGCGGTGTTTTCGATTTCGAGTGGTGCGTTTTCCACGTTCACGGCCTCAACGGTGTCCACAGACTCCACATTCACCGTATCTTTTTCATCTGACATGCGCAGACCCTGTCGAATCACGGGCCATACTGTCAATCCCGGCACCACTCAGCCTTTCAGCGCTGAGAAATCCTGCGGGTGGTCGAAAAGGTAGGTGGGCCTGGACTTTTCGAGGGATTCACGGGAATTGAAACCCCAGCTCACGGCGGCATGCGGGATTCTCGCTTTCTGTGCGGCCTTCACATCGCGCAGTTCGTCGCCGATGTAGCACATTTCGTGGCTTTTCACGGAAAAGGTCTTCCTTATCGCCCGGAGGTGGCGCGATTTGCCTGTAAGCTTTGAGGTGGAGGAGACGAATTCGAAGAGATCGCGGATCCCATGATTGCGGAGGAATACGTCTACGTTTGCCGTGGAATTCGAAGTGAGGATGCCAAAAGATTCGGTGTGGTTGCGCAGCTCGGTCAGTGCTTCCTTCATGCCGTCGATGAGTTGGAGACGGTCGATGTTCGCCCGCATCATGCCGGTGCCGCGCGCGATGATCGAAGGGACGCGGCGCTTGGGAATGTCGAGTTTGCGGAGGATTTCTTTGAGCGAGAGGTGGCGGAGCTCGGCCATCTCGTGTTCTTGCACCTCTCGGATCCCGTAGTCAGGGGCGATTTCGTTGAAGATAATCCGGGTTTCTCCGAGGGTGTCCGCGATGGTGCCGTCGAAGTCGAAGATAAGCGCCCGGTATTTCATCCCTGAAAATCTGTCCGGGGGAATGGCGGCTTGCGAGTCAAAACCGGGATTTCCTCAGAGACTGAGGTTCGGATCGATGTCGCCGCCGAGTCCATCGGTCTTGCCTGCAAAAAACCTCAGCAGTCCGGCGAAAGCGATCATTGCCGCATTGTCGGTGCAGAGTGCGCCGTCGGCGATGGCGAGGGCGATGCCCTCCTTCGCGCACCGCTTTTCGAAGGCGCTGCGCACCACCTTGTTGAGGCTCACCCCGCCGGAAAGTCCGATGAGATCGGTGCGGGCGAGCTTCGCGGCGCGCATGGTTTTCTCCACCAGCACCTCAATCACTGCGGTCTGGAACGATGCGGCGATGTCCGGGATCTTTGCATTGGGGTTTTTCTGAAGCGTGTAAAGCACTGCGGTTTTCAAACCGGAGAAGGAGAAATCCAGCTCCCCGCCCTGCATCATGGATCGAGGGAAGTCGTAGGCTTTCGGGTCGCCATTTTTCGTCGCTTTTTCGATCTCGGGGCCGCCGGGGTAGGGGAGGCCGAGCATTTTCCCGACCTTGTCGAAAGCCTCGCCTGCCGCGTCGTCACGGGTTGTGGCCATTTTTGTGTAATCCCCGGCACCGCTGACTTTCATTAGCAAGGTGTGCCCACCGGATACGATGAGGCCAACATGCGGGGGAACCTCGGTGCCGCCGATGAAGGGAGAGAGCAGATGCCCCTCCATGTGGTTGACGCCGACAAAAGGTTTCCCGGAAACGCAGGACATCGCCTTCGCTGCGGTGCTGCCGACAAGCAGCGAGGAGGCGAGCCCCGGGCCCATGGTCGCGCCGAAAACATCCACGTCGCCCATTCCCATTCCCGCGGTATCCAGTGCCTGCTCGACCAGTCCGCCGAGGCACAGAGAATGACTGCGCGAAGCGATTTCCGGCACCACTCCGCCGTGTTCCCGATGCTCCGCGATCTGCGATGCCACCTCGCTGGCAAGCACCTCCGCCGCCCCGCCTGGCTCTCCGCGCAGGATCGCCACCGCCGTCTCATCACAGGAACTCTCAATCGCCAGAAAAACCGCCACGCGCGGATCATCCACATCCGTCGCCATTCCCGCAATAGCGAAGCTCAATCACGTGCAGCCAGCCACTGCTTAGAAAATGTCTCCAGATCTGGGAAAAATTCGTTGTAGAGCTTTTCTAGCTGATCTTGGTGTTTCACGAAATCTTCCTCCGCGCCCAGCACTCCCGCCGCCACCGGGCTGCGCGTCGCCACCCGGCGGAAGGTCAGAGCCAGCCCGCCGATGCTGGAATAGCTACCAAGCCAGTTTTCCGAAATCATCCTCGGCAGCACCGCCCGGAGCTGCGGGCTCAGCCATTCGTCGTGGGCAAGAAGCGTGCCGTGGCAGTGCTCGATAAATTCCAATCGTGCCGCATCCCCGTCCGGCCAGCGGGTGGAGAGAAAATAATCATAAAGCACATCCACCACGATCCCCGCCAATCTGCTCCGGTGCGGGGAAAGGAGTCGTCTCGCCTGGGAAAAGGTCGGATGCCGGTCGGTGAAGGCATCCACCGCCCGGTGCTGGAGGATCCCGCGCACCACACCCGGGGGGAAACGTTCCTCCAATGTACTTGGCAAGCCCTTCGCGAAATCACCGAGCAGATTCCCGACGAGGGATTCGTCGGTGGGCTCTGCGAGATAGAGATGGGCCAGGAAATTCAAAGGATTTTAACATGCCCTCGGATATCCCGCCGCGCCAGTCTTCATAAATCGCCGATACTTTGTTGGACGTGCGCCCTGAGTTGCTGCAACTTCCGCCATGCCGTTTTCCGCTTCCTATCCCGAACTCCTTGCGAACCCGACGCCTTTGATGCGCCGGTTCGCTGCGCTGTTGGACGAGGATGTCTCTTTGGAAACGCTCGCGCAGAAGAGCCAGCTTGCAACCCGTCAAAACTTCGGGAAAACCATGCGGCTCTTCGCCCCGTTGTATGTTTCGAACGAATGCGTGAACAACTGCTCCTACTGCGGTTTCTCCCGCGATGCCGCGATCCTGCGGACGACCCTCACCGTCGATCAGGTGGTGACCGAGGCGAAGCACCTTCATGCCCAAGGTTTCCGGAATCTCCTACTTGTCGCCGGAGAGCATCCTAAATTCGTTTCCGAGGGCTACCTGCAGAAATGCCTCGATGCACTGATCCCACTTTTCCCCACCCTCGCGCTGGAGGTAGGCCCCATGGAGGACGACCAATACACCGAACTCGTCGAGCACGGTGCGGAGGGGTTGATCGTTTATCAGGAAACCTATCATCGCGAAACCTACGAAACCCTTCACACCGCGGGGCCGAAGAAGAAATTCGACTGGCGCTTGGATTGCCCGGAGCGGGCGTATGCCGGAGGTTTTCGCCGCATCGGCATCGGCGCGTTGTTTGGATTGGCGGATTGGAAACACGAGGCTCTCTCGCTTGCCGCGCATCTTGAGTATCTCTACCGGCATTGCTGGAAAGCACAGTTTTCGGTCGCGTTCCCACGCATGCGCCCCTATGCGGGAAATTACCAATACGAGCCGGATCCGAACCGCTACCTCCCGGATGCTGCGCTGCTCCGTTTGGTCACTGCTTTCCGCATTATTTTTCCGCAGGTCGCCATCGTGCTTTCCACCCGCGAGCCCGCTCCACTCCGCGATGCGATGGCATCGCTCGGCATCACCCACATGTCGGCTGGTGCACGCACGGAACCGGGCGGTTACACCGGTGCTGGATCGGACGATCTGCATCTCACGGTGAAAGGCCGCCGGGTGGAGCTCACTGAGAAATCAGGCAAAGAAAAAGCCACCGAGCAATTTCAGATCCACGACACCCGCAGCCCCGCACAAATCGCGGAGATGCTCCGCGCGCAGAATATCGATCCGGTCTGGAAGGATTTCGATCAGGTGTTGGTGCAGGCGTGAAACCAATTGGTCTATCGGGCTTTTTTCTACGGGGAGGGAAGATGTCAGATGAGGAGTGGAGGAAGACCGGTGCTCTGGATTTTGAAGTTTTTGAGTTTCCCCCCCCCCTTTTTCCTTCTCGCTCTCTGTAGAGGGAAAACGCAGGTTGCGAACTTCTCGACGCTTTCGCGGCTCCTTTCTTCATTCACGGAGCAGCAGATCCGCGACGACCATCCGGTGATCCGTATCTCGAGAAACCGCGACACCGCAGCTCTGGGGCTGGAGCTGGCGGGTGGCGTAGATGTGATCGATGCGGAGGATGGGGAAACGGCGGTGGAAGGTATCGCCCCAGCCACGGCCTACGGCGGAGAATGCATCGTCAAAATCACGGGTGAGCTGGCGATGGACGACATCGGCGGCTCCGGCATTGAAATCTCCACCAAGGATCGTAGGGATGGCGGGAAAGGAGCTGGTCTGCTCAAGCACCTGGAGGACGGTGGAGAGTTCCTTGCGACGGATGGCGCGGTTGATGCGGTGGGCGACACGGGATTTTTCGCTCCACAGGCGCAGGTCGGTGGCGGCGGTGGCGAGGTGGACATTGACCACCTCGATGTGGCTGCCGTTGGGAAGCTGGAGGGTGATCTGCTGGTTGCTCATGAAGGGATTACGTACTTCCCGTTTGATCTCATGGCGTGTGACAATGCCGTTTGTACGGTAGGCGCGGTAGTCGCCGTTTCCGCCGTAGAGCGCCTCGCAAATTTGTTTCACCCGATGCGGATAGACCTGCTGGAGCAGCACGATATCGGGATCCCATTTTTTCAAGTCAACGACCGGATCACCGAAGGCAAAATTGGCGCAATTGACTGTGATGACCCGTATGACGCCGACCCTGTCCTGCGGGGGTTGGCGTTTTTCGGAGATCGGAGGATGGGTAAAATTCGAGAGGACTTTCGCCTCATCCATCCCCACGGAGAGGGTGATAGCCCAGACGGCAGTGACGATAAGGGAGAGCGGTGCGCGGAGGAAGCAGAAGGCGAACACCGACATGAGCAGGCCGATACCGCCCCAGAACCAGAAGGGGAACACGGTGAACGCGGCGACGGAATCTGGCTGGTTTGAGTAGGCCCAGACGGTGACGACGTGGGTCAGCAGAGAGGCTCCGACGAAACACCAGCCGATCGTGCGCCTTGTTTGTGACATGATGGTTGGTTGGCTAATTCGGAAGAGGAACCCCGGATACACCCGAGGGCATAAAGACGCGGATAAACGCGTATCAGATTTTTCCAGCTGAGTTTTCTAAGCTCTGGTTTCAGAACATAGAGTTTTACATCCCCGGGATGCCGAGTCCGCCGGTGAGTTTTTTCATTTCCGCGGCAGCCTGTTCTTTGCCTTTGTTGACGGCTTCCTGGACTCCTTTGAGAACGAGGTCTTCGAGGAACTCGACATCGGAAGGGTCGACGACAGCGGGATCGATCTTGATGGACATGACGTCGCCGGCGCAGTTCGAGGTGACGGTGACTTTACCGCCGCCGACGGATGCTTCAACAATCTGAGCGGCGAGCTCTTCTTGTTTTGCTGCCATGCCAGCCTGCATCTGCTGGGCCTGTTTCATCAGTTTCTGTATGTTCATGAGTGGGGTGTGGTTTTAGTTTGCAACGATCTTTGCTTCGAATTTCTCGAGCGCTGCCTGAATGAGTGGGTCTTGGTAAAACGTGTCTTCCTCGATCTTGTCCGGCTCGGGTTCGGGTTCCGGCTCTGCCGCTTTGGCGGGAGTGGGAATTGGCTCGGGTTCGTCCTCTTCATCGGGAGCGTTCGCGATGAGGGCGTCGAAGGCGGAGAGGGTGTCAGAAGGCTTCTTCTGCGCCGGGGGTGTCGCTGCGGCTGGAGCAGGTGCCGGGGCGGGCGATGCTGCCAGAACTGGCTCAGGTGCTGCAGTGGGCTCTGGAGCGGTTGCCGGTTCGGGTTCCTGCTTTACTACGGGATCTGCCGTAGCTTGTGCCTGCTGCTGCGGCGGTGAAGTGATGTAATCCGCGCCTTTGGTGAGGACATTGATGATATCGGTAATGCGGACTTCGGAGAGGGTCTGGATCGCTTTGATGACACCGAGCTCGAAGTGGAGGCGCTTGTTGCTGGCCCACTTCATGCGGCCTTCGGTCTCCGCGAAGACGTCGATGGCGGCGAGGATGCGCTCGGGTGCGTATTCGCCGGCGTCGTCCATGAGCTTGTTCCAGATTTCCTCGGGGATGCCTTCGCCATCGGCGGAAGGATCGAGCTTCGCGACGAGCAGGCCGCGCAGGCAGCCGATGAGCTCGCCGAGGAGTTGAGAAAGTTCGCGACCACTTTCGGCCTCTTGCTGGATGAGCCTGAGGGCGGTGGGGGTTTCGCGAGAAAGCAGGGAGGTGGTGAGCTCGGCGACTTTTTCCCGTGAGGTGAAGCCGAAGATGTCGAGGACGTTGGCCTCAGTGATAGTTTCCCCGCAGAAAGCGACGAGCTGGTCGAGCATCGACTGTGCATCGCGCATGCCGCCGTCGGCACCTTTCGCGATGGCCCAGGCGGCGGTTTGTTCGAGGGTGATGCCTTCCTCGGTGGCGATGTGGAGGAGGTGATCGGCGATGGTCTGGGTGGGGATGGGACGCAGATCGAAGCGCTGGCAGCGGGAGAGGATGGTGGGCAGGATTTTCTGCACCTCTGTGGTAGCGAAGATGAATTTCACGTGCTCCGGCGGCTCTTCGAGCGTTTTCAGGAGGGCGTTGAAGGCGGCGTTCGAGAGCATGTGCACCTCATCGATGTAGTAGATCTTGAACTGGCCGCGGCTGGGGGCGTATTTCACGGATTCCCGGAGATCGCGCACCTGCTCCACGCCGTTGTTCGAAGCACCGTCGATCTCGAGGACATCGAGCGAGCGACCTTCGGCGATTTCCTTGCAGACATCCTCATCGGGGTCGAAATCGATCTTGGGGCCGCCGGTGCAGTTGAGGGCTTTGGCGAGGATGCGGGCGGTGGAGGTTTTGCCGGTGCCGCGCGGGCCGACGAATAGGTAGGCGTGCGCCAAACGGTTCTGCCCGATGGCATTGCGCAGGGTGCGGACGACATGATCCTGCCCGAGAACGTCTTCAAACGTTTTTGGGCGGTATTTTCTAGCGAAAACCTGATAACTCACGGGGGAGATCATAAGCAGCCGGAGGGATTTGTCATCGTTGCTTTTTCGGGAATGGGGAATTTCGCCAAAACCCTAGACCCTGCGGGGGATTGTCGCTAGTCTCCGATCATGATAGCAGCCATGGAACTGGGTGGAACCAAGACAGTCGTCGCCATTGGGGAGAGCGATGGGACACTGATCGAGGAAATGCGTTTCCCGACGACGAAGCCGGAAGAGACGTTTCAGACTGCGGTGAAGTGGCTTGCCGAGCGGGGCACGCCGAGCTCGATGGGGGTGGCTGCGTTCGGGCCGGTGCAGATCAACCCAAAGGCGGATAACTGGGGCTACATGCTGCCGACGCCGAAACCAAACTGGAGTGGATTTTCTATTTCCAAGCCATTGCTCGAGGCGTTTCCCGACATGAAGCTCAGCTTGGAAACCGATGTGAATGCGGCCTGTCTTGCTGAAGCAAAAATCGGCGCTGCGGCGGGTCTGGAGAACGTGGTCTATATCACCATCGGCACCGGGATCGGTGCGGGGGTGCTCTGCGATGGCAACCTGGTGCACGGGGCACTTCACCCGGAGTTTGGCCATCTGATCCCGCCGCGGCAGGAAGGAGATGACTTCGCAGGTGCCTGCCGTTTCCATGGAAATTGTCTGGAGGGAATGGCAAGCGGGCCGGCCATCCAGCAGCGCTGGGGTATTCCCGGCTGTGAGCTTCCTGAGGATCATGCAGCGTGGGACACCGAGGCATGGTATCTGGCGCATGGTATCCAGTCGCTGCTGGCGATCTGTCCGCCCGATCGGGTGGTCATCGGCGGGGGTGTTTCACAGGCAGCCGGGTTGCATGAAAAGACCGAGAAGCTGCTCATCAAATTGGCGGCCGGGTATTTTCCTGCGCTTGAAACTCTGCCTTATGTCGTGCCGCCGCTGCTCGGGCAAGAGGCTGGGATCCGGGGGGCGCTGATGCTGACCGGTATGTGGGATGGATCGAGGCAACGGAGGTGAAGCCCACCTGCTGTTAGTCGATAGGCTCGACGTCCACCTCGACTTTGAGAATTTGGCCGCCGGCTCCGAGAGTCACGCCACGCAAAGGGCTGACGTCTGAGAAATCCCGGCCCCACGCGACGGTAATATGGCGTTCGCCGGGGAGGATGTTGTTGGTGGGGTCACAATCGACCCATCCGACGCTTTCGCCGCAAAAAACTGAAACCCATGCGTGAGAAGCATCCGCGCCGACGAGGCGTTTCTGGCCAGGAGGAGGAAGGGTTTCTAGATAGCCGCTGACGTATCGCGCCGGCAGGCCGAGCGAGCGCAGGCAGGCGAGCATGAGGTGCGCAAAGTCCTGGCAGACCCCGGCTTTTCTCATCAGCACATCCGCGACAGGAGTGGCGACATCGGTGGCGGTGGGGTCAAACTCGCATTCATTAAAGATGCGTTTCATGAGTGCCATCGCGGCCTCAAGGATGGGTCTTTCCGGCGGGAAATCGGTGCGCGCGTAGTCAGCAAAATCCTCTCCGAGCGGCACCATGGGCGAGCCAAAGCGGAACGCTCCGGCCTCGGTGCTGAGGGTGAGTTTGTCGGCACTGCTGGATAGAACGATGCTTTCCCACGCTGGGGTGGATTCCGGTGCAGGAAGCTTGACGGGGAAAACCTCTACTAGGCTGCGCGCGGTGACTTCCAGTTCGGTGTGCGCGCCCTCGCACTCGAAGTAGGCGGTTTCATTGCCGTAGACATCGTTGTGCAGACTTCGTCCAACCGGCTCGGGTTTCACCTCGATGACATGCCACGGGCAACGCTGTCCGGGCAGAAACCTCGGAGCAAGCCGCGCGAGGTGATGGGAGACGGAGACTGCACCCTCATACTTGTAGTGGGTGCGATGTGTCAGGGAGTAGCGCACAGGAGCGATATATTACCGGGGTCATTCCGTGTCGATCTTTACCGGAGTTGCAATTTTCCACGGCAGGCTGTTGGTTCGCGTTGTTGCCATGAAAGGTTCCACCATTTTCCTCATTCTTCTCGGGCTTGCCATTTCTGTGATCGGCGGGCTTTTCACCGTGCTGATGTGGGAAAGTTATTCTCGCGCGGTGGATCAGCGAAGTTGGCCGCAGGTGGAGGCGGTAATCCTTTCCTCCGAAGTGGAAGACTGGAAACACGATGAATTTTCGCCACGCGAGTATCGTTTCAAAGTGCTCTACGGCTATGAGTGGAAGGGCGTGCCGAAGACCGGCGAGCGGGTGACGGCGCGGGGCAATGCCTCCTACAACAAGCGTGCCAAACCGGCAAATCTGCTAGAGCAGTTGCCCGCCGGAACCAAGACCACCGTTTACGTGAATCCCGAGGATGTTGATTTCACGATCCTGCAGCCCGATTCCAAGGCTGCGGGCTATTCGATCTGGTTCCCGATGCTCTTTGTTGTGGGCGGGCTGGGAATTGTGGCTATGGCGGTGCGGAGAGCTTTCCTCTGAAGCATCGCGACGATTTTTGCCTAGCCGGGGAAAACCTTCAGCCGCTGATTATTTTTCTAGCAGTTGGGGCGCCGGCGGCGGAGAAGAACCAATCCACCCAGGGCCAGCAAAGCGCTAGTGCTCGGCTCGGGGACTACCACGCGGTTGTAGCCGATCACATCAAGGAAGGTTTCCTCCGCCACCCCTTGGTCAAGCCGGATGCCAGGCGTGCTGAACGCATCCTGTACACTAGGGGCCGGGAAGCCATCTATCATGCCATCGAAATCCTGGCGATCGCCTGCGTCATCGATGTCAAACTCGGCCAGCTTGGTGACGCCGTTGTCGATGGAAAAGTAGGGCTGAAGTTCATTGATATCGGTGCTCCAGCTGCGGGAACCAACCCCATCGTAGCGGAAAAGGTCAGCCGGGCCGATCGGTCCGGTAGGTCCTGGTCCCGGTGCATTTGCGACACCATTGAGCCCCGAGCGGAAGCCAAGCACCTCATTGAGTTCGTGATAGGTGACTTGGCGGAGGTCGTATTTTGCGGGGTCGACAGGACCGCTACGGTTCAGTGCCATCAGGTTGGTATTCAGGCTGATCGTCGCGTCAGCGTCCCCGCCACCGGGAGAGTAATTGAAACCCATGGCTCGTAACAGGGGGGTCGACATATTAATCAGAAGGTTTCCGTTCGCGGGATTGTTTGGAGAGTTAGGGATGAATGACAATGCCGTAGCGTCGTCAGCCGATGTTCCTGTGCTGGACAGGGCGTTATAATAGTCCTGATAGGCAATATCGGCTCCGTAGGTGCTCGCGGTGCCAAGTCCGAAGTCCACGGCACGAAAGTCCACCTTCACTGTGACGGCATGTGGCGCTTGCCAGTTTGAGCTGTAATAGTTCAGAGCAATGTTGATTTCGTCTTGGAATGTCGCGAATTCACTGGCGCTGAGGCCAACGTCGTTGAAGTAAGAGGCGTCCCATGAAATCGCGCCTTGCCCGACCGCGGCCTGAAAGGACAGGCACGATACAGTGAGTAATGTCGTCCATTTTGCACAAGTGGTAGGCTTCATCTTTTCGTAATAATTAATTGTTTGGGGAGCAGTAATATACTACTGAAGGGGGGGTAAAGTGGGGGGCAGTAATGGATACTGATATCAATAAAGATTGGGGTGAAGGTAGCGATGGAGCAAGAAAAAGGGCGGTGTTAGTCAGAATAACCACAGTCTGACCTTTTTGGGGGGGATTGGTAGCGAGAACGGGGATGCGGTGCCCGCCGAACTCCGCAAGAGATGAGGCATCCGACAAAGAGGGGGCGTGTGGTAATTTCTTTCGCCCACATTGAAAGGTTGGCGCGGTTGCGGGAAATGTGCATCTTTTGCGCCTCAGCTCAGTGGTATGAAAATTCTCAGTTACAAGGATGCGGGCTATGCTCCGTTCGTCAGTCGCCTGCAACGCAGGGCCATCCCGGAAGATTCCGTGCGTGAAATCGTCTCGGATATCATTTCCCAAGTCTCCACCAAGGGCGACAGTGCCTTGATCGATCTGACCCAGCGATTCGATGGCGCAAAGCTCACCAAGAAGGGGCTGTTCGTCAGCGAGAAGGAATTTGCAGCAGCGGAGGATTCGGTTTCCGACGCTACGCGCGAGGCGGTGCGGCGTAGCCTGAAAAATATCCACGCCTTCGCCAAGAAGAGCATGAGGAAAGACTGGTCGGGGAAAAACGCGGAGGGTGCCACAGTCGGCGAACGCTTCACGCCCTTCGACCGGGTCGGAGTGTATGTGCCGGGAGGCAAAGCACCTCTCGTCTCCACCGCCCTGATGACCGCAGGATTCGCCCAGGCGGCCGGGGTTCCTGAAATTTTCGCCGCGACCCCATGCGGCCCGGATGGCACGGTGAATCCTGCCCTGCTCTATGCCCTCTCCCAAGCCGGCGTGACCGAGGCGATCAAGGTCGGCGGCGCGCAGGCGATCGCCGCGATGGCGCTCGGCACAAAATCGGTGAAGCCGGTAGATCGGATTTTTGGACCCGGGAACAGCTTCGTGGTCGAGGCCAAGCGTCAACTTGTCGGAGCGGTATCCATCGATCTGCTGCCCGGACCCAGCGAGATTCTGATCTTGGCCGACGCCTCAGCGAACGCCGCCTACATCGCGGCGGATCTTCTTGCCCAGGCGGAACACGGCGGCGACAGCGTGGTCGGATTCGTGACCCCATCCAAGGCACTGCTCACCAAGGTGAAGACGGAGGTGGAGAAACAAGCGAAGCAGTTGGGCCGCGAAAAAATCATCCGCGATGTCCTCGAAAAAGGGACATTTCTTCTGCTGGTGAAATCGTTGCAAGAGGGCATCGAAATCGCCAACCATTTCGCCCCGGAGCACATTTCCCTAGTAGTGAAAAACGAGGACGCCGTGCTCCCGCAAATCCGCACAGCTGGTGCGATCTATCTGGGACCGGACTCGCCGGTCGCGGTCGGAGATTTCCTCGCCGGCCCGAGCCACACCTTGCCGACGGGTGGTGCGGGAAAATCGTTTTCCGGACTCCGCGCCGATCAGTTCCAGCGCCGCACCAGCATTGTGAAACTGGATAAGAAATCGGTGGCGAAATCCCTTTCCGTGATCGAGGAATTCGCGCGCCTTGAGGGGCTCGATGCGCACGCGGTCTCCACTTCCATACGGTTAAAAAGATGAGCGATCTCCGGGAATATTCACCAAAGCGCTTCGCCATCGCGAGCGTGATGTGCCCCTCGTGCCACATCCGTCTCGAGCGGGACACGAATTGGTGCGAGGCATGTGGATTTACCGGGTCGAAATCTATGGAAATGTTCGGCGAAGATCCCCCGCCGCTGCTGCCCATCCTCGATGTGGTGGATCTGTGGACTCCGAAAGAGCAGAAAAAAATCAATGCGGCGATCAAGGATTTCGGTAAGCGTTTCCCACAAATCCGTTGGCGCATCTGCGCGGTCATGCTGGGCGCCGAAATCAGTCTACCGGTCTTCGGATTTTGGCTGCTGAACGTCTGTCCGCTGGCCGAAGGTGAAACGGCCGAAGACCGCGAGTGGACGGTGCTTCTGCTCGTCGATGGCAAAACCGGCAACGCCTCGGTCACCACCGGATATCGCGCCGAGGTCTGGCTTTCCGATGAGATGTGGAACCGTGCGCTTGCCGCTGTCTCCAACTCAATGCGCCAAGGCGATACGCTGCAGGCAGTCACCAATTTCCTAAAAACCACCCGAGTGATGCTTGAAAAGGCATGGAAGCGCTCCCAACAACAACTCAAACAGGATTCCGGCTCATGAGCGTGCTGCGATTTTTGATGACTTTTTTGACCTTCGCCTGCGCCGTGGATGCGGATCAGGGGCAAACCGAATTCAAATATGGGGAAAGGCCTGCGAATTCGATATGTGATCCGAAGGAGATTCTGACTGTGCAAGAGGCCCGTGAGATTTCCGAGCCGCTGCAGGTGGTCCGGGAAAACGAGGGGATCGATGTAATGGTTGTGGTGCTTCCTGAGATCGGGGACGCTCCGCCGCTCCATGTGGCAAGGGGGTTTGCAGAAAAATGGACGCAAACAAGGATCAATGCGGTGGTTTTGCACGTGCCTGGACTGGAGGATTCTCCATGGATTTTCCCCGGCAAGGTGATGAGCTCTACCCTCAAGCCTGAGGTAATGAAGATGTCGATCGAAGCTGCGGTGAGCCGCGCCAGGGCTGAACCGACAGATTTCGACAAAGTCCGCGCTGCATCGATCGAAGCGGCCGATGTGATGCGATTCTGGATGGGAAATGCCGTCATTCGCAGCGAGGAAGTGATCAGCCGAAATCAACAGGCACGCGACGCCTACGAAAAACGCCAACGCCTGATCAAGCTCTCGCTGGCACTCGGTGCCGCATCGGCCATCCCACTGATCGTCGGTGGCGCTTTCTTTTTCTTCCGACTCAGGAATGCCGGAGCTAAACGTTTTCCTCCGACCCGAGTGATCAAACGTCTTGGAGCACCCTATTCCGGTGGAAACAGTGCGACTACCGCCGACATCCAACCCGCTAGCAAATGAAAAACCTTCCTTATCTGATCCTCCCCGTTTGCCACATTCTGCTGGTTTCCTGTGATGACAAGAAAGAGCAAGCCGAAGAGACCAAGCCAGTCGTCACAGAAGCCACCCGCGACCTCATGGCAGTCGATATTCCGATGCTTCCGCTGAAGAAAGGAGACTTCTGGAAATACAAAGTCAGCATCGAGATCCCGGCCGGAATCACTTCGGAGGGAGCCTCGGCGGTGGAAATCGACCAAGAAAAAACCCGCACCTACCTCGGCAAAGTGAAGGTCGCGAAGGATTATCCCGAAGTGGATGCCTTCGATGTCACGATGCGTGGAGAAGCGACCGAAAGGGAGCTCGTGGAAATCCACGAAGACCGCATCCTGATGCGCGGCTCGACCCGCCCGGATCAACTCGATGCCAAACCTCTCTGGATGGATCCGCCGATTCCTTTCGTAGTTGCAGGCATCCGGGCAGGGCAGGAAATGGCAAGTCTGGGTCTCAAAGATGGTTCCAGATCACGGGGTATCAAAGTGGTGGCGCGTGAGAAACTGACCACCGCTATCGGAGAGTTTCCCGCCATACGTCTGCTGATGACCGGCAACGACGGAAAGTTCGAGCTCCGCAAGACGATATGGTTTGTTCCCGGCCTGGGCATCGCTAAAGAGGAGAAGACCCGTTACGCCGAGGGTAAACTCATTTTCCGCGAAACCACCCTGCTTGAGGAGACCAGCGTGATTCCGCGCCAGTGAGATAGCGCGCCAACGTAATGGGCAAAAGAAAAGCGCACCCCTTGCGGGATGCGCTGTTGGAAAATTGTCCGAGGAACCCCGGTTGGATTAGCGGCGGCGGCGGATGACAAGCATCGCCGCACCGAGTGCTCCGAGAAGCGAGGTGCTTGGCTCCGGAACCTGGTTCCAGCTGATCTGATAGATCCCTGCGCCATCTCCGCTGCCTTGCAACGTCACAAGATAAGCTTGCTGGATGAAGGGATCATCCTGAACCGTGAAAGACTCGCCGGAGGAGACACCGACGAAGTCGAAGTCCACATTGAGGGGCTGGAGTCCGTTGAAGGTGACTTTGACAACCTCGTTTTGGTCGAAGGAAAGCGATGGTGCACCGAAGCCGTTGTCGTTCTTGTAAACCTCGTTGATCACGAGTGTAGAAGTATTACCTGCCTCGAAAGTCACCGAGCCGTATCCAGCGATCGGGATGGTCAGTGGGTTTGGCGGAAGACTAGTGCCAACGTAGCCGACAAAGTCCAAAGTGAAGGCGGATCCTACAGAGGATAGGCCACAGCATAATGCCGCAATGAGCGGAAGTTTCGTTTTCATGGTGGGGGGAGTCCGTTTGGGTGGGACGTTGTGAAATTAGCCCATTCATCATGTTTTCGGCAAGATAAATATATAACTAATGATGGTAATTATTATATGTATTGATAATTAACATCAGTGAATTATACGGTGTATTCGATGGTCTGGATCTTATTGCCGTTTGACTACAGCAGGATTCGGCTGTGGTTTCTAGATATGAAAAAGCTTCTTCTTCCCTTGATGTACGCTGCATTGCAGTTCCCCGCCGGCGCGGAAGTTGTCACGAACAGCGTCGAGTATGAGCACGACGGAACCACTTTGGAGGGCTTCCATGCCTATGATGACAGGGTGGAGGGAAAACGTCCCGGGATACTAATCATCCACCAATGGACGGGTCTGACCGATTACGAAAAGATGCGCGCCAAGATGCTCGCGGAGCTGGGCTACAATGTCTTCGCTGCGGACATCTACGGAAAAGGCATCCGCCCGCAGCCACCCGAGGCCGGCGAGTATGCCGGGAAGTACAAATCCGACCGAAAACTCTACCGTGCCCGCATGATGGCTGGCCTCGATGTCCTGAAGAGCGACGAGCGCACCCATGCCTCGCACATCGCCGCCATTGGCTATTGCTTCGGCGGAACGGGTGTTCTCGAACTTGCGCGGGCCAACGCGGAAATTACAGCCGTGGCTTCTTTCCACGGAGGTCTTGCTCCGGCGGAAGGGATGGAGGCGAAGGAGGGCGAGATTTCACCGATCGTCATCTGTTTCCACGGAGCTATCGATCCGCACGTTTCCCCGGAGGAGGTCGATGCTTTCCAGAAGGAAATGACCGCAGCCGGGGCTGACTGGCAGTTTGTTAGTTTTTCCGGGGCGGTACATGCCTTCACCCAAAAGATGGCAGGCGACGATCCATCGAAGGGTGCGGCGTATGATGAGAAGGCCGACCAACGTTCGTGGGAATACCTCAAACAGTTCCTCGATGAGGCTTTTGGAAAATCCTGACCTTGCAGCGAGGTCGTTCGGCGGGTAGTTCCATCCATGCCCGAACTTTTCGATTGGCGGACATTTCCCGGCGAATTCTCCGCAGCAGCCACCGCGCACGGATTTGTCCCCGAGGTCATTGCTGATACCGAAGACGGCCCGATCATGGGATGGGAGCGCGCAGGAGGCGGACCACGTGTCTATATATCCGCGGGGATCCACGGCGACGAGCCATCGGGGCCACTTGCTCTGCTGCGGATGATGGAGGTTGGGTTTTTCTGTGAAAGCATTTCGTGGACGATTTGCCCTGCGCTCAATCCCGGCGGCTTGTCGCTGGGGACGCGTGAGAATCGTTCTCAGGCCGATCTCAATCGCGACTACCTCGTCCATAGTACTTCCGAAGTCGCCGCGCACAGCCGCTGGCTCTCACGCCGCCCGGCACCGTGTCTTTTCATTTCGCTTCATGAGGATTGGGAGAGCGAAGGTTTCTATTTCTATGAAATCAATCTGGGCGAAGACAAACCCGAGCGCGCCGCCGCGATCCTGACTGCGGTGAATCCCTTTTTTCCGCCCGAGCCCGGCCCGGAGATCGACGATCACGAAGTCCGCGAAGATGGATGGATTTGTCACCGTGCCGAAGCCGATCTGCCGGAGTCTTGGCCGGAGGCGATCTATCTGGCGAAAAACGGCTGTGAGCTCTCCTTCACGCTTGAGACGCCGAGCTCCAAGGATTTGTCGAAACGTGTCGCCGCACATCAGGCCGCAGTCGCGGAAATCCTCAGACATTCACTCCCGGCAACCGTCAACTCATGAACATCCTCATCACCGCCGGACCCACCCGCGAGCCGCTCGATCCCGTCCGCTACCTCACGAACCGTTCCTCCGGGAAAATGGGCTACGCCATCGCCGGCGCCGCAGTGCACGAAGGTCACCGTGTCCTCCTCATCTCGGGGCCAACCTCGATCGATGTTCCGGACGGGGTCGATTTTCTCCCGGTCGAGACCGCAGCGGAAATGTATGAAGCCGTCTCCAATCATATCGGGCGCATGGATGCCGCTGTCTTCGCCGCTGCTGTTGCCGATTACACCCCGGCTGAAGTGGCGGGGGAGAAGATCAAAAAAACCGGCGACACGCTCATCCTTGAGTTGGTGAAAACCAGAGACATCCTCGGCTCCGCACGCGGGGCAATGGACTTCAAAGGCTTCCTCGTCGGCTTCGCAGCGGAAACGGAGAAGCTGGAGGAAAACGCCCGTGCGAAATTGCAGCGTAAGGGTTGCGACCTCGTTGTGGCGAACGACGTTTCACGCCCGGACATCGGTTTCGATTCCGAGGACAACGAAGCACTGCTGGTTTTCCCCGACCGCACCGAACCGTTTCCGAAAGCCTCGAAATACGAATTAGCGATGCATCTGGTGGGGCTAGCTGAAGCTGGCTTAATGGACTGATGGGTTGATGATGCATTCAGAATTAGATGCTCCCCTGTAGAATTTTTTCCCATGGTGAAAAGGGCTGCGACAGGAGCAGAGGCGTCCTGTTTTAATGATTCGACAAGATATGGAAACGGTATGAGATTTTTCACGACATGAAAAATTTCAGAAACAACATCATGGCGGTGTGCGCTGCGACCGCTTGCATTTCGTCCGCTTTTGCCGGCGGCGAGGGCTGGACTTCGGATTTCGAAGCAGCGAAAAAACAGGCGGCCGAGGAAAATAAGAACCTGCTCATCGATTTTACCGGCTCTGACTGGTGTGGCTGGTGCATCCGCCTAAAGGAAGAGGTGTTCGACAAGGATGAGTTCAAAGAAGGGGTGAAGGACAAGTTCGTCCTCGTGGAGATCGATTTCCCGCAAGACGACTCGAAGCTTTCCGCGGAAACCAAAGCTCAGAACGAAAAGCTCGGCGAAGCCTACGCGGTGGCCGGTTATCCGACGATCATGCTGACGGATGCGGCAGGAAAACCTTTCGCCCAAACGGGATATCAGGAAGGTGGCCCCAAAGCCTATGTCGATCATCTTGATGAGCTGACCGTTGGGCAGAAGACACGCGACGAAGCGCTTGCAAAGGCGGCAGAGCTCGAAGGAGTTGCCAAGGCCGAGGCTCTGATTGCTGCGCTGGAGGCGATTGAGCTGGATGATGGAGTGATTGCGAAATTCTACGGAGACGAGATCGCCATGATCAAAGCGGCTGATCCAGAAGACAGCACCGGGTTCGTGAAGAACATCGAGGCGGACCAGAAGTTCGCAGAGTTCGAGAACAAGCTCAACGAACTGGGCAACGAGGAGAAATTCGAGGAGGCGCTTGTGCTGGTGGAAGACACCCTCAAGTCCGGTGATTACGAAGGTGAGCGTCAGCAACACATCATGTTCATCAAGGCGATCATCCTTGCGGAGTTGGAGAAATTCGATGACGCGCTCTCGAGCATTGATGCGGCCAAGGAGCTCGCACCCGAATCGGAGATGGCGGCTAACCTCGACCAAGTGAAAGCCCGCATCACGGAGCTCAAGGAAGCGGCGGCCTCCGGCGAAAAGAAAGAAGAAGCAGAGTGATTTTTTCTAACCGCCCTGTGAAGCCAATGCTTCTTATGAAGCCAATGCGGCTGCTAGGGCGGTGATTGCCTCCGGTGGATGGGCGGCGGAAACCGTCAGCCTGAGCCTCGCGGAATTGCGCGGCACCGTCGGATAGCGGATGGCTGGGACGAGAAAACCTTTTTCCAGCAGGCCGGCCGCTGTGTCGAGTGCCTTGGACTCGCTGCCGCAAATGAGCGGCACGATCGGGCTGGGATGTCCTGCTTTTAGTTGACGGAGATTTTCGAAGAGTTGTTTCCGTAACGCTTTTCCGGCGGTGGATCTCACGAGCGCGATGGCCGTGGTGGCTGCGTGCGCCAGTGCCGGCGGAGGGGCTGTGGTGTAGATAAAGGGGCGGGCGCGGTTGATGATCAGGTCGATCCAAGGGCGACTGGCGGCAAGGTATCCTCCTGAAAGTCCGAGCGCTTTGCTGAAAGTGCCCATCTGGAAATCAATGCGATCCTGGAGCCCGAGGTTTTCGGCGAGACCCATGCCGGTGGCTCCGAGGACGCCGGTGGCATGGGCTTCGTCGAGCAATAACATGGCGCCGTTGTTTGCACAGGCGTCGGTGATTTCCCGCAAGGGGCAGAGATCTCCGTCCATCGAGAAGACGGATTCGGTGATGACAAGGATGCGCGAATCCGCATGTTTGGCGCGCAGCTTGGTGAGTAGGGCGCAGAGCTTGGCGACATCGTTGTGAGGAAAAACGCGGAGGGTGGCTCCGGAGTTTTTCGCGGCATCGATGAGGCTGGCATGAGCGAGCTTGTCGAGCACGGCGAAATCACCTTTACCGACGATGACCGGGATGGCGGAAAGGGCGGTGGCGTAGCCGGAGGTGAAGGTGAGGGCTGACTCTGCATGTTTCGCTGCAGCCAGAGTTTCCTCCAAGACAATGTGTGGGGCGGAGGTGCCGGTGACCAGGCGTGAGGCAGTGGAGCCGGTGCCGAAACGGCGGATGCCTTCGATGAACGCTTCCGCAAGTTCCGGGTGTGAGGCGAGGCCGAGGTAGTCGTTGGAAGCGAAGTTCCACAGCTCCCGCCCGTCGCGCACAATGCGGGTGCCGGGCGCGGAATCGAGTGGATTGAGCCGGCGCAGGAGGTGTTTCGACTCCAGAGCTTCGAGCTGTTGTCTGGGATCGGGCGGATTCATTTGCATGGTGTCCGCGCGGGAAGCATCAGTTTGCCTCCGGGCGTTCGAGTGCCCAGCGCATGAGTTTCTCCGAATCGTTCCAGATGTTTGCAGAGTTCGATTTGAAGACGCAGCAGACGACGGAGCGGCCGTTGAGTGTTCCGGTGGAGACAAGGCAGCGGCCGGAGGCGTTGGTGGTTCCGGTTTTCATGCCGTCCACGTAATCGAGGCGCTTGAGGAGCTTATTGGTGTTTTCGATGAGGCGGGTGCGACCGTCATTGTATTTGAAGACGAAGGATTTCGTGGCGAAGTAGGAACGGAGCAAGGGACTGCGGTAGGCGACACGGGCGGCAATCGCCATGTCGCGTGCAGTGGAATACTGGCCTGGCTCGGTGAGGCCGTGTGGGTTCTTGAAGTGCGAGTTTTTCATGCCCAGTTGCGCGCATTTCCGGTTCATCAGCTCCGAAAAGCCTTCGACGCTGCCGCCGATGTCGCGGGCGAGAGCGCGGGCGACGTCGTTGGCGCTTTTCACCATCAGCACTTTCAGCAGTTCGCGGCGGGTATAGGTTTCGCCAGGCTTGAGGTAGAGCTTGGTCGGCTCGCACTGCGTGTCGTATGAGGTAATGGTAACCATTTTATCCAGGTTGCCGGCGTCCAGCACGCAAAGGGCGGTGACGACTTTCTGGGTGGATGCCACGGCACGGACGCTGTCGGCGTTTTTCGCGTAGAGGTTGCGGCCGCTGTTGAGATCCACAATGAGCACGCTTTCCGCCACCACGGCAGGAGGTGGGGTGCGGGGGATGGTGCCGACCACGATCGGCCCATCTTGGGGAATACCGCCTTGGGACGAAACCGCAGTCTGCGGAGGATTACCCCCACAAGATGCAATGGTGAATACGGCGGACAGGCCTATGGCGAGCGGTCGCAGGAATGACATGGGCGGAACATGCGGGTGCTCGGGGCGGCGGTCAAACACGAAGACGGAGGGCGGGAAGGGATTGTGACAGATTTCCGGGGTTGAATTTCATCCTTGCGCAGCGGGCCGAGCGGGGTTTTCATTTCTGCCACTAAGCGAGACGCACCGGGCAATACCCGGAGCCGAACCAGCCTATGATTTCCCAGGAACGCCTTCCCGCCATTTTCACCGCCGGCCATACCAGCCGGTGCGGGTCTTTTGTCATCTCTTCATGACCTGCCGTTCCTGCCATTTTCAGAAAACCGCTTCGCTCCCATCCTACGGGTCGGCCATGCCGCTATCGTATCCGGGAGTACAGCAACCATACATCCGGAGGACAAAGCCATAGCCAGACCACAGAAAAACAACAATAGGGGCCGTTACCGCGACATGACGCGCGTGAACGATCGCATCCGCGCGCCCAAGGTACGAGTCGTAAATTCCAACGGCGAACAGCTCGGGGTGATGTCATCCCGCGAAGCTCTCGCGAAGGCACAGTCCGTGGGGCTGGATCTTGTGGAAATTGCGGGTCAGGCAGATCCTCCGGTTTGCAAGATCATCGATTACGGGAAGTATAAATACACCCAAGCGAAGCTCAAGAAGGGCGTGAAGAAGACTTCCGCGCGCATGAAGGAAGTGAAATTCCGCGTCGGCACCGGCGAACACGACTACAACATCAAGCTGGGTCGTGCAGAGACCTTCCTCGACGCGAACCACAAGGTGCGTTTCGTGCTACAGTTCCGTGGGCGTGAAAATGCGCACAAGGATCTCGGTTTCGTGGTTCTGAAAAGGATCATCGAAGATCTCAAGTCAATGGCAGCGGTGGACCAACAACCTCGTCTCAACGGACGTGCGGTCGCGATGATCCTTTCCCCGCTTCCAGCTCATCAGCGCAAGCGTCACTTCCAGCTCTTCCACGGTGAACTCATCGAGGATGACGATGAAGAAGGCGACGACGAGGATGAGGATTTCGACGACGAAGAAGGCGACGCCGGTGAGGGTGATGATGATGCCGGAGCCTCGGAAGAGGACGAGATCAAATCCTCCGACTGATGCCCTCCAACATCGCCGAGTTATCGGAAGCCTTGCACCGGGGCGGTGAGCCCTGGCTGCTGTTGTTCGATATTGACGGCACGCTCGTCGATACCGGCGGCAAGGGCATGGCCGCATTGCGCAAAACGGCGATGGAAATTTTCGGGGGCGACGGCCCGCCCCTCGACCTTGCAGGATCTACCGATTTGGGGATCTTGGAAAACCTTTATGTCCACTTCGGCATTGAGGCTAGCGATGAACAGACGCATGCATTTTTCGAGGCCTATCACGTACATCTAGCAGATAGCTTGGAATCGAATCCAGGCGAGGGCAGGGTGTTGGATGGAGCCGTGGAGTTGCTAGAGACCCTGGTGATAAGGAAGCATGCCCAGCTTGCGTTGCTCACCGGAAATACTTCGCTCGGTGCGAAGATCAAGCTCAGGCACTATGGGCTGGGGCATCATTTCCCGTTCGGTGCATTTGGATCGGACAGGGCGGATAGAAATGCGCTTGGTTCCATTGCGCTTGAAAGGGCGCTGGCCATCACGGGAAGGGTGTATCATCCGGATCGCACGTTGATCATCGGGGACACGCCGAAGGATATTGCCTGCGCCCATGCCATCGGCGCGCGGTGCCTTGCGGTCGCAACCGGCCAATTCACTGCCGCCCAGCTCGAAGAAGCGGGTGCGGATTGGGTGATTGGTTCGCTGCGCGAAATCCAAGCGGTTTGAGTTAAGGCAAGGGCCCTGTTTTCCCCGTCGACATGTGGGTGAGCAGCTTTTGGTTGAACTCGTCCGCCATGTTGTAGCCAAGACGACGCAGCTGCTGATCGAGAGCTGCGATGGCGACCATGCGTGCGGTGTCGCGCCCCGGGCCGACTGGAACCTCGACGTGCACGACCTGTTGGCCGAGAAGTTCGTAGGTTTTCGACTCCAAGCCGAGGCGATCGACCTCGTTGAGATCGGTGGCGGGCTTGAGGGTGACGACCAGGTCGAGACGCTTGTCGGGACGGATCGAAGCGAGGCCGTAAAGGTTCGCCACGTTGATGATGCCGATGCCGCGGATTTCCATGTAGCCGCGTGAGAGATCGGGTGAGGTGGCGATGAGTTCACCGCCGACATGTTTGATGCGCACCATGTCATCGGCGACCAGCGAACCGCCGCGTTCGAGCAAACCGATGGCGGTTTCCGATTTTCCCGAGCCGCTCTTGCCGACGATTAGCACGCCGATGCCGCGCATATCGACCATGCAGCCGTGGATCGTGACGGTCGGCGCGAACTCATGCTCTAGGCTGATGGTCGCGGCGTTGAGGAATTTCATCGTGATCTGCGAAGTGCCGAACACCGGGATCGAGTGTTCCTTGGCTACGGCCATCAGTTCCGGCCCAAGGGTGGAACCGCGGGAAACGACGATGCAGGGGATGTCCCGTTCGCACATGCGGCGGAAACGGTCGATGCGCATTTGCTCGGGGAGTTTGCGCAGGTAGGCCATTTCGAGGTTGCCGAGCACCTGCACGCGTTTTTTCGCGAAGTAGGAAAAGAAACCTGCCAAGGCGAGACCCGGGCGGTTGACTGCGGGTTCGCTGATGAGGTGGTCAAAGCCGACCCTCTCGCCGAGCAATTTGAGCTTCAGGGATTCCGAATATGAGTCGAAGAATTTCTCCACCGTGATCGAAGCCACGGTCTTCACGCGTTGTGCCATGGGAAGTTCCTAGCAAGCCTCCGCTGATACAGCACGCGAATTCGGCGGCCATCGTTGTGAGTTGAAATTACGTCGACCAGAAGTTATGCTGTTTGCAACGATGCAGATGCCCGAGTTCAAGAAAATCGATTTTAGGACACATTTCCCGGAGGCCTTTTCGTTACCGGGATTCTGGAGAGTCGTGCAGAAGGTGGCGAAACGCGGTGGGCGCAAATTGCTCGCCGGTGCGCTCACGCTTTTCTTCTGCATGCGTGACAGCGAAACCCCGGCTTGGGCGAAAAGCGTGATCATCGGTGCGCTCGGCTATCTGATTTTCCCGATGGATCTCATACCTGATACGATTCTCGGCGCAGGATTCACGGATGACTGGAGTGTGATCGTCGGTGCGCTGGCGACCGTGGCGGCGCATATCAAGGAAGAGCACAAGGAGCGTGCATCGGCATTTGCCGGCAGGTTTTTTGGCGGGGAAGGGGAGAAAAAAGTCGAGGGTATTCCCTTGCAACTTCCGCAGGTTTGAATGAATGACTTTCCACGAAGCGTAGTCAAAGGCAGCACCTGAAAACGAAATGAACACGAAATCCGCAATTGCAGCCACATTCCTGGCCCTTGCCATGAATCTCTCCGCTGGTGTCTTCATCGATGAAGCGAAGTTTGGCGAAAGCCTGGGAGGTTGGGCGAAATCCGGCGGCAAGTTTGCCGAATACGGCCTTTCGGGGGCGAGTTATAAGACTTACCGCCCGGAGATCACCCCTACACCGGACGGCGGAATTTTCATTTCCGTGCGTATCGACCACGTGCGTGGCTGGTTTTCATCGAACGACCACGCGATGCTTGAAATCACCGTGGACAAAAAGGGGAAACCGGTTTCCGCGCAATCGAGCATCGCCATCCAGGGTCGCTCGGTCACGAGCGATGTGATACGTGGTGGAACCGACGCCGGGCAACAGGTCGCCGGCGTGGACCGGGCGGTGCAGATCGGAACGGATTTGGTGGCGGATATTTCGGCGAAAATGCTGAGGGAAAAAATCGTCGAAGCGGGTCGTGTGTCGTTTCCATCTGCGCTCAGGCACAATTACAACCTGCTCTATCAGTCGATCCGGGTTTCGGAAGATGCTCCATCCCCCGCAGTAGTGGAAAAAGAAGTCGATGTGCCCAAGGCCATGGTGCCGGAGAAAGAAGCAGTGGAGCCTAAGAAGGAAACCGCAGGGCCTAAGAAAGAAACCGCAGAGCCGAAGAAAGAAGCCAAAGCGCCGAAGAGCGAGAAGCTCGAGATCAAGGTCTATGGTGAAAAGGACCAGCCGAAGCTTCCGGTGGCGGCAGAATGATCAGCCACGCGGGTGGAATTTGCGGTGCATGTCTTTGAGGCCTCTGCTGCTAACATGTGTGTAGATCTGAGTGGTGGCGATGTCCGCGTGACCCAGCAGTTCCTGAATCACGCGTAGATCCGCGCCGCCTTCGAGAAGATGAGTGGCGAAGGAGTGGCGCAGTAGATGAGGATATACTGTTTTGTCGATGCCCGCCAAGGCCGCCCGTTCTTTCACGATCTGGCGGATGCGCTCGGGAGTCAGCTGTGCCCCGCGAATGCCGATAAAGATGTGGGATGAAGTTTTTGCCGATACTAGGGATGGCCGACCGTTGCTCAGGTAGTCCTTGATCGCGGTGCAGGCGGTGTCACCCACCCGCACCAGCCGGGTTTTGTTGCCTTTACCGGTCACGCGCAGGAAGCCTTCTTCGAAATCCATCCATTCGAGCCGGGCTGCACAGAGTTCGGCAAGCCGCAGTCCCGCGGAGTAGAACAGCTCGAGGATGGCGCGGTCGCGTCTGCCTAGCGGCTCGTCGGTCGGTATACCGTCGAGCCAGTTCCGCATTTCCTCGGCGGACAGGGTGGAGGGGAGGGTGCGGTCGGGTTTTGCTGAAACCAGAGGCTCGGCGGGATCCATTTCCAGACGACCGGTTGCGGCCAGCCAGCGGAAGTAAATTTTTAGGTGTACGGTGGTGATGCGCAGGGAGGAGCCGACCATGCCCGCCGATTTGCGGGAGGATAGGAATTCGGCGAGCTCATCGGTTCCGATATCTTGCAGGCGCCGCTTCCCAGCCTGCGCCCAGAGGAAAAATGCGCCAAGGCTTTGGGCGACCGAAAGCTGGTAGGCCTCGGAGAGTCCCTTCTCCACCGCGAGAAATCTCAGGAAGGCATCGCTGCTTACCTCGATTTCGCTCCGGATCTCTCTCCGATTTTCGTCACTTTTCATCCTCAAATCTCATATTTTTTTAAATTAACGACCACGAGCTCCCGTAAACGTTCAAAAAAAGATTGCCAAATCTGCTAAGAAGTCTAAGATGCTGAACATCAAAGGAGATGAGATATTTAATCTTTCTTGACTAAATTACCTCAAACCTTAGAAACGCAACGAATAAAGGTAGGGAACTTCCATCCATGAACGTCAAAACTCCATCCATCCGCCTCGACTCCGGTCTTGTGATCGGCTACGGTGCGCCGCTTGCGACCTTCGAAGCCCCTGTGCAACTTGAAGGTGGCACTCATTTTCTCCTGGCTCGCAACGGGCGGGGAAAATCCACACTGCTGAAAACCATCGCCGGCAGTCTGAAGAAGGTTTCCGGGAAACTCTCCACGGAAGGTTACATGCAGTATCTGCCAGAGGACATGCGCTTCGATAACGAAGTGACTCCCCAAACAATTTTCAAAACGTTGCTGCCGAAAGCTTCGCATGAGGCGGCATTTGAGCTGGCGGATCGCATCGAGCTCGATGTGAAGAAAGATTACGGGCGCCTTTCCACAGGGAATCGCAGGAAAACCGCACTGATCATGGCCGAATACTCGGTCAGGCAGGATCGCGGCAACATCCTCCTGCTCGACGAACCTTTCAGCGGCCTAGATGCCTTCGCCCGCGAGACTTTCGAGGAAATGTGGGAGAAATCCTCAGGAAAAGTGCTGCGGCTCGTTTCCTGTCATCCGGATTACGACTCGATGGTGATGCCCAGCGTATTGCTGATCGAGGGTAACAAGATCAGCCATCATTCGGGTAAAGACCAAACCTGGTCCGGCCTCAAATCGCTACTGAACTGAAATTTCCTGCAAAAATAAAATTTTTATTATCATGAGACTCTTCAAACTGACCTTCGCAACCATCTTTCGTAAGAAAGCATGGGCCGTCTGTCTATTTGCGGTGCTGGTGCTGCCCTTCGCGCTGCCCATGATATCCAGCGCTACGGAAAAGCCGGTCCTGATCCAGCCAGCACGCATCCAGGCGGCATGGGCCACGCTTTTTGTCTGCACCATGGTATGGGGATTCTTCGCCGCAGCGCGGCTCGGTGAGTCCAATACGAAATCCGGCGTGGGTGAATATTTCCGGACGACTGGGCTTTCCGCCACCCGCCAACTTTTCGAAATCTGGCTCGCCCTGTTCTCCTACATTGCGCCACTTGCTCTGATCGCGACCGGTGTCTGCCTTTTCGCAGCAATGCCTTCCGAGGCCTCCGAGAAAGCCATGTGGTGGACGCTGAACTTCCAGTATCTCTCGCTGTTCCTTCTGGTTTTTGCTCCGTTGCTGGCATTGGCATGTGCATTGGCCTCACGTTTCGGCGGCATCTGCGGATTCGGAATCACATTTTTCCTGACGATCTACGGCCTCTACGGAGTTGGCTACCTCGACAACATGCTCAAGCTTGAGGCGAACTCCGCACTGCAAGCGCTTTGGCTCTACTCGCCACAGTATCGCTTCGCGGATCTGACCCAACGCCTCTACTTCAAGACCGGAGCGCTCTCCGGAGATGTCTTCGCCAACATGGTGCTCTATTTCACCGCCATCCTGGCAGTGCACACCGGCATCTCACGCCTCTGCTTCCGCACCAGCGCCACCGCTTAACCGAAACTTTTACCACCTCCATGAAATCTATTTCAAACATCATCTCCATCGCCCTCATCGGGTGCGGTGTGGCTGGGTTTGCGGTTTCATCCCGGCCGTTGCTCGGAAACAAGGAGACGGATGCACCGCTCAATGTGCTCGGCATCAACCGCAGCCCCTACGGTGAGGTTTTCGCCATGGCGATGCAGGGACCGATCGATACCTACTTCCATGCTACGGAATCCGGCGGCCACGAATGCAGCGATGAGGAAAACTGCCATCACGAACAGATCCGTGAACACGAAGATGTAGCGGTGATTGAATACGGCAGCTGGAACGACAGACTTCGCCACTTCATCGAGGAAATGGGTGCCGGCCAAGTCGAGCGCACCAATCCGCGTTCTGCCAGTGCCGCTCACAAATTTTATCTCCGTCGCAAGATCGAAGACAAACTGCGCTTTGCCTACAACTTGGATCCGAGCCACTACGGCAACTACAACGCCTATCATTTCTTCCTGACCGAACCTGAACTCGGCACTCGCCCGGAACTTACTCCGGGCGCTGCGAAACTCGCACAGGACACCATCAACTACTGCCTCAGCCAGCGCACCGATCCGCGTCAGGCACTCACCGCCGCTGCCGCAGCAGGGAACGTGATCGAGCTCATGTTCAATGACAGGCATCTGAATCCCGATAGCCCGAACTACACCACCGCCCAGATGCGGGAAATGATTGCAGTCATGGATCATGCCATCGGGCTCTACTCGCACCTTGCCAACGAATGGCTTGAAAAAGGCCTGTGGGAAAATCTTTCACCGCTCCGTCTCTCGGAATCCGAGGAGCGTTTGTATTTCATCCTCAAGATCCGCCAAAGCCAAGAAGAGGGCATCCGCCGCCTCGAAGGCCTTCCCGATACCCAACGCGCAGGCAATTCCGAATAACCCTGCTGATCCCGACTCATTTTTCTGACCATGCAAACCGCACCACCACCACTGCCGCCGAATCTCGCACCCACTGCGGGTGTGACGCGATTCGCCCCCGGCATGTCCGGTGGTGATCTACTCGGAATCATTTTCCGGGTCTGCAAGGAATTGCGTGTCTCGGATATCCAGATGCGCTCCGAAAGGCCGGTCTACATCCATACCAACAAGGGCATGGAGACACTCGGCTTCCTTGGAAGCCTCTCCGCAGTCCAGATGGACGCAATCCTCAAGGAGCTCATCCGCAACCGCGAATCCGCTTCCCATGGCTTCGGCACAAATGACTCCATCGAGGATCGCGTGGATGATAAAATCCAGCTCGCCATCGATGAGTTCTCCGAGAAAATGGTTTCCGATTTCTCCTGCGATGGCATCCCGATGGGGGACAACGGCGAGCGATCTGGTCGCCTGCGTATCCAGGCACACCTCTCCTCCTCCGGTCTTGGCGTCACTTGCCGGATCCTGAACGATTTCATTCCCGCCTTGGATACCCTCGGCATCGACCCGGACACCACTGAGACTCTCCGCCACGGCGTGCTCAAGCGTGCTGGGCTTTGCCTCGTCACCGGTCCCACTGGTTCGGGAAAATCCACCACGCTCGCTTCGCTCATCGATTGGCTTCGTATGAACCATCCGAAGCACATCGTCACCGTGGAAGACCCGATCGAGTATCAGTATCCGGATGACATGGAAGATCCTGTCTATCCAGGTCACCGCACACCTTCGCCATCCATCGTCACCCAACAGGAAGTCGGGCGCGATGTCAGGAACTACAAGCAAGGACTCAAGGACGTGCTTCGTAAGGCACCACACGTCATTCTGCTAGGGGAGATCCGTGACCGCGAGGCGATGGAGACCTGCATGGAAGCCGCACAAACAGGTCACTTGGTGCTCTCCACCCTGCACACTACCGGAGCGGTCAAGACCATCGGTCGTATCCTCGAGCTCTATCCGCGTGAAAGCCATGCTTCGGTGCTCTCACGCCTCTCCGAGATTCTCATTTTCATCCATTCCCAAGGCCTTCTCAACGGCACCCAACGCCGCGTCCTTACCTACGAATTCCTTCAAAACAACGACGACGCAGTCTCCTCGGCGATCACCAACTACGACGGCGGCGCCCGCTCGCTGGAGGATGTCATCCGCCGTGCCGGAAACGTCCAATGGGATGCCAATCTTGAGCGCCTGCTCCGCAACGGACTGATCTCACACGAAACCTTCGAATCCGCGAAAATGAACCGCAGCGAAAACGACGAAACCTTCTAACACTTTCTACATTTTCCGGGAAAGGCCTTTGTGGCCGATCCTTGAAAGACAAAACAAAAACAAAAACAAACATGAAACTGACACACACCCAGAACATGAAAGCATCCAAGTCCGGCATGACGCTCCTCGAGCTGACCGTCGTCATCCTGGTCTTGCTTTCCCTCATCTCGATCCTCTTCATCGGCGCACGCGCGTGGAAGAAGGGTTCGGACCGTGCTGCATCCATCCTGCAGATCCGCAACGTCCAGCAAGCTGTTCGTTCGTACTCAAACATGAACAACAAGAACGCAGGTGACACCGTCACCACGCTCAAAACCGAGCTCTTCGGCGCCGGCAAGTTCATGGAGAACGACCCAACCACCGCTACTGCAGATGGCAATACCCGTCACCCAGCTGGCGGCACCTATGCATTCGCGATCGCTGCTCCAACCGTTATCCCTGCCATCGGCACTCTCTACATGAAGACCGGCGGCACCGCACCTGACGGTGGCGAAGCTATCACTTACTACGATCCGGATTCCGCTTCCGTTTCCGACTGGTAATCTAATCGGCGGCACCCCGTGTGCCGTCTTTTAAAATTCAGCCTGTCCCCCGTCTTTGGGGGGCGGGCTCTTACCTAAAAAAGCAAGACCGAACAGGACATGAAACTGACGCAACGCCAGAACATGAAATTGTCAGGATCCGGCATGACGCTCCTCGAGCTGACCGTCGTGATCCTGGTCTTGCTTTCCCTTATTTCGATCCTCTTCATCGGCGCTCGCGCGTGGAAGAAAGGTTCGGATCGTGCTGCATCCATCATGCAGATCCGCAACGTCCAGCAGGCGGTGCGTTCCTACTCAAACATGAATGGCAAGAACCCGCTCGACACGGTTTCGGGTCTTCAATTTCAGATCTTCGGCCCGGGCAAGTTTATCCAGAACGATCCCACGGTTGTGATGCATCCGGCAGGTGGTTCCTACACCTTCACTATCGCAAATAGCGATCTCATTCCCGACATCGGAGACCTCTACATGGTCACCGGCGGCTCCGGCTTCGAAGCCACCACCTACTACGATCCCGACCCGGCAACGGCCACGGACTGGTAACGCACCTAGCGGCGCACCTGACGGCCGCACTCCATTTTCCCCGGTCTTTCTCGCACAGCGTGCAAGGCCGATCCCAACAACAACCCGCAGGATGCCCCCGAATCCCTATGAAAATCCGATACACCCATCAACGTGGACACACTCGAACACCCGGCTACCCTAAATCCCTTTCAGCAGTTCCGCCAAGCATGTGCGCTACTGAGTGAGACGAGCCGTGCTGTCCTCCCGGCATGGTATCAGGACGCTCTGGAACTGGATTTTCAGCTCCACATTCGCATTGACGGCCAATCCGTCCGCACATTTTTTCACAACCGCGCCACCAAGGAATGGAGCGCGGGAATCCCTCTGACTGAAGAGGTCATTGGCAACGAAGAGCTGACCCTCGCATTTGCCGTTCAGTTGCTCAAACAAGTCAAGGAGCTGAAAGGCACTTCGGTGGGTGTTGTTCTGCATATCGCGGACGAGTTCGCCACCGCCGAGCTCAAGCCGGAACTCGACAACCCCGGCGCTCTCGCTGAGTTGAGAGAAAAGGCGTATTACTCACCTGCCGAAATCCTCGACGACTCTTCGGTGTCGCAATCGCAGGCATCATGGCGTGTGATGCCGTATCCGGCAGAAGCCAGCGAAGCGATTGGCACCACCGTGACGATCTCAACACGTCTCAACCCTTTCATCTGCGCGTTGCGCATTTTCGGAGAAAGCAGAAACTTCCCGATCGTGGTACAATCTCTCAGCGCGCCGCTGATTGCAATCATGGGCCTGCCTTCGATCATTCGTAAGGAATCGGAAAATCCCTATGTCGCCATTCTCCAATACCCATGGTTCACCGCCATGGCGTTTTTCAACAAGCATTCCGACCTTCGCCTGATCCGCACGCTCCAGCATCGTGGCATGCGCCGGGCTTCAAATTTCCGTCATGCCCTGGCAACGACCAACGCCTCGTTGGAGTTCGTGGACCCGGATCTCTATGTCGTGCCTCTTGCACCCGAAGTGGACAACAACATGGCCGAAGATCTGAGGAAAAGTTTCCCACAGTCTTTTGTCGATACGGCCAGCTTCCCGGCGTGCGGAGCGATTCCGGAGAACCTTCCGGAACCCGATATTTCGCTTTCGGAGCACCCCGATAATATCGATGAACTTAGCCATACCTTCGGAGTGCTCACCGCCGAGAAATGGTTCCTCCAAGATTTCCTGCCCCCGGCAAAAGCCACGGTGGAACTTTTCCCGAACCGTAACGAGATGCGGCTCCTGCGTTTTCTCAAGTTGGCGCGTGTCGCCGTTTTCGGCATTGCCGTTCTTGGGGTGGCTTGGTTGGCATTCAGCGTCTTCACCGTGATCCGTAGACCGGAATGGGCTTTCAACGAAAGTGAGGCCATGGCCGTGAAGCAGAGATTGGTCAACCTCACCCAGGAGCGCCAACGTCTGGATTACTGGAACACCATGCTGGAAGATCGCTCGAAGGCATGGAGTTCCATGGAAGCGATGGCACGTCTGTTCCCCGCAAAATCCGGTCTGCTGCTCAAGAACTTCGGCCACACCGTTCGTCCAGACAGCGCTCCCGGCCAAGCGAAGGTCGGGTTTGTGAAGGAGTGGACAATCACCGGCATGGCTCGGGATGAGGCGCTTTCGTACCTGAACGCATTAAATACCCGTGAGGGCATTTCTGCGCATTTCGCCGAGATCTCCAAGGTCACCGGAAACTCTGCCTATGATCCCGCCCCGACCACACGGACGCTGGTGGTCAACGTGAAGACCCAGGAGAACGCTTCGTTCAGACAGATGCCGCTGGAAGAGATACTTGATTCCGATGAGGCGACTTATCCCTACGCCTTCAGCCTAGTCATCACGCAGCGATTCGAATCCGCCGATCCGCTGGCCATCAACGCCTCGTTAGCTCCCTGAGCCTTATGTACAAGCAATCCATTATCATTTTCGGAATCGTTATCCCTATGCTGATCTGCGGATTGGTATTGGGTGCCTGCGCTTTTGTCCGGGGCAAGATCAACACCTCCTTCGAGAACAAGGTGACCCATTACTCCGGCCATGAAACAAGCCGTATGGAGGCTTTGGGAATTGAAGCACTCATCAGCCGCCAGCGAGCTGATTTCGAACGCTGGAAAGGCCAACTCGATCAAGAGACTTTCTCTCTGGTCACCACCAATCTGCGGTCCATCGCCGAAAACCTTCCGCCGAAAGAATTCCAGCAGACGGCATTCGAGCGCCTGAACCAGACGGGTGGTTTCGGAAACGTCACCGCCCAGAAATCCTCCAGCCTGAAGTTCAATTTCCGTGGGACTTTCCGTACCGTCCAGCGCGCCTTTCTTGAACTCGAAACCCGCATGCCAAACCTCCAACTGCAGGAGCTGCGTATCGATCCTAACACCACCTCAGAATCCTCTCTGCTGAATTTTCAAGTCACCTACACGGCTTGGGAAAACTGAAGCGCCTAACCGATCCCTATGAAAACGAAGCACGTAAAACGAACAGCCCTCGGAATCCCGAAGGGCATGGTCGCAGCGGTGGTCTGCACGATGGCTTCCATCCCGTCCGCCTCATTCGGCCAGTCAGCGGATATTTTTTCTGACGGTAAAGGTTCGAAGTCATCCGGTGCACAGGGATCGGGTGATGATTTGCCCGAAGCCGCTCCGGTGGATTCACAACCGTCACGTTTTGCAGGGGAAGATGCGGAGGCGTACATCCGCGCCCGCGCTGCCATATTCTCGATGAGGAACCGCGTCACCGATCCATTTGGATTGCATCAGGATCCCAATGTGAAGCCGGTGGTCCGGAACATCGTGAACAACATGCCGAGGCGCCAGTCAGTATTGCCGCCGACCCCGCTTGCGGAGATCGTGAAACAGATTCCGGTCACCACCATCATGCCCAGTGAGAAGAAGTTTCTCGTGGGTGTCAGGACATTCACGGAAGGCGATGAATTCCCTCTCGTTTACCGGGGCAAAACTTTGCAAATCCGGATCACGGAGGTTTCTGCAAAACAAATCAGCTTTATGAACGTCGAGTCCGGAGAGTCTGGGACATTGCTGACAGGTATCCTGCCTCCGGGCATGGTTGCCGGAGGCGGGAACTCTCGGCCAGCTGGCATGATTTCGAGCAATGAAGATGCCCCACTAGATCTTGGCTCCGCCGGAGCATTCAATCCCGAGAAGTGAAATTTTCCCCAACCCCTGCACACACCATGAAAATGAGCCCCAAATATTTGATGGCCCTGGCCCTAGCGCTGGGCTGCGCCTGCATCAATCCGCTTGCCGCGCAGGAAGATCTGCTGGGAGCCGTGACCGATTCTTCCCAAGATGGCGGGCTTCCCGAAATTCCCGAGATCCCAGGATTGCAACAGCCAGGTGAAGCTGAGGTTCCACCAACCGCTGAGGAGATTCCTGAGATCAATGCTGCTCCTTCACCCGATCAGCTTGCTGAAGATCCGAGTGGGGCACCCTTCGGGCCGCTTGAGCAGCAGAAAAAAGAAATGGAGGAAACTTCAGAAGGATATCTCATCAAGGATGCAGGCTTGAACGATATCTTCCAGTTTCTCGCGAAATCCGCAGGAAGGCAGTATTTCCATAACCTCAAGATCAACGGTCCCGACTACACCGTCACCGGACATCTTGATGACGGAAACCCCCTCAACCAAATGGAGGAACTGGCTTTTATGTATGGCCTGTCTCTACATGTGAAGGGCAACACAATCTATGCACTCACTCAAGCTCAGCTTAGCCAGCTTCCTAGTTCCGAGTGGCACTATCATCTCCGTTACCTGCGTCCTACGGACATCGAGCAGATCAAGGAACTCATCCGCCCCATGCTCACCGCGGGAACCGGTATTGTGAATTTCGAACCGAAGACGAACACCGTGATCGTGATCGATACGCCGAGTCGTATTGAAGCAGTTCAGGGACTGCTTCATGGGATCGACAAGGCGAAAGGTCAGATCATTGTGGAGACGAAGATCCTGCGCATCAATTCAAGTGTGGGGCAGAAGATCGGCGTCAACTGGGCCACCGATCTCGGGAATACCGGCGTGGGCCTTACGGTTGCGGGTCAATTGGCGAACATTTTTGGTCTCCCTACTTCCGATGCTACAGCCTTCGGCCTGACCGGGGAGAACATCGTGCTCTCGCCCGTCCAACTCTCGGGTGTGCTCAAGGCTCTTAACGAGGGTGGTATTTCAAACCAAGTTTCCAACCCAACACTCATCACCGAAGACAATGAGCAGGCGACGATCTCGATCATCGACCGTATCCCTATCATTACCTCGACGACAACTCCCGGAGGCTCAACTGGCACAACCACTGTCACCGAGGAAGTCCGTTACAAGATCGATTCATCCGATAAAGCGATCACTGAAGATCCGGACAACCACCGCGAAATTGGTATTTCGATCGCAGTCACACCCACCTTGCTTCCCGATGGAACGATCCGTATGAAAATGCGTCCCCGTTCGGCACAGATTAGCGGTTATGTCGAAGGCCAAGGCGTGGCCGGGACAAGCGGAAACAAGTATCCGCAGGTGACTGAATCGATGATCGAGACCCTTGCCCGGATTCCCGATGGTTGTTCGTTGGTGGTCGGCGGTTTCTATGGAGAAATACAATCCAATGCTAAAAACAAGGTGCCGCTTCTCGGCGATATTCCGGTCCTGAATTTCTTTTTCAAAAGCAAGGAAGCCGCCAAAGAGCAAACCTCGCTGGTGTTCATCGTCACCCCGACCTCCTACGATCCGTCCAGCAACGCAGCGAACCTCCGGGCTGGCAATATGATCCGGTCCGGCACGGAGCTTCCGGGCGACTACGATCATGTGAATCCCTACAATCCAGGGCCCGCTCATGAGCCGAATCTCAAGCGCACGATCCGTGGCATGGAGCCATCCGAGGCTCCGTATTATCCGCGTGAAGAAGAATTTCCGGTTTACGAACAGCAAACCTCCTATGAATCGCAGCGCGAGGCGTTGCCCGAAGTGAAAAGGGAGAAGAGCAAGTTTAACAGCGTCCGCCGCAAGTAGTCGGCAATAACAGGTTCCCCCAAAAAATGTCAGCAACATTCCAGACCCCCGTAGATGCAAGTGCTCGCTCGCAGGCAGATATCGTCGAGGCATGTTATGTGCGCACAGCGGAGGCCCTGAACGCAAGTGGAGCGGCTAGTGACAACGATCTCTACAAGGCTCTCTCCAAAGTCAGGGAAGGGCAGGAGAAGAGCAATCCGATGGATCTTCTGGAGACCCTGGCTCGTGTGATGGGACACGATGAAGAAAGACTTGGCGCTGCGGTCCAGCTCCTCAGTGATGCCGTGGCTTCAACCTTGAGTCCGGTTCCTCCTTCAATCCCTTTTGCCAGCAAACTAATTGCACCTTCCGCTTTCTACGATTCCTACGATTCGATGCATCAACTTGGCAGGAAGCTGCTGACTCCAGTGGTTTATGCGGAAGATACCGATGCGATTGGCACCGCCTCCATCAATCCGATCGCTTCGTTGATCCTGGCTGAACAAATCCATCACACCGTCGCCAAGCGCTTCGGAATCCGCCCGTTCATGACAGCTGCTCGCATGGAATACGAATCCTGGGCTTTCCTCTGTCGCAAACATTTCGAACTCTGACCCACGCACCATGATAGATTTCGACGGTATATCCTTCAATGAGCTGATCAGCGGGCAGATCATGCGTGAGCTCGGAGGCCACGACCCTGGCTTTGCCGAGCTGGATCAGGATCAGGTGCCGAACCGCGTCACACGCTACAGTTTCATGGCGGCAATCGCAAAGATCAACGGTCTGCCATTCTTCCCGAAAGTCGCGGAATTCTGCGATGCTTCGCTGCATACTTATTGCGATGCAACGGTGATGACACGGGGCTTTTTCGCGCCGCTGTGCATGTCGGGGGAAGATAAGCTGATCGTCGCAACGGCCAATCCATGGAGTCCGCTTGCCGAAGAATATCTGGCTCCGCGTTTCCCTGATCTGGAGATCGTCAAGGTCGTCACGCTGGCATCGGAAATCGCACGCGCCATCGAATCAGTCGCCACCAACAACGGTCCCAGCCGTTCGGATCTCGAAGCCATCGATGTGGAAGACCTCGATGACGGGATCCATGATTTCGATGTCACCACCGACTATACTGAACCGATGGCGCAACTCGTCGCTACGGTGATGACAGATGCGGTGAGAACCCGCGCATCTGACATCCACTTCAAGGTGGAGAAAGAGACTTTCTATTACTGTTTCCGGGTCGATGGTGATATCGGTCGGAAGGTCGAGATACCGATGAAGTTGAAGGACAGGCTCGATGCATTCCTTCTCAACCTGATGCGGCTCCCGACGGAAATTCGCAACACGGTGCCGGGTATCTCCGGACGTTTCACCATCGCGTATTTCCACCGTCCCATCGACATCCGCTACGAGCGCCACCGTACTTACCGCGGCTACCACGTCACCATGCGTTTGCTCGACAAGAGCAACATCAACGTGACGCTCGGGAAAGGAACTCTGGCATTCGATGATGAGACCATGTTCGCGCTGAACAAGGTGATGAAAATCCCTGCCGGCATCATCGTCATGTCCGGGCCCACGGGTTCTGGAAAATCCACGACTCTCAATGCCATCTTGCGCGAACTGAATCGCCCGGAGGTGAACATCCTCACCTTGGAAAACCCGGTGGAAGATGAGGTGCCCGGTATCACGCATTGCGACCTGAAGAGCCCGAAGGAGTTCAAGCCGATGATTGCTTCCTTCATGCGTTCTGACCCGGACATCATCCTGATGGGAGAGGTGCGTGACCTTGAGTCGGCCGAACTCGCCATCGAGGCCGCAGTCACCGGGCACAAGGTGCTCACGACGATTCACACCCCGCGTGCGTCGCAGATCATCGAGCGCTTCGAGCAGCTCGGTATCGAGCGTTGGAAAATCGCCCAGACACTGAAGGCCGCGTGCGCCCAACGTCTGGTAAAAATGCTGTGTCCTTACTGCAAAGAGCCAGCGACCGGTATCTCCGAGCTCGACCGTAAGACCTTCGCGCTGGACGATTCTTGGGCGAATGTCTCGATTTTCAAGGCCCACGACGATGGCTGTGCGGAATGCCGCAATACCGGATACTCCGGCCGGACGGCGATCCTAGAGATTATCCCCATCTCCCCGAAAGTTTCGGACCAATTGTCGAAGGGCGAAATGACGCCTTATGAGCTGGAGGTCAAAGTGGCCGAAGAAGGCATCCTGCCAAACCTCCGCCGCAGCGGGCTGCGCCTGCTACGTGAGGGGAAAACCGATCTCGCTGCGGTAAGCAAGGTGATCGACATGACTTATACTGATGACTAGCGCGACCATTTCTCAGAAACCAAAGGCTGGATCGGCTGCGGCAACTGCTGCTGCCGGTAAAAAGCCGGGCATCTCCTTTTTTAACGGGCCGAAGAAAATCAAGGAGTTCAATAAGAAGGAACAGGTAGACATGTTCCGCGGTATTGGCTCGATGCTCCGTGCTCAGATCAACACAGCAGATGCGTTAAAATATTTCGGTCAAGGGCTGCAGAACAAGGCGATGGCCGACTGCCTCGCGGCAATCCGGGAGGACATCAATGCCGGTATGAACGTGCATGAGGCTTTCCGGAGAACGAAACGCTTCAGCGAGACAATCGTCGGTCTGATTCAGGCAGGCTCCGATGCGGGACAGCTGCATGAGGCATTCCGCTCGCTTGCGGCGAGGATCACCAGCGAGTTGCATTTCCAGAAAGCGATCAAGAAAGCGACGGTCATGCCCAGCGTGATCATTGGGGTGCTTCTCGGTGCCTTCATTATCTCGCAGGTGAAGATCGTGCCACAGGTGGAAGAGATGCTCACGGGTGTCGGCCAGAAGCCCGACGGCCTTACCGCGATCTCGTTTAAAGTCAGCCATTTCACGCAATCGGTGTGGCATATTTTCATCCTTTCGTTGATCGGTATCGCCATTACGATCGTCCGTTCCGGAAAGGTGCGGGGGATCCTCCTCGGTATCGCCATGTCCAAGTGGCGCTTGTTCCGTTTGCTCATCATGTCGCTGCGTCAGATGACCTTCATTGGCACGATCAAGCTCCTGCACTCGAACGGGATCAATCTCGCGAAATCGATCCGTATTTCCGCGAACAGTGTCATTGGCACACCTTTCTACCACGAGTTGCGCGAGGCGGCCGATAAGTATGAGAACTCTGGCGTGCCGCTATCGACAGCGTTCGCAAAATACACGTCGGTGGATTCCCAAGTGACCCACATGCTCTCGATCGGTGAGAAATCCGCCTCTCTGGACGCACAGCTCGAAATGCTTTCTCAAATGTATGAGGAAGATGCGGAGAACCACATGGCCGCGTTCGCCGCGACCATCAACTTCTTAGTGCTTCTTATTGCCGTTGGCCTGATCGCTGCGGTTTTCGTAGGAACCTTCCTGCCGATCTTCCTGATGGGGCCGAAGATGATGCAGAGCGGAATCTGAGCCCCGGCGACAACCCGCAAATCCACCCGAAACATGCAGCTCACAAGAATCGACCGCTGGCTGAAGGAAAAGTTCGTTTACGAAATCCAGATTTTTACGCTCCGTCCGAGCGAGAATGTCCCGCGTAAGGTTCGCGAGATCGAGCTCCCGGAAAAACCGGGGCGTCGTTACAGGTGTCTCTACAAGACGAATGATGCGAAAGCTGCTGAGCGGTTGCTCGTGGATCTTAAGGAAAACAACCAGATGTTCAGCACCAAGGTGGTGGACAAGGATGCGTGGTGGGTTCAGTTCATCGCCCCAGAAGGGAAGTCCCCGACATGGTATGTCACATCGGTTTTTATTCTCATGGCCATGTTGACGCCGGTTGTCATCTGGGTGCGCAGCCTCATGGCTAGCCCGGAGTTCATGGAAAACTTTGAAGAAGCGAAGAAGTTATTCTTTGGTTGAATTCGCTCAGTGGTTTGTCTCTCCGATTTTTTCCGACAGGGTCCGAATCGCGTTTCTGTGGAATTCCGTAGGAAGTGAATTCATGGCTTGCTCAAGGGCCAGGGCGGAATGGCGGCGTGCGGCAGAGGCGAGGCGTTCATTTCCGAAACGCGACATCACCGCCAAGCTCTTCTGGATGCGGGAGCCCACCTCGAAGATTGCAGCACCGTCGCGGCTGATGGCGGTGAAGGCATCGTCGAGCAGGTCTTCCGGATCTAACGCCAGCACTTCGACATTTTCATATTTCACCTCGTTTGTGGCGGAGATGTGGCATTTCCAGTCCTCCATGAGCCTCACCTGAATGCCGAGGACGGCAATGGCGGTGCCAGGATCGTTGACTGCCGGGGAAAGCGCCCGATCTGCGATTTCGGAGAGCAGGATCAGCCCGAACCGTGGATCGCTGCCCACCCGGCGGGTATCACCGAGCTGGAAGCAGGCCCTGATTCTTTCGACAATTTCTTCATCGAGTTCAGCCCTGTTACCTACTGATGCAAGTGCGTCGTGCGGATCGACGAAAGCGCCCGGTCTTTCCAAAATCCGTATCGTGCTTCCGAGTTCCGCGCCGATTTCATCCAGTGCGGCGACATCGATGTTTTGAACGTAGCCGATCACATCCGATTTCACGCGGGCGCCATCGGGAGGATCGCCTTGGGCTTCTTTTGCACCGAGCGTGCCCATGGTTTCCCGAGAGCGAAACGCCTCCCTGCAGGCTTCTTCCACCCGCGCTAGAGTATCGCCCATACGCCCCAGTTTCGAGACCCTGTCGACCCACCGTATGAAGGAAACCAGCACCCAGATGATCATGATGGAGTAACCGACGAAGAGCAAAAACCGACCGCTAATTCCGTAGTAGGGAGCGACGCTGATGGCGACGAGGGCGACGATGGAATAGATGAAAGCGGAGAGAAATGCGGTGAGCGAATTCTGCGTGGAATTGTCCTGCATGACAATGCGTGTGGCACGCGGGGTCGCTGTCGTAGAGACGGTGGAAAAGGCAGCCACCATCGCGGCCACCGAAAAGGTGGCAACGGTGAGCATGGTCGAGGCCATAATGCCCAGCAGGCTAATGAGGGTTTCACCCTTGATGTCGACTAGGAGCTCTTCGGGGAGCTTGTCGGAAAATAGATAAGCGCAGCTGACCCATAAGACTGCAGCGACACCCATGATGGAGGGCTTTACCCAAAGTCTGGAGCGGAGTTCGCGTAAAAGGTATTCGGTTTTAGTCACTACTGAATTGAACCGAAGAAACCTTCACTGGCAAGAAAGCGCTTGAAGGAGGTGGAGGGATTTCTGAATACCTCAAATACTGATCACGCTCAGCCCTTGATGCGCTTGATGCGCAACCTTTCGGCGATGAGCAATGATCTGAATTGCGAGTAATCTTCTTCCTGGGATCCGGAGAGCAAGCGGTAGGTGTATTTCCTCCAGTGGCTTATTTCCTCAAGGGCATTCTTCATGCGCAGGGCAATGACATCGGCCGCATCCGTGCCTCTGCCGGAGAGGCGGGTGAGGAGCTCCTCTTCATTGATTGGCATCACGAAAAGATCGACCGCAGCCGTCCGGATGATTTCGTCACTGCATGCGCGCACCTGCTCGGCACCTTGGACATCGAGATCCATGACGACATCCGCGCCGCGCTCGAGTTGTCCGGTGACTTCCGAGCGCAGGGTGCCATAGAGATTTCCGTGCACCTCGGCGCTTTCGAGGAATTCTCCATTCGTGCGTTTTTCGAGGAAAGTCTCCCGCGTCAGGAAATGGTAGTCGCGGCCATCGATTTCGCCGGTTCTGGGAGCACGCGTGGTGCATGAGGTCGAGTAACTTGCCTCGCCTTCATTGGCCAGACGCCTGCAGAGCGTGGTTTTCCCAGAGCCGGAAGGGCCAGATACCACCAATAATATTCCTGTCCGTTGCGACATGGGGGTAAAGCTGAACGGAAAATCCGGAATGCGAAATAGAAATCCGGCACCTTGTTTGCTCCTTGTGTTTATGATTTGCGGAGTTCTGTGGTTTTTGATTGAATGACGGAATGGAACAGCCACCACAAATGCCGTCCGACCCGCCTGTCGCCCCCGTGAAAAAAGGTCTCCCGGCGATTGCATGGGTGGGGATCGGTTGTTTGGGAATCGTCGTCATCGGCGGTATCATCGCCATCGTCGGCGGGATGTTTCTCTGGGGTAAAGTGAGCGATATGCTCGATCATCCGGAAAAAACTGCCGCAGAAATGGTGGTGAAGATGAATCCGGATCTCGAAACCGTCTCCCAAAACGAGGAAGCAGGGGAGATGACGCTCCGTACCAAGGACGGCAAAGAGATGACCCTTTCCTACAAGGATATTTCGGAAGGCAGGTTGGAAATGACGGATTCCGAGGGGAATAAGACGCGCATCGGCAGTGCGGATCTCTCGCAGGTGCCGAGTTGGGTGCCAAGAGCTGCAGACCTCACCGATAGTTTCAGCACGTTCCATTCGACTTCGGGACGCGAAATCTCCGGCCAATTCTCGGGCAAAAGCGGGATTTCTCCGGAAGATCTCAAATCGTTCTTCGAAGCCCAAGCATCCTCCTTGGGATTGTCGTCGAACAGTTCCAGCTCATCCTCCGCTAACGGTATCTCGGTGGTGTCGCTGACTTTTTCGGGAGGCGGGAAATCCCTGACGTTGGTGATCACTGGAAAACCCGGCGAAGCTACCTTGGTGAACACCGCTTATTCACAAACGAAATAATTTCGGAATAAATCTGCGTTCCTGGACGCTTATGGGATGACGGTTAGATGAAACATTGGCCGTTGGCACTTGCTCTTCGGAGTTGGCGCGGAAAATGCGAGTCAATGAGTCGTAAATAACCCCAAATATCCCATGAAAATCGTCCACAAATCCAAATCGGGTGAAACCCGTGAAGCTCTCCTTAAAGAATATTTCATCAACGCATCTCTGATTGCGCTGCTCAAGCGGGTCGGGGAGGAGGCTGCAAAAGCGGCACCCCGCCGAGTAGGAACGCGCGCGCTGGCACGTGTTCGCCATTAGGATTTTGGCATCATTATAGATTTCCGCCGCAGAGCGGGCCGTGATCCGGCGCGAGTCCTCAGGACGCCCGGATTGGAGCCGTTCCCATCTGCAGATTTTTAGGGGTCTTGAGGGCTCTCTCCGGGTCACGACCGGTTCTGCGGCGAACTTTTTCCAGCGGGCATCATGCCCGCTTTTTCTGTTTTATCGTGCAATACGCGATCACAAGGATTGTGTTTCGCAAGTCGCGGGGATGATGTTAGGTGTTGGAATGCAACCGAAGAAACCCTGTCCCGATTGCCCGGTCGTCACCGAAGAGCATGAAATCACCGAGGAAGAGATTCGGATTCAGGAAATCTTTGAACTCGAGGTCGAAGAGCGTTCGTGGCTGGCCGGGCCGAAATCTCGTTTCAACGATCTCGCATCGCTTATCCGCGTGGCTTTGGATCTGATCCGCGCCTATCGCATCCTGCATTTCGTGGGACCCTGCGTGACGATCTTCGGCTCCGCCCGCACCAAGCCCGGGACGCGGTGGTATGAGATGGCGAGGGAAATGGGAGCCGCATGTGCAGAGCTCGGTTTTACCACGCTGACGGGAGGCGGGCCGGGCATCATGCAGGCGGGCAACCAAGGCGCGTTCGAGGCCGGTGGGCGCTCCATCGGGGTGAACATTATCCTTCCTTTCGAACAGAACGTGAACCCCTACGTGCATAAGTCCGTGAACATGCGGTATTTCTTCACGCGCAAGACGATGTTGGTGAAGTATTCGTATGCTTTCGTCGTGATGCCCGGTGGAGCGGGGACGCTGGATGAGATGTTCGAGACGATGACCTTGATCCAGACTGGAAAGTTGCGGAATTTTCCCATCATCCTGATGGGCAAGGACTTCTGGCAGCCGCTGATGGATTTCGTTTATAAAATGGCGGAGGAGGGGACGATCAGCCCGCAGGATCCAGAATTGATTTTCTTTACCGACAGCGTGGAGGAGGCAAAAGCCCACCTGAAGCGCCATGCGGTGCGGCAGTTCGGACTGCGCCGCAAGGACATTCCACGCCCTATCCCGGTGCTCGGGGAGGAGGGTGTTGAGGCCTAGGGCTTCGGCAGGAAATATCCGCGCTGCTTTTCGGAAATCGGCATGCCGAGCTTTTCCATGGCGGCGAGCATGTCTTCCCAGAGGGCACGTTTCACTTCGTTGGATCCGCCGCTCTGGAGCAGGTAACTCGGGTGATAGGTGACGCGGGCGGGAGTGCCGGAAAGGTCGTGCCATTTTTCGCGCATGGTGCCGACGGTGCCTTCCAGCCCGAGCAAGCCTTCGGCGGCGGTGCCACCGAGAGCGAGGATGAGTTTCGGTTTCACGACGGAGATTTCCGCCATGATCAGGGGGAGGCAAGCGGCCATCTCTGATGACGTGGGCTTGCGGTTGTTCGTCGTCTGCCTTGGCAGGGAAGGGCGGTATTTTACCAGATTGGAAATGTAGACCTGCTCCCGGTGGAGGCCCATGGCTTTGAGGATGTCGTTGAGCTTCTGTCCTGCGGGGCCGACGAATGGCTCTTGTTCCTTCTCCTCGTTGTAACCCGGGGCATCACCAACGAGCATGATCTGCGCATCGGGATCGCCGGTGGCGAATACCAGGGTTTCACGCAGGGTGCCGAGCGAGTTGGCGGGAGCCCAAGTGGCTGCCTGCGAGCGGATTGAATCGAGTTTTTCCCGCTTCGTGGCTCCGGAAATGGTGACTTCGGAAACCGCTTGGGGGGCGGCGGGTGGTGCTGCTGCTGCGGTAGGGGAGGCTTCCTCCGCCGGTGCCGGGTTACGCGCTCGTTTGAAGAGATCCCTGAGGCCTTCGCGTGCGCCCTCGTCGAGATAGACATGGCTGCGTCCACGCGCCTCTTCCGTTTTCAGGAAATCGATCAATGCATCAACAGGGCGGCTCACGCGGCTGTTTTAGGCTGTCCTGACAGATGCTGCAACATTCCCGACGGAAAAGGACACATTTGCTGCCTTGCGGGGGCTGAAACGACTCCATAAATCTAGGGCATGTCTTTTTTCCCGGAAATTCCAAAGATCCAATACGAGGGTGCCAAATCCAAAAATCCATTCGCGTTCAAGCAATACAATCCGGAGGAGATTGTCGCGGGCAAGTCGATGAAGGAGCACTGCCGTTTTGCCGCCGCCTATTGGCACGTCATGCGCAATGGGCTCTCCGATCCATTCGGCGGGCCGACTGCCCTGATGCCTTGGGATGATCAGAGCGATTCGGTCGACAATGCCCTGAAGCGCGCCGACGTCTTCTTCGAGTTTCTGGATAAAATGGGCATCGATTATTACTGCTGGCACGATCGCGACATCGCGCCCGAGCTCGGCAACCTCGCGAAATCCAACGCTGCCCTCGAAAAAGTCACCGACCACCTCCTCGGTCTGCAGAAATCCACCGGCAAGAAACTCCTTTGGGGCACCGCCTGCCTGTTTGCGCATCCACGTTACTCCCAAGGCGCGGGCACCTCGCCGAATGCCGATGTTTTCGCCTACGGCGCAGCCCAGGTGAAGGCCGCGATCGACGGCACGATGAAACTCGGCGGCGAAGGCTATACCTTCTGGGGCGGGCGTGAGGGTTATTCCACGCTACTCAATACCGACATGAAGCGGGAGCTCGATAACCTCGCGAACCTCCTCCATCTCGCCGTGGATTATGCCAAGGAAATCGGTTTTAAGGGCCAGTTCTACATCGAGCCGAAGCCGCGCGAACCCTCCACCCACCAATACGATTCCGACTCCGCTGCGTGCCTCAATTTCCTCCGCCAATACGGCCTAATGGATCACTTCAAGCTGAACTTGGAGACCAACCACGCGACCCTCGCCGGTCACACGATGCTCCACGAAATGACCGTGGCGATCGATGCCAACGCGCTCGGCTCGGTCGATGCGAACCAAGGCGACGAGCTCATCGGCTGGGACACAGATCAGTTTCCGACTGACATCTATCTCACTACTGAAATCATGCTCAAGGTTCTGGAAATGGGTGGATTTACCACCGGCGGGCTCAACTTCGATGCGAAGCGCCGCCGTGAATCGCACGAGCCATCCGATCTTTTTCACGCCCACATCGGAGGCATGGATGCCTTTGCGCGTGGCCTCAAAATCGCCGCCGCGATTCGCGAAGACGGCCGTCTCCAAGAATTCGTGGACAACCGCTACAAGAGCTGGACTTCGGGCATCGGTGCGAAGATTTCCTCGAAATCCATCAGTCTCTCGGAAGTCAGCGATTACGCCCTTTCCAATGGCGAGCCGGCACTGGATTCCGGTAGGCAGGAGATGTTGGAGAATCTGGTGAACGAATTTATCTAAGAGCTGGCTGCTGGACAAGGGGCTGGCCGGCATTAGAATGGTTAGACCGCAGAGTCGCGGTGTGAATTCTATGTTCCTTCCTGCCTTCCACGACCTCCTCAAGCCCCAGTGGCTTGCGGCGCTGACCGAGCTCAAAGTCTCGGGCGGCATGGCGGTCAGTGAGCTCTCGCGCTCGCTGGGATCGAGCTACATGACCGTGAAACAGCATTGCGAGGATCTGACCAAGCTCGGATACCTCAAGCGCACGCGGGTGCCGCGCATCGAGATCGGCAGGCCGGAAATTTTCTATCGGCTCTCCGAGAAAGCGGATGCGCTTTTTCCGGGTATTCCAGAGGCGTTTACGCTCGGGATGCTGGATCAGGTGGCGCGAATGTTCGGCGAGAACGCGCCCGATCGCATGTTGTTCCAGTATTTCCAGGAGCAGGGGGAGAGCTGGAAGACTAGCCTCAGCAAAGGCACGTCCCTGCTCTACAAGGCGCAACTTTTTGCGAAACTTCGTTCCAAGGAAGGGCTGTTTATGAAATGCCTGCACGATGAGGAGGGCGGGGCGATCACGCTGCGAGAGTTCCATCATCCCCTGAAAGGCATCCTCGAGAAGTTTCCCCGTGGCGTGGCGATGGAATTGCGCGCAATGGAGGAGGCCCTGGGCGCTAGGATTACACGTAAGCCGCAGGTGCTTCCCGGGGATCAACTGGGGCATGTGGATTTTGTTCTTTCTTGAAATCTTCCGGAAAAATCCATGGTGACATTGTCGCTTGCCGGGGTGATTGTGGGACTCTGTGAAAGTTTGAATCATTTTCCCCTGCTCTCGGTCTAATTTTCCGTAACCCAATCCCATTCCCTATGAAAACCAGCATTTTCACCATTCTCGCAGCCACCGCGGCATTCGGACTCGTGTCCTGCGATAAGCCCGATGAGGGCATGTCCGAAAAACTCAAACAGCTCGAGAAGCAAGCCACAGAAGCGGAAGCGCGTCAGCGTGAGCTGGAAGCGGAACTGGCGGAAAGGAAGCTCGCCGAGGAAATGGATGCGATCGAGAGGGAGCGGACCTTGATCGAGGAGGAGCGCCTGCGCATGGAGGACGAGCGGATCGCCAATGATTCCGCCGCGGCTGCAGAGCTGGAAAAAAGGCAGCGTGAGCTTGCCGAAAGGGAGCAGCGTATTGCGCAGGAGCGGGAGCAAATCATCTCCCGGCAACAAGAGCTCACAGGTCTTGAGTCCGAGTTGAACGATCGAGAAAGGGAGCTTGCCGGCCGGGAGCCTATCGATTCCTTCGGGGTGAGGAGGGATTATGTCAGCGGGCCGCCGACTGGTGATTTTAGCAATTTCTATCAACCGCTGGCAAACTACGGATCGTGGTTCCATACCGCGGATTACGGTTACGTTTACCAGCCAACGGTGGTGAATGATTCATCGTGGAGACCATACACTCGCGGGCGCTGGGCGTTCACGGAACAGGGATGGACATGGGTTTCCGATGAGCCGTTCGGTTGGGCCTGTTATCACTACGGACGCTGGGTGCCGTTGCGCAATGTAGGATGGGTGTGGGTGCCTGGATCCGAGTGGGCACCGGCGTGGGTGACGTGGAGGGAAAGCCCCGGATACATCGGTTGGGCACCTCTTCCTCCCGAGACCATGGCGTATCGTGGACGTTCTTGGGACTCCACCGTGGAGGTGACCTTCGGGATAGGATCTTCGTGGTTCTCCTTCGTTTCCTATGACCGCTTCGGTGGAAACATCCGCCCTTATTGTGTGCCGGTAACTCGCAACACTGTGATCTATCGTGATACGAGAAGCGTGACGCATTATCAGGTGGATAACCACCGGGTCTTCGTCGGTGGGCCGCAGTATCAGGAGGTGTGCCGCAAGATCGGGCGAGACTTTCCGATCCATCGTTTGAGGGTGGATGACAGCCCGGATTTCCGCCGTGGAGGTCGTGAATTTTCGTCCCGTTTCAGTGGCAATGAGCTGAGGGTGGTGGCTCCTCGCATGGAAGCGGATTGGAATGGTGCCCTCCGCCCGGATCGGGTGCGTAGGGATCTGGGAGATGTTTCCGCCGATCGTCCCCGTGATATCGATGACTCGGTAAGAGATCGTTTCCGCGAATCGAGAAACGAAGATCAACGCCGGGGTGAGCGCATGGTCGAGGATTCCGGTGGCAGGGAACGCTTCGAGCGTGAGAGGCGCGAGCGCCTGGAAGAAGGTCGTCGGGAAGCCGAGCGCGAGGAAGCACTCCAGCGCGAACGTGAGAATGAACAAGCGGAAAGGCAACGCCGTGAACGTGAAACCGAACAAGCGGACAGGCAGCGCCGCGAACGCGAGAATGAACAGGCAGATAAGCAGCGCCGTGAACGCGACAACGAACAGGCGGATAAGCAACGCCGTGAACGCGACAGCGAACAGGCCGACAGACAAGGTCGTGAACGCGACGATGAAAAGATGCGTGATGAGACTGCCCGACAGGACGAAGAGGCGCGCCGTAACGGGGAGCAACAAAGGATCCGCCGTGAGCAGGAAGAGGAGATCAATAGAAAACTGGCACAGGAGAACGCCGAAAGAGAGCGCGCTGAGCAGGCAGGGCGCGATCAGGAGGAGCGTCGCCAACGCGAAGGGATGAACCGTCAACAAGAGGAGGCCCGCAAGCAACAGGAGGAACAAGCTCGTGCACAGCGGGAAGAGGAAACGCGTCGCGAGCAGGAAGCCATGAAGGAGCAGGCGGAAGTCGATGCCGAAAAGGCCAAGGAAGAAGAGCGCCGTCAGCAGGAAGAAGCCCGCAAAGAACAGGAAGTGAAAGCCGAGAAGGAGCGGGAAATGAATCGCGGTCAGGAAGATCGGGCGCGCCAGAATGAGAGGCAAAAACGTGATGCGGAGAAAGTGGAACGTGACGAGCAGAAGCGCCAAGAAAAAGACCGCAGTCAGCAGGAGGAAATGAAGAAGCAACAGGAGGAAGACGCACGTAAGCTTCAGGACGAGCAGGCACGCAAGGAGCAGCAGGAGATGCAGCGCCAACAACAGGAAGAAGCTCGCAAGCAGCAAGAAGAACAGGCCCGCCGACAGCAGGAAGAAGCCGCCAAGCAGCAGGAAGAAATGCAACGCCAGCAACAAGAAGAGGCCGGCAAAAGGCAAAAAGAAATGCAACGTCAGCAACAGGAGGAGGCACGCAAACAGCAAGAAGAGCAAGCTAAGCGCCAACAAGAAGAGATGCAGCGCGGCCAGCAGGAAGAGGCTCGGAAGCAACAGGAAGAGCAAGGCCGTCGCAAGCAGGAGGAAATGCAACGTCAGCAACAGGATGAGGCACGCAGGCAGCAAGAAGAGCAAGCCAAGCGCCAACAAGAAGAGATGCAGCGTCGCCAACAAGATGAAGCTCGGAAGCAACAGGAGGAGCAAGCCCGTCGCCAACAGGAAGAAATGCAGCGTCAGCAACAGGAGGAGGCACGCAGGCAACAAGAAGAGATGCAGCGTCGCCAACAGGATGAAGCTCGGAAGCAACAGCAGGAGCAAGCCCGTCGTCAGCAGGAGGAAATGCAGCGCCAGCAACAAGAGCAGGCACGCAGGCAGCAAGAAGAACAAGCCCGCCGCCAGCAGCAGGAAGAAATGCAGCGCCGCCAGCAGGAGGAAATGCAACGTCGCCAACAGGAGGAAATGCAGCGCCGCCAGCAGGAGGAAATGCAGCGCCGTCAGCAGGAGCAAGCCCGTCAGCAACAAGAAGAGATGCAGCGCCAGCAGCAGGAACGCGCTCGTCAACAACAGGAAGAGCAAAGAAGGCAGCAGGAAGAATCTCGCAGACGACAGGAGCAATAATCTAGTTTTTCACAGGCTCCGGCGGGATTGACCTTCTCATTCGCCGGCAGCAGTTTAGCGCTCTGTGAATCCCTTACACCTTGTTCCCCCTCTCTTCGCTCTAGCCATCGCCGGAGGACTGGTCGGAGTCCAACGCCAGAAAATTTTCCGGCTGGAAAAGGAAAGCATCGTTCTGAGTCAGCACATTGCGGATCAAAAAAACGCTGCCGACAGGCAGGACACGGCAGCAGATCCCATGCGTCCCATGAAACCGGAAAACTCCGATGATGGGATCGATTGGGCGGAGCTGGCGGAGTCCATGGACGGTATGAGAAACGGTGGTGGCAGCCAGGATATGCGCAAGATGATGTCCCTCCACACCAAGCTCCAGAAAATGAACAAGGAGCAGATCATCGCCGCCCTCGATGAGATCCATGCATTGGAACTCGATGACGAGCAGCGGCTAATGCTCGAATCCATGCTCATTAGCCCGCTGGTCTCGAAAGATCCCGAACTCGCCCTGACCTATTTCCGCGATCGCATAGGAGATAACGGCAGCATGAACTGGCAACTTTCCAATGCCTTGGGGGAGTGGGCGAAAAAAGACCCCGCAGCCGCCACCTTATGGTTCGATAAGGAGATCGCCTCCGGAACTTTTGATAGCACCTCCCTAGACGGCAGCAGTCGCTCGCGTGTGGCCTTTGAATCGAACCTCATTCTTCGACTCATTTCCGCTGATCCCGCAGCTGCCGGGGCAAGGATCGCCGCACTTCCCTTGGATCAACGAATGAACGTTCTGACCGGTTACAGTTTGACCCGCATCAAAGAAAAGGATCAAGCAGCTTACGCAAATCTCGTCCGTTCGCAATTGTCTGAAGTTCAACAGCTCAAAGCGCTCGGCGACTATGCTGCCAAGATCGCCATGAAGGGAGAACTGGAAGATGTGGGTGGTTTTTTGGATAGTATCGGATCCACCGCAGAAGAGCGGGTGAAGTTGGCGGAACAAGCGGCAAGCGGAAGCTTGAGTTTAAGGGCTCATCAAGCGCAGGTGACGGTGGAAAAAATTGATTCGATGCGGGAGTGGTTGGGCACCCAGGCTCCTGGATCGGTGGAGCGCGTCACCGGCGAAACGCTGGGCGAGATCGCGCTTTGGAACAATGATACGAAATTTTCCGAGGCAATGGAGATGGCGTTGAAATACCATGACCAAGGTGGAGGTGATGATGTCCTCACGGGATTTCTCAATAAAGCGGGCAATCATCAGAACAAGGAGGAGCTCCGGCAAATCGCTGAAAAAATCTCCGATCCGAAGAAGCGTGAGCAAGCACTCAAGAACCTGAATTGAAAGCATCATGAAAATTTCCATCGCTATAGCCGCCGTGATTCTTGCCCTTACCGCGGCCATCGGTTGGAACGATCATCTCACGCTTGAGATCATTGCCGAAAAGCACCGTCTCCTCACAGAAGAGGCCGCTGCGCTCGGCGTGTTTGTCGATCCCGAAGGCACCAAAGGGGAGGTGCTTGTAACCAAGCGAGAGCGGGAAGATAAAGATGCAGAGGCACGACAGGCGGCGAGGGATTTTATCGCTTTCGCGCTTGAGCTGGAAGCCCTCGAAAAAACCGGTGAAGAAGGGGGCGAGGAAATGCAGAAGAGGATCAGCGAGTTTATGGAGCGCATGCTCTCGCTGGATGTCGGACAACTAAAGATCCTCATCGCGGAATTCCGCGCCAATACCGAAATGAAGGATGAGACCCGCTCGGGAATGATTGCTTTTGCCATCATGACTCTCGCCAGCGACAACCCGCAGGCGGCGCTCACCGTTTTCACCGAGAGCGGGGATTTGTTAGAAGATGAAATGTTTGGAGAGCACGTGCTCTCAAGTTCACTCGCGAAATGGGCGGCCACCGATCCCGAAGCTGCGCTTGATTGGATTCGTGAAAACGGGAAGAAGAACCCCGACCTGATCACCGATGACGTGAAGTCGGGTCTTGTCGAGGGAGCCGCGACCCTTGGAATGGCTACGGGTTTCGATTTGCTCAAGGAGCTGAAATTGGAAGATCCAAGCGATGCACTCGTGGAATTGGCGGGAGTCGCTCGCACTGCCGGGGAGAGAACCGAGTTTCTCAAACTGCTCCGGGATTTTTCGAATACAGTTCCTGGATCGGAACAAGGTAGTTATATGGGGACGCTGAGTGCGCTGGGGGATGGTATCGCAAAAGACGGCTTCGATACAGGTAGCGAATGGATCACTGGCAACGACCTTTCCGAGAAGGAAATTGCTGATGTTTCCATTTCGATTTTCAATCATGCAAAGCCTGAGGACAAAGGGAAATGGATCGAGTGGATGGGCGAGAATCTACCAGAGGCAGTGAAGGTTAATCGGATATCGAATTCCATGCGGAGCTGGACAGAAAGCGATTACCGTGCAGCTGGCGAGTGGCTGGTTCAGGCTCCGGAGGGGCCGGTGAAACGGGAGGCAACCTCCTCCTATGCAACAACGGTGGCTCCGTATGATCCGGGGACGGCGGTGCAGTGGGCGATGACTTTGCCCGCGGGAAATGGAAGGCAGGAGACCCTCAAGGGAATCTATCAGAAATGGCCGACAAAGACACCCGAAGACAAAACTAGCCGAGCCGCATTCGCGGCGGAACACGGCTTCAAGTGATGTTGTCAGGGCGTCTCTAGATGCCGGGAATTTGCATTTATTTTGCCCTTTTCGGGCGATTGACAGGTTGGATGGAACTCTTTCGTATATCCTCCAAAGTAGCTCATCATCCATGCAAATCCCAAATCGTTACGTTTCTGCAGTCTTGCCATGCATCAGCCTTTTCCTTGCGACTCTCTTTTTGCCGACAGGTCTGAATGCTGAAGAAGCGAAGGATTCGGACAAGAAGGGTCTAACCGTTTTTATCACCGGCGCGAACCGCGGGCTTGGTCTCGAATTCGCCACCCAATTTTCTGCCAATGGCTACACGGTGATTGGAACCACTCGCAAGCCGGAGGAGGCGACCGAACTCAAGGCGACCGGAGTGGAAATCATGAAGCTCGATGTGACCAGCGACGAGGATATCGCAGCGGTTTCCGAAGCGCTCAATGGGAGGAAGATCGATATTCTGATCAATAATGCCGGTTACTTCGGACCCAAGTTGATGAATGAGGAAGGCGTGGCGGACATCACCAATGTCACGAGACAGGAGATGATCGACTGCTTCAACGTCAACACCATTGGCCCCATCCTCGTCACCCAGGCGTTGCTGCCGAATCTCAAACTCTCGGACTCGCCGAAGGTCATCAATATCTCAACTCGCTCAAGCATTTTGAGCCGGGGCGCGGGCAGGGCATGGGGATACAGCGTGAGCAAAACCGGGTTGAACATGGTGACCCGGAACATGCATGGGAATCTCAGCAAGCAGGGTTTCATCGTCATTTCCCTAGCTCCCGGCCACAACAAGACGGATATGGGCACCGAACGCGGAAATCTGATGCCGGAAGAGAGTATTGGAAAAATGATCCCGATCATCGAAACTCTGACACTCAAGCAGTCGGGCGGGTTCTGGTATTATGATGGCAGCCAGCTCCCGTGGTGAGCCGGGACACCTGTTGATTCCTAGCCATTACCCAGCCACCGCACCCAATCCATCGCATGCCCAAATCACCCAATTTATTCACGAAGCTCACCCAGATCGAGCCCTCGGAGATTAAGGGAGCGATCATCTCCTTCGCCTTCGTCTTCATCCTGATGGCTTCCTATATGATCCTGAAGCCGATCCGCGATGCATTGCCCAGTGACTGGGGGGATGTGAGCCTCGCGACCCAATGGACCTACACCTTCATCGTATCGACGATCGCGGTGTCCGTTTACAATATCTGTGCCTCCAAGATCTCGCTGCGGTTGCTGGTTCCGGGGGTGTTTGTTTTCTTCTCCCTCTCATTTCTCGCCATCTATCTCGCTTTCAAGGGTGGAATGGAAGTCACGGTGCTTGGGAAAGTCTTCTATGTCTGGAGCAGCGTCTTCAGTTTGTTCCACATCTCCGTCTTCTGGAGTTTCATCTCGCAGCAGTATTCGAAGGCCGAAAGTAAAAGGATCTTCGGATTCATCAATACTGGGGCGAGCGCGGGTGCGATTTGCGGGCCGTTGCTGATTATCGGGCTCTCGGAGAACATGAGCGTGGACAACATCCTGCTGGTGACCAGCGGCTCATTGTTGCTGACCCTGCCACTGATCGCGATGCTCAACCGTCACTTTGCACGGACGGGCAATTCCGAACCTTCCACCCTGTCGCTTAGTTCTAATCCATTTTCCGGACTTGAGGAATTCATCACCCACAAGCGGCTCCTCGGCATAGCTTCCTTCATCTTCCTGTTCACGGGGGTGAGCGCATTTATGTATTCCAGTCAGGTGGGACTGTTGGTGGACTTTTCCAGTGCGGATCGGAAGGAGATGCTCGCAGGAGTGGAACTTGCCACCAATATCTTGACCATTGTGTTGGGTATCTTCGCCACCAACCGAATTTCCCGAAAATTCGGCATGCCCACGACTCTCTCCCTCGTCCCATTTGTGGTGGGTGGCTTGCTCCTGATCCTCAGCGCCAATCCCGCCGTGATGCTAGTACTTGCCCTACAGGTGGCTCGTCGTGCGGGAAACTACGCGATCACACGGCCCGCTCGTGAGATCCTTTTCACGGCGGTGGATCGTGAGGCGAGGTTCAAGACCAAGCCCATCATCGACGTCGCGGTCTATCGGGGCGGCGACGTCTTCTGGATCTGGATTATCGCTTTCTTGGGCGATGGCTGGCTCCACCTCGGCGTCCCGGCGATCCTCTGTGTCGGGGCTGGGGTTGCGATCGTTTGGGGCTTCGTGGGTGTCTACCTAGGCAGGAAACACGAACACACGGAAGTGGCCGAAACGCAGTGAATTGGACGGGTTCAGTGACTGAGCACCGATTCGGAAATGGGCTGACGGGTAGTGCCTCTTTTGGAAATTTCCAGAACTGCCGGGGACGCTTGAGCTTTTAGGTAGAGGCGGAAGGGGTGCTTGCCACGGGCGAGTTTGATTTCACCGGAGGTCTCCATTTCGGATGGCTGATAGGCGCAGTCGAGGACCGTAGCATCGTGGATGCGGAGCAAGGCGGTCGTGCCTGAGGGGAGGTGGAAGCTGTATGAACCATCCGAGGGGATGTCGATATAGCCGCTGACCCGTAGTGTGTCCTCGGCCTGCGAGGGGATGGACTTCAAAATTTCCGTAGAGTCAGGTTTGAGGTCATCGGTGCGTGCGAGCCAAGGTGACTGAACCGTGTAGCTGTCGACCTTCACCCCGGGCTCGGTTGCCACTTCGATGGAAGGAACCAATTCATGATCGTAGGGGCGCTTCGAGGTTGAGTCGGGACGGCGCATGCGGAGGACGGCATCGTGCATTTGCTTCTGCATCTCCGGCATCGGTGCGGCGAGGTTCTTGGTTTGTTGCGGGTCGGTGACGACGTTGTAGATCTCGAAGGGATCGGCATGGGATTTGATTTCGTAACGCACTCCCATCAGGTCTCCGATGCGGATTGCCTGCATCTGTGCGCGCTTGCGATCACGGTGTTCGTCGGTGAATTCCGGGTAGTCTGGGGTTTTGCTGCCGTTTTCATATTCCACGTAAACCTGAGGGGTTTGCTGAGTGCCTTTGCCAGTGATCGTCGGGACCAGTGAAGTGCCATCGGCACGAGCAGGGGGCGCGAAGCCGGCGAGTTCGCAGAAAGTCGGCATCCAATCATGGAATTGTGAAGGTAGATGGGAAACGGTTCCGGGTGCTGCGTTCCCAGTCCAGCGGAGGATGGCTCCGGTGCGGATGCCGCCTTCGAGGACGTCGCGTTTGATGCCATCGAAGGGACCGAACGAGTTGAAAAAATCCGGACGGTAACCTTCCTCCATGTAGGACTCCTTGCTGGGGCCGTTGTCGGAGCTGAAAACGATGAGCGTGTCTTCGTCGATGCCGAGATCGACGAGGGTTTTTAAGAGGTCGCCGACACAATCGTCGATGCGGCGCACCATGGAGGCGTAGCGTTGGTACACGTCAGGCCATGCTTGTTCGGGGGTTTTCGGATCCTTGTCATGATCCCATGTCGCCGTTGCGTAATCGGGATGGATGTAGCTGTCGGGAGTGCCGCCGGCGGTGTTGATCATGTGGCCTTTCTCGCCGAGCCATTGCAGGCCTCCGGAGATGCCGCCACCCTCGGGGTAGGCTTCGGATGCTACCTGGAGTGCGGCGTGCGGCGTGTCATAGGCGAGGTAGAGGAAAAACGGGGTGTCTGCGGAGTTTTCCCGGTGGTCGGTGATCCACTTCTTGGCGCGTGCGGTGAAAAGATCGGTGGTGTAGCAGCACTTGAGTCCTTCGGAAATTTCGTGATCGTTTTCCCACACCTCCTTGTTGTCCTCTTTGGGATAATGAGCGTGGCCATCGGCATGGCGGACGAAGCCGTGGTAAAAATCGAAGCCGCGTTTCGTCGGGTAAGACGGCCACTCAGCCGGAGTGCCTTTCGATTTGTTCTTCTTGGCCTCTTTGTCGAGGTATCCTTGGAGTCCCCACTTGCCGATGGCTGCGGTCTCGTAGCCTGCTGCGGAGAGCGTGCTGGCGAGGGTGTGGTTGTCTTCGAGTTCCTTGTCGAACTGGTTGTTGCGGATGTTAGAATGTCCCTGATGGACACCGAGAAGGAGCGAGGCGCGGGAGGGTGCGCAGACCGGAGCTGGGCAGTAATGGTCGGGAAAGCTGATGCCTTCCGCCGCCATTTTATCTAGAGCTGGGGTCAGGTGCCATGGCTCCGAGGGATCTGCCTTCTCCTTACGCAGATTTTGGAAAAATGACCCGTAATCACCCCAACCCATGTCATCGGTGAGGACGAATATGATGTTGGGTTTTGGCGCAGCCAAAGCGATGGGTGCGTAAATGGCACCAACTAAAAAGAGGAGGGTTTTCATGGGATTGGAGTTACTAGGGAAATGGAGATAAGCTATCAACTGGTCGCCCCGACGCGTTGTTTCGTCGGTTCTTCGGCGCGTTTTTTCGGAAGGCAGAGCAGTGCTTCGCTGATGAGGAAAAACAGGACGGCGATGAGGAAGGCGCGCCACATGTCGGTGGACAACGAGGGGTCGGCGGAGCGTCCCGCTTGATCGAGGAGGCGGTAGCCGGTGCCGTCGAGCATGGCATCGAGATTCTCGCGGGTGGCGATGGTGAGGTCATCCTCGATGGCGGGGCGATTGACCGCGATGACACGTTGGCCGAGACGGAAGACGCCCGCCTCGAATGGGGTGTTGATGGCGGCGAAATCGTCGATGCGGGAGCGGGTTTCACCGGGATATAAAGTCGCGGTGTCCGAGCCAACCTCGGTGAGTAAAGATGAATCGAAACGATCGGCTCCCAAGGCGAGGATGCGTTGGACGGCGGGGAGGAGGACATCGGCATCGCCGAGGTTCGACCATGTGTAGTCGGGGATGGAGCCGAGGAACCAGATGGTGCCGCGTTCGTAGATTTTTCGGGTGAGGAATGGCTCGCCGTCTTCCCAGCGTGCGAGGACAGTGGCGTCGCCATCGGGAACGGCGCGTTTGATGGCGCGGAGGCGCTCGGCGGGGATGGGGCTGCCATCGAGCCCGTCGCGGAGCGGGCCGTCGGTTTTGTCCCAGTCCTGAAGGATGTAGAATTTCCCGGCTTCTGCGGAGGTGACCGGCTGCCATTTCAAACCGCCGAATTCGTTTTCTGATAAGTCGGATGACGGGAGGAAAACGACTTGTCCGCCGTTGGAGAGGAAATCCTGGAGGTGGCGTGCGTTTTCTCCGATAGGAAGCGGGGCGGCCCAGAGCACCATGGAGATATCGCCGGTATTCGCAGGGAAAGCGGCGGGATTGACGATCTCGGCGGATTGTTTTTCAAAGCCCGGAGGTGCGGCGGCGAGGGCGAGGTAGCCCGGAGCCTCGCCTGCGGAGGCGACGATGAGGGTTTTCACTGGGCGAGCGGGGCCGTAGGCGAAAAAGACGGCGTTGTCCTGCGGGTTGCCATCGGCGGGGATGGCGAGCCAGCCGGTGCCGGTCTCGGTTTCGTCCTTGATGCGTATGGTTTTCTGGAAACGCAGGGACTGGCCGGGGAGCGATACGGATTCAGTGGTGCTCGCGCCGTTGACGCTGACGGTGACGGGGAGATTGAGCGAGCCTCGGCTGTCATCGGAGCGGATGAGTTCGAGATCGAGGACAAGGCCATCGGCAACACGGCGGGTGCCGAGGAGACGGAAGGAGGTGTTTGGTGCTGACTCGCCGGTGAGGGAAAGGACGCGGACGGCGGGCGGCTGGGGGAGGGCGGCGAGGCTGGCGCGCACGGCAGCCCAGCGCTGGTCATCGGGATGCCAGTTGGAGGATTGTAGATCGGAGGCGAGCCAAAGCTCGGCACGGCCGGTGACGCCGGAGAGGTATTCCGTGGCGGTGGTGAGGAGGGTGGGGAAATCGGCGGATGAATCGGTAGCGGCGGTGGCGGAGATTTCCGCAAGGACATCGGGTGAGGGGATTTCCTGGGCTTTGCCGGAGGCGCTGTCGATGAGCACGAGTCGGGGATTGCCGAGATCCGACATCGCATCGCGGACTTTCTGCAGGACGAGCTCGCGGCGTGGCGCCTGACCATCTCCGGAGCGGACTTCCATGGAGGCGCTGCGGTCGAGCACGAGCACTACGGTATCTATCGTACCCGCACCCCAGCCAAGCAGGCCGGAGACGACGGGTCGTGCGGCAGCGAAAGCGAGGGCGGCGATGCCGAGCGCGCGGCAGGTGAGGATGAGGATGTGGCGCAGTTTCTTCTTTCCGCGAGACTCACGGGTGGCCTTGAGCAGGAACTGCATTGCTGCCCACTGCACGGTCTTATGACGCCGCTTGTTGAGGAGATGAATGATGACCGGCACGCTCGCAGCGGCGAGGAACCAGAGGAGGAACGGGGAGAGAAATGTCATCAGTGCTTCGCGTTCGGGAGGCGGGAGGTGAGGAACTCGCGGAGGAGCGGCTCAAGGGGGGTGTCGGTGGTGACTAGCTGATAGTCGGCGGCGGCGTCGTGGGCTTTTTCGCGCACGGTTTTGAGGAAATCCTTGAGGGCTGTCTGGTATTCGTCGGCAATCAGGTTTGGCTCGGCGACGATGGCGGTGCCGTCCTCGAGGTCGACGAAACGCTGGGGGCGGTCGAAGTCGAAGCCGATTTCCTGCGGATCCATGAGATGGAAAAGGGAGATGTCGTGCTTGCGGTAGCGGAGATGCTGGAGGGCTTCGGATAGCTCTGCGGTGTCGGTGAAGAAATCGGAGAGAATGACGACGAAGGCGCGCTGGCCGATTTTTTCCGCAATCGTGTGGAGGGCGGGAATGAGGCCGGTTTCGCCGGCTGGCTCGACCTGCTCGATGGTGGTGAAGAAACGTTCCAAGTGTGCGGCGCGGCGTGAGGGCGGGACTTCGAGGTGAAGCTTGTCGGTGCAGATCGAGAGGCCGGCGGAGTCGCCTTGATTGACGAGAAGGTAGGCGAGAGAGGCAGCGATCTTTCGCGCGTATTCGATTTTTGGTTCCTGGCCGGGACTGTGGAAATTCATCGAGCCCGAGGCGTCGATGACGAAATAGGCGCGCAGGTTCGTATCCGCCTCGAATTCCTTGATGTAGAATCGGTCGGAGCGCGCGAAGGCTTTCCAATCGAGGCGGCGGGTGTCATCGCCGGGAACGTATTTCCGATACTCCGCAAATTCGACGGAAGAGCCGCGGTGAGGTGAGCGGTGTTTTCCTGCGACGTTTCCCAGCATCGGCACCCGCGACTCAATGGGCAGGGAGCCGAGGCGCGAGAGGAGGTCGCTGTCGATGAAGGAGTGGGTGGACATCTAGGTGTCGTTTCAGGCTTCGGCCATTTCCGAAATGAGTTTCTGGATGATCTTTTTGGAAGTCATGCCTTGGGACTCAGCGGCGAAGTTGGTGATGACGCGGTGGTTGAGCACGGCGGGGGCGACGGCCTCGAGGTCTTCGAGCGAGGCCATGTAGTTGCCGCGCAGGGCGGCGCGGGCTTTGGCGCCGAGGACGAGGTATTGCACGGCGCGCGGGCCTGCTCCCCAGCCGACGGTGTCTTTGATCCACTGCGGGGACTCGGGTTGGCCTGGGCGGGTTTTACGGACGATCTCCACCGCGTAGTCGTAGAGGTGATCTGGAACCGGGACGCGGCGGACGAGGTGTTGGAAGGCGATGATCTTTTCGCCGTCGATGAGTTTGGAAAGCGCGTGTTTGGCTGCGCCGGTGGTTTCGCGAGCGATGCGTTTTTCCTCCTCTGCAGACGGATACTCCACCTCGATGAGGAACATGAAACGGTCGAGCTGTGCCTCGGGAAGGGGGTAGGTGCCTTCCTGCTCGATGGGGTTCTGGGTGGCGAGGACGAAGAAAGGCGGTTGGAGTGCGTAGGTTTTTCCGAGCACGGTGACTTTTTGTTCTCCCATGGCCTCAAGCATGGCGGATTGGGTCTTGGCCGGTGCACGGTTGATTTCGTCGGCAAGCACGAGGTTTGCGAAAACCGGGCCTTTGACGAACTCGAACTCGCGTTTTCCACCGACTCCGGATTCTTGGATGATATCCGTGCCGGTGATGTCGGCAGGCATGAGATCCGGGGTGAACTGGATGCGGTTGAAGGAGAGGTTGAAAGTCTGGGCGACGGAGGAAACCAAGAGGGTTTTCGCAAGGCCGGGGACTCCCATAAGCAGGGCGTGGCCGCGCGCAAAGAGGCAGATGGCGAGTTTTTCGATGACATCGTCCTGTCCGACAATGGTCTTGGCCAGTTCTGCACGGAAGGCGGCAAAGGTTTTTCCAAGCTCGTCGATGGCGGCGACGTCATCGGGCGGGAGCTGGAGCGGGGAGGCTTGGGTGGCGTGTTCCTCGATCTCTTCGAGGACGGTTTCTGCGGGGATCTCTTCGGGGGCTTCTGAATGGGTGTCCATGTATGCGCTGATGTTTTGCAGAAACTAGGGTGGGCAGACTTTTTGTCGAGAAGGGATGCGGATGGCGGGCGATTCGGGGAAAAAGCCGGAAATCTGTCAGGTTTTTTCCATTTCCGGCTTGCCAGAGGCCGAACTTCTGGTAAATCACCCGCCCCGCAGCGCATCCGGCCTATCCGGAGTGCTGCGGTTCACGCGAACTTTCTGCACACAATGGCACGTATCCTAGGTATCGAAATCCCCAATGAGAAGCGCATCGAAGCTTCCCTCACTTATATGTTCGGAGTCGGACGCTCACTTTCGAGCCGCGTTCTCGAGCACGCCGGCGTAGATCCGGACATCCGCACCGGACAACTCAGCGAGGATCAACTCGTTAAGATCGGCCAGGTGATTCAGGCAGAACAGATCATGATCGAAGGTGACCTTCGCCGTGAGCGTCAGTCACAACTCAAGCGTCTTGCTTCCATCAACTGCTATCGCGGTATCCGCCACAAGCGCGGTCTCCCGGTTCGCGGTCAGCGCACACGCACCAACGCTCGTACCCGCAAGGGCAAGAAGAAGACCGTTGGCGTTAAGAAGTAACATTCTTGTTACGAAGTAATTTTCAGGGGATCGCATGATTCCCGCACCATTCCCGACATATGTCCGAAGAAACAAACAACACAGAAGCTGAAGAAGTAGCGGTTCCCGCTGCCGAGGCCAAACCCGAAACCCCGGCCACCGCACCCGCTGCGAAACCGGACGAAGCACCTGCCTCCAAGGCAGCCGCAGCCGCACCTGCTGGAGAAGCAGCAGCGGCTCCCGCCCTCAATCCCGACGGCACCCCGAAGAAAGAGCAGAAGAAGGATATCTTCGCTGAAATCGGCGGTGGCGAAGAGGAGATCAAAATCCACAAGGCCAAGGGCTCGAAGAACGTCGCACGCGGCATCGTCCACGTAACGGCTACCTTCAACAACACGCTCGTCAGCGTGACCGATCCGAACGGCAATGCCATCGGTTGGTCCAGCGCGGGCAAGATGGGCTTCAAAGGTTCGCGGAAAAGCACGGCATACGCCGCACAGGTTGTTTCGCAGGACGCATGCCGTCAGGCAATGGGTCACGGTCTGAAAGAAGTCGACGTCCGCGTTAAAGGTCCCGGTTCCGGCCGTGAGTCTGCTGTCCGCGCCGTCCAAGGTCTCGGTCTTGAGATTCTCTCGATCCGCGACGTTACGCCAATTCCTCACAACGGTTGCCGCCCGAAGAAGGCTCGCCGCGTCTAGGCCATCACCCAACACATAACATTTTAAGATCATGGCACGCTACACAGGTCCACGCACCAAAATCTCCCGCCGCTTCGGCGTTTCGCTCTTCGGTCCATCGAAGTCCCTTGAGCGCCGCAACTTCCCACCTGGCCAGCACGGTGTGCGCGCTGGGCGCAAGAAGAAGTCGGAATACTCCGTCGCCCTCGGCGAAAAACAAAAGCTCCGTTTCCAATACGGTGTCCTCGAGAAGCAATTCCGCGGATACTATCAGGAAGCAGCTCGCCGCCGCGGCATCACTGGTGAAATCATGCTCCAGCTCCTTGAGTGCCGTCTCGACAACGTCTGCTACCGCGCAGGTTTTGGCAACTCACGCCAAGCCGCACGTCAGATGGTCAACCACGGCCACGTTCAGGTGAACGGCACCTGCGTTGATATCGCAAGCTTCCAAGTGAAACCTGGTGATGTCATCAAGATCGGCGCCAAGCCATCCTCGCAGCAGCTCGTGCTTCGCATGCTCGATCTCACCCAAGCCGCTCCAGCAGTGGATTGGCTCGAAGTGGATCGCGAAAAAATGGAAGCCACGATGTCCCGCGTCCCGGAACGTTCCGAGATCGACCCACAGGTCAACGAGCAACTCGTCGTCGAGCTTTACTCCCGCTAATCCTAGCAGGAAATACTTTGAAAACGTCCGGAGGAAACTCCGGGCGTTTTTTTGTGGGTAGAGGGTAGGTGAGAAGTATCAGCGCAAGTGGCTGATATGCTCCACCATTTCGGAACACAGTTTCGAGAAAAGGGGGATTTCCTCCGGATCCTTGAAGCCCCGCTTGGGAAGAAAGTGAAAAATTTCCGGATCACTGAATAGGAGGAAACCATCTGGGGTTTGTAATACCCTGCAGATGGATTCCCACGGCGAGTCGGACTGTCCTAGTTCGGAGTGGATGAGGATGCGCCCATCCACAAATCGGAAGGTCATCAGCATATTCCGGTCGTTGCGTTTCGCAAAGGCACGTCGCGTTGACCACCGCACTTCAAAAGGTCGCAGGGTGTAGAAGTAAATGCCGTAAACGAATATGGCCAAGGGGATCAGTGAGAGCTGGATCTTGATCAGATAAAAAGGCAGATGGCCATCATGACCGCGGCCATAAGATGAGCCAATACCCTGATGGAGCGGCGGCATTGATGTCTCCGATACCCGTTCCTTGCGGCGATCAGGTCTTCGACTTTCCAGTGGTAGCAGACTACGATTGGCTCCATTCGTTCTCAATCTGCCCGGCGTGTCGGGAGATGTAACGTCTTTTGGTTCCGTGGCTACGAGAGTGCCAGGCAGATGAAATGATCAATTTACGCTTCTCGATCTGCGAGGAACGAGCGGCGGCAGAGCTCAGCGTATTTTCCATCACGAGAGAGCAATTCATTGTGGGTGCCTTGTTCGATGACTTTGCCCTTCTCCAAGACATAAATCCGGTCGGCGTTCTGAATGGTGGAAAGGCGGTGGGCGATCACGAAGGCAGTACGGTTTTCCATGAGGCGATCGAGCGCGGATTGAATCTGGCGTTCCGTCTCGGAGTCGACCGATGCGGTAGCTTCATCCAGCAGGAGGATGGGCGCGTCCTTGAGCAGGGCGCGGGCGATGGAGAGGCGTTGTTTTTCTCCACCCGAGAGTTTCACACCGCGTTCGCCGACGTTGGTATCGAGTTGTTCCGGAAGAGCGCGGACGAAGGAGTCTCCGTTCGCAGCTTCGAGGGCTTTCCACATTTCCGCATCAGTGGCTTCACGTTTCGCGAGAGAGAGGTTTTCGCGGACGGTTCCGTTGAAGAGGAAAGGCTCTTGGGTGACGTAGGCGAGTTGGCTGCGGAGTGAGCCTTTGTTCAGTGTGCCGACCTCGGTTCCATCAAGTAGGATGCTGCCGGAATCTTTTTCGTAGAAACGTGCGAGAAGCGAAAGCACGGTGGTCTTGCCTGCACCGGTGGTGCCAACGAGTGCGACGGTCTGCCCGGGCTCTGCGGTGATGTCGATGTTTTCAAGGGTTGACTGATCTTGGTAGGAGAAGGAGACGTTGCGGAAAACGATGTGCCCTTTCACGCGCCCGGATACGGATCCTCCGCTGGTGGCGTGGATTTCCTCTTCGGCATCGAGGATTTCGAATACACGGTCGGCAGCGGCTCTTCCGGAGAGGAGCATTTGATTCAGGGAGTTGAGCCGATCGATGGGTTCGTAAAAGAGCGAGAGGGAGAGCAGGAATTTTGTGAAATCCCCGATCGTCATGTTTCCCTGCATGATCGCCGTGCCGCCGACACCGAGGACGAGTACGTAGCCGATCATGCGGACGAATGACATGGAGGGCGAATAGACGGCCCACCACTTCATCATGCGCAGGGTCGCCTGACGCAGTCTTTCAGAAGAGATGTTGAAACGTGCGTGTTCGACGCTTTCCGCTGCGTAGCTTTTGATCTGTCGTATGCCTGAGATATTGTCGTGCAACAGAGAGTTCAGATCGGAGGTCGCTTCCCGTTGGTTCTTATAGCGGTCGCGGCCGTGGGTTGCATAGAACCATGCGCCGAAAGCGAGCAGTGGCACCGGCACCGTGGCCCATCCGGCGACCATGGGATTGAGGATGTAGAGATAGATGCCGAAGCCGATGACTTGAAGGATGGCGATAAGTCCTTGCTCAATGCCGTCGATGAGAACCCGCTCCATACTGGTTACGTCCTCTACCACGCGAGTCATGACGTCTCCGGTGCGGCGAGTATCAAACCAGTTCAGCGGCAGTGCCTGGATTTTCCCGTAGAGATCAGAGCGAATGTCGTAGATGACCTTTTGCTCGAAATGATTGTTCACCACAATGCGCAGTCCGTTCAGGCCTTCACGCACGACGAAAGCCAGCAGAGCCATGATTACCCAGAACAGGAATTCGTCGTGGCGTGCGGGGTTGGGGAGGATCTTGTCTACGGAATATCCCGTGATGGAGGGGAAGACAAATAGCGCCGCGGTCATGCCCAGTGCGCAGACCAATTGTAGGCTCGCCAACTTTGGATAGCGCTTGAGATAGGAGAAAACTCTGAGGATGGATTTCATGGGAGAAGGCCGGGCACGCTTGACGTGGGGGATGGCTTTGTAAAGGCAAGGATCAGGGTTCTCAATGATTTGAATTTTAAGGAACTTTGGGATTGCCGCCCCTGAGGGGAAAGCCATAGGCTCCCACCCACACCCGGAAACCGGAATCCAAAAACCCCATGGCCAACATCTTAGGTATTTTTACAGCAATTTTTCTAGCCGTCGCCGCTTTCGTGGCCGTCAAGAATAAGGCGAAGTTCGAAGCGGAGATTGTCGAGCGCGACGCTCAACAACGGAATCTCGAAAGAAGCCAAGATAGGCTCGCTGGACTCCAAGCAGATCTCGAGCGTTTGCCCAAGGAGCGCGCGGAGATCGATGGTCAGACAGCGGTCAAAAACGAAGAGAAGGACGCGTTGGAAACCGACAACAATAGTTTGAAGGAGGCCATCTCCTCGAAGAACTCGGAAATCGAGAGCAACGATACTGAACTCTCAGAAATTCGCGAGAAGGTCGCGAAGGTCGGCGACATCGAAAACCTTGCCAGCAAAATGCGGGCGATGGGCGCAGAGCGTGAGGAATTGTCACAAAATATCACCAATGCCGAAGCCAATCTTGCGAACCTGACCGCACGCAACATCTCCACTCAAGCGGATGCTAAGCGCCGCAAGGAGGAACTTGAAACTCTCACCAAAGGGCAGTCATTGCCTTCGCTCAGTACCCGCATCCGCACGATCTATCCGACATGGGGCTTCGTGCTTCTCTCCGATGGTGACAATGCCGGTGTAAACGCCAATTCCACCTTGGATGTGGTTCGCGGTGACGAGGTAATCGCCAAACTGCTTGTCAGCGCGGTTGAAAGCCGGGCTGCATCCGCCAGCATCATTCCCGATTCCATTGCAGATGGTGTAACGCTGATGGTCGGCGACCGTGTCGTGGCTTCCAAAGACACTTCCAGCAAAAAGGCAGCTAAGAACTGAGTCATTTCCCCAAAAAAACCTTCCGACCCATGAAATTCATTTTTTCCATTCTGGCCATCCTTGTCTGCGGCGGTGCCGCTTACTTCAGCCTCGATCACGCAGCTAAATTCGAGGATGTTCAGGAGGCACGCCTCACTGCGATCTCGACGAACAAGAAAGTCACGGCAAATGCCGACCAAGCCGACGTTGAAAAAGCCAACGAAGAAGAGCTCTTGGAGAACTCCAAAAAGGAACTCGCATTGGCGAACAGCTCCGTGGACATCCTGCAGGCAGACAATCGCCAGTTGAAGAGCGACGTCGCCAAGCTCGATACCCGTATCGCCGATCAGGACAAGGAATTCGACCAGCTCAAAGCGGCAGTCGAGGAAGTTCGCCAGATCCTTGCCGGATTGGGTGAGGATGTGACCATCGATAACCTCGGTGAAAAGGTCAACGGTATCAGCGAAGACATCATCGAGAAGAAGCAGAAGATGGACGAACTCAACACTCTCGTCGAAGGTGCTGAGAAAAGGCTGGCTACCAGCGAAGGTGAAGTGGGACGTCTCGTAGAGCGCAAATCTTCCCGTAGCGAGCGTATCCGCCGCAACGCTATGACCGCTAGGGTCACGGCCGTGAACCAAGACTGGGGCTTCCTCGTCATCGGTGCTGGATCGAACTCAGGCTTCACTCCGCAGACCGCTCTGCTCGTCAAGCGTGACGGCAAACTGATCGGACGTGTCACTCCATCCGCTATCGAAAAGACTCAAACGATTGCAGACATCGATCTCGACTCGCTTGCACCGGGAGTCCGGATTCAGCCAGGCGACACCGTGATCCTTGCAAAGCCCTCAGGAAACTGAGCATCAGACTGAGTCAGAACTTGTTTTTCTGCCAAAGGTCGCGTCTATTCCCGACATGAAACGTTACGCCCTGTTAGCTGCTCTCGCCTTCTTTCTGCCTTCATGTGCCGATGAGGAGCAAACCAAGCCCGTAGGGCCGACTTCTGATAGCAGCAGGATCCCCTGGAATGATCCGGGTCTTGCCCCACAGGGTGGCGGTCAGTTCGGTATGCTTCCGCAAAACCGCTATCGCCGTTAGGCGGCACGTTGCCGCTAGTCGCGGTGGTAGGGGCTTCCCGATTTGATTCCGGCCAGGCGGTAGAGTTGTTCGAGTAAGACGATCAGGGCCAACTCGTGCTGCATGGTCATGCTGGATAGGGACAAAGTCATTCCGCAGGCAGCGCGGAGCTCCGGAGAATGGCCATCCGCCGCACCGATCAGGAACGCGACCGCTTTGGTTTCACCGGCCATTTCCATTTCTGCCACCTTGCGCGAAAGCTCACGCGTCGTCGGTCTTTCGCCACGTTCGTCCATCGCGATCCGATAACATCCCTCAGAGGCTTCCAGAAGGCGTTGAGAGACTGATTCGCTGTCGCCGGCTTTCACGATGACAAGCTCGTAGCTGCCGTGCCTTTTCAGGCGTTTGAGATACTCTTCAACGGCCGCTTTTGCGTATGGCAGGGCCGGTTTGCCCGCTACGATGACACGAAATCGCATGCATGATCCTTGCCCATCGGGCTAAGACTCTCCAGCTTCTTCTCATCATGAAATGTATGTCATTGCTTGCCTTTTGTTGCCTTGCGGGTTGTGCGCCAAGTCCCGGGCCGATTAAGCGCCAGATGGTCGGGCTGCTTCAGAAATTCGATCGTTGGGATTACAACGGTGATGGCTACTTGCGCGCGTCCGAGTTGAAGGAGGCCGAGAAGCTCAGTGAATTCACCGCCGCCCAGATCGTGGAATTTTATGACACGGATGGGGACTCGAAGGTTTCCCTAAAAGAGGCGCAGGACGGGATGGAACGCTTGCCGGAAGCCCGAGAAATTGCAGCCGAGCAAGACGCCTAGGATCATGAGCGCCATTTACGAAGATCCCAAAGTCCTCTCGGAATACCTTCTATTCCACTACGGAAATTCTGACGAGATTCTGCCTTCGGAAATTTCCTGGCCGGTGGGTATGCGCGAGGCCTTGGACTTTGCTGTTAGGACTCCGTCCCATTTCGGCGACTCAGTCGTGGACAGGGGATTGGATCTTGGCTGTGCGGTAGGTCGATCCACTTTCGAGATGTCGAGATCTTGTCGTCAGGTCACGGGTATCGATTTTTCTTATGCATTCATTGGCGCAGCGAGGGAGTTGTGTTCCGGCAAACGCGTCGCCTACGACAGGTTGGACGAGGCGCATTGCAGGGTGGCGCTGGAGGCGTCCGTTGAACCAGGTCTGGACACCTCGGGAGTCAATTTTATGCAAGGCGATGCGATGGATCTTCCTAATGATCTCGGTAGCTTCGAGCGTGTCCATGCCGCGAACCTCCTCTGCCGTTTGTCGGATCCTGAGCGCCTATTGGAGCGGTTGCCAGAACTGGTTAAAACGGGTGGAGAGCTGGTTCTCGCCACACCCTGCACCTGGTTGGCCGAGTTCACGCCGCCGGCGAAATGGCCGCAGAGCGATACGCTGGCGTGGCTCAAGTCACACCTCGGGGAGGCGTTCGAGCTCATCGAGGAAACGGACGAACCTTTCCTCATCCGTGAGACGGCAAGGAAGTTCCAATGGACGAGGTCGCTCGTCACGGTTTGGTCAAGAAGGTGATCCTGTTAGGATTTCTTTTTGCGTAGGAACGGCGGCAGATCGAGATCCTCTCCGTCAAAGACATTGGGGTTTTCACCTTCAAAACGGCCTCTAGGAGCGCTATCGAATGAGAGTTCGCTCTGGGAGCCTGAGGATTTCGATTCGAGTTTCAGTTCGGGTGAAGAAGAATGCTTTGTGGCTTCCTTCTTTTCATCGAGCGCCACGCTGAATGGATCATCCTCTTCGGGTTCGTCGCTTTTTTCAGTTTTACCCCAAAGTGGCTTTTCCGCCGGGCGCCTCTTCGGTCCGGCACCTGGAGGGGCGTAGTATTTGGATCGGGTGATTTCCGGATCCATCGGCAGCTCTTCTTCCTGCTCCTCTTCTTCCGATTGCTCGGTAACTTCTTCTTCTGTTATCTCAGGTGTTTCATCCACCGGTTCTTCCAGAGTTTCGGGCTCCTCGGGTTCCTCCGGAGTTTCGGGGGTGGATTCCTTTTTGCTCTTGGAAGCTGGTTTCGAAGTAAACTCCGCAAAGGGGCGATCCTCCTCTTCGTCTTCCTTTTCCGAGGCGACTTCTTTCTCCGTTTCGGTGTCATCGAAAAGTGAAGGGATGTCGGCTTTGGTCTCGGTCACTTCTTCCTTTTCCGGTTCGGACAATTGCGGTTCTGAAGCGGGTTTCGAAACGATGGGAGCCACTTTGTCGACGACGCTAAATGGGCTTTCCAGTTGTTCGGAGCGGGTTTTCTCCTCTGGTTTGGGAGTCTCGATTTGAGTGCTGATCGAGTCCCTGGTGCTTCCTGTTAGGGCATCTTCTGGAAGAGCGCTGATGAGTGTGATGGAGAGATTGTCTCCCATCGCAGGATCGATAGCTGCGCCGAAAAGCACGTGAGCGTGATCGGGAACATGCTTCTGGAGGCTGCGCATGAGCAACTCGATTTCGTAGAGGGTGAGCGATTCGCCACCTGACAGGTGAACTAGCACTGTCTGAGCCTCCTTGAGCAGTGAGCCTTGATCGAGCAGCGGGCTGGCGAGAGCGTTGCGCAGGGCTTTGGATGCACGATCCTTGCCATCCGCGATACCGGAGCCGAAGAGGCAGCGGGAGCGGGTGGTGCGCAGGGCGGACATGAGGTCGTCGAGTCCGACGTTGATGAGGCCGGGGCGGATCACGAGGCGGATGACTGCCTTGATCGATTCGGAGATCATCGTGTCCGCTGCAGCAAAGGCTTCGTGGATGCCTTGTTTAGCGAGGACGAGCTCGCCCATGCGGTTGTTGTCGAAGGTGACCAATGCGTTGGAGAGGACGGCCAGCTGATTGAGGGCGGTCTCTGCCTGCTCACGGCGGCGGCGGCCTTCGAAGAAGAAAGGCATGGTGGCGAAAACGACCACGAAAGCACCTTCTTCGCGTGCGATGCGTGAAACGATGGGAGCGGCACCCGAGCCCGTTCCGCCACCGAGTCCGGTGCAGAGGAAGACGATGCGCTGGCCTTTGAGGGCTTTGCGGATTTCCTCTTCTGCTTCCAGCACCGCTTGCTGCCCGAGTTCCGGGTCGCCGCCGGTCCCGAGGCCCTTGGTGAGGTTGACGCCGAGCTGAACCTTTTCCTTCGCAAGGCATGCACCCAAGGTGCGGATATCGGTGTTGAGCGCGAGCAGTTCAGCACCTTCCAAGCTATCCAACGCGATGCGTTCCAGCATATTTGCACCGGCTCCGCCGAGCCCGATGATCTTTACGGCTGAGGATGGGATGGATTCGTGGACGTCTCGTGAGTATGAAATCATTTTGATAAAAGGTTGGGTGTCAGCGGCCAAACGGCCAGAAAAGACCGAGCAGCTTGCCAATGCAGCCGGGTGGTCTTTTGTTTTCGGTTTCTAGAATCTGGGCGTAACGGATTAGGCCGATGGCAGTGGCGAATTGAGGATCCTTGAAAGAAGGGTGGCCGGTATCGGAGGCCTCCGGTGGCTCGGGGCGGTAGATGTCCCTGCCGAAAACGTCGAAAGCGAGTTCCGAAAAGCCATTCATCAGGCTGGTGCCGCCGGTGAGGAAAACCCCGGATCCGATGGCTTCCACCGCACCTTCGGGCAGACGTGCCCGGACGAGCTTGAGGGTTTCTTCAAGGCGCTGGCGTATCACTTCGTTGAGGATCGCACGCTTGACCTCGACGTCAGCAAAGCCGTTTTCATCTGCCAGCTTGGCGATGCCGACGGATACCGAGGGTTCCGATGAGGCGTTACCTTCGAGGATCTTGAGCTTCTCGGCTTTGGAAAATGGCAGACCGGTGACGAGGTGGATGTCATTGGTGACATGGTCGCCGCCGACGGGGATGCAGCCTGAGGCAGCGATGGCGCCATCGAGATAGAGTGCGTAATCGGTGGTGCCGCCGCCGATGTCGATGAGCAGGGCGCCGCGCAGGCGCTGTTCGCGATCGAGCGCCATCTGGGCAGTGGCGATGGGGGCGAAGACGATGTCGTCCACTTCGAGAGGACACTCGCGCACGAGTTTGATCGAGTTTTGGATGCGGTTGCCGATGCCGTGGACGATGTGGAAATCCGCCTCGACGGTTTTCGCAAAAAGGCCGATAGGTGAAGCGGACTGCTCTAGGCCATCGACGAGATATTTCCGGATGATCGTATGCAGGCAGACATGATCCTGCGGATAGGGCACGTCACGGGCAATGCTGCAGGCTTCCTCGAGATGCTCGGGCAGGATGTTCTGCTGGCCATCGGGGATGCGGAAGGTGCCACGGTTGTTGACTCCTTGGAGGTGAGAACCGGTGACGGCGAGGAAAACCGAGCCGATCTCCACATCGCTGGCGTCCTCTGCTTTGGCGAGGGCGTCCTTCAGGCAGGCGCGTGCTTGGGTGAAATCGGCCAGCTCGCCCTTGCGGACGCCTGCGGATTTCGTGACGCCGATGCCGAGGATCTTCACCGCACTGTCCGGCTTTACCTCGCCGACGACGATGCAGGTTTTACTGGTGCCGATTTCCAATCCGACATGGATTTTCGTGCGACGGGACATGGATCAGTTGCGGTTCAAAAGGGTGCGAAGGTCGTGTTCCCGGCGGGATTCCGGAAGATTTACCGTTTCCGGCTCCGGAACGGGGATGGCGCGCGGAGGTTCCGCGTCACCGGAGACTGTGATGGGGATATTTCGCTTGGGGATCAAGTTGATCGTTTCGATACCGTAACCTTTTTTCTGTGCGTGGTTGAGCGCCTGCTCGAAGTAATCGAGCTGTCTGTCGTGGTTGCCGAGGCCGAACGTGGCGGCAGTTCCTCCGCGGGTCACCAGTAACAGCGACCATTTATTTTTCTGAGAAATGGTTTCGATCATTGCCAGATCGGCGCGATCCCTTGTTACAACGGCTTTGAGCAGATGCAGGCAGTGCTTGTATTGCGGGTGGTCGAGGATTTTTCCGGGTGTGATGTGATGCTCACTCATGGTGGACAGGAGCAGGATTGGCAGTTCTTTGCAGCCCTCGACCTGGCCGGGAGGGCAGGGATAGGTGAAGCCGTCCTGATCGACCAGAAGTGCATCATGCCTTCTCTGTGCGGGGTAGCCTTCGTCCGGGCAGGCGATCCAAGCGGCTGGGCGGCGGGTTTTGACCCTGATTTCAAGAGTGCCGGGAAGGTTGCGCTTCACCTCCGCCATGGAGATGGCCGGTATGAGCAGGAGCTGCTGCTCGAGGTGCTCCACATCGAAATCGAAGATGTTCGAAGCTAGGTCAATGCTGAGATAATCGACCAGATCCGCCTCATCGAGCACGTCGTTCTCATTCAGGTCGATGACCTGAAGATTGAAATCGGGATTCTTGTGAAAGCTGTGTTCGATCGCCTGCCGGACCCCGTAGGCAACACCAAGCAGCAGAGCCACTACGACGGCGACCTTGGTGAGCGTCTTGAGGAATGCGAGAAAGTTGAACCATGCGATTCTCGGCGTCATCACCTCCGACTTCAGCACCTTCACGTGATGCCTGTAACGACGGGGTTTTGAGGTTCGTTTTCGCATGTGCAGAAATACTGGTCAGTTAGGTCTCAGGCGCAGACGGAAGCGGTCGCCCGTGCCTATGGAACGACGTGACGATTTTAGTAAACAAAGCCTAAATGTCAACCCGCTTCAAGATTTCGCGGCTCATCTAGCGGGTTGCGCCGCGAAGGGGCTATTTCAGAACAGCTTTTTGAGGAATTGGAGGGGAGTGGGGCGGAAAGTGATCTTGCCATTGGTATCGACGAGTTTCCCGACCGGGCGCTTTTTTACCGTGATGTGGATTTCTCCTCCGGGCAGGGGTGTGGGGGCGGACGCAACTACCGCGGCCGGGTTTGGGCGGGCTGGCTTGATCTGGGAAAGCAGGTTTTCAGCTTCTTTCTTGAGGTTCAGGAGAGAGCCGAAGGAGTCGGCATCAAGGGTGATGGTACCGTGGTTGAAATCAACATCGTAGGAACTATCACCGCAGGAGAGCGCGAGTTTACCGCTGACGGACAGACCGCCGGGCAGTCTGACGGGCAGTCTGACGGGCTCATTTGGCATGGCTGCTGGTGCGGAGGGTCACTGCGCCGTTGAGCTTCCACTTGGCTTCGCCGCCGGATTTCGACGGGACGTGGATTTCCATGTCTTTGAGTTCGCAGGTGAGTTCTGCATTGCGTGCGGACAGGCGTTCGTAGAGCGCGATCGCGATCTCCGGCAAGTTGCTGGTAGGTGCATTTTCCATGATGACCAGCTTAGCGCAGTTGGCGTGCGCCGCAACCGGTGTCTGGATCAGAGGGCGAGGGAAAGCTCGGCGATCTTCTTGCAGAGTTCGGGAAAGGGCAGTCCTCCGGCGGCGGCGGATTTCGGCAGGAGCGAGGTCTCGGTCATGCCGGGGATCGTGTTTGCCTCGAGGACATAGGGGCGGTTTTCGGAATCGAGCATGACATCGACGCGTGAGTAGACCTCTAGGCCGAGGGACTTGTGCGCGGCGACGGCGGCTGCTTGCACGGCCATGGTCGTTTCCAGATCGAGATCGGCGGGGCAGATGTATTGCGAGCCGGTGGTCTTGCCGGAGAGCCATGGGTATTTCGTCGCCATATCATAAACGCCTTCCGGCGGGATGATGTGGACGACGGGGTAGGCCTCGCCGTTGATGACCGGGACGGTGAGCTCCGCGCCGGAAATGAACTCCTCGATGAGGAGATCTTTCGAATGTTGCGAGGCTTTCGCGATCGCGGCTTCAGCCTCTTCCTGGGTTTTCACGATCTCAATACCCACCGACGAGCCTTCGCGCGGCGGCTTGACGACGAACGGGGCGGGGAAGGACGGGAGCACGGGGCCGTTGGTGCAGTCGATGATTTCCGACTTCGGGGTTGGGACATCGGCGGCGAGGAATGCCTGCTTGGCGAGATTCTTGTCGAAGGCGATGCGTGAGGATTCCGCGCGTGCTCCGGTGTAGGGCACGCCCATGCCATCGAGGATGGATTGGAGTTGGCCGTCTTCGCCGAAGGTGCCATGAATCAGGTTAAAGCAAAGGCCGGTGCCTTCCGGGAGGGTGATTTCCGTGGAAGTGACATCGACGCCAACCGCATCGAGGCCGAGGGATTGCAGGGCCTTGAGGACGGCGTTTCCGGAAGCGAGGGAGACCTGACGCTCGGAGCCGGGTCCGCCCATCAGGACGGCAATTTTTATTTGGGAAAGCATTTCGCTGAACTCTCAAATTTCAAGATTCAACTATCAAGGAAGAAGATGGGGAAGAGGAGCCACGGATGGACGCGGATCGGATTCTTGCGGTTAGGGTTTTGGTCCTCTTTGAGAGTTGCGGGCTAGAAGCTAAATTCTTCTTCGCCGATGATTTTGACTTCGGTTTCGAGGTCGACGCCGCGCTCCTCTTTTGCCTTCTTCTGGATGGATTCGATGAGGGCGAGGATGTCTTTGGCGGTGGCGCTGCCGTTGTTGACGATGAAATTTCCGTGCACATCGGAGACCGCAGCTTTGCCGACCGAAGTGCCTTTGAGGCCGAGACTATCGATCAAGCGCCCGGCGGCGATTTCCTCCGGGTTCTTGAAGGTGCAACCGGCGGAGGCGGCGATGGGTTGCGAAGTTTTGCGTTTCTCGCGGGAGTCGTTCCAGCGCTTCTTGATGTTGTCGTGGCTGTCGTTCTTACCCTTGAAGACCGCCTCAAGGGCGAAGTTCCGGCGCAGTTCCTGGACGTTGCGGTAGCCGGTGGTGATTTCATCTCGCTCGCGGGTGCGGATGACCCCGTCTTCATCGAGGAAGGTCACGCGCACGACTTGGTCGAAGGTTTCTGTGCCCATTGCTCCGGCGTTCATGCGCAGGGAGCCGCCGACGTTTCCGGGAATGCCTTCCATCCACTCGAAGCCGCCGATGCCGTGTGCTCCGGCGAAGGAGGCGAGTTTTTTTAAACGCACGCCGACACCTGCGACGACGTGGCCTTTCGCATCGAGCGAGAGTCCGGAAAATGCACCGCCGCTGGGATGGATGACCGCACCGCGGATGCCGCCATCGCGCACGAGGAGATTCGAGCCGCGACCGACGACACGGATCGGGATCCCGCGCTCGCGGCAGGCATCGACGAGGAAGGCGAAACCGAAGAAGGATTGTGGCTCAAGCCAGAACTGGGCGGGGCCACCTACGAGGAGTGTCGTATGTTTGCGCATCGGCTCGTAGATCTTGCCATTGATTTCACCTTCTGGAGCGATGCCTTTGAGCTCTTCGAGAGTCTTGAGATCGCGGATGATGCGGGTGCCGACTTCGTGGACGTTGCCGGCGCCGAGAGTGATGAGTAGGTCGCCGGGTTCGAGGGCGTTGCCGACGGTGTGGTGGGCGGTGGCCATGTCCGGTAGGAATTTTCCGGGGACATCGCCGTTTTCCTTCATCGCATCGACGAGAGTCTGGCCGGTGATGCCGGGGATAGGCGGCTCGGAGGCGGGGTAGACATCGGTGATGAAGACCTTGTCGGCGGCTTGCAGGACTTTTCCGAAATCATCGGCAAGCGCTTGGGTGCGCGTGTAGCGGTGCGGCTGAAAAAGGACGATGAGGCGCGATGGCTTGAGCGAGCGCGCAGTCTGGAGGGTCGCGGCGAGTTCGGTGGGGTGGTGGCCGTAGTCATCGATGACGCGGTAATCCTTGGAGAGGTATTTCGTCTCGAAGCGGCGCTTTGCCCCGGCGAAGGAGGTCAGGGCGCGGGCGATGAGGGAGAACTCCGCACCGCAGATGTCCGCGATGGCGATGGCGGCGAGAGCGTTGAGGATGTTGTGCTCGCCGGGGATGGCGAGCTCGATGTCGCCGAGCGGCTTGCCGTCTTTCTTCACGGTGAAGGCGGAGGAGCCTTTGAGGTCGCGGATGTCGGAGGCGGTGTAATTGGTATTCTCGTCGGTGGTTTCCCAGCCATAGGAGATCGCGTTTTCACGATGTGCGCAGAGCTCATTGGCGACAGGGCTTTCGGCGCAATATACGATCTTTCCAGTAGTTTGATCGGCGAGGGTAGAGAAGACTTCCTTGATGTGATCGAGGTCGCGGTAGAAATCGAGGTGCTCCGCCTCGATGTTGAGGATCACCGAGTGGCGCGGTTGGTATAGGGCGAGGGTGCCGTCTGATTCGTCGCCTTCCGCGACCATGAGTTCGCCTTCCGGTTCCCACTTCGCGTTGGCACCGAGGATGGGGATTTCCGCGCCAACGTAATGGGAGGGTTTCTGGCCGCACTCGCGCAGGAGGTGGGCGGTCATCGCGGAGGTCGTGGTCTTGCCGTGGGTGCCGGAGATCACGATTCCCGCCTTGGTTTTCAAAATGGCGGCAAGGCACTCCGCGCGGCGGATGAGTGGGATCTTGCGGCGTTTCGCCCCGGCGTAGGCGGGGTTTTTCGGAGTGATGGCGGAGGAGTAAACCACCAGATCCGCACCTTTCAGGGCAGCACTGGTCTGGGGGGAGGAAAAGATCAGGCCGAGTGACTGCATGCGGTCGGTTTCCGAGGTGGTGACCCGGTCGCAGCCGGAGACCTTGTGCCCCATGCCGAGGAGAAGCAGCGCCAAGCCGCTCATGCCCGAACCGGCAACGCCGATAAGGTGGATATGGAGGGGTTGGGAGAGGTCGGTGAGGTCCTGTGTGATTTTCTTCGCAGCCATGTGAGGGGCGGGAGGGTGAGAGGTTTCGGGGTGAGGTAAAAGCCGAAAAGCACCCGTTTCCCGGCCTGCGATCGTCACCCCGGCCACGAATTTGGATGGAGATCCTGGGTCCCTGCACCTGCTTGGCCGATCGCGCCGCAATCCTGCCACCGCTTGGCGGCACCATGATCCCTAATTTCGCCTACAAAAAAGCGTGGGATACTTGGCCGAAGACCTGCATCCCACGCTTGGAAATGAAATGACAAATTCCGTTCAGTTGCGCCGGCGGCGGAGCAAGCCAAGGCCGCCCAAAGCAAGAAGCGCGAGGGTGGAGGGCTCGGGGACTTGGGTCAGTGTGATTTTGGAAAGGGTCATATCGCCAGCCCCGGCGTCGGTCTGATAAGAAGCACCGACCCGCATGTCAGTCTGGAATGATTCCCACGTGTTGATGCCTCCGGTTCCCCATGAACCTGATCCGCCAGTAATCGCTGCCGCACTTGCGTCTTCGAGGCCCGTGATCGCGATTTCCCAACCGAGACTGTTGACTGTCAGGGTCATCCCGAAGCCATCCTGGATGGACGCAAGTGTGGCGACGCCGTAGTCGGAGCCTTGATAACGGCCGGAGCCCGCATTGCCGCCTATACCAATGTGACGAACCCCGTTTCCTACGGAGTTCGCTCCCGGGATCACGAGGCCGAAGGCCGTCGAGAGATTATTCCATAAGTCATCACCCGTCCCTCCGTTGATGCGCCTTTGGAATCCAATGAAATAGCCATTGGCAGTCGGCGTTCCTGTGACGCTCGCAACGGTTACGGTGAGAACGAGTGAATCGCTACCCAGAGCTGAAAAATCGATAGTGGTGTCTGAGGCTGCACCAACGGCCGAGTTGTTTGAGGTCGAAGTTGATAGCACCCCGGTCGATTGGGTCCAGGAGTTTGACCCGACGCCGTTATCGATCTCGAGGAAGGTTGGATTGGTTCCGGTTCCGGAGGGGAAGGTGACGTCGATGAGTGTGGTCGAACCTTGGCAGATGCCACAGGCGAGAAGGCTGGAAAGGAAGAGATGCTTCATGTTTTTTGGACGTTTCGTTTTCTCTAATTCACGTGATGATCCAGCCCATGGGTGTGGGGTGGAGCGTTTTAGTGAGTGGGTTTGTTAACTAAGAATCATTGACATTCCCGCCTTCATCCAGCAAGGAGATATTTTTTGGACTTTTTCATTTTGGTTCCTATTCGATCAGCAGGTAGCCGAGGAGCCCTAGGGCGAATCCTAGCACCGCGCCGAGGCTGGGCAGCCAATGTTTCCGCAGCTTCGCTTGCGGGGCGATGTCCTGGAAAACGACGTAGAGGATGCCACCGGCGGCGAAAAGCAGCAGCCCATCGATGACCTCCGGGGAATCGGCGAGCAGGTAGTAGCCGGCAAGTCCCGCGATGGGGCCGAGCGGCACGAGCGCGGCGAAGGTGACAAGCAGGCGACCAGCGGAGAAATGCCCGGCGCAACGCATTTCCCGGAATGCATTGAATCCCTCCGGCAGGTTCTGGAGAAACATAAACACCGCGAGTGCCATGCCTGCGCTACCACCTGCGGCAAAGGCGGCTCCCATGGCGATGGCCTCCGGGATAAAGTCTGCCAACATCGCCACCAGATTGCTGGAGGGAGTCTTGCTTTTCGCAAGAAATACGCCGAGCCCACCGAACGCCGCGCCGCCGAGGAGGAAGCAGAGCAGAATTCCCCAGATAGGAAGGTGTGCCAGCGATTCCGGAACGAGCACGAGCGCGACGGCGGCGATAAGGATGCCGCCACCCATGGCGATGACGCCGTGGCGGAATTCATTCTCCAACCACCGTGGATGGATCGATTCCTTGGAGGCCAGCAAACCGCCGAGGGGGATCGCCGCTCCGGCCAAAGTGGTGGAGATCAGGATCTTTGATAGTTCGTTCATCGAGTCGCGTGCCAATTGTAAGGTGTCAGCCGCCGACGAGTTGACCTTCCCGTTGTTCCGGTTTGCGCATCGGGTGGAGATCCATGTTTGTGACGGACAGGCTGCATGAGTCTGCGTAGATGCCGAGATGGCCATTTTTGAAATCAAGATCCGCGAGTGAGAGGACGATGCGTCCGCCGACCGAAAGTTCGATATAGCTGCCGAATGCCAGCAGGGAAAAGTCCTCCCCGCATTCGCCGCGCGCGACCCAGTTGCCTGACTGGAGCGCTTTGAAACGCATCATGTGCTCGCCATCCAGATCCTTCGCCGTACCCCACGAGCGTAACTGGGCCATGCCTTTGAGCAGATCGAGCGAGAGGTAATAGCCATCATGGGTCTCCTCATCGATGCGGAAGACGAAGCCGCACTTGCCCTTGCCGTTGATCGCCACGTGGCAGTCGAGCCGGAAGTCTGCCAGCGGCCCATCGAGGATGAATGCCTGATAGCTGAACTCGCTTTCGAGATGCCAGCCATCCTCGATCTCCCTGACCGCGTGGCCATGGTTTTCCTTGAGCAGGAGGGAAGGTTTCTCAATTTCCACCGCGTCCTCGATCCATTCCCCGAAGCCCTCGAAGGTTTTTAGATAGAGGACTCCATCGTCTGCCTGGCAGAGGCGCTTCGGCGGTGGCATCAGGTTGTTGGCGGTGCGGTCTTCTTGGTTCATCGCGAAGAAACACCACAGCATCCAGCCGTTCTCATCCTCACAGACGCGGCCCGCGTAGTTTCCCTGAGGCATCAGCACATTGTCGTGGTAGCTGCGCCAGTCCTCGCACTCCGCACTGGAGTGCCAGTAACGGATCTTCGCATCCTCCCGCATGCTGCCGATCAGGTAGCGCTCCTTGCCGATGGTGAAAAGGTTCGGCACCTCCACATCATCGTAGAGCCCCGGGTGAAGGATGGCCGGCTTCGCCTCGAAGTGATACGGGCTCGTTTCTACATATTCGGCGACACAGCCACGCCGGACGATCGGGCCGTCCTTCGTCCTGGCGGCGACCAGCAGGATGCCGCGTCCGTCGTCTCGGAAGAAAAACGGATCCCGGAAGCTCACGAAATGTCGGCCTTCTTCCAAACTGGACTCATAGTAGTCCGGCGAGGGCGATATCGGGAAGCAGCTCTCTTCATCGATCATCGAGGTGATCTCATTCGGTTCGTGGCGCAGGGAATGTTTGCGCGCTTCCAGCACCAGTTCGGGATCTTTCGGTCCGCGCCCGTCCTCCCAGTAGACGGAATGTTTTTTCCAAACATACAGATCATCGCTCACCGCGAGGCCCACGCGCTGGTAGAGCCCTCGGTCGCGGCGAGAGAGCCCGGTGTAGAACATGCGCCACGCACCGGGTTTGTGGGGATCGGGCGTCACATGCATGGTCCACAGCATCAGGTCGTCCCAGTCACCGGGATCACCGAGGAAAATTGCATTACGCACCCGCCGCCAATGGATCGCATCGGTGCTCACCGCATGGGCGATGAAGTCGTGGTTCGGCAGCACCAGGTGGAATAGGTGATAGAGACCTTCGTGGAAAAATACATGAATATCTCCGATCGCTTTGCGGCTGCCTTCTGTCTCTGAGAACATAAAACGGACTCTGTCAGAACGGCGGTATGACTTCCAGCTTCCATGCATTCATCCTCCCTTCCTGCTTTGATTTGACGCTGAGCCGAACGGGTCGCAAGGTGCCCCCGGATATGACAGCGACGAAACGGGTTCTATTTGTATGCACGGGCAATACCTGCCGCAGCCCGATGGCAGAGGCATTGTTCCGCAAGGCAGTGGCCGGGCGAGACGAATATTCGGTGGGCTCGGCGGGTGTGGCAGCTTCGCGCGGCTCAAGAGCCAGCCGGGAAACGGCAGAGATCTGCCAGCTCAACAACGCACCCTTGGAGAATTTCAAAAGCAGGGCGGTCAACGAGAAGCTCCTCGCGGAGGCGACCCATGTTTTCACCATGACCAGCGGTCACCTCCGTTTGCTCGAAGAGCATTTCCCCGAGTATGCCGACAAGTTCTACCTCACCTGTGAGTTTGCCGACATTGATGGCATGGGTCTCGGCGCGGATGTGCCGGATCCGATCGGTATGGGGAAAAAGGCTTACCAGGATGTTGCCAGGGTGCTCAGTGAAGCCATCCCCGCGATCATCTCCTACATCGATCAGACCACACCGCGGCAGGCTTGATTTCACCGCATTGCGCGGTGAGGTCAGATGAGAGAGTGGGATTCCAGAAGATAGTATGGCGGCAGCAATCTGCCGCCGGGATCAGCGCCCGCCGGTGCGTGGGGGGCCCTTTTTCTTGGGCTTGTCGGGGGTGACGTCGCGCATGTTGCCGCCGCCTTTGCCTCGCTCTTTCTGGAGCTTCTGCATGTCCGCTTGTTTCTCGGCCATGCGCTGGACCCAGGATTTCTTGCCGCCGTCCTTACGGGCGACGAGCTCCGGTTCGGGGATCTTGTTCATCAGGAAGGTTTGTCCGATGGAGAAGATGTTCTGGGTGGTCCAGTAGAGGGCGAGTGCGGAGGCGTAATTGTAGCAGAAGAAGAAGAACATCAGCGGCATGAACATCATGATGCGCTGCTGCATTTTGTCGCCGGTTTTGGGCATCATGGCCATCTGGATGGCGCTGGTGCCTGCCATGACGATGGGCAGGAGGTTGATCGGGATGCCGGCGAGGACCGCGACGGTGTCCGGCTGGGAGAGGTCATCGACCCAGAGGAAGGGTTGGTTGCGCAGCTCGACGGCGTAATCGAGCATGCGGAAGAAGCCGAAAAAGATCGGGATCTGGATGAACATCGGGAGGCATCCGCCGAGCGGGTTGATTCCATACTTCCGGTAGAGGCCCATCATCTCGGTGTTGAGCTTGTTCGGGTCGTCCGCGTATTTTTCTTTCAGCTCCTTCATCTTCGGCTGGAGCTTGGACATGCGCTTCATCGAGTGGGTCGATTTTGCATGGAGCGGCCATATGATGATGCGAACGATGAGGGTGAGGCAGATGATGGCTAGACCCCATGACTCGTGGGTGGAGATCTTGGCGAGGACCGCATGGAGGTTGTTGAGGACGAAGTTGAGGAAACGCGATACCGGGCTGAAGAAGCCGTATTGCATCATGTCACCCCAGCCATCTCCTGCACCATCGGTGTTATCGAGTTTGCGCAGCATCGTGTTGGCCTTGGGGCCGGTGAAGATGCTGTATTCGAAGCTGACGGGTGAGCCGGGTGCGAGCGAGACGGGTGGCAGCGAGATGGCGGCACGGACGGCGGGAAGAGATTTGCTATCGTTGCTGAGGCGAATTTGCTGGGGCTTGCCCCAGACGGGTGTGTCGGCGTGTTTTGCCGGACGGATGACGGTGGTGAAGAACTGATCGGTGACACCGGCGTATTCGATGATGGTGCCGGGCTCGCTGGTGATGAGGTTTTTTTCCGAGGAAAACATGCCGCCCTTGAAGGTTGTGGCGTTTTCGAAATGCATTTCGCCATTCTCATACCAGAAGAAGCCGGTGTAGGTGGGGCGTTCCTTTTCGTAGAGGGGTGCGGCGGAGCCGAGGTAGAGGCCGTATTGGGAGAGGTCGAAGCTCGCGGCGTTGGTGTTTTCGAGCGCGATGGAGAGGTTGAGGAAATAGGATTTTCCGGGGATGTCGCGGGTCTCGAGCGAGAAGGTCTTTTTGACGATGATGCCGGTGGGCAGTTTGGCGATGAACACGGCGGTCTTGCCGGGCTCGGATTGATCCGCCTTGTAGGTGTAGGAGGAGTTTTCCTGCTTTTGCCGGGAATCCACGAGCCCGCCGATCGGGCCGATGCCGTGGCGGTTGATGTGGACCAGTGAGGTCTCGTTGACGTTCTTCTGTTCCTTGAGCTCGGCGAATTTGATGCCGCCGCCGATGGTGGAGAGGGTGAAGGCGACTTTGTCGTTTTCGAGAACGATGAGTTCTTCGGTAGTCGGTGGGGGCGGAACCTCTACGGTGAGACCCTTGGTTTCGGCGGTGGAGGTGCTTTCCTCTTCGACAGATTCCAGGGAATCCTTTTTCTTCGATGGCAGGGGTTGGTTTTTTGCTGAGTAATGGATGTTCAGCGCGATGAGTGCTCCGCAGAGTGCGAGGACGATCCAGGTCTTACGGTCGTACATGGGATGGAAAATTGGTTCTGTTGCGATGCCGCAGGAATGCGAATCGGGAGGGGCTGCTTAGGTGCTGACGGCGTGACGGTCAATGGCCAAGAATGGCGCTATTTGAGTCGCTGTGTTTTAACCCCATGGTTGATGGATGAGGTATTCAACCGCGGATGGACGGGATGTATGCAGATTTAAGAGAAGATGACGGCATCTGGATCTTCTTTGCTTGGAGAGGCTCTTGAAGATTCCTCTGAATAATTCAGATCTTTTCCTCTTTTCAAGCGAAGAGGCCGAGGCGGCGGCACTGCTTGAGCCAATCGGCTTCAAGTTCCGCATTCGACGCGGTTTTTGCTTCCGGCCGGGCGATGGTGACGATGAAACGACTGGGATCCGTAAATTCCGGGGCGTGCGCCTGGAGGTAGGTGCGGAGCCGGCGCCGGATGTGGTTGCGGTCGTGGGCTTTCTTCGCGGCGCGCTTGCTGGTAATGAATGCGGCGCGGACAGAGCCCAGCGAGGGATCTGCCAAAGTGCTGACAATGACAAACCGGCCTGCTTTCGCTTGGCCGGTTTTTCTGATGCGGAGGAAGTCCTCCGCTTGATTGATGCTGCTGGAGCGGGGGAGTTTCATGCGGGGTAGCCCTCTGAAATCCTATCCTGCGGACTGAAGTCCGCGTTCCATTAGCGCCCGTGCTGGGTGATGTGGCGCTTGAAGTGAAGCTCAGCACCCTTAGGAATGAGGCGCTTGCGGCCCTTCTGGCGGCGGCGTTTGATGCAATCGCGGCCTGCCTTGGTGGCCATGCGTGCGCGGAAACCGTGCTGCTGTTTGCGTGTACGTTTCGTGGGCTGATAGGTGCGGAAGCTCATGGCGGATCTTGGTTAAAATGGTTGGGCGCGTGAATGCGCGGGGGCGGGACTTTAGTTACAGCGGGTGGCTTGTCAATGCGGCAGTGCGGTTTTTTTGGAGAAAAATGCATCCGGCGCAGGGGCTTTGTGTTAGTTTCCCGCCAGAACGACAAGAAAAATGGCAGCCACCCAAAATACCATCGCGCTAGTTTACGACTACGATCAGACCCTGAGCTCGAAATACATGCAGGATGACGTCCTGTTTCCGAAGTTCGGGATCGATCCGGAACAGTTCTGGAAGAAGTGCAACGGTCTGGTCGAGGATCAGAAGTGGGATGGCGAGCTGGCGTATATGAAATGCCTGCTCGACTACTTAGGCATGGATCGGGTGACCAATCAGATGCTTTCCGATCTCGGAGCGGGGCTGACGTTTTTCCCGGGGCTGCCCGAACTTTTCGAAACGCTGCCGAAGGCGGCGTTACGTCCCGAGCATGAGCTGGCGGGAATCAAGGTGGAGCACTACATTATTTCATCCGGGCTAAAAGCGTTGCTGGAAGGCTCGCGGCTCAAGCCATACGTGAAGCAGATGTTCGGCTGCGAGTTCGGCGAAGATGCGGAAGGGTTGATCAGTTTCCCGAAACGGGTGATCTCGCACACCACCAAGACTCAGTATCTATTCCGGATCAATAAAGGCATGCTGCGCTACGATCAGGATGTGAACGATCATATGCCAGCGGAGCAGCGCCCGATCCCTTTTGAAAACATGGTTTATGTCGGCGACGGCCCGACGGATGTGCCCTGCTTCACCGTGGTGATGAGAAACGGTGGCCACGGCATCGCGGTATATAATCCGGAAGACAAGAGCGGGAAGTCGTTCCGCAAATGCTTCCAGCTTTCCACCCATGCGGGGCGGGTGAAGCACATCGCGCCGGCGGATTACCGCGAGGGCTCGCATCTCTGGCTGCTGCTCCGGGAGATGGTGACCGAAACGGCAGACCGCATTTTGCGCCGTCGTAGCGACGAGCTGGATGCGACGACTGTGGCAGCTCCGACATTCTGAGCACACAAGGGCTTTATTCCCTATTGCAAAGGCGGGATACCCGCCTAGCCTCGCTCCTTCATGTCAGAAAAAAGTCACTTTCACTTCACCGGGATTTGCGGAACGGCCATGGGCGCGGTGGCTGCGGCCATGAAAAAACGCGGTTTCACGGTCACCGGGAGTGATGCCAACGTTTATCCCCCGATGTCTGACTTCCTCCGTGGCGAGGGCATCGAGCTGAGCGAGGGTTATAGCGAGGGGAATATCCCGGAAGGCACGGATGTCGTGGTGATCGGAAATGCGATTTCGCGCGGCAATCCAGAGGCGGAAGCTGCCCTCGATCGCAAGCTGCTTTATCATTCCCTCCCGGAGGTGATGAAAGATCACTTCCTGCGCGGAAAACGCAATTTCGTGGTCAGTGGCACACACGGCAAAACGACGACCTCCTCGATCTTAGCGTGGCTGTTCACGCACGCGGGACGCGATCCCGGTTTCATGATCGGCGGGTTGCCGAAAAACCTCGGTTGTGGCGCGCGTTTTTCGGACTCCGATATCAACGTGCTCGAAGGTGACGAATACGACACCGCCTTCTTCGACAAGCGTTCAAAGTTCCTCCATTACCTGCCGGAATGCGTGGTGGTGAACAATATCGAGTTCGATCACGCGGACATCTATTCCTCGGTGGAAGAGATCAAGCTGAGCTTCAAGCGCCTGCTCAACGTCGTGCCGCGCAATGGCATGGCTTTCGTGAACGGGGATGAGAAAAACTGCCTCGATGTGGTGGAAAAGGCACCTTGCCCGGTGACGACCATAGGCCTCGGCGCGGGGAACTCGCTGCGCATCACCGATGTGAAATACGAGAAATCCAGTAGTTCCTTCACGCTCGGCGGAGAGCAATACACCATCCCGATGACCGGCGAGTTCAATGTGCGCAATGCGGCGATGGCGGTGGCTGCGGCGAACTTCGGCGAACTTGATCTCAAGGATATCAAGGAAGGCCTGCTCGCCTTCAACGGGGTTGCCCGCAGGCAGGAGCTGAAAGGCGAGAAAAACGGGATCAAGGTGATCGATGATTTCGCCCACCACCCGACTGCGATCGGACTCGCGATCAAAAGCATCCGTCAGAAATACCCGGATTCGCGCTTGTGGGTGCTCTTTGAGCCGCGCTCGAACACCACACGCCGTGCCGTTTTTCAGAAAGAGCTGGCCGATGCACTTGCCCAGGCAGATTTTGCCGTGGTTGCGGCCATCCCTGATCTCCACAAAATCCCGGAAAACGACAGGCTCGATCCCGTGCGTCTATCCGCGGATATCGCCGCAGGAGGAGGCAAAGGTTATTATCTGGCGGACAACGCAGCGATCATCGCCCAGGTGAAAAGCGAAGCGAAACCCGGAGATGTGGTCGCGGTGCTCTCCAACGGCGGCTTCGGCGGCATTCACAAACAACTTTTGGAGCAATTGTAGGCGATTGTTCGCTTTACAAGCGCGCCGACTTCGCCCAATTTTCGCGCCCCGGCTCTTAAAGGACAGATGGCTGAGCCCGGTCTAAGGCACTCGATTCGAAATCGAGCGTAGGGTTAAACCTACCGTGGGTTCGAATCCCACTCTGTCCGCCAGCGCGCTTTCGACTTCCGGAAAGCACCTCTCCCGCTTCGAGATCGTAATTCCGTTCAAGCAAGAGCGGGATGAGAAACCCTGCGAAGCACCGGGTTTGACTGCCCCTTTGCGCTTGCAAAACGATTCTCCTTCCGCGAAGCGCACCCCGCAGAGACGCAACGCAGTGGAGTCAAAGCAGAGATCGTCATTGCGATCCATGACTCAACCGGAATCCGGAGGAGGAATCCGCACAGCGCTTGGACGAAATGGAGTGGAGTCAATCCCACTCGGTCCGCCAAGGGGTCTAAAGGATGGTTTTCTTCCCCGCACCCGCTGTGTCGAAGCATAGCTGGATGATGTGCGAAATACCCGGAACGCTTACTAGCCATCCGACTACCGCCCAGCCGAGATGGATGTGCTGGAGCGCCATGGCGATGGCGTTGACTCCGGATTCGGTTCTACCGGTGGATGGATGGTGCCAAGTGATGCGTTGGAGAGGGGCACCCGCCCATTCCGAGGCTTTACGGAGGGTAAGCTGTTTCGGGGATTGCCTGGAAAACCAGTCGGCAACTTCGGTGCACGCATCACAGCTATCATCGAACCAGAGTTCGGAAATTTCGGGTGAAACTGGATACCATGTCGGGATCCAAGGCCGATGGGTGCGGTGGTATTGATCCCATTTTTCCCCGAAGCGTGTCCGCATATCGGCGGTTTCCGACCAGCGGGCGAAGCCTTCGGAATAGACGATGCCGATGACGGCGAGTAGGGCAGGCCATGGGCTGGCGAGGAATATGGATTCGATCAGGAGCAGGGAGGTCATCGAGAGCTGCATCGGGTTTCTGAGGTAGGCATAGATGCCGTGGGTGATGAGCTTTTGTGGCGGTTCGAGCGGCACGGGCGTTCCGTTTCCGCCAAGAGCAAAATCCCGCAGAGCGGTGAGGCCGGGGATGGAGAAGATAGCGAGGCTGGTGAGAAACAAGATCTGGGAGAAATGCGAAAACGAATTCCAGCGTGCATGGATCCCATCGAGATCAGCGCATTCCAGCAGAAAGGGTATGCCGATGAAAATGCCGCCAAAGGCGGGGGCGAGCATGGCGCAGCGGAGAGGTGTGTTTTCAGAGACGACTGTCCAGCGGGCGAGGAAAAGCGCCGGTATAAGAAGCAGTGCCGCGATGGCGAATTCCGCGATCCACCAGTGACTGCCGAGGTTCAGGACGGGAGACATTTCTGGCATCGTGCGCAGGTCGATGAGTATAAGGACGGCGGCTGCGATCCACGGTCTTTTGCCAAGAGCTTCGGCAAGCAAGGGGGCGACAAGGCCCCACGTGACAACCCAGCCGAGGTAGGGAGCGAGCGGAAGGTTTCCGAGTTGGAACTCGTTTGGCAGGTAGGACCAGAAGCCGGAGTTCACGGCGACGAGATCCAGCCAAGGGAGTAGCGCAGCAATCCATGCGGTCGAATACAGCAATCCGGTGGCGAGCTTTTTTCCCGGTCTCACCCACCAGAGCAGCAAGGCCGTAGTGGTGATGGGACCGTAGAGGCTGGCGATTTGGATGACCGTCTCTCTCGTCACTGGGTTCCGAAGATGCTGGTGAGAAAATATTCTCCGGCGGTTTTTACCCCGTAGCGTTCAATGGGTTTGAAATACCACGCGGGATCTAACAGGCGGCGATAGCGCATGGTGAGGATGACCTTGGTACCGTTTGCGGTCGGTTCCAGTTCCCACTCCGCGTCCTGCCAGTCCAGCCAATGGGCGATGTGGCTGGTATCGGAAATACGGGTGACGAGGATATGGTTCGGTTCGCTCAAGGTGACTTCTGCTAGCAGATCCCCGGGTTTGCCCTCTCCCCCGGCGAAGCTGATGCGCCATAGGTCTCCGGTTTCCAAGCCACCGCCTGTGATCTCCTGCGGTTGGGGAAAGCCGAGTTTCAAGAAACCTGGAAGCGTGCTGGCATCGAACTCCGGACCGCGGGCGAGGAGGGTGCGGGCTTCTGCGGGACTCAGGTGGGTTTCGTGAGATACGGTGACGGTCTCCTGCCTCGGGAAAGAGAGGAATCCGGTGACACCCTCCATGCTCATCAGCGCGAGGGCGGGGAGGACCACGAGTCGGAAGCGTTTGTCCCATTCACGTTTCGCCCGAGCCTTGTCGACGATGAATCCAATGACCGCTCCGATGGAATAAAAAAACGGGGCGGCCATGAGGATGCAGATGAAGCCCTCGATGTAGAGTATCCCCAGAAGCAAAAGAAACAGGGTGATGCCTTTCATAATCATGCCGGTCGCGGTTTTTGCGGCCGGAAGCCAGGCAAGCAGGATGGCGAGCGCGGTCGGCAGGCCGATAAACATCAGGGCACTCTGTTCTAACTGACCGAGGACGAGCAGCCGATACAAGCCCATGGCAAGTGCCAGAGTGGCGGCAACGATCGCGAACAGTTTGAAATTATTTTCGACCGGAGTTGGGGGTGGTTCCGGTTTCTGCGGAGGCGGCTGCTCGGTCATATTTCTAAGTTTTCAGAATATACTGAAAACAGCAAGACGAAAGTGAACGATCAGATCAAACGGAGGAATTCGTGAAGTGACAGGAGGAAGGATGGAGTGGATAATCCGGGCACGCCGGGCGGTGTCCGGTGATACGATAGATTTTATGTTCACAGGACTGGTAGAAGCATTGGGGGAGGTGGGTTCGCTGGAGGCGAAAGGAGAACAGGCACGGCTTGTGATTTCGATTCCGTTCGCGGGTGAACTTGCCTTGGGCGATTCCGTCGCAGTGAACGGATGCTGCCTGACGGTGGCGGAACTTTCTGGAGAATCCGTGGTGTTCGATGTGTTAGCACAGACTCTGCGGGTGACTTCGTTGGGAAAACTTTCCGAGGGAAGTGTCGTGAATTTGGAGCGGGCGTTACGCGTCGGCGACAGGTTGGGCGGACATTTCGTGCAGGGGCATGTAGATGCGGTGGGGAGTATCGTTTCCTTGGAGGAAAACGGGCAGGATCATGTGGTGGAGGTTTCGCTGCCGGCGGAGATCCACAAGCTGTGCGTGGGGAAAGGCTCGATCGCAATCGATGGGATTTCGCTGACGATTGCAGAGCTGAAGGATAGCTCGGCGGTGTTTTGGATCACGCCGCATACGTTTGCGCACACGAATCTTCGGGATTCGAAGACCGGGGATGCGGTGAATCTGGAGGCTGACATGCTGGCGAAGCATGTGGCTGCGTTGATGGGAAATTGAAAGGCGCTGGCGCGGGGGATGGATGCTTCTCGCCGGGGGGCTCGAAGGCAGGCTAAAGCCTGCGGTCCGTTTTCTTGCTGCTCTCAGCTCTCAGCTTCTTACAAATCCTTTACGCAGCGGAAGCCGGTGTGGATGGTGGGGGAGTCGTTCTCGATGGAGTGACGCGCGCCGGGGCGGTAGCGCATGCAGTAGGAGATGTGGCAGAGGAAGGAGCCGCCTTTGGTCATGTAGTTCGGTGCGCCGGTGCCTTTGCGGCCGTCGTTGCGGTTGACCCAGGTTTCGGGGCCTTTGGGATCGCAGTTTTCGCAGGTGCTGCGGTATTCCGGGTCGTAGTATTCGGAGCAGATTTCCCAGACATTCCCCGCCATGTCGTAGAGGCCGTAGCCATTGGGTGGGAATGATTTTACGGGGGCAAGGCCGGCGAAGCCGTCTTCTGCGGTGTCTTCGGTGGGGAAGGTGCCGTGGTAGGTGTTGGCCATCCATTTGTCACCGGGCTTCAGTTCGTCGCCCCAAGTATACGTCTTGTTTTCGAGCCCGCCGCGTGCGGCGAATTCCCACTCGGCTTCGGTGGGGAGACGTTTGCCTGCCCATTTCGCGTAGGCGGCGGCGTCGTCGTGATTGACGTTTGATACCGGATAATCGTCTTTGCCGGTGAGGTCGGAACCCGCGCCTTGGGGATGTTGCCAGTTGGCTTCGGTATCCCATTTCCACCACTGCACGTAGGCACCGGGATCCTCGATTCGACCTTCGAAGTTTTCCGGTTTATTGAAAATGATCGCCCCGTTTTTGATCGGCGGTGGAGGGAGTTGTGCGAGTGCTTCGGGAGGAAGGCCTGAGGTGTCGAGTTCCTGCTCGGCGAAGGTGACGTAGCCGGTTTCCTCAACGAATTTGCGGAACTGGGCGTTGGTGACTTCCGTTTCATCCATCCAGAAGCTTTTGACCTCGATCTTCATCTGGGGTTTTTCCTCGGGGAATTCCTTGGTGCCGTAGGGGGTTTCGAAAACGCCTTCGGAGCCGACCGTGGTCGATCCGCCGGGAATTTTCACCATGCCGTCCTTTTTCTCCAGACCGGAGGCGGCGGCCTCGGCGGATTGGTTTTCCTTACAGGAACTGAAGATGAGCGCGGTGGCGGTTAGGGCGAAGATAGAGCGTTTCAAAGTCACGGGGGCAATCTACGGAGGGAGACGGCGGTTTCCATCAAATTTCTTGAACACAGCTTTGGGTTTCATTCCGTGGCGAAAGCGGAGTAGGTTCTTGGCAGCATATGAGAGCCAGACTGACCAAAGACTTCCGCTTCGAGGCGGCGCATACGTTGCCGAGCCTGCCAGACGGGCATAAATGCCGCCAGATGCACGGGCACAGCTTCAAGGTGGAGATCCACATCGAAGGTGTGGTGGATGAAAAAATCGGTTGGATCTACGACCACAAATTGATTTCCAACGCGATGAATCCGCTGCTCGAGCAACTCGATCACGCATACCTGAACGATATCGAAGGGCTGGAGAGCCCGACGATTGAAATTATGGCTGGCTGGTTTTGGAAAAAACTCGCCCCGCAACTCCCCGGATTGGCGGAAATTGTGATCTTTGAAACACCGACAGCGAGGTGCTCTTTCAAGGGGGAATTCTGAGAAAACAAAAGACTGAAAATATCCAAGGAATTGACTTGCGCAGTCGCGCGGGTTGGATCAATTTCCCCGCCCTGTCACGGGACGTAGCTCAGCCTGGTAGAGCGCCTGCTTTGGGAGCAGGATGTCGTCAGTTCGAATCTGGCCGTCCCGACCACCTTACCCTTGTGTCCGCATTTCCGAATGGAGTGCGGATTTTTTGTGCTCGGGTTTTCGTAGTAACTGGGAAAATCGTTTAAGATGCAGGGAAGCTATGGCTATGGTGGAGCCGTTATGAATCTGCTGTTGCTTGCTTTTGCCGGGTTGGGGTTTTCCTCGTTGATGCTTTCCGCCCAGGAGGAGGAGACCAAGGCCACGGATGCAGTGGTGGAAGTCGTGGATGTCACTTCCGACAAGGCGATCGAAGAGCGATTGAACGGCATTTTCGGGCAGGTCAAGGAGTTGGAAAAAGTCACCAGCAAGGTAAGCTCGGGAGTCGTGCGCCTGAGCGGGACGGTGCCGGATAATGATTCGAAGGAAGATGCGTTGGCTCTGGCGCGGCGCACCAACGGGGTGATTTTCACGGTAGATCGCATGGAAGTGGTGGCGGCGGTGGAGGCTCAGCTTTCCCCTGCGCTTAAAAAACTCAAAACCCTGCGCACCTCTTTTGTCACCAAGCTGCCATTGATCGGCATCGCTATCTTGATCGTGTTGGTCTCGATTGCTTTGGCGAATTTCCTGCATCGGCGGGAAGGCTGGTATGAGAAAATTAAGGTCTCGTCGCTGACCCGATTGTTGCTGCGCAGGATCGTGAGGATCGTTCTCATCGGCCTAGGTTTTGTCATCGCTTTGGAAATCCTCGACGCGACCGCCATAGTCGGGGCGCTGCTGGGTGCCGCCGGTTTGGCGGGTCTGGCAATCGGCTTCGCGTTCCGGAACATCGCCGAAAACTACCTTGGCGGGATCTTGCTGAGCGCGCGTAATCCTTTCGAGATCGGCGATACGGTGGAGCTCAATGGCAGGACGGGAACCGTGGCCATGCTGACGGCGCGGGACACTGTGTTGATCACGCCAGAGGGCAACCATCTGCGCATTCCGAATGGGATGGTGATGAACTCGGAGTTACTGAATTTCACCCGCAACCCAAGGAGGCGCTTCGAATTTTCGGTCGGAGTATCGGTGGATTTGGAGCTGAACGAGGCGCGCAAGGTGGGCTTGCAGGCGATGAAGGACAGTCCCGGGGTTTTGAAAGATCCGAAGCCGTCGGTGACGGTGGACTCGCTTGGCGATAGCACCGTGATTCTACGGTTCTTCGGCTGGGTGGATCAGCGGGAGAGCGATTACCTGAAGACACGCAGCGAGACAATTCGCATTGTGAAAGTGGCCTACGATGAGGCGGGCATTGAGATGCCGGAGCCGATCTATCGGGTGCATCTGCGCGGAAATTCCGTGATCAGTGCCGGTGAGAAACCGGATGTAGCTCAGGCTGAAGCAGCACCTCGGAAAGCCAGGCCGGTCGCGGTTGCAGACAGCGAGTTGGATGATATTTCCCCGGATCGCACGATCGAAGAACAGATCGAGACCGAGCAGGGCAGTGGCGGGGAGGAGAACCTGCTCGACGAGAAAGCCTAGTTCGCGGCGGAGAGCTTGAGCACGCCGACGTAGGGGAGGTTCCGGTATTTTCCTTTGTAGTCGAGTCCGTAGCCGACCACGAATTCGTCTCCGATCTCGAAGCCGACGTAATCCGCTTCGACTTCTTCGTCGCGTTTCTTGTCCTTGGCGAGCAGCACTCCGGTGTGCACGGCCAAAGCACCTTCTTCGGTGAGGCGTTCGGCGACAGCGGCGAGGGTGCGGCCGGTGTCGAGGATGTCATCGAGGAGGAGGATGTGTTTGCCCTTCACCTCAGGGAAATGGCGGTCGAGGAAATCGACTTTGCCGGAGCTTTCGAGGCCGCCGTGGTAGCTGGCGACATTGAGGCACTCGATGGAAAGCTCACGCGGCAGGCGGCGGAGCAGATCGGCGGCGAATACCAAGGCACCTTTGAGGAGGATGATGACGACGATGGGGCCGGCGGGGAATTCTTCCTCGATCTGGCGAGCCATGGCGTCGAGGCGTTTCTGGATCACGGCTTCATCGACGAGCACACGTTCAATGTCGTTTTTCATGGCGGGAGAGTGGGGGAAGAAGTGGCTAGTGCCAAGTGATCAGTGGAAGACTTTGATTGAGCGCTTTTCGGAACCGACAAGAGTGGAGGTAGGGACCACGAATCTTTTTGCCTGGGTCGGGGGGAGTGGGATATAGGTGCGGGAATGATTGGTAGGTATTTGTTTTTCGGGCTTGTGACGGGTGGTCTCGGTTTTCTGGGCGGGTGGTGTGTGTGGGGTGAAATGGGGGTGGTGGAGTTGAATTATCTCAGGGAGCGGGATGTGGCGGCGGCGAATGAAGGTGGGTCGATGGAGGATGTTTTTGAAAAATGGACGGCAGCGGAGGATCTGGACGGGGCTTTGGTGGGTTTGTGTGTGTTGGATGAAAATGGGGAGGTGTTGTATGGGTCGCCGCTGGCGACGACTGCGCTTTGTCCTGCTTCGGCATTGAAAACGCTGACGGCGGGAGCGGCTTTCGGTTTGCTTGGGGAGGAGTTCCGGTTTGAGACGAGGTTGATGGCGGGAGGCGAAATCTCCGATGAAGGGGTTGTTGCGGGGGATCTGATATTGAAGGGCGGTGGGGATCCGACCCTGCGGGAGGAGGACCTCGTCGATTTGGCGGAAGAAGCGGTGAAGAAGGGGCTGAAGCGGGTGACGGGGACGCTGCGGCTGGATGAAGGGATTTTTCCAAATGATCCGGTAAGTGATCACTGGGTGTGGGGCGACCTGGGGAATGCGTATGGGGCAGGAGCCTTTGGTCTGAACGTGGGGCACAATGTGCTGACGCTGGTGTTCGATGGAGGGGAGAAGGTGGGTGATGTTGCGAAGTGGTTGCGGACTGAACCGGAAATGTATGAGGGCATCAAGTGGGAGATGGGTGTGACGACGGGGCCTGCAGGCAGCGGGGACAGGGTTATGGTTTATTCTGCTCCGAAACTTCCTTGGATTCGCGCTCGCGGGACGGTGCCATTGGGTGCAAGTAGATTCGGGGTGCGCGCGGCACTGCCTGATCCTCCGAAGTATGCGCGGGAGTTCTTGAGTAGAGAGTTGGAGAAGAGGGGGGTGGTTTTTTCCGATGAAATCACCGGGAATCTAACAGAGATTACACTGGCGACGCATGAGTCGGCGGCGTTGGCGGAGATCGTGGATCACATGCAGGAGGTCAGTGACAACCTTGAGGCGCAATGTCTTTTTCTGATGATGGGGGCGAAGGCGGGAAGAGAGCCGGAGTTGGTGCTGGAAGAGTATTGGGAGAAAATGGGGGTTTCCTTCAAGGGACTGCGACTGATCGATGGCAGTGGGTTGGCGCGGGCGACGATGATACGTCCCGTGGATCTGGCGCGGGTGAATTTTCTGGCGAGGAATTCGGCCTACGGGGAGAGGTATCTGAAAAGTCTGCCGGGAAATTCAGATGGCTCGGTGCGGTCGAAGCGTGGGGCGATGTCCGGGGTGAAGACGGAGGTGGGTTTTGTAAAACGAGGGGAGAAGGAGTTCACTTTCGCGCTGATGGGCAACGGTTTGGGTGGGGTGGATTTTTGGAAAATAAGGGAACAGCTGCTGGAAGAAATCGGGCGGGTTGAAGTTGACCGGGCGGGCTTGGAAGAATAGCGAACATGTGTGGATGCATGGTCGGGAGCTGTTGGATTGCCATTGATTGGGGCGGTTCTGCATCCATTACTCGGGCTGCTGGTGCAGCGTGCGACCAAGCTCGGAGTGCGGCAGCCGGTGATTCTTGGATTTGCAAATTTGATGACTCTGGCGATTTTTTCCGTCTATCTCCGGCCGGACTTTTCGGCTGAGTTCAGTTTCATTGATGTACTGGCGGTTATCAGCGGTTTGTGTTTTTTCGGAGGTCAGTGGTTCGCTGTGCAGGCGGTGAGGAACGGGGATCTGGTGGTTAACTCCTCTGCGATGGGCTCAAAGGTGTTGATTGTGGCGGTTTTGTCGGCGTCGGTGGGTTTGGAAAAGGCGGGAATAGGTCTGATCGCGGGTGCGCTGCTGGCAGCTGCGGCGGTGTATCTCGTGACCGGCGCGACGGCGGAAAGGTGGAAGGCAAACCGAGTGACGCTCTGGCTCACGCTCGGTGCCTGCGTGTTCTTCGCGCTCGCGGATTTCATGGTCGGGTGGAAGAGCCGAGAGACCGGTGCGGCGCGCTGGCTCATCATCATGATGGGGACTTCCGGGGCAGTCTCGGTCTTCATGCTGATCCCGCGCTGGGAGCAGGTGAAGCTGGCCTTATCTGAGAGGAGCACCGCTCTGCCCGTTCTTGGAGCGGGTGTTCTGATGGGACTGCAGGCGTTGGTGGTGAACATGGCCTTCAGCATTTTCGGTGAACCGACCCTGAGCAACATCGCTTACTCCACGCGCGGCGTGATGGCCGTGTTCATCGTCTGGACGATCACGAAACGCGGGCGTTCCGGGATGGGTGTGAGGCAGTTGGCCGGTGCCGCGCTGATGGTCCTGGCGCTCGCGGTCGCGCTGATGTGAAAGCCTCAGAGACCGAGCGTGCCGTCGGACTTGCTGCGAATGCTTGCGTAAAGTTCCGGCTCGTCGGCGAGTTTGTGGCCGTAGGAGGGGAGCATTTCGGAGAGCTTGGATTGCCATTCCGGGAGGCGCTTGGAAAAGCATTTCCCGATGATTTCGACCATGACATCGACGGCGGTGGAGGCACCGGGTGATGCACCGAGCAGGGCGGCGATCGAGCCATCGGCGGCTGAGACGATCTCGGTGCCGAACTGAAGTTTGCCACCGGATTTCTCGTCCTGCTTGATGATCTGGACACGCTGGCCAGCGGTGGAGAGGTGCCAGTCCTCGATTTTCGCATCGGGGAAAAATTCCTTGAGCGCATCGAGTCTGTCCTGCGGCGACTGCATGACCTGCTCGATGAGGTAGCGAGTCAGATCCAGGTTGTCTTTTCCGACGGCGAGCAGCGGGACAAGGTTGTTGAGGCGGACCGAGCCGGGCAGGTCGAAAAGCGAGCCGGATTTCAGGAACTTCGGTGAGAAGCCGGCGAAGGGGCCGAAGAGTAGGGAGCGCTTGCCATCGATGATGCGCGTATCGAGGTGCGGCACCGACATGGGTGGGGCGCCGACCGCGGCTTTTCCGTAAACCTTCGCTTGGTGACGCTCGGCGAGTGCGGGGTCATCGCAGACGAGGAACTGACCACTGACGGGGAATCCTCCGAAGCCTTTGCCCTCGGGTATGCCGGATTTTTGCAGGAGCGGGAGGGAGGCTCCGCCTGCGCCGACAAAGACGAACGGCGCTTTGATCGAGCGGTTGATCCCCTTGTCGAGGTTGCGGACGGTGAGGTGCCAGCGACCGTCTTTGCTGCGCTTGATGTCGCGAACCTGGTGTTTGGTCGCGAGTTTGATCTGCTCGCGCGATTCGAGGTGGGTGACGAGTGCTTGGGTGAGCGCTCCGAAATTCACATCCGTGCCGCCCTCTGCGCGGGTGACCGCGATGGGTTCGGCGGGGTCGCGGCCTTCGAGTAGGAGTGGCGCCCAGTCGCTGATGTCCTTTTTGTCGGCGGTAAATTCCATCTCTGAGAAGAAATGGTGGGCGGACATTGCCTCGTGGCGGCGCTTCAGGAAGGCAGTGTTTTCCGCACCGGAAACGAAACTCATATGTGGCACGGAGCGGATGAATTCCGCCGGATCCGGCAGGACTCCGGTGCCGACGAGATAGGCCCAGAACTGCTTGGAAAGCTCGAAGGCCTCGTTGATTTCGAGGGCTTTGGAGATGTTCACGGAGCCGTCGGCGTTTTCCTTGGTGTAGTTCAGTTCGCAGAGGGCGGCGTGGCCGGTGCCGGCGTTGTTCCATGGATTGGAGCTTTCGCGGGCGACATCGGCGAGCGCCTCGACGATCTGGATTTTCAAGGTGGGGTCGAGCTCATGGAGCAGCAACCCGAGGGTGGCGCTCATGATTCCGCCGCCGATCAGGACGACGTCGGGTTCCGGGAAGGTGTCGATTCGAGGTGTGGAAGAGCTGCTGGCCATCGGATTGGGAGATCGACGCCTCCGTGCCACGGAGCCGGGGCAGGTGCAAGCGAATCCTGCAGCGCGCCTGATGCCGCGGTATCCTTACTGGGAGCGTTCGCGGATCTCCTCGTGGAGCTTCAGGTAGGCCGGTGCGTCGATGAGGACGAGGTCAGGCTTGCTGCTACCGGCCGTCATGATGCTGACTTTTCCGTTCCGGAAGATCTTGTTCAGCATTCCTTGGCTTTGCTGGAGGCTATCGACCCGGTCGAGCAAGACGCTGGTTTCACTGCGGAAAAGGACGCCGAAATTCGTGACGATTCGAAAAACTTCGATGCGGTAGCGCCAGCGTTTCACGCGCAGTATCGTCAATGGGATGGTGATCGGAAGAAGTAGGATCAGGGGGAAAAGCAGGATGCTGATGAGCAACAGTGTGACGAGGGCGTTGCCTACCGAGCGGGGTGATTCTGCAAGCACTTCTGCTGGCGCGGCGGGTGTTGCCGCGGGTGATGGATCGATGCGGCCGGAGAGGATGTCGTCGAGGAGTCTTCCGGTTTCGATGGGGCGAGACAGCATGCCGGAGGTGAAAGAGCATTGTTTGAGCATCGGCTTCCGGCCTTTGCCTTTCGTTTGCTGGGCGTAAACCTCTTCTTCCCCGGCGACGTAAATTCGCAGCGCTCCCTCTTCTCCGCCGGGGTAGCGGGTTGAGGTGAGGCGTTTAGCGTTTTTGTAGCGCACGAAGTAGGCGCTCTTTACGAGGATGCCCTGCTCGGCTTCGATGTGGTGATCGTGAAAGCGGAGGCGCTGGCGAGAGTAGTAGAGTTTTCCCCGGATCAGGCCGAAGATGACGACGAGGAAAGGGTTTGCCAATAAGGCGTAAACCAAAGGCTCTTCGACCAGGATCGCAGTCGCAACGATGGCTGCTGCAAAAGCTACGGATACGAAGACGATCCAGATTTGGGCGCGCAACCAGGTGAGGACTCCGAAGTGTGCATTCACCTCGAGGGCTTCCTCCGATGCCGGTGGGATACCGACTTGGCGCATCAGCGCAGGGAGATCGACCTGCCCGCAATGGACGTGGGCGAACTCCAGGTTTTTCCCCGAGCCGATCGACCAGAATTTGAGGGTCATGGTGTTGAACCATTTGTCCCAGAGGTTCCGTTTGATCACGACACCGGTGATCTTGTCGTAGGAAAACTCGCGATCATCGACGGTGAGGAATTTGTAGGAATGGCGGAGCGAATCGGGGCGGATGAAATAACGCGTCGAGGAAAGCAGCACCAGAGACTTGAACATCGCGATGATCCAGATCGGGAAAAGCGGGAGCAGGAAGAGCTGGGGCACCAACAGGCGCAGGGCATGGATCCGGTGTTCCGTCATCCGGAAGTTTGCATCGGGGACGAATACCGGCTCTACCCTAACAGGACGTTTCTGTGCGGAGTCTTCACGCACGGATGGCTTGGCGGGCTTCTGTTTCTTGCTGGCGGAAGAGACCAGTTGGTCGATCGCATCCGAGAGATGGACCCCGTTCTTCAATCGCCGGAATTTAATTTCCGAGCCGCTGCCCTGGCAGCTGACCTGGACATCGTATAAGCCTAGTATCTGATCGATGAGGGTTTGTTTGGTATTGGAGTCCGCGATGTTTTCGTAGGGGATGAACGCGTTGTGGCGGGTGAGAAAACCTTCTTCATAGACGACAACATCATTGAAAACCCGGTAAGTGCGGCGCCGCAGATCGAGGAAATGCAGGATCAGGAAGGTGATGATGATCAGGAGGATCACGCCGAGACCGGAACGGACGAGAATGTTTCCGAAGATCTCGGGGTTGCTGAGGATTCCTCCAAGGAAGAACAGGCAGAAGAAAACGATCCCGATGAACATGCCGATGCATTCTCCGATTGCCCCGATGAGTGCCGGTTTTTCCTCGTGGATGAGCTGACTTTGGGAGAGGTCGTAGCCGTTGGATTTCATCCGCTCGCGCATCCCTGCGTAGATGGCTTCGGGATCGTGAATCGCGCGCATGATCATCGGCTTGGAGGTGCCGGCGGTTTCTACGATGACATCGCCGACGCGGAAAAATTTGAAACGCAGCCACGGGAGTTTTACCTTCACGTGGGTGATGTTGCGGATTTCGAATTCTGTTGCTTCGTCGCTGAATAAACCGCCGCGATGGGATATCAGCCGGGTTGCTTTCAGTTCGTAGCGTTCCTTGCGGTAGGCTGCTAGGCATGCGACCAACCCGAAGGCGGCGATGAGGACAAAGGCGATAAGCGCGAGCCATGGGGACTGGTCGATGCCATGGGAAATCGCGGCAAGCATCGCAGCGATTACAGCGGCGATGATGAAAGTGCCGACGAGCTTGGGAAAGAGGAACGATCCCTTGCGGGGTTTGAGTTCTTGGGCGGGGAGGGGAGTTAACGCCACCGCAGGAGGCTCGGGTAACGGCGGCGCTTTCGGCAGTTCCTCCGCGTTAAGCAGATGGCTGATCTTCGATGCCGGGATCCACTCGGGATAATCCGGGTTCCAAACGAGGGTTTCCGGCGTGACCCCTCCCTGTGCGGCCAATGCGCTCAGTTCTGCGATCGAAACCGGGCCGATCCGTTGGTTTGACGGTGTGGCGTAGTACCAGGTTTTGTCTTGTTGGGTGGACATGCTTTGGGGGGAGTTTATATGCCGGGTTGTGGTGAAGCGACGGCGACCATAGATCGCCGCCACCCGCTTTTACCTTCCCTTCCCCCACGAGTCGCGGAGGGGAGCGGTGCGGTTAAAGACGGGTTTGTCGCCGGGGACGTGATCCTTGGTATCGGTAACGAAGTAGCCGTTGCGCTCGAACTGGAACGAGGTGCCGGGGGCTTCGCCTGCCAGCGAGGCTTCGATTTTCGCGGTGATCGTTTTCACCGAATCCGGGTTGAGCACGGTGGTGAAACCTCCTTCGGCTGCGTCCGGATCTTCGACGGTGAAGAGGCGGTCGTAGAGGCGGACTTCGGCATCGGCGGCGGTGGCGGCATCAACCCAGTGGATCGCGGCTTTGCAGACGACGCCTTCGGGTGAGTCTTTGCCGGTGGTGTCCGGAAGGAGTTTCGTGCGCACGAGGATGATTTCCCCTGCGTCGTTTTTCTCAAAGCCGGTGCACTGGATGATCGGGCCGCCACGGAGGCGCACGTATTTGTCGGGGGCGAGACGGAAGTATTTCTTCTCGGGTATTTCCTGGAAGTCCTCGCGCTCGATGAAGATTTCTCCGGAGAAGGAGACCTCGCGCTCGCCGAAGGATTCGTCCTGCGGGTGGTTGGAAACTACGAGAGATGGGGTAGGTTCTTCGGCAAAGTTTTCGATGACGACCTTGAGTGGCTCCAGCACGGCCATACGGCGCGGTGCGGTGGAGTTGAGGTGGTCTCGGATGTCGTGCTCTAACAGGGCGACATCGGTGGTGCCGTTGAATTTGGTGATGCCGATGCGTTTGCAGAAATGGCGGATCGCGGCGGCGGGATAACCCCGGCGGCGGATGCCCGAGATCGTGGGCAGGCGGGGATCGTCCCAGCCGGAGACGTGTTTTTCCTGCACCAGCTGGAGCAGCTTGCGCTTGCTCATGATCGTATAGGTGAGGCTGAGACGGGCAAACTCGATCTGGCGCGGGGCGGAGGGGACCGGGCAGTTCTTAATGAACCAGTCGTAAAGCGGGCGGTGGTTCTCGAACTCCAAGGTGCAGAGGGAGTGGGTGATGTGCTCCAGCGCGTCTTCCAGCGGGTGGGCGAAGTCATACATCGGGTAGATGCACCAGTCGCTGCCAGTGTTGTGGTGATGGGCGTGCATGATGCGATACATGACAGGGTCACGCATGTTCATGTTCGAGGAGGTGAGGCCGATTTTGGCGCGGAGCACGGCTTCGCCTTCTTTGAATCCGCCGCTGCGCATCTTTTCAAAGGCGGCGAGGTTTTCCTCCACGGAGCGCTCGCGGAACTGTGACGGGGTGCCGGGGGTGTTGACGTTGCCGCGATGAAGCTTGATTTGTTCCGGGCTTTCCTCATCGACGTAGGCAAGGCCTTCCTTGATCAGGTGCACGGCGCAATCGTGAAAGAACTGGAAGTAGTTCGAGGCAAAGTAGAGGTCATCACCCCAATCAAAGCCGAGCCATTTGACGTCTTCCTTGATGGATTCGACGTATTCGGTTTCTTCCTTCTCGGGGTTCGTATCGTCGAAGCGCAGGTGGCACTTCGCGCCGGGATGCTCTTGGGCGATTCCGAAGTTCAGGCAGATGGATTTTGCGTGGCCGATGTGGAGGTAGCCGTTGGGCTCCGGGGGGAAACGGGTGATGGTCGTTTCGTGTTTTCCGGAGGAGAGGTCGGCGGCGATGATTTCGCGGATGAAGTCTGCTTTTTGTGTGTCGGACATGGGATGAAGTGGAAAGTGATCAGTTAGCAGTGATCAGTGGAAGACTTGAGAGGCTCTATTTGGCGAGTTCTTCGAGCAGGGCTTGGTTGAGTTTGATGCCGGCGTCGAAGTTGGCGATAGGGAAGTTTTCGTTGGGCGAGTGGATCTGGGCGTCTGCCAAGGCGAGGCCGAGGAGGAGGGTGTCCACCCCGAGGATGTCCTGGAAGGCCTGCACGATCGGGATCGAGCCGCCTTCGCGGATAAGCATGGGCTCGCCGGGGAAGGTGGCTTTGAGGGCATGCTGGGCGGCTTTACCGAAATCGGAATGCGGATCGCAGGCGTAGGGTTTGCCGTCGTGGCCAAGCTCGATCTCGAGTTTCACGCCGGGAGGGCAGTGCTTCTCGAGATGGGCTTGGAGCTGTTTGAGGACGACCTGCGGTTCCTGATCGGGGACGAGGCGGAGGGAGAATTTCACGAAAGCCTCGGCGGGCAGCACGGTCTTGGAGCCTTCGCCCTGGTAGCCGCCGCCGATGCCGTTGACCTCGGCAGTGGGGCGTGCCCAGGTGCGCTCGGCGGAGCTGTAGCCGGGCTCGCCAAAGAGGGCGGGGGAGCCGGTGACTTTGAGGAAATCCTCGTCCTTCACGCCGGGAACTTTCGCCCACATTTCGCGCTCCCATGCTTCGAGAGGACGGACGTCGTCATAGAATCCATCGATGGCCACGGTGCCGTCCGGGAGGTGGAGGGAGGCGACGAGGCGGGCGGCGGCGGTGGCGGGGTTGGCCACGGCTCCGCCGAACAGGCCGGAGTGGAGATCGCGCTCGGGGCCGGTGATTTTGACTTCCGCGCAGGCGATGCCACGCAGACCGTAGCCGAGGGTGCCGGTGTTGGGGGCGACCATTCCGGTGTCGGAGATGGCAATGATGTCGCACTTCAGGTCGTCGACGTGCGCTTTGAGGAAAGGCGCGAGGTTGGGTGAGCCGATCTCTTCCTCGCCTTCAAAGAGGAGGATGATGTTGACCGGGAGTTCGCCTTTTTCCGCGAGGGTTTTCTCGATGCCGAGGATGTGGGCGAGCATCTGACCTTTATTGTCGGTGGCACCGCGTGCCCAGATTTTGCCGTCGCGGATTTCCGGGGCGAAGGGTGGGGAGTCCCAGAGATTCAGCGGATCGGCGGGTTGGACATCGTAGTGGCCGTAGATCATCACGGTCTTCTTGGCGGGATCGTGATCGTTTTTTGCGACCACGATGGGATGCTTGGGAGTCGTGTGGAGCTCGGTATGCAAGCCCATGCCAGTGAGTTTCTTCACCAGCCATTGGGCACAGTTCTCAAGATCGCCCTTGTGAGCGGGATCTGTGGATACGCTGGGAAAGGAGAGGAAGGCGAAAAGGTCTTCGAGTTCGGGAGTCATTTTGCGGCGAGGCTAGCGGCTGGAGCTGCGCCGTGGAAGGAAAACGATCAGAAGGATTCGTCGTAGGCCTGCGCGCCGATCGACCAATCTTCGGCATAGACCCGGGAGATCTCGAATTGGCGTTCGCCTGCTCCATCGGCGCTGTGGAGGCCGATGGTGGCGCGAGGTATACTTCCTCCGGCTCCGAGCATTCGTGTGAGCGCTTTTTCCTGGCGGCTGCCACGCTTGGCATAGCCGTAGATGACGTTGTCGACATCGGGCGAAGCGATCGAGTATGCCTGCCAGATCCTGTCATCCGAATAGATGCCGTTGTAGTAGCTGTAGGCGTTGATAAAAACGCGCACGACCGAATCATCGACACTGCGGGAAAGGATTTTTCCCCAAGAAGGGGTGGCGGTGCGCATATAGGCATCATAATCGATGCGCCATTTGCCGTCATCGCCTTTGAAAAGTTGGGCGACGCGGTTGCTTTCCGTGTTTTTGTTTTCGCGAAAGACGATGACTTCATCGTGCACGTTGCCGTTTGCGAAGATCTGCCCCAGCCAATCGATGCGGCTGATGTCTCCCTCGGTTTCCTTCAGCTCGGCGAGATCGGAGATCACGGCTGCTTCTGAGGAGTGGACGATGAACCGGTCTTTGACCTGCGACTTGTCGGTGATGTTCAGCGACTCCCTAACGAGGCTCTTGGTGCTTTCTTGGTCGAGGGTCGGCAGGCTACCGGATTTGTTCTCCGGAAAGGAGGAGCTCATGTCCGCGACATTAGCACTGCCGTCGCCGGAATCGGAGGCCCTGTCCTTTTTGTAGAAAGAGTAGATGACAGCGGCGATGATGCAGAAGGCGAGCACGGAAAAGAAGCAGGTCCACGCGATCAAGGTGCGGTGGGCGTTTTGGGCACGTGCCTTGCGCGAGCGTGAGCGCGATCGCGAATGTTGGTCCGCCCCCAGGGCAGACTCCGGCGAGCGCGAAACTTTGCCAATGGCAGGAGCCTCTCCCATCTGACGATTGGAGCGGCTTTCTCCTGTGCGGCTGAGGTTTCTATCAGTCATCTGCTTCGTGGTTTCGGTTAGCAGATCAAGGGCGGAGAGTGACGCTGAAAGGATCGTAGTGATCGGCCGGGCTGAACAGCCAGCCAGGGTTGCGGTCCACCAGTTCATATCCGGTGAGGCGGAAGACCGGCAGGAACTGGTTGCTGTTTGGGTCGTAAGCAGTTTCTCCGGTGTAGTTGCCGCGGATCTTGTACTCGTAGTTTTGGTCGTGCCCGTAGCCGGAGGAAGTTCTCTCGGACATGCGATCCGGCGCGTGTTTCCGGTCTTCGAGGAAGATGACAAGCTTCGCGTCCTTGGCAGATTGGCGGGGCTTGCGCAGGTAGCCCCAGAAGCGGGTTTTATTCACGTAGTATCGCCTGCCGTAGTAGAAATCCCCGGTTGCTTCGTTGGCGATTTCAGCAGAACGCTCTTGTGCGGTGGGGCCGCCCATGTTCGGAGGGCCTCCGCTACCGCGGGAAGAAGTCGTGGCGCACTGGCAGAGGACCATGCAGAGGGTGGAAAGCAGCAACCATTTCAGTTTTGGCATGGATGGTTTTAGCCGCGTGGGTGAGGGGACGGCAAGAACGGAGAAACGGGAAATGAAGCGTCCGCCCATCCTACGCTCCTTCCCAGAGGCATGCGGGCACAAAAAAGCCGCTGCAACACGAGGTTGCAGCGGCTGGGAAGTTTAGGCTTCTCCGATTAGAAGCGGAACGAGGCGTGAAGGCCTCCGTAGAGGGACTCTTCTTCGTCGCGACCACTCTCAGGATCTGCCCATGCGTAGCCAGCGCTGAGGCTGATGTCTGCTGGGCCGAGGCTGAGACCGCCGAGGGTCAGGCCGGCGCGGTATTCTTCGAACTCATCGTTGCCGAGGAAGACGAATTCTGGTCCGACATAGAGTTGGCCGAAGGTCTTGGCGACAACCGCACGGTTCCAGTAGGAGTCGTAAGCGGTGGAGTAGGAGCTGGTGATTCCGTAGAGCATACCAGCGTGACCGGTGTACCATGCGTCGAGCTTGGCCTTGAAGCCCCACTCGTCGCCGCTGACGGAATTGTTAGGATCGAAGACATTGAGGTCGTGATCCTGATAGTTTGCTGCACCGAGGACGGAGAGGCTATAAGCAGGGGTCACCCACTGGTAGCCGATGCCCAGATCGTATTCCACCACGTCGCCTTGAACTTCGGTTCCGGCAGGAAGGCGGTCGTAATCGTATTCGCCGTAGCCGAAGACACCTTGCAGGAAGAGGCCAGTGGCATCGATGTCGCCGTTGAGGGCGTAGTTTGCGCCGGCGTAGGTGTACCAGGCGTCCTGACGTGCGTTTCCGCCGAGGAAGAAATTACCGCGATCGCTCGCAGGTGCGGAGGTCTCCATCATCGGTGGTGGGCTGCCGGCGTGTGCGGCGAGGACCAACGATGCGAAACAACAAGTGGTAGCTAATGTTTTTCTCATAGTTGCGACATGCTAGTATCGGCTGCTGTCTCGTCAAACATTTTGTGGAGCCGTAATATCTTCCATCTGGTGGGGTGTCTGGGCTTTCTCCTCGCCGGGAAACTGGCTCTCGGTGCCAGCATTGCGGCGGATTGCGCGTTTCCAGCGGATCGCTCCGTCGAGACCCTTGCGGCACCAGCCCTGCAGGGGCTGCTCCGCGCCGAGGATGTAATGTTCCGTATCGCCGCCGGGGAAGGTGAGTTCGAGTTCGCGTCCATCCGCGGCGTCGCCGAAGCCAAGCATCTCGCTGCAGCCATGCTCGTGCGAGACCATGCAATAGGAAGTATGCCCGGCGTAGCGTGCGAGCGCAGGCTTCCAGTCTTTGTGATTGGGGCGGTGAAAGGGCCTGAAAATGCCGAACACAAGCTCTAGGATGGTGGGGAAGTAGCTATCGCGCTCCCCGGCCTCCGTGTGCCAGTCAACCGAGTAGATCGACATGTTGAGCGTGTCCTGATCCTCGCTGCTGCGCAGCTTCAGTTGGGTCTCGCCGGGGACTTTCTCGTTGCCGGTCTGCGCAAAGCCGAGCTCTAGCGGCCCGCCCGGCAGCCACAGCGTGCCTTCGTGGCTTTTCTCTGGATTGGCGCGCAGCCATTCGGGATCCACCCCCATGTGGCTCTGGGAGATCCAGGAAACTTTTACCAGATCGCCGTCTTTCGTTTCGAGGATCAGGGGCACTTTAAAGCGGAAATGCTCCGTCATTTTCCCGCTCCTACGGTAAGTGTCGTAGATCCAGAACGCTGCGCGGGCGAGGTTGTAGAGTGCCCAGAAGCTGGAGACCAGGAAGAGGTCGAGCGAATAGCCGTCGTTGTAGATCGCGCCGAGCCTCTCTGCGGCCTCGCGGCCTTTCAGCAGGGTTTGGAAAAAGAGGGTGAGCGGCCCCACCGAGAAGTCCTGCCCGAGCCTCACCGCGCCGATGATCACCCCGATCAGGGAGGCTGCGACCAAAGCGATCTGAGGCAGGATCAGCTTCACGTCGAAGACTCCTTCGGTGTTTTTAGCAGAGGGCTTCCAGGCGATTTTTTTGCCAAAGAACCCCGCCCACGAAATGAGCTGGATGGGCATGCGGGCAATGCTGAATAGCTGCCCGATCCAAGCGCGGTTCAAGCCGCAGCCCTGCTCATCGTGCAGCACGATCATAGCTAGGGGTAGGCCGAGGATGATCGCCACGTTGAGCGGCGTAATCTCGAAGGGTTGCCAACCGAAGCAAAGCGCGAGCACCGGGATGAGGAACATCATTAGCTGCTGCCAGCCTTCCAGATAGATCACGGCCAGCTCGGTGTAGTGGAATTTCTGGAGTAGGTTGAGCTTGCGGCTGCGCAGCGGCTTCTCGAGGTGGAAGACGTGCAGGTTCCCATGGGCCCAGCGCTGGCGGGTGCGGTAGTAATCTGCCAGATCCGCGGAGGCCACCCCGTAGGCCACAGGCTCGTTGAGGTAGGCGGTTTTGAGCCCCGCCATGTGCATCAGTAGCGAGGTGTGCATGTCCTCCGTCACCGTCTGCTCCGGGAAGCCGCCGATGGTATCTAGCGCTGAGCGTCGATAGAGCACACCCGTGCCCAGGCAGGAGGCGTTGCCGCTGAGATCCTTGCAGCCTTCCGAGATTGAGAAGAAACGCGACTGGTCATGCCAGAGCCTGCCGTGCGATGAGCCGATGTATTGCAGCGCGTCGGTGTTGTAATATTCCTGGGGCGTCTGCACCAAGCCTACATCCGGCTCTTCCATGAAACCCAAGGTCGCATGCAGCGCCTCTGGCTGGGCGATGTGATCCGCATCCAGCACAAAGATGAACTCCGCCTCCGAGTGGCGCAGCGCATGGTTCATGTTTCCCGCCTTCGCGCCCTTCGAGTCCTCGCGGCGCAGGTAGATCACGCCCTGCTCCTCGGCCAGTTGGCGGATGTCCTCGCGCTTGCCATCATCGAGCAGCAGCACGCGGTGGGGGTATTCGATGCGCTTCGCCGCCATCACCGTCAGGCGGATCAGGTTGAGGGGCTCGCGATAGACTGGCAGGAAAACATCCACCGTCTGGCCCTCGCGGGGCGTCTGCGGCTCCCGGTGCCGGTAGGTCCAGCAGCAGAAGATGCTCACCACACTCAGCAGATAGACCAGCAACTCCGCGATGTAGAAGAACAGCGAGAAGCCGAAGTTCTGCTCGGAAAAGACCGTCAGCCGCCAGATCAGATAAACCCCGAAGATGAGGGTATAGAAGATCGCCGCCGTCTTGCGGAATTTCTCCCGCTTGAGAAGGCGGAGGTTGATGGTACGTGAGCGGGACATCCGATGCAGCCCGGCGGAGGGTTTTGCCGGGGCCTATGAGGCCCGACAAAAAATCGCCAATCCTCAGGCGATGAGTGCTTTGAGACGCTCGCAGACCTCCATCACGTTCTCACGCGAGTTGAAGGCAGAGATGCGGAAGTAGCCCTCGCCAGCCGAGCCGAAGCCGGAGCCGGGCGTCACCACCACCTGAGCCTCTTGGAGCATCTTGTCAAACATCTGCCACGAGGTGACACCTTCCGGGCAGCCGACCCAGACATAAGGCGCGTTCTCGCCGCCGAAGACCTGTAGGCCGAGGGCGATGCACGCTTCGCGCAGAAGCTTGGCATTGCCCATGTAGTGGTTGATGAGATCGGAGACCTGCTTCTTGCCCTCTTCGGAAAACACCGCTGCCGCACCGACTTGCACTGGGTAGGACGCGCCATTGAACTTCGTCGCATGGCGGCGGTTCCAGAGCTGGTGGATCGAGACATCGCTGCCGTCTTCCGCTTTGCCCGTCAGGGTCTTCGGGATGATCGTGTAGGCGCAGCGCACGCCGGTGAATCCACCGTTCTTCGAAAACGAGCGGAACTCGATCGCGCACTCCCTCGCTCCTTCGATCTCGTAGATCGAGCGCGGGATGTTTTCGTCCTGAATGAACGCCTCGTAGGCCGCATCGAAGAGGATGATCGCGTCGTTCTCCTTCGCGTATTTCACCCATGCGGTGAGCTGCTCGCGCGTGGCCACCGCACCCGTCGGGTTGTTGGGGAAGCAGAGATAGATCAGATCCGCCTTCTCAGTCGGCACATCGGCGACAAAGCCGTTCTCCGCGTTGCACTCCATGTAGAGCAGTCCCGCGTAGGCGCCGTTCTCATCGGCATCGCCGGTGTTGCCCGCCATCACGTTGGTATCCACATAGACCGGGTAGACCGGATCCGTGATCGCGATCACGTTGCCCTTGCCAAAGATGTCGAGGATGTTGCCCGTATCGCACTTCGAGCCATCGGAGATGAAAACCTCATCCGCAGAGACCCCCAGGCCGGCGAACTGATTGTCCACAATCGCCTGGCGCAGGAACTCGTAGCCCTGCTCCGGGCCATAGCCTTTGAAGGTCGCGCGCTCGCCCTGCTCATTGATGGCGAGGTGCATCGCATCGCGCACTGCGGAGGGGAGGGGCTCAGTCACATCGCCGATCCCGCAGCGGATGATGCGTGCCGCCTTGTCCGGGGCGGACTCTGTGTAGGCTTTCACGCGGCGCGCGATTTCCGGGAATAGGTAACCGGCCTTGAGCTTGAGGAAATTGGAATTGATCGTTGCCATGGCGGGAGGCTTAGTCACCGGACGGCTCCGGGGCAAGCGCGAGATTGGTTTTTTGCCCGCGACGATAGGGGAGACGGGTCGCGTTTGGGTTGTCAGCGGTGGCGGGGGTGGGTAGAAGTGGGGCATGCGCGCGATGGTATTTTGCATGTCGATGATGGGTCTGGGCTTGGGTTTTGCCGAGGTTGCTCCGTGGGAGCGGCATGCGTTTGACATCGAGGAGGCGGTGCTGTGGCAGGTGGGGGACAATACGCCGATTGATTATACGCTGGTGCAGACGCAGTTCTCATGGCGGAGCCCGTGGGTGCTGAAACATGATTTCTCGGATGGATCGGTGGTGGTGGTGAGGAACCATGCCTCGCTGATCGCGGCGTGGGTGGCGGATGGGCCGGAGGATCATTACTTCGGCATCTCGGGATCGCCTTCGATCGAGTGGTGGAGTGCGGATGCGATGTGGTCGGTGTATTTCTCGATCGGTGGGGGTGTGGGTGTGATCGATAGCACGAGCACGGTGGGCGGGCAGGGGCAGGATTTTACGCTGAACTGGTTTGCGAAGACCGGGGTGCGCTGGCAGGTCTCCGAGGATGTGGCGGTGTTCGGTGGGCCGTTTTTCCAACACATGTCCAACGGCGGGGCGACGACGCCGAACCCGGGGATCGATGCGCTGGGTGTCTCGGTGGGTGCGAGTTTCTCTTTCTAAGATACGGTGAACATCGTAGCGGAAATCCGGAAGCGCGGGCATGGCGTTCGCATCGCCATCGCGGGGGAGTGCGGGGAGGTGACATTCGCGGCGCTGTTTGGCGCGGTGGATGAGATTTCCGCGAGGCTCCGGGAGTTGGAGTGCTTCCAGCGCGGCGGGGTGCCGAGGGTGGGGGTGATTTTCCCCAACGGAGCGGGCTACATGGCGGTGGCGCTGGCGGTGCTGGATGCGGGCGGATGCTTCGTCCCGGTGCCGGATGAGCTGACGGAAACGGAGCGGGAAAACCTGATCTCCGAGACCGGGCTGGAGGCGCTGGTGGTGGCGGGGGATGAGGGCTTCGAGCTGCCGCTGGGGCTGGGGCGGGCGGAGGTTTCCGAGTTTCCCGCAGGGGAGGTGGAGTTCCCGGTGGCGGAGTTTGAGGGGCTGAACCCGGCCTTCATCCGGTTCAGCTCGGGGACGACCGGGGCTTCCAAGGGGGTGGTGCTGTCGCATGAGTCGCTGCTGGAACGGATTACGGCGGCGAACGGGGGGCTCAAACTTGCGGCGGGGGACAAGGTTTTGTGGACGCTGCCGATGGCACATCACTTTGCGGTGACGATCGTATTGTATCTGTATCATGGGGTGACGACGGTGCTGGAGACCTCGCACCGACCGGATCGTCTCTATGAGGCGGCGCGGGAGTCCGGCACGCATCTGCTCTACGGGAGCCCGTTTCACTTTGCGCAGTTGGCGCAGTGCAAGGAGGCGGGGCCGTTGCCGGAGCTGCGCATGGCGATCTCCACCGCTTCGGCGTTGATCGGGGAGGTGGCAAAGGCGTTTCAGGAAAGATTCCACCTACCGCTGACTCAGGCGCTGGGAATCATCGAGGTGGGGCTGCCGATCCTGAATGCGGAGCGGGCGGGGGATTTGCCGGAGGCGCTGGGCAAGCCGCTGGCTGGGTATGAGGCGAAAGTGGCGGGGGATGGGGAGTTGTTGCTCAAAGGGCCGGGGATGTTCGATGCGTATCTGATCCCGTGGCAGCGGCGGGAGGAAATCCTGCAGGAGGGGTGGTTCGGCACGGGGGATCTGGCGGAGCTGCTGGAGGATGGCACCGTGGTGATGCGGGGGCGGAAGAAGAGTGTGATCAATGTGGGCGGGATGAAGGTTTTCCCGGAGGAGATCGAGGCGGTGCTGAATGCGCATCCGGCGGTGGCGAGGAGCCGGGTGTTTCCCGAACGGCACCCGAGCCTCGGATCGTTTCCCTGCGCGGAGGTGATCCTGGAGGAGGGGGCGGAGATGCCGAAGGTGCGGGAGATGCGCCAGCACTGCATGGAAAAGCTGGCATCGTACAAGATTCCGTTGCAGTTCTCGGTGGTCGACTCGATCGCCCTGACGGCGAGCGGCAAAGTGAAACGGCATTAGCGCATGAAGCAGGACGGAGAAACGGTGGTGATCGTAGGAGCGGGCCCGGCGGGTTGCGCGCTGGCGTGCATGCTGGCGGAGCGCGGGCTGCGGGTGATTGTGTTCGATGACGACAAGCGCCCGGAGCTGCTGGTGGGTGAGTCGCTGGTGCCATCGGTGGTGCCGGTGCTGAGGCGGCTGGGCATCGAGGAGCGGGTGAAGGAGTTTTCCGTGCAAAAGCCGGGGGCGTCGTTCTTCCACGGAGGTGGGGCGCGCTTGCATTTCACCTTCCGCGACAGGGGCAAGAAAGCGCCGGGCTATGCGTATAACGTGCCGCGCCCGCAGTTTGATAACCTGCTGCGCGAGAGGGCGGTGGAGCTGGGCGCGGAGTTCGTGAACTCGCGCGCGGCGGTGGTGAAGGCGGAGGGTGAGCGCGAGATCGAGCTGACACCGGAATCCCTGGCGATGGCCGGGCTGGACAAGCATCCGGATTGGTTGATCGATGGCACCGGGAGGGCGCGGCTGTTTGCCAAGACTTTGGGCATACCCGCGCAGCGCGGGGAGCGGAAGGATGTGGCGTATTTCGCGCACTTCGAGGACTTCGAGCACGATGAGGTGGAGCCCGGGCAGATCATCATCTCGGTGCTGGAGCGTGGCTGGTCGTGGCGCATCCCGCTGCAGGGGAAACTATCGGTGGGGGCGGTGCTCGACAAGAGCGCGGCGAAGGAGCTGGGCGACACGCCGGAGGAGCGGCTGGAGAATCTGATATCCCGCGAGCCACTGCTGCGGGAAAAGGGCAGGAACGCGCGGCGAGTGACCGAGGTGATGACCTACACGAACTATCAGCTCATCAGCGAGCAGGGCCACGGCAAGGGCTGGATCATGTTGGGCGATGCGTTCGGCTTTGTGGATCCGATGCTTTCCCCGGGGCTGTTCATGGCGCTGGAGTCGGCGAGCTTGTTAGACGCCTTCGTGTTCTCCAAACGCAAGGTCAAGGCGGCGGATATTTCCCGCTACTGCGCGGAGCTCAGGGACTGGCATGCCGCGTGGCAGGAGCTGATCGATTATTTCTACGACGGGCGCATCCTGCAGATGTATGAGGCAGGCAGTGCGCTGGCGGAGGGCAAAGGAAAACTGAATCCGGCCAAGCTGATGGAGCGCCATATGTCCCGGGTGATCGCGAGCATGGCGGCGGGTGTGGGCACTAGATCCGCCTATCACCGTGGGCTGCTCAAGCACAGCTCCAAGCACCTGATCTGGGGCGTGAAGGAGCAGGACTATTACGCGGTGAAGTGTTAGGCACTGACGTGCCGGGGCTCAGAAAGTGGTGCCGGGCACGCGGTCGAGCCAGGGCTTGAAGTCGATCGGCGGGGGGGCGGTGAAGGCGACTTTTTTCCCGGTGATCGGGTGGTTGAAGGAAAGCTTCCAGGCGTGGAGGAGCAGGCGGGGTGTGGGGATCGCGTGTTTCTTCCCGTAAATCGGATCGCCGAGGATGGGGGTGCCGATGTGGTGGAGGTGGACGCGGATCTGGTGGGTGCGCCCGGTGTGGAGGTGGCAGAGGATGAGCGCGCTCTGGGTGGCGGGATCGGTGGCGAGCGTTTCGTAATCTGTGATCGCGGTCTTGCCGCCGGGAGGATTGACGACGGCCATCTTCTGGCGGTTCACCGGGTGGCGGCCGATGTGGGTGAAGATCGTGCCTTTGTCCGGCTTGGGGATGCCGTGGGTGACGGCGAGGTAGAGCTTCTCCATGGTGGAGCGCTCGGAAAACTGGGTCACGAGCGATTGGTGGGCGGGATCGGATTTCGCGACGACGAGGCAGCCGGAGGTGTCTTTGTCGAGGCGGTGGACGATGCCGGGGCGCTCGACTCCGCCGATGCCGGAGAGCTTGCCCTCGCAATGGTGGAGGAGGGCGTTGACGAGGGTGCCGTCGTTGTTGCCGGGGGCGGGGTGGACGACCATGCCGTGGGCCTTGTGGAGGACGATGATGTCGCTGTCCTCATAGAGGATATCGAGCGGGATGTCCTGGGGGGCGGCGATGTCCGGGACGGCCTCGGGGATTACTACGGAGACCGTAGCACCGGATTTCACGCTGTCGCGGGGCTTGGCGGGCTTGCCGTTGACGAGGATGAATTGCTCGCGGATGAGCGCCTGGATGCGGGAGCGTGAGAGATCAGCGATTTCGGTGGCCAGCCAAGCGTCGAGGCGGTCGTGGTCGCCTTCGGCGGTGATTTCCATGTTCGAGGTTTCGGTGGAGAGAGAGGCAGCGGCCGGAGAACGCCGCTAGGCAGGCGAGGCGGTCTGGAGGAGGACTTCGCCGATGATTTTCACATGCGGCTGGGAGAGGGATTCCGGGACGAGCATACCCAGGACGATGCGGCCGTAGGGTGTCTGGCTGGGGATCACCTCGAGGATGGAGCCCGGGCCGATCTTGACGTGGATGTTGCCTGTGCCGGTGGAGGCGTGGGCGAGATTGCGCGCCATGAAGTGGAGGCGGCCGTGGCCGCTTTCGTCGAAGATGACCTTGCCCTCGCGGTCGAGGATGAAGACATCGCGTGCCTCGAAGTTTTTCGCCAACCAATCGCGGAAGATGTGCACTCGCTCAAGCAAGCGGGTGCGGGAAGGAGGTGCGGGCGGCGGGGAGGGGTGAGGGGGTTCCGGCGCGGCGGGTTGCTGCGGAGCTTCCTGCGGTGGTGCGGGTTGCTGCGGTGCCTGGGCCGGGGCGGGAGGTTCGGGGTAAGGCGCGCTTTGCGGGCGTGGAGTAGCGGCGAAGCCAACGAAGGATTCGTCGAAGCCGGCGTCGTTGGCGGTGAGTCGGGATTGGGCGACGGGACGCAGCAGTTGCTCGGCAAGATGCCGGACTTCAGCGGGGTCGAGCCATGGGTTGAGCGGATCCATCAACGCGTTTGCAGGATGGGGCTGTGCCCGGATTTCTCGAGTTTCGACTGCACCTCGGCGCGGATGGAATCGAACACCGCCTCTGCGCCTTCGCCTTCTTCAAGGACGCCGACGGGAAGGCCTTTTGCACTGGCGCGGATAAAAACGTCATCGCGGGGGACCGAGGTCTGGAAAAGCATGGCCTCGGGCAGGAGCTGGCGCAGGGCATTGGCGGCTTCGGTGCTTTCGGCAAGACCTTTCTGAAGCATGGTCAGGCAGACGCCGAGGACGTTGAGGCGGGGATTGACGATACGAAGGCGGTTGAGGCCTTCGAGCAGTTTCGGGACCGAGCGGATGCCGAGGGGTTCTGCCTGCTGGGGGATGATGAGTGCATCGGCGGAGGCGATGACATCATTGGTGACGCCGAAGAGACCGGCGGCGGTGTCGATGATGCAGACATCGTAGCGGCGTGCGTTGACGTTGCGCAGGAAGGAGCGGACGCGGGCGAGGTGCGATCCGGAGGAGCCGTTGCCCGCCTCGTAATCACTGGCTTGGCCGGCGGCGATGAGGGAAAAAGTTTCTAACCGGGTGGGGACGATGAGTCGCTCCATGGGGATGCCGGGATCGGCGAGGAAATCGTAAAACCCGGAGAGCAGGCGTGACTGTCGGGTGAGTGAGAGTCCCACGGAGCCCTGCGGATCCGCATCGACAAGCAAGGTGTTGAGGCCGGCGCGCGCGAAGGCGTGGGCAAGGTTGATCGAGAGGGTGGTTTTACCCACGCCTCCCTTTTGGCTGGAGATGGCGATGCTGATCACTCGGCGGGAGAAAATACTGGTTGGCGGAGGTTAGCCAACGGCGGCTACAGCGGAAGTCTTTTCTTCCAACTTGGCAAGTGGAGGATATACAGGGGGGGTCTGCACGAGTAGACGAAAGACCCAATCACGCATGCGACTCATCATCAAAGGACTCATTCCCCTCGGTTTGTGCTTGCTGGGCGGCTGCCGGGAGAAGGCATCCGTCGTGGAGTTGCCGCCCGAGGAAACCGGCAGGATGTATACGCCTGCACCGGATGGAAACATGTTGGGTGGTCTTCCGGGGCCGGTTTATCGGTCACAGGCAGACTCCGCCATCCATTGGCAGCCATGGACTGCGGAGTCCTTCCAGAAGGCCCGGGATTCCCAGCGCATGATTTTTGCCGTGGTGGTGATGCCCCAGCAGCCGTCCTACGCAGAGGTGCTGGCGGAATTGGAGAGCCGCCGCGATGTGGTCGATGAAATCAACTCCAACTATGTGCCAGTGCTCATCGATGGGGATGCGGTGCGCGAGATTGGGCTGCTCACCGTCCAGCTCTGTGCGGAGATCCGCTCGCCGCTGCAACTCCCGCTGATGATCTGGATGACCCCGGAAGGCGCGCCGGTGGCGTGGATGCCACTGCAGGCCGATAGTGGGCAGGAACCAGGAGAGATGTTCGAGCAGTCTCACGTGGTGCTGAAAAGGATGTGGGAGGATGAAAAGGGCTACATCGTTACCAACAGCGCGATGGATCAGAACCTGCGGCGGGAAAGGATGAAGGAGACCTATCGCAAGGTGGAGAAAAGCGATGATGCGGCGATGGCTTCGGTGAGCGCGTTGCGTCAGCTCGTTTCTCTCTACGACCCGCTTTCTCATACTTTGGATGAGACCGGCGGGTTGTTCCCCAGCGGTCCGCTGGATCTACTGGCGGCGGGTGTGCAGACCGAGGGATTGCCGGACGATCTGCGAGAGAGAAGCCGTGAAGTGCTCGTGGGTGTGCTAGATGATCTCATGTGCAGCGCGATGTTCGATCCGCTCGACGGCGGCGTGTTTAGCTCCCGGCAGGGGACAGATTGGACGTTGCCCGGGTTTTCCAGAACTTGCTCCGGGCAGGCGAGGGTGGCGGTGAGTTTGTTAGAAACCTATGCGGCCACGGGCGACGAGCGCGCGCTTGACCGGGCCATGGGCTTGTTCGATTTCGTTGAGAAAAACTATCTCACCGAGGACGATATGTATTCCTTCGGCGGGCGCAGTCCTAGGAAGGTGACCCACTGGTTATGGGAGTTTGAAGAGGTGCGCGATCTGCTTTCCCCGGCGGAGTTTCCTGTCTTCTGGATCGCGGCAGGGCTGAAGGAAAACGGCAACATCCCTTCGGAAAACGATCCGGAGAGGAAATATTTCCGGCTTAATACCCTGAGGAACGCCAAGGATGCAGACGAGGTAGCAGCGACTCTCGGCGCGGATCCCGGTGAGGTGGCCGCCCTGCTCAAGAGCGCGAAGGCGAAGCTGCTTAAGGCGCGCGAGGCGCGTATCGGGATGATGGATGAAGGCGCGGATGCCAATGCGTCGGCGACTTTGAGAATGGTTTCGGCGTTTGCCACGGCCTACCGCATCACCGGAGACAAGGATTACCGGGATCGGGCGGTGGCGTTGTTGGCGAAGACGAAAGAGGCATTTTCCGACGAGCGCAAGCTGCGGCTGTATCGGGGCGAAGTGCCCAACAGCCTCACGGGCGGCAGGGCTTTCCTCTACGCCGTGGCGATCCAGGCCGCGCTCGACGTCCACGCGATCACGCTCGCGGAGGATTGGAAAATCTGGGCGGGCGATCTCGCTTCGACGGCCGCCGAGCTTTTCGTCGAGGACGATTATGTCCGGGAAGCCAGCATCGCGATGGATCTCTGCAATATGCCGATTTCCAGTAATGCTATGGTCTTTGATGAATCCACGATTGGCCTTTTTGCAATGGCCGAGAAGCGGCTTAGCTCTCTGGATATCCCGATGTCGAAGTCCCTCGAGCAATTGGTCGGAGGGACTCCCCAGATAGCCTCCTCCAGTCCTGTCCTCTACACCGATGTGATCCAAGTCGCGCTCGTCAAGGGCTATGGGAACACTTATATCATTGGTGAAAAAACATCGGCCGAACTCAAGGAAGCGATCCTGCGTCTGCCGCTCAGAAGCACATCGCGCAAGCTTTCCGACGATGAGCCCGGTAAGGTCCGCGTAGTCGATGCAGATGGCAGCGTCACCGAAGTACAAGATGCCGGTGAAATTGTCGTCCCATCCTTGCCATAAGTCCACCTAACGGCGATAATTTCCCGCGACAAACCGAAATAACCCATGAAATCCATCATCCTGACCGCAGCTGCACTGCTTATCTGCCAAGCCTCACAGGCCGACATCATCTTTCTGAAATCCGGAGAAAGCATTGAGGGCACCATCCTCAGCGAGGACGCGGAGAAATATATCATCCAGGTTAACGTCACCAAATCGATCAAGGATGAGAAGACCGTCGCCAAGGCAGATGTAAAACGGGTGGATAGGGAAACCGCCGACGCCAAAGAATTCGGCAGCATCTCTCGGCTCGTCCCGGCACCTGATCTGCTAACGGTAGAGGAATACGCCGCGCGCATCGCGAAGTTCGCAGAATTTATCGAAACCTACCCGAACAGTCCTCTGAAAAAGCAGGCCGAAGTGAGGATCGAGGAGCTCAAGGCCGAGATGGAAGTCATCGAAGCCGGCGGAGCGAAGATGGGCGGCCTGATTATCTCGCCGGAAGAATATGCGGCCAACGCCTACTCGCTTGATAACCAGATTGCGGCGAAGCGCATCAACGATGCCGTGGGCCGCCGCGATTTCCTCAGCGCGCTCAGGCTCTTTTCGGAATATGAAAAGGATTACTCGGAATGCGTGGGCAGACCGGAAGTGGTGGAAAAAATGCAACAGGTCCTGGCAGTATACGGGGCTAGCCTCCAAGAGAATCTCGATAGCTACGACAAGCGTATGGAAATGCGCGCCACCGGGCTGGAGCGTATGTCAGCCGAAGATCGTGCCCAGACGCAGAAAGCACTGGAGGAACAGCAAGCCAAGATCGATGAGAGGTTCGATGCCGAGAAGGCATCCCAAGAGAAATGGATCACCCCGGACAGCAACCACAAGGAATCCCTTTCCGAGGCTATGAGGCAGGTCGAATCCGAGATGACACGCTTGGAATCCAGCAAAGCCATCCCGGCCCCCGAGACGCCTCCCGGCCAAGTTTACCGCGAGACATGGATCGCCGTTGGCAGTGGCGACGATGAATCCAAGAAAGCGGCTCTCGATGTCGCCAGCCGGGCGAAGCTGCCCGCGATTTATCTTGAAAAACTGACGCAGCGGGCTGGCATCGCGGCGGACTGATTGATAAGCAAGCACCCCATTTACATGACAGGCAGGACAGCGGAACAACACAGGAAGACAGCGGAGACGGAGATTGATTTAAAAATCGACCTCGATGGCAGCGGCGTGTCGAAGATCGACACCGGCATCCCGTTCTTTGATCACATGCTCACCTTGTTTTCCAAACACGGCCTCTTCGATCTTGAAGTGAAAGTGAAGGGCGACATTGAGGTGGACGGCCATCACACCATCGAAGACACCGGCATCGTCATCGGCGAGTGCATGAAGCAAGCGCTCGGCACCAAGGAAGGCATCCGCCGCTACGGCTGCGCCTACCTGCCGATGGATGAAACGCTCGCCCGCGTCGTGGTGGATCTCAGCAACCGCCCGCATCTGGAGTTCCGCGCTCCGGCCGGCACCGCCTCGGCGCCGAACATGCCCTTCACCTTGGTGGAGGAATTCTGCCGCGCCGTTGCCTCGAACTTGCGTGCGAATATCCACGTCGAGCTCCTCTACGGCCGCGACGGTCACCACATCGCGGAAGCCATTTTCAAAGGTCTCGCCAGAGCCCTGCGGGAAGCCTGTGAAAAAGACGCCCGAGTCAAAGGCATCCCGAGCACGAAAGAAGCGCTGTGAGAGTCGGACTTCTGAATTACGGCGGGGGGAATCTCCGCAGCGTGGAAAACGCCCTCCACTCCCTCGGTGTCTATCCGGAGCTCATCACCGATGCTTCCGGACTCCAAGACGTCACTCACCTGATCCTCCCCGGCCAGGGCGAGTTCGGCGATGTTATGCGCCAGCTTGACAAGCGGGGACTCGTCGGTCCGCTGCGGGAATGGATCGCCGCGGGCAAGCCCTACTTCGGCATCTGCGTCGGCTTCCAGATCCTCTTCGAGGGCAGCGACGAAGCGCCCGGCGTCGAAGGGCTCGGCATCGTCAAAGGCAAGTGCGTCCGTTTCACTGAAGCCGAAGGCAAAAAGATTCCGCAGATGGGCTGGAACGGCACCGTCCCGCAATCCGCCGATTCCGGTTACTGGAAAGGCCTCGGCGCAGAGCCCTATTTCTACTTCGTCCACTCGTACTTCCCCAAGCCCGAGGACGATGGCTGGAAGACCTCTACCACCGATTATGCCGGGGAAAAATTTGTCGCGGCCGTGGAGAAGGGAGATGTTCTCGCCTGCCAGTTCCACCCGGAGAAAAGCCAAGACGCCGGTCTCGCGCTCATCGCCAATTTCCTCGGTCTCTGAGCTGGGCGCCAGATGCCCCCTTTTTCTCGTGCTCTGCAAAATGCAGAGGCTGCGGTGCATATCGTCATGTTATGGTGGGTAGGGCTGTGGGCGGAGGCCGTAACTGCGGGGTTTTGACGGACGGAATGGGATGTGCGAGGGTAAGGGTGAACTACCCAACTCTATTATGTATCCCCTTGACCCCATTCAACCCTCCAAGCCGCAAAACGAATCCCCCATGGCACCGCCGTATGTGGATGACGACCCTACCATGGAGTTGACCGAAAAAGGCCTGCGCATCGCTGAAAATGAGAAACGCGATGCGGTGACCGATGCCTACGAATCTGAAGCTCTCACCGGTTCGGACACGGAGGAGACTCTGGATGATATTTCCTACCCGAGAGGGGCGGAGCAGCCGAGTGAGCCCGAGCTCTCGGCGATGAGGCGGGAGGATGTGTAACTGCTATCTTTCATGAAAGCGAAATCCAAAAAGCAACAGAAGGCTGCGGGTGCCGCGCTTTCCGCGAAGCGCGGAGAAACCCAGAAGTCGGATCTCCAAGGAGCGTCCAAGGAGATGGTGGACTCGATGACCGAAGAGGAACTCGAGGATATGGCATCGACCAAGCGGAAAAACTTGCCGAAGGAGAAGTGAGCTAGCGCTCACGAGCTTGTGAGTTTCCTCAGCGGAAAGACCGTGACGTCCACGGCCGCGGCGGCGAGGAGTGAGTCTGGTAGCCGAGCCGACTCGGCGAAGCCATTGAGGGTTAAAGGAATGGTGGAACAGGTGGCGGCCGGCATCGGTTGGATCTGATAGGGGGCGTGATGGACCATCCCGCTGAAGAGCTGGCCGTGGCGGTCTGCGGAAAAGAGGCAGTAGCGCTCGACGAGGAACCATTCGAGGCTGCCCTCTTGCGCGGGCGTGGGGTTGTTAGGTTGGGGGTAGGTGAAGGTGCACTCGGGAAGGGGCGAGTTCTTCCGGGAACTGCGGTAGTGGATTTCCCTGTCGGTGACGGAAGAGGACATGCGGGCGTGCTGATAGGGGAGATTGAAGGTGCGGCGGGCAATCTCGACGGCGAGGGGTTGGTTGCAATCGAGGGAGAAGAACCAGACGCCGGGGTTTCCTGCATCGTCGAATACATAGGTGCGGACATTCAGTTCATGGAACCATGAGAGCCAAGGAAGCGGCGGCAAGCAGACAGGGCGGATGCGGTGCATGAAGAAAGGGACAATGCCGATCCATGCGTTTCCCTCAAAAGTATCAACGTGCAGGCCGGGGGGGAGGCGGGAGGCGATGAGTTCCGGATCGATGGTCCAGTGGAAGAAGCCGAGGCCAGCCCAGCGCTGCTTCATGACCGGAAGGCCGGGAGGGCGGTCGCGTTGGGAGAGGCGTTGGTGCTGGGTTGGGGGCAAGAGTTTGCTAGTTTGAAGTGTTCAGTTTGAAGGGAAGACTGGGATAGCGAATTGAAAAGCCGCCTGAAGGCAGCGTCCCGTGCGGGGGCTACTCTTTGAGGTCTAGAGTTTCCGGGAGAGGTGGCAGGAGTGGGCAGCGAAGCCGGCGCCGAAGGCGGTGAGCCAGAGGGAGGTGTCCTCGGGGTGGGTTTTGAGGCGGTTGGCGAGGGCGTAAAGGACGGAGGGGCTGGACATGTTGCCGTGGTCGGCGAGGACTTGGCGGGTTTCTGTGAGTTGGAAAGGGGGGAGTTCTGTTTCGATGGCCTCGATGACGTCGCGGCCGCCGGAGTGGGCGAGAATTTGCTGGGGATCGGAAAGGCGGCGGTTGTAGAGGGTGGAGACGGCTTTGGCGGCGAGGTCGGGGACGGAGCGGTGGAGCTGGTTTTTGAGTTTCCCGGCGGAGTTGGTGAAGCGGATTTTCTCGCGATCCGCGGGGACGTGGTGGGTATCGAAATCGTGGAACTGCCATGCGCTTCTGGAGCTGTCCTGACCGGTGAGGATGGCGGCGGCGGCACCATCGCCGAAGAGGCAGAGGGAGATGAGGACGCCGGGGTCGTCGTCGATGTAGAAGGCGGCGGAGGAGATTTCCACGGCGATCATGGCGACGGTATGGGTGGGGTTTGCTGCGAGGTAGCCGTGGGCGGCGCGGAGGGTGGGGATGGCCGCACCGCAGCCGAGGCCGACGAGATCGCAAAGGTAGGTGTCCGGGCGGAGGCCGGCAATTTCCGCGACATGGCTGGAGGGGCCGGGGCATAGGTAGCCGGTGCAGGTGCAGAGGAAGAGCGCATCGATGTCCTCGGCGCGGATGCCTGCTTGCTCGATGGCTTTGGCGAGGGCGGCGGCAGAGAGTTTTGGTGCTTCTTTTTCGAAGGAGTGATTGAGTTGCTGGGCATCGCGGCGGAAAACCGGGCCGAGATCAGGAGAGGTGAACTGGCGGTGGCCGATGCCCGAGGAGCTGTTGGTGAGGATTTTCTCCAAGAGGGTCACGGAGCGGGGTTTGATCTCGCCGAACTGGGGGTGGGCGTGGAGGGCCTTCCACGTTTCTGCCTGGGTGAAGGTGTGGGGGGGATTGGCGGTGGCGAGGGCTGATAGATACATGGGGAAAGTTTGCTAGTTGGAAGTTTTTAGTTCTCAGGGAAGAGGCTGGGTTGCTGGTGGTTACTCTCGGCTCTCGGCTAGCGGATGAGGTTTAGGATGGGGGTGAGGGGGGCGTGTTTGAGGAGGGGGCGGGCGGCGTTTTCGAAGAGCAGGGGATGGATGAGTTTGGCGGCGGTGAGGCGTTTGCGGAAGGTCTTACGATGGGTGGCGTAGATGGCGGCGCAGGTGCATTTCCAGTCGGTCTCGTCTTTCGCGTAGCGGGTGAGGTGGGGTAGGGAGATTTCGGCGGATTGGAAGGCCATGCTCATGCCGTTTCCGGTAAACGGGGGGATGATGGCGTGGGAGTCGCCGAGGGCGAGGACGCCGGGGGTGGGTGCCTGCAGGCCGAGGTCGAATCCGGCGACGGCGGTGAAGGAGCCTGGCTTCCACTCGGCGGAGGCAAGGCGGGCGGCGAGGTAGCAGTTGCCGTTTTCCGAAAGGTAGGCGGGCAGCAGATCGGCGTGGCGGGCGGTGATGGTGCGGTCGATACGGAAAAGTCCGCAGACATTGAACCAGCCGTCCTCGATGGGGGTGATGCCGAGGTAGCCGTTGGGGCCGCTGTGCATCTCCAGGTGGGAGGTGGTCTCGAAGCCGCGGAGGTGGGCTTTGAGGCCGATCCACTCGCCGTTGACGGGTTTCCTCCCAGCGGCCCAGACGGTGCCGGGTATGTGTGGGCTGATTTTTTGGCGGGAGCCGGTATGGATGGACGCTTCTACCGAGGTGGCGAGCTTGCGGAGGCGATCGTCGAGGAGGTGGCGGGAGATGGCGAGGGCGGGGCTGGGGAGGCGATTCTCGCGCAGGAGGGCGTTTCCGCGGAACCATGAGACGGTGGAATGGCGGGCGGCATCGGCGAGGGCGCAGGTAATGCCGAGGGTTTCAAGGGTGCTTTCCGAAACCCCGGAGATAAACTCGCCGCAGACGCGGTGGCGGGGGTAGTGACCGGCCTCGTGGAGTGTGACGGGGATGCCGTTTCCGCGGAGGCCGATGGCGAGCGAGAGGCCGGTGAGTCCGCCTCCGATGATGGTGATCTCCTCGGTCAACTTGTTGAGGTTAGCACGGTTCGAGGAGGTTGGGGGGAGAAGTTTGTGAGTTTTCAGTGTTCAGTTTTCAGGGAAGACTGGGGTCTCTGTTTCTCCGCGATCATGCGGATGAAGCCGCGCTGGGAGGTGGTTTCGTGGAAGCGGAAGCCCAGGTTATCTAGGCCGAGGGAGGCGGGGAGTTCGCGGGGGCGGAAGCCGGCCTCGATGCTGACGCGCATGTCGTGGCGGGTGATGGGATGGATGAGAGGGCTGGCGATTTTTGCGAGGAACAGCGGGATTTTGGCGCGGTAGGGCTCGCTGGTGATGATGGTATCGAAGCCGGCCATCCACGCGGAGAGTTCGCTGAGCTGGGTGTCGGTGAAATGGTGGAGGAAGAGGTTGGCGATGAGCACGCCGCCGCGCCGCGGGGGGGCTAAGGTAAAGATATCACCGCAGTTCCACTGGACGGTTGCCGGGAGGCTCGCAGGGCGGGGTGCTAGATCGAAGGCGGTGAGCGGGATACCGGGGTGATGGCGCGAGATGGCGGTGAGGAGGTGTCCTTCGCCGGCTCCGATCTCGGTGATGGCGGTGGGATTTTGCGGGAGCTTGCGGAGTATCCAGCGGTCGTTTCCCATGACGAAATTGATGCGGCGAAGGTCGCGGCGCGAGCGCATGGCTCCGGGGTCGTCATGAGGGAGGTGGTCGAGGAGTTCCGGGGTGAGCTTGCGCATGGCGGGAGGGTTCAATGAAGTCTCTGATTGCTGGTTTGCAAAGCGAGGCGTATCGTAGAAGAAAGGCGTATGAAGATTTCGAAATTCACAGGCGGCTTGGTTCAGACAAACGGGTTCTTGGTGGAGTCCGCCGAGGGAAATTACTTGGTGGATGCCCCGGCGGGAATCGTGGAGTGGGTGAAGGGCAAGGGAGTGAGGGTGGACGCGCTGTATCTGACGCACCAGCACTATGATCATGTGGAGGATGTGGCGGCATTGAATGCAGCCGGGGTTAAAGTCTATGCATGGGCGCCCTACTCGCAGGATCTGACATTGGAGGCGCACGGCTCGGATTGGATTCCCTCGGTGGAGCCATACGAGGTGGACGAATTGATCCCGGTGGGTGTGGGGAAATATTTCGGGACGGAAGTAAAAGTGGGTCATGTGCCTGGGCACTCCACGGATAGTGTGAGCCTGTATCTGCCGGAGGCTGGGGTGGTTTTTGTGGGTGATGCGCTGTTCGCCGGATCGGTGGGCAGGTGTGATTTGCCGGGTGGCGACTTCGAGGTGCTGCTCGATGGGATACAGCGTGAGTTGCTCACCCTGCCGGATGCCACCACGGTGTATGCCGGCCACGGACCTGAGACGACGATCGGCAAAGAGCGGGTGTCGAACGGGTATCTACTGTAAGGGTAGTATTCAGTCGTTCGACTCGGGGGCGATGAGCGACCACGTGACCGATCGTTTTTCCCGGCGGGGCTCCTCCTCCCAGCTGAAAACTGCGCTGATATCGGAAACCGTCAGGGGCTTCCACGACTTGCGTTTTGGATCCACAGGGGCAGCTTCTAGCAAGTATGTTACCTCACCCTGGTTTGCATCCAATGGGATCGAGTCTGTATGATCGTCGGAGGGAAGGTCGGGCTTTTTCCCAAATGAGAAAGCTTTGGAAGCGATGTCGCGTCCGATGTGCAGTCTGATGTTCCTTGCATCCGGGGACTTTGCGCTCTGTTCCAGTCGCATCCATGAGAGGGGGATTTCCAACTCCACCGTGGTGAGTCGGAGACCGGAGAATGCAAAGAGGTAGGCAGGGGGGCGGGGGGCGCGGAATCGGTTCGCTGTGGCGGTGATGAGAAAGATGCCGATGAGCACAAATGGTATCAGAAACAGTCCGAGGAACAGCGCTTGTCCATCACCGGATATGATGAAGCCGATCAGGAGGCTGACGAAGACAGCCACGATGCCATTCCAGAAAACCGCGGCGAAAAGGATGCCGAGTGCTTCGATCCGGCTCTGAGCCATCGAAAATACCAGCCTTCTGGAGCTGTCTTTGGTGTTGGACGGATTTCGCAGTTGCCCGGCAAGGGAGGCGAGGCCTTTCGATTCGGCATCCTGCGCGATCGTATCCAGCAGTTCCCTGGTGCGTGCTGCCGCGACACCACCGAAGAGTGCGTAGGAGATCCCACATATGCCGATCAGAAGGAAGGGGATGGGAAAAAAGAGGTTTGCTCCGGTGATGCCTGTGTGGGAGCGATCGATGATAGATTCGGTGGGTTGATCAGGATCGAACCAGATGCCGACGGCGCTTCCGGTCGGGTGGCGTTCGACGGTTTTTTTCATGGCCTCGATCCCGAAGTTCTGGCGACCGTTGTCCCAGCCATAACGTTTCCCTGAGTAATCGGTTCCGTTGATACGGTATTTGTAGTGGATCTCGACACGGGCGGAATCGTCATCCCAATCCAGTTTGCTTTCGGTCACCGAGGCAGCGGTTTGTTGCCAATTCCCGGAGTCGAGATATTGAGCTAGCGGGCGGATGGTGGCTCCATAGAGCACTGCGAGCCCAGCGAGGAAGAAGATTGAACTGAAGGCAAAGGCGCCGATACGGGACTTGATCGAGACCCGGTTTACCCCAGCCGAGAGCAGGAGTTCATCAAGAAAGGTATAGTCCCTCCGGAGGCCATTGTGAATGGATCGCATGATGGATGGGCGAGGCGGAGGTCACTCGGGCACGGCGAACGCCTTTGGCACGATGCGCGCCTTGGGCGGGTCTTCGAGGAGGATGACCTCCTGCTCCTCGGGGGGAGGGGTGACGCGCACGTTTTCCCAGACGGTGTCCTTGAGCGGGCCGGTGCCACGAAACTGGAAGAGGCCGGAGAAGGGGCGGAGCGGGAGGGTGATGAGGCCGAGTAGGCCGCGCGCATTCAGCCGGACGGTGAAATCGACCAACTGTTTGTCGAGATCGACATGGCCATCTCCCGCGAAGGTGACTGAGGTGGTGGCGGTGCGGAAGTCGCGGGTGCTGAGGATGCCGTCCTCGATGGTGAAGGTGCAGAAGGCGGATTTCGCGCGCTCGAAGCCTGCGCGGTCGTCGTTGAGAACTTTTGACATGACCGTAGAGAGGGGGCCAAAGACCGGCACGGAGAAGAGTTCGGCTTTTTCCAATCCGACGAGACCGGTTCCGTCCATTGTGGCGACTTTGCCGCCATCGATGGAGAACTCGATGCGCCCGGTGACTTCGCCGCCGCCTTTCATGCCGAAGCCGTAGGTGGATGAGATGTCGGCGAGGGAAAGCTTGGAGCAGGTGATCTCGCCGGTGAGCCGGGATTTACCCGAGTGGGTGAAATTTGCCACGACCGGACCGTCGAAGGCCTCAAGGGTGAGATCCGATATCTCGACCTTACTGCCGAGGATTTTGACGGTTCCCTTGGGGTTGGTGAGGGTGAGGTTTTCTCCGAGGAACTTATAGTCCGCCGCATCGGGGCTGCTGAACTTCACCGTGAGATCGGTGCGCCCGGCGGGGGTGACATCGACCGTGCCCGAGCCGGAAAGGGAGGGTGGTCTGTGGAATCGGTAGACTTCGATATCGTCGGCGATTTTCGGAGCGAAGAAGCGGATGAGAGGTGCCGCCCAGATATCTCCGACGACGCCCTCCACGGTGACGGTTTTCTCATCTCCGGCGTTGTAACGGATACGGCCGACTTTTACGTCGCCGGTAGTGGGTCCACCAAAATCTTTGCGCATGGGGTAGTCCGAGTAATCGAAGGTGACCTCGCCATCGAAAAAATCGAGCTTGTGGTGATCGAGGTCGAGGGAGCAGGTGGCGTATTTCACCGGGACACCTTTGTAGGACATGTTTTTCAGCCAGCCACGGCCGGTATATTGCCAAGAGTGGGGATCCCGGATGTCGAAGGATCCATCTAAGGTGATTTCGATCGAGGGGTCTTCGTTTTCGGAGAAATCCGCGATGACCTGCTCGAGGGGCAAACCCTTGAAAAACGGCTGGTAGTGCTTTGCGGGGAGGGTTGAGGTCAGTGCGATGCGAACCATGTTGTCACGGACGATCACTTTCGCCTCGGCGGCGCCGTCTGGGCGCTCCAGTTTGAGGTCACGGAGGAATAGATCGCCTTCTTGGAACGAGAACCATGTATCGAGTGAGTCAAAGGCAATGCCGCGGAACATGATCGATTCCGAGCGGGCATGGCCGGTCATGTGCACGACTGGGGCGGTTAGGTCGGTGAGGTCAAAGTCGCCGGCAGCGCGGACGAGTTGCTTGCCACCGGTGAGTAGGTCGGTGTTGAGAGGGGTGGCGAGCCAGGATTTCAGGAGGCGGGGCAGGTCAATGGAAGACTCCAAGTCGAAGCGTCCGTTACGGTCGAGAATCTGGTAGTCCCCGTGGCCGGCGAGGGTTCCTCTGGTATCGCTGGCCGAGATGTCGCCGAGGGTGAGCAGATAGCCATCGAGGCTGCCCTCGATCCTGAGGTTCCGCAGTTGGTAATTTTTCCTTTCCACCGAAGGGGCGCTGAACCTGAAATCTGCCCGCAGTGAGCTTTTGTCGGTGAGATCGCCGGAGATGCGGATGTGGGCGGAGGGAGCTTTCTCGTTGCCGAAGTTCCATGTTTCCAGCTGGGTGATGATATTGGCGATCATTTCCCGGCGGCGGCCTTCATTCTTTTCTTCATCCTTGCCGCGTTTGGACGGATCCTTGCCGAGCACATCGGCGGTGAGTGTCACATCGATGCCACCGACGGTGCCGCGCAAGTCGCGCATGCGGATGAGCCGTGCGTCCGGCATGAAAATGGTCCCGTAAACGCCGGTGAAATCGAGCGACTCGCCGGCGGGGTTCTTGGGGTCGACGGGGAGCAGTAGGCGGGCGTTGCGTAGCTGGATTTTGCGGAGCCGGAATTCGCCGCTGGCGAGGCGGGTGTTGTCCAGCACCAGGCCAACGCTTTCCAGCCGGGAGATTTCGTGGACGTGGTCTTCTTTGGCGAAGATTCGCACGTCTTCTGCAACGAATCCCCGCAACGGGATGTAGGTCAGGGAGCCGATCTCGACGTGGGCTCCGTGTTTGGATATTTCCAATTCGAGTGCCTCGCGCCATTCATCGGGCAGGCCGGTTTTGTTTGCCCAATAGAGCCCGAAGGCGGAGAGCGGGATAAGCGCGACCGCGATCAGCCAGAGAGCGGATTTGATGTTGCGGAGCAGGCGGAAATGGAACACGGCGGACTAGCTATTGATGATGCCTGCGGCGCGGAAGGAAAAAAAGGCGGATCTGCCGGGAGCGGGTCGGCCGATGATGAGGTGATCGACGAAACGAATCTTCATGATGCCAGCAGCTTCGACGAGTCCTGTGGTGATTGTGTGGTCGGCGGGGCTGGGCGTGGGGTCGCCGGAAGGGTGGTTATGGATGAGGATGAAGGCGTAAGCGTTGCGCGAAATGACGGGGCGGAGGACTTCCCGGGGATGGGCGAGCGTTTCGTTCACCGTGCCGATCGACACCGTGGTGGTGCTGGTGTGTTCGAGGCGGGTGTTGAGAGTGACGACGATGGCGTGCTCGTTGGGGAGGTTGGAAAGCTGGTGGGCGAAGTGGTCGTAGATCAGCTCCGGGGTGTCGAGCTTCACGGTGCGCAGCGTTTCGCGGGAGAGGCGTGAGCCAAGCTCGAAGGCGGCGGCGAGCTTGCAGGCTTTTGCGAGGCCGATGCCGTGGTTGTTCATGTATTCGGAAACCGGGAGGCGCCCGAGTTCTTGGAGGCCGCCGTATTTTTCCAGTAGATCCCCGGCGACCTCGATGACATTGCGCCCGATAACCCCGGAGCTCAGGAAGATCGCCATGAGTTCGGCATTGCTGAGAGATCCCGCGCCGTATTTGTAGATCTTCTCGCGCGGGAGATCTTCGTCCGGGGAATCGTTCAAGCGCGCCATGGTGTTACTCGATATTCTGCACCTGCTCGCGCATTTTTTCGAGTTCGGTTTTCGCCTCGACGACGGTTTGGGCGATGAGGGCGTCGTTGGCTTTTGAGCCGATGGTATTGAATTCGCGGAACAGCTCTTGGCAGAGGAAGTCGAGGGAGCGGCCAACGGCTTCACCGGAGGCAGCGTATTCGCGGAATTTTCCGAAATGGGAATCGAGCCGGGTGAGTTCCTCGGAGATGTCGCATCGGTCGGCGAACAGGGCGATTTCGCGCACGACACGTTCGTCGTCGAGCTCAAGGGGCAGGCCGAGATCGGAGAGGCGTTTGAAGAGGAGGTCGCGCTGGCGTTCGGGGCGGAAGGGGGCTTGTGCGGAGATGGTGGCGGTAAATTCGCCGAGTTTGGTGAGGCGATCGAGGAGGTCGGCTTTCAGGTGGGCACCTTCGGAGGCGCGCATGACGTTGAGGTTTTTGATGGCTTCCTCGAGAGCGGGGGCGATGGCCTGCCATGCGGCATCGGGGTCGATGTCTTCGATTTCACCGGTGTCGAGGATGCCCGGCTGCCGGATAAAATCCGCAGGGGTCGGAAAAATCGTCCGCCCGATGACTTGGGATAATTCGGTGAACGCGGCCTCGAAGGATTTCGCGAGGGTGGGGTTGATACGAATGGCGGAGTCGGATGCATCGGGTTTCTCCAGCTTTACTGAGATCTGGACGCGGCCTCGGGAGACGTGGGGTAGGGTGGCTTGGCGGACGCTGGATTCGAGCGATTGGAGGGTACGCGGTAGGTTCGCGACGATCTCGATCTGTTTGCGGTTGATTGAGGCGGCTTCGACGTTTGCTAGCCAGATATCGGTCGTATGGGTTCCTCGGCCGAAGCCTGTCATCGATTGCATCCCGGATTCAAATCCGGGGGGCTAGCCTTGTCGATTGCGTAGTGGCCGTCAGGAGATGGGCTGATGGGCGATGACGTCCTGGATGATAATCTGGAGGGTGGTTTTTCCCCGGAACGTATTGCGGTCGATGGTGAAGGCGATGTCCCACGGCGGGTCGGGTAGGTCGCGCTCGCCGCCGCTGAAAAAGACCGCATCTTGCTCGTGGTAGCCTTGGCGGAGCATGAGCCGGAGGTGGTGGTTCTTCATGTGGAACGGAGGGCGGCTGAGGCCTACCTCACGTGCCACGAAGACCGGCTGCGGGTTCGAGTTTCCGAAAGGTTGGAGTAGTTCGTAGCTGGAGAGGAAATCTAGGGAGAGGATGGAGAAGGGGATTTCGGCATCATAGACGAGACGCGGCTTGCGGTCTTCTTCGGTGGTGTTTGCGAGGACGTAGGAGGCGAAGTTTTTGCGGAACTCCGGCATTTTCTCCTCCTGAATGGAGAGTCCGGCGGCCATCGCGTGCCCTCCTCCCGCAATGAGATCGTCGCTGCACGAGCGGATGGCCTCGACAAGGGAGATCCCCTCGATGCTTCTGCCAGAGCCTTTTCCGATGCCGTTTTCATCGATGGCGATGACAAAGGCCGGCTTGTAATACTGGCGCATCAGGCGGGAGGCGACGATACCGACCACGCCGTGGTGCCAGGCGCGCGATCCAATGACAATGATCGGATCTTTGGCTGGGTCGAAACCTTCCGAAAGCTGCTCGATGGCCTCCTTGCGAATCAAAGCTTCGTGGTTTTGGCGTTCGCGGTTGTAGCTATCGAGTTTCTGGGCGAGTTCCCCAGCCGTGCGGCGGCAATCGGTGGTCAGCGTAGCTAACGCGTCTTCCGGGAAATCCATTCTTCCGGCGGCGTTGATGCGCGGGCTGATGCGGAAGCCGACATCCATTGAGGTGATGCTACCATTGAGTCCGGCGACTTCTTGGAGGGCACGCAAACCGGGATTGAGGGAGGTGGGGAGGCGTTTCAGGCCGTGCCGGACAAGGAGCCGGTTTTCTCCAATAAGAGGGACGATATCCGCGATGGTGGCGACCGCCACGAGATCTAGCAGTTCTTTCAGGTCTAGGCCGCTTGGGCGGGTTTTGAGCAGGGCGTGGCCGAGCTTAAAAACAACACCCGCGGCGCAGAGATAGGTAAAATCCTCGCTGCACTTCGGGTTGACCAGGGCAGTGCAGTCGGGGCGTTGGTCTTCGAGCGGTTCGTGGTGATCCACGATGATCACCTCCACGCCGAGGCTGCGGAGGTGGGCGACTTCATTGATGGAGACCGTCCCGCAATCGACGGAAATGAGGAGATCGGGTTTGCCGTTTTCTTCAATACAGCGGTCGAGGGCGGCGATGCTGAGTCCGTAGCCTTCGCTGCCGCGCCGGGGGATGAAGGTGGCGGGTTCGATGCCGTAGGAGTAGAGGATTTTCCGCATCAGGGTGATGGAGGAAATGCCATCGACATCGTAGTCCCCGTAGATGGAGATTTTTTCCCCGCGATCCACCGCCTCGAGGATTCGAGCCACGGCAGGCTGCATGTCTGGGATCAGGAAGGGGTCGCTCAGGTCACGTAGTTTCGGGCGCAGGAATGCCTCAACCGCTTTGTCTCCAGAGATGCCGCGCTGCGAGCAAAGGTGCAGCAGGATGGCGGGGATGCCTTTGGAATCGGGATCATGGGAACCGTGGAACGGTTCGCCCCGCAATGTCCATCGGAAGTGCGGGGTTCGAGTCATCAGAGCCACTGTGCAGCGGCAAGACTCACTGGACAAGTAGTGAAAGAAAAAAGGCTCAGCCTTTCAGTGACATCAGCTCATCCGTGTGGATGGTCTGGCGGGTGCGGTAGAGGGCTACGATGATGGCGAGGCCGACTGCGACTTCCGCTGCTGCCACGGTGATGACGAAGAAGACCAGCATCTGGCCATCGTAGTCGGGGAGGCCGTTTGGCGTGACGTTGAAGCGGGAGAAGGCGACAAGCGTGAGGTTCGCGGCGCTGAGCATGAGCTCCAGGCACATGAAGACGATGATGATGTTCCGGCGCAAGACGACTCCGGCGAGGCCGATCGAAAACAGGAGGCCGGAGACGAGAAGGTAATCGTTGAGCGCTGGCATGAAACTTTAAATTCTAAACGTTAAACTCGAAGGAAGAGGTTAGCTGGTCTGGCGTTTTGAGAGGACGACGACGCCGACCGTGGAGACGAGGAGGAGGACTCCGAGGATCTGGAGGGGGAGGTTATACTGGGTGAAAAGGGTGTGCCCGATGAGGTGGACGTCCGGCAGGGAGCCGCTGGCGAGCGCTTCGGAAATCTTGGTGGATTTGCCATCGTTCAAAAAGCCTTCGGAAGCTTTTGCGAGCGTTTCTGCGTCGAGTGTTGGTGCGACTTGGTTGGCAAGCTTGTTCGAGAGGACTCCGACAAGTTGGATGAAAAATACACCTACGAGTGAGAGTCCACCGACGAGCGGGGCATAACTTTGCGAGCGGCGTTTCTCATCCTTGAGGTCGAGCAGCATGATGATGAAAAGGAACAACACCATGATCGCGCCGGAATAGACGAGGATCTGGATGACACCGACGAAGAAGGCGGAGAGCCCGATGAAGAGGGCGGCGAGGCCGACGAAGGACGTGACCATCGCGAGGGCGCTGGAGACCGGATTGCGGAAAGCAATGACGGCCACCGCGCCGATGAGCATGATGGTGGAGAAGAGCCAGAAAAGGTAGGAGGGCATAAGAAGGTTGCTAGTGTTCAGTTTGAAGTTTTCAGGGAAGAAGTTTCAAGAGGTGCTTCATTGGCGATTCTTGAAAACTGAACACTGAAAACTAGAAAACTCATTTCAGTTCGTTCCACTTGTTGACGAGGCCGATGCGGGTGCCTCCGATTTCGTAGAGTTTCTTTTTGTCGTGGACCATTTCGGCGCGTGTGGTGCCGGAGATGAGGTAGTCCTTGCGAAGGTAGATCGCTTGCTCCGGGCAGACTTCCTCACACATGCCGCAATAGATGCAGCGGATCATGTCGATGTCGAACTCGAGAGGACGTTTCTCGACCTTCGCCCATTTGTCGTCGGAAGGGATTTCCGAAGGGATGATCTTGATCGCCTTGGGCGGGCAGATGAATTCGCAGAGCTGGCAGGAGACGCAGCGCTCGCGGCCTTGCTCATCGGTGACCAGGGTGGGGGCACCGCGGTAGTATTCCGGCATATGGTCGTCCCAACGTTGCTCGGGGAACTGCATGGTCACGCCGAGGCCGGAGGAGGCGAGGCCTTCTGCTCCGTAGGACTTGCCGCGCAGGGATTTGATGGCGTGTTTCATCGTCAGGATAAATCCTTTGATGAGGCCGCCGAAGTAAATCTTTTCGCCTGCGTCTAGCTTGGGGCGTGTGAGCTTGATGGTGGGCATTGGTGAATAAACGCTGAAATTCTGAAAACTGAAATACTGAAACCGGATCAGGCGCGGAGGATCTTGGCGGGTGGCTCGGAGATTTTCGCGACCCAGATGACGGCGGCGGTGACTGCGATGAGCAGGATGAAGCCTACGATGAGGATAAGGGCGGTGAGTTCTGGAGCGGCGATGATGAGCGCGGCGAGGAAGACGTTGATGAGGGCGGCCTCGAAGAAGATAACCCAGCCGAGTTTCATGAGTTGATCGTAGCGGAAACGTGGGACGGTCCAGCGGACGAGGATGAAGAAGTTGATGAAGATGAGGAGCTTTCCGAGGAAGATGCCGAGGTGGATGAATCCGCCGATTTTGAAATCACCGATCGAGAAGTTGGCGATCGCTTCGTCCACTCCGAATCCGAGTGACCAGCCGCCGAGGAACAGGGTGACGATGAGGGCGGAGCCGATGACCATGGCGGCGTATTCGCCCATGAAGAACATCGCGAATTTCATCGAGGAGTATTCCGTGTGGTAGCCGCCGACGAGTTCGGTTTCGCACTCCGGAAGGTCGAAGGGCATACGGTTAGTTTCCGCGAAAATGGAGACTGTGAAGATGAGGAAGGCGATGAAGGCGGGGATCCAGAACAGCCATTGGGGGCCGCAGGTCTGCCAATAGGCGGCATCGAAGACGCTACCATTTTCGTTCCAGAGAGGAAGGATAAGCCAGCCGTTCTTGGCTTGTTCCAAGACGATATCGCTGAGGTTGAGGGTGCCGAAGAAAAGCAGCACGGGGATGATCGAGAGGCCGAGGCAGATCTCGTAGGAAATCATCTGCGCAGTGGAGCGGACGCCGCCGATGAAAGGGAATTTCGAGTTCGAAGACCATCCGGCAAGAGTGATGCCGTAGACGGTGAGCGAGGAAATGGCGAAAACGAACAGCGGGCCGATGTCGAGATCCGCGATGACGAGCTTCTCGGTGTGCCCGAAGAGCGTGACATCGGGACCGAAAGGAACCACGCAAACGGTGATCAGCGCGGGAACCACGGTGAGTGCCGGAGCAAGCCAGTAGAACGCCTTGCGCACGTGATCCGGGGTGAAATCCTCTTTCAAGAAGAGTTTCAGACCGTCAGCGATCGGCTGGATGAGACCGAAGAAATGGAAATCCTTTTTGAATCCAAGCAGGGTGAGCGGGATGCCGACACGGTTGGGGCCAACCCGATCCTGGATGATCGCCGAGAAACGACGCTCGAAGTAAACGGAAAGCGGAACGAGCGGTAAAACCACTAGGAACGTGAAGAATACGACCTTGGTGACAATGATCGCGATGTTGAGGAGGATTTCCTGCATGGGAATAACGTTAGGAGTTATTTGTTAGAAGTTATAGGGGGAGAGCCTTCTTCGAGAGGTGTTTTGGTGGAAGCGGCGCGGCGGAGGTATGCGATGTAACCGTTGAGGAGGGCAACTGCCTTCTGAACGTGTGAGCGAGCTTCGGTGGTGATTTCCAACGGGGCGAGCTCTTCGTCCTCGGCGGTAATGATGTGATCCATGACTTCCCAAGCTGAACCGCGAGCGTTTGAGCAGAATTTCGCGTTATCGAGGTAATGAAAACGCCCATATCCCTCGGCAATATTGGCGGTCGTTGAGCGAGCCGCTCGCAGGATTTGATCACCCAGTCGGTAGCGTTCGTCTTTAGGAAGTGCTTTGCAGAGAACCCGTGCAACGAAAATACGAAGCACTCGACAAGCCTTCCAGCAGTCCAAGTCTTCGAATGATCTGATCGGTTCGGTTCCCATTTCTTCCTTATAACAAATAACTTCTAACGTTTAACGTTCACCCATTGATGATCCCGGCGGCGGCGCGGGCGCGTTCGTTTTCGAGTAGTGGGACGGTGTAGCCGGTTTCGAGGACGACTTTGCCGAGGTCGCCGATCTTGGAGAGGGTGATGCCTTCGAATTCTTTTACCGAAGCAGCCATGTCTTTGACGATGTCTTCGATCATGAAAGGGAAATCTGGGCCGGAAGTCGGTTCGCCGGTGACGGCGCAGATGAGGTCGCGGAGGATTTCCCAATCATCGTGTGCATCGCCCTGCGGCTCGACAGCGCGGTTGAGGCGTTGGAGGCGGCCGGAGAGGTTCACCATGGAACCGCGTTTCTCTGCGAAGGCGGCTCCGGGGAGGACCACGTCGCTGGCCTCGGCGGTAGGGCCGGCGAGGAGTTGGATCGAGGCGATGAAATCGGGTTTGGCGAGGTCTTCGGCGTTGAAGCCGGCCTCGGCGGTGAGATCTTCGCCGAGAACGAGGAGAGCCTTGATTGAGCCGCTGCGGACGCCTTCGCGGATGGCAAAAAGCGGGCCGGAAGGATCGGAGGAGCCCCAGACGAGTTTCGCGCCGGTGGTGTTCGGATTGCGGTCGGCGGCGATGAGAAGGCCGTCGTTTTCACCCTCGCGTGGCACCGTGGCGAATTGGCCGGTGTTGAGATCTCCGGCGAGGGCGCGCACGAGAAAGAGCTCCTCATTGGTCATGCGCGCGGAGGCGATGATCGCGATTTCCGATGGGTCGAAGGATTTGAGCTTCGCCGCGGTGGTGGCGATCGCCTCGGACCAGGTGGCCGGAAGGTGTTTTCCTCCGTCCTTGATGAGTGGCGCGGTGAGGCGGGTTTCGCCGTCGATGTAGTGGAAATTGAGGCGATGCGAATCGGGCATCCATGCGGAGTTCACCTCGTCGTTCAGGCGCGGGGTGATGCGGTGGATGGTGTTGCCACGGGTGTGGATAATGATGTTCGTGCCGGTGCCGCAGTTCACATCGATGGATGGAGTTTCCTTGAGGAACCAAACACGCATCTGGAAGCGGAAGTCGTTCGAGGTGAGCGCTCCGACCGGGCAGATATCGGCGGTGTTAAGAGAGTAGTTCGAATCGAGCTGGCGATCCGGATGGACCGTGAGGGTCGTGTGGGTGCCGCGTTGGGTGAAGCCGAGCACCGGATCTCCGGCGACTTCATCCATGAAACGGATGCAGCGCGAGCACATGATGCAGCGCTCATCGTCGAGGCGGATGCGCGGGCCGATATCGACGTTTTTCGGCTTCTTCACCTTCATGTCGACGAAGCGTGAGACGCCGCGGCCGTAGCCGACGGATTGCTCCTGGAGGCGGCATTCGCCGGCTTGGTCGCAGATCGGGCAATCGAGCGGGTGATTGATCAGGAGGAATTCCATGACACCCTCGCGGCATTTCTCGACAAGTTCTCCGGTGGTGCGGATACCCATGTTTTCCGCGACGGTGTTGGCGCAGGAGATCGCAGGGCGTGGCATCCAACCGATGGGCTGGTAGCCGTTTTCATCGTAAGTAGGATCCTGACCGGGAGCGGGGCGGGGTGGCATTCCCATCTGGACAAGGCACATCCGGCAGTTTCCGGGGACGGTCAGCTTGGGATGGTAACAGTAATACGGGACATCCACTTTCACCGAGCGGCAGGCCTCGATCATGCGGGTGCCTTTGGGAAACTGGTGCCATTTGCCGTCGATTTGCACGTTCACCATGCCTTTTTCGGCGGCGATGTCTTTTGGCAGCTTGGCTTCTGCTGTGGCCGATGGGGTGTCGCTCATGGCTGGGAATGGAAATTGCTGGCCGTGTGGCCTGCGCGGAATATGTCGGGAAGCCAGCGGGGCGGCAAGTGTGCTTTGTGAAATTTTTCACAAGGGCGTGCGATAAAAGGAAGGGGAGGTGTTGAATCCCGCTTAGGTGTTCGCTAGACAAGTCGTGTGAGGAAAGACCGACTTGATGCGCTACTGATGAATCGTGGGATGTGCGACTCGCGCGAGCAGGGGAAACGGCTGGTGCTGGCGGGGGAAGTGACCGTAGACGGGCGCATGGTGGACAAGCCCGCAGAGCGTTTTGGCGAGGATGCGGTGGTGGAGATCAAGGAGAAGCCGAAGTTTGTTGGGCGCGGAGGTCTCAAGCTCGAGGGTGCGCTGGAGCACTTCGGGATCGATGTGACCGGTTGGACTTGCCTGGATGTGGGGGCCTCGACGGGTGGTTTCACCGACTGCCTCCTACAGCGCGGGGCAGTGAAAGTGCATGCGATCGATGTGGGGACCAATCAGCTGGTGTGGAAGCTGAGGAGTGATCCGAGGGTAGTTTCGCGGGAAAAATTCAATGCGCGCAACCTGACTGAGGCGGATCTGGGGGAGAAGGTGCGGCTAGCGGTGATGGATTTGTCGTTCATTTCCCTAACCAAGGTGCTGCCGGCGGTGTTCGGGGTGCTGGAGGAGAGCGGGGCGGTGGTTTGCCTGATCAAACCGCAGTTCGAGCTGGAACGGGAAGATGTGGGAAAAGGCGGAATCGTGCGCGACGAGGCACTGCGCGAGCGGGCCGTGGAGAAGATCCGGCTTTTTTCCGAAGAAAACGGGCGAGAATGGAAGGGCGTGATCCCTGCGAAGATCTCCGGAATGGACGGGAATCAGGAATTTCTGGCCTGGATCGGCTGAAAATTTCCAAAATATTACCGAATAAAAATCGCTGGCGCGGCTCTATATCTGTAATACGCTTCTCTCCGGGATCGTATTCCTTAAACCAAAAACTGACCAACTATCATCATGAAACTTATTCTGACCGCGTTCTGCGCAGCAATGATCACCTCCCCGCTCGCCTTCGCTGGCAAAGATTGCGACAAAGGCAAGTGCGACAAGGAGACCGAAGAAGCCACAGCCATCCTCGCTTGCGGCAAGTGCGAAAAACACAATGGCGAGGAGAAGGAAGAAGAGGAATCCACCCTTATTGTTGGTAAAGACTGCGGCAAGTGCGACAAGGACAAGGAAGTGGAGGAAGAATCCACCCTTATCGTCGGCAAAGACTGCGGCAAGTGCGACAAGGATAAGGAAGTAGAAGAAGAGTCCACTCTGCTTGTGAAGAAAGAGGGCAAGAAGTGCAAGAAGTGCACGGAAGATAAGAAGTGCAAAAAGTGCCAGAAGAAAGAAGAAGGCGGCGAAGAGGAAGCCGATACTGAAGAAGAAGACGGCATGCTCGCTCATTGCGGCACCTGCGGCAAAGGTGATAAGTGCAAAGAGTGCAAGGACGACGAAAAATGCGAAAAGTGCAAGAAGCACGAAGAAGAAGCCGGTGAAGAAGAAGGCATGCTCGCTGGAAAATGCGGCAAATGCAAAAAGGACGGCGAAGAAGAAGTCGAGGAGGGAACTGTCCTCGCCTGATCCGCTAACCGATCAATCTCTAAAAACCGCTGGAGCGATCCTGCGGTTTTTTTGTGCCCGCTATCTGGCGGCGATCTTCGGACGGTTGTAGTGCTCCCCTGAAAGTTGGACAGCCTTTTGTGTTATTCAGGCTGCTTCGTTGCATCGTGTTTGGTTGTATTGGTTTGGTGTCTTGTAGTTGAGGGCCTGGTGTGGCCGTTGGTTGTTGTAGCGGTGGATCCAGGCA
>JBDWAR010000008.1:0-83247 GCA_039978775.1 Luteolibacter sp. | reverse complement strand
TTGTCGGGCGCGACTTCATCGGTGGCTGAGCCGTAAACCGCCGTGAATGGAAAGTCTGGAATTGGGCTCGCGGCAATCTGAGTTGCGGCGATTAGCACTGCGATGAGTGAACGATGCATAGTCTTGGTTTTCTCGCGAACGTCAGAGACCTGGCAGCCCAACCCGGGAGCGCGATCTCGATAGCAGGATAAGGATTTGGATCAGGGAAGTCAATCGACTCGTGGCGGGGTTGGGCTTGCCAGCGTCGGCTTGTTCTGTCCGGTTTTGGTGTAGCCGTTCGCCAGCAGGAAGTCGTCGAGATCGGCCAATGATTTCAGTTCCGTCTCGGTCATCTCAGCATAAAAGCCCTCTTCGCCGCAATAGTTATTCCGACTGTGGTAAATCGTACCGTCGGAGGTCCGAAGAGCAACTGCATTGAAGCCCGCGCCTGAACAGCAGGAATGCTCGATTAAGGCTCTGAAAGATTCGTTGTCGGCCAAATCTATTTCAACAACACCTGGGTGAGGCTCGCCATCGGTTAGCATCTCTGTCGCATCAGATAGGAATCGGTCACTCCGCCCTATCAGTTTGAGAAATGGCCAGCTAGCAGAAAAGACAATAGCAATCGCGAGCACGAGTATGGCAATTGTCCGGCTTCTCATTTCTAGACAGAACGTCCGAGCCATCGCAGCCTGACCAGAGGGCGAGGTCTCAAAGACAAGGTAAGGATTCGAATCACGGAAGTCAATCAACTCGGAACGTGGTCAGGCTTGCGATCGGCGTCTTGTTCGGCATCAGTTTGTTTCGCCAGTGGTCGCCCCGTAAGATACAAGAAGTTCAACTATCTTCGGATTTGAATCGGCGACATCAAGGGCAGTCAGACCGGGTTCAAACCCTTGCGAAACAGTCTTCGGATCGGCTCCGGCTGCGAGCAAGTGGCGCGCAAGGTCTAGATGGCCCTCCCTACACGCCCACATCAGTGGGGTCATCCCCCACTTGTCCATGATTTCGATGTTCGAGCCTCGCGAAAGCAAGTAATCGACCGCTTCAAGTTGGCCTCCTGCTGCCGCCGAGGTGAGAGCAGGGCCCGTTCCCCCGACATTTCCGTTTTCCGAGGCCCCCAAAAAGAGGAGGATGCTCATTTTAGTCGTATCACCATCAAATGCAGCCCGAGCAAGCCCCCGTTGAACGCGTTCATCGTAGTCTTGAAAGAAGACCAGCCCTATTAAGCAAGCGGCTACGATTGTAAAAACTACTACGATTTTCGCGCTGCATTTTAGGAAGGAACGCGCATTCATTTCAAAGCCGAACGTTTGAGGAATCTCAGCCCGATCAGAGAGCGCGACCTCGATGGGAGGATAAAGATTCGAATTAGGAAAGTCAATCAACTCGAGGCGTGATCGGGCTTGAGATCTCCGGCTTGTTCGCTGCTTTCGGTGCGCCACGTCGGTTCACGCGTCCGACAGGCGGCCAGTAAGCAATGCAGAAAAAGAGTGCTAAGAATGCAGGGATACTGATCGCAGCATGAAGCCGCAGCTCTTCTGAATCGGAAATACTGTCGTGATATGATTCAGTGAGTCCAAATCTAGTTCCAAACGATAGCGCAAGAATGCTCGCCATACCGATAGTCAGGGCTGGCCAACAACTCGCGTTCCAAAGTTCTCTTAGTTTCGGATTACGGAGAAATTGTCCGAGGAGCATCACAAGAGGATACGCAATCAACGTAAGGAATGTTGCTACAATGGGAGCCCCGATCCATGAGGAGATTCCATCGTAGTGATCGAATAGCTTCATCAGGAAAAAAAATCCCCACATTCCGGCAATCGCTAGCAGGTGCTTTGATGTCGGAGCCATTTCTTCAGCGAACGTCAAACAGCAGGGAACCCGAGCCTGAAAACAGGCGCAACCAAAAAGTCTTTCGGTAAACTAGCCGCGATCATCGAGGGTTCCCTGGCTGGTCTTGTTCGGTGCCGTTGAAAGAAGGTGAAGACATGGTCTTATTGAAGACGCCTCGTAGCTTTTTGGATCGAACCATCCACCGTTAGGAGAAGCCTTACCTCAAAACTGCCATAAGAACGGATTTCACCTGCGACAATCGTTTTGTCTATTCCCCAGACGTTAGCGGGGGTTGGAAAATAAATAAAGGCTTGAGGAAGCTTGCCGTATTCACCCACTTTTTCGAATTCATGTCGGTCTTTCGGAAGCGTTCCATAAATTTCCCTGTATCTTTCGATCATCTCTCGGACCGCAATCATCTCACGCCTTTGAAGAGTCAAGAAAGCAGGCCTAGGCGTTTTGGTAAAAAATGGAGTTAGGAAAGTGAGAGCAAAGAGAAAGAGGATGCCCCACAATACTCTGAAAACTATTTTCTTTTTCTTCACCGAACAGTTTTATTCGTAGGATGTCACCGGGTGATATCCACGTTGCGATCCATGCCCCAAAGAAAGCTGGAATTTGTAGGAAAGGCAAGGATTTCCGGAGTTTCCTGGAGGGATAAAGTGTGTATATCAGGTAGTTTCCCGGGGGCGCGCGGGAGCATGGGTTCCAATCCTGATATCATCCCTTCCCGGTCCGTAAAGGGCTTCGCCCCACGGGATCGGCTTGTACTCTGCTAAGGACGTCATCCAACGAAATCACTACACGAGGTGTTCACGCGAACATTTCTAGTTTGACAGATCCCCCGGCGATGTGTTTCCATGGGTCTCATCATGAATGCGACCAAACGCCGCTGTTGCTGGAGAAGGGATCTGGCGGAATTCCGTGGGCTCACTGAGCGGGAGCGGACGGGTTTCCTGCTGGTTCTAGAATGGTTCGAGAACTTCCGGCTGAGACTGGAGATGGAGGCCGGGCGGGAGGCGGCCAAGGTTTTCTGGAAGGCGGAGGTTCTGCGCGAGAATCGTCCGCGCGAGGACTGGCAGCTTGAGCAGTGGGGCGATGCGATCCAATGGTATCTCAAATGGCTGGAGGCTTGTGCGGAGGTGGGGGCGGATCACCGGAGCCTGGCGGAGCGGGTGCGGGCGGCGGTGCGCTCCGCGTGCTCGCGTCGAGGGTTGGCGCTGAGGACGAAGCAGTGCTACGGGGCCTGGGCGGCGCGGTATGCGACCTTTGCAGGGGATGAGGGCGCGGTAATGGAGGTGGCGACCGCGACACGGTTCCTGACCTCCGTGGTGCTGGACGAGGATTGCGCGTATTCCACCCAGAAACAGGCGCTCAATGCGGTGGCGTTCTTCTTCAAGCATGTGCTCGATGTGGAGGAGCCGATTTTCGGGGTGAAGCTCAAGAAAACGGGGACGCGGGTTCCGGTGGTGCTTTCGCGAGGTGAAACGGGCAGGATTTTCGGCAAGCTCGGGGAGGAGGCGGGGCTCTCCAAGCAGGCAAGCGGGCGGTATTGGCTGGCGGCGCGGCTGCAGTATGGGGCAGGACTTCGGCTCTCCGAGCTGGTGCGGCTGCGGATCAAGGATGTGGATCTGGAGCGCGGGACCCTGACGGTGCGAGCAGGCAAGGGCGACAAGGATCGGATGACGGTGCTAGCAAAAAACCTGCGCGAGGAGGTGGCGGAGCAGATAAGGATGGCGCGGGAGATCTGGGAGCAGGATAAGCTGGCAGGGCGAGGAGGTGTTCATATTCCCGGGGCGATGGCGCGGAAGTTCCGGCGGGCGGCGGAGACTTTCGAGTGGTTCTGGCTGTTTCCGGCAAGGCAGATTTCGGTGGATCCGGCTACGAGAAGCTACGCCGGGACGAGTTCGGAAAGCGGGGTGAGGCGGCGGCATCATCTGCATGACAAGGTATACAATGAGGCGATCAAACGCGCGGCGAGGGCGGCGGGAATTGAGAAACGGGTGACGAGCCATGCCTTGCGGCACAGTTTCGCGACGCATCTGCTGGAAAGCGGGACGGATCTGCGAACCATCCAGGATCTGCTGGGCCACGAGGACATCACAACAACGGAAATCTACCTGCACGTGGCGGTGGGTGCGAACGGGCTGGGTGTGGAGAGCCCGCTGGATGCGGTGGGGTGAAGAGTTTTACTGATGAGTGATGATTGGGGATGTTTGAATTTTGAATTTTAAGAAGATGAGCCCGCAGGAATTGGAAGATAGGCTGATTGATTTTGCAGTCATGATCGTGGCTGTGGTGGAGGAACTGCCGAACAACAAGGCGGGCAATCACGTGGGCAACCCATTGATCCGATCGGGAACATCTCCAGCTCCTAACTATGCCGAGGCGCGCAGTGCGGAATCGCGCAAGGACTTCGTCCACAAGATGAAGATCGCGCTCAAGGAACTTCGTGAAACTATAGTCTGGCTGCGGATCATCGAACGTAAGCCGCTGGGCGATTGCAAGGATTTGGCTACGGCTATTGTCGAATGCAACGAACTCATCGCCATTTTCGTGAGCAGCACGAAAACCGCCGATCGCGGAAAAGCGATCTCTTAAAAATCACACATCAACAAACAACACTCATCAATCGTCAATGATCCCGCAGCACGTGGATCTGGGGTGAAGAGTTGGATTGATGAGTGAGGATTGGGGATATTTGAATTTTGATTTTTGGCTGAGCTGCGCTGAACAATGATGCCAGTTCTCAGACAATTAGCCCCACTTCGGGAAGGCAACGTGCCAAAAAACACGTGTGTGAATTCAATTTCCACGGCAGGAAATTGAATTCGCACGGCAGGGAAAAGCTTTCGCTGACGTGGGAAAGGCTTTGGCTCGTGAGTGAAGCGAGTTTTCTCGTGAGATAATTCAATTCGGAGACGAGGAAATTGAATTTCCTCGCTAGGGAATTCGATTCTCCCCCGAGGAAATCGAGTTCGGGCTGGTGGATTTCGGCAAATCCAAAAAGTTGAAAAGCTGAAGAGAAGAGATTCCCGGCAATTCAACTAATTGTGTCAATTTACCGATCGACTACCACATATGGTATATGGCTTGCAAATAACTTGGTGTTTTGCCGGGTGATGAGTTGTGTTTCGCGAACTGAAGCCCATAATTTCATACGTGTTAGGGAAAGCACATCGGGTGTCTAATATCCCGGACTGCGATCCCGGCACCAACTATATACATATATGGCTAGACATAGTACCACCGCGATGACGCGGAAACGGGCGCAGTTCCTCTCCTCGTGGGCGGAATATGCGCAGGACAAGAGCTTCGCGGGGATGACCCTGGCGGAGTTCGAAACGAAATCGATGGAGCCGTTCGATGTCCGCAAGGATCTCGGGGACGCGCGGACGAAAGTCAGCGGCCTGATCCTGAAGCGCGACAAGGCGGACGAGGCCCTCAACGAGGAGCTGATCCAGATCGCGCATGCGATCCGTGCGGATCAGGACTTCGGCGAGGATTGCCCATTCTACCGCTCGCTGGGCTTCGTGCCGAAGAGTGAGAGGAAGACGGGACGCCGTAAATCCGACTCCCCCGCCCCCGCGGCTATGGGGAGCGAAACGGAAAACGTCGCTTGATCCGAGGCCCTGAGAAAGCCGGTCCAAGCGACGCTTAACATACGGAAGCAATGCAGGCCGTCAGTCCCGAAAGGGGCTGGCGGTTTTTTTACGACCGATTCAGTAACCTACTATCCGCCGATCCGGCCCGCAAGCCGCTTTACGTATTTCATCTAGGGCTACCTCATTCCGGATAGGGAACCGCGAATTCACGCAAATGGACGCGAATCCATTGCCATTGCCCTTCTCAAAATTTTCGTTCCGGGTCGATTTCGACTATCGACTCCTTTCATCGGTCTTACTTTGCGAACTAGGCGTCTTCCTGAGCGCCGTAGCCTCGCCGGAGGAGCTTGCGGTTCAAATATAGGCTCTTCATTCGCCCCCATTGGCGTTTTCTATGTCCTTGGGTGCATTCGCGATTGGTGTTTCAAACACGAGGCAGCCCTGATGACCGGAGTCTTGGTGAAGGAGGCATCCCCTTCCCAATGTATCCCGGCAAGCATCCTGCCGGTTCGCTTCCTCACGGGGAGCTGCTCGGATCACTCGAAGAAGCGGATCTTCCCGGGGACGGGAAGTTTGCCGGCAGCCATCGCCTCGTGCTGCTCATCGGTGCAGGCGGAATCGATCGGAGCATCGGGTTTTGCCTCGTTGGCCTCGACCACGCCGTTTTCCAGCATCCATTGCTCGACCTCTTCGCCGCTGATGTCAGGAAGCATCGTGCCGTTGATCTCGACACATGGCGAAAGCGGTTGGCCGCTGCGCTGCTCCATCTCCCAGCGGAAGGCTGGATTCTTGATGATATCCTTTTCCTCATACGGCAGGTCATACTTGCGCATGATGGCGCGGACTCCCTCGCTCCATCCGCAGAAAGTTTTCAGGTAGGCGGTGATCTTCGGCTGTGTGGCACTCATGTCGGGCGAACCATATCCACGCTCGCCGCGATTGCAACCTCACTTGCGTTCGCGAGCCACATACCACAGCAGCAGGCCTCCCACGATCAGCCCACCCAGAAAGATCAGCCAGAACAGGCCTTCGACAAACCCCGGCAGTTTCACATTCATGCCGAAGAGGCTGCCCAAGGCAACCAGGGGCAGGAAAAAGCCGGTCACGAGGTTGAGTTTGAAAAGGATATTTCCCAGCCGCTGCGAGGACTTCGCGTGCTCCTCTGCGGACTCCGCCTGCCAGTAGATCAGGGTCTCTCGCGCATCCACCTGCAAAAGCTCGGCGGCACGCTCAAGCTCCCGTGCCCGGTCTTGGAAGGAACGGATCTCCCGGTCTTCCGGCTCTTGGGCGAGCACTTGTTCGAGGGCGTGCACGCAGTTCCTTGTGCTTCGTGAAAGCGGGCCCGCGTGCCTCAGGATTTTAAACACATCCGCCGCAGATTCCGTCGTCTCGAGGATCTCCTCGTTGGCATCGATCGCCACCGTATACCTGTCCAACAAGGATCCCACCTCATCCAGCCCGGGGCCGCCCGGCTGGACCCAACGCCCGTCATGTCTTTTCCAGAAAAACAACGCCTCCCGCTCCGGCACCCCCGCTTGCGGCACCTCGTGAAGCACCAGCAACAACTCGCCATGACCCACCACGCAACGCTGATGTCCCGGCCTGTTGCTCAGCTGCTCCAATAACTCGCGCTCGAGCTCGAAGTGTTCCGGCATCCTCAGTTTCTCATCGGTCATCGGGGTGTTTCTAGACAATCGGCCGCCACACCGCAATCCCTGCATGCTCGTACCTTACGCCTTGATTTTCCGGAAAAATCACGCACGATTACTTCGCATTTATGAAATATCTCTCCGCTTTCGCAGTTTCCCTGTTGCTTGCTTCATGCTATGGCCCCACCGGCTCGAACTACATGGCCGGCATCGGCGGTTCACAAATCCAACAGACCTCCGGGAACACGAAACATCCCGAACCTGCGATCCCTGACGATGTCTCTTACTGGGACGGCGATGGCGTTTCCGGTTCCCCACTCATCCGCATCAGCCTCAAGGAGCAGAAGGCCTACTTCTACAAAGACAACACACTGGTCGGCATCTCGCGTATCTCCACCGGCACGGAAGGCCACGCCACTCATCCCGGCACGTTCAAAATCACCGAGAAAAGCAAGAATCACAAATCCTCGCTCTACGGCGTCATCAAGGACAAGGCGACGGGCGAAACCGTCAATGACAACGCCGACTTCCGCGTCGACAAGGTCGGCCCCGGACAGGTAAAATACCACGCGCCGATGCCGAATTTCATGCGCTTCGACGGCGGCATCGGCATGCACACCGGCTTCCTGCCCGGCTACGCTGCCTCCCATGGCTGCGTCCGCATGCCCCACCACATGTCGGAGAAATTTTTCGAAAACGTATCCGTCGGCACTCCTGTGATCGTCGAATGAGCGGATCGTCACGTATCGCCGGTTGACGTATCTCCGGCAGGGTGAATGGTAGGCGCCATAGATGACCGAGCCGCAGAACGAGACCGACGAAGCCGTGGCTGAATCGCTTGATGCGCTCGATGAAGCCATCGAAGCGCGCCAGGGAGATCGCGCCCTGGAAATTATCAAGACCCTCGATTGGGAAGATCAGCGCCGCGCGATTTCCCGCCTGAACCGCGACGAAGCGGACATCCTTCTCAACATCCTCGGCATCGAGCAATCGGCCAAACTGCTATCCCACCTCACCGAGGCACAGGCAGTTGAGATCATCGAAAGTCTGCCGCCAAGTGTCGCCGCGGCAATCCTCGACGAACTTCCCACCGAGGTTTCCTCGAACATCCTTCGTGAACTCGACGAAGAAGACGCCGAAGAAATCATCGCCGGCTTCGAGGACAAGGAAGACCAGGAAGACCTTCGCAAACGGCTCGAATACGAAGACGGCTGCGCGGGCTCCCTGATGCGCGGCCATCCGGTCACTTTCCAAGACGACTCCACCGTCGGCGAAGTCCTCCTGGATCTCGGCGAACATGCCGAGGACTACTCGGATCGCGACGTGCAATACCTCTACGTCATCAACCGTCAGGAAATCGTGGTTGGCGTCCTCCGCCTACGCGACCTGGTGCTCTCTCGCCGCGCCATCCCTGTGCGTGAGTTGATGATTCCAGAGCCGCTCACCGTCATCGACACCATGCCGCTCGATGAACTCGCCGAGCACTTCGAGAGGAAAAAATACTTCGGCCTCCCAGTGGTCGATGCCGCAGGCCGCATTCTCGGCGTGGTTCCCCGCGATGCGGTGGAGCATGAGACGGCCGAAGAGCAGGCAGGCATGTTCCTTCAGGCCAGCGGTATTGTGAATGGTGAGGAGCTCCGCTCCATGCCGATCATGAACCGTTGTATCAAAAGGCTCTCATGGCTCGGCCCAAACATCGTCCTGAACATCGCCGCCGCCTCCATCATCGCCGCAAACGAAGCCACCCTCAAGGAAGTCATCGCCCTCGCGGTTTTCCTGCCCATCGTCTCAGATATGTCCGGCTGCTCGGGCAACCAGGCGGTCGCCGTCTCGATCCGCGAACTCACCCTCGGCATCCTCCGTCCCGGCGACTACCTGCGCGTCGTGATGAAAGAAGGCGCCGTCGGCGTCATTAATGGGATCGTTTTAGGAATCGTGCTCGGGACCATCGCCACCCTCTGGAAGGGCAACATTTACCTCGGCCTCACGGTCTTCATCGCACTCGCGCTCAACACCATCCTCTCCGTCCTGCTCGGTGGCCTCGTCCCGCTTTTCCTCAAGCGCCTCAAAGTCGATCCCGCCCTCGCCTCGGGCCCGATCCTCACCACCTGCACGGACATGTGCGGCTTCCTCCTCGTCCTTTCCATCGCCTCCGCCATGCTCTCGAAGCTCGCGGGCGTCTGAAAAAATACCTATTTCAACCCAGTCGGTGATCGAAAAGGAACGGGCGGGGTTTGGATACTTTCACCTTCGCGAAATCCGGGTGCTTCACGTTCAGCATCAGAATATGCTCCTCCGGTATGATCGCGCTGGGCAGACGCATCGCCAAACCCTTCCCCGCCGCGATCCACCTTCCCCCGTATTTTTGTGAAACGGAAGAAGATGCCAGGTCATTCCAACCTGATGGCAGTTTGCGTAGCGAAGGCGAATCGATCATATCATCCGACACTTCCGCCTCGATCACCGACCACGACGCACCGAGCACATCCCGCCCGAAGTGCACCATGATCTCCAGTGCAGCCAAGGCACGGAATTCCGTGAGATAAGCGACCGGAGCTCCCTGCGGATTCCAGCGCCCACCCATCTTCCTGGCTCCTTCACCATCCAAGGCAGTCGCCGCACGATGGGTTGCCACGATCCGATAAAAAGTCGGCATATCAGTTGGGGACGCCGTTTTCGATACGCCAGACCAGCGACTCAACCTCACGGGCACCGATTTCCGTATCCGCGTAGTCCAGAGGCGTTTCGCCATTGAATGCAACGGCCGGACTTTTCAGCCATTTCGCTGCCGCCTCCGCCGATTGGTAGAATGCCGTCACGCATTTGAGGATGCGGGCGTAACGAACCAACCGATCCGATTCCGAGCTATCCAGTAATCCGGCTTTTTTACGGCGGTGCAAGGTCGCGCGCGACATCCCGAGAAGCCCACCCAACCTCTCCTCGGTGACTCCAAGCATTTCCTGAAGCGCATGGAAATCCCCGAAAGGAAGTCCATCCCGCACGCGAGCCACTACATAGGCGGCCTCAGGTTCGCGGAGCACCCCGCTCTTCCTTTCCGAACCACCTTCACTCATATGAAACAATAGATCACATCATATGAATCAATTCAACCATTTCCCGCAACCTCAGATCCGCTTGCGGATCACCGCCCCGCCCGATTTTTCGGCAAGCAACTGGATCATTTCCGGCGGCCTCTTGTCGAGGGTGTGGACATAGAGCCTCACTTTCCTATCCATGAAACTCCGCGCGATTCTCCTCATCACATCGTCTTCGACAGGATCATCGAAATCGCAGAACCAATAAACCGCATCCATTTCCATCATATCGGACATGCAGTGCAGCGCTCCAGGAGCGTCCCTCGTATATGAGATGAAACGGGAGTAAGGCGCATCCTCCCACTGCGGCACTGCCGGGATGTGAAGCTCTGCGGAGAATGGATTCATTCCTTCCAGATATGACGAAAAAAACCAGGGGCTGCGCGCCTCGTAGCTGAGGTCGCAGCCATTGCACTCCACGAAATAGGCATCCATGAAATCCTTGGAGATCTCCTCCCTCAGCTTCTCAAGATATGGCTGCATGCTCCGGCTGTTGTCTAGGATCACGCCCAAGTTGCCTGCCGTCACCTGCGTGTCGAAGATGGTTCCCTCCTTGCTCGCTTTTTCCCGATTCTTCGCCACCCAGTTTCCTGAGGCGACCGCTTCCGCCTCCGCCAGACGTTTCCTCACCGACTCGAATTCACGCAAGGCGGCAGTCACGTGTTCCTCGGTATCGCTGTCGGACAAACGTTGCTCGGCGAACTTGTCTAACATCCTCAGCTTCCTCCGGTCTTCCGTCGGCGCGAGGTAATCGTATCCGAGATCGAAATCATTGCCCGTCTCGTTTTTCAGCGTGGCCGCCCGCCTGTCGAAATTTTCGCGCAGCCACTCGATCAGTAGTCCGCAGTATTCCTGGCGGCTCTCGTCGCTCCATTTACCAGTCCCCTCCCCAGCTCTCAGAGCAGTGGGAAAAATCACCGATGCCGATGCGATACGCAGCCAATGTCTTCGATTCATAACTCCATCGTTTTAGACAGCTCACTTTGATCCGGCAAGCAACCCGGCATTACCGCAAAAAAAAGCCAACCGGACGTTGATCCGGTTGGCTGTGAATTTTTCCGTTAGGGAAGGATCAATAGCGGTAATGATCCGCCTTGAACGGGCCTTCCGGCGAGATGCCGATGTAGTCGGCTTGCTCTTGGGTGAGCGTGGTCAGCTTCGCGCCGATCTTGGCGAGGTGCAGGCGAGCGACCTCTTCGTCGAGGTGCTTGGCAAGCACGGTCACTTGGCCGGCCTTGTAGGTGTCGCGGTTTTCCCAGAGATCGATCTGTGCAAGCGTCTGGTTGGTGAAGCTGTTCGACATCACGAAGGACGGGTGACCCGTTCCGCAACCGAGGTTCACAAGGCGACCTTCCGCAAGCATGTAGATGCTGTTGCCACCGGAGAACGTGTATTTGTCCACCTGCGGCTTGATGTTGAGCTTCGTAACGTCCTTGGCCTTGTTGAGCTTGTCCATCTGGATCTCGTTGTCGAAATGGCCGATGTTACAAACGATGGCCTGGTCCTTCATCTTCTCCATGTGGTCGAAGCGGATGATGTCCTTGTTGCCGGTGGTGGTGACATAGATGTCGCCCCAGCCGAGGGTGTCCTCGATTGGAAGAACGCGGAAGCCTTCCATCGCCGCTTGGAGCGCGCAGATCGGATCGACCTCGGTGACGACGACCTGTGCGCCAGCACCACGAAGGGCTTGTGCGCAGCCTTTGCCGACATCGCCGTAGCCGCAGACAACTCCGACTTTTCCGGAAATCATCACATCGGTGGCACGCTTGATGCCGTCGAGAAGGGATTCACGGCAGCCGTAGAGGTTGTCGAATTTCGACTTGGTGACCGAGTCGTTGACGTTGATCGCAGGAACGAGGAGGGTGCCAGCCTTCGCCATCTGATAGAGGCGATGCACACCGGTGGTGGTTTCCTCGGAAACACCTTTCCAGTCTTTCACGATGGTGTGGAAGATGCCGGGTTGCTTGACCTTGATGTCTGCGAGGAGATCTTTGATGACCTGCTCCTCTTCGCTTTCACCCGGGCTCTCGTGCCACTTGGAGCCGTTCTCCATTTCGTAGCCTTTGTGGATGAGAAGGGTCGCGTCGCCACCGTCATCGACGATGAGTTGCGGGCCGAGGCCATCCTTGTTGACGAGCGCCTGCCAGGTGCACCACCAGTATTCCTCAAGGGTCTCGCCTTTCCATGCGAAGACCGGGATTTCCTTGGCTGCCATGGCGGCTGCCGCGTGATCCTGGGTGGAGAAGATGTTGCAGGAAACCCAGCGAACATCCGCACCGAGATCCACGAGGGTCTCGATGAGAACCGCCGTCTGGATGGTCATGTGCAGGGAGCCCATGATGCGGACGCCTTGCAGGGGCTTGGTCTTGCCGTATTTTTCACGGGTCGCCATCAGGCCGGGCATCTCGTGCTCGGCGATGTCGATTTCCTTGCGGCCGAAATCGGCGAGGCCGATGTCCCTTACTTTGTAGTCAGTGAAACTCATGATATTTATAGGAGGTTGTTGGTTTGGTGTTAGATTTTTTATGAAGCGGGCAAGACTTAAGACGGCAAGACCCAAGACATAAGATTTAGAAGAAGAGGCTTAGTAGCTTTGGGAGGATTCCGGGTGGGAGTAAGCTTCGGCGGAGACCTTCGAGCATCGCGCCGATTTCCTTTGCCTCATGGATGAGAGGGGTAGCTTTCTCCGCATCGTAAACACCTGCCCGCAGACCGATGTAAAGTTGGGTACGGAGTTCAGCGGCAGAGCCTTTGGCGATCGCCAAAAATCGCCTAAACTCTTTGTTACTATCTCGCTCCGCACCCTCCGCGATGTTTGATGGCACGGAGACGCAACTCCGTGCCATTTGATCCCGCAGTGCGTAAAGTTTCGTCGGCTCGATCAGCTCAAGGATGGAGACTGCCAGTCGCGACGAGCGCTTCCAAACTTCCAATTCCTCAAAATTATGCTGCTCCAAACCCACGTCTTTCTTGTGTCTTATGTCTCCGAGTCTTGGGTCTTTATGCGATGGCTTTTTTGAGCGCAGCCACTTTGTCGGTCTTTTCCCAAGTGATGTCGGAGTCGTCTTTGCCGAAGTGACCGTAGTTCGTGGTTTTCGAGTAGATCGGGCGAAGCAGGTTGAGCTGCTTCACGATATCCGCAGGGTTGAAAGAGAAGACCTTCAACACCGCATGGAGGATTTTCGCATCATCCACGGTTCCTGTTCCGAAGGTATCGACATGCACGCTGACTGGCTCTGGATGGCCGATCGCATAAGCGAACTGGACCTCGCATTTCTCGGCGAGACCTGCCGCCACGACGTTCTTGGCAACCCAGCGGCCCATGTAAGCTGCGGAGCGGTCGACTTTCGAGGCGTCCTTTCCGGAGAAAGCACCACCACCGTGCCGTCCGCTGCCACCGTAGGTATCAACGATGATCTTGCGCCCGGTGAGTCCGGTATCCCCTTGGGGGCCGCCGATGACGAACTTGCCCGTCGGATTGATGAGATACTCGGTCTTCGTGGTAAGCATTTCCTTCGGCAGCACCTTCTTGATGACCTGCTCGATGCAGAATTTTTCGATCTCCGCATGCGGAACACCATCGGCGTGTTGGGTGGAGATCACCACGTTCACCACGCGGGTCGGTTTGCCATCGACATATTCCACGGAGACCTGGGTCTTCGCATCCGGGCGCAGCCACTTCGCGATCTTGCCGGCTTTGCGGATGCGGGTCAGCTCACGGCCGAGGCGATGCGCATACATGATCGGCGCCGGCATGAGCTCAGGCGTTTCGTTACACGCATAGCCGAACATGATTCCTTGGTCTCCCGCGCCTTGCTTGGCGTGTTTCTTACCCTCGGCAGCCTTCGCATCCACACCTTGCGCGATATCAGGGCTCTGGATGGTCAGGAGGTTGTTGATGAAAAGTGTATCGGCGTGGAACACATCGTCGGAGTTGGTGTAGCCGATGCCGCGCACCGCATCGCGGATGATCTTGCCTACGTTCAGAACTTCATCGATCGGCTGGGTCGTGCCTTTCTTTTTGTTCTGAAGCTTGGGGATCGTAATCTCGCCTCCGACAATCACCACATTGCTCTTCACGAACGTCTCACAAGCCACGCGGCTCTTCGGATCGATGGTGAGGCATGCGTCGAGGATCGCATCGGAGATCGTATCGGAAACTTTATCCGGATGGCCTTCGCCGACGGACTCTGAGGAGAAAATGTAGGTGCTCATGTGGTTTGGAATTTTCGTATCGTCAAATCGTGATTCGTTGATGTAACATCCCACTCATGCAGTCAATCATCAAATCCCTGAAACTCATTTCGGATCCCACCCGGCTGCGAATCCTGTCGCTTCTCCACCAAGACGCCCTCTCGGTCGCAGAGCTTCAGGAAATCCTCGGCATGGGTCAGAGCCGCATTTCCACCCAACTCTCCCAGCTCAAAGCCGCCTCCCTCGTCGCGGACGAACGCAGCGGGAAAAACAACGTCTATTCCGCCTCCCTGCCGGAAGACCTCATCCCCATCACCACCAGCGCCGCCGCCGAGATCCCGGAGGTGACTGCAGACAACCTCGCCTTAGCCCATATCCTCTCGAAGCGGAAAGACTACGCCCGCACCTACTTCGACGAACTCGCCGGCCGTTTCGGAAAAGACTACGTGCCGGGCCGCTCATGGAAAGCCCTCGCCGAAGCGCTCATCAAAGCCCTCAACTACCGCCACGTCGCCGACCTCGGTGCCGGGGAAGGCACGCTTTCCCAACTCCTCGCCCAGCGTGCCGAAAAAGTCATCGCCGTCGATCTATCACCGAAGATGGTCGAATACGCCCAGTCACTCGCCACGGCAAACGGCCTCCACAACCTCGAATTCCGCCTCGGGGACATCGAGTCGCCGCCCATCGAGGATTCCTCCATCGATCTGGCCATACTCAGCCAAGCACTCCACCATGCGGAAAACCCGCAGCGTGCGATCGACTCAGCACATCGCATCCTCCGTCCCGGCGGACGTCTCATCATTCTCGATCTACTCCAGCACAATTTCACGGAAGCACGTGAACTGTATGCCGATCGCTGGCTCGGCTTTTCCGAGAGCCAAATCGCTTCAATGCTACACAAATCGGGATTCTCCGAAATCGAAACCCTCATCGCCGACAAAGAAGAATCGGCTCCGAAATTCCAGACCCTGCTCGCCATCGGAACTCGTTGATAAAACAAGCCTTACACAAAAAGACCTTCCACCCCGCGACGTCGTCATTCTCCCCCCGGATTATGACGCCATCAAGCAGAATGGAAGGCGTTGGAAACCTCACCCGCCCCCGCACGGCGTGCAAGTTGCATTTGCCTTGGTCAATTTTCGGCATCGGCAGAAATTTCGTTTATCGCTCATTATCAACGACTTACAGTAAGGTCGCAATACCTTCGATTAGAACAATCAAGCCCCCCAAAATATCCACGGCATCGCAACAATATGACGACTTCGCCTTTGCCATTTCCAAACCCGCCCATAATCTAAACCCCAACATGACCCGCTTCGCACCCGTTCTAGTTCTCGCTTTCCTCGCAGTTTTCCCTCTCCGGCTTTCCGCTCAAAATAGCTCTTCCGGCCAATACCGCTCCGTCCTTCGGATCGAAGTCGCCACCCAAAATCCGGACTACGAGACCCCGTGGAATTCGGGACGCTTCAGCGGCGGCATCGGCACCGGATTCCTCATCGGGAAGAACCGCATCCTCACTAACGCCCACGTCGTCTCTAACCAGAAACGCATTCTCATCACCGTCCACGGCTCACCGGAGAAATATCCCGCCAAGGTCGATTTCATCGCCCACGATTGCGATCTCGCCTTGCTCTCCCTCGAAGACTTTTCCGATTTCGAGGATTTCCCGGTCTTCTCCTTCGGTGAGATCCCCCTTCTGGAATCCTTGGTCACAGTCATCGGCTACCCAGTCGGCGGCGAGCGCCTCTCTGTCACAAAAGGCATCGTCTCACGTATCGATTTCCAACCCTACTCCCACAGCCGCGCGGACTCCCACCTCGTGGTCCAAATCGATGCCGCCATCAACCCCGGCAATTCCGGTGGCCCCGTGCTTCAGGATGGCAAGGTCGTCGGCGTCGCTTTCCAAGGTCTCCGCCAAGCGGACAACACCGGCTACATCATCCCCACCCCCGTGGTGAAGCGTTTCCTCACAGACATCGCAGACGGTAGCTACGACCATTACGCGGAACTCGGCATCACCGAATTCCCCCTTCACAACCCCGCCATGCGCGCCGCCCTCGGCCTCCCTAACAACGGCCAAGGCGTTCTCGTGACCAACGTCGTCCCCACTAGCTCCGTCGATGGCATCCTTGAAACCGGCGACGTGCTCATTTCCCTCGATGGCAATCCCGTTGATAGCGACGGCCAGGTGCTGGTCGATGGCGAAAAGGTCAACCTCAACGAAATCGTCGAACGCAAATTTTCCGGAGACAAAGTCGCCGTGCGCTACCTCCGCAATGGCTCGTGGAATGATGTCGAGGTCACCCTCAAGCCCCTCCCACCTTCCCGCCTCTACTCGGTGCAGTATGAAAAAACGCCGCGTTATGTGGTCTTCGCCGGCCTCGTTTTCCAACCGCTCGATACCAATCTCTTCGCCACCTCGAAGTTCAGCGACATTACCGTTCGTCGCCTTTATACCGATTACGTCTCGAAAGGCATTTTCCAGGAAAAGAAAGACATCGTCATCCTCACCCAGATCGAGCCGGATCCCGTCACCTCCCAGATCGACAACTTCACCGGCATGGCCGTCGAGAAAGTCAACGGCCTCCCCGTCCGTGATCTCGCCCACCTCTACGAGCTCCTTTACACCGAGAACCCACCAGAATATCACGTTATCGAAGTCTATGGTGCCAACCGCCCCATCATCATCCCTTCGGATAAAGTCAGTGCCGCCAACGAACGCGTCCAAGCAAACTACGGCATCGCCAAACTCTACAACCTCCAGGACTAAGTGCCACGCGTCGCCATAGCCCTCGGTTCAAATCTCGGTGATCGCCACGCCAACATCGCAGCAGCGATCTCCGAACTCAAAGCCATCGCCACTCCCGGCGAGCCATTCCTCACCGCCTCTCTGTACGATACCGATCCGCAGAATTGCCCTCCCGACTCGCCGCGTTTCCTCAACACCGCCATCGAGTTCCACCACTCGGACAACGATCCACTGGCCCTCCTCGATCTCACCCAAGCGATCGAACGTAAACTCGGCCGTGAGCTAAAACCGATACGTAACGCCCCCCGCGTAATCGATGTCGACATCCTCCTCTTCGGCGAAACGGAACTCGATCACCCACGGCTAACCCTCCCTCACCCACGTATCCGGGAGCGCCCCTTCGTCCTTCTCCCGCTGCGCGAAATTCGCCCGGATTTTGCGTAACTGCGGCGTCTCGCCGATCATCCCTTGCAAGACCCGGCTACCAGCCCACCTTGCTAGATGTCAAAAACCATCCTTCTCATCGGAGGCAACTCAGGCATCGGCCTGGCCACGGCAAAACTGCTGAAATCCTACGGCATCAATCTCATCGCCGCCTCCCGCTCCTCCGATCAACTCGTTGCCCTTGGCATTCCCATACAGCCATTCGATGCGGAGAACCCCGCGGAAATGGAACTGCCCGATTCCCTCGACGGCCTCATCTACTTCCCAGGCACCATCAATCTCAAACCCTTCCATCGTCTCACAGCGGATGACTTCAGGAAAGATTTCCAGATCAACTGCCTTGGCGCAGCCGAAGCCGTGCGCCAAGCGCTCCCCGCACTGAAGAACGCCCCTTCCGCATCCATCGTATTTTTCTCCACCGTCGCGGTCGCACAAGGCATGGCCTTCCACGCTTCTATCTCCGCCTCCAAAGCCGCCGTCGAGGGGCTCACCCGATCCCTTGCCGCAGAATTCGCCCCCCGCATCCGAGTCAACGCCATCGCCCCCTCCCTCACCGACACCCCGCTCGCCGCTCCGCTCCTCGGCAACGATGAGAAAAAACAACTTTCCGCAAATCGCCATCCTCTCCAGGCCATCGGCAATCCCGACGATGTCGCCAAGCTCGCCGCATTCCTGCTTTCCGATTCCTCCTCTTTTATCACCGGCCAGATCCATCGTCCTGATGGCGGACTCTCCTCGGTCCGCACTTTCTGAGCCGCTTCTAGACAATCATTTGCCCACCCGGACTCAGCTCAAAAATGACCCTCCTCGTCCGGATTTCGCCCAAAAACACTAACAGAAATAACATTGGCACACCGCCAAATCCTATCGGTAAAAAATGGCATTTTGCATTATATTTAACCTTTTCTAAATAAATTTTACCCCACCGACGGAACGTGCACGAATTTTTCTTCATTTCGTCTACACACCACTTATTGCCCGTTGTTCACACCTTATTCACATCGCCAGAAAGATTTGCAAGTTACTCATTATCAGCAGGTTATGAGATCGACTCACAGTTTTCACAACTTATTCACATTGCTAATTTTCACCCGCCGAAGAAGCCAAAATCGCGTGAACATCAACACATCTTCACCATCATGAACCCTATGATGATTGCGCAAATTGACATTCAAGGGCACTATTTCGCCGCTGTTTCTCACCCCCCCCCAACCCAACATGAATGAAGCAAATGTGTTCAACACCCAGATCTTTCCCGGCACACCTTTCTGCGCCACAACAGGGAATGATATAGCCCCGAAATTCCTCGCCATGATGGTCGTCGCAAAATGTCGGACATCATGTGAAGAGCTCGCCGAGACTCTCGGCAGTGATCCTTGCGAGGAGCACGACGCTATTAACGACTGCCTCGCCGCCTGCGACGAATATACCGGAGCTGCGGCACGCGAAAGCCACCACACGATGCGCTACGCCATCTGGTGTGCGGAACGCTGCGAGGACCTCCGCAGTGCATGTCTGCGCATGGAGACCCCGGCGGCAAAGACCGCCGCAAAATGGCTCAAAACCGTTTCCAAACAAATGGATCGTGAGGTCATCTCATGGCAACGCATCCGCAAGGCCATGGACCAGGAAGTCACTTGGGACAGCGTGAAAGATGTGATGAATCACCAAGTCATCGCATTCGATCCTTTCGGCTCCGCCGCACGCGCCAAAGCCTCCGGAGAGAACTAGGCCTTTTACCGGAAGCATCTACCGAAACCCCCGGAGCGATTCGCAGGTCGCCGAGGATCGACACATTCCGGTTTGGGTTTTGCTTCCGGCGAGAAGGGAGTGTTACGTATAGAGCAGGCCATCGAAGGACTCACCTTCTTGCGCCTACTCTAGGATAAAATACTTTCTCAGCAGTTTCGTCAGCAAATCCAACCGCTGCCGGATTGCTTTAGCTCCAGGGTTATTTTCCAACTGGAGTTGGCTATCATTTTTGAGTCGAAACTCCAACCAAGCCCAGGTCATCCGACTCGCTTGTGTTTCGCTCAGAAACTTCACGTTACGTTCGAGTTCGGCTTCTTGCTCGGCCGTCATCCATGGCGCACCCGCCCCGGCCAGTTCCTCCAGACGAAGAACTGCCCGACCGATCGCCAATGCCTGACGATCTTCTTGCGTCAGCTTGTCGGATTCACCTTCGGATCGGGTAAAGCCCGTCAGCATGGTGATAGCCATAATCCCGCAGAGTGATGTGATGAGTCGTCTCCTCATGATGGTTTAGTTTTTGTTAGGTTCAGAGAGCCTACCCTATCGGAGCGGATTTTCATACCACACCACGTTTTTCGAATTTCTCCCCGCATTGAGCAAATCCAAGTCGCCATCCCCATCCATATCCACGGCTCGCAGGTCATAGGACTCTTGGGCATCGTCGATATCCAGACGAGTGAACACTCCTTCACCGTCGTTGAAATATACGGAGACTCGTTCGCTTTCGAAACCACAGCTTGCTCCATCCAAGTCCCCGTCCCCATCTAGATCCACCAGCACGAGACTGTGCGGAGACTTCATTCCAGGATCCATCTCATGCTCCTTCCAGTCGGGAGCCTCGAACCACACGACCCCCGCACCATGCCCACGTGATGCCAAGTAATCGGTTTTCCCATCTCCATTCACATCTCCGGGTAGAATATTTGTCGCACCCAGTTGACCTTCCGCAAGAACCACCTTTTGCCACGGCGACTCGATTCCCTTTTCTCCGGGATTTTTCCAATACGCAAACCAGTCGCCCCCTTCGAACGGAGCGCCTTTTGCTGCCACAGCGATCTCTCCCCAGCCATCTCCATCCACATCACCGAATCCAAAATAGTGACTACCGCCGCCGGCATCTTTCTCTGCAAAAACATGCCGATCCCAATGCGATGCAGATTTCACATCTTCGGGGATGCTTAGCCACACCACCGAGTCGCCGAGCGGACCCTCCGGAGTGAAATTGTTGATGATGACATCATCTTTGCCATCCCGATCCACATCCGCTTTCAGGATACAATGAATACCCCGGATGTCGTAATCGATGATGCGCGCTTTCCACGGCATGTCGTCTTTACCGGGATTCTCCAGCCAGAAAGGTGCAACATTCGCCTGGCTTCCTACCCAATCCTCATCGCCATCCCCATCAATATCCAACGACTCACTGTGGATGCATTGTCCCCTATTGTTAGGCAGTCGGTGGATCTCAACTTCCTTCCACTCCGGGGCGAGAAACAAGCTGACCTTGCCATCATAACTGGTGATCACATCCACATCTCCGTCCCCATCATAGTCCGCCGCTACCGCCGTGGTATTTCGACCCAGCTCCATGATCGTGTGTTTCTGCCATTCGGCCGACACGGGACACATCGAAGTCGCAATCAACAGATAAGTTACGAACCTACATTTCATGATATCCATTACGGTAGGTGATGGGTCGATTCAAGCATGGGATGGCACGCCCGACATCCGACTCTCAATCCACGCCACCAACTCCGCCACATCCCTCTTCGCTTCCAGCTTCTTCGCCAAATAGACGGCTTCATCCGCAAATGAACGATCCGTCAGCAATTTCCCTAACTCCTGAGTCACCCGCTCCGGCGTAAAACTCCGAGCCATCAACCCAATCCCGGCACCCAGCCTTTCCAGCCGATCTGCGTTGTCCGGCTGATCGTGGGACATCGCCATCACCAACTGCGGCACCCCCGCGCGGAATCCCTGCGCCATCGTCCCGACTCCTCCGTGATGCACGAAGGCCGAGGCATGCTCCAGCAACTTACCGAACGGCACGAAATCCACCTGCAGGATACTGCCCTCCATGCTTTCGGGCACTTGCTTCTCCATCCGCGTCACAAACACCGCCCGTAGTCCTAGCCGCCTCACCACCTCCGCTGCAGTCCTGAAAAAACACTCCGCCTGCACATTCGCGCTCCCCGGGGTGAACACCACCGGCTTCTCCCCCGCGTCCAGAAATTTCACCAACTCCTCCTGCATCCCGACCTCACCGCCCAGATCCTCCATCGGAAAATCCCACTGCAGCAGATTCCCCGGCCAATCCGGCTGCGGCTTGCCGAACCATTCCGGAAAAAGCGCTAGCACTCCGTCGGGCGAATCCCACCACTCACGCCACAAACTCTTCGGTGGCTCCACACCCTGCGCCCGGCAGATTTTCCGTATCCGTGGCAGCGCCATGAAATCGATGGGATTGGGCAGCGAAAACAGCAGCCGTTTCACCCACACCGGCAGCGCCCGGAACATCGCAAACGCCGGATGCAACAACGGGGTCTCATAGGCGCTTACAAAAACCATCGGCTGCAAATGCACCGTGATCAGCGGAATCCCGTGCTTCTCACGCGCCAACCTCGCCCCAAAAGCCGTCAGTGGCGCCATCATCAAATCCACATTCCCCAGCCCCTCCACCGCCTCCAGATACGGCTCCGTCCAGTCCACTGCATAGTCCAGCACCACTTTAGACCCGATCCCCAACTTCCAAATCCGCGGATCTCTTGCAATCGCCTCAAACTCCTCCTGCGTCCCCAACGCCACAAAATCGATCCCGGCCTTCGCCGCCGCTTCCGCGAACAGGCAAGTCGTCACCATGGTCACCCGATAGCCGCGCCCCATCAGCAATTTTCCCAACCAGATGAACGGGAACACATCCCCGGCACTCCCGAACGGCAATAACACCACATGCTGCATTTCCTCCGTAATCTACCGCCACCCGGGCCATACGCAAAGACCCGAAGCGCCCGAACACCGGTTCTAAAGACGCTTCAGCCCACAATTCCCCTCCCCAGCGCTATTTTGCCCTTTTCCACCTGCCCCATCTTCGCTGTATTCGCCCTGCGGAAATGGATTTCCGCGCAGCCGCACCTTTTCTCCCATGTTGATCCTCCTCGTCGCCCTCCCGATCCTGGCCTTTCTCGCCATCCTTCTCGGCGCTCCAGCCCGCCTCACCGCCATCGGTGCTGCCGCCCTCAATCTCATCCTCGGCCTCAGTTCAGTCTTCTGCTGGCAGGACAAAGCATGGGAATTCTCCCTGCAAGTCCTTGAAAAACCCGCAATCCACCTCGCTTTCGGCTACATTGATGGCATGAGCCTCGTGATGGTGCTGCTCTCGGTCATCGTCACCCTCGCCGCCGTCCTTTCCGGCAAAGCCCCTGCTGGCAGCGAAAAACTCTACTACGGCTCCTCCCTACTCATCGCCGCAGGAGCCATCGGAGCTTTCGCCTCCACCGATCTCTTCTTCTTCTACGCCTTCCACGAAATGGCGCTCATCCCCACCTTCCTCATGATCGGCATGCTCGGCCGTGGCGACCGCCGCGGCATCGCCTGGAAGATCACCATCTACCTCGGCCTCGGCTCTCTCATCCTCCTCGCCGGCCTCGTCTGGCTCGCCTCGCTTGCAGGCACCTTCGACCTCCGGGCAATGAAAGACGCCGTTGGCATCATCGATCCCGCCGCGCAAAAAGGCATCGCCGCCCTCCTCATCGTCGGTTTCGGCACACTCGTCTCGCTCTTCCCTTTCCACTCATGGGCCGCCCCCGCCTACGCCAGTGCACCCGCGCCGACCTCCATGCTCCACGCCGGTGTCCTGAAGAAATTCGGCCTCTACGGCATGCTCCGCATCGCGGTGCCGCTCGTTCCCGATGGCCTCGCCGTCTGGCTCACCCCACTCCTTGTCCTCCTGCTCGGCAACATTCTCTGGGTCGGCCTCGTCACCATCTCCCAGAAGCGCCTCGACACCCTCCTCGGTAATTCCTCGGTGATGCACATGGGTTACATCTTCCTCGCCATCGCCGCCCTCATCGCGGTGCCAACGAACACCCTCGCTCTTCCCGCCGCCGTCGTGCTGATGTTCGCCCACGGCATTTCCATCGCCCTGCTCTTCGGCCTCGCCGATCGCATCGAGCGCTCCACCGGCTCGCTCGACCTCGCCGACATGGGTGGCCTCGCAAAATCCGCTCCCGGCATGGCATTCCTCTTCGGCATCGCCGCCATGGCCTCCATCGGCCTCCCCGGCCTCGCGAACTTCTCCGGCGAAGTCCTCGTCTTTCTCTCCGCTTTCGAAAACTACGTGCCCGCCGACGGCCTCGGCCCCGTCCAGATCACCTGCATCCTCGCCATCTGGGGCGTGGTCATCTCCGCAGTCTACATGCTGCGCGCCTACCGGAATATCTTCCAAGGCCCTGCGGTGAAATCCACCGAGAAGGCCGCCGACCTCACCCTCGTCGACCACATTCCCGCAGTCCTTCTCATCGTCGCCCTCCTCGCTGTCGGCTGCTACCCGAACCTTCTCCTTCATCTCCTTGAGATGAAGCACTAAATCTTAAGCACGAAATTCGAAACCACAGACTCAGCCTCGTATCTCTTCTCTTTAGGATTTAAGATTTAGAATTTAAAATTTTCCCACCCATGCCCGCCTACTATCTGGAAGCCCTCACCGTCACCCTCGGCTTCGTCATCCTCCTCGCCGAAGCCTTTGTCCCGGCGAAAAATAAATCATGGGCCGGCCTCGCCGGTGCCATCGGCCTCACTGCCATCCTTGTCCTCACCTTCTTCGCCATCGGACCCGATGCGAAACCCGAGGCCGATTGGGCAGCTTGGCCTCTCTGGAACTTCTACCAGTTTGATTCCCTCGCGCGCTTCTACAAAATCTTCGCCCTCCTCACCACCGCCCTCGTCCTGCTCATGGCAGTCGATTACCGGAAGATCCTCTCCCGTTTCACCGAGACTCCAGAATCCGAAGAAGGCACCGGGGAATTCTACTCCCTGCCGATCTTCGCCTGCGCAGGCATGATGTGGATGGCCTCTGCCAAAGACCTCGCCGGAGCTTTCGTCGCCCTCGAACTCGTCACCATCACCTTCTACATCCTCGTCGCCTTCATGCGCCGCAACGTCGGTTCCCTTGAGGCAGGCGTGAAATACCTCATCCTCGGCGCCCTCTCCACCGGCTTCCTCGTCTACGGCATCGCCTGGATCTACGGCTCCACCGGCACCATGAGGCTCGATCTCCTCCCCGCCGCCATCGCCGGCATGGAAAACACCGTGCCCCTCCTCTTCGGCATCGCCCTCGTCCTCGTCGCCCTCGGCTTCAAGGTCGGCGCCTTCCCGATGCAGATGTGGATCCCAGACGTCTACCAAGGCGCACCCACCCCCACCACCGCCTTCCTCTCGGTCGGCTCCAAGGCTGCGGGCTTCGTTCTGCTCATCCGTTTCCTCACTCCCTTCCTCGGCGAAGGCTCCCCCGTCCGCACCCAAGTGCTGACCATCCTTCTCATCCTCGCCGCAGCCACCCTCCTCTACGGAAACCTCGCCGCCATCCCGCAAACGAACTTCAAGCGCTTGCTCGCCTACTCCTCGATTGCACACGCGGGATTCCTCATCCTCGCCCTCGCCGCATGGCAGCCGGTCACGGATGGCAACGTCTCCTCCATTGAGGCAGTCTCCTTCTACCTCGCCACCTACCTCATCATGACCCTCGGCGTGTTCTTCGTGCTCGCCCAGATCCGCATCCACCGCGATGGCGAAGCGGTCTCCGACTTCAATGGACTCGGCAAAACCAACCCACTCCTCGCCCTCGCGATGACCGTGCTCCTCGCCGCCCTCGCCGGAGTCCCGCTCACCGCCGGCTTCATCGGGAAATTCTTCGTCTTCTCCCTCGCCGTCAGCGCCCATCTCTGGGTTGGCATCGGCATCGCCGTCGTCGCCGCAGCAGCAGGTTTCTACTACTACTTCAAGACCGTGCGCGCCATCTGGTGGATCGAACCCCGCGAAGAGGCCGCGATCACCCTGCCGAATATTTCCAAGATCGCCATCGGCGCCCTCACCGTCCTGACCCTCGTCTTCGGCATCTACCCGTATCCGATCCTGGAACTCCTCAAGTAATCCCGTGGAGGAACGCTTGCAGGGATTGTTTCCAAAGACCCCTTGACCCATGGGGACAGGGGTGTTTCGCTTGGCGCGCAACGTTCCCGTCTCGATCCGCTTTTTCTCCCACATCGTCCCAGCCCTCGCCGTCGCTTTTCTTTTTTGCGGGAATCCCTTGGAGGCTGAGACCGTCGATTTCACCGACCGTGCCGATCTGGAATCCGCCGTTTCCGACAACGGCACCGTCACTCTCTCTTGGAAAAAACCCGACTCCCTCATCATCGAACTCCAGCAGTCGAGCTCCGAGGATTTCACGGAAACCACCACCCGCTACCGTGGCACCGATCCCGCCTCGGTGATTACCGGCCTGCCTGAGGGCACCCATTATTTCCGCATCGCCGATGCCTCCACGTCCGAGTGGTCCGCACCACTCGCCATGAAGGTGGAGTTCTTCCCACGCTGGAAGCTCTGGCTCATCCTCTCCATCGGCGCAGGTGTCGTGCTCGCCACCATTGGCACCATCGTCGTTGCCCACTTCATTACGAAAAACGAGGAGGACGCCGCATGATCGCTGCCGTCACTTCCATCTCCACCAGCACCGGCTGGGCCATCGTCATCGGGCTCGGCGTGCTGTGGGTTCTGTTAGGCATCCTCTGGGGCAGGAAAGCAAAGAATTCCGAGGGCTTCATGCTCGCCGGCCGCAAGGTCGGGCTCTCCCTCGGCTCCGCCACCGCGATGGCCACCTGGGTCACATCGAACACCACGATGCTCGCCCCGGTCTTCGCCCTCACCCTCGGTGTCTGGGGCATGCTCGCCTACTCCACCGCCAGCTTCGGACTCATCCTGTTCGCCTTCTTCGCCGTCCGCATTCGGAAAATCCTCCCCCAAGGCGTCACCGCCGGGGACTTTTTCCGCCTCCGCTACGGCCGCACCGGCTGGGCAATTTTCCTGATCATCACCATGATCTATTCGCTCTCATGGCTTGTCAGCATGGCCATCGCTGGCGGCGAACTCATGAACGCCCTCGCAGGCATCCCCTACCTTCAGGGCATGTCGCTCATCCTCCTCGTTTGCGTCCTCTACACCCTTTTCGGCGGCATGTATGCGGTCATCGGCACGGACTTCATCCAGAGCATCATCATCCTCGTAGGCATCGTTTTCATCGGCGGACTCGTCGTCACCCAGCTCGATTTCGACCAGGCCTACACCCACATCGCCACCCATCAGCCATCGCTCCTGCAGATCGCGATGCCGGCCGCCCTGCTCGCGGTCTTCAACAACATGCTCTTCGGCTTCGGCGAGGTCTTCCACAACAATGTCTGGTGGTCGCGCGCCTTCGCCATGCGCAAAGACGTCGCCCCGAAAGCCTTCCTCCTTTCCGGCATCCTCTGGTTCCCGATTCCCATCGCCGCCGGCTTCATCGCCCTCGCCGCTGGCCCGCTCGGCATCAATATCACCGAAGCCAACCAGACCGGCCCCACCGTCGCCGCCGCCGTGATGTCCCAATCCGGATTCGGCGCAATCGCCGGGATCCTCATCCTCATTGTCCTCTTCTGTTCGATGGCCTCTTCCATCGACTCCCTGCTCGCCGCCACTTCCGATCTCCTCATCCGCGACGTGCAGGAAGGACTGTTAGAAAAAACTCACAACGAAAAGAATTTCCGCAAAGTCGCCGGCTTCGTGATCATCGGTGTCGGCATTTTCGCATGGATCCTCGCCGCTCCCAAGTGGCCGATCATCAACGCCCTCTTCATTTCCGGCCCCCTCGTCGGCTCACTCATCTGGCCGGTCATCGCCGGGCTGTTTTGGAAACGCATCAACCGCCCCCTCGTCATCATCGGCATGTTAGCCGGTTGCGCGACCGGGATTACGGCATACTTTACCCTCGGCTGGTTTACGGCATCCCTCGTAGGCACCGCCGTCTCCATGCTCTTCACCATCTCCGCCCGCCTCCTTTCGCCTGCAAAGTTCCCATCAGCCTAGCAACTTCCCGATCCCGTGTTTTCCCCTGAATTCCTGCATCTCCTCATCATCATCGCCCTCACCTGGACCGCGCTCGGTGCCGTGGCTCTGCTGATGCTTCTCCTCAAGGATTGGGCAAAAGGCACACTCTGGTAAGCGCTTACCACCAACCCTTTCACACGATCCAACAATATGGAAATCGAAGACACCCAACGTATCCGGGAAAATCAAATCACGCCGAACATCGAGCCTCCCGAAGGTTCGTCAGCGATCCGTCCCGAACCCTCCGACCTCTTTATCAACAATCCGGTGGATCTCACCGTCCTCCAAGAGCTCGAAGGCAAAAGCATCCTCACCGCCGGGCAGTTCTCCTTCGATGAAGTCGTCGAGCTCTGTAAACTCGCCGCGATTCTCGAAAAAATCGAGATCTGGCCGTATCATCCCCTCGACGGAAAAATCGCGGTTACCGCATTCTTCGAGGCCTCCACCCGCACCCGCACAAGCTTCGAAAGCGCGGTCTTCCGTCTCGATGGCAAGGTGATCTCCATCGCGGACGGCTCCACCACAGGCCAGGCAAAAGGCGAATCCCTCGCGGACATCGGTGAAATGTTCAACGCCTATGCGGACTGCGTGATCATGCGCCACACCGATACCGATGCGCCCGAGGAGATCCTGAAAAACCTCCGCATCCCCCTCATCAATGCAGGAAACGGCTCGGGCGAGCATCCCACCCAGGCACTCGCCGATTGGTTCGCCCTCCTGAAATGGCGACCCTCGCTTGCAGCCCCGCACCTCGAAGAAGAACCCCTCCTTCACCTCGGCATCCTCGGCACACCCGGCTCGATGCGTGCCGTGAAATCCTTCCTCCTGATGGCCCTGCTCTTCAAAGACCACATCGGCAAGGTCACGGTCATTTCCGAAATGGCAGACCCCTTCGGCGAGGAAGTCACCGAACAGCTCACCGCTGCAGGCATCGACTACGAGGTCTCCAATGACGTACGCGAGCACCTCCCCACGCTCGATATCATCTATATGAACTCCATCGCCTTCCTCGGGGACTCCTACAAAAACATGGACAGCCGCTTCAAGCTGAACTCGGACAGCCCGATTAAGGAAAGCGCGATCATCCTCCACCCGCTCGCCCGCCTGGACGAGCTCGACACCTCCCTCGATAAAACCCCCCACAATCTCTATTTCTCCCAAGCGCACGGCGCGGTCTTCATCCGCCAGGCGCTTCTCATGTCAGTGCTCGGCCGCCTCAAGGCGCTGCCGAACCTCATCGACCTCTCACCCTCCTAACAACTACTACATCTACCTTATGTGCGGAATCGCAGGACATTTCTCAGCCAGACCCCTCCCTGACAACACCCCCGACCTTCTCGACAATCAGCTCGAAACCATCCACCACCGCGGCCCCGACGGACGCGGCCAGTATGTGGTCAGGGAAAAAGGCGTAGCCCTCGGCCACACCCGCCTCGCCATCAACGACCTCGAAGGCGGCTGCCAGCCACTTCATGCCGTCGATGGCCGCTACGTGCTCACCAGCAACGGCGAATTCTACGATTTCAAACGCCACCGCTCGACCCTCATGGCGGAGGGCGATCGCTTCCTCACGAAATCCGATTCGGAAATCGCCATCGGCCTCTACCGGAAATACGGCCTCGATTTCACCGAACACCTGCGTGGCGAATTCGCCTTCGCCCTCTATGACAACCACGCCGATGAACTCATCCTCATCCGCGACCGATTCGGCGTGCGCCCGTTGTTTTTCTGGGTCTCCCCGGATAAATCCACAATCGTCTACGGCTCCGAAGCGAAATCCGTGCTCGCCCATCCCGATGTCCCGGCACGTCTCGACAAGAAGGCCGCCCTGCACCAACTCATGCAGACGATCGCGCCGGGCATGAGTGCTTTCGAAAACATCACCTCGCTCGCCCCCGGCCATTTCCTGCGCATTCGCAAACGCAACGGCCAACTCGATATCCACCAGCAACGTTATTGGGATTTCGAATTCCCCCACGAGGAAGCACGCCCCACCAAAGTTGACGAACAGGAACACGTTGAAAAAGTCCGCAGCGAACTCATCGACGCCATTGTCCATCGCCTCGATGCCGATGTCCCGGTCGGTTGCTACCTCTCCGGCGGCATCGACTCCTGCTGCATCCTCGGTCTCGCCACAGGTTCCATGCAGGCACCGACGAAAGCCTACACGATCTCTTTCGATGACGATGCCTACGACGAAGCCCCCATCGCCAAGCAGATGGCCGAGTCCATGGGAGCCGATCAGGAAGTCATCAACCTCAAGGCAGAAGATCTCTACGGCGACAACTACGTCAAAACTGTCTGGCACGCGGAGCGCACGTTCTACAACACACTCGGCGTCGCCAAGAACCTCATGTCGAAACGTGTCTGGGACTCCGGATACCGCTGCGTCATCACCGGCGAAGGCGCCGACGAACTTTTCGCCGGCTATCCTGCACTCAAGCGCGACATGTTCCTCCACGGCCTCAGCCACGAGCCGCCAGCCGTTCGCGCAGAATACCAAGCAGCCCTTGAGAAAACCAACTCGCTCTTCAAAGGCGCGATCCTCGCCGAAAACCAGCGCACCCACCACACCTGGGAAAAACTCTGCGGTTTCACCCCTTCATGGATCCAACCGTGGATGGACACGCTCGACCTCGCTCGACCGCTGCTTTCCGATGACCTCCAGCACGAGCTCGACGGCTACGATCCGATCGAGGAAATCGCCAACCGCATCGATGGCTCGATGCTCGAAGGTCGTCACCCGCTCGACATCGCCCAATACACCTGGTCGAAATGCCAGCTCGAAGGCCAGATCCTCAACTGGGGCGGCGACCGCGTGGACATGGCGAACTCCATGGAATCGCGCCCCGCCTTCCTTGATCATCACCTCGCTGCGGTAGCCGTCGACGTCCCGCCGAACCTCCGCATCAAGGGCAACATCGAGAAGCATGTGCTCCGCGAAGCCGTCAAAGGCGTGCTCCCGGAAGTCCTCTACAAGCGCGAGAAATTTGCCTTCATGGCTCCACCCGCCCACACGGACAAAGCAAAGATGGCCAAGGTCGAGGAGCTCATTTCCGAATACCTCAACGACTCGGTCATCTCCGATGCGGGCATTTGCTCACCCGAGCGAGTCTCCCAATTTCTCACCGGGTATCGCAACGATGCTGATCCAACCTCTTTGGTGCGCAAGGACACCTTGCTCAACCACCTCCTCACCCTCCACATCCTCCACCGCCAGTTCACGTCTTAACACGAAGGAACGCGGACTTTAGTCCGCAGCAAAATCCCACCACATGCCCATCCCCGAACATCTCCGAGTCGATATCGAACGCATCAAGTCCGATATCCTCGCGCTCGCCGCGATAGGAAAAAACGAACACGATCGTGGCATCTACCGCATGGCCTTCACCGATGAGGACATGCAGGGAAAACGCTGGCTGCTCAACCGCATCGAGGAAAACGGCCTCACCCCCGCATCGGACGGTGCGGCGAACATCTCCGGCATCCTCGCCGGGGAAAACGACTCGCCCCGCGTCTTCGTCGGCTCGCATATCGATACCGTGCCCTGCGCAGGAATGCTTGATGGCTGCCTCGGCGTGGTCGTCGGCCTCGAATGCCTGCGCGCCATCTCCGCAGCGGGTATTTCTCCGAAGCAAACTCTCGAGCTCATCGCCTTCTCCGACGAGGAAGGCCACTTCGGCGGCACATTCGGCTCCGAGGCTTTCACCGGCACACTGACTCTAGAAAAGGTCGAGAAAGCCGCCAATCTCAACGGCACCCGGCTCTTCGATGCGATGCTCGACCAAGGGCTCGACCCGATGAAATCCCTCGAAGCCCGCCGCCGTCCCGAGCAGATCGATTCGTATCTGGAGCTACACATCGAGCAGGGTCCCATCCTCGATGAAAACAATCTCCAAGTCGGCATCGTCGAAAGCATCACCGGCCTGCGCTCCTGGTCGCTGCGTTTCACCGGCGAGGCGAACCACGCCGGCACCACTCCCATGGACTACCGCAAGGACGCCTTCATGGGGCTCGCCGATTTCGCCCACGAGATCCCCCGCATCCTCGAGGAAAACGGCGGCGAAAACTCACGCGCCACCATCGGCAAGGCGGAGATCCTGCCCGGCGCGCCGAACTCCGTGCCGGGTGCGGTCGAGTTCTCCCTCGATTTCCGCGATCCCTCCACGAAAGTTCTCAAAGAGCTTTCCGAATCGTTTCAGAAAGCCCTCGCCGCCATCTCCCGACGGCGGCGCTTGAAGTTCGAGTTCAACGTTCAGGGCAGGATCCAACCGGTCGCTTCCGATGATCGACTCGTCTCCATGCTTTCCGAAAATGCATCCAGCCTAGGACTCAACGCCATCAAGATGCTCTCCGGAGCCGCTCACGATGCCCAGCTCGTCGGCCGTGTCGCACCCATGGCCATGGTTTTCGTCCCCAGCAAAGGCGGACTCAGCCATTCCCCCTCCGAGTGGACCGCCTGGGAAGACATCGAGGCCGGAGCGAACCTGATGCTAGCCACCCTTTGCCAACTCGCCATGAACCCTTTATCTTCCGAACCATGAGCGATGAGCATTTCACCGACGACCCGCTGAGCCCACTCTACCGCGAATCCTTTGCGGAAAACCCCAAGCACGAGAAGGATCTCCGCAACCGCAATACCGCCCTGCTCTGCATCGACATGCAATACCTCGATGCCGCCGAGGGACACGGGCTGTTCACCGATTACGAGACATCACCCATCCCGCTCGATGAGATGCGGTATTACTTCGATCGATTAAAAGACACCGTCCTGCCGAACGTGCACAATCTGCAGAACTGCTTCCGCTCCCACGGGCTCGAGGTCATTCATTGCCGCATCCAATCACTCACCCACGATGGCCGGGATCGCTCGAAAGGCCACAAGCGGCTCGAAGTCCACGCCTCACCCGGCTCCGCGGAAGCCTGTTTCCTCGAAGAGGTCGCTCCCGTTGGCGATGAGATCGTCATCAACAAAACCGCCAGCGGCGTGTTCGCCTCGACCAATATCAACTACGTTCTACAGAACCTCGGCATCAGCTCGGTTTATGTCGTCGGGGTCTACACCAACGAATGCGTGGAAACCACCGTCCGCCATGCCTGCGATCTTGGCTATCTCGTCACCATGGTCGATGACTGTTGCGCCACGGTCACTCCCGATCTCCACGAAGCGTCATTGGTGACTCTCCGCGACCGCTACGCCCGCATCATCACCGCCGAGGAGGCGATGTCCGCGATCGAGCGCGAGGTGAATGAAGTCCAGCCGAACTACTAGGCAATATTGTCGCCAAGCCATTCGCGGAACGGCTCCCATTCCTTGGTCAGGAGGGTCGCGACTTTCTCTTCGCCCGCTAGCACCGCCAGACGTTCGGGGATCTCCACCACGCCTGCTCCTAGCTCGGCATCCATCACATCCGGGAACTTCGCCGGATGCGCGGTCTCTAGGGTGATCGTCTCCGAACCCGGATTCGCCGCACGGTAGTTGCGCGCTGCCAACCAGCCGACCGCTCCGTGCGGATCGATCTCATATGCAAAACGCTCTTTCACCTCACGGATCGCAGCGCGCGTTTCCTGATCGGTGAAACTGATGCCGTTCATGCAACCTTTGATCTGATCCCAAGAATTGCCGAACAGCGCGGTCATGCGCACGAAATTAGAAGGGGCTCCCACATCCATCGCATTTGAAATGGTCGAAATGCTCGGCAGCGGCTCGTATTCGCCCTTCGCAAGGTAACGCGGAACTACGTCGTTGAGATTGGTCGCAGCGACGAACTTTTCGACTTTCAGCCCCAGTTGTCTTGCGAGCAAACCTGCGGTGAGGTTTCCGAAATTTCCGGAGGGAACCACGAAGACCGGCTCAACACCCTCGTCCAGCTGCCTGGCACTATGGATGTAGTAAAAGCTCTGCGGCACCAGCCTCGAAAGGTTGATCGAGTTCGCGGATGTCAGGTTCATCCGCTCCGAAAGTTCCCTGTCGAGAAACGCCTTTTTGACCAGCGCCTGGCAGTCATCGAAGGTGCCTTCGATCTCCAAGGCGGTGATGTTCCCGCCCAGTGCGGTGAGCTGCTTCTCCTGCAGCCCGGAGACCTTGCCCTTGGGATAAAGGATCACCACCCGCGTGCCCGGGACATTGTGGAAGGCCGAAGCCACCGCACCGCCCGTATCACCGGAAGTCGCCACCAGCACCGTCAGCATCCTGTCCTCATCCTTCGTCAGATGAGCCATCAGCCGCGCCATGAATCGAGCGCCGAAATCTTTGAACGCAAGGGTCGGCCCATGGAAAAGCTCCAGGATATGATCCTTGGGCTCGAGGGTCACCACCGGAGCATCGAATTGCAGGGTGCCCTCGACGATTTTCTGCAGATCGTCCGCAGGAACATCTTCGCCGAAAAACGCGCCGGCCACAGCCGTCCCGATCTCGCGGAAACTCAGTCCACGCCACTCATTCCAGAAATCAGCTCCCAGTACGGGCAGCTCGTTCGGCATATACAGCCCGTTGTCGGGCGGGAGTGAGCGAAGGATCGCTTCCTTGAGATCAACTTGGTGATTCGGATTGTTGGTGGAATGGTATTTCACAGGGGAAAAATTCTAAACTTATTCAACCACGTGGACCCCATGCGGATTGATCTTCGAAACATGAACTTGGCAGTTCACAGGGATCGCCGTGAAAACTTTTTCCACTGCCGCTCCGACCTTGCGCGCGATTTCCTCGCCCTCGCACAATGCGAAGACTGAAGGTCCCGCTCCGGAGATCGAGAAACCGAGCGCACCTGCGGAGAGCGCGGCGCGTTTCGCTTTGTAGAAATCCGGGATGAGCTTTTGGCGACGTGGCTCGGCGATGACATCGTGGATGGATCGCGAGATCAGACCGTAGTCTTCCTGAATCAGACCGAGGATGAGGCCGCCGAGGTTGCCGATCTGTTGGGTCGCGTTTTCCAGAGGGATCTCCTTCGGCAGAATTTCGCGCGCAACCTTGGTGAGGATTTCGATATCCGGATGCACCACCGCTGCCCAGAGATTCTTGGGAGCCGGGATTTGGGCGATGTCGAGTTCCTCGTTGGAGCGGATGAAAACGATGCCGCCCAACAAGCACGGCCCGACGTTGTCGGCATGCCATGCACCATCCGCCGATGCCTCACCCGCCATGGCAAAGGGCAACAACTGGCGCTTCGAGAGGGGCTCGCCGATGAGCTTGTTCACGGCGAAAGCACCCGCGACCGCGGACGCGGAGGACGATCCCAGACCGGAGCCGAAAGGCATTTTCTTGTGGATCTCCATCTCGATGCCGCGATCCAGCATGCCCAGATGTTTCAGGAGATCCAGCGCAGCCACACCCGCGGTGTTCTTCGAAGGCTCTTTAGGCAGCTTGCCGCCGTCTCCGGTGATCTTGGTGATCTGGAGTCCGGGCTTCGAGGAATTGCGGACGACGATCTCGTCTCCGGGCGAGTCGATGGCGAAGCCGAGCACATCATAGCCACAGGCGACGTTAGCGACGGTGGCCGGTGCAAAGACACGGATCTCTTGGTTGGCAGACATGGTAATTTTCCCCGCTGAGGGGGCGGGAGTCTGCTTCGGATCAACCGACGATATCAAGCCTGACTTTGAGTCTCAGAACTCCACTTCACTTCCAAGAACACCCGCCGAAACGTCAGCCCCGCCTTCCGACAGCGCCACCCTCAGAAACTCGGACGAATCCGCCTCGCCGTGGATTAGCCAGGTCTTGGTTTTTGGACCGGTGATGCGATTAAAGTAATCCAACAATTCAGAATGATCGGCGTGACCGGAGAAGGAATCCACGGTCTCGATATGCGCCTTCACGTGGAAGGTGTCTCCCAGAATATTCACATCCTTCGCCCCATCCCGGATCTTGCGCCCAAGCGTGCCTTCCGCGCAGTAACCGACGAACAATACGGTGTTTCTGGAACCCTCGATATTATTTCTCAGATGGTGCAGGATGCGGCCCGCCTCGCACATGCCCGATGCGGAAATGATGATCGCGATACCATCCAGCTCATTGAGTGCCTTCGAGCCTTTCACCGAACGCACCAAAGTCAGGTCTTCGAATCCGAACGGGTTCTGTTTCTCAAAAAGTGCTTCATAGACCTCCGCATTGAAAGAATCCGGGTGGAGCCGATAGATTTCCGTGGCACTCACCGCCAATGGGCTGTCCACATAGACCGGGATCGGTGGCAGCTCCCTAGCGACGAACAATTCGTTGAGCACGTAGAGCAGTTTCTGCGTCCTCTCGACCGCAAATGCCGGGATCAGAATTTTGCCTCCGCGTTTCACCGCCTCCTTGATCACGGTTCCAAAATGCTGGTCGAATCCCGGCGGCGATTCATGCTCGCGCCCGCCATAGGTGCTTTCCATCAGGACAAAATCCACGTTCTCGACCGCCACCGGATCGCGGAGCACCTCGTTGTGGCCTCGTCCTACATCGCCGGAGAAAAGAAAACGTTTCTTCCGGCCATCCGCCTGATCCTGAACATCGAGGACGACCTGTGCCGAGCCAAGGATGTGCCCGGCATCGACGAAAGTCAGCTCGACCCCATCAGAAATATGGATCGGCCTGTCGTAGCCCAAGGTCACAAACTGCCGCAGGCATTTTTCGGCATCCTGTTCGGTGTAAAGCGGCTCAGCCATGTCAAGCCCCTTGCGCTTGCGGTGCTTGTTAAGCCATTCGATGTCATGTTCCTGGATGCGCGCCGAGTCACGCAGCATCACTTGGCAGAGATCGCGGGTGGCATGGGTGGAGTAAATCGTGCCCTTGAATCCCTTCTTGGAAAGGTTCGGAAGATTTCCGCTGTGGTCGATGTGTGCATGGGAGAGCACCACGACATCCACGGACGCCGGATCGTAATGTGGGAAGCAACAATTGATCTCATAGGCGTCTTTGCGACGACCTTGGTACAACCCGCAATCGAGCAGGATGCGCTTCCCGTTCACTTCGAGAAGATGTTGGGATCCGGTGGTGGTGCCTGCAGCACCGCAAAATTTGAGTTTCATCAACCCTACTCTCCCGCCGGGAGAGGACTGGGGCAATGCAAAACTTGTTAGGGCATGCCCAGAACGGGCTCAGGCGAGGTCGTCCGAAGTCACGGAACGTTGCTCACGACTCCCCAACAGCACAGCCTGACTGATCACCGTATCGGCCTCGGCATCAAAACGGAAGCTGTGGCAGTTAGGGCAAATCGCCGTCGACACGCCCACAATGGAGTCGCAGCCCTCACAAACTTTGTAGTTTGAGGGATTGGACGCGATTTTTGCCGCAGTTTCAGCACGACTTGTCTTGGGATCCGACATGGTATTACATGAAAAAAGCGGCACCGGAAGGCCGGCCCGCTTTAAAAATTTGCTGCCCGAAGGCGGAGCGGGCTCAGCTGATCGCTGCAACTGCCTTGGCAGTCTTGCTTTTCAGGTTAGCTGCCTTGTTCGGGTGGATGAGGTTGCGCTTGGCTGCCTTGTCCACGACAGATGCGAACTCGGAAGCTGCTTTGACTGCCTCGTCCTTGTTGCCGGATTCGATTGCCGAAATGGCTTTCTTGCGGGAGGACTTCATGCGGCTCTTCTCTGCGCGGTTGCGCTCGGTGCGGGTCGCGGTCTGGCGGTTGCGCTTGATTGCGGATTTGGTGTTGGCCATGGGTAAAAAAGGGAAAGTTCTGTGAAAAAGGTGGGTGCCAGTCGGCAGGGGCGGGAAACTAGATGATAAAACCGGAAACTGTCAAGCTGTTCTTAGGAAAATTACCAAGAAGATTGAGATACTTGAGACTCCCGGTTCAACGGAACGCGGTATGGTTCTTTTTGGGCACTACCTCGTCGAGCGAACCGCGGATGACATAAACGTCTGCTCCAGTTCCTACACGGTTGTAGAGATCGCAGACCTCCTTGGTCCCCATGCGGATGCACCCGTATGAGGCGGGCGTGCCGAGGCGATATTGCTCGGGAGTGCCGTGAATGTAGATGTAGCGACGGAAAGCATTGCGGTTGTGCGACTCAGTCCCAGTCAGCCAAAGGATGCGGCTAACGATGGGATCACGCCCAGGTGCGTTCGGCTTGAGCACTTCGCCGGTGGGGCTGCGGCTTTTGAAAACCGCTCCTGCTGGCTCGCCGCCCCCGATCTTTTTGGCGACTTTCATGCGCCCAAGCGGAGTGCGGTTGGAATTCGGGATATCCCCCACCCCGAATTTCGAGGTAGAGACCTTGTAAGATTTAATAGGCTTCCCATCCCGCAGCAGAAGCATTTTCTGATCGCGCACGCTGACGATCATCTTGTTGCGGGTGTCAACCGAAGGTCCGCAGCTGGTTAGTGCTGAGAGCGACGTTAACGCAACAATGGGGATGAGTAGGCTGGAGAACCCTATTTTCATGATTTCACTGGATGTCTTTGGAGCTTGCGGCTGGCATTTTGACTGCTTCGGGACGAGCAAATGATGGCATCATACGTGCCAATGATGAAACTGATGTATAGAAGAATCCGACCGGGAATGGAAGCAAAAGAATGCCCGATGCCAATCTTCCCTGAAGGAACGCTTCGATGACCACGAAGAGGAAGAAACATCCGAACAGGAACTCGACGAAAGGCGTGAGCGATTTCATCGCCTTGTAGCTACTCTTCTTCCAGTCGTTGTTCTTCTGCTCGATGCCGTATTTCGGCGTGCGGATGAAAGCGGTCTGATGATTGCAAAGGGCTTCGATCACAGCCTTCGCGTTGGTGATCGACATCCCGATGCCCAGTGCCAATAGCAGCGGGAGATAAGGGATTTCTTTCCACCACGTATCAGGGCGGAGTGCCTTCTGGGAGGTGAGGTAGAACAGGATCACCGAAACCGAAGCAAAGAAGAAGATCGGGATATTGATGATGTAGGCGGTAAGTTTTCCGAAATCCGGTGCGTGCTGGTTTGGATAGATCAGGAAGCACAGGCAGATGAGGAGGAGGTAGGCGAAGTTCGAGGTAAGGTGGGCGGTGGCCTCCATTTTCACGAAAAGAGGGATTTTGCTCTTCCAGATGGCAGGAAGGACCTTCTTACAGACTTGGATCGAACCCTTGGTCCAGCGGTGTTGTTGGCTCTTGAAGCCGTCCATGTCGACAGGAAGCTCGGCAGGAGTTTCCACGTCGTTGAGGAAAATGAAACGCCATCCTTTAAGCTGGGCGCGGTAGCTGAGGTCCATGTCCTCGGTGAGGGTGTCGTGCTCCCAGCCGCCTGCGTCGGCGATGCAGGACTTGCGCCAGATACCGGCGGTTCCGTTGAAGGTGAAGAAGCGTCCGGAACGATTGCGTGCCGTCTGCTCGAGCTCAAGGTGCCCGTCGAGGAACATCGCCTGGATGCGGGTGAGCACATTGTAAGTGCGGTTCAGGTGCCCCCAACGGGTCTGGATCATGCCGATCTTTTCATCGGAGAAATAATGGATCGTTTTCTTGAGGACATCCGCATTTGGGACGAAGTCAGCATCGAGAATGAAAAGATACTCACCTTTGGCGAAACGGCTGCCGTTTTCCAGAGCACCTGCTTTGTAGCCGGTGCGGTCGGTGCGGTGGATGTGCTGAGCATCGAAGCCGTCCGCCACAAGACGCGCGATTCCGTCGCGGCAGATGGAGACTGTATCGTCGGTGGAATCGTCCAGGAGTTGAATCTGGATCTTGTCCTTGGGATAATCCAGTGCGGCGACCGAATCCAGAAGGCGATCGACCACGTGCATTTCGTTGAAAACCGGCAACTGGATGGTGACCAGTGGAAGCTCCTTGAATTCCTCAAGCGGCTCCGGCTTGTTGCGGGAATGCTTCAGGTAGAGGTAAATGATCGTCAGGCGGTGGGAACCGTAGCCAGCCAAGCCAATGAGAACGGTAACATAAGCTACATACCAGAGCGGTGAGGTCATATCCATGATTTCAGTAATGAGTGAGGGTTGAGGCAGGAGTCTGCTGATGGGTCGGAAAGAAAAATCTGTTGCCCGGGTAGCTTCCCGGCTCTTGAATTCCTGTGAAAAAAGAGGCTCCGAGGATCGGCTCTTGATCCCGTTGTCGCCGGGCGGAGATCACCAAATCGACACAAGGGTGTCAAGCACGTAAGAAATTCTTATATTTGGGAATATCTGTGAATTTATGGACATATTTTCATACCTTTTCCCCCGCAAGGATCGCAGCCACCACACGCGGGACATTGGTAGAGAGTGTGCTCGATACGGGAACAGGGCTGGAACAACCGGCCAGCGCCGCTAAAGTCTCTCCAGCCATGTCTGTCGAATCCTACGAGAAGATCCACCCGAGCATCCATCCTTCCGCCTTCATTGCCGCCAGTGCGGATGTGATCGGCCGGGTCACAATCGGAGAGGAATCGAGCATTTGGTATCATTCGACCCTGCGCGGCGACATCAACGAGATCGTCATCGGCCCGCGCTCCAACATTCAGGACAATGTAGTGATCCACCTTTCCGATGATTTTGGCTGTTATGTTGGCGAGTTGGTCACTGTCGGCCATTCAGCCATCCTCCACGCCTGCACGGTGAAAGACGAAGTCCTGATCGGCATGGGGGCGATTGTTCTAGACGGCGCGGTCATCGGGGAACGTTCCATCATCGGTGCGGGTGCGCTTGTCACAGGCGGCACCGTGATCCCCCCGGGCTCCTTGGTTTTTGGCTCCCCAGCGAAGGTGATCCGCACGCTGTCGCTCGACGAACAGTCCAAGGTTAAAGATTGGGCTCTGAAATATGTGCGCCAGTCCCGCAAATTCATGGCGAGGGATTGATCCGGCCGGCTCCTTTCGTATCGACACCCCGCCCTTCCCATCCAAACTCATGCCATGTCAGATCTGATCCGGGTAGAAATCCTCGCCCTGATGCCCACGGAAGCGGGATGTGCCGTCTTCCTCGGCGATGGGAAAAAGGTGATCCTTTTCTATATCGATCCCGCTGTCGGACTCGCCATCGACGCTGCCATGAGCGGTAAGATGATGCCTCGACCGCTAACCCATGACCTTTACCTCCTCACTCTGCAGGCCTTCGGTGCGGTGGTCTCGCGCGTGATCATCAACCACGTAGACAGCGACGTTTTTCACGCCCGTCTCATCTTGGAGGCACGCAACGAGATTATGGAGCGCAAGATCGTTGAACTGGATGCACGGCCGTCCGACTGCCTCGCCATCGCCACGCGTGGTAATGCTCCGATTTACATCACCCCGGATGTCTGGAAAGCACTGGAGGACCGCACCGAATTGCTGAAACGCATGCGTTCCGATGTCCCGAAAGGCCCGGGATTCGATTTTGGGGAATGATTTCCGGAATCGTCCCTTGCAGTGACTGGCTGAGGAATTAACTTCGCTTACCATGTCTGGCACGACTTCCCCAACACTTCCCGAATACCTTTCTCCTGAAATCCTGCTTCATCCGGAAAAAAGGGAATTCCCTGAATTCAACCTGGTCCGCCTGCTAACCACGGTTTTCGAACCCACCCAGGGCTGCCGTGTCTGCATCCTCATCGACTTCGACGAACCCCCTGCTCACATCAAGGATTTCGCTTTCCTAAAAGAGGAAGGCTTCCCGGTGCAGAAGAATGCGCATCAATACTTCTACCAAGCCTTGCGCGACGGAGCCATGGCAGAGCTCGGCATGACGGGAGGGGAAATGTTTGCCTACCGCTGCAGCAACGGCTCGAACCTCGACCTCGATGACGATGTCTGGGACACCGACGGCAATCACCTCTCCCTAGATAAGGATATCTATACCTCCTACGATCTCATCCTCTGCATCTCCACATTCTCGGCAACCGCCCCCCTTACCGCCAAGGCCAAGGAATACGGCTTCCGTGGAGCCACTCTCCACGGGCTTAACGACGTCATCCTCAATTCCGGGCTGGCCGTCGATTACCGTGAAGTGTCCCGCGATGCCGAAAAGCTCCGTCTCGCACTCACCAATGCGGACTCGATGGAAATCGATTTCACCCTCGAAGACGGACGCGTCCTCACCGCCACGCTCGGCCTCGACAAACAGGACGCCCAGAAATCCCATGGCCTCTGCCTCGGCAAAACTCCGGACATCGCCAACCTCCCAGCCGGTGAGGTCTACTTCGTGCCCACCGATGCCAACGGCCAGTTCCCGATGAAATACGAGGACGGCACCCTCGGCGTGCTCGATGTGAAAGATCGCTGCATCTACCGCTCCACCCTCATCGAAGGCAATCAAGCCACCATCGATGCCCACAATGCCCGCCTTGCTGATGATCCTATGACCGGCACCCTCGGCGAGCTCGGCTTCGGCACCCAGGTGCTTCCCGTTTCCTATGCAGACATCCAAGACGAAAAAGTCCTCGGCACCTGCCACCTCGCCACCGGGCGCGACGACCATCTCGGCGGCGACATCCTTCCGGACATGTTCAAGAAACATGAGAACGCCACCCACGACGACATCCTGTTCGCCCCCCACAAAACCCCGAATTTCAATGTCAGCCAGGTGCGCATGAACCGCGACGGCAGCCAGGAGATCCTCATCGAGAATTTCCGTCCCTCCGCCTATCTCATGGACGCCCTTGCTCGCTAAACTTCAATTCCCAAACTCCACTTTTCCTCCAACTTTTCATTCTGAACCTCTTCGTTGAGATTTAAGATTTAGAGTTTATAGTTTATTTTTCTTATGCGTGAAACCCTGATCGTCATCGGCCTTGTCGTGCTGGCGGTGGCTCTCCGATCGTCACGCATGAACCTTGCCCGCAAGCTCGGAGCATTCGTGTTCCTGCTGGCCACGTTCTTCTTCTTTTATTACCTCAGTGGAAACGTCTTTGCCGGCATTGCGGGAGCCTGCCTCTGGTTTTTCCTGCCGTGGATCGAGCTACTCACCCACGTCCGCCGGCTGCGCATGCCGCTCAACAATCGCCTGCGCCACCGCGAACTGCCGAACCCGTCCTTCTTCCCCAACGCCATCGAGGCTGCGGCGGGCATGGAGGAAGCGGGTTTCGAACACGTCTCGGATTGTGGCTGGCAATGGGCCGGCATGCAGCAACACTTCCGCCTGTTCTGGCATCCCGAGGAGCGCGCCATCGCTTCCGTTTGCCTCTGCGAGCAGGATGAAGTTGCTTTCGCCTTTATCTCCGTCACTTCTACCGACCTATCGGGAAAAACCTGGCGCACCACCAATTTCCCTTTCGCCCCCACCCTCCGCTGCCCGCCGGACCTTCGCTGGAATCATGTCCCCTGCGAGAAATCCTGCTTCCACCAGATCTTGGCCGATCACCGCAATTTTCTCGGACGCAACAAGCTCAGTGCCGCAGACCTGTCCATTCCTGATCCTGAAGCAGCCGAGGAAGGGATCGAGTCGGAAATGAAAAAACAGATCGAGCACAACCTCCGCTCCGGCATCATCCGACTCACCGATGACGGCCACTTCCAATACTCACGCCGCGGCTTGCTATTCCTTTGGTATCAGTTCGTGAAGGACATGATCCGGCTGTGCTGAGCTTATTATACGGTCGGCATGTAAAGAATCGCAGAGAAACCCGGTTCTAATAAGCACATGGATATTTCCCGCTTCACTCGCCGAGACCTCCTCCGCCTCTCCTTACTCGCTTCGCTATCCGCGACCACCCCCGCCTTCGCCGCTTCTGCCGAAGGCTCCCGCAAAAAGGGCCTTTGCATTACCGTCAAACAGAACTCCTGGGCCGAGAAACTCCGCAAACTCAACTGCAAGTGGTTCTACTCCTGGGGCTCGAACATCCCCGAGGGCATCCCCGAAGGAGTTGATTTCACACCCATGATCTACGGTTACTGGGGTGGCAAGGAGGGTCTCGCCAAAGCTGGTGAACGCGCCAAAGAGGCCGGAATCAAGGAACTCCTCGGCTTTAACGAACCCGACAAGAAAAACCAGTCGAACATGAGCGTGGAAAAAGCGCTCAAAGTATGGCCGCTCCTCATGGATACCGGTCTGCGCCTCGGCAGCCCTGCATGCACCCATCCGGACGATGAATGGATGAAGGCATTCATGGACGGAGTAAAGAAGCGCGGCCTGCGTGTCGATTTTGTGACGGTTCATTCCTATGGTGGGCCAAATGCCGACCAGTTCGCGAAACGGCTCGCTCATATCAACAAAATGTATGGCAAGCCTCTCTGGATCACCGAGTTCGCCGTGGGGGATTGGGACGCAAAATCCCCGCAAGCCAACAAGCACAAGCCCGGTGAAGTGCTGAAATTCATGCAGCAGATTCTGCCCCGCCTCGATAAGATGGACTTTGTCGAGAAATACGCATGGTTCCCCGCTGGTCAGAATTCAAACGCACTCGGCACCAGCGCCCTCTACGACAATAAAGGCAACCTCACCCGCCTTGGTGAATGCTACCGAGATTTCTGATCCCATCTAGACGTAACGAGAGTTACGAAGATTACCAAGGGAGCTCGCTGCCATCGTAATACCAAAAACGGCCAGATTGTTGTTTGGTGAGTTTTTCGATGAGGGGGATCATCTTGGCGATGCTGTCCTCAGGTTTGAGCTCGGCACGTTCCGTGCCCATGTCTGTCTGATTGTGCCCGGGGGCAAGGGAAATGACGATGAAACCCTTTTTAGAAAGCTCACCGTGGAGGTTGTTGGTGACCATATTGAGCCCAGCCTTGCTAACGCCGTAGCCCCAGGCTTTGGCGCGCGGGGTGCTGAGCTGGCTGGAGCGGGTGGAGATGTTGATGATCTTCGGGGCTTTAGAAAGCTTGAGGTTCGGAAGCAATGCTTGGGAGATGAAAATGGGGCCCATGGTGTTGACCGTGAAACAATCGATCATTTCCTCGCGGGTGATATTATCGATCTTGGCGTTTCCCTTTCCGACGGAGAGGGTGGGACCAAAGTAGCCAGCGTTGTTGATAAGAATGTCGAGCTTGCGGCCTTTAAGGGTGGCGGCGAGGACGGAGATGTCCTCTTCGCTGGTGACATCTAGCTTCATGATTTCCGCGCCGGTGGCCTTGAGTTCGGTGGCTTCTTCGGGAGTGCGCGCGGTGCCGATCACGGTGTAGCCGCCCTCCGAATATTGCTTAGCGAACTCCAGTCCGAGCCCTCGATTCGCGCCGGTGATGAGCACGGTCAGATCTTTTTTGGCTGGAGCCTTCTTCTCCTGAGCCATTAAGCCTCCGGCTGTGGTCAGGATCAGAAGGAAGGTGCAAATTTTGAAACCTTTCGTGTTTGGATTTTTCATAATCTGGAAGGTCGGCAGGGGTTGGAGGAAAAGACGGACGCATCGTTATACGCCGATTACAGCCATTTTTTGTCTGAAAAATCTGAATACCCTCTGAAATATTTTCGGCATGCTGCCCGCCGCCTATGGACCGGGAGCGATCCTTAGAATACCTCGCCGAGCGATTTTCGCTCTGCTACAGAATATCGGAAAGAATCATGGAAAGTATCCGTAGCGTAGGTATCCGTCGTCCACCATGATGAAACCTAGTCAGCATATTTTCGGCCCATCCGGCTCGATCATGTTGTCGCTGCTGGTGTCTATAATTTCCGCTCATGCCCTAGAAGAAAAGACCTTCGAAGGTTTTATGCGGCCCATGATGGAAAGCTATTGCTTCAAGTGCCATGACTCCGAAAAAACCAAGGGCGATGTAGATCTGACCTTGATCACTTCGGAAAGCCAGATGCTGAAAGACAGGGAATTCTGGCGCCTCACCAAGGAACTCATCGAGGAGGAAGAAATGCCCTCGAAGGCCCCTTTTCCCACCGATGAGGAGAGAGAGGAAATGGTCGCATGGATCGATTCCGTGGTGAACGACCGCGATTGGTTCAGCGATCCGCATCCCGGCCACGTCACCATCGCCCGCCTGACGAAGACGGAATACGCCAATACGATGAAGGATCTCATTGGCATGGATTTCGGCGCCGCCGAACATTTCTCCGAAGATGGCGAGGGTCGCAGCGGATTCGACAACGACCGCGACTCGCTTTCCGTCACACCTGGGTTGATCGAAAAATACTTCGCCGGGGCAGACAAAGCCCTTTCATCGGCGCTCGCCATGTCGCGCGATCCGATCGCACTACATTGGGAAAGCGAAGGCATGTTCATGACCGAGACCAAGGTGAAGCCCCTCCCCTTCCCCGGAGAAAATTCCGCCACCGGCTTCGACATCCGCATCGGCCAGATGACGCTCTACGATTCCGCTGAATTCCCTGTCGATGGGCTTTACCGTTTTAAAATTCGAGCACGTCGTTCTGGAAAACTCGTGGGAGCCATCCTGCGTATCGACAACGAGGAAGCAGGCCAGATCCGGCTCGATAAAGTCGACCCACAAGTCTATGAAGTGCTCGTCGAGGTGAAAGGCGGAGCGCGCCAGATCGCCCTCAACAAAACCGATCTGCCAAATGAGAAAAAGACGGGCAACTCGGATGGCGTTCATGTCGATTGGATCAAAATCGAGGGCCCCATTTCCAAAAAAAACCATGACCTGCGGGTCTTCCAAGACAAGCCCGCCATCCCAAGCATGGAGCCAGCAAGCGCAGAGGCAACGTTGCGAATTTTTGGCTCAAGGGCATTTCGCAGACCCATCACAGATGAGGAGCTCCAAAAATATGTGAGACTCTTCGTTCTCTCGCGAAAAGCAGGGGCAGATTACTACGAATCCATGAAAAACGCCTACGCGGCGATTCTAGTCTCTCCGGCATTCTTCTACCGCATGGAGGAGGTCAACACCGCCAACCGCGAGTGGAAAGGTGCCTACCGGCTCGACCCATATGCCTTCGTCTCACGGCTGTCTTACTTCCTTTGGCTCTCCATGCCGGATGACGAACTTTTCGGGTTGGCCACGACTGGGGAAATTTTCGAGCCAGAAATCCTTTCGAAACAGGTCAGGCGCATGCTGCTTGATGAACGCTCAAAGTCGTTCACCGAACTTTTCCTCAGCCAGTGGCTGGGCTTCCGGGCGCTTGGTGAGAGTGTCATCCCGGATGGCGAGCTATTCCCCGAATACACCCAATCACTCAACGACGCCGCCAAGCAGGAACCCGTGCTGCTCCTTGATTCGCTTTTCCGCGAGGGTGGTAGTTTGCTAGAGCTGATCTCCTCGCAGCGCACTTTCCTGAATGCCGAACTCGCCGAGATCTACGGGATCGATGGAGTCGAAGGAAATGAGATGAGGGAAATACGCCTCGATGATGCCAAGCGCGGCGGACTGGTGGGCATGGCAGGCGTATTAACCGCCACCTCCACCCCGGTGCGCACCAGCCCCGTGATTCGCGGTGTTTGGGTTCTCGAAAAACTGCTGGGTGAGCGCGTGCCGGAGCCACCCGAGGCCGTCCCGGCACTCCCCAGCGATGAAGGAACACACCAAGGCATCACCCTGCGCCAAGAACTCGAAACCCACCGCGACAACGAAGCCTGCATGAGCTGCCACATGAAGATCGATCCCATCGGATTCGGCTTAGAAAATTTCGACGCCATCGGACGTTTCCGAAATACCGACGGCGACCTACCCATCGACAACGAGGGCATCATGCCGGACGGAAGCACGTTCCAAGGAGCCGTCGAATTGAAAAATTACCTGATGAAAAACCGTAGGGAAGATTTCATCAACAACATGACCGAAAGGATGTTATCCTTTGCCCTCGGCCGTGAACTCGGCGAGCACGACAAACCCACCATACTTGCCATCTTCAATGAGGTCGCCCGGGAAAACTGCGAAGCGACGAAACTCGTGGAGGCCATCGTCTTCAGCTATCCTTTCCAATACGTCACCGACAAACCCCTGACAGGACAATGAACCCAAAAACCAACGGATATTCCCGCCGCGCATTTCTCCGAGGAGCCGGTGCATTGCTCAGCCTGCCGTTCCTTGAAACTTTCGGAGCTGTGCCAGGTGCTACGGCAAAAGCAGTAGCCGGGAAAATGGCTCCCACCCGTTTCCTCACCGTCTTCCACCCCAACGGGGTATTCCCTAAAGCATGGGACGCGGCATTCGAAGGCGGCAAATACGCACTCGGCGACTCCCCCATCCTCTCACCACTAGCAAAACTCTCAGGCGACATCACCGCCATCAGCGGCATGAGCAATGTCGGGACGAAGGGGCACGTAGAAATGACCGCTTCATTCCTTACCGGCACGGGAATCAAAGATGGCAAAAACGGCATTTCGCTCGACCAGATGATCGCGCAGAAGCAGGGAAACAGCACCCTTTTCCCATCGCTTGAGCTCGGCACAGAGCCGCCTCGACAAGGCACCGTGGGACCAAATCCCATTTCATTCGCCAACACCCTTTCTTGGAACTCAGAATCCTCAAGGCTGTCTCCCGAGATCAATCCCCGCGTCGCTTTCGATCGCCTGTTCCGGAACACAGGCAGCGCAAAAGTCATCAAAGACGCCCAACTGAAGAGAAGCGTGATCGACCTCGTTCTCGATGATGCAAAATCCATGCAACGCAAGGTCAGCTCGATCGATCAACGCAAGATCGACGAATACCTCGACAGTATGCGCGCCGTCGAAGTCCAAGTGGAGAAAACCATCAATCCACCGGAACGCGAATGGGAGCCCATCGATGAACCCGATCTGCGCAGACCTCCCTCCGGCATCCCGCGCGAACGCGACGTCCACCTCCGCCTGATGATGGACATCATGCTCATGGCGCTTTGGACGGATACCACTCGCGTCGGCACCCTGATGACCGCACATGGTTTCAGTCGTCAGAATTTTTCCTTCATCAATGGCGTTAGCTCCGATCACCACGGCATGTCCCACCACAAAGGCAAAAAGGATTTGGTCGATCAATACGTCATCGTCAGCCGCTGGTATGCTTCGCAGTTCGCCTACCTCCTCGAGCGGATGAAAGCCGTGGACGAAGACAATGGCTCACTGCTCGACAACACCATCGTTCTCTACGGTTCCGGCATGAAAGACGGCAACGGCCACATCAAGGACAACCTCCCGATCCTAATCGCTGGCAAAGGCGGTGGGAAACTCAAGCCCGGACGCCACATCTCCTGCAAGAACGGCACCCCTCTCGCCAACCTCCACCAATCCATCGCCGAAAAATTCGAGATCTACGAACAAACGGAATCCTTCAACGGAGTGGGAACCGGTTTGATCGGAATCTAGACAGCTTCCGGCTTCGCACCTCTCCTGCCTCGCCCGACGATCCCGTATTTCGGGGCAAACAGGAGCGAGAGGAAAAACAACGAGGCCTGCACCAACACGATGCAGCCACCTGTCGATGCATCGATGTGGTAGCTGATCAGAATCCCGGTGATGGTCGCCACCACCGCAGACAGCGCGGAGATCAATAACATCCAGTCGAAGCGATCCGTCCAGAGATGCGCCACACAACCCGGCGTCACCAGCATCGCCACCACAAGGATGATCCCCACCGCCTGCAAGGCCACCACGATCGCCAGCGCCAGCAAGCCAAGCAGTAGGTAATTTAGGAAACGATCGGGCATCGCCAGCACCCGTGCCTGCGCGGGATCGAAACAAATCAGCAGCAGGTCTTTCCTCAGCAGCAGGGTCACGAAAAGCACCGCCACACCCAGCCCCAGGGTTTGCCAGACCTGCGCCTTCTCGATGCCCAAAATATTCCCCACCAAAATGTGATCCAAGTGCAGATCCGAAGTCGTCCGGCTAAACAACACGATGCCGAACGCAAACAACCCGGTGAACACCACCCCCATCGCAGTATCCTCTTTGATCCGGCTGTTCCTTTTCACAAACCCAGTCCCGGTCGCGCACAACAGTCCGGCAATGAACGCACCGAACGCCAGCGGCAATCCCACGATGTAGGCGATCACAATGCCCGGCAGCACGGCGTGCGATACCGCATCTCCCATCAGCGACCATCCTTTCAGCACCAAGAAACACGAAAGCACTGCACACATCGCGCCCACAAGTGCGCCGACCAGCATGGCGTCCTGCATGAACCCGTAACGGAATGGCTCGAAAAACTCGTTCATAATGCCACCTCCCCGGTCGGCTTCTCAATCCCCCTCCGCACCGCCAGACGCGATGCCAACATGCCTTGCCGGGGCGCGAAGATGAACGCTGCGATAAAGACCAATGTCTGCAAGGTGACGATGCAGCCGCCCGTCGCTCCGTTAATGAAATAGCTCACATATGCTCCCGCAACGGAAGTCACCACGCCCAGCCCCGTTGAAATCCACAGCATTTTCCCGAACCGATCCGTCAGCAGATACGCCGTCGCACCCGGGGTCACCAACATCGCCAACACCAGGATCGCACCCACTGCCTGCAGCGCCGCCACCGAAGTCGCCGCCAGTAACCCCAACAGCAGCATGTGCAGCATCCCCGCTTTAAGCCCCAAGGTCCGCGCCTGATTCTGATCGAAACAATACAACATCAGATCCTTCCACTTCACCACCAACACTCCCACGGTCACCACACTGATCGCTACCACCTGCAAGATGTCCTTCGGCGCAATCCCGAGGATATTCCCATAGAGGATCACTTTAAGATCCACGCCCGAGGGATATTTCGTAATCAACACCAGCCCCAGCGCGAAGAACGCGGTAAATACGATACCTATCGTAGCATCTTCCCGGATCCTGCTCTGCGCCCGGATGAAGGCCATCGCCCCCGCCGCCATGACGCCTGCGACAAACGCCCCGAGCGCAAAAGGCAGTCCGAGAATATAGGCGATCGCCACCCCGGGCACCACCGCATGGGAAAGCGCATCACCCATCAGCGACCAACCTTTCAACGTCACGAAAGACGAAAGTAATCCGCACACCCCACCGACCAACGCACTCACCCAGATCGCCCGCAGCATGTAATCATACTGCAACGGCACCATCAACTCCTGGAGGACTCCGCTCATTTGTCGTGCTCTTCGGAACGTTGTTTCAGCAGTTCCTCGTGCTTCTTGCGATCCATGTATTCCAGATGCCCGCCCTTGCCAAAAACCAGCGGCCGCTCGTCATCGGAAAGCACACGCACCATACGCCCGTCGTGCTCTTGGATCGTCGATTGCTCGAATTCGAATTCGCGCAACACCCCACCGAACGCTTTGGAAAGGTTCTGCGCCGTGAACACCTCTTCGGTCGGCCCATAGGCGAGCACCGTCCGGTTGATCAACACCACCTGATCACAGAATTCCGGCACGCTGCCGAGGTTGTGGGTGGAGACAAAAATGATGCACCCCTCCGCCCTCAGCTCATGCAGCAGCGCGATGATCGCTTGCTCGGTTTTCACATCCACCCCGGTGAAAGGCTCGTCTAACAGGATCACGCGACCGCCCTGCGCAAGCGCACGCGCAAGGAAAACCCGCTTCTTCTGCCCCCCGCTCAGCTCCCCAATTTGCCTATCGCGGAACTCCCACATCGACACCCGCTTCAGGCTTTCCTCCACCTTACGCTTGTCCTCTGCCTTGGGGATTCGCAGAAAATTCATCGCACCATAGCGCCCCATCATCACCACATCCCTCACACTCACAGGAAACTGCCAGTCGACATCCTCAGATTGCGGGACGTAGGCCACCCACTGCTTTTTCAAAATCTCTCGCACCGGCTGGCCGTTGATCCTCACCGCACCTGCATTCGGTTTCACGAATCCCATGATGCTCTTGAAGAGCGTCGATTTCCCGCTCCCATTTACCCCCACCAACGCGCAGACGGTCCCCGCGCCTAGATTGAAACTCGCATCCGTAAGCGCTTGGTGCCCGTTTGGGTAGATGACTGATACGCCATCCACCTCAAGACTTGTTTCCGTGGGGACCTCTCTCATTTCGTTTCGAGGAATCCTTTCACGATGGTTTCCGCATTTCTCTCCAAAAGTTTTAAGAAAGTCGGTGCAGCACCATCCGCGCCAGTCAACGAGTCAACGTAAAGCACACCCCCGTAGTGCGCTCCGGTTTCCGCCGCCACCTGCCGCGCCGGCTTATCGCTCACCGTGCTTTCGGAAAAAATCACCGGAATGCCCTTCTCGCGCACTCCATCGATCACCTTCCGCACTTGCTGCGGCGTGCCCTGCGCATCCGCATTGATCGGCCAGAGATAAAGCTGCTGCAGACCGTAGTCGCGGCACAGGTAGGAGAACGCGCCTTCGCTCGTCACCAACCAACGCTTGTCCTCGGGAATCTCCGCGAGTTTCTCACGCACAGGATCTTCCAACGCCTTGATCTTCTCCGAATACGCCGCCGCATTGCGGCTGTAGACCTCCTCGTTTGCGGGATCCACCTTCACCAGCGCCTTGCGGATATTCTCCACATACACCAGCGCATTGGTCGGGGACATCCATGCATGCGGATTCGGCTTGCCGGTATAGGGACCTTCGGAAATCCCCATCGGCTCAATCCCCTCGCTCAACACCGCCGAAGGCACATCCTCCACGTTGGCGAAAAATTTCTCAAACCACAGCTCAAGGTTCATCCCATTCCACAACACCAGATCCGCCTTCTGCGCCTTCACGATGTCTTTCGGCGTCGGGTCGTAGCCATGAATTTCGGAACCCGGCTTGGTGATCGATTCCACCACCGCTGCATCACCCGCCACTTCGCGAGCCATATCCGCGATGATCGTAAAACTCGTCACCACCCGCTTTTTCGAAGTTCCAGCCTTCTTTTCACTTTCCGAACAGCCGGTAAACAGCAGGGCAGACCCGCACAGCCCGATCGCCGCCAGCGCCAGCGTCGTGATTCTGTAACAATTTTTTCCAAACATCTTGTGGTTCATATGTTCCGAGTATTTATCTTTGTTTCAATGTAAAATCTTAGCCGAGGCTAAATTCTTGGTCAAAATTTCGCACTGACACCGACAAAAGGGGAAAAGTCTGCGGCATCTCTTGAGAGTCCCACTCGGACTCCGCCGTCGAACTGCAGAGTTTCGGTCACGCCCCAAGTCAGACCTGTGTTGAAGTAATACTCCACGCTCGCCTCGGAGCCCTCGCTGAATATCCCCACCAACTCAAAAAAGACACCTACGCTCTCGCTCAACGAATGCGCGGCGGTGGCTGAAGTGAGAAAGGCAAAATGATGGCCGCTCCCGTTTTCATCGGCCACAACATCGAGTTCTGCCTGAAGCCCATAACCCCAGCCACACGCGCCCTCGAAACCGAAAGGTACGATCACACCGCCCTCCACTTCGTCGGAACTGAGGCCATCCGCACCGGTTGGCAAGCCGATGAACGGCATGATCGCAAGAGCCGTCCCCTCTTCATCATTTCCCCAGAGATTGCGTTTCAAACGGATCTGCATATCGCCGAAACCTTCTTCTCCGCCCACGACGTGCTCATACAGCGGCAATACGAACTGCACATCCGTCATCCGATCCAATCCAAACTTCGCGTTCAACTCGCCAAGCGTGTAAGAGGATTTCCCCCCGTCCCTCGTCAAGGCCCCGATCTCCAACTCAAACTGGAAGTGCCCCTCATCCACCGTGTAAGGGCTTTCGGTGGCATCCGGCCGATCCGTGCTGAGCGGCCGTAATTTCTCCGTTTGCCCCTGAATCATTTGAATTCCCGCCACTGCGGCCAGCGTCATGAACGTCGTTGTTTTCGTCATGCCCAAGAATTAGCCTAGGCTAAGTTTTTTATTCAAGGCTATTTTTCGAATAAAAAAAGCACCACTCCAAGGAACCCACCTAGTAAAAAAATCTACGAATTCGAGGGGATAAAGCGCACACGCCACCTCCGGCGTGACGCTGGGAATCAGTTCTTCTCCGCAGAAAGCACCCAGCCATCGGCAAGGAATTGCTCGATCTCCACCTGCGACCCCGAAGCCCCTCCCTTAGGGAAACGGATCTTCAGAGTGACCGCCATCGATCCGTTTGGATCGGCGGGGCGGAGTTGCTCGTCGATGGAACTGCCACGCTTCGCATAGCCATAAAGCGTGTGGAGTTGATCCGGAGAAAGCAGAAGGTAAGACACCCACTCGCTGTCATCGGAAAAGCCGAAATTGTAATAAGGAACCGGCTTTGAAATCACCCTCACCAAAACGGGGTCGGTGGGTTTGCTTTCCAAAATTTCCTTCCATGGCAGATCCGACCATCCCGCCCAACTTTCCCAATCAATCTTCAGGCCATCTTTTCCTTCACTGAAAACCAATTGCCGATGTTCTTGGTCGGCCGTCAGAAATGAAACGGCAGCCTCCCCATTTTTATAAACCACCCCTCCGTTAGCACTGAAGCCGGAAAACCCTACAGGATCGATCTTCCCATCGGGATGGTCGCGCCGGATTTTCTCCTCTACTCCGTTAGGATTGCTCACCAAGGGCAGGATTTCATCTACCGTGCTCGCCCCTAGGAATTTCCTCGCGAGCGCTTCTGCTAGACTGAGAAATTCCGCTTCGCTCCGTTTGCGAACGCTCTTCGGCACTAGTTCCTCCTCGTCAAGTCCTGCGGTGAGCGAGGCCGGCACCTCTAGTATCACTTCGCTCCCTTCGGGATCGATTTCCATCTCCACGACCTCCGGTGCTGGCTCGGTGGTCTTGAGAAATAGGAAAACCAGGCCGGCGATCACGGTAAACGAAAATCCCCAGATGGTGGTGGTTTTGAACAAGCCCTTCCAGTCGGCACCCTCGCCTTTCTCCCTACCTTTTCCCGACTCCCAGTCAGGCACGGCGGCATCCATGACGTTCTTTTTCTTTCTCCGTCGCTGCTTCTTCTTGTTTGAAGGTGCAGGCGCAAAACTCACCTTCTGGATGACCGCCATCAAAGGAGCGGACGCTTCGCCTTCTTCCGGAATCCGCAGCATCCGCCGGCAAGACGGGCAGACAATGCCCACCCCATCGTGATCGCGCGGCACCCGGAGCACGAAACGACAATCCGGGCAGACAAATGCACTCCAGCGTCTAGGGGCGGCTTGTGGGGGTTCCGTTTCAGGCACGGCACAAAGCTGCCCCCAACAGAAGCCCTAACGCAAGCCCTCGCTCACTTGGTTTCCAGGAAAATCCTGCCACCACGCCTCCTCAACCGCCCACCTCCCGGGAGATTCACGCTGGCGGGATGATTCACATCGATCATCCCCGCACAGCTGGCCAACAAATCTGCGCTGATCCCCCCGATCCCACCCGCCTTCAGGTATTCCGAAATCACCGCCAACTGTAGAGATCTAGGCAGCTCCGAAAGCACTTTGAGATGCAACCTGCCCTGCGGATCGATCGCGTCTGCCTTGCCCACCGCCCATGCCACAAGCTCCCGCACGCCCTCGCTCGCCGCAGCCTCCCGAGCCAGCATTCCCGCCACATCTCTTCCGGAAATCTCACTCAGCAGCGGCAGCGCTTCGTTCCGGATCCGGTTCCGCACCACATCGTTCTCCGCATTGCTCGCGTCCTCCCGCCAGGAAAAACCTCTTACCTCCATCCATTCCCTGAGCGCGGCTTTCCTCACCCCCAGCAAAGGCCTCACCAATTCCATCTTCCGTCCACCCAGCTTCATCTCCCATACCTCCTGCATCCCCCGGAGCCCGTAGGAGCCTCGCATCAGATTCCACAGCACCGTCTCCGCCTGATCATCCGCATGATGCGCCAACAGCAACCTCCCGCACCGGTGCGCCTTCCCGCATTCCCCGAAAAACTCATGCCGCGCCGCCCGCGCCGCCGTCTCCAGCGATTCCTTGCGCTCCGCCATCAGCCCCCGCACATCCGCTTTCCCTACCTCCACCTCAAAACCCATCTTCCCCGCCACCCGCTTCACAAACCGCGCATCCCCCGCCGATTCCTTCCCCCTCAACCCATGATCCAGATGGCACACCACCACATCCCGGAAGCCCTCTTCATATAACACATGCAGCAACGCCATCGAGTCCAACCCACCCGACACCCCCACCAGCCACCGCTTCCTCCGCGAAACACCCTCCAGCCACCTCTGCCATTCGATGTTCAATGTTAAGCGTTCAGTTTTCGATGTTCATTCTCAAACTCCATCCACTCTCCGGAAACCGGATGCGTAAACCCAAGCTTCCACGCCTCCAACTCCATCGGCGCATCGCCCACCTCAAGCGTCTGCTTGTCCCCCATTTTGCCTCCTGACAGATAACACGGATCACCCACCACCGGGTAACCCAACTCCCACAGATGCACCCGGATCTGATTCGTCCGCCCGCTGCCCAGCCTCGCTTCCAGCCATGCGGTGCCATCCGCACACCTTTCCTTCACGGAAAAATCCGTGCGCGCCGCCAAGCCGTTTTCATCATCCACCACACGCCCGCCCGGCCCCTCAGGATCCAACGAAATCGCAGACTCGCACACCTTCTCATCCCACTCCGGATGGCCCTGCACCTGCACCCGATACAGCTTCTCCACCTTGCCCTCTAGAAACTGCCGCTGCAGCAGCCCACAGAATCTCCGTGTCCGCGCAAACAACACCAACCCCCGCGTGTTCGCGTCCAGCCGGTGCACCGCCCTCAGGTATTTCGGCTCATACACCTGGTTCATCAGATGTTGCAGGGTGTTGCGGTGAAACCTCCCGCTCGCGTGCATCGGCAGCGGCGCGGGTTTCTCCACCACCACCACCGCCTCATCATCCCACACGATGCGGATTCCCTTCGCCACCTCCGGCTCCACCGCTGGCGGGAAAATCTGCAAAATCCTCTCCCCCGCACGCACCACATGGTCCATCCCCCGCACCTTGCCTCCGTAGCTCACGAACCTCCCCGCCGCGCAACGCTCTTCCCATTCCTCCCGTGAAACCTGCGGAAACTGATCCACCAGCACATCGCCCAGCTCCCACCTGTCATACTTCGCGGAAACGTTCACCGGCCTCCGGTTCTCCTGCGCCACCGATCCCGGCAACACCTCGCACACCGCATCGAGCTTCGCCTGCGCCGCAGAAATCCGCGCCGCCATCTTCTCGGGCTCCGGTTTGAAACAATACGGGCAGGTCACCCCCGCCACATACCTCACATCTTCCTGATCCTCCGCGTCCAACGGTGCCTGGCAGGCATAACACACCGCCGTATCCGTCTCCCTCAGCGCAGGATCCACCCCCACCCTCTGATCAAAAACAAAGCACTCCCCATCATAGTGATCCCCCCCGCACTCCTCGAAATATTTCAGAATCCCGCCATCCAGCTGATAGACGTTCTTGAACCCCTCCATCTCCATGAACGGCCCCGCCTTCTCACAGCGGATCCCCCCCGTGCAGAACATCACCACCGTCTCATCCTTCATCTCCTCCGGCATCTCTCTCACCGCTTTCGGAAACTCTCGGAACGTCCGGATATCCGGCACCACCGCCCCCTCGAACGTCCCAAGCTTCACCTCATAATCATTGCGCGTATCCAGCAGTGTGATCTTTCGCCCCTCATCCAGCCATTGCTTGAGCTCCTTGGCGGAAAGCTTCGGCGAAGTCCTCTTCCCCGGCTCCACACCCTCGACCCCGAAGGAAATGATCTCTTTCTTGATCCTCACCAGCATCCTCCTGAATGGCTGATCCTCGCTCTCGCTCACCTTCCCCACAAAATCCTCCAGCCCCGGGATCTCCCGCAGCCGCTCCATCAGAGCATCCACTGCCTCCGCCGGTCCCGCCACGAAAAGATTCACCCCCTCGGTGCTCAGCAAAATCGTCCCTTTCAGCCCCGCGCCTTTGCACAGCGCAATCAACTCCTCACGGAGCTCCTTCAAGCCCGCCAACTCCACAAACCGATATGCTGCCAAATTCGTAACCATCTTTAGTCCCGCGAAATTGCCAATCCGCACCCCACTTTGCAACCGCTCAGCCCAAAAATCTCCCACCTTCTCCATAAAAAATTTCCTTCTTCATTCTCCTTGGCGAACGAAACGGTGAAAAAATCTCAAAAAAACAACCTTACTATCATAGCGCCTTTGAGGTGAAAATCCCCCCAAACCCAGAAACCATTTCACAACTCACGCCAATTCTGCTTTCACTCGCCTTCCACTTCACCCAGAATCACCACCCCCATGTCAAAACCAGCACTCGGAAAAGGACTCGGAGCCCTTATCAAAAAAAATCAGGCGCTTCCCGGACAAGCCCCCGAAGGCTCGAACGATGATTCCCAGCGCGTGCGCGACATCCCCATCGACAACGTCGTCCCGTCTCCTCTCCAGCCGCGTAACCAATTTATCGAAGCCCCCCTCGACGACCTCGTCGATTCCATCCGCCAGCACGGCATTATCCAGCCGCTCATCGCGCGTTTGGTAAACGGGAAATACGAACTCATCGCCGGTGAACGCCGCTGGCGTGCCTCCAAAAAACTCGGCCTCACCACCGTCCCTGTCATCGAGCGCATCGCCTCGGACCGCGACGTCCTCGAGATGGCTCTCATCGAGAACCTCCAGCGCGAGGACCTCAACCCTATTGAAGAAGCAGCCGGTTACGTCCGCCTCGCCAAGGAATTCACTCTCAAGCAGGAAGAAATCGCCACCCGCGTCGGCAAGTCCCGTGCCTCGGTCGCCAACGCCATGCGCCTGCTCGACCTCCACGAGGACGTCCAAATCCATCTCGCCCAACGCCAGATCACCGTCGGCCACGCCAAGGCCATCCTCGCCCTCAAAGACGCTGAGAGCCAGAAACTCGCCGCCGACCAGATCATCCGCCGCAAGCTCACCGTCCGCGCCGCCGAGAAGCTCACCCAGTCGCTCCTCGCCAATCCATCCGGCGCACCCGATCCGAAAAAGGCCGCCCCCAAGGAGGTCGACATCCACGTCCGCGAGCTCACCAAACGCCTCCAGGAGCACCTCGCCACCCACGTCGCCATCAATCACACCGCCAAAAAAGGCAAAATCGAGATCGAATACTACGGCAACGACGACCTCGAACGCATCCTCGAGCTCCTCAAGCTCCCAAATCCAACGCTCTAATACTGAGTGCTGTCTTTAGGCGGCGAGTGAAAAAGGAATACGGACTTTAATCCGCAGCCGACCGGAACGGAGATATACAATGTGCGATGCGTGCCACTTAATACACGCCACCTAAAGGCAGCGCTCCACCTGCCACATCATGTTCTCATCCGCCAAATCTCTCGCCAAAAAACTCACCGAAGCCGGCCACACCGCCTACTTCGCCGGCGGTTGCGTGCGCGACAAGCTCCTCGGCCTGGCTCCCAAAGACTTCGACATCGCCACCTCCGCCACCCCGGCGGAAGTCATGGAACTCTTCCCCGGCTCCAACGAAGTCGGCGCCCACTTCGGGGTGGTCATCGCAAAACACCACGGCCATCACATCGAGATCGCCACCTTCCGCACCGACGGCTCCTACAAGGACGGCCGTCGCCCCGATTCCGTCACCTTCTCCACCCCTGAAGAAGACGCCCACCGCCGCGATTTCACCATCAACGGCCTCTTCGAAAACCCCGTCACTGGAGAAGTCATCGACCACGTCAACGGTCTGCCCGACATCGAATCGAAGACCCTCCGCGCCATCGGCACCCCCGCCCACCGCTTCCAGGAAGACGCCCTCCGCCTGCTCCGCGCTGTCCGCTTTTCCACCACCCTCGGCTTCCCCATCGAGCCGGTGACCCTTGCGGCGCTGCATGATAACGCCAACCTGTTAGACCAAATCTCTCCGGAACGTATTCGCGATGAGTTTTCCAAAATCATCACCTCGCCCAACCGCCGCTACGGCCTGGAACTCCTCGTCTCCACTTCCCTGATCGACCACTTCCTGCCGGAAGTCCATCCCCTCATCGGCTGCGAGCAACCGCCCCAATGGCACCCCGAAGGCGATGTCTACACCCATACCTGCATCATGTTGGAAATGCTCCAACCGGACGCACCGCTCGCGCTCTGCCTCGCCACCCTCCTGCACGACATCGCCAAGCCGCCCACCCAGACCACCGACCCGGATGGCCGCATCCGCTTCAACGGCCACGAATCCCTCGGCGCGGAGATGACCACGGAAATCCTCACCCGCCTGAAATACCCGAACGCCGTTATCCGCGACGCCACCCACATGGTCTCGCGCCACATGCAGTTCATGAACGTCCAGCAGATGCGCAAAGCCACGCTCAAGCGCTTCATGTCACCGCCCACCTTCCCCGAGGAAATGGAACTCCACCGCGTTGATTGCGCCTCTTCCAACGGCTTCACCGACAACTACGATTTCCTCAACGCCAAGGCCGAGGAATTCGCCAACGAACCGCTCATCCCTGAGCCACTCGTCACCGGCCGCGACCTCATCGAGAAAGGCCTCAAGCCCGGGCCACGCTTCGCGGAAATCCTCAACGACATCCAGACCGAGCAACTCGAAAACCGCCTCTCCAACCGCGATGAGGCACTCGCCTACCTGGAAACCCTCCTCTGATACTTTTCCCTGCTCTCGTCTTAAACGAGGAATCCAGGAAAACCTCTTATCTTATCTCTTCCTCGGCGTCCCTCTGCGACCTCCGCGGCTTTGCGTTGAAAAAATCTCAACCGCAGCGTCCGGAAACCCGGATCTTCCCATCGGTTAAAATCCTCGCGCGTATCCCCGCACGGCATCCGCCCTTGAGGAAATCTTCCGCACCTTCGCCCACCGCTTCATCCATCCAGAAGCACGGCACGCAATCCTCGCTGCCTTCGAAAACCACTCCCTGAACGGAAAACTTTTTCCCCACCAACGTTGCCAAGTCCCCGCCCCTCACCAGCACATTCCTCCTCAGGGCAGACGGCTCCACCTCCCCGTATTTACCGCGAAGTTCTTCCAGAATCTCCGCCGCAAAAAAGCTGACCTGCCCTTTGAAATCCTCCTTGTAGTCGAAATACCGATCGTTCACTAAACCCCGCCCGGCCACGCATTCCACCTCGTCGAGACCCACCACCCCGTGATTCTCACGGCCTTTGCCATATCTCCCACGGAAGTCGTGACCCGGTGAAATCCAGATTCCCTCAACCTCCAGGCCGACATCGATCACATTTTCCATTCAGCGCTTCGGTTGCAGGGTTTCCTCATCCACCGGCGTCGCTTTCGGCGCGGCTCCCTCGCTGCCGATGTGGTTCTTAATCAAGATCCAGATCCCCGTCGCCAGAAGCAGACACATCAGTTTGGGAAACAGTCGTTTTGTCAGTTTCAGTCTCATTGGATGGTTTTTCGTTGAAGAAAATTTCCGAGATCCTGTCCCGGAATTGCTTCTCGGTCAAATTTCGTTGGATCTCGCCGTTTTCGGAAATGGATATGCTGCCGGTCTCCTCGCTGACCACCACCGCGATCGCATCCGTCCGCTCAGTCAGCCCCATCGCTGCCCGGTGCCGCAACCCGGTGGAGCGATCCTTCATCTCTTTTTCCGTCACAGGAAAAACACAGGCCGCACCCGCCACCCGGTCATCCGCGATGATCATGCCGCCATCGTGCAGCGGTGATTTCGGGAAAAAGACACTCAGCGCCAGCTCAGGGGTGAATCGCGCATCTAGCACCACTCCCGTCTCAAGTTGTTCCTTCAAGGTGATGTCTCGTTGGATCGCAAATAGCGCGCCGATGCGCCTCTTCGACAGCAAAACCACTGCATCCGCCAGCCGCTCCACCAGTGCCAGCCGCCGCTTGCTGGAGAAACTGAAGAACTTGCTGCTCCCGATGCGTGCCAAGCCGTTGCGGAGTTCCGGCTGGAAAATCACGATCAGCGCAAAAGCCAAAACCGCCGCAGAGCGGAACAAAATCCACCCGATGACCTCAAACTGGAAAATCTGGGTCGCCAGCGCCAACACCACCAAAATCAACCCCAGCCCGATCAGGATCTGGGCTCCCCGCGTCGCCTTGAACGCCTTGTAGAGCTGATAGATGCAGAATGTCAGCACCAGAATCTCAATCCCGTCTTTCCAATGTCTTACGATGAAATCCCACATGCGTTGCGGAGGAATCTAGGCTCAGCCCCGCAACGTGTCACCTGCAAAGCCTCCCCTCGCCGAATATCCGCGCCGAATGTGCCTTGCCGCCGCGCCCTTGCTGGCTTTTAGTCCCCACATGCACGAGGAAATCAAACTCTCCCGAGAGGTCAATGCCGTCCAGATCCCCAGCGGCGACGCCATGACGCTCCCCGCCGGCACCGCCGTCTTCATCACCCAACGCCTCGGCGGCACCTACACCGTCGCCACTTCACAAGGCCTCGCCCGCATCTCCTCACAGGATGCCGATGCCCTCGGAGTCGATGCCGAAGAGGAAAAGAAGAAGCAGGCCGATGCCGTCCGTCTCAAAGACGCCCCGCTCGAAGAACAAGTCTGGGCGCAGCTCAAAGGCGTTTACGATCCGGAAATCCCCGTCGATATCGTCAACCTCGGCCTTGTCTACGACTGCGCTATCGACCAAATCGATGACAAGAAAGTCGTCCAAGTGAAAATGACCCTCACCGCCCCCGGCTGCGGCATGGGCCCGGTCATCGCCGCCGACGCTCAAGCAAAGATCCTCACCATCGATGAAATCGACGAAGCAAACGTCGAACTCGTTTGGGATCCTGCATGGAATCAGGACATGATCACCGAAGAAGGTAAGATGAAACTCGGCATGATCTGATCATTTTTCCCACCGCGGAATGCTCATTGACCCTCTGGATGAAATTCCAGAGGGTCTTTTTTTATGAAAAACCATCGCTTTTTAGCACTAGCCCTCCTCGTCCTCCCCTGCCACGCCGCCGACCCTGTTTTCCTCGAAAACGACGGCATCCTCGTCATCGAAGCGGAGTCCACTTCCTCCAAACTCAAGAAGTGGGAGAAGAAAACCAGCATCGAAGGATTTACCGGCGAGTGCCACATCGAGTTCACCGGCAACAAACCCGAAAGCGGCCCGGCGGATTCACCACTCACCTACAAATTCAAAATCACCAAGGAGGGAACCTACAGCCTGGTCATCCGCGCCCACAAACGCCTCGAATCAGAACGCCAGGACATCTCCAATGACTGCTTCGTCGCCCTCAAAGGCGACTTCGAATCCACCGGCAAAACCCCGATAAAACTGCTGGAAAACGATACCAAACTCTTCGGAGGCACCGCCGAAGGCTGGGGCTGGACGGTCAGGCTCGACGATGGCCACAAAAAATTCCCCGCCGAGTATGTGCTCAAATCCGGCGAAACCTACGAACTCACCGTCTCCGGCAGATCGAAGAATTTCAACATCGACCGGATCATGTTCGTCCATCAATCCGCCAACGAAGGCAAAGCCCGCAAAGACCTCCCCGCCGAGAGCAAAACCGAAGGATCCTAACCCACGGAGCCCCATTCTTCCGCCCCATCGGGGCGACCTATACCAGCCTAGGGCATCGCCCTGGGTATCCTCCGGCAACAATCCCGGGCAAGCGGACATCCCCGCCGCCCGCAAATCTCCGCCGCAGCCCCACAAGACCACCGCCCGAATCTACAACAGCGTTTTTTGACGGATCAAAGAATCCCGCCCGGAGAATAAGCCGCAGCTTCCGGCCATTTCTCCTCAAGCTTGCGAATCGCTCCGGAAAAAATCTGCACCTGCGCCTTCGCGGCACCGGTTTCCTTATCGCCCTTCTTCAGGATCTCGCCAAGCTCGTCGCGGCTCAATCCGAGCCTTCCATCCTCCGCCAAGCGATCGAGCAGATTGTTTTTCTCCACCGCGCCCGTGCGCATGTCCGCCACGGTCGCAACCGCGTGTTCCTTGATCACCTTGTGCGCGGTCTCGCGACCGACCCCGCGTTTCACCGCCTCCATCATCACAGTCGTCGTCATCAGGAACGGCAGATATTTTGCCGTTTCCGCAGCGATCACCGCCTCATACGCATCCATCTGATCGAGGATCGTCAGGTAGGTCTCGAACATCCCGTCGAGCGCGAAAAATGCATCCGGCAGCATCACCCGCCGCACCACGGAGCAACTCACATCGCCCTCATTCCACTGATCACCGGCCAGCCCGGCTGCCATCGCCAGATAGCCTTTGAGGATCACATGAAAACCATTCACCCGCTCACAGGAGCGCGAGTTCATCTTGTGCGGCATCGCACTCGATCCCGTCTGCCCCGGTGCAAAACCTTCACTCGCCGTCTCATTGCCAGCCATCAGGCGCAGCGTCTTGCAGAACGAAGACGGCCCACTCGCCAGCTCCGTCAGCACCGAGACCACACGCAGATCCAGCGAACGCGGATACACCTGCCCCACATTGCTCCACTGCTCGGAAATGCCTAGGTGCTTCACCACCCGCCCCTCGAGCTCCGCCACCTTCGAGGTATCACCACCGAAGAGCGAAAGCTGATCCATCTGCGTGCCAACCGCACCTTTCAGCCCGCGCACCGCGTAGCCAGAAATCACATCCTCCAGCACCCCGTAACCCGAAAGCAACTCCTCGCCGAACATCGCGATGCGCTTCCCAAGCGTCGTCGGTTGCGCCGCCACGTTGTGCGTGCGTGCCGTCAGCACCACATCATCCCAACGCTCCGCGCTTTCACGCATCCGGCGCAGCGATGCCACCACCTTTTCACGGATCAGTTGCAGCCCGCGGAAAACTTGAAGCTGCTCTACGTTCTCCGTCAGGTCCCGTGAGGTCAGCCCCTTGTGGATTTCCTGGAAACCCGCCAGATCGTTGAATTCTTCAAGCCGCGCCTTCACGTCGTGCCGCGTCACGCGCTCGCGCTCCATGATAGAATTCACATCCACCTGATCCTTCACCGCCTCGTAAGCTGCGATTGCGTCCTCGGAAATCGCCAGCCCCAGATCCCGCTGTGCTTTCATCACCGCGATCCAATACTCACGCTCCAGCACGATCCGCCCTTCTGCGGACCAGATGTCGTTCATGCCTTTGGAGGAATATCTTTCTGCGAGGACGTTGGGAATCATATGCCCGAGATGGAGCCCCCGGGAGCGCCACCCTGTCCAACCAAAAATCCCCTAGGCCTCCTTCTTCTCGCCCTTCACACGCACCTTTTCTTTCTTAATCACCGGCAGATGATGCGGCATGATCGCAGAAAAAAGATGCACCAGCGGATAGGCCAGCGCCGCCAACACAAAGCCTGAAACCATCATCCCAAGTAGGAAACTCGCCGCATTCAGGTTCTCCGGCATCGCGATTCCCACAGTATGCTGCATCCATTTTCCTGCAGGATTGTTGACGTAAAAATTTTCCCACGATTCCGGAATATTGATCGCCGAAGCCACCAAAAATTCCGGCATCGGGAAGTTCAGCTTGTCCCGCATCCAGTCGCCCAGCCATTCCTGAGCCACCCAGATCGGGATGTGCGTCGCCAGATTGGAGACCCAACAACCCGCCACCGCGAAGGGCACGTTCCCCCGAAATCTCATCGCCGTCAGCGCCGCCGCGATCATCTGGAATGGCATCGCCATCATCGCAAAGAAGAACCCCACCGCCAGACCGGAAGCCACCGTATCCCTGCACGGCATCCACAGCTGCCGATCAAACAATGGCTCCGTCAGCCTTCGCCACCACGACCTATGCCGCAGCCTCTTGTGCCTGAGCATCCGGTAGGTGCTCTTCACCATTTTGAGGTATCGCCGCTTCATCCTTTCGTCCGCCCCAACATTCGCACCCCTGCCCGGCCAATCAACCAGCAAAATTCCCAAATCCAGAATCCCCCCACAAAATCCCAAACTTTTCTCTCCGGCCGAACTTCCCGAACACCGAAGCCTTGGCTGCCAAATCCCCTCCATCTTCCCGGTTGGGTCTTGCCTCACCTCCACACCACCACCACCATCCGCCCGGAAAATTTCACCTCATGGAACTCTGGCAAGCAATCCTACTCGGCCTCATCGAAGGCATCACCGAATACCTCCCCGTCTCATCCACCGGACACCTCATCGTCGCCCAGCGGCTCATGCACATCGGCACTGCCACGGATACGGAAAAACTCGCCGCCGACTGCTTCGCCATCTGCATTCAAGGCGGCGCGATCCTCGCCGTCCTCGGCCTTTACTACAAACACGTCCTGAAAATGGCCAACGGCATGATCGGCCGCGATCCCGAAGGCCTCAAGCTCGCCATCTCCATCATCGTCGGCTTCCTCCCCGCCGCTGTCCTCGGCCTTATCCTCAACGACTGGATCGAGGAAAAACTCTTCGGCCTCTGGCCCGTCATCTTCGCATGGATCGTCGGCGGCTTCGCCATCCTCTGGACCGTTCGTTACCGCAGACTCAATCCCCCACGCGGAAACGGCCGCGACATCCTCAAGCTAAATTGGGAAGCCGCCCTCTTCATCGGCGTCCTCCAATGCGTCGCCATGTGGCCGGGCACCTCCCGCTCACTCATGACCATCTGCGGCGGCCTCGTCGTCGGCCTCTCCATCAAGGCCGCCGTCGAATACTCCTTCCTGCTCGGCGTCATCACCCTCTCCGCCGCCACCGCCAAAAAAGCCGTCTGGAAAATCGAAGGCATCGGTGACCAATACGACACGTGGTTCGGTGGCTCGAAACTCATGTGGGAACAGTACGGCACCGTGCCCCTCGTCGTCGGACTCATCGCCGCCACCGTCTCCGCCGCCCTCGCCGTCCGCTGGCTCGTCAAATACCTCCAATCCCACGGCCTCTCCATCTTTGGCTACTACCGCATCGCCCTCGGCCTGGTTATCGGCACCCTCCTACTAACAGGAACCCTCCAGCCCTAAGCCTCCCATTCGATGTTCAACGTTTGACGTTCCATATTCGACGTTGAACCAAACACCCATCACCCAACCTCTTCATTTAGAGTTTAGAATTTAAGATTTAGAATTTGTTCCCCATGCACCCCTTCCTCGATCCCGCCTTCCACGTCAAATGGTCCCAACTCACCCCGGAGACCATCGAACCATCCATCCGCCACGCCCTCGCCGAGGCCAAGGAGAACATCGAGAAAATCGCCACCCAACCCGCCACCGAAGCCACCTACGAGTCGAGTTTCCTCGCCCTCGAAGACGCCACCGAAAGCCTCTCCCGCGGCTGGGGCAGGCTCCAGCATCTCGATTCCGTCTCGGACAACCCCGCCCAGCGCGAGGCCCTCAACAAACTCCTCCCGGAAGTCTCGGATTTCTACTCCTCCCTCTCGCTCAACCCGCGCCTCTGGAACGTCATCAAGACCGCTGCCGCGTCCATTGACACCACCTCCCTTTCGGGCATCCAGCTCCGCCATATCGAGGAAACCCTCGAAGACTTCAAAAACTCCGGAGCCGACCTCCCCGACGACAAGAAGGCACGCATCGCCGCCCTCGATTCCGAGCTCTCCCTCGCCACCCAGCAATACGGCGAACACGTCCTCGACTCCACCAACGCATGGTCACTGGTGATCACCGATGAGGAAAAACTCGCCGGCCTTCCGGAATCCGCAAAAGCCGCAGCAGCCGCCAACGCAAAATCCAAAGACCTCCCCGAAGGCTCCTACCGCTTCACCCTGCAAGGCCCCTCCATGACTCCCATCATGCAGCACGCCCACGATGAGGAACTCCGCAAAACCGTCTGGGAAGCCTCCAGCGCCGTCGCTCTCCATGGCGAATACGACAACACCGAACTGGTCGCCAAAATCCTCACCCTCCGCCACGAGAAAGCCGAGATCCTGGCACACCAGAACTTCGCCTCCCTCACCCTCCAGCGCCGCATGGCCCGCAACGGCCTCAACGCTCTCGCTTTCATCACCCAGATCCACGACCGCATCCACGGCCGTTTCCTCGAGGAGGCCATCCAGCTCTCCCAATACAAAGCCGCCAAAACCGGTGAAGCCGCCACCCCATTGGAGCCATGGGAATTCTCCTACTACGCCGAAATGCAGCGCAAGGAGCAATACGACTTCGATGACGAAGTCCTCCGCCCCTACTTCCCCGTGCAGGGAGTCATGGACGGCATGTTCCGCATCGCCACCACCCTCTTCGGCATCACCATTTCCAAGAAACCCACCGCCCCCGAATCCGACATCGAGACATGGCACCCTGAGGTCTCCTTCTACGAAATCCACGACACCGCCACCGGCTCACACCTCGGCTCCTTCTACGCAGATTGGCATCCCCGTGAGTCTAAACGCGGCGGTGCATGGATGAACTCCCTCCACACCGGCAACCACGGCGAGCCCCACCTCGGTCTCATCGTCGGCAACATGACCCCACCCGTCGGCGACAAACCCGCCCTGCTCACCCATCGCGAGGTCGAGACGATCTTCCACGAGTTCGGCCACCTCCTCCACGGACTCCTCTCCGATGTCCCGGTGAAATCCCTCTCGGGCACCAATGTCGCATGGGATTTCGTCGAACTCCCCTCCCAGATCATGGAAAACTTCTGCTGGGAACGCGAAACCCTCGACCTCTTCGCCCGCCATTACGAAACCGGCGAACCCATCCCCGAAGACCTTTTCAAGAAACTGCTCGCCGCGAAGAACTACCTCTCCGCCACCGTCTTCATGCGACAGCTCGCTCTCGGAAAACTCGACCTCGAACTCCACGTCCATACCGAAAAATACCTCGGCCGTGACCTCGACGAAGTCTCCCGCGAAATCCTCGCCGACTACCGCGCCCCCTCGAGGACCGAGCCACCCTCGATGGCCCGCCGCTTCAACCACCTGTTCTCCTCACCCACCGGCTACGCTGCGGGATACTACTCCTACAAGTGGGCGGAAGTCCTCGATGCCGACGCCTTCACCCGCTTCCAGAACGAAGGCATCCTCAACCCCGAAACCGGTGCCAGCTTCCGCCGTGAAATCCTCTCCAAAGGCAACTCCGCCCCCCCGGAAGTCCTCTACGAAAACTTCATGACCCGCCCCGCCGACCCCCTCCCCCTCCTCACCCGCGCCGGCCTCGCCTGAGGAAAAAACTCACACGAAGCCACAAAGGCACGAAGCAAGTCTGATGAAAATTTTCACTACAGAACCACAGCTTCGTTTCTTCGAGCCTTCGTGCGAGCCCCCCCACCCAACCCCAGTCTTCCCTGAAAACTGAACACTGAAAACTAGCAAACTTTTTATGAAAATCCTCATCGCCTGCGGCGGCACCGGCGGCCACCTCTTCCCCGGCATCGCCGTTGCAGAATCCCTGCTCGCCCAAGGCCACCAGCCGCTGCTTCTCATCTCCCAGAAGAAAATCGACTCCCAAGCATCCGCGAAATACCCACACTTGGAATTCAAATCCATCCCGGCCATCGCCAAGCCCGCGACTCTTTCCCTGAAGATGCTCCCTTTCCTCTGGAAGCTTTTCAAAACCATCCAGTCATCCAAAAAAATCATCCGTGAATTCGGTGCCGATGCCGTGCTCGGCATGGGCGGATTCACCTCCCTCCCCCCCGTCTACGCCGGACACAAACTCGGCAAGAAAACCTACGTGCACGATTCCAACGCACGCCCCGGCCGCGCTAACGTGCTGACCTCACGCTTCTGCACCAAGGTCTTCATCGGCCTCCCACCCGCCGCTTCCTTCTTCCACAAGCCCACCCAACTCACCGGCACCCCCGCCCGCCCGGAAATCCACAACCTCCCTTCCCGCGAAGAGGCCGCCGCCAACTTCGGGCTCGATCCCGCAAAAACTACACTCGTAGTAACAGGTGGATCCCAAGGCGCGCTCGGGCTCAACCAACTCATCGCAAAAGCCGCCCCTCTCCTCCCGGAGGAAATCCAGATCCTCCACATCGCCGGCCCCAACGACTACGACCGCATCAAGCAAGAGAATCCCAACCAGCGCCCCGGCTACCACCTCATCGGCTTCTGCGATCAGATGCCCTCCGCCTATTCGATCGCGGATCTCGTCATCACCCGCTCCGGTGCCTCCACCCTCACGGAAATCTCCCTCGCCGCCCTCCCCAGCATCCTCGTCCCCTACCCCTACGCCGCGGACGATCACCAGACCGCCAACGCGAAAGTCTTCGCCGATGTCGGAGCAGCAAAACTCATCCAGCAAAAAGATCTCACCCCCGAATCCCTCGCCGCACTGCTTGCCGACCTCCTCACCCATCCCGGCACCCTCAACGCCATGTCCGATGCCGCAAAATCACTGGCAGTCCCCGACGCATCCCAACGCGTCGCCAAGGAAATCACTGATCAATGATCAAGTCCGCCGTAGCCTCGGCGAAGGAGGATCACCCCACCGCCCGCACCTTCCGGAACACCAACAAACTCCCCGCACTCACCGTGATCGCCAGCCAGCCCAGCCACTCGTAGTGCAGTAGCCGGCCTTCCGCCCCCTCCGCCACGATCATACTCCCCACCGCCGCGGAAATCCCTGCGGTGAAATCGCGCGTGCAGGATATCAGGCTCATGTAAGCCCCGCGCCGCTCCCGCCGCACCGCCGTGGAAATCACCGCCTGCACCGGGATGAACCGCGCGCTGGCGAACATAAACAGGCATGCCGTGATCATCAGCGATTGCCACACCTCACGCGGCCCGGAATGCGTCAGCGTCACGATCACCACCGAGGCCAGCACCACCAGAACCACGTAAACCCGCAGCCTGCCCAACCGATCCGCCAGCTTCCCGATCTGCGGCCCGGTGAAAATCGTCAGCAACCCGCCCACCAGATACACTAGGAACAGATCCGTCTCCGGCATTTCCATGTTATGCACCAGATACGGCGAAAGATACGGGATCACCGTGAAATGGCCGATCACCGCCATGCTCATCAGCGCCAATCCTTTCCACGCATTCGAGTCCCTTAATAGCTGCAGAAACTCCCCCTTCACCCGCATTTTCCTCTGCCCGTTTTCATCCTCCAGATGTCCGCGCACCGGCGGCAGGATGCGGAATAGCAACACCCACACCACCGCCGCAATCCCGGCCACCGCCAGGAACGGAGCCTCCCACTTGAACCACTGCGCCAGCTTCAACCCGAACGGAACTCCCAGCGCCGCCGCCGCCGAAAACGCCGTCATGATGATCGCCATCCCGCTAGCGCGTCGCTCCATCGGGACCACATCGGAAACAATCGCCATCAGCGTCGCCCCCGCCACCCCGCCGAAGGCCCCGCACACCGCGCGGAAAAACATCAGCATCCCAGCAGTAGTCGAAAGCCCGCAGGCCAAGGTCGACAGAGCAAAGCCCGCATAGGAAAACAGCAACAGTTTCCGCCTATCGAACCGATCCGAAAACGGTGCCACCGAAAGCCCCACCACCCCCGCCGTCAGCGAAAAAGCCGAGATCAAATTCCCGAAGGTCTGGGGAGAAATCACCAGATCCCGCATCAACTGCGGCCCCAGCGGCATCATCATCATGAAATCCATGATGTGCGTGAACTGAACCGCCGCGAGCAGGATCAATAGCGTCCGTTCCGATAAAACCTTCTTACTGCCAAGACTTCCACTCACGGACTATCCTCCCCTACTTCACACGAAAAACAAGCCGGCCCACCTGCATCCTTCCCAAGACATTTCGGCTCCAAACATCCGCCGGGACGGGATTCTCACTCTTCGCTCACGTGGATCTGTGTCGCATTCACCAGCAGCGATTCCGCCGAGGACTGCGCTGCCACAACTCCTCTGATGGTGACGTGGCTCAACTCCTCGAGCCCGTTCACCCCTTTCAGTCCGCCCTCAAGCACGCGCCCGTTCTCACCGACGATCTGGATTGATGCGGTGTTTTCCAGCTTGAGCTCCTTCGCATCACAGCAGGCATCCCACGGAGTCGAACACGCATCGCCCGGAATCCTGTCGCACGAGGTCAGCTTCTCCGGATCTCCCAGAATGAAGGAAGCCCGCCCATCCACAAACACCTTCTCCCTGCCCATCACTTGGCCGCTGAGCACCACCTCATCCCCCGGCTTCGCTTTCGCCTTCACCAAATGGATCGCCTCCGCATCCGCGATCGCTTCTTCGCTGAAAAATTTCTCCAAGGAAGGTTTTGCCACTGCGCTGGATTCCGTCGCTTCCGTCTGCTTTTTCTCACAAGAAACGACGCTCAATACGGCACATGCCAGGGTTAGGATCAGTTTTGTTTTCATATAGTTGTTGTTAGGAAAATTTAGGAACGCAGCGCCTTCGGAAGCGAGGGCTTGAGGCAGCGGATCGCAGGCGGCACCGCGCCCAAGATCCCCAGCAAGATCCCCGAGCCCAGCCCGGCCATCGCCACCTGCGGTGTCACGGAAACGGTGAATGCACCGATCGAAAACGGGATCGTCTTGCCGTCCAGAAACACCAGCGCCACCACCGAGGCCAGCAAGGTCCCGGCAAGGCAGGCAATCACGCTTTCCTGCACCAAGCTCACAAACACCGCGACGCGCCCGAAGCCAATCGCCTGCAGGGTCGCCAACTCCCGGATGCGCGAGGCAAATGCCGCATAAAGCGTATTGAAACCGCCAAAGATCGCTCCCGCCGCCACCAAGCCAGCCGTGATCCAAGTCATCACCCGCAAGGGCCGGTAAAACGCTCCCAAGGCCGAGTAATAATCGCTCTCCCGCAGCGCCGTCAGCTCCAAGTCCAGCCGCTGCTGGCTGAACAATTCCACCTCGGAAAAATCCTTCGCATCCTCCATGCGCAGCACCACGCACGACGCGGTGTCCCGCTGCGCCAGCATATACAAATCTCCCAGCACCGCCCAGATCTCCGATTCCATCACCGTCCCGGGCGCGGCGAAGATCCCGGAAATTTTCATCTCGGATCCATCCAGCTTCACCACAGAACCCACTTGCAGGTTTTCCTCCGCCATGCCCAGCTTGCGCCACGCCAAGCGCCCCACCATCACCTCACCCGATCCCGGAAACGCCCCCTCCAGCAAACGCACCTCGGGATGCACCAGCAAGGCCCGCACGGTCACCCCACGGAACAAGGCCTGCCCCTTCGCCCCATCCGCGGATTCGAGGAAGGACATGTAATGGATTTCCGTCGATGCCGCAGGCGTCCCCAGTGCGTTTTCGACTCCCGGTATCCCTGCTTCGGCTATGCCTCCTAACTGCGCCATCACCTCGCTGCGCTGGATGCTCTCCTCACTGCCCGTCCCGATCAGGATCGCATTGCGAGGTGAGCCCGAAGCCGACAGCACGCCCGCCATGCCCCCGTTCAGGGCCGTCGCCGCCATGATCAACAGCACGACCAATGCCGACCCGCCCACCGTCTGGATCAGGCGTGACTTGTCGCGGAAGAGGTTTCTTAAAGCGTAGGAGAGAGGAAGCATGAAGTGATTATGAGCGTAGAGATTTCACAATTGGCTGACGGATCGCCACCAGTGCCGGATGCACCGAAGCCACGATCCCCAGCACCAAGGCCGCAGCCGTTGCCAGCATGGCGGTGGAAACTTCCGGCAAAATCGCCAAGGTGTGTCCTTCGCTACCCATCGTAAAACTCTGCCACCTCAGGAAAGCCCAGGCCAATCCCGCGCCCAGCACCCCGCCCATCAGCCCTAGCATCCCGCCCTCGCTAAGCACCAGAAACATGATCGCACGGCTTGGATAGCCGAGGGTGCGCAGCACTGCGTTCTCCTTCACCCGCCCCCGCACCATCAGCAGGATCGAGTTCGCCACCAGCCCCACCACCGCAATCACCGCCCCGAGACCCAACCACCTCGTGAAGCCGATCAACTCGATCAACTGCCCTGCGGTCTCCGCAAAAAACGCCTTCTCCGGCTTCGTGTTCGTCGGTTGTTGGTCGGATTTGAAACGCTCGTCAATTGCCTCCGCCACCGCCTTGAGATCCGACGAATTCTCCACCCGCACATTGAACTGCGTCACAATCCCCAGCCCCGTGCGCGATGCCTGCTGGAGGAAATCCAGCTTCACATACGCCACATTGTTGTCCTGAGGAAACGGCGAACGGATGATCCCCGCAACGTATACCGTGATCCCCACCGCATCGAATTTGTCGCCGGGCTTCAGCCCCCTGCGCTTCGCAAACTGTTCCCCCACCAGCGCCGCATCATCGCGTTTTGTCCAATCCGCATCGCTCCCCTCCACGATCTCTATCTCCGGAGCGAACTGCTGCAGCAATCCCTCGGGAACTCCCCGGAACGTGATCACATCCAGACTCGCCCCGCAGTTATTCACGATGATCTTGATCGGAATCACATCCCGCACCCCGTCGATGGAACGGATCTCTTCCTGATAATGTTCCGGAAGCTGACTCGTCGATGGGCAGAAACGGTTTTCCCGATATACTACGAGCGTCGTATCCGATGCGGTCTCCTCCGTCGCCTCGCCCAGCGATTGCTGGAGGGTCTCCACAGAAGTGAACAAAAACATCCCGGAAGCCACACCCAGCACCGTCAACGACGTCCGCAGCCGGTGGCGTGTGAGCTGTTTCAGGGCAAGGGAAAGCAGGGCAATCATATCGAAACCAGGTTCGGATCTTCGGTCAGCAGCTTGCCTTTCTCCAGATGCAGGGTGCGATCCGCCGCCGCCGCCGCGCGTGCATCATGGGTCACCATCACGATCGTCTTGCCATGATCTCTCGCCAGTGAGCGCAGAAGCTCTAGGATCCGTGTCGCCGATTCCCGGTCGAGGTCACCCGTCGGCTCATCCGCTACCAGCAGGGCAGGATCCGCGACCAAGGCACGGGCGATAGCCACCCGTTGCTCCTGCCCGCCGGAGAGTTCGCTGGGCGTATGATGCGAGCGATCCGCAAGCCCCACCACCTCCAGCGCCGCCTCCGCCTTCCTCCGCCGCTCCGCTCGGCTCATCGAGGTGATCAACAAGGGTAGCTCGACGTTCTCAAAGGCTGTTAGAACAGGGATCAGGTGATACAGCTGGAAAATGTATCCCACCTTCCGGGCCCGCCATTGCGTCAGCTGTTTGCGGGAAAACTTCGCAATGTCCTCTCCATCGATTTCAAGCTCCCCGCTGGTCGGCGTATCGATTCCCGACACAAGATTCAGCAAGGTCGTTTTCCCGGAACCCGATGGCCCCATCAGGGCAAGGAACTCCCCACGCGGCACCTCGAGACTGAGGTTTTCCAGCGGCGTCACGAGATTCGCCCCTTTCGAGTAGGACTTCGTAATATTTTTGCAGCGTATCATGATTTTTCTTTGAAGATCGGTTTCAGTCGTTGTCCGGCTTTCACCCCGTCCGGCTCCACAATCACCCACTCACCCGGCAGGATCCCCTCGTCGATGCGGATCAGGTTCTCGCGTTTCACGGAGGCACTAACCTCACGCCTCTCGGCACGCATCGTATCCGGATCACAGACCCAGACGCTGCCTCCGGAGATCGCCTCCTGCGGCACATAAATGGAAATCCCCGTATCATCCTGCACCGCGTTTCCCGTGGCCTGCGGGGAAGTCGGGATCTCAAAAAACTCCACCCGACACAACATTTCCGGGCGGAATTTCTCGCTCGGATTCTCGATCCTCACTTTTGCCTGAAGGGTATTGCGCTGGAGATCCGCCGCCCCTTCGATCCGGGTCACCAGCCCATCGAAAACCTGATCCGGCAGCAGATTGCAGCGGATCTTCGCCACTTGGCCGACACCCAGCCGTGCCGCATCCGCCAAAGGCACATCGACCCTCACCTGCAGATGCTGCGGGTCATACAGGATCGCGATCGTCGAGCTATCCTCCTCGTCCATTCCTATCATCTTCTTCTGCCCGGGCGCCGCCTTCAGCGCCAACACCCGGCCATCGAAAGGCGCATGGATTTTCGTCCGGGACAGGGCCAGTTCCGCCTTCTCCAGGTTCGCCTCCGCCGCCCTGATTCGCGATTGAATCGCCACCACTTCATAAGCGATCCGATTCAGATTCTCTGCGATTTCCGCAATCCGCGCTTTTGCCGCCTTCACCATGGCCAGGCTGCGATCATGATCAAAGCGGACAGTGATGCGTTCGTCTTCCGTGATCGAACCTTTCGCCAGCCGCTCATAGCGACGCAGCTTGTTCTCCGCCTCCGCCGCATCGGCTTCCGCCACCGCCAGCGCCGCTTTTTCCGCCTCCATCTTCTGAATTTGGATCTGCGTCCCAACACAATGGGCATCGAAGGATGCCTTGATGTCAGCAAGCTCCGCCGCCACCAAATCCCGCTCAATGCGCCGGTCGTCATCGATCAATGTCGCGAGCAAATCCCCTTTCTTTACCAACTCACCTTCCAGCACATGCACCTCATCCACGATCCCATCGGTCAGCGCGGTCGCCTTGATCGGCAATGGATCCGGCTCCACCCAACCGGATGCCTGGAAAAGCAATTCCCCTGCTCCGGCCGCGGGCTTCTCCCGCCGGGCTCCGCCTTCGATTTTCTCCTCAACCGCCAGCGCGGTGAAAACCGTCACCTCCTTGGCAGGCAGCAAGCGGTCCCGGAACAGCAAGCCGAAGACCAACGCAAACCCTAACAGGATTGCCAGCGGCAACAGCCATACCCCGAAGCGCAGTCGTCCCGCGTGGGGCGCTTCTTGATTTTGTAAAACTTGGTCAATTGAGGACCCTTTGGTGGACATATATGATCTGAAATTTGAAGAAACCCGGGCATTTGCCCGATAAGCGAATCACGCCAAGCTCGCACGAAAGCGAGTGGCACCAAGACAAGCTCAGCACTTCAAATCAACAGTCGCCGCTGCACCAAAAACAGCCCCGCACCATCCGGCGGTCCCCGTTCCCTGTCAGGAAAATCGCGGCTCGCGCTCACGGCAGGCAATGCGTCCGCCATCGCAATGGGCAAGATCGCCCAGCCCGCGCTTGCCACGGGAATAAATGGATATGAGGCCTTCTCCGCATCCGGAATCAATTTCGTCAAAGCGAAGCAATCCGGCTTCTCCTTCCGCGGCCCATCCTCTGGTCCGCAACAATCGTCCTCCTCGGCATCGCACTTTTCAGCTACGCCCTCGCAAAGCATGTTCACCGTGCAAAGATACTTCTGCACCCCGGCCATGGGCAAAACCATCGCCAGAAGGGCAAAAAGTATGGTGGAGAAACAACGCATCGGTTCAGCCGCAAGCTACACGAAAAATCCCGGGCGGCAAGCGAGATGCAATCTCACGGCCCTCACGCCTCACCCGAGCTCGTCGGCAAGATCCTCCAGGGGGTAGCTCCAGATCTCGCTCAGGGTCGGGTGATACCAATGGACTTTCAGGAGCTGCGCTGGAGTCGCGCCGAGCGTGATCGCCACCGCCATCGCATGCATCAGTTCGCCCGCGTCTTTCCCCACGCACTCTGCTCCTACGAGTTTCCCAGTAGAACGATCCGCCCAGGTCTTCACATAGCCATACTTCGCTTCCATTAGAATGGATTTCCCGTGGTCGTCGAAGGGATAATCCGCCACCACCACATCCAGCCCTCGCTCCTTCGCCTCCTCTAAGGAAATGCCCGCCGAAGCGATCTGGGGATCGGTGAACACCACACCGGTCTTGTGATCGTAGTTCACCGGCTCGACCCTTTTCCCCGCCGCGTGACCTGCCGCCACCTCTCCCTGCATGATCGCAATGTGCACGATCTCATGCGGCCCCGCCACATCGCCCGCCGCGTAGATGCGGGGATTTGCCGTCCGCTGCATTTCATCCACCTGGATATGTCCCGATGGCTCAGTGATCACACCCGCCTGCTCCAAGGCCAATGCATGGGAATTCGGCTTCCGGCCGAGCGCGTTGAAAAGATGCGCCGCCCGCACCTCCCGCATTTCACCAGCTTCCTCAAAAACGACCACGTATTCGCTCCCCTCTTTCACCACGGATTTCAGATCCGTCCCGGTGCGCAAATCAATGCCCTCATCTCGGAAGGCCTTCATCACCACCTCGGAAGCCTCCTCCGAAGCCTCTTTCAAAATCCGCGCACTGCGCTGGATCTGGATTACCTTGGTGCCCACCCGATTCAAATATTGCGCCAGCTCGCAGGCCACGATCCCACCCCCGAGCACGATCACCGACTCCGGCAAGAAATCCAAATCCAGCACATCATCGCTGGTCCAATGCTCCACATCGCGCAGCCCCGGCACATCCGGCGTGTTCACCACGGATCCCGTCGCGATCATGAAATAATCCGCCGTCACCAACTCATTGCCGCCCGCCAGCATCACGGTCTTTTCATCCACAAACACCGCCCTGTCCCGGATCAGCGTGAAACGCTCCGCTTCCAGTTGCTCTCTGCGATACGACGCGAAATCCTCAATCGTCACCAGCTTCCTCTGATGCAGCGCCTTCATGTCCACCCCGGCTTTCGGGATATCCAAGCCGAACTTCGCCCCCTCCTTCGCCAAATGCAGCACCTCAGCCGAATAGATCAAAGTCTTCGACGGCATACATCCCCGTAAAATGCACAAGCCGCCCAGCTCCGGCCCGTCTTCGATGATCGCCACGTTTTCGAACTTCTCCCGCGCCGTCCGCGCCGCTGCGTAGCCCGCGCTCCCTCCACCGATCACCACAAAATCAAAATGCCGCGTTTTCATATGCGACCAACCTAACCGCTCCCCGCCACCTGACAACCCAAGGCTAACATTCGCCGCTCTTGACGTATCCCTAGCTCTATCAGCCACCCCCGAAGCTGATCTCAATCCCCTTCCGACCCCATGCATCGGAAATCTCCTTTTCCAGTTTCTCCCATGTCCCTCCGGCAAGCAAATGGGACAATGCCTGCTCGCCATTTTCGCCGGCATGCAGGGCTTTGAGGAATGCAGTGATCCGCCTCGCATGGCCGTTCTCGCTCATGTGGAAAAAGTAATGCGTCACCAACAACCCCAACCCGTAATTCCGGCTCGCGTTTTCCCCCGAGAAACTCCGGTAATCCATCAGCATGAAATCCCGCAACCGCGGCGCAGTGATGCTCTTGCCAAGATTCCTCCCGCCTTTACCTCCTTCACCTGTCGCAGATACATATTCCAGCACCGCATTGCCATGAACATCCGGCCGGAATGAACCGGTGAAATAGGGAGTGATCGCCACATATTCCGCCAGCCCTTCGGTGAACCAACCTTTCGAGCCATGCGCGTAATAGGCAGCCGGCGTCAGTTGATGCACCAGCTCATGGATCAGCACCTTGTTGTGACCATCCATATCACGGCTATATCCCGTGCCCCCTTTCACCAGACCCAAGCTCGCCATCGGCACCAGCACCAGCCGATGCTGCCCGAGGAAACACCCGGCACTGCCCACCGGCCCGCCGGATTTGTGGTAGGTCGCCAATTCCTCGAAAATCAACACCCGCGAGCGCGTCGCCAAAGTCTCCCCGCTCAACAGCGAAAGTGGCAACGCCGCCAGATACGCACGGGTGCTCTCGAACACCGTCGCGAAATTCGCCAGCGCATCCGCCGTGATCCGCGTGTCGCTGTGGAAACGATACCCCGGGCTCTCGTAAATATAATGCCGCTTCTCCGTATCTTCGGAAATGACCTTGCACCCCGGACTGCCCGACAACCTCGCCGACTGCGGCCACGGCCTGCCGAAATTTGAGCGAAGATCCTGAATCGGTGCACTCGCATTGCTACGGATGATCGCTTGGGACTCCGCGCTCAACTGGAGCAAGGGCACAAAAAACTCCCTGCCATCTTCCATTTTAAAAATCACTTTGGTCCCATCCATCCGGCTGAACTCCGCCTCAAAACTCCGCCCCTGCGAAGTCGTCCAGACCGCACCATCCGCCACTACAAACGAAAACAAAATCATCGCGGTAACGATGCTGGATGTGGAAAAAGATAACATAGTCCCGCGTTTGATATTCACGGGAACTTAACTTCTCCAGACACGCTCGCCAAGGAGCAATGACCACGTGATCGCGTAGGCATCGACCTTCGACCTCCGACCTCCGACCTCCGACCTCCGACCTCCGACCTCCGACCTCCGACCTCCGACCTCCGACCTCCGACCTCCGACCTTCGACCTTCGACCTTCGACCTTCGACCTTCGACCTTCGACCTCCGACCTTCGACCTCCGACCTTCGACCTTCGACCTTCGACCTTCGACCTTCGACCTTCGACCTTCGACCTTCGACCTTCGACCTTCGACCTTACTTCGCGGCCAAAATATATTTCAGCACCGCCGTCTCATCCGCCTCGGAGATCCCCGCGTTCCAGGCCATGCCGGGAGTCACTATGTGCCATTCTTTGGTGGAAATATCGGCAGGCATGACCGGCTCATGGCATCGGCTGCACTGCGACTTGTAAACCGAGTGACCCCTTTTCAATACCACCAGATCCTCACCGCTTTTCTTGGCCATGGCGGCCGTTGGCACCGGAGCCTGTCGCTCTGCGGCACAACCCGAAAACAGGAGACCCACCGCCATTGCCCAAGAAGCTTTTACCACCGTATTCATAAGCATGACCCTATGAAAGAATCCCGCCCTGCATCAATCCCCATCTTGGCTCACTGAGTGCTAAATTTGTCCCCGCGCATCAGCTTTTGACAAATCTCCCGTCATTCATAGTCTCCTGCCGGAAACGTCACCTATAGATCCCCAAAACTTTACCGAATCATGAGCTTGTATCTGGACTACCTGAAAGAAATCGAAGAACGCAAAACCGAAGGTCTGCATCCCAAACCGATCGACAGCGGCGAACTTCTGGCCGAAATCATCGCCCAAATCAAAGACCCCGCCAATGAGCACCGCGCGGATTCCCTCAATTTCCTGATCTACAACACCCTCCCCGGCACCACCAGCGCAGCCGGCGAGAAAGCTCGTTTCCTCGAAGAAATCATCCTCGGCAAATCCGTCGCCGAAGAGATCACTCCCACCTTCGCCTTCGAACTGCTCTCCCACATGAAAGGCGGAGCATCCATCGAAGTCCTGCTCAACCTCGCGCTCGGCGACGCTGCCGAAATCGCCCAGCAAGCCGCCACCGTCCTCAAAACCCAGGTCTTCCTCTACGAAGCCGACATGGAGCGCCTCAAAGTCGCCTTCGAATCCGGCAACACCATCGCCAAAGACATTCTCGATAGCTACGCCAAAGCTGAATTCTTCACCAGCCTCCCCGACGTTCCCGAGGAGATCAAAGTCGTCACCTACATCGCTGGCGAAGGTGATATCTCCACCGACCTGCTCTCCCCTGGCAATCAGGCACACTCACGCTCCGATCGCGAGCTCCACGGAAAATGCCTGATCTCGGAAACCGCCCAAAAGGAAATCCAGGCGCTCCAGAAAATCCACCCCGACAAGAGCGTCATGCTCATCGCGGAAAAAGGCACCATGGGCGTCGGCTCCTCCCGTATGTCCGGCGTCAACAACGTCGCCCTCTGGACCGGCCGCCAAGCCAGCCCTTACGTCCCCTTCGTCAATATCGCCCCCATCGTCGCGGGCACCAACGGCATCTCACCCATCTTCCTCACCACCGTCGACGTCACCGGCGGCATCGGTCTCGACCTCCAGAACTGGGTGAAAAAGAAAGACGCGGAAGGCAACAACGTCCTCAACGAAGCCGGCGACCCCGTCCTCGAGCAGGTCTACTCTGTCGAGACCGGCACCATCCTCACCATCAACACCAAGGCGAAAAAACTTTACCAAGGTGAAACCGAACTCATCGACATCTCCAAGGCACTCACGCCCCAGAAAGTCGAGTTCATCAAAGCCGGCGGCTCCTACGCCATCGTCTTCGGGAAAAAGCTCCAGACCTTCGCCGCAAAAACCCTCGGCATCACCGCCCCCACCGTCTTTGCACCCTCGAAGGAAATCTCCCACCCAGGCCAAGGCCTCACCGCCGTTGAGAAAATTTTCAACAAAAACGCCGTTGGAGTCGCCATCGAAGGCCCCTTGCACGCCGGCTCAGACGTCCGCGTCGAGGTGAACATCGTTGGCTCGCAGGACACCACCGGCCTCATGACCTCCCAGGAGCTCGAAGCCATGGCCGCCAAAACCATTTCCCCCATCGTCGATGCGGGATATCAATCCGGTTGCCACACCGCCTCCGTTTGGGATCAAAAATCCAAAAACAACATCCCGAAGCTCATGTCCTTCATGAACAAATTCGGCCTCATCACCGCTCGCGATCCTGAGGAAAAATACCACGCCATGACCGATGTCATCCACAAGGTCCTCAACGACCTCACCGTGGACGAATGGGCCATCATCATCGGCGGAGACTCCCACACCCGCATGTCGAAAGGCGTCGCCTTCGGAGCAGACTCCGGCACCGTCGCCCTCGCCCTCGCCACCGGCGAAGCCACCATGCCCATCCCCGAGTCCGTCAAAGTCACCTTCAAGGGCGACCTCAAACCCTACATGGACTTCCGCGACGTCGTGCACGCCACCCAGCTGCAGATGTTGAAAAAATTCGGTAACAACATCTTCCAAGGCCGCATCATCGAGGTCCACCTCGGCACCCTCCCCGCCGACCAAGCTTTTACCTTCACCGACTGGACCGCGGAGATGAAAGCCAAAGCCTCCATCTGCATTTCACAGGACGCCACCCTCATCCAGTCCCTCGAAATCGCAAAAGGGCGCATCCAGATCATGATCGACAAGGGCATGGACAACAAAGGACAAGTCCTCCAAAGCCTCATCGACATCGCCAACAAGCGCATCGCAGAAATCCAATCCGGTGAAAAGCCCGCGCTCACCCCGGACGCCAACGCGAAATACTCCGCCGAATTCGTGGTCGATCTCGACATCATCGACGAGCCCATGATCGCCGACCCTGACGTCCACAACGAGGACGTCTCCAAGCGCTACACCCACGATGTCATCCGCGCCCTCTCCTTCTACGAGGGCAAAAAGGAAATCGACCTCGGCTTCGTAGGCTCCTGCATGGTCCACAAAGACGACCTCAAAATCGTCTCCAAAATGCTCGCCAACCTCGAGAAACAACAAGGCAAAGTAGAATTCCAAGCCCCACTCGTCGTCGCCGCGCCGACTTACAACATCATCGATGAACTCAAGGCGGAAGGTGACTGGGACATCCTTCAGAAATACTCCGGCTTCGAGTTCGACGACAACGCCCCCAAAGGCGCTGCCCGCACCGAGTATCAGAACATGATGTATCTCGAGCGCCCCGGTTGTAACCTCTGCATGGGCAACCAGGAGAAGGCCGAAAAAGGCGACACCGTCATGGCCACCTCCACCCGCCTCTTCCAAGGCCGCGTGGTCGAAGACTCCGACAGGAAAAAAGGCGAGTCCCTACTCTCCTCCACCCCAGTCGTAGTGCTCTCCGCCATCCTAGGCCGCACCCCGAGCCTGGAGGAATACAAAACATCAGTAGAAGGCATCGACCTCACCTCCTTCACCCCACCGGCAGAAGCCATGGTCGCGAGTTAGAAAAAGATCAAAACTCTTCCGTAGAAGAGACTTTCAGTCTTCTTTCCCAAAAGCCGCCCTCCTCCCCGGAAGGCGGCTTTTTCGCACCTAGGCAAATACACCAATAAGCGAATCCATAGCTTGAATCGTTCACCAATCGGTGTATTCTAAATTTCAGTGATCAAGAGCTTTGCAGACACGACCACCGAAAAGCTCTTCCTCGGTGAGGAACTGAGCAGAAAAGAATCCAACAAACTCGGCAGCCTCAATCCAATAAGAGCTTTCGAACGCCTCGCCATCCTCAACGAAGCTGATGAAAAATCCCTCCTACGCATCCCCGCCCTCCACTACCACAAACTCAAAGGAACTTCAAAATACTCCATCGATGCGGACTCCAGAAAATCCCCATGGCGAATCACCTTCCAATGGGAAAACTCGGAAATGAAAAACGTCGAACTCGTCAGAATCGAAGACACCCACTGATCTTACCAAAAATGAAAACGAAACAAACCGCCATCCCCAAGGATCCACTCAAAGTCCCAAAACCTCTCTCAAATCCCGCCGCCGCCCTCATCCGCGACACCATCGCCCATCACGGCTTCACCCAAGCAAAAGCCGCCGAAGCCATGAAAGTCAGCAAAGCCCAACTCAGCGACGTCATCCGCCAGAAAAAAGCAGTCAGCGCCAACCTCGCCCTCCGCGCCCAATTCTGCCTCGGCATCCCCGGCGACCTCCTCATCCGCCTCCAAGCCCAGTTCGATTACCAAAAAGCATTCCACTCCAAAAACGCAGATCTCCAAATGGAAGTAAGAACCATGGTCGCGGAAACTCGGCCATAACAACAAACAGTGGCGCATCATCTTCCGATGGGAAGGGCAGGACGCCCACGTTGTGCAAATCACTGAATTCTCACTTCTCACTTCTCACTTCTCACTTCTCACTTCTCACTTCTCACTTCTCACTTCTCACTTCTCACTTCTCACTTCTCACTTCTCACTTCTCACTTCTCACTTCTCACTTCTCACTTCTCACTTCTCACTTC
>JBDWAR010000007.1:0-140008 GCA_039978775.1 Luteolibacter sp. | reverse complement strand
TGCCTTATCTTGTTCACAGACTCATCCGTTGGTATCGGAGGTCTTGACGTAGTTTCAGATTGCATCACGCGGCCGTTTTGGGTTCCTGTCATGGAACATCTGTTATAGCCTTTCGTAAGGCTGAAAGCGATCTTATGAGGCAGAGATGGCGACGCCGAGGAAGCCGTCTGATTAATTTGAGCTGTTCACCGGCGCCGCCATTCCTATAACGTTCGCCGGATAGATTCCTCCTAGTAACGAGCGTTCGCGCTGGCTCGGTTAGGCTCGCTGAAAACTAAGATCACCAATTCGTTAGGAGAGTTCAATCAGCGGACGGGAAAATTTCTTGCCAGCTCTCGGAATTGCTTTTTCACTTCCTTTCAGCTGCAAAGACAAGCTCTCAAACGTGTAAGGAATCGCAGTGGGGCGACTTGCCGGATTCGCGCTGGCCGTCCTTCGCTTGCCCTTCCACGGTGTTGGCCGGACTTGGCAACCCATGAAAAGAACGACACGATGAAACCTTCACGCATTTGTAATTCCTCCAGAACCTCCTCCCCGATGCCCAGCCTCAATTTGTGGAAGGCGGTGCCCGCAATGTTTTTGGCAGCATCGCTCCAGGCGGGAGCCAGCTTAGTTGCATTGGACCTCAACGGAACCCTTCCCGGTGGTGGCACGATTGTGGGCAGCGTGAGCTACGACACCACGACCTTGGACACCAATCCCAATATCATCCAGGGCATCTTTCAACTCACCGCCTGGGACATTACCGTCACTCCGGCGGCGCCGGATCCCGGCTTTCGTTTTGACTCTGCCGCTCCTGATAACTTCGGCTCTTTAAGACGTACCACTGACCAGGGCCTGAGTTGGATTGAGATTTTCGTCGATGCGAGGGCCGGGTTCGACATGGCGCTCCTGTCGCTCAACTTTGAGGACATTGAGTTGCCGAGCTCTCCGAATGTAGCGCCCGACTTTGAAGACTACGGCGCATTCATCCCAAGCGCTTTGGGAGGAGCGCTCCGGTCAGAGTATACCTATGACGGTATGTTCCCCCCGTCGGTAATGGTCATTCCTGACGATGTCGCGTTGGCACCGGAGCCGTCGGCGGCACTTCTCGGGCTGTTGGGTGCAGGCGCTGTGTTCCTTCGACGCCGCAGGTCCTAAATCGCTTGGAGGGCCGTCAAGCTACGAGGATACGGGGGACGGCGAACAAGGCGAGGATGCGAATGCCGGACACGCGCCGGGGTAGTTCGCGAGGCCCGTCAAAGGCTCTGGGCTTGCAGGGCGGCAATCGCATCTCTTGGACGTTCTGCAAAGAATTTATGCGCCTCACCTTTATCATCGCTTTCTGGGTATTGGCGCTTGGTCATCTATTCTTAAGCCTGTTCGTATGGTATGTCGCAATGTGGACAGGAAGCATCGGAATTTGGATGCTTCTCCCCGTGGCGTTCCTGCCCCTATTTATACTGATTTCCTATCATCGTAAGGCGAGGTGGAGCGTAGGGCATCGAATTCTAAGCGTTATAGCCATTTCACCTGCGATATGGTTTGCGGGCGATGAATTTTTGAGACCATATTCTCCCAATACATCTTGGCTTCTTCCATTGCTACTGTTTTACCTTCTTTGCCTAATCGGTGCCCTTACAATTAGAGAATACAAGAGTGCTCCGATCCGATGAGTTCCGACGGACTCCGGGCAATCACTGCAATTTCGATGACTTTCAGCGGTGGTGAACGGAGAACTGGAGAATCGATTTCTTGATGGTTGACTGAGTTTTATTAGATGGGTTAATTTCGTAACTCCGACTTAACCCCCAGGAAATATGAAATACACCGTCGCACTGCTTTCGGGGCTGCTCTTCCTTGCAGCCGGAACCCTCAACTCTGAAGCTGCCGTCATGATCACCGCGATTGAATCCGGCGGCGACGTCGTTTTCACAGGATCGGGGACGCTCAACCTGGGCGTGCTCCCTTATGATGGCTCAGTCAATGCGGCTTCGGGCATTTCTCCCTCTATTAATGGCAGGCTCGTGCGCGTCGGTACTGCTGTCGGCAATCCGACGGTGGATCTGTGGGGAGGAGTCGGAGGGTTCATTACGGCTCCTTCCACCGGGTTTGGGAGCGGCGGGTTTCAATCGCCTGACAGCACAACGGGGGATCAATTTGGAGTCGGCATCAACCATCTGACGCCCTATGCAGGATACGTTTCAGGAACGTTCCTTTCCGGATCGATGACATACTCCGGCGACACGTTCGCGACCCTCGGCATTAATATGGGCACCTACGTGTGGACCTGGGGCTCGGGGGGGGATGCGGATTCGCTCACGCTGAACATTGTCCCCGAACCCTCAAGCGCCCTCCTCTCCCTCGTGGGCATCGCCGCCATCGGACTTCGACGCCGCAGGAACTAGCGCACCCCCTCCTCGATTCCGGCACCAAACAAACGGGTGGAGAGTAACCTCCATTCCGCGCCGGTAGTTTTTCGGTCGTCATCGCGGCGATCGACCTCTATTCTTTCACTCTTCACGTTAGCAAAAAGAATTAACATGCAGACCCTCAGAGCAAACGAGTCGAAGGTGTTCGGCGTGCTTGGACTAGCGGGAATCGTGATCGTCAGTTCAGCGATCATTTTGGTGTATGCGACCCGTGGAGTCACGTTCCCAATACTGGCCTGGTTCTCATTGATTCCGCTGAGCTTAGCAGCTTGGTTCGGGCTCAGAGCTGATTCGATCTACATTGACGGCGACGATCTCCTATTTCAGAGCAGATCAGATGATTACAACAGAATTCCTATTTCTGCGGTCAATTCCGTCAGAACCTTGCCACTACCTAGTCGCCTGGGCATAGTCATCTTCCGGTGCAGCGAGGGTATTTCCTGTATGACGGTTGTCAGAGAACAAGATCTAACTTGGATCATGTCTATGATGCCGCTGGACGCAATCACGCCTTACTGGAGGAATCGGAGAGCTTAATTTCAAGTTTGAAGCGCGAAATTCCATGAAACCCAAGGCATGTGCGCCGCGATCCGGGGAGGCGGACAAGATGCCGACCTAGAGCGCGAGCCGATGGGAGACAATGGGGGGAGTTACGCCGCTGCGGGATAGCTCGATGACATGGAAGGCTCCGCCGAGGTTGCCCGGATGGGTGAGTGAGCGGAATTGTGCGATGGTCTTGGGATCATCCAACTTTCCGGAGAGCATCAGCGGGGCGGCGAGATGGGTGAGATAGCTGCCTTGGTTTGAAAATGCCGTGGGTGCGTAGCTTATCGTTTTCGCGGCGGCGGCGAGGTCGGTGAAATCGACGTGCGCGGTGATGTCGATCTCTCCTGGCCTGACCAAGGGGTCCTCGTCCGCTTGGTGTTTGGAAAAGGTGCGGAGGGTTCCGGCGGCGCGTGTGCGTTCGTAGTATTCCGGAGAGGCGAAGCCGTAGTCGATGAAAAGGATCAGTCCATCCGACAGGCAGGCGGAGACATCGCGGAGGAAGCCGGGAAAGTTCGTGCGGATCTCGGTGCGGTAGCCCTGGGGGAAATCCGTGCCGATTTTTCCCAAAGCCGCAGCCAATGGGGAGGCTGGATCGAGGGCTTTCGGAACGAAGGTGAGGCCTTCTCCGACATGGAGTTCCTTCCATTGCCCCGCATCCATTTCCACGAGATGGAAAGGCAGTGCATCAAGGATCTCATTTCCGAAAGCGATGCCGGGGAGAGGGTTGGCTGAAATGGCTTCCATGGTGGCGGCGAGGTTCAGATTTGCGGCCAATTCTCCGAGGCGGGCGTGCTGCGCTTCCCGTAGGCGGGGTAGGGGCTCGGGGATCGCGTATTCGAGAGCTTGCCATGCCTCGGGGGAATTTTCGCGCAGGCATCCGAGGACGTCGGCGGCGAGTTTCCCATCGTGAGCGCCGATCTCGACGATGCGCCAGGCGTGCGGAGAGCCGTTTTCCTCCCACCATTTCGCGAAGCGGCGGGCAAGCAGTCGGCCGAACAGAGGCCCTACACTGACGCTGGTGTAGAAGTCCCCGCCACGTCCGACCTGTGAGTCGGTCCGCGCGTAATATCCCTGTTCGGGATCATAGAGCGCCAGGTCGAGATACTCGGGAAACGGGAGCTCTCCACGATTGGCGATCTCCGCGAGGATCTTTTCGCGTAAGGAAGAGGTTGCCGGGGAGGGGGGATTCGGGTAATTCTCGGAACACGGAAGTTCGTCATGCGGCGGGTTCTCAAAGTTGTCTGGCATGGCGGGAAATACGAAAATGAACCACACGAAGGACGGCAAGCGCCGATTCTACAAGCGTAAAACCTTCTGGATTGTGTCCTTCCTGATCCTTCTTCTCGTGGGTTGCGTGGCTTTTGTTTTCGCAGAGCAATACACCAGGGAATATCGCAACCGTGCGACGACCTATGATCTGGAGAAAATCAATGAGCTGGAAATCCCCAGCATCATCCTCGACCGGAGTGGAGAGGAGATCGGGCGCATCTTTGTGCAAAACCGTAGCATCATGTCGATTGAGGATGTGCCGGAGCTATTCATCGACGCCCTGATGGCGGGGGAGGATTCCCGATTTGAAAGCCACGATGGCATCGACTACATCGGCATCATCCGCGCGGTGAAACTCAACTACGAGGCGGGTAGTACGACCCAAGGAGCGAGCACGATCACCCAGCAGCTTGCGAGAAATGCCTTCCCGCTCAAACAGGACGCGGTGGCAAAGGGCGAAACCGGGATTCAGCGGAAAATGGTCGAGGCCTTTCTCGCGAGGAGGATCGAGAAACGCTATTCGAAACAGCAGATCCTCGGGTTCTATCTGAACCGCATCTATTTCGGCAGCGGCTTCTATGGCCTGCGCTCCGCATCGCTCGGTTATTTCGGGAAGGAGCCCGCGGATCTGAAGCTTGAGGAGTGCGCAACGATTGTTGGCCTTATCAAAAACCCGACGAACAACTCGCCGCTGAACAACATCAAGGCCAGCCGCAAGGCGCGGAACATGGTGTTATCCCGGATGGTGACTGAAGGAATGGTCTCAAGATCGGAATCGGCCAAGGCGCAGGCGGAGCCGGTGAAGTTGAATCCCAAGCCCCTGCAGCGCGGCACTTCCCATCTCTATGAGCGCATCGCTGATGAAGTTGCCGAATCGCTCGGGCAGGATGCTCTTGCTGCCGGTGGCTACACCATCCACACGACCATTTCCGCGAGAATCCAGAATGCGGCGGAGAAGTCCTTGATGGTGGCGTTGGAAGAAGCGGAGAAGCATCCCGGCTACAGCCATCAGAAATACTCAGAATACGATAAAGACAAAGAGGGATCCGTGGCGGAGTATCTTCAGGGAGCCGTTTTCATGATGGATCACTCCACCGGAGAGGTGCTGGCACATGTCGGCGGGAGGGACTATGCGGAGGTGCCATTCGATTTTATCGAAAGCGGCAAACGCTCGCTGGGCACGGCTTTTTATCCATTCCTCTATTCCGCCGTGCTGGCAGGCAGCCACACCCCGGCATCCACGGTGCAGGACGAGGAAATGGATAACCGAGCGGTAATGGTCGGGGGGCGTGAGGGCATCCTCGGTGAGTGGGGGATGGAGGTACCATCGCCGACATATGACGGGCAGATCACGTTGCGCCGGGCTTTCGAATACTCGAAAATCGCCGCGACCGTGCGCTTGGGCACCGAGGTGGGCATTCAGAACATCATCAATGCAGGAGTCGCCTTCGGCTTCAGCATGAAAGACTCCAAGCCGTTGCCCAGGGTGAGCGTCGGTTGGGAGCCGGCTTCGCTCAAGGAGGCAGTCACCGCGATCTCGACTTTCCCGCTGGGAGGAAAAAAAGGCCCCAAGGAATTTCACTATATCGACAGGATCCAGAACCAATCCGGCATGGTGGTCTATCGCAGGAAATCGAAGCAGAATCCTTCGGGACGGCTGCTCGACGAAGCGGTGGCGTGGCAGGTTCACAGCATGATGAACGGAGGGTTGTCCGAAGGCAGCGCAAGGGGGCTTGATGAGATGTTGGTAGAGAAACCGTTCTCCGGGGGAGCGAAAGGGGGCACCACCCACGACTTCACGGATACCTGGTTTCTCGGCTACAACGGTCAGGTGACCTGCGGCGTGTGGGCGGGTTATCTTCAGGGAAATAATCAACCGATCTATCTCGGCGCATTCAGCCGCGACATCGTCATGCCTGTCTGGGCGGATGCGATGAATGCTGCTGCACCGGTCTTCGGCGGAACACCCATCAAGAGACCTGACTCGATGGTGGAGCTCGATGTCTGCTCAGTCTCTGGCCAGCGCGCGACGCAGTTCTGCCAAGAGCTTGAGGAAGACATGAAGACCGGGAAGGTGCGGTCGGTCAGCACCGTTTATAGCGAATATTTCAGAGAGGGGGGCGCTAATTTGGCTTTCTGCAGCCTGCATTCCGGGAGCCTCGGGGGGGGGGGCGATCCCACCTCTGCAATTAACAACCTGCCTGCTCTGGATACCCTGCCGATCTTGCCGACCAGCCCGGTTCTGCTCGGGGACGATCCGTATCATACCCAGTTGCCGAGTTATGCAGCCACAAGCGACCAGCCGGGATTTGTGCGGCGGGGAACCAACGTCCTCGATAGTCTCGATCTCGGCGATTTCGATGAAACCATCCGCATTCGCAAGCCGCCTCGCATGGAGATCGATCCTGATTAGCGAGAGAATCAGCGAATCTGGATCGCCGCAGCTTTGGGATTCGGCTTGTATCTGAAATCGCCGAGCCTGCCCAAGACCTGTAGATCGAGCGCGGCGCGCTGGGGCGTGTGCAAGGGGGTGTAATAGGGAGGCGATCCCGTGGGATCGGTGAAGGAAGAAACGGCTCTCAGGATTTCTGGTGAGGCGACGATTCGCAGGTTCGCCGCGCCGCGCCCGTCGCTGAGGAGGGTGGCATTGCCGAGGATGCTGGTTTGTTCTCCGTTCAACCGCGCATCGACGCAACTGAGGGCGCCATTCCGGAAAATGAAAAGAGCGTGCCCGGAATCGAAATGGCTTTCGTTTCCGTGATGCGCTGCATCGATAGCGATAGAGCGCACCAGTGCCTGCCCTTGCCAGGTCAAGGGATGAGAAAGGTAACCTTGAAAAATTCCCTGTCCTCCGATTGCTCCCAACTTCATCCCGGTGGTTTCGCCGACGCAGATCTCCTTGTGCTTTTGTTCGGGGATGGCGGCGACGATTCGGAGGGGGAGCCCTTGGGTCAGGCCTAACTGCACCCCGGAGGTGGCATCAATGCCGAATAATTTGCCATCGATGGGACTCGAGGTCAGGGCTGGGGCGCTCCATGCGAGGGGTATTTTCATATCCTCGGTGATCCTGCTTCCAAGCGCGCTGATGCTTCCCGCGATCAATGTTGTCTGAGTCTTCTTGCCACCGAACGGGATTTTGCCGTTGAGGCTGGTGACTTCATACAACGTGCTTTTGCTCATGGCGGTGACAATCCTGACCCTTGCATCCGTCAGGCCGACGAATTGCGTGGGCGTGGTGATCTCCGGGGGGGCGGGGAGGATTTTCGGAGTCTCGGCTTGAGGCTGGGGAGGAGCCGGTTGGGGGGCTGCCGGCACCGGCATAACCATTGGACCACCCGGTGCGGGGATGACGGGTTGCGGCGGCGGGTTCATGGCCAGGGCGGGTGGCGTGTCCACTGCTGGCACGGTCTCCGCTGGCTCAGATGGGATCATGGCTAACAGCTCGATCGGAAGGGTGAAATCCGGTTTGACGATATCGATGCCCTTCAAATCGAGGCGTTTCCTGACCAGTTGTTTCCAGACCGGATCTAGGTGGATGGATTGCACGGTTAGAAGCGGGCGCGAAATCGCGTCTCGAAGCTCCATGGGCTGCTCAATCCTGAGCCCGTAGACTGTAATGCCGTTCCAAGGTGACCAGCTGGTGCCCTGCACGCTGGTTTCCATGCCGATTCTAGCGGCGATACGTGAGGCGATGAATGTCCGCCCTTTCGGACTGATGAGGAAAAGGTTGCTGAGCCCGAAGCCGGCGATGGGCAGTGCAAGCGCCGCCAGCGGTAGCCAGAAGACCAGCCGTTTCCGCCAGCTTTTTCGATTCATCGCCGGGCTCTTCAAGGTGCGGCGGGTGCCTGGATCTGTCCGGCCTTACCAAGCGCAAACCGCAGGCACAGGCTCTTATCCATCAGGCGGCTACCTTCGGAGCTCAGCTCTTGGACGCGATAGACGATGAGGCCGAAGGGCTTGTCATCGTATTTTCCGATCGCGATGTTTTCCTTGGTTTTGCCCAGTCCGGTCTCTTCTTCGAAACGCCATTCCTTGCCAGACCAGTCACCGAGGATACTCAAAGGCTCGGCATTGATGTCTTCGAGGCGTTTGAGCAAACCGTTAGGCGAGCGGAAGCTGTCGTCCTTTGGATCGTAGCGGAGGGTGGAAATGACTGAGGCGTCTCCTGTCGCGGTCACCGTCCATGTGTCGCCGAAACTTTTGCGCAGCAGGAGCACGACTTCAGCGGAGGATTTAAAATCGCGTTTGGCCCAGAGCGCCAGATACTCGTCATATTCCTCTTTGGTGAGGCCGAGATTTTCGTGGTAGGGCAGGGGGGTGCCGGGTTCCGCGGCTTCGGTAAATTCCCGGAACCACTGCGGGTTCTTCTTCGCGGCGGTTTCGACCTTGCCGATGAATTTCTCGATTTCGGGTGGTGGAACCACGAAGCCGATGCTTGCCCGCACGGCTTTGCCTTCCTCAAACAGGCCTTTGAAGACTTCCGGCACTTCGGCGGAAACACCGATGGAGAGCACGAGGGAAAGGATGGATATTGAAAGGAATCTCATGTGTTGGAGCCAGCGTGGATGCGTGCTGCGCGCAACTCAAGACGCAATAGCCGGGACCTCGGTATGAAATTTTATGTTTTTAGGGTGAAAAAGGGGTTGCCTAAATCGCGGATTCGGCACTAGTTTCGCCGCCCGGACGAGAGTCCGCTACCGCGCGGTTAGCTCAGTGGTAGAGCACCTCCCTGACACGGAGGGGGTCACTGGTTCGAACCCAGTATCGCGCACCATTTTTTCCCTCGGATCATTTGATCCAATCGCTTGATTTCCTTGTCTCCCGGCTCTTTGCTTGGGAAGTGAATATAAGCCCTCCTGATACCAAGGAAATCGCCGCCCTTTTGCGTCTTCTCGACGATGAAACCCCGGAAGTGAGGTCGGTTGTCTCGGGACGGTTCGCGGAAGTGGGTGGTGACATCAGTGAAATCCTGCCCGGTATGGTGCAGGATCTCGATGAGCCGGAGCGCAGGCTGCTCGCGGACATGCTGCAGCCCTCCCGCAGGCACACCCTCCGCGAGGAATGGCTCACCCCCCGGTTCGGTTCCGCCTCGCTCGGGGATGATTGGGAGCTGTTTGAAAGCCACTTGCGGCTACTATCGGATTTCCTCCACGACGGCGTATCCCTGCGTCAGCCACTCTCTGATGCGCTGGATCTCCTTGCCGACGAGGCGAGGGAGGACGGGGTGCTGACCGAGGACGATCTACGGATTTTCCTTTTCCAAAGGAAACGGCTGAGGGGCAATGGCGGAAATTACTATGATCCACGTAACTCCGATCTGGCATGGTGCGTTTCCGAAAGCATGTCCAATCCCATCGGTCTGGGGGTGATCTTCATGCTGGTGGGGCAACGCCTGGATATGGAAATCGAAGGCATTTGTTTCCCCGGGCACTTTCTCTGCAGGATCCATGACGACGGCAACCCAATCGTTGTCGACTGCTTCGACAAGGGGCGTGCGCATTCTCAAGACGTCCTCACCGACCCTACCAACGAATTGAGCCCCGAGCAGAGGCATAGCCTGTCGCGGTCCTCGGATCTGGGCATGATTCTCATCCGCATCCTCAACAATCTCGTCGATTCGTTCGTGAGGTTGGGTAGGTCTGAGGACGCGTTGCTCGTCACGGAAATGCGGGATTCCATGGCAAAAGCTGCGGGCTAAGCGGGTTTGAAACGAAAAAAATGGCAAAAAAACCGCTGGCTGTGTAAAGATTTCGCGTGAGCGAAGCATCGGAAGACACCCTCGAACGCGAGTATGAGATTGAAACCCTGCGCGCGATCGCAAAACGCGTGCCGAACATCGACAGCGCCATTGCCGAGATCGCGCGTTTCTCAGCAGAACTGACCCTGCCGAAGGGGACGATCCACGTGATCAGCGACATCCATGGCGAGGACAAGAAGTTGCGTCACGTCATCAACAACGCATCGGGCACGTTGCGGCCTTTGGTGGAGAGGCTGCTGAAAGAAAAACTCCCGGCAAAGGAGTTCGAGGATTTCCTGAGGCTCATTTTCTATCCCGCCGAAGTGGTGGGAAAACTGGAGAAAACGCTCCGCGAAGCCGAGGATCAGGAGGAATACGCATTCCGCACGCTCCACAGCCTTTTCGAAGTGGTCAGGGTCCTAGCGGCGCGGCACAGCCTCAAGCATGCGGTGCGGCTATTTCCGAAAGAATACTCAGATCTTTTCAGTGAAATCCTCCACGAGCCCTCGACGGAAAGGGAAAGCGCCTATGTCGGCGCGATCGTTAAGGCGCTGACGCGTCGGGGGCGAGTGCTCCACTTCATCCACCTCACCTGTCGCCTGATCCGCAACCTCGCCATCGACGAACTCATCATCGCCGGCGATTGCTGGGATCGTGGGCCGCGTGGAGACAAGGTGGTCGATTACCTCATGCAGCAGCCGAACGTTTCTTTCGTCTGGGGTAACCATGATGTGCTCTGGCTCGGTGCCTGCCTCGGCAGCGAAACGCTGATCTGCACGGTGCTGCGTGTCTCCTTGCGCTACCGACGGTTCTTCCAGTTGGAAGAAGGTTATAGCATCCCGCTCTCCCCGCTCGAATATCTCGCACGCGAGGTTTACGGCGATGATCCGGCCTCGTGTTTCATGCCGAAGGGTGAAGGCACCCGCGAGACGATTTCGGTCGCTCGCATGCAGAAGGCCGCCGCCGTGATGCAGTTCAAGCTCGAAGGCCAGTTGATCGCCCGTCACCCGGAGTGGGGCATTCCCGACCGTATGCTTCTGCACCGCATGGATCTCGATGCCGGGACCATCACCATCGAAGGGGTCACCTACGAACTGAAAGACAACCATTTTCCCACCATCGACCCGGCCGATCCGTATGAACTTTCTGCGGAGGAGAAGACTTGCTTGGGACGACTCAAGGCATCGTTCCTCGCCAGCCAGAAGTTGTGGGATCACATGAAATGGATGGTGAAAAACGGCTCCATGGTGATCACCCGCGAGGAGCAGCTCATCTTCCACGCCTGTGTCCCGGTGGATAGCAAAGGGGAGCTTCTGCCGATGGTCATCGAAGGCCGCGCCCTCGCCGGCAAGCCGCTGTTTGAAGCCATCGACCGGGCCGTCTTCCGCATGGTCGATGAAAAGCCGACCCGCAACGACCTCGATATGCTTTGGTATCTTTGGAGCGGCCCGCAGTCGCCACTTTTCGGCAAAGACAAGATGGCGACCCTGGAGCGCGCGTTGATTGCCGACAAAGCGCCGCACACCGAACCTAAGAATCCGTATTTCGATCTGCTGCACGAGGATTGGTTCTGCCGCAAACTCTTGGAGAAATTCCGGGTCGATCCGGACAACGGGATCATCGTCAACGGCCATGTTCCGGTGAAAGTGGAGAAAGGCGAATCGCCGATCAAAGCGAGTGGAAAAGCGATCACCATCGATGGGGCATTCTCCGAGGCCTACGGCGACCATGGCTACACGTTGGTGCTCGAACCGCACCGGACTTTCATCGCCCGTCACCACCATTTCGAATCGGTGGAAGCTGCCGTGCTGAAAGGGGCGGACATCATCCCGACGATTACCGTCGTCAGGGAATGGGATGATCCGAAGCAAGTGTCTGACAGCCGCCGGGGAAGGGATCTTGGCTTTGCAATCTCACACCTGGAACGCCTGATCGATGCCTACCGCAATCACGAGATTCCCCAGCGGGCATCTGTCTGATCGCGCGGAGATTTCACGTTTCTTCACCAGTGACTGGCGGGAAATTCATCATGGAGAAGTTTTGTCTCCGTGGAGGGGATGCCTGCCTCCTCGGCGAATTCCGGCCATCGGCGGATCGCATCGAGGACGCTTGAGATAATCACATCCGGGCGGCGGATCGCGTGGGCGGCGGCAGCGGCGCGGAGATCCGCGATTCCGATTTTGGAAAATTTTCCCTGAAGGCCGGCGGCGCGGTAACCGGAGCCGAGGGCATAGCCGCTACGGGTCATATCGTAGGCAGGGGAGAGCATCCATTCACCCGAGCCATCCATCAGGAAGGAGTGATTGCGTGAATGATCATCGTCGTTGGCGATCCCGATATTGAACACCGCGCGGCGGAACATTTCCTCCACTTCCGTTTCGCGTGCCGTCAGGTCGCGGGTCAGATCCAGGAGATCTGCATAGTCGATGAGTTCGTGCACCGCCGTGTGGGTGAGTCCGGCATAGCTATGGAGGTGACGCGGCCCGCCGTCGTCGAGATCGAAACGGCGGCTCAGAAAATGTGCGGCACCATCGGCGGTGTGGAACAGCCGGGTTTCCGGAACGCGGATTCCGGCTTCGGCAGCCATACGGGCGATGGCGTGTTCCTGCCGGCAGAGATGATCTTCGGGGTCGATCTGGAATTTCATCAACCATCGTGAAAAGCCATCTGGCGCCGCGCCGCCACCGGCGAGGACTTTGCTAAAATCGTCATTGAAAGCGAGCAAGGCCTTCGGCTGCGCCCCACCCGGCGACAGGCCGCCCCGTATCAGGGCCGGTATGATTTCTCCGCTTTCCCCCCGCATCAGGTGGCGGGCTGAGTTTAGCAAAAGCGCCACTTCGGTGGTGATGGTTTCACGGTAATGTTTCGGGGCAAGATCCGGCTCATAGGATAACGCGCCGAGGGTGAACGATCCTTGGCAGGCGAGTTTCTCAAGGGGCCCCACCTCGTTCCATGGGATGTTCATTTCCTCAAAATGAAGCCGCATGATGCGTTGCCCCCACCAATCCGGAAGAGAATCGTCGAACAGGCCGAAGAGCTGGCTGAAGCCCGGATCGCTGGTGGTGAAGGAGCCGGTTTTGGAAAGGGGCAGAAGAATGGGGGAGAGTTCCAATCCGTGCGCGCGCCATTCCGCATCATACTCAAAAAAGATCCTGCCTCTCGCATCGGATGCGAGTACACCCACAGGCGGAAGATCCGGGTCTGCACGGTAACGGACGGTGACTTTCATGATTTCCTGGGGGAAGGGGCTCTCTGGCGTGTGGTTCTTTCCACGGACTCCATGGACTCGTAGGCCTGCGGCTCGGAAAACAAGTTCCGCAACTCGCCATCGAGGTCGAGGATGACGGCGATCTTTGCGAGACGCTGAAGCGACCCCTTGCCCTCGCGCTCCATTAGCTTTAACGTGGAAAGGCTGACTCCGGAGCGCTCCGCAAGCTCGGCCTGAGTCCAGCCGCGTGCCAGCCGGTGATCCCGGATACGCTCTCCGATCCCCCGAATCAATTGAACCGGGTTTCTCAGTTTAAAGGTCGGTATTTTAGCCATCGAAGCTAAAATATGCCAGAATGGCTAAAATACGAGCTTTTATTTGGATTGAGAATGTGGGCTTTGGGGGAGGTTTTGCTTCCTTTCGTCTCGGCGAAGGCAACGGATTCGACCCTTTCAATGAGCGGGATCCACCGACTTGAAAGCTGTGTAGATCCAGCGCAACAGAAATAGTGAACGTGTGCCAGAATCGTTGCGGAATTGGGTTGCATAACCCGGAGGTGGGGGGCTAGCTTTCCGCACCCAACGCCTCGGTAGCTCAGTTGGTAGAGCAGAAGACTCTTAATCTTTTGGTCCTTGGTTCGAATCCAAGCCGGGGTACTTTCTTTCCTTATTCTATAAGGGTTAGCGGGTGGTGGTTCTGTTAGAGGAAAAACGGTTTCCCTAAAAATTCTCCCTAATTTCAGGCTGAAAACCAACGGAACCCACCGCAAGAAATGGAGCAACGGAATTTTTAGTCCGTCTCTTCGCATTAGAATCCGAGGACTTTTGTCGTTTTTTCCTGATTTCTCCACTTTTGGGAACTCCTGAAGAAAGTCTCTCGTCTGTCCTAGATCCGGAATGTCTCGTCCACGCTCATTCCAATCTCCGCGATAAAGGGCCCTGCTAGCCTTTCCATCGAGCGTTTTGCCCTCGCTGCCGGGAAATGGTGGCGAAGCGACATTATTACAGATTTATTAGAATTCAAGATACACAATTGACCCGGGTCGGATAAGCTGCTAGAATGGGGTGCTTTCATTCCCCCTTCATTCCCCCTTACCTAGATGAATTTAGCACCTATAACATCATCTGCCTGCGTGCGAAAAATAGGCTTCATTGTGCCCTTGGTGCTCGCACTTTTTGCCACCCAGGCCCATTGCCAGACGGTGATCAACGGCAGTTTCGAAGATTCCACCGGGATGATTTACAACCCTAGCGCGATTGGTAACCACTACGCCGGAGTCACTCCAGGGTGGGACTGGACCCCGTCAGCTAGCACTCCGGCCGCCGCGGGTGTGAATCACATTCACAAGGACTACAATATGGCTCCCACGGGCGTCACCGGTGATTATTTCCTGGAGGGAGGTAACGCCGGTAGCCTTGGGATCTTGAGTCAGGACATCCTAGGATTCACTCCGGGGCAGGGCTACATCCTGTACTTCGACTGGGGTAACCGACAGGATGCCAATCCGCTGAGAAACGCTTACAATTTCATCGTGAGTATTGGAGGAGAATCCTTCAGTCGCAGTGGTGTCACGGATGGCGGAATCATCAACATGACCCCTGCCTCGATCACCTTCATCGCCGGTCCCTCGGGGATGGAGACCCTTGCCGTGGAATTTCTCGATCCCGGTGACGGCAATAACTCGGCGACCATCGGAACCTTCGATAATTTTTCACTAGCGACCGTGCCTGAACCATCAGCCTCGGCCATGCTTGTCATCGGATTGATTCTACTTCTGAAACGACGCCAGCGTTAGGGCCGATTTGGTGTCTTCCGATAGATCGGTGCAGTCCAGTGCAGCCTAACAGATATGGGTCGATCGCGCTGATGGAGAGTTTCCCCAATGCGGGGAGGACGTGGGAGGGAGTCACTTTGATATCGGATTTTTTGACTGGGTGAGGGTATGAGGAATTTGGTCGCCGTTTCGAGATCACCGAGATAGCGTCGTAGGCTCTTGATGAAATTTAACGTCTGCAGTTACCCCCTTATGAACCATTGCTTATTTAAACGTTTTCTTCCTGCGATTTGTCTGCTCATGACGTCGTCATTTCTTCCTGCTGAGGAGCCAACTTCCGCGATGCCGGGGACGATCGAATTTGCGTGTGTCGCATGGGAAAAACTTTCGCAAGAGGAGCTCTTCTACCGCGATGGCGAGGATTTCCATGCTCTGGAGATTACGCCGGGGCAGCAGTCGGAGATAAGATCATTGACGGGGTCCTACGCGCTCGAGTTGCATATTCTCAAGGAGAACGGTGACGAAGAACCCACTTATGCATTGGTGGGGCTGGCTCCGATCCTTGAGGGCTCGACGCGTATGCTGTTTCTGATCGAGGAAAAAACCGACTACCATGGTCTGCCATTGCAACTGCGTGGGATGGATGACTCGCCGGATAAATTTCCAGTCGGGACCACACGACTCGTCAATTTCACCGCTGAGCTGCTCAAGGTCGCGCTTGGTGATGACGAGTGCGAACTGGAGCCGGACGCCATCGAAGTCGCAATGACGCCATCGCCGGCGGACGGCGGGTTCGTGCCATTCTTGATTAAAGATGAGGAAGGCAATGCGGCATTCGAAAGCCGGCTCTTCAGTCAGCCGACCGAGCGAAAGACGGTATTCATTCTACCACCCACGGACGGGCGGTCGACGCCTACCTTGAAGTTCGTCTCCGAGTACATAGCGACGCCCCCGACAGATGAAGGGGGCGCTGAGCCGACGGATCCCTAAAGCGAGGCGCTTACTTTAGGGGGGAGGTCGGAGAAATTCCTCCATTTACGGGAGGAAAGGGTTTTCTGGCGGCTTAATGCGCCTGCTCGGTCTCCGGCTTGTGGAGGACTTCGACTTTCACTGGAACGACGCCGCGGTTGACGAAGCCGAGTTTTTCAGCGGTTCCGATGGTGACATCGATGATGCGTCCGTGGATGTAGGGGCCGCGGTCGTTGATCGTGACGATTTCCGACTTGTTGTTAGCGAGATTGATCACGCGCACCTTGGTGCCCATTGGGAGGGTCTTGTGGGCGGCTGTGGGGGCTTCGTTGCGGAGGCGCTCGCCGCTGGCGGTGGCGGTGCCGTAGTTGGTCTTGATGGAGTACCAGGAAGCTTTGCCTTCGTGGACGGATTTGACCACGTACGGGCTCTTTTCTAGCTTAGGCTGGTTGGCGTTGCTGGTGGAAGTGCAGCTAGTCAGAAGCGCGAGGCCTGCGAAGGCCAGGATGATGGATTTGTGTTTCCTTGTGTGTTTCTTCATAAATGTAGTTTCCTGGGACGGCTCCCTCTAGGTGCTTCCGCGGTTGCTGACAAGTGAAAAATCACTTAATTTATCCGCGCGGCAATTCACGGAAATACAATCAATTCGGCGGTTTTTACCTGTGAATATAAGGTTTTGACCGGATTTTTGCGGCGAAAAATGGCGTCATATGGCGTCAGATTATTTTTGAAGTGCTAGCGCTAAGGTATGGATGGCAGGAGTGAATACATCAGAAGTTACTGGAACACAGTGGGTTGTGGCTGATGTGGGTTGCTTTGAGGTGGCTGGAGAGAGAGGACTTCTCAATGGGCTAGCTCCTTTTTTCAGAAATTCGGGGAGAATGTGTATTTTTCGACAAACGATAAGAAATCGCGGGATGGGTAAGGCATGTCAACGCGGGGTGTTTTAATAATGAGATACCTGGAATTGCAGAATTTGGCTTTGGTAGCCAAAGGTGAAGGCTCGTTATTTGATTTCCTTCTCGGCTTTCTCAGAAAGAAGTTTCGCGAGGTTTTCCGGTTCGTTTTTCCCGGTGAGGCCGCTGATGACGAAGTTTTTCCCGAGCGGGACAGATTGGATGACTGGAGCGCTTTTCACTTTGCCGTTCAGGATGATGGCGATGCGGTCGATGGCGGGGCGCATCGGGGTAGTGGCGGCGATCATCTTCTCCGTACCTTCTGGGGTGAGGGTGATGTCCACTGCATCTGCATTCCGGACTGAAACCAGCGCCACGAGAACATCCGCTTCGGTGAGAATGGCTTTGTCTTCGACGAAAAGGGTTTGGGTGTCCTCGCCCTGGGCGAGTTCGAATTGGGTGACGCCGTCGCCGGCTTTTTCCACGACTTTGCTGAGTCGCAGGATTTCTGCCGTGGAAAGGTGGGCGAGGAGCAGGAAGAGGAGGGTGGTAATTTTCATGGGGTGGTTACGAGATTGATGGGGGTGCCGGATTGGAAGGCGGCGATATTTTCGGCGGTGATGGCCATGAGGCGCTGGCGGGCCTCGTAGGCGGCCCAGGCGATGTGTGGGGTGAGGGTGAGGTTCTTCGCGCGCAGCAGGGGGTTGGTGGGCAGGATGGGCTCAGCCGAGACGACATCGCAGGCGGCACCGGCGATCTGGCCGGAGTTGAGCGCATCGGCGAGGGCTTGCTCGTCGATGAGCGGGCCGCGGGCGGTGTTCACGAGGAAGGCGGTTGGCTTCATTTTTGCGAGGGATTCGGCGGAAATCATGCCGAGGGTCTCTGGAGTGAGAGGGCAGTGGAGGGAGACGATGTGGGATTTTTTAAGGATCTCATCGGTGGATGCCCAGGTGAAGGGGTAGGAGGTCTCGGCGGAGCGTGAGCGCGAGTGGGCGAGGATGTTCATTTTGAAGGCGGCGGCGAGTTCGCCGAGGCGCTGGCCGATGCGCCCGAAACCGATGATGCCGAGGGTTTTACCTGCAAGTTCCTGGAAATGCGGATTTTGCCAGAAGCAGAAGTCCTTGGAGTTTTCCCACTCGCCTTCGAGGGAGAGGGTGCTGTGGAGGGCGGGGCGTTTGTAGAAATCCAGCACCACGGAGAAGACGAATTCGGCGACGGCATCGGTGCTGTAGATGGGGACGTTGGAGACGGGGATGCCTTTTTCCGCGCAGTAGGCGGTATCGATGATGTTGTATCCGGTGGCGAGGACGGCGATGAACTTGAGCTTCGGGAGTTGTGCCAAAGTCTCAGCCGAAAGGGGGCACTTGTTGGTGAGGATGATGTCGGCGTCTTTGGAGCGCGCGACGATCTCGTCAGGGGAGGTGCGGTCGTGGACGGTGAGCTTGCCGAGGGCTTCGATGGCCGTCCATGGGTTGTCGCCAGGATTGAGGGTGTGTCCGTCGAGGACTGTGATGTTCATCGCGTAACCCTCAACCTTCAACTTTCAACCTTCAAGGAAGAAGGGATGGATTCGCCCCGGGACGGGGCGGGCACGGCCTGCTGCGGGACGCAGCAGCTACTTGATTTTGTAGAAAGGGTTGGGGAGTTTGAAGCCGCGCTCCAAATAGCCGCCTTGGATGTCACTGTCTTGGTCTCCGAAACTGGCGACGATGGTGTAGCCTTCTTCGGTGAGTTTTTTGCGGACACCGGTTTTGAATGCGACGGCATCAACGTAAGGGGCGGTGCCTTTGCGAGGGCGGAGGATGAGTTTTTCGTAAGTGCCCATGCCTTGTTGGCGGAGGTTGAGGGCGGTGGCGGAGCGGTCGGCTTCCGTGCGGCCGGTGAGGAACACGACCTTGTAGCCGAGGGAGATGGCGTGCAGGTAGACATCGCGCACGGGGGAGAGGGCTGGGCCTTTGGCGGTGGCGACCCATTCGTCCCATTGGGTGGGTTGGTAACCCCAATCGGCCTCCTTCATGTGCGGGAGGTTGGAGATGACGGTTTCGTCGATGTCGAAAATGACGGTGAGCTTATCGCCACCCTTTCTGGCTCGTTCCGTCAGGTACCAATTCGCCTTGGAAACGGAAGTGGCGAGATCCTTCTCGTAGGCACCGCTATCTGCATATTCGCGGACTTCGCTTTTGAGGTCGGAGAGGTTGCGCGGCTCCTGGGTGTGGGGGGCGCATGCGGCAAAAAGGAGGGCAAAGAAGAGTGAAGGAAGACGCATGTTCTTGTGGGTTAAGTGTTAACGTATCAATTGATCGTGGAAGATGTCGATCTTTGCTTCCTCGAATTTGCGTAGAGCGTTGCGGAAGTCGGAAACGGCTTGGTGGCGTTTCGAGGTGCTGATGGCGGCGATGATTTCATCGCGTGTTTCATCGAGTGAACGGGGTTCGGCGGGCTTGCGATCGGTGACTTCGACGATGTGCCAACCAATCTTGGTTTCGATGAGTGCGGGTTCGCCCGGCTTCAACGCGAAGAGCGGCTCGGCAAAATCCGCGGGGAGACGGGCTTTCGACATCCAGCCGAGGTCGCCGCCTTTGGTGTTGGTGGCGCTGTCTTCGGAGAGTTCCTTGGCGAGAGTTTCGAAATTCTTCTCTCCGGATTTTAGCGAGGCGAGGGCGGGTTTGAGTTTTTCCTGCACCTCCTCGGGTGGGGAGTTCAGGGTGGATAGGAAGATGTGGCGTGCGCGGACGCGCTCGGGGCGGGCGAGGTCGTCGGCGTGGCTTTGGTGGAAGGCTTCGATTTCTTCGTCGCTGACGGTGACGAGCGGGTCGACGCGGAGGGCGACGTATTTCTCCTGCTGGATGCGGGCGGCGATGCGGTGGCGGAGGGCGGTTTCATCGGCGATGCCCATGGATTTCATGGCGGACTCCAGGTGGCCTTTGGTTTCAAACCTGCCGAGGAAACGAGTGAGGCGCTCGTTGATTTCGGCATCGGAGACGGGGGTTTCCTGGGTGTTCACCTTGACCTTCACACGCAGGAGCTCGTGGTCGATGAGATCGCCGAGGGCGGCGTAGGTGATGAGTTTCTGATCGGCGGGTGTGAGATTGGAGAGGTTTTTTCCTTCGAGCCAGAGGCGCTCATGGATGGCGTAGGCGAGCTGGCGGCGCGTGATGTGGTGGTTGAACACGCGGGCGACGACACCATTCGCCTTGGCTTCGGCAATGGCTTCCGGGCTGTTCGGATCGGAAGCGCGGAGCTTGCGATTGATCGGGCCGTTGAAGAGGAAAAGATCACCGACGACATACGCCAAGACCAGGAGGTAGGCGGCGAAGCGGAGGGAGAATTTGGTAAAAGTCCGCATGGGGTAGAATCTGAAATTTTGAAAGCTGAGATGCTGAAATGAAGAATGCGGTTTGATGCAATTTTGGCAGTCCGCCGGATGTTGCCTGCTTTTTCTCTACAGGGAGGGAAAGAAGAACGGGGAGATGATGAGATTAAGATTTCAGCGTTTCAGTTTTCAGCGTTTCAGTATTTACCTAATCTCGACGGAGCAGCCGGGGCGCAGGAGTTGGGGGATGCGGACGATGTCCCAGTTGGCGAGGCGGATGCAGCCGGAGGATTGGGATCGGCCGATGGTTTCGGGATCGGAGGTGCCGTGCATGCCGATGCCGGGTTTGGAAAGGCCGCACCAGAGGACGCCGACGGGGTTGTTGGGGCCGCCGGGGATGTTGAGGGATTCGGTGCCGCGTTTTCCGGTATCGAGGAGTTGTTGGTCGTAGCGCCAGACGGGGAGTTCGACGGCGTTTTGCATTTCCCATTTCCCGTAGCGGATGAACTGGGGCTTGCCCGGGGTGATGGGGAAAGCGGCGATGAGGCTTTGGTTGGCGACGCGGGAGGGGGCTTCGGGATCGGCGATGATCAGGGCGCGCAAGTTCGCCTCGTAGATGCGCACTTGGTTGAGTTTGGTATCGACGACGGCATGGCGCTGCGAGAGGGCATCGTCCTCCTTGAAGGCGGCTCCGGTGAGGTTCTCGATTTGGAAGGCTTTGACGTTGGGGACGATGATCGTATCGCGCGGTTTGAGGCTCCAGATGCTTTTGCCAGGATTGAGCTTGGTGAGGTAGGGGACATCGGTGTGGTAACGCTCGGACATGAATTCCGCGTTGCTACGGTAAGACATGCGTTTCGCCTTGGCCTGCTCGGATTTCTTGTAGGAGAGATTGGGATCGACCCATTTGTCCACGACTTCGGGAACGATGGCAGTGGCGTAAGGGTTCGGGACGGCTTTGCGAGCGGCGGTGTTGACGGCTCTCCAGCTATCGAGGGGATGACCGTGGAGTTCATTCCACGCACTGACGGCGAGGATGGAAAACTGGCCGATTTTGCCATCGATCACGCCGGGGCCGAAGTTTGATTCATCGAGAAAAATTTGGAGGCGGACGGCATCGTCGCCTTCGGGTTTCTGGTCGATGGGTGAAACGGCAACGGGGTCGCTAGTAGGCACAGGAGAGTTCACCGGAGCGGCCTCCGGGGTCGGCTGGGTGGCCGGGGTCGGCTCGGTTGCCGGCGGAGGCGTAGGTTCTTCTTCCCCGGTTTCGAAATCGAGCGGTTGGGCTTTGAGAACCGGGCGATCCGGTTCGGTATACTGAGAAAAAGCATTTCCCGTGAGGAAGATGGCAAGCAGGAGAAATTTCGGGAAAAGACGCATGGTATTGGATCTGACGTATCGGGTGAGCTCTGGATTCAAGCGGTGATGAGATAAGGCTCGAGACGGCCTGCAATATCGGCCGGGACGACCGCGCTGACGATGATGTCGTTTTGTTCGTAATCGGTGGAAAGAACTTTCGCGACGCTGTGAAGAAGATTGAGCAGATCGCCGCGTTTCTGGGGGATGCGGTAACTGCAGCGGGAGACACGATCCGCGAGAACGTGCGAGCAGGCACGCAGCAGTTCGTCCAGACCCTCGCCGGTGAGAGAGGAGGTGCGGAGGGCGTCGGGGAAATTCCTGTCGAGAAATGCCAGGGTTTCCGGATCTTCCACGGCATCGATCTTATTGAGGATCGTGATGATGGGTTTGTCCACGGCACCAAGCTCGCCAAGCACGGAGAGGGTGGTTTCTTGGAATTTTAGGATCTCCGGAGCCGTCGCATCGAGGACGTGGATGAGGAAATCGGAGAGCACGGATTCCTCGAGGGTCGCTTTGAAAGCCTCGACGAGGCGGTGGGGGAGGTTGCGGACGAATCCGACCGTATCGGTGATGAGGAGCGGCTGGCCGTCGGGGAGGTCGATACGGCGGGTGGTGGTGTCCAGTGTGGCGAAAAGCATGTCCTTCGCCATAACATCGGAGCCGGAGAGGATATTGAGCAGCGTGGATTTCCCGGCATTGGTGTAGCCAACGATCGAGCCATGCGGGGTGTCGCCTTTTTCGCGCTCCTTGCGCTGGGTTTTGCGCTGTTTGCGTACGATTTCAAGTTCCCGTTTGCAGCGGTCGATGTTTTGGTGGGCGAGGCGACGGTCGACCTCGATTTGTTTTTCACCCATGCCGCGAGATGCGCCACCGCCACCGGATCCACCGGAGCCAGCTGACTCGCGGTCAAGGTGTCCCCACATGCGTGCGAGGCGGGGGAGGGCGTATTGCATGCGGGCGAGCTCGACTTGGAGCCGTGCTTCACTGGTCTGGGCGCGTTTCGCGAAAATATCCAGGATGACCTCTTCGCGGTCGATCACGCAGATGTCGCCGAGCCTTTCCCACTCGCGTTGCTGGGAGGGGAAGAGGTTGTTGTCGAAAACGATGACATCGCATTCGTGGGCTTTTGCCAGCTCCACGATTTCGTCGGCCTTGCCGGTGCCGCAGAGGAATTTCTTTTTCATCTCGCGTGGCATCGAGAGCACGGAATCGACGACCTCAATACCGAGTGTGGAGACCAGCTCGCCGAGCTCGGCCAGCAGGGATGCGGATTCATCTTCCTCGCGCGCATCGAAATAGAAGCGCACGAGGAGCGCGCGCTCGACCATCTCGGGTTTTTGTCTGACCTCAAACATTGTCAGGATACTTAACACGAACAAAGGAATGAGCAACGGCGAATGGTGGGCCGTACAGGATCATTCCTTTTCGAGTTCCTCGAACCATTTGAGTGTTCGGGCGAGGCTTTCGGGGTTCATGTATTTGTCACCGTCGTAGCTATCGATGCGGACTTCCTTGAAATCAGAATCCTCGATGATTTTGGCGTTTTGCTTGTTTTTGTCGGCGTCCACGGAAGTGTCGTCCTTGCCGTGGGAGATAAAGATCGGGACGCGGCGCATGAGCCGGTCGGAGGGACGGAAGGTTTTAATGGATTCGTAGAACCGCGGTTTATAGACGGAGCCGAGGAAGCATCCTTTGAGGTTGTAGTCCTCTTTCACTAGGGCGGCGGAAGTGAGCATGGCGAAGGCGGCTCCATTGCCGTTGCCGGCGAGGTAGAGCGGCCAGGTTTTGATCGCGGGATAGTCCTTCGCTAGGTGGTTCAGGGCGGCGAAGGTGATGGTGGTGTGCCACGCGATGGTGAGATCTCGATCGAGGGAGGGGCCGACGGCGGCAATGGTCATCCAGCCAGCCGGCGACGCGACATCAGAGTAGCGGCTGATGGCGCGATCCATTTCGTCGCCGCTGATGTAGTCGAGAAAAACGACCAGGACACGCTGTGGCTTTTCCGCGTCAAAGCCGTCGGGGAGGCTGATGGCGAGTTTGATGGAAGTTGCTTCGGATCCGTCCGGGGCTGCACCTGCAGCTTTGGTTTCTTTGGGAGTGAGGGGGATTTCGATGATTTCCGAGCTGGCTTGGCTCGGGGCGGATTTGTCCATTTCGTCAGCTGGATCGGCTGCCGGATCTGCCTCAGGAGTGGCGGGAGGTTCCGCGCCACCGGGAAGCCGGAGGTCACCTGCTGCCGTGGCGAGGATCTGGGGCCTTTCCTTGTAGAGCTCGATGGTTCCAGTGACTTCCGCATCCTTTCCTTCGAAGGCTTTGAGTTTTTCGCCATCAGCGACCCCGGGGCGGAAGACCACGGTGAATTCGGTAGCGCCGTTTCCGCCAAAAGTCACGAAGCTCATCCCCGATGGGATGGTGCTGACTCGGGAAACCTTGCCGGACACGGTGACCGTTTCTCCGACGTGTTCCCCGGCAACTGTGTAGTCGATCGTTTCCGCTGCCGCGAAAAAAGAGAGGACGAGGGAAACGAGCGCACATTTAGCAAGCATCCCCTAATAAGATGCCGGTCGGGCAGGAAGGCAAGCGGTGCTTTTCTGGAGAAACGCTCAGGAAAGGCGTTTCATCACGGCGGCGGAGAGGAGTTTTCCATCGGCGCGACCTTCCGTGAGTTCCTGAGCGCGTTTCATGACTTTCCCCATATCGGCCTTGGAGGTGGCTCCGGTTTCGGTGACTGCCTGCTCGATCATGGCGAGCATTTGCTCCTCGGTGAGGGCAGCGGGGAGGTATTTCGAAAGGACTTCGATTTCGGCTTTTTCGTTTTCCGCGAGTTCCGGGCGCTCGGCTTTCTCGAACTGTGCGATCGAATCCTGGCGCTGTTTGATCTGTTTGCGGATGACCGCGAGGATTTCCGGTTCATCGAGCTCCGTGCCGAGTCCGCCCTTTTCGATGGCGGCATTGGTGAGGGCGCTTTTGAGGGCGCGCAGGGAGTTGAGGGCGGTGGTGTCCTTCGCACGCATCGCAGTTTTGATGTCGTCGGTGATCTGTGTGGTGGTGTTGCTCATGGGTTCTTGGTAGCAGTCCTGCGGGTGGAGCCAAGGAAAAGCGGTGATTCTCACGCTTCCGTCATCGCGCGCTTGCACCGCACGGGGAGAACTTTTAGAAAAGCGTAGCAACATGGCAGGTCAATACACGGAAGACGACATCAAGTCACTGGACTGGAGAGAGCACATCCGGCTGCGTCCGGGGATGTATATCGGGAAACTGGGGGACGGATCTTCGCCCGACGATGGCATCTACATCCTGCTCAAAGAGGCGGTGGATAACTCGATCGACGAGCACATCATGGGGCACGGCAAAGAGGTGCGTATCGACATCGACGACGAGGGTCGGGTGGAGGTGCGCGACTTCGGGCGGGGGATTCCGCTGGGCAAACTTTTCGACTGCGCGGCTCAGATCAATACGGGTGCGAAGTATGACAGCGAGGCTTTCAAGAAGTCCGTGGGTCTGAACGGGGTGGGCATCAAGGCGGTGAATGCGTTGGCGGATTTCTTCGAGATCCAGGCATGGCGTGACGGGGAAACGAAGGCTCTGGAGTTTTCCAAAGGTGAGCTGACGGTGGACATGAAGAAGCCGCGCAAGGACGACGGTCTCAACGGCACGCGTCTGGCCTTTGACATCGACCGCAGCATTTTCCCGGCGAAGACGAAATTCCGCGATCCGATCGTGGAGAAAATGTGCCGCTACTACTCCTATCTGAATCCGGGGCTGACGATCATTTACAACGGCAAGAAATTCCGTTCCAAAGACGGGCTTCTGGATCTTCTGCGTGAGGAGATGGAGAGCGAAGCGCTGTATCCGCCGATCCATCTGGTCGGCGACGACATCGAGATCGCCTTCACGCATTGCCCGGAGAGCAGCGAGGATTATTACACGTTCGTAAACGGCCAGAACACCTCACAGGGCGGGACGCACCTTGCGGCATTCCGCGAGGCGTTGGTGCAGGTGATCCGTGGTTTCTACAAGAAGCAATACGATCCCTCCGACATCCGCGCGGGCATCGAGGCGGCGATCTGCGTGCGCATCATTGAGCCGGTGTTCGAGTCTCAGACGAAGACCAAACTTGGTTCCTCGGCGATTGCGCCAGATGGCGAGTCGCTGCGGACGTTCATCGGGAATTTCCTCAAATCGTCCTTGGACAACTACCTCCACAAGCACCCGCAAGTAGCGGAGGCGATCCAGAAACGGATCATGCTGGCGGAGCGCGAGCGCAAGGACATGAAGGGCATCCAGAAGATGGCCCGCGAGCGTGCGCGCCAGGCGAAGGTGCACAACAAAAAGCTGCGTGATTGCCGGGTGAGATTTGATTCCAAACACAAACGCCGCGAGGAGAGCACCCTGTTCATTACGGAGGGTGACTCGGCATCCGGATCGATCACGAAGAGCCGGGACGTGGAGACGCAGGCGGTGTTTTCCCTTCGCGGAAAGCCGCTGAATACCTATTCCTTGCCCCGCAAAATCGTTTATGAAAACGAGGAGTTCGCGCTGCTTCAGGCGGCGTTGAACATCGAGGACGGCATCGAATCGTTGCGCTACAACAGGGTCGTCATCGCAACGGATGCTGATGTCGACGGCATGCACATCCGCTTGCTGTTGCTGACGTTTTTCCTGCAGTTTTTCCCCGAGATGATTCGCGACGGTCACCTCTACATACTACAAACCCCGTTGTTCCGGGTGCGGAACAAAAAGCAGACCATCTATTGTTATTCGGAAGAGGAGCGTGTGGCCGCGATGGCCAAGCTCGGCAAAAATCCGGAGATCACCCGCTTCAAAGGACTGGGAGAGATTTCGCCTGACGAGTTCCAGTTCATGATCGGCCCCGATATGCGGCTGGATCCGGTGGAATATGAGGAAGGCAAGGGCGTCAAAGAACTGCTGGCCTTCTACATGGGGAAAAACACGCCGAGCAGGCAGGAATACATCATCGAGAATCTGCGCGAAGACGTGGATCGCCAGGTGGCCTGATTTTTAAATTCTCAGTCTTAAATACTAAATCCGAAACTTCATTGAAGTTGTTTCGATGTATGGTCGAATCTCCGTCACTCACCCGGTTTCTGCGGGACGGGTGTGATCTCGCAGGAGATGCGTTGGTTTTTGCGGGAGACCTGCACTTGGGTGGGCTGGCCTGGGATGGCGTAGAAGAGCGCGTTCACCGCATCCGGGTAGCGACTGGTGGAGGAGCCGGATACGCTGACGAGTATGTCGCCTTCGCTGATGCCTGCCTTGTCGGCGGGTGAATCCGGCCACACCCGGGTGATGCGGGGGACGGTGGATTCCGTGCTGAGCGAGATGCCGAGCCAGCCACGCACGAGCTTGCGGTGAACTGCGATGTCGTGCTGCACCCTGCGCACCGCCTGCGCGGGGATCGCATAGGCGGTTCTCGGGGAAACGGGTTGCAGAATGATGCCGACGATCTTGCCGCTGGCATCGATCAATGGCGTGCCGGAAGCCGGGACCTCGCCCGTGAACGTGATGGAGAGCAGGCCGAGGGGCAGGACTTTGTCGCCGACTTGGGTGATCCAGTTGTCGTAGCGGCAGGGGATGGTTCCGGCATGCGTGATTGCCTGAAGGTTCTCGGGGAAACTTTTTCCAAAAGATTCCGCCCACGTTGCCGGGGAGCTGTTGCTGTCTCCGGGATTGCGAAAAAAGCAGAGCCGGGTCGTGGTGTCCTGTCCGGCAAATTCGAGGGCGGTTTTATTCCCTCCAGCAGTCATGTGAGCTTTGGTCAGCGGAGCGGATTCGGCATAGACCGAGACGATGAAACGGCTTTCCGGGGCGGTGATGGCAACCGCTTTGGTGGCGGTGGGGAGGAATTCGACGGCGATCGGTCTGGGTTCGCCATTGGCGACACCGATGCTAGCGATCAGTGAAACGGCAACAGGCGAGAAGCACTGCAAAAAGCCATCAAGAACCGGCCTCGACGGGCGGCTTAGCGAAACCATGATGTGATCCCGTAAGAGGATTAAAACACCTGCTCGCCTGCGTTTCCTTCGGAAGAAGGATCGAAGTCCAGCTGCTCCAGTTGCTCAAGCGTAGGAGCGGGCACCACTTGGTGATTCACCGGTGCGGTAGGCATCGACTGGACGTCTCCGCCGCGTGGGACGAAGATGAAAGTGACGGTTGCCGCAGCGTAGGCAAGGCCTGCGCCGTATGCCCACTTTGAGGGGCTCACTTCGCTGAACCATGAGCGGATCCGACCGAAGAATGCCGCAGAAGGGGATTCTGCGACCGCTTCCATGCGTTGGTTGTGGTGGAATTCCCTGAGGAAATCCTGCCAATAACCTTCCTCCGGACGCATGTCATTGCGTTGGGAGAGCAGGGAGCTGATTTGTTCGACCGAGGGCTTCATAGCGGTTGATGGTTAAGAATTACTAATTATCAGCACCGCTTGCAAGGTTTTTTTAAAATCTTTCTTCCCAGGTTTCCTGGAGGGCGGATTGAAGTTGCAAGTGTGCATAATGGAGTCTGGACCGAATGGTTCCGACGGATGCATTCAATACCTTGGCGATTTCCGCGTGGGACATGCCTTGGACATCGAATAGCGTGACGACCATTCTGTGGGGTTCAGACAGCTTCATCATGGCTTCGTTCAATTTTATTTGCAGCTCATTGATGCTGGATTGCCGCTCGGGGTTAGCATTGCTGGTATTATCTATCAGAGCGGGATCCTGTTGGATGGCCTCCTCCATCGCATTGATGCTGCTGGTGGGGCGGTTCTTGCGCTTCTTGAGGAAGTTCAGGGTGCGGTTGGTCGCGATCTGATAGATCCAGGTGTAGAAGGTGGATTTGCCCTGAAATTTGGGGAGCGATTGATAGGCTTTGGCAAAGATTTCCTGAAGAAGATCATGGGTGTCTTCCTTGTGGGAAGTCATCGAATAAACCAAGCCGAAGAGCTTATCGCCATACTTCAAGATCAAGGCATCGAAAGCCCGCGTATCGCCTTCTTTGGCGCGGGTGACGAGGTCTTGGTCAGGGTCGGGGGGACGTGACTGACGGAACATGTGGGGTGGTGCGGGTGGGCAGCTAACTCAGTCTGCATATGGAAAAGGAAGTGGAAACACCAAAATTTCCGGGTTCTGTATGAGAAATACTGCATCAGGCCGCTCCCGCCCCCGTCCTACTGCCTGAATTTTTCGTAGGCGTTGACGATGTGCTCGACGATGGGATGTCGGACAATGTCGGTGGCGGCGAAGCGGGTGAAGGAGATCCCTTCGATGTCTTGGAGGGCATGTTCGGCTTCGTGCAGGCCGGAGGGGATGCCGGAACGCAGATCGACCTGTGAGGTGTCGCCGGTGATGACAATTTTCGAATCCTCGCCAAGGCGGGTGAGCGTCATGAACATCTGCTCGCGTGTGGTGTTTTGCGCTTCGTCGAGGATGACGAAAGAGCGCGAAAGCGTGCGGCCGCGCATGTAGGCGAGCGGGGCGATCTCGATGACGTTTTCCTCAAGGTAGCGCTGGGCTTCCTCGGGATCGAGCATGTCGTTGATCGCGTCGTAGAGCGGGCGCAAGTAGGGGGCGACCTTTTCCTTGAGGTCACCCGGGAGGAAACCCAGCGCTTCACCGGCCTCGACAGCGGGGCGGGTGAGGATGATACGGTGGATCTCGCGGCGTTTCAGCATGTGCAGGCCAACGGCCATCGCGAGGTAGGTCTTGCCGGTGCCGGCGGGGCCGAGGCCGAAGGAGACGTCGTTTTCTTGGATGGCTTTGACATAGGAGAGTTGATTGGGCGTGCGCGGCGAGACGGTCTTGCGATTCTTGGAGCCGACGAGCTTGATCGTGGTGAGAGAGCTGAGCGGAGTGTCGCCGGCCTTCTTGGCGTTTTCCACGGCGAGCCGAAAATCGCGGTCGGAGATGTGCAGGCCTTTGCGCTGGGTGGACTCAAGGTCTTCGAAAAGCGAATGGGCGATCTTGATCTCGGATTCGGGTCCGGTGAAGGAGATCCAGCCATCGCGAGTGATCGTTTTCAGGCCGAGCGCTTCGTCGAGGAAGGTGAGATTGCGGCGGTCGTTTGCGAACAGGCCTTGCAGGAACTGGGGGGTGTCGTATTCGAGTTTTAGGGAAATGGGTTTCACAATCTGAGTAGAGGAAATTGAAACGCAAAGTCGCGAAGGCGCAAAGGGTTTTGCATCGCTGATGGAGCGCTTGCTTTAGTTGGCGAGGGGAGAGGTGGCTGCCGCCTGAAGGCAGCGCTCCGTGGCTGCGGATTAAAGTCCAAGTTTCTATCGCCAGTCTTCGAGAGTTAGACCTCCGATGCGGCGGAAGTCCTTGGTGTTGTTTGTGACTAGGGTTCGTTGATGCTGCAATGCGGTGGCGGCGATGAATACGTCGGTGATACTGATGGGGGTGCCTTGGTTGAGGAGCTTGGCATTGATCCGGGCGGCGAGGCTTACGCAGGAGGAATCGAAGGGCAAAATCTGTAGGGAGGCGATGAAACGGGTAACTTTGGTGTGTTCCTCCTCGCGGCGATCTTCCGGTGCCCGATCGGCGCCTTGGAGGAGTTCAAACTCGGTGATGACGGAAATGAAGCAATCTTCCGGGCGGCATGAGCTGAGTCGCTCGACGACTTTTTTGCGCCCGCGCAGGACATCGATGCAGACGTTCGTATCGAGAATTTTTATCACAGGGTTTTCTCCCGATAAGTGGATTCCTCGCGGGCGAAATCCTTGCGGGTGATACGGATGTCCTCGAAGAAACCTTCCGGCCAGCCGTTTTCCGTGACTTCCTCGATGATGATTCGTTTGCCCTCCCGATGAATGGAGACCGAACCGCAGGCGATTTCCATGGATTTAGGCAGTCTGACGGCGAGAGAATTGCCGCTTTTGAAGACTTTCGTTTTCATGTCTTAATGTATATACATGAACGGATATACAAGTCAAGAGGGGGGGGGGCACGCCGGCAAAAGCCAGCGCTCCATTTGCTGCGGACTAAAGTTTGCGTTCCAAAAGATCGGACAGAGCCTGCTCGTCGAGTATGTGGACGCCGAGTTGGGTGGCTTTGTCGAGTTTCGAGCCGGCGGATTCTCCGGCTAGGAGGTAGTCGGTTTTTTTTGAGACTGAGCCCGAGACTTTGCCGCCGTTTTGTTCGATGAGGGCTTTGAAGTGGTCGCGGGAGTCGGAGAGGGTTCCAGTGATGACGAAGGTTTTTCCGGTGAAGGGGAGTTGCGGGGCCTCGGCGGGTATCGGTGCGTAGTTTTCCGATTCTGGATTCAGATCGAGTTCGGCGAAGCGCTGCAGGGTGTGTTGTCCTGCTTCGGATTGGAAGAAGGTGAGGATGGATTCGGCGACGGCGGGGCCGACGTCTCCTGTGATGGCATATTGGGTGAGCAACTCGTTTTGTTTTTTCGCGGTGGCGCGGGTGTCCTTGAGGAGTTCTGCGAGGATGGGGGATTCCGGGATGTCGGTGAGGTATTGATGGAGGCGGGAGAGCTCCTTGGCGGCGGATTCCCCGAGCTGGCGGATTCCCATGGCGAAGAGCCATTTGTTGAGAGGCTTGCTGCGAGCGGATTGCAGGGAAGAAATGACTTTGGCGGCGTTCTTTTCCCCGAAGCGGCGGGGGGATTCCTCGGTGCCCAGGTTGAGGTTGGCGAGGGTTTCTTCGGTGAGGGAAAAGAGGTCGAGCGGACTGGTGGCGTGGCCGTGGCGGACGAGAGCTTCGGCGACGGTTTCGCCCATGGAATCGATGTCGAGGGCTTTGCGGGCGGCGAAGTGGGAGATCGCAGTGACAGCTTGGGCGGGGCATTCGAAGTTCGTGCAGCGCCAGGCAACGAAGCCTTCTTCCTGGGTGATGGGGGCTTGGCAGGAGGGGCATTTGCCGCCGACGGCATCGTAGAGGTTGTAGGTTTTGGCCGATGGATCGGGGTCGATGACCTTGACGATGGCGGGGATGATTTCACCGGCTTTTTCGACGAGGACTTTGGCACCGAGGTAGATGCCTTTTTTCTCGATCTCATCTTGGTTGTGGAGAGTGGCGCGGGAGACGGTGGAGCCGGAGATGAGGACGGGGGTGAGCTCGGCAACGGGGGTGAGGACGCCGGTGCGGCCGACCTGGATGGTGATGTCGTTGAGGGTGGCTTCCTGTTGCTCGGGGAGGAATTTGTAGGCGGCGGCCCAGCGAGGGGCGCGGGCGGTGGCTCCGAGGGTCTCGCGTTCCGCGCGGTCGAGGACTTTGATGACCACCCCGTCGGTGGCATGGTCGAGGTCGTGGCGGTGGGCGCTGAAGAATTGGATGCCTTCGAGGACTTCTTCGAGATTTTGGGCGATTCGGATGGGTTGGTTCCGTGGGATGGAAACGCTGTCCAGCAGGTCGTGAAAATCGGTTTCGGATTCCAATGGATCGCCTTCGTAGGAGCCGAGGCCATGGGCGAGGAAGGCGAGAGGGCGGGTGGCGACGATTTTGGAATCGAGCTGCTTGAGGGTGCCGGCGGTGGCGTTGCGGGGGTTGGCGAAGGTGGGCAGGCCGGCTTCTTCGCGTTGTTCGTTGAGGGTGGCGAAGGCGGAGTTCGGCATGAAGATTTCGCCGCGGACTTCCAGGGTGGCTGGGATTGATGATTGATTATTGGGGATTTTGGATTGCTGATTTTGGGCGGAAGGATTCCGCCCCTCCTTGAGGTTCAGGGGGATGTTGCGGATGGTGCGGACGTTTTGGGTGACGTCGTCGCCGGTGGTGCCGTCGCCGCGGGTGGCGGCGTATTTGAGCGAGCCGTTTTCGTAGAAGAGGGAGACGGCGACTCCATCGATTTTCGGCTCCATGGAGACGGCGATGTTTTCGCGGCCGAGGTTTTTCTGGAGGCGTTGGTAGAAGGTGATGAGTTCGGCTTCGGGGACCTCTGCGTCTTTCAGTTCAAACACGTCGTCGATGCTGAGCATGGGGACGGGGTGGGAGACTTGGGAGAAACCGTCGAGAGGGGTGGAGCCGACGCGTTGGGTGGGGGAGTTCGGGTCGGCGAGGGTGGGGTGCTTTTTTTCGAGGTCTTCGAGTTCGCGGAAGAGCTTGTCGTAGTCGGCGTCGGCGATTTCAGGCTCGGCCTGGGTGTAGTAGAGGTGGTTGTGGTGGTCGAGCAGACGGCGGAGTTCGACGGCGCGGTTCTCCGGGCTGGGGAGACTGGGTTGAGAGAAGAGATCTGGCTGCTCGGCGGGCATGGGGTATGGATAGGAGATGGAGTGGCAGGTGCCAAGTGGTCAGTGGGAAGAGTTTGCTAGTTTTCAGTGTTCAGTTTTGACCCCGCCCTCCGGCGGTTCCCCTCGGGCACGTCGCGAATAGCTCTTGTCCATCTCGTTCCACTCGTTTCAGGGAAAGATTGGATGGGAGGTTAAGGCCTGCGCCGAGACGGACGCAGCTACGATGCTACTGGGTTGACGGTTGGGGTGTGGGGTTGCACGTTCCTGCAGATTGAGTGCGGTGAATTACAAGATCGGGAATGAGAAGCTGGTGAAGGTGCTGGACAGTGCATCGGCGCATTTGCGTGGGTTGCTGGAGAAGCAGGGGCGTGCGGATGGGGGACTGCGTATTGCGGTGATCGGTGGTGGTTGCTCCGGGCTTCAGTATAAAATGGATTTGGTGGATGGGCCGCGTGACCGGGACATCATGGTGCCGAGCAACGGGGTGAATGTGGTGATCGATCCGAAGAGCGCGCTTTTCGTGAGTGGAAGCGAGCTGGATTACTCGGATGATTTGCAACAGGGCGGATTCAAAGTGAGCAATCCGAATGCGGTGGTGACTTGTTCCTGTGGGGAGAGTTTTGCGGCTTGATGGACATCCCATGGAATTCTTCAACGCAAAGTCGCCGAGGTCGCAGAGGGAACGCAAAGCTTGGGTTTCGGATTTAGAATTTACGATTTAGGATTTTGAAACTGAACGCGTTTGAGAGGTTGGGATTGCCTGTGGATCTCGTGGTTTCTGAGGAGGAGATTCGGGAGTCGTTTCGGACGCGGGCGGCGGAGGTGCATCCGGATTCCGGGGGGGATGAGAAAGAGTTCTCGGAGCTTCAGGGAGCGCAGGAGATTTTGCTGAGCCCGGCGAAGCGGCTGAAAGAGTGGATGCTGGCGAAGGGGATCGAGGCGGATGTGCGCGGGCAGATCGATGGTGGGTTGATGGATCTCTTTCAAACAGTGGCCGAGGTGGGGAATGCGGCGGAGGCGGCGATCAAACTGGGTGCAGGGGCGCAATCGTCCCTGGCGAAGGCGATGGCCGAGGTGAAGCTGATGGGGGAGCGCGAGCGGGTGAAAGATCTGCTCGCGGAGATCGCTCAGAGGATCGCGGAAAGGATCGGGGAGTTTCCCGGGATCGAAGCGGGAGCGATTGATCCGGCGAAGCTGATGCGGGATCTGGTTTTTCTGGAGAAATGGCGGGCTTCGATGAAGTCCGTCTACGGTCGCTTGATGTAGCGGCTCAAAAACTCAGCGCGAAGGGGCGGAGGTCGGCGGCGTTTCCGGGGCGCGGTTGTATTCCGAGGTAGATGCGAGGTAGAAGAGGACTCCTCCGCCGCCGACGACCGCGATGAGGACGACAAAGGCGATGAGAAACATGAGGAAGGACTTCATGGGTATAGCTTCGCCGAGGTGCGGGCAGATGGCGAGAGGGAATTGCTTTCCGGTGGAAAACGAAACGGCCGCGATCTTTCGAGCGCGGCCGTTGGTGAAAAAAGTTAGGGAAGGATCCGCTTACTTGGAGAGGTAGCTGGAAACACCGGCGTGGTCGGCGGTCATGGCATCGGAACCTTTTTCCCAATCCATCGGGCAAACTTCGCCGTGCTCTTCGAAGTGCTGGAGGGCATCGACGACGCGGAGGCACTCGCGGATCGAGCGGCCGAGCGGCATGTCGTTAACGACCTGGTGGCGGACGATGCCGTTGAGGTCGATGAGGAACAGGCCGCGGTAGGCGACGAGTTCGCCGGAGACGATGGTTTTGCCATTTTCGTCGATGCTGTAGTCACCTGCGAGGACGTCGTAGTCTTCGGAAATGGTTTTGTTAATGTCAGCGACGAGCGGGTAGGTGACGCCTTGGATGCCGCCATTGTTCTTCGGCGTTTGGAGCCACGCCCAGTGGGAGAATTCGGAATCGGTGGAGCAACCGACGACAGCGACGTTGCGTTTTTCAAACTCGCCGAGTTCTTCTTGGAAGCGGTGAAGTTCGGTCGGGCAGACGAAGGTGAAGTCCTTCGGGTAGAAGAAGAAAACGACGTATTTTTTGCCGATGAATTGGTCGAGGGAGAAGTCCTCGATGATGGTTTCGCCTTTGACGGCTTTTGCGGAAAAGGATGGTGCTGGTTTGCCTACGAGTACGGACATGGTGATGAGGTGGTTGGATTCGAAAAAAGGCAGCAGGCTGCGGCCGGGGGCGGGATAGCCCCGGGTGCGGTGCTACGGCAAGCGATTTCAGGCCAAAATAACAGCGGCAAAGGCTCCGTCGGTGCCGTGCTTCGCCGGGGTGACCTGGATGGATTTGCCTAGGCGAAGGCCGGGGTGGGCTGCGACGAAGGCTTTGACCAGTTCGATGTTTTCCGAGGCTTCGATGGAGCAGGTGGAGTAAACGATGCGGCCGCCGGGCTTGAGGCAGGGGAGCGCGTTTTCGAGGATCTCGGTCTGGATTTTTCCGAGGTCTTCGATGTCCTGCGGTTGGAGACGCCAGCGGACATCGACACGGCGGCGGATGACACCGGTGTTCGAGCAGGGGACGTCGAGGAGGATCGCATCGAAGGCTCCGTGGAAGCGCTCGGGAGCGGGTTGGCGCCAATCGTGCACGGAGACTTCATCGGCCTCGATGTGGAGGCGGGAAAGGTTATCGGTGAGGCGGGGGATACGTTTTTCGTTAGAGTCAGTGCAGGTGAGGCCGGAGCCGGAGCCGAGGGCGGCGGCGATGAGGAAAGATTTTCCACCGGGAGCAGCGCAGGCATCGAGGATTTTTTCGCCGGGCTTGGGAGCGAGGAGTTCGACGCAGTGACGGGTGGCGGGATCCTGGATGTAGATCGCTCCGGAGGCGAGCAGCGCGGTCGGGAGCTTGCCTTCGAGTTCGTAGTAATCTGGGGCGTGGGAGAGCTTCTCGCCGGGTATTTCTTCGGGTGCTTCGACGAGCGGGTTGAGGCGGAAAAAGGTTTCGGCGGGTTGGTTGTCCCATTCCATGATGGAGATGGTGACGTCTTTTCCAAAAGCTTTCCGCCAGCGGTTGAACAGCCAATCCGGGTGGGAGTGGCGGGTGGCGGGGTTCATTTCATCGAGCTCCTCCATGAGGCGCTTGCGGGAAGTGATCGCCTTGCGCAGGACCGCATTGATGAGGGAGCGGACGGGGGCTTTGCCGGCTTCGACGGTTTCGTTGACCGCAGCGTGGTCGGGGATTTCGAGGATCAGGAGCTGGCAGAGACCGACGCGGAGGACATCGCGGGTCTCGGCATCGAGCTTGCCCTGGCGGAGTTTTCCGATCCAGTGATCGAGGATGCGGCGATGGCGGAGGACGCCGAAAAGGATCGCCTGAAGGAGGGCGCGATCCTGCGAGGTGAGCATGCGGCGCTGAGCGTGGCGCTCGACGAGGGATTCGGCGTAGTCATGGCCTTTCGCCCAGGCGCGGAGTGCGGAGACGGCGGCTTGGCGGACGTGGAAGTTTTTAGCGGGCACTGGTTTTGAAATTCTAAATTCTAAGCACTAAATTCTAAACTCCTTGCAGAATATCCATAAATTCCGGGGAGAGGAAGTCCTGGCCGTGGATGATGTGATCGAGGAGGGGGACGTCGGTGAGAGATTCGAGGATGCCCTTGTTGGTGATCATCGGGGTGTCCATTTCGTCTTCGAGCTGATTGAGCACGATGCCGGCGCAGGTGAGGCCTTTGGCCTTGATGGCGGCGAGGGAGAGGAGGATGTGGTTGAGCGCGCCGAGGCGGTTGGCGGCAACGAGGATGACCGGGAGGTTGAGATCCTTGGCCAGATCCGAGATGAAATAATTCTCGGTGATCGGGACTTCCCAGCCGCCAGCGCCTTCGACGAAGACTGGGGAGTATTTCGCGGCGATTTCCTGATAGGCGGATACGAGCTTGGCGGGATCGAGGGAGGTGTTTTCCAAGAGCGCAGCGACATGTGGGGCGAGCGCGGAATGGAGATGGAAGGGGTTGATCTCGTCGACGCTCAGGCCTCCGGAGGCCTCTGCTAGAAGGTGGGCGTCATCGCGGTCGCCGCAAGAGATCGGTTTGAAACCGACGGCGTATTTCCCCTCGGCGCGGAGGGTCTCGATGATGAGTTTGGTGACGTAGGTCTTGCCGACGCCGGTATCGGTTCCTGTGATGAAGAAGTTCACGTCCGGGCAGGGAGCTTGCAAGGGGCGTGTGGGTCAAGTGCAGAAGGTCATTGGCACGCGTTTTCCCTTCGACGCTTTGCGTGGGATCTGCGTAATCTGCGGCAGTGATCCGCTGCCCTTATTGCCAGACACCGATACAACCGGATGCGCCGGAATGCCCTGCATGCATGTTATCTTATCCAAGGACGGCAACGTTAGTGGGGGCATTGCCGAGATTGGCACCGGTGGTGGCGGATACGACCGGGCAGCTCAAAGGCGGTGTGGTGGCGAAGCTCAAGCGCCAGATCACCCGCATGCAGCGGCGCTATCCGCAGCTAGTGGTGCAGGTGGTCATGCACGGATTTCCCGCAGAGCATCCCTTCCAGATGCACGCCTTCTGGCTTTTTAATGCCGGGGCTTTCGCCGGTGAGGCGAAGCGCGGGAAAAACAACCACGCCATCATGGTGGTGGTGGATCCCTTCCGGAAAGAATCGGCCATTGTGCCGGGCTATGGGCTGGAGCCGCTGCTGCCGAAAGAAGCGCTCGATCACCTTCTCGAAATGGCCGGCCCGGCCTTCGAGTCCGCCAAGTGGGAACTGGGCTTCACTGTGATGCTGGAGGGGCTGGATCAGCTCCTGGAAACGGTGACCGTGGCGGATGAAGTGGGGGAAGTTGTGGAGAATGATTTTTAGGGTGGATCTTCCTTTGTAGCCTAGGAAATCATCCGGTCATATTCGGAGTGATGACCGATCCAGAACCAAATCATCGCTCCTTCGTGGCGGACTCCCAAGGCGCGGTATTGGATGCCTGCGCGAACCGACCAATACCTTCCGATTTTCTTGAAGTGCAATGACGGGTGAAACGGATCAGCCTTCAGTAGCCCGAAATTCTCGTCGGCAACGTCTTTGACTCGATCTGGAAGCTTGTCGTAGGCATCCCAGAACTTCTTGGTCGCGTGATGAATCACCGGGTTCAGAGACTGCGGGTTGCTCCGGCCTTGAACTCCTCGATTGCCTCGTCGGCCAGTTTGTCGAGCTTCCCTGTGGAAATATCTCGGTCAATCTGAGCGTCCCACTCGGCTGCATCGAAACGAGCGAACCATTCGCGAAACACAGCCAGATCATCTCTACCTAGTTGTTCGACGGCATGTTCGAGCGATTTTACGGCTGAGTTCATGATGGAAAGTTTAACGGAAGTGTTCCGCTTCATCAACGTGGATTTTCTTGGTATCAGAAGAGCTCATTCGAAGCGGTGAAGTGGGAGCTGGGGTTTACCGTGTTGCTGGAGGGGCTGGATCAGCTCCTAGAAACGGTGACCGTGGCGGATGAAGTGGGGGAAGTTGTGGAGAATGATTTTTAGTTCAAGCGAAAGCGCGGAGGAAGCCGACTTCTAGGGCGAGGGGCTCGGAGGCGTTGGTTTCGAGGGTTTGGCGGAGGCGCTCGAGGGCGTCGAGACGTTTGCCGATTTGGAAGATGGTTTCGGTGGCGGCGATTTTTTCCAGGTGGGGGGTGGACTCGGGGAAGTCGAGGCCGCCGGAGCCGGTTTTGATGCGGATGAGATCGGCGAGCCAAGCGAGGATGACATCGAGGGAGCGGTTGCGGGCATCGAGGTAATCGGCCTCGGCGGCGGCCTTGTGGAAGTCTTCGCGTTCCTTGAGCCAGGTGCCGTCAGTGCCATCGCGGTAGGTGGCGATTTCTTCCTTGGTGGCGGCTTTTGCGGCGGCTTCGGCATCGGCTTTCTTCACGGCGAGGAAATCGGTGAAGACGGATTTCATGTGGAGTGCTGCGACGGGGGTGCCGAAGCCGCGCGAGGCGACTTGGTTGAGGGCGGCGACGAGTTCATCGCCGCCATCGGTGGAGAGGGAGCGGCCGCCGGTGAGTTTTACCTGCACACAGCGCGAAAGGATGGTGGGGAGGAGGCGCTGGGGTTTGCTGGAAAGGAGGAGCAGGAGGGTTCCGTCCGGGGGTTCTTCGAGAGTTTTAAGGAAGGCGTTTTCGGCCTGCTCGTTCATGCGGTCGGCATCGCAGATGACGCCGACTTTGGTTTCGCCTTTGGGGGCGGCGAGGCGGAGGGTGTGTTCGAGATCGCGGATTTCGGCGACCGAGATGCGGCGGCTTTTTGAGCGTGGGCGTATGATGCGCACCCAGCCACCTTCTTGGTCGTCGAGGGCTTTGGTTTCCTCCACAACGGGATCACCAAAGAGGTCGGTGCCACCGCCGTCAGCCGGGGCGTTGAGCATGGAGATGATGCGGGAGGCGAGTTCTTCCTTTCCGCTGCCGAGTGCGCCGGAAATCAGGAAGGCGTGGGCAAGGCGTTTGCGGCCGTGGGCGGACTGGATGAGTTCGAAGGCTTTCTCGGCGGATTGGGACACGGGGGGAGGCTAAATTTTAAATTCTAAATTTTAAACTCTAAAGAAGACTGGGGAGATGGATTATGAACGGCGAAGACGCCAAGGCCGGTTTTAATGGGGAATGCAGGAGCTTGAGAGGGGGCTGGAGTTGTGCAGGCACTCTGGAGAGGTGCCTCTCCTTGGAGATTTTACTCCAAGAGTTTTTTGAGTTCGGATTCCGACCAAGCGGGGGCATCGGTGGGGGTGGCGGATTCGTCGAGAGAGTCCGCCAAGGCTTTTTTGGAGGATTGGAGACGGGTGACTTTTTCTTCGACGGTGTTGCGGGTGAGCAGGCGGAAGACGGTGACGGGTTTGGTCTGGCCGATGCGGTGAGCGCGGTCGGTGGCCTGGGCTTCTGCGGCGGGGTTCCACCATGGGTCGAAGTGGACGACGATATCCGCGGCGGTGAGGTTGAGGCCGTAGCCGCCGGCTTTGAGGGAGATGAGGAAAACCGGTGGGCCGTCGGGCGATTGGAATTGATCGACGAGGGTCTGGCGGTTGCGCGTGGAGCCGTCCAAGCGGAGGGAATCGACGCCGAGGGAGGTGAAGGCGGATTCGATGGAGAGGAGTTGTTTGGCGAACTGGGAGAAGACGAGGATGCGGCTGCCCGAGGCGATCGAGTTTTCGGTGATTTCGAGCAGGCGTTCGAGTTTTGCGGAGCGGCGGGGGATCGGGAGGGCGGCGAGTTTTTCGGAGCCGAGGAGGGCGAGGTCGCCGCAGGTCTGGCGGAGGCGCAGCAGGGTGGTGAGGGTCTGCATGCGTGCGGCGGCGGTTTGGCCGGAGGCGCGGATGTCTTCGATTTTCCGGAGGCCTTCTTTCTGGAGTTCGCGGTAGGTGGTGAGCTGGTCTTTGGAGAGGGTGCAGTATTCGTCGATGTGGATCTTGGACGGGAGCTCGGGAGCGACTTCGGATTTGGTGCGGCGGAGGGTGAAGGGGGAGGTTTTGAGGCGCAGGAGGGTGGAGGCGCGGGGGGAGGTTTCCGGGTCTTTGAGGGGGATTTCGTAACGATCCTGGAAATCCTTTCGGGTGCCGAGCCAGCCGGGTTGGATGAAACGGAAGATGGACCAGAGGTCGCGCGCGGAGTTTTCCACAGGGGTACCAGTGAGGGCGATGCGGCGGTTGGCGTTGAGGCGGGCGACGGCTTTTGAGTGGTCGGTATCGGGGTTGCGGATGAGCGAGGCCTCGTCGATGACGGCGAAGGAATATTCCTGGCGGAGGTGCCATGCGAGATCGCGGGCGAGGGTGCCGTAGGTGGTGAGGACGACGTCGGTGGGGCGGATTTCTTCGCGCAGGGAGTCGCGTTTTGAACCGTGGAGGGTGACGATGCGGCGCTTCGGGGCGAAGCGATTGAACTCCGCGCGCCAGTTGCCTAGGAGCGAGGTGGTTACGACGATGAGGGCGGGGCGGGCTTCTGTGGAGGCTTGTGAATAACTTGAGAAAAAGTGCTCAATGCAGGCGATGGTCTGGAGGGTTTTGCCAAGCCCCATGTCATCGGCGAGGAGGGCTCCCTGATACCTAGTAAGGCGATCGACGAGCCATGAGAAGCCTTTGGCCTGATAAGGGCGGAGAGTGGCGTCGATTTTCGGGATGTGAATAACTTGTGGAAATGTGGGTTCCTGGAGGGCATTCACAGAATTTCGCAGATTGGCGGCAATCTCGCGGATGACCTCGGCGGAGGCTTTGGAGGCGGTGTAAGAGCCGCTTTGTTGTTCGAGATCGAGGTCTTCGAAGAGCGGGTCGATAAGGTTGCCGATGTCCTCGGAAAGGATGAGCTGTTTGTCCCGGTGTTTGTAGGATGTGGCGTTTCCGGAACGGAGGAGGCGGCGGATTTCTGCGGCGGGAATGGCGGTGCCGTCGCCGGAGCGGTAGGAGAGATTGAAATTCAGGGAGCTGTCTTCTGAGGGGAGGATCTCGATGTGGGGGGCGATGAAGACGTAGGAGGAGGCGAGTTTTTCGAGGGCTGGCGAGAGGGTGATCTTCCAGGTGTTGGGGAGATGCGGGAGGGTTTGGGTGAGAAAATGCTGAATGGACTCCGGGGTTTTTAGACCGAAGGAGCCATCGGATTGCGGTTTGAAAAGCCGTGCTCCGTATCGGAGTGCTTCGGCTTCGGCGGTGGGATTTTTGGTGAGGATTCGGTGGTTTTCGAGGCTGGGGAGAGATTGTGAATAACTTGTGGATAGGGCTGCCGTGAGCTGTCTTTCCGATCCGGTGAGGGTAAGTTCGATCTCCGGGGTGGCAGGGATGAACTGGAGGGATTCGAACCATTCGGAAGCGGTGAAATCGAGGTAGGACTGGAGGGCGTCGAGGTGGGTGAGGAAGGTTTCGAGGGGGATGCGGCAGGGTTTTGCATCGGCCAGGAGGGCGAGGGAAGGGGCGATGGCTGGGGGGAGCGGGGTGGAGCCGATTTTTGAGAAAGTGCCGGGGGAGATGTTCCAGAACGAATCGCCGATGGGGATGGCTTTTTCCGTGGAGGGGATGAGGCGGATGTGTTCGCCGGCGAGGGTGCAATCGGCGAGATGGAGTTGAGCTCCGGTTTCGATGGAGAGAGGGGCTTCGGCAGTGGCGATGGAGGGGTGGTCTTCGAGAAGGGAGAGGAAGGTGGGGAGGGTTTGCGGATTGAGGGCGAGCTGGATGGGTGGCGGGGAGGTGACTTTTTGCGAGAGCAGCCACTCGGTGATGCGTGCGTCGGCGGGGGTGGAGGGCGCGTCGCTGCGGGTGAGGGAGATGGCGGCGTGGCCTTTGCTCAGAGAGCGCTGCCAGTCGCCTTGAAAGCGGATGGCCCAGGAGATTTCGGGGATCGGGTTGTGGGCCGGCTTTTGCGTGGCTGGTGCCGGGGATTTTTTCTCGGTGACTGCGGGTGTGGGGTTGAGCAGATGGAGGCCGGCGGCGATGGCGTGGGAACAGAACCGGCCTTCGCGCTGGTTGGCAGGACAGGGACATTTCGCATCGAGCCATGTGGCTGTGCGTGCGGTGACGGTGGGGCGCAGGATGCGTTTGCCGAGACGGACTACTCCTTTCCATCCATCGGAGGTTTTCTCGGACGACTCGACGGCACCGGCGGCGATGAGACCTTGGGCTTCTTTAAAATCCTGCCATGAGGCGGCTTTGCGGAGGGCGGCTTCGTCGAAGGATGGCATGGTCGGCGGGAGGATGGACGAGGCGGTGGGATTTTCAATGCAAAGGAGGGTGGCGAGGTTGCGGGGGGGCGGGGATTCAGTTAGGATTTAGGGGTGAAGCGGTTATTGGTCATCGGAGCGGGCTATCTGGGTGATGCGATCTTGAAGGTTTTCCGAGAGGCGGGCTGGGAGGCGCAGGGAGCTTCGTTGAGTGGAGGTGGAGATTTGCTGAGTTGTGATGTGGGGAATGCTGCTTCGGTGAATGCGCTGCCGGATGCGGATGCGGTAGTGCATTGCGCGGCCTCCGGGCGGGGCGGCGGTGAGGAGGCTTACCGGCGGGTGTATCTGGAGGGGTGCCGAAACTTGGTAAACAGATTTCCGGTGGCGAAGTTGATTTATACCTCCAGCAGTTCGGTGTATGGGCAGAAGAATGGAGAGACGGTGACCGAGGAATCGGAGACCAAGCCGGATCGGGAGACCGGGAGGATTTTGCTGGCAGCGGAGGACGAGGTGCTGCGGGCGGGCGGAGCGGTGGTCAGGCTGGCGGGGCTGTATGGGCCGGGGCGCAGTGTGCTGAAGCGGAAGTTTCTCGAAGGCGAGGCGGTGATCGAGGAGGACGGGCGGCGTTTCATCAACCAGATCCATCGCGATGATGCGGCGCGGGCGGTCTTGCACTTGGTCTCGATGGGGCATTTTCCCAACGGGGAAATTTTCAATGTGAGCGACTCGGAGACGATGACGCAGAAGGGGGTTTATGAAGGGATGGCGCGGATCTTCGGGAAGGAGCTTCCACCGACGGGGCCGCGGGATCTGAACCGGAAGCGGGGGTGGACGCATAAGAGCGTCTCGAATGTGAAGCTACGGGAGACGGGTTGGGAACCGGTTTATCCGAGCTTTTTGGATGCGGTGGCGGGGGTTTGAAAGGCTGCGAGACGCAGCTTTCACGGCCTGCTGCGAGACGCAGCAGCTACGACGATGCTACAGAGTGCCGTGCCATGACCAGAGAGTGGGGTCGAAGTGTTTGCGCACGGCTTTGATGAGGCGGTCTGGATCGGCCTTGGTGTCGAGGATCGCGAAGATGGTGGAGCCGGATCCGGACATGAGGACGGCGCGGGTGCTGCGGTTTTTCGAGAGCCATAGTTTTAGCTCGGCGAGGTAGCGGTGTTTTGCGAAGACGGGTTTTTCGAGGTCGTTGAAGAGGGTGAGTTCGCCGATGGCTTGCGGTTCGTAGCTGATCCCGGGGAGGGACTCGGCTTCGAGACAGTTGCGGTAGGCGTCTGGGGTGGGAACAGCGAACGGTGGTTTGAAAAGGATGACCGGGAGATTCGGCGGGGCGGGGGCAGCCTTGATGATTTCGCCGCGACCGGTGCAGCGGGCGGTCCCATCGTAGAGGAAGAACGGGATGTCCGAGCCGAGTTCGGCAGCGATGGCGTGGAGTTCTTCCACGGTCTGGGGAGAGCCGAGTAGATCGTTGAGGAGCAGAAGGGTGGTGGCGGCATTCGAAGAGCCACCGCCGAGACCTGCGCCGTGGGGGATGTTTTTTTCGAGGTGGATGTGGAAAGGGATGGGCTTGCCGGATTTTTTGGACAGGGCCTGGGCAGCCTTGACCACAAGGTTCGAGTCATCGGTGGGCAGTGAAGGATCGGAGCAGGTGAAGGAGAATTCCTCAGCCGGGGTGATGGTGATGTCATCGGCGAGGCCGTGGAGCTGCACCATGAGGGTGTCGATCTCGTGGAAGCCGTCGGCGCGTTTTCCGAGGATGCGGAGGGAGAGGTTGAGTTTGGCGGGAGACAACATGGGTAAAAGCTGAAAGGCTGAAAATCTGAGATGCTAAAATTAAGACTCGCTGATTGAAAGGAGAGCCAGCATGCGGCCGGTCTGGCCTTTTTCGATGCGGTAAGAGTAATGGGTGGTGATGTCGGCGGCGGTGTTATCGCGGGTGTCGTGGATGCTTTTGATGCCGAGGGTGGCGGCTTGGGAGCGGATGGTGGCGGCGAAATCGGTTTCGTAATCGGGGGGACGGATGCAGGGCGCGATAACGCAAGTGAGGTCGGCGGGGTTGGTACCGAAGGTGGAGGTCATTTTGCCGACGGCTTCCGCGAGGATGTTGAGCTCGGAGCCTTTTTTGCCGGAGTGGAGCAGACCGATGGAGCGGGTGACCGGATCGGCGAGGTAGATGGCGGCGCAGTCTGCGACGTAGATGGCGAGGAGCTGGCCGGGGAGGTTGGTGATCAGGCCGTCTACGTCGGGGTGCTGGATGATTTTCTCATCCGACAGGGAAGAAATGACGGCGATGCCTTTGCCGTGAATTTGTTCCGCGTGGTGGCGGGTTTGGATTTCGGGGAACCCGGCAGCGATGAAAGCATCGTGATGAGGTGCCAGGTTTGCGAGGGCGAAGGCACGGTCGCCCAGCACATCGACTCCGGGGAGTCGTGGGATCCATGCGGGCTGGAAGCCGGGCAGGGAGGAGATGGGATTTAAAAACAAGAACGCCTCCGTCACGGCGTGAACCGTAGCGGAGGCGCTTGGGATTCGCCAAGCTGGATTATTCAGGGGGGAGACAGAAAAACTCAGGCAATGGCGCGGTTTTTAAGCGCACGGTTGGTGTGTTCGACTGTTTCGGCCTCTTCTTCATCCATACCTGCCAGGATGCCGGCGAGGTCCGTAGCAATTTCACCGCGCATCTTGGAGACGAGTTCGACTCCTTTTGTGGTGATGCGCACCATGATTTTGCGGCGGTCTTCGGCTGCATGTACGCGCTCGACGTAGGACAGTTTTTCCAACCGATCCACGAGGCCAGTGGCAGCCGCTGTGGAATGGCCCATTTTTTTCGCGATATCGGACATTGTCAGAAATTCTTCGCTGGAAAGATAGGTTAGGAGGAAGAACTGTGGGAACGAGATGTTTCCTTTGTTGAGCTCGGTTGACAGGTTAAGAATGCAGCTTCTCTGCGTGAACAGGACGAAGTCTGCGAGACGATCGGCGTCGGCTTTCACCGAAGCACCGGAGGCACTTGCTTGTGTGTTTTTCATTTTGGCTGGTTGTAGTGTTCATGTTTTGGGACATGTAAGGGAGCACAGCCATTGCGAAAGAGAAGATAGACGGATTGCTGGATAGTAATCAACCCTAAAGTTCGACAATTTCAAAAAGACTGCACGTTTTGCTTGGGACTTTTAAAAGATACGGGAAAGTTTTTGTTCTGTGAAGCAGTAAATTTAAGAAAAGTTAATTAGCTGATTTTCAAGGGGTAACGGAGTTATTCACAAGGGTGGAGGTGGGGAAAGGTGGGTTTGGATGGTGTGGGATCCGTGGAAAAAGGTATCTGAAACTCTTGCGGAAACGGCGGAATGCGTTCCTTCGAGAGCCGTCCGAGAAGGGAACGGCAACTCATGATCCATGAGCGACGGCTCTTGGTCTGGCTTGAATATCAAGCGATCCACAGAGGTGGGCGCTAAAATTCGCTCTCAACACACGGTTGATCTAACGAAAATCTAACCGTAATCTAACCGGAGGAGTTGTCTGGCTGGCGGAGTGTTTCCACCCGTTCCTTGGCGATGCTGAGGTAGCCAGGATCGAGCTCAATCCCCGTGAAAGTAGCGATTTCAAGGGATGTGGCGGCAAGGGCGGAAGAGCCGATGCCGAGGAAGGGATCGAGGAGTCGTGTGGTTTCGGCCTTTCCGTGGAGGCGGATGCATTGCTCTGCGAGGGCGACAGGAAAGGTGGCGGGGTGAGGGCGCTCGCCCTTGCGGGACTGAATGGTATCGTAGGGGATGAACCAAGTGTTGCCACGACAGCGGAGATCGCGGCCACCGGTGTGACCCCAGCGAGCGATGTTAGATTTGTCCTGATATGGGACGCCGGCGGCGCGGCGATCGAGGGGGACGGAGCCGGTTTTGGTGAGGTGGAAGACGTATTCGTGGCAGTCGTTGACGTAGCGCTTCGAATTGATGGGTTTGAAATGGCCGGCGGAAATGGGTTCTCCTGCGGTGGTGTTGACGGTGATGGATTTCACCCAGTGGAAGGTGTTCTGGAGGGTGAAAAGCGGATCTGCGCCGTCGGTGAGGGCAAGGATGAGTTGGTGGGGGAGGAGCGGATTGGAGGGGGCTGCGCCGATGTTGAGGAAGAACGAGGCGTCGTCTGCCATGACTCGTTTGACTTCGGTGGCCCAGGATTTGCACCAAGCGAGGAATTCATCGCGGGGAGCGGTGTCCTTGAAAGTGGAATAGGCGATGCCGAGATTGTAGGGGGGGGAGGTGACGACGAGATCGAAAGATTCCGGCTCCAAGGTGGGGAGGACTTGGAGGCAATCGCCGTTTAAAAATTCGACTTTCAAAATACAGAGAAGGGGGGCAACGCAGAGGCGCAAAGGTCGCGGAGGGACGCAGAGCTGAGGTTGTGGGGAAGATGAGCCAAGGATGAAGGCGGATCGGAATCTTGTGGTTGGGTTGTGGGATGGAACGCGGACTTTAGTCCGCGTTCCAAAGATTTCAGCTCCGCAGGTGGTTGATGGCGGCTTCGAGGTCGGCTAGGGTGACGGTTTCGATGACTTGGGCTTGGCCGATTTTGTTCAGGGTGACGAAACGGATTTTGCCGGACTTGAATTTTTTGTCGCGGGAGAGGCGATCCATCACGGTGGCGGTGGGGATGGTGTCGGTGAGGGTGAGGGGGAGATTGAAGTGGCGGAGGACAGCGAGGATTTTCTCGGATTCGACTGGGGGGAGGTCGGAGTGTTTCTCAGAGAGATATAGGGCGGCGCGGATGCCGAGGGCGATGGCTTCGCCATGGAGCATTTCGCCGTAGGGGAGGGAGGCTTCGATGCCGTGGCCGATGGTGTGGCCGAAGTTGAGGAGGGCGCGGATGTCCTTGGTTTCGTATTCGTCGGCTTCGACGACTCTGGCTTTGATGGCGATGTTGCGAGCGAGTAGGTCGGCGGGGACGGAGCGTTTTTCGGGATCGATGGCGAGGAGTTCGGGGAGCATTTCTGCATCGCGGATGGCGGCGTGCTTGATGGCCTCGGCGAAGCCTTCGTGGAACTCGCGTGCCGGGAGGGTGGCGAGGGTTTCGGGATCGACGATGACGAGTTTTGGTTGGTGGAAGGCACCGAGGAGGTTTTTGCCTTCTGCGACATTGACTCCGGTTTTGCCGCCGACCGAGGAGTCGACTTGGGAGACGATGGTGGTGGGTATCTGGACGAAGGGGATGCCGCGGTAGAAAATGGAGGCGACGAAGCCGGCGAGGTCGCCGACGACTCCACCGCCGAGGGCGATGATGAGGGAGCGGCGGTCGTGGCCGGCGCGGATCATTTCGCGGCATATGTTTTCGACGTGGGAGAGGGATTTCGAGGCCTCGCCGGAGGGGATGGTGTGGAGGGTGGGTTTGTTTTCCCCGAAGCTGTTGATGAGAGTTTGCGCGTGGTGGGAGGCGACGGATTCGTCCGAAATGATGGCGGGGCGGAGATTGGAAAGGCGGTGATCCGTGAGGAGGGTGGCGGTTTGTCCGAGAAGGCCGTTTTCGACGAGGACGGGGTAGGAGCGATCGGCTAGGTCAACTTGGACGGTGGGCATGGGGAAACTTCAAATTTCAAGTCTCAAACTTCAAGGAAGAACGGGGAGGAGATCGGCGAGACGCCGATTTCACGGCCTGCCGCGAGACGCGGCAGCTACGGGGTGGGGGTTACGGGCGCTCTTGGAGGAGTTGGGCGGTGATGGAGATGGCGATTTCGGCGGGGGTGTTGTTGCCGATGGGGAGGCCGAGCGGACAGTGGATTTTTTCGATGAGCTCGGGAGGGGTGCCGGTTTCGCGGAGTTCGCGGGAGAGGGTGGCTCGCTTGGAGGCGGATCCGATGACACCAAGGAAGGGGATTTGCGGATGTTGCTTTAGTATAGCGGAGAGGATGGGAAGGTCGGAAGAGTGACCTTGGGTGATGGAGATGACTTGGGAGTTTTCCGTGATCAGATGGATGCCTTGGATGTGCTCGGGAAAGAGATGGGTGGTGAGGTTCGGGGAAGGGGGGATTTTGGTAAGCCAGTCGGGACGGGTGTCGATGATGTCGATGCGGCAGGGCAGGGTGGCGAGGATGGGGGCGAGTGCTAGGACGATGTGGCCTGCGCCGAAGATCGCGATGTGCCAGGTGGGGGTGGGTCGATGGAGTTCGAAAAGGAGGGTCATTTCGCCGCCGCAGGTCATGCCGATGTCGCGCTGGAGATTCCATGTTTGGAGATCGGTGGCGGGGGAGTTTTTGTCGGAGAGAAGGGCAGCGGCGTGGGATAGGGCGCGGGCCTCGATTTTGCCGCCGCCGACGGTGCCGGAGTGGAGGCCAGAGGACGTGGCGATGAGTTTTTGTCCAGTGGGTGCGGGGGTGCTACCACGGGCGGCGGCGACGGTGATGAGGACGTGGTCGGTGCCTTGGTGGTGGAGAGCGAGGAGGTGCTGGAGCAAAACTTGTAACTTTAAATTTCGATGAACAGGGAAGAGGAGGCGGGACGCAGCAGCTACTGGTGATGGACAGGGAGTGTGCTTTGTGGAAGATAGCACTATGACGATTTCCGAGGTGAATGCGATGGGGAAAGAGGAATTTGTGGAAAAATTCGGCGGGGTTTATGAGCATTCCTCTTGGGTCGCGGAGGTAGTGGTGGGCGAGAGACCGTTTGAAGATTTTGAAGAGTTGATAAGCCTGATGAGGGAGGTGGTGGATGGCGCGGATGAGGGGGCGAAGCTCGAGTTGCTGAATGCGCACCCGGATCTGGCAGGCAAGCTCGCGCTGGATGAGTTGACGGAGGACTCACGCAAAGAGCAGCAGGGAGTGGGGCTGGATCGACTGGATCAGGAGGAGTTCGAGCTATTTACGGGGCTGAACGAGGCATATCGGGGGATTTTTGGGTTCCCGTTCATTATCTGTGTGGGAAAAACTGACAAACCCGGGATTTTGCGGTCATTCGGGGAGCGCTTGCTGAATAGCCGGGAGGCGGAGGTGGCGACGGCACTGAGTGAGGTGCACGAGATCGCGCGGCTGAGGATTGAGGGAATTTCGCACTGAAATTTTCCAAATAGGTGTTGCGTTTTTTGGGGGTAGGATGCACGTTTTTGCTGAAACCTGATTAAACAAGGTAATTTACTAAGGATTATGCTTCCCGAGAGTTCGCCGTTTTCACCAGACCAACGCAAGTCGTTGGATTCGTTGCTTGCTGGATTTGATGCGCTACAGCGCGGATGGCTCAGCGGGTTCCTTGCGTCGGGGGCGGCGACGGCTCCGGTATCGGCGGCACCGCCTGCTGCGGGTAAGTTGACGGTTCTATACGGGACGGAGAGCGGCAATGCTGAAGAGCTTGCCGACCGTACGGTAAAGGACGCGAAGAAGAAGGGTTTCAAGGCGGTGATGAAGAACATGGCGGACCTTTCCCCCATGGATCTTGTGAAAGAGGAGAATCTGTTGGTGATCGTGTCCACCTGGGGTGACGGCGATGCGCCGGAGACCGCTGTGGCGTTCCACAAGGCTTTCATGGAGGAGGAGATCAAGCTGGATAAGGTGAAGTTCTCCGTATGCGCACTGGGTGACACTTCCTACGAGAAATTCTGCGAGATCGGCAAGCAGTTCGATGCCCGTCTGGAGCATCTGGGCGCGAAACGCGTGGCACCACGCGTGGACTGCGATGTGGACTACGAAGATTCTTACAAGGAATGGTTTGTTTCGGCGATTACCGAGCTCACGCCTGCTTCCGCGGCTCCTGTGTTGGCGGTGCATGCCGGATACGACACGCCGGTTGCCTTGGAATATGGGAAGAAGAACCCGTTCAATTCCGAGGTCATCGAAAACATCATTTTGAACGGCGAAGGATCTTCGAAGGAGACGATCCATGTTGAACTTTCGATGGCGGGAAGCGGTATGAGCTACGAGCCGGGAGACGCCCTTGCGGTGCAGCCGAAGAACTGCGGTGCGATGGTGAAAGAGATCCTGACGGTCGCGAAATTGGTTGGCACTGAGGAGGTCGAGGTCAAAGGCGTGGGAACAAAGTTCCTGGCCGATGCTCTGCGCGAAGATTTCGATATCACATCGCTTTCCAAGGCGGTGTTGAAAAAGCTGGCTGAGGTCACTGCATCCAAGGCTCTTGCCGAATTGCTTGCCGATGACGCGAAAGACAAGTTGCGTGAATACATCGAAGGTCGTGAGATTCTCGATGCACTGCACGACTTCGCGCCGGACGGTCTTGGTGCGGATGCGCTGAAAGGGATTTTCCGAAAGCTTCCGGTCCGCCTTTACTCGATTGCTTCGAGCCCGCTGGCACATCCCGATGAGGTGCATCTGACGGTGGCTGCGGTGAGGTACGAGACCCATGGTAGAATGAGGAAAGGCGTTTGCTCCACCTATCTGGCGGATGTCGCCAAGACCGGCGAGAGCGTTCCGATTTTCGTCCAGCCGAACAAAAATTTCCGCCTGCCAGCGGACAACAACACGCCGATCATCATGGTGGGGCCTGGCACAGGAGTGGCTCCGTTCCGTGCCTTCGTCGAGCATCGCGCGGCGCTTGAGGTGCCGGGCAAGAGCTGGCTCTTCTTTGGCGATCAGCGCTACACCTACGATTTCCTCTATCAACTCGAGTGGCAGGATTTCCTGAAAGACGGACATCTCACTAAACTCGACCTCGCCTTCTCGCGCGATCAGCCGGAGAAAGTTTACGTCCAAGACAAGCTGCTCGAAAAGGGCAAGGAGCTCTACAAATGGCTGGAAGAAGGCGCGCATTTCTATGTCTGCGGCGACGCGAGCCGGATGGCGGCGGATGTCCACGAGGCGCTGATTTCCGTGGTCATGGAACATGGCGCGAAAACCCGCGAAGGAGCAGAGGAATACGTTGAGAGCCTCAAGAAGTCCAAGCGCTACCAGCGCGACGTTTATTAAGACCCGAGAGTCAGGAACACACAGAAACAATCATTTTATGGCTGAACAAAAACTAGCAGCAAACGAAGGCATCAAGACCCGCAGCAACTACCTGCGCGGAACGATCAAGGAAGGTCTTTCCGATCTCTCCACCGGATCGATGTGCGAGGATGACCAGCAGTTGCTGAAATTCCACGGAACTTACCAGCAAGACGACCGCGACCTGCGCCCGAACCGCCGCAAGCACAAGCTGGATAAGGCGTATTCCTTCATGATCCGCGTCCGCGTGCCAGGTGGCGTCACCTCGCCGCAGCAGTGGCTGCAGATGGATCAGATTTCCACGCAGTTCGCCAACGGCACGATCAAGCTGACCACCCGCCAGGCATTCCAGTTCCATGGGGTAATCAAGAGCAACCTCAAGCGCACGATGGGGGAGATTAACCAAGCCGCCATGGATACGATCGCCGCTTGTGGTGATGTGAACCGCAACGTCATGTGCTCGCCCAACCCCTTCCTTTCTGCCGCTCACACGCAGGCGATGGAGGATGCACGCGCCATTTCCGCACACCTCACCCCGCAGACCGGTGCCTATCACGAGATCTGGTTGGATGGTGAAAAAGTCGAGACTTCCGAAAAAGAAGTGGAGCCGATCTACGGCAAAACCTACCTGCCACGAAAATTCAAAATCACCGTCGTCGTCCCACCGTCCAACGACGTGGACATCTACGCTGACTGCCTTGGTTTCATCGCCATCGTTGAGGACGACAAAGTGGTCGGCTACAACGTCACCGTCGGTGGCGGCATGGGGTCTACCCATGGCAACGATCTCACGTTCCCACGCACGGCGGATGTCATTGGCTTCTGCACAGTGGATCAGGTGGTCGATGTTGCGGAAAAAGTCGTGCTCGTTCAGCGTGACTTCGGTGACCGTGTGACACGTGCCCACGCCCGTTTCAAATACACCGTCGACGATCATGGTCCGGAAGGCATCCTGAAAAAGCTCAACGAGTATCTCGGCTACGATCTGGAGCCGGCTCGCGACTTCAAGTTCGACTCCAACGGCGACCTCTACGGCTGGGCGACGGATCCGACCGGGAACTCCCACTACACCATGTTTGTGGAAGGTGGACGCGTGCTCGATACGGCGGATTACCAGCTTCGCACGGGGCTTCGCGAGATCGCGAAAATCCATGACGGCGACTTCCGCCTGACCGGAAACCAGAATCTCATCATCGCGAATATCTCTGCGGCGAACCGCCCGGCTGTTGAGAAACTTCTGGAAGATTACGGCATCGCCAAAAGTCATCTCCAAAGCGGCATGCGTCTCAACAACCTCGCATGCGTCGCGCTGCCGACCTGTGCGCTTGCACTCGCCGAGGCTGAGCGTTTCCTTCCTTCACTGCTCACCGAGCTTGAAGAATCGCTTGAAACACACGGCCTGCGCCACGATGCCATCACCGTCCGTATGACCGGCTGCCCCAACGGCTGCGCGCGTCCATACATCGCGGAGCTTGGCTTTGTCGGGAAGGGTCCGGGTCGCTACAACGTCCTTCTCGGCGGTGGTTTCCACGGTCAGCGGCTTTCCAAGCTTTACCGTAGCGATGTGCCGGCTGAGGAAATCAAAGCTCTGCTTGATCCTGTCTTCGCTAGCTATGCAAAAGAGCGCGAAGAAGGGGAACGCTTCGGCGATTTCTGCATCCGCATCGGGCTTGTGGCAAAGACCAGCAATGGAGCTGACTTCCACGCCAATCTGAAGCCGGAGGCAACTGCCTAATTCATAAATTATGATCACCTTGGGCCAAGAAATCGACGCACCGGAACTCTCCAAGGAGCTCGCGAACCTCCCTGCCGGGAAGCGCTTGGAGCTTCTCTACGAGCGCCTTGGCAGTCGCTTGGTCGCTAGCACCAGCTTCGGCCTGCAGGCAGCAGTGATGCTGAAACTGCTGCATGATCACGCGCCCAAAGTCCCTGTCATCTCCATCGATACCGGATACCTTTTCCCGGAGACCTACCGTTATGCAGAAGAGTTGATGGAGAAATTCCCTCTGGATTACCGCATCTATCATCCGAAACTTTCCGCAGCTAGGTTGGAAGCCCTCCACGGCGAGCTGTGGGCGAGCGACAAAGAAGGTGCGGAAAAATATGGACTCATCACCAAGGTAGAACCGATGAATCGTGCGCTCCGGGAGATTGGCGGCGATGTCTGGATCAGCGGCTTGCGCCGTGCTCAGTCGGACTCGCGCCAAGACAGGCCTTTCGCTGAGCAGCAGAAGAAAACGCTCAAAGTCTATCCGATCCTCGATTGGGCGGACGCGCAGGTGGATCTGTATTTTCACCAGAACGAGCTGCCGAAGCACCCGCTCGGTGAGCAAGGCTACGTGACGATGGGCGACTGGCACAGCACCCGCCCATCGGAAGACGGCACGGCCAATGGAACGCGTTTCAACGGTGCGAAATACGAATGCGGATTGCATCTCGATTCCGGAACTTCTGACTTCCAGATCTGATTTCCCTAGTGATACTCGGATTAACTTTTATTCAAAACCAATACATACCATGAACATTGCAGAAAACATGGTTGCCACTGTCGGCAACACTCCCCTCATCAGACTCAATCACATCACTGCAGGCCTTGGTGCCGAGATTTGCGTGAAGGCCGAGTTTTTTAATCCGCTTTTCAGCGTGAAGGATCGCATCGGCAAGTCGATGATCGAGGCGGGTGAGCGTGATGGTTTGCTCAAGCCGGGTGGAGTGATCATCGAACCCACCTCCGGGAACACCGGAATCGCCTTGGCTTTTGTAGCTCGCTCGAAGGGCTACCGCTGCATCCTGACCATGCCTGAAAGCATGTCGATCGAGCGCCGCGTGCTGCTGCGCCTGTTGGGTGCCGAGATCGTCCTCACACCCCGGGCCAAAGGCATGGGTGGAGCGATCGCGATGGCGAACAAGCTTCTCGCTGAATCGCCGGGTGCTTACGGCCCGGGACAATTTGACAATCCAGCTAACCCGCAAGTTCACCGCGAAACGACCGCCGAGGAGATCTGGGCGGACACGGATGGTGAAATTGACGCGTTCGTGGCCGGAGTCGGCACCGGAGGCACGATCACCGGCGTTTCCGAAGTGCTCAAGAATCGCTGCGATATGAAGACCTTCGCAGTGGAGCCAGAGAACAGTCCGGTCATCTCGGGTGGTGCACCGGGTCCGCACATGATCCAAGGGATCGGTGCTGGTTTCATCCCCGGGAACCTCAATGTCGATATCATCGACGAGGTGATCCTTGTCTCCAACGAAGATGCCTTCGCCACCGCACAGGCGCTTGCTCAGCACGAAGGCCTTCCGGCGGGTATTTCCACTGGAGCAAACGTGTGGGCAGCGATGCAGATCGCGAAGCGCCCCGAGTTCAAAGGCAAGCGCATCGTCACGGTCGGTTGCTCTTCCAGTGAGCGTTACCTCTCCACTCCACTCGCCGAGAAACTCCGCGAAGAAGTGGCAGCGCTTCCCGTTCAGGAGGCTTAGTCGGGGATCGACAAGGCTTTTCGGAACCGATAAAAGGTTTGGTGAGCATGAAATTTATCGTCACTTCACTATGGCTGGCGCTCGCCGCCATCGCGGTCGCCGCGCCGTCTTTTGCCGTTGTCCGTGTCACGGATATTTACCGTGAACTTCCTTCGACTGCTGCATTGCAGAAGAAGATCATGGCGGAGCGGGAGGGGATCATGGAAAATAAGCGCGCCGAGCAACTGCGCGCGGTCATCGGCGTTCTGCAGTCGATGCAGGCCCAGCTTGAAGCGAAGAAAAATGATCAGGATAATCCCGAAACGAAGAAATTGGTGAGGGATTACGAGATCAAACGCCAAGAAGCTCAGACCCTGCAGCAGGAGTTCGAACAGTTTCGCGAAGCGGAGGATAAGCGCATCAACAAGGAGATGGTCGCCGCGATGCGTGAATCACTCAACCGCATCGCCGAGGCATCGCGCCAACTGGCGAAGGAGCGCAATCTCGATGCGGTCATCGATACCTCTGGCGATACGAATACCGGGCTTCCTTTTGTGCTCTACTCGGGCGACGCGCCGGATATCACCGATGATGTCATCGCTCTCTTGGACGAAAAACCGTTGGACGAAGAGGCATCCACGCCTGATGCTGAAACAGCCGGAGCAGCAGCCGGCGAATAATCCGAAGACCATGGACTGGAAAGAAATCATCGCCAATCAATTCGTCTGGGGGCTGGCTCTTGGTTTGCTCATCGCGGGATTCATCCTGAAAAACGCGATCGGAACCAAGATGCAGCTCAAGCGTGAGAATCGCCGCATCCAAGACGAGATGCGCGACATGCAGGCTCATCTCAACACGCAGATGAAGATCACCGCGCAGGGCAACGATTCCCTGACTAAGGAAATCGCGACTCTTAAGGAGCAGAACGAGAACCTGCGGGTGAATCTGGCAGCGCTGCAGAGCAAGCCCGACAAGAACGAGCAACGCCAGTTCCGGATGCAGGAAATGGCGATCAGCACGATGCGCGAGCAGGCACCGGGCTTTGCCGGGGCATGGGAAAAGGCGATGCGCCAGGCAGAAAGCGAGATGGAGTCCGCGGAGAGCGGGTTTACCAAGCTGATGCGCAAGGTTGTTCCCGGCTTGAGCTATTCCGGCACACGCCCGACGGCGTCCGAGACTCAGGTGATCGATGACAATTCGGACCATTCCTGAATCGAATTTTTTGATCAAATTTATTGAAAGGTCGTCTGCCCCGCCCTGCGTATAGGAGGGCATCGCAAATGCATTTCAGGGCGGCCACCGCTTAGCGCCATCGGAGCAATCCCTGGCTCTGGGCGACGGCGGCTCGAACAGATCTGCCCTGCGGAGGATGTTTTTTCCTCCGCAGGGTTTTTTTTCTGCAATCGCAGGAAATCGGATCTAACGTCTTTGCAGAGACCCTCGGTCTTTTTGAGAAGGAGAAACCCATGTTGAAGAAAGAAGAATTACTCGATCTGCAGTTTGTCGATGCCCGTGCGCGACTCATCGATCTCGCCGCATTCCTTGACCGGCTCGATCGGCACGAGGGTACTGGCGGTGCACGACTGCGTTACTTTAAAGATGCCCTACCCATTCTGATGGAGGATCGCCCGGATCGCGCGAAGGCGGTTCTTGAGAAGTTTTCCGATCATTCTTCCGCTCTACCCGAAACCGCTCCATTCCAAGGCGCATCCGGTGCTCCAATTTTATAGATTTTTCCCGAGATGAGATACATTGAACCTCACGCCCACATGGTCAGCCGCACCACGGATGACTACGAAAGGCTCGCGCTCGCTGGCTGCGAAGCGCTGTGCGAACCTGCCTTCTGGGCGGGATTTGATCGTTCATCGGCGGACGGCTTTCACGATTATTTCCGCCAGTTGACTGAATACGAACCCAGGCGCGCTGCGCGTTTCGGCATCAAGCATTTCTGCTGGTTGTGCATCAATCCCAAGGAAGCGGATGACCCCGGTTTCGCGAGGGAGGTGATGGCGCTGATCCCGGATTTTATTGAAAAGGAAAACGTCCTCGGCATCGGTGAAATCGGGCTGAACAAGAACACCCGCAGTGAGCTTAAAATTTTCGAAGAACATGTGCAGATCGCCTTGGATCACGATCTTCCCATACTCATTCACACGCCGCACTTGGAGGACAAGCTCAAGGGTACACGGTTAATTCTCGATTCGCTCGCTTCGTTCGGGAAACTGGATCGATCCAAGGTCATCATCGACCATGTGGAGGAGCATACCGTCGCGGAGGTTCTGGATGCGGGCTTTTGGGCGGGCATGACGCTTTACCCAGAAAGCAAATGCACTCCGGCGCGTGCGATCGACATCCTCGAGGTCTATGGAACGGAGCGTATCTGGATGAATTCCGCCTGCGACTGGGGTGTATCGGACCCGATGGCGGTGCCGAAATGCGCGCTGGAGATGAGGCGGCGCAAGCACACGGCGGAGCAGATTGAGAAGATCGTCTATTCAAATCCCAAGGAATTTCTCAGCCAGTCGCCAAAATTTCGGCTCTGAAATGAAAAGTCGTTGAATCCGGGCTTGCCGAGTGGCGGGCCGCCCTGTTGACTTTCGCATGGCAGAGATTTCTTTGGGATTGTCGTTCGACGACGTGCTTCTTGTTCCGGCGCTGAGTGCTATTTTGCCCGGTGAGGCGGACCTTACAACCAACCTTACCGAAGGGATTTCCCTTCGGCTTCCAGTCGTTTCCGCAGCGATGGATACCGTCTCCGAGCACGATCTCGCGATCGCTCTCGCCCGCGAAGGCGGTATGGGCGTAATTCACCGGGCTTGTTCCGTCGAAGAACAGGCGGCAATGGTGACGAAGGTGAAACGCTCGGAAAGCGCGGTTATCATCAAGCCGCTCACCGTTTCCAAAACCGACACGGTAGAGCGCGTTCTTGCGATCATGGAGAAAAACGGTTTTTCCGGGTTTCCTGTCGTGGATGGCCAGGGAAAACTCGAAGGCATGGTCACCGGACGTGACGTTCGGTATCTGGATCGGCCCGGTGCCCTGGTTTCCGAAGTCATGACGCCGCGCGATAAAGTGGTGACCGCTCCGCCGAACACCGGCTTGGAAGAAGCCCGCCGCATCCTTTACCAGAGCCGGATCGAAAAACTTCCTCTCGTGGATGACGAAGGTCACCTAGTCGGTCTCATCACCGGATCGGATATCGAAAAGCGCATTACCTTCACCAGCGCTGCCAAAGACTCTAACGGCCAGCTCCGTTGCGGGGCAGCGGTCGGTGTGGGGCCTGATTTGGAAGAGCGGGCGAAGGCTCTCATCGAAGCAGGTGCCGACGCCCTGTTTATCGATGCGGCTACCGGCCACACCCGCCACGTGATGAATGTCATCGAGAAGCTCCGCAGCATGGGAGACCTGCCTGTCGTGGCAGGAAACGTTGTGACCGAAGCCGGTGCACGCGATCTCGTTTCCGCAGGTGCCAGCGCCCTTAAAGTGGGTGTCGGTCCAGGCTCGATCTGCACCACCCGGGTCATTGCCGGCGTAGGCATGCCTCAATTCACGGCCATCCAGAACGTGGCAGGCTACTGCCGTGAGCGCGGGGTAAAGGTCATCGCCGACGGAGGCATCCGCTACTCCGGTGATGTCGTGAAAGCCATCGCCGCCGGAGCCGATCTTGTGATGCTCGGTTCCATCCTTGCCGGCACTCGTGAGAGTCCGGGACAAAGCGTTTTTTACCAAGGCCGCCGCTTCAAAGCCTACCGCGGCATGGGCTCGCTCGGAGCCATGCGCAAGGGAGCCGCCGACCGCTATTCGCAGAACAGCTCGGGCAAGCTCGTCGCCGAAGGAGTCGAAGGTCGTGTGCCTTACAAAGGACCCCTTTCCGATGTCATCTTCCAACTCATGGGCGGCCTAAAATCCGGCATGGGCTACGTCGGCGCATCCACCCTCGCGGAACTGCGCGAGAGAGCCACATTCACACGGATCACCCCGGGAGGCCTGCGCGAAAGCCATGTCCACGATATCGTGATGACTGAGGAGCCGACCAACTACCAACCCCTGGGCTGATACGTGCGGTTTGATCAATTTTACCATTTAACATGAACGCCACTGATATCCACGCCCTCAACGAGACAAACCACGTCGCAGTCATCGACTTCGGCTCGCAATATACGCAGCTCATCGTGCGGCGTGTGCGTGAGCTGGGCTATGTGGCGATGCTCTACGCGCTCGAGGATTTTCCGAACATTGGCAATCCCGGCGCGATCATCCTTTCGGGCGGCCCCAAGAGCACCAGTGAACCGGATGCTCCGGACATCGATTTTGAGGCTCTCAAAGGCTTCGGCGTGCCAGTGCTAGGCGTGTGCTACGGCATGCAGTTGCTCAACCTGAAATTTGGCGGAACCATCGAAGCGAGCGACCGCCGCGAATACGGCCCGGCAAACCTTTTCCCTGCAAGTGCTGACGGCCTCTACGAAGGCATCTCGGAGAAATCCCAGGTCTGGATGAGCCATTCGGATACGGTGAAAGTCATTCCGGATTGCGCCAAGGTCATCGCCAGCAATCAGCACGGCACCCCAGTATCTCTGCAATGGGGCGAGCGGTTCTATGGCATTCAGTTCCACCCGGAGGTGACACACAGCCACGAAGGACTGCGCATCCTGCACAACTTCCTCCTCACGGCGAAGGAACTCATGCCGTTCAAGATCGATGATTTCAAACGTGAGATGATCGAAGGTATTCGTCAGAAATGCGGCGACAAACAAGTGGTCTGCGGTGTCTCTGGCGGCGTGGATAGTACGGTGCTCGCCGTACTTCTGAAAGAGGCTGGTGTGAACGTCCGCGCGATCTTCGTGGACCACGGCCTGATGCGGAAAGACGAAGGCGAGGAAGTTCGTAACAACTTCCACCGCATGGGCGTGCCTATCGAGACGGTAGATTGCAGCGAGCGTTTCCTCACCGCGCTTGCCGGTGAAGCCGATCCTGAAAAGAAACGCGTCATCATCGGAAACCTCTTCATCGATGTCTTCTGGGACTCCGTGGGAGATGCAGAAATACTTGCCCAAGGAACGCTTTATCCCGACGTGATCGAGAGCGCCTCGAACGCGAAATCCAAGGCTTCCAAGATCAAGACCCACCACAATCGGGTGGACCGCATCCTCGAACTGCAGGCGCAGGGCAAGGTGCTTGAGCCACTGGCAGAGCTCTTCAAGGACGAGGTGCGTGAACTAGGTCATTCGCTCGGCATCGCCCCGGATATCCTTGGCCGCCATCCGTTCCCCGGTCCCGGCCTTGCCGTCCGCTGCCCTGGAGAAGTCACCCAAGAGCGTCTCGACATCATCCGCGCCTGCGATGCAATTTTCATCGGAAAGCTCAAGGAGCATGGCTGGTATGACAAGGTTTGGCAGGCATACGCCGGTCTGATCCCGGTCAAAACCGTGGGCGTGAAAGGCGATGAGCGCAGCTACGAATGGGCGACCAATCTCAGGGCAGTCATCTCTGAAGACGCGATGACAGCCGAGTGGGTGGATCTCCCTGCGCAACTTCTGCGTGAGGCCAGCCAACAGATCCTCAACGAAGTGGATGGCATCAACCGCGTCCTCTACGACATCTCCACCAAGCCGCCTGCCAGCATCGAGTGGGAGTGAGAATGTGCGCCGGAGCTAGATTCCGGCTGCCATTTCTAGAGAATCGTGAAAGACATCCAGTATCCTCCGATGTAAGGGTTTCGTATCTGAACCTAATTTTATGAAAATACACTCCCGCTCATCGCTCAAATGTCTCAGGAGCCTATCTGCCATGGCCTTATTCTTATGTGGAGCTTTGCAAGGCCAGTCAGAGCAGCGTGCGATGCCGGAATTTAGCTGGGACACCTTGCCGCTCTACATGCATGTGCGCAAGGCCACGGCTTTTTCCGACGAGGAGTTCCGGTTCCTTTCCAAATTCCCGCTCATCACTCTGGAGAAGAGCAACGGCCACAAGACCTATGGTTCTGTGGACGCCGGGTGTATCGAGGCGGGCAAGGGGATCAAGGCGTTGAATCCCAAGGCGAAGGTGCTTTTTTACCGCAACGTTATCGTTCACTACGGTGGATATAGTTTTGATAAACAGCTGGAAGAAATCCCGGGCTGGTATCTGGAGGGCAAGAACGGGAAGGACAAGCTGGTCAGGGGCCAGGTGCGCGCCTACGACCTTTCGAACAAAGAACTCAGGAAGTGGTGGGTCGATACCATGGCCGGGATTTGCAAGAGCCCTTCCATCGATGGCCTGTTTCTGGATGGAAACGTCAAGGTGCTGACTTCTTACCTCGCCAATGAACTGCCCAAGGGAAAAAAGGCCGCCGTCACCGAAGGCTATCGCGAGATGATGGATGAAACCCGCAAGGCACTGGGCCAAGAAAAGCTTATGGTGGCGAACGTCATCCGCGCCCGTTTCGACGACGCAGGGCTCGAGTTCATGGACTATTTCGACGGCTCATACCTCGAGGCCTTCTCTCATGAAGTGGGCAAAATGGATAAAGCCGAATACATGGCGAAAGGCATCGCTGCGGTGCAGAAGGCAGCACGGGATGAGAAGATCATCGCGCTTACGCTCGGTATCGGCGAGTCGTCGCTGGGGGACGGCATTGATGAGAGCCAGGGTGGCATCGAGAGTTTTGATGCGGCCTCGCAGGAGCGGCTCGACTTCAATATCGCGCTGTTCCTGATCATGGCGGAGAAATACAGCTACCTGATGGTAAGCGACGGCTACGGGGTCGATCCCGGAAAAGATGGGAAAAGCCAGAGCAAGCTATGGCTGCATACGTTCCCGGAATACGACCGTCCCCTGGGTGCGCCCAAGAGCCCAGCGGTAAAGGATGGCATGCGCTACACCCGTGAATTCGAGCATGTATCCGTCTCCCTTGATCTTGATACGATGAAAGGTGATCTGATCTGGAAATAAATTCCGCATTGGAAATATCCTGCTTCGACACAACGTAGTAGTTTCTCCCAACTCACCGGCTGTGAGGCACAGAAGCCTCCCCATACCATTTTCAAACATTTTCCGACACTTCTTATGAAATCCCCGCGATCCTTCACACTGAGCCTGGTCCTCGTTGCTCTCCTCGGAGCTACGGCACATGCCGAAACAAAACCCAACGTCATCATCATTTTCGCCGATGACATGGGCTATGGGGAGATCCAGGCATTGAATCCCGAGCGCAGCAAGATCCCGACGCCCAGCCTGAACAAGCTGGCGGAGGAGGGGATGATCTTCACCGATGCGCACACCACTTCATCGGTTTGTTCCCCGTCGCGTTACGGTCTGCTCACCGGCCGCTACAACTGGCGCTCGACGCTCCAGAGAGGTGTCCTCCAAGGTGGGGATGATCCGCTGATCGCTGCGGATCGCCTGACGCTTGGAAAGCTCTTCCAAAGCCAAGGCTACGTGACGGGCATGTTTGGGAAATGGCATCTCAACTACTCTTACGAGATGCCGGAAGGTGCGCAAAAATTGAAGGACAAGAAGTCCGGGTATGAACCCTCGGGCTATCCGATCGGAACGAAAATCCCCGACGGTCCGTTGACGCGTGGGTTCGATATCTTCCATGGATTTCACCACGCCGGATCCATGAGCAGCATTGTGGATGGAGATGCCATCGTGAAGGAGATGCCCGTGGTCGAGGTGCTTCCGGAAATTACGACCGCCGCGGCAGGTTTCATCGACGCCCATGCCGCCGGTGCAAAGGAGGGGAAACCGTTCTTTATGTATTTTCCTCTGAGCTCGCCGCATACCCCGATCGCCCCCGCTCCTGAGTGGATTGGCAAAGGACTGATTGGAGAATACGGGGATTTTGTCGCCCAAACCGATGGCTCTGTCGGAGCAGTGATGGAGGCTTTGGAACGCAATGGCCTTACGAAAAACACCATCGTCATCTTCAGTGCCGACAACGGAACCTCGAAGGCAGCCAACATTCCGGCTCTTGAGAAACAGGGACACTACCCCAGTGCAAACCTGCGGGGCTCCAAGGCAGATCTCTGGGACGGGGGGCACCGCGTGCCGTTCATCCTTCGTTGGCCGGAGCAGGTGAAAGCCGCTTCGAAATCCGACCAGCTCATTTCGCTCGCCGATATGATGGCGACCTTTGCCGAAATGCTCTCTGTCGAACTTGCGGACAACACCGCCGAGGACAGCATCAGCTTCTACCCGATCCTCGCAGGCAAGGAGTTGGAGAATCCACGTGAATCTGTGGTGCATCATTCCATCGACGGGAAGTTCGCCATCCGTCAGGGCGATTGGAAGCTGTTGCTCGCCGCCGGATCAGGCGGATGGTCGGCACCGAAAGATCCGGAGGCATTGGCCGATGGACTCCCGGAAATGCAGCTCTATGACCTCTCGAAGGATCTCGGGGAAGAGCAGAACCTTGTTGCCCAGAATCCCGAGAAGGTGGCAGGCTTGATCAAGCTTCTTGAGACCTACGTCGCCGAGGGTCGCAGCACCCCGGGCGAGGCGCAGGAAAACGATGCCGAAGTCGATATCTGGAAAAAGCGCAAAGGCGGCGCGGCGAAGAAGGACAGGAACAAGGATAAGAAGAACGACGAGAAAAAAGGCAAGAAGAAGGATAAGAGTGAAGATTGAGCGTCTGCATCCGGGGCATTATACGGTGGATGCTTTGTGCGGCAGTTTCCCGGAGATGAGGATGGGCAGGTATGCATTGCATCCGATCCGGAATTCGCAAAAATTTCAGCCGCTTGCCCCGTTCCATCGATGAAACCGTATTTTTGCAGCCTTTCGCTCCTCGTCACGCTTGTCTCATCCCCGTTCGCCAACGCGGGGGACTACTATGTGTCCGTGTCCGGGGATGATTCCGCAGTGGGTACTCTGGAGCAGCCGTTTGCCAGCATCCAGCATGCGGTGAATCTGCTGCAAGCGGGGGACATCTGCTACATCCGTGGCGGGGTCTATCGCGAGGTGGTGAACCTGGCGGGAAAAGCCGGCGAAGAAAGTAAGCCGATCACGCTGACGAATTACCGCGACGAAAAGGTGATCCTGGACGGCACGGAGAAAATCGATGGCGAGTGGGTGGTGGACGAGGGCAAGGTCTACAAGACGACTGTGGAACAAGATGTCACGCAGTTGTTTGTGGATGGAAAGCTGATGACCCTCGCCCGTTTCCCCAACGCCCTGGTGTTTTCCGAGGATGCCTGGCACCGCAGTGCCGCGCGTTGTCATAAGACGAAGGAATCTACGAACCTGTCGGATGGGGGCGGGCATGTGGTTGATGCGGGAACGGGGGACAAGGCGATTGCGAATGCAGGGATTTCCTTCAATGGCTGCGTGGCACTGATGAACTTCGGAGCTCACGCAACCGGCTCGCGCATCGTGGAAAACCATGAGAAAGGTTCCGCAGAGTTCGATTACCATCCGCGTTTGTTCAAACACAAGATCACCGATGGCTATTTCTTCGAAGGCGGGGTGGGCAATGCGGAGCGCGGCATGCTGGATATGGCGCAGGAGTGGGCCTTTGATGAAACCCGCAAGACCCTCTACCTCTGGGCGGAGAACGACGGGGATCCGAACAGGCACGAAGTCCACGGCAAAGTCCGCACCTACGCTCTCACCGGAGATGCGGCGACTCAGCATGTGGTAATCGACGGGGTGGATTTCTTCGCGGCGACGTTTTCCTTCGAGAGCTCGGATCACATCACACTTCGCAACTGCGATCTGAATTATTACGCCGCCTCCAAGCGCGCCCTCGGTGTGATCGGGCCATCCGAGACGGCGCGCTTCGTGGGGAGCGCCGAGGATTTCTGCAGCCACATCACGGTCTTCAACTGTGAGTTCAATTACTCCGATGCCAGCGCCTTGGCCGGGCAGTTCGTGGAATACCTGCTGTTGGAAAACAACCAATTCTACATGAACGACTACGCCTGCGTGAACAACGACGATGGCGAACCGGGCGGATTCAATCCGAGCAGCACGATCAACCTGGATAACATGCTCGATGTCACCTACCGGAGAAACACGCTCTCGCACAACGGCAACGCGCAGAGCTTTTCCGTGAACCTGTATATCGAGGGGAAACGCGGCAAGCGCTTCAATCCGCAGGAACACGATCCGGCCGCGGTGCGCGGAACCGTTTCCGAATTTAATTTCCATACCCATTGCGGGCTTCTGCATACCGATGGCTCATCGTTGTACATGCCGCTGGAACACGCGAAAGAATCCGTGACCCGCTACAACTGGTTCATCGACAACGGCCAGAGGGATCTGAGGTATGACGGAAACAACAAGCCGCTCAGCGGGGTCCACGCCAATGCCTACCGCAACGTCTGCATGTCGGCGATTCGGCGGCATTCGCCATCAGATGGTGACGGGATGCATATCAAAGGGGACTACCACGAGACCTACAATAATCTCGGCGTCGATGCGAAGAGCGACATTAATGTGGATCTTGGATCGGGAGGAAATGCCCATTCGATTACGCGCAACAACGCTGCGCAGGAGCTTTTTGATCAACCGCTGCCCGGGATTTCCTCAAACAACTTCGCCGGGGGCAAAAAGAAAAAGCGCATCCAGGAAATGGTGCGGGATGCGGTGAATTGGGATTTTCGCCCGCGGGAGGACGCGGTGGAACTCATCGATCAGGGCACGCCCGTGGTTTGTAGTGTCAGGGGCAAGGAAATCGATGTCACGGCAGGATTTCACGGCAAGGATCCGGACATCGGGGCCTATGAATTCGGTGACGATCAATATTGGATCCCCGGGCGCCAGGAAGAGATCGCCTCGATGCCGGTGCCGAAAGATGATGCGGAAAAAGTCAAGCTGGACGCGGATCTGATGTATCTCATCGCCCTGGATGGAACCAAGGCCACCGTCCACCTCGGCACAGCTCGTGACGATCTGAAGCCCGTCGCGACGCTGGATGTCGGCAAGAACATCGTGAAACCAAACGGTGAACATGCACTGCAGCCCGGGAAAACCTACTTTTGGCGGGTGGATTGCGAGATGGCCGACCGTTCCGTTTCCGAAGGGAAGATTTGGTCGTTTCATACCGCCGCAAGCGAATGAAAAGACTCCTATGAACGTTTGTGCTAAGGCGGATAGAAGGTCCTGAATTGATTGCTAGAGTGGTGAGCGGGCATTAGCCTGCAACGAGCGCTCCGATGTCCGATTATCCGAATACCAGCCATACCTTGCTTCACCGGGCGTGCGATCCCCGGGATGAAGAGGCATGGAACCGTCTGTTCGCAAACTACGGGCGCTTCATCCGTTACATCCTGCGGGAGCTCAACGTGCCGGACAACGATCTGGCGGATCTGACCCAGCAGGTGCTCATCGGCCTGACCGGCAGTCTGCAGAGTTATGACCGGAACCGGTCGAGCTTCCGCAACTGGCTGGGCTCGGTGATCCGGAACACGGCCTTCTCCTATTTTCGTAAACTCCAGAGCCGGCCGACGAGCGACTGCACGCTTGATGACGATTCGATCAAGGGCCTCGAACATCCTGCGGAAGTGGAGCATTGGATTGAAGAGGAGTGGGCGACCTACATTGCCAACCAAGCGATGGACCGGTTGCGCCAGGTGTTCAAAGGGCAGGCGATCGAGGCGTTTGAAATGTGGCTCGATGGCTGCTCTGCACAAGAGATTGCCGAGGCGACCGGTCTGGCGCTGGCTTCGGTCTATACCCTGCGGAAACGGGTGAAACAGCGCTTGCTGCTGGAGGTGCGGTCATTAACGGAGGAACTAGAGCCATGACGGATCTGAGCACATCCGGGTTTTCCAATGACTACGTGCCGGACAAACGCCTGAGCAAACTCTATGGGGAGGCGAACGATCTGGAGGCGCATGGCTTGGAAGGGCTGTGTCCGGCTTATTCGGAACTGGTGGCAGGGGAGGTGCGCTACCGTGATGAGTCGGAAATCGGGCGCGGTGCTCTCAAGGAGGTGTATCGAATATTCGACCAACACCTGCATCGCTGGGTCGCCATGGCGCGCCTCCGGCAGGATCGCGGTCCGGACTATTACGATCTGTTTGTGCGCGAAGCCCGCCTCGTCGCTGCGCTCAGTCATCCGAACATCATCAAGGTCTACAACATGGGGGTGTGGGACGACGGGCGTCCGTTTTTCACCATGGATCTGAAGAGTAACACCACGCTCGCGGATGTGGCGAAGCGTGAGGATCTGCATCATCTGCTCCAGATCTTCGGCAAGGTCTGCGATGCCGTCGCCTACGCGCATTCCCGTGGCGTGCTGCATCTGGATCTGAAGCCGGATAACATCCAGGTGGACGATTTCGGGGAAGTGCTCGTATGTGACTGGGGTCTGGGGAAAATCCTCGAAGAGGCGGAATACGAGTGCAACGATGCCCAGCCACCGTCCCACATCTGGGGGAATATGACCCTGATCGGGCAGATCAAGGGGAGCCTCGGATACATGGCGCCGGAACAGGTGGCCTCCGGATCCGACAAAGACCACCGCACGGATGTCTATGCCTTGGGGTGCATGCTGCATTTCATCCTCACGGGGCAGCCGCCTTTCACGGGGGATAGGGAGGAGGTTTTGGAGAAAACCGCCAAGTCCAGGCTGTCATCGCCGCGTGCAACGTTTCCGGAGCGCTACATTCCCGAGGGGCTGGATGCGGTGGTGATGAAAGCCACTGCGCTGGACCCTGCGCAGCGCTATCAGTCGGTCGGGCACCTGCACCAGGAGATCGAGAGTTACCTCGCTGGTTTTTCCACCCATGCCGAGCAGCCCGGGTTTTTCCGCGAGGCTAGGTTGTTCGTCGTGCGCAACAGCCTGCCGGTGGGGATCCTAGTGATCGCCCTGCTGGTGATCGTGGTGACCAGTGTGCTCTTCGTTCAGCATTTGACCCGGCAGAAACTCGAAACCGAGGCGCAGCGCGGGCGTGCCGAGCAGCTTTCCTCGGAAGTCGAAGCTATTGATTCGGAATATGCTTCTTTTGTGGAACAGGAGGCGGAGGCAAAGAGGAAGCTGGCCGAGTCGATCGCGGAATCGGCGCGGGATCTGAGGAACCTGGCGATCTTCGAGAGGCCGGTGACGACGGTCCGGCAAACCCGGCAACTGATACGTACGGCCCTCCAGCAGGATCCGGAATGTCTTCAGGCGCATGCCCAGGACTATGCCACGGATTGTGTGGAGCTGAATTACAAGGCCGCCCTAGCTCGCCCACCGGAGGTGCGGAATGTGTTCGCCTACCGGAAACACATCCAGTTCGCTGAAGCCTTTCCGGACTTTGATTTCACCAGCGAAAAACGGCCGAGCATCGAACAGCTGGTCGACTTGTTCGGAAGAGGTAGGCAAATCGAGCCGCGCCTCTGGGTCCATTTTGAGCGGGTGATCGCTTACGACGCCGCCACCCGGAAAGATCACGCGGGTTATGATTCCGTGGTGGAAGCTTTTCTCCAATACCGGCACAGTGGGGCGGAGCGTTTCAAGCTATCGCTCGATGCCGGAAGCTCGTCGCTTTCGCTCTGGTCTGACCAGTCGGTCCGTCTGAGCGGTCAGTATGGCGAATGCTTGCTACGGTTTCTCCCATTCCGTTCTCTGGGATTGGATGTTTCAGGTCGCGTTGAACTGGCAGATCTGGATGGGCTGCCGATCGAGTCGTTGGACATAAGCCGTTGTGAATTGGCGGCATTGAATAAACCCTTCTCATTGCCCCAACTGAAACGGGTGGTTCTGCGTCCCGGCCAGCTTTCCGAGCAGAAATTGCGTCAGGTAATCCAGAGCAATGGGCGCTTTGAAATTGTCGAAGAGTAGGCTGCGGGCCGGAGCTTTGGGGGCGGGAAGATCTAAGAGGGCGAAACCTTTTGGAAAAAAGCGGGGTCAAGTGTCCCAATCGCGGTTTCGGGCGCGAATAAACAGAAACATAAAGGTGGTCTCCTTGGACCCACGAGATCCCTAAATCCCCGGAAAAACTATGAAACACACTACCCTCAAATTTGCTACCTCTCTGTTGATGGCGGGTGCCGCGCAAGCTGCCGTCGTCTACCAAGACAATTTTGATAATGACGGACTTGGCACAAATGCCGGAACTGGCGGTGGCGCATCGTCGACCAATCTCAACGGGGGTGCAAATTGGTCGGATAACGGCAATGCGGTCTATAACAATAGTGGAACACAATTCGGAAACGCCGCGCTGCTCTATTCCACTTCCAGTTTTCAGTCGACCGCCGGATTTGAGCTCACGGTCACTTATTACACCGACGATATCTCCAACAGCGGAAGAAATCTTTTAAGCTTCGGCCTGTTGGAAAGCGCGAGCACCTACACGACTAGCAGCAACCCATTCGTGGAGACATCGGCGGGCAGCACCTACGGAATCGGAGCGAACGTGATTTTTCATAATAATACGAGCCAGACCCGTGGTCTTTGGGCTTCAACCGGAACAAGCGACAAAACCTTGCTTGATGCGTCCGGAACCAATCAGGAGTTCATCGCGAGCGCCAACACCCCCGTTACGATCCGCCTCACCCCGGACGGCCTCGGCGGAGGTGACTGGAGTTATTCCATCAATGGTGTCCAAGAAGCTACTGGCAATATTGCCGTGTTTGATTTTAGCAAAAGTTTCAACTTTGTCGCCTATGGTCAGGACAACGAGGCGACCAAACGGATCAACGCCGTGACGCTGACGGCCATTCCCGAGCCATCTTCGCTCGCATTGCTTGGTTTAGGTGCGTGCGGCTTGCTCGCAATCCGCCGCCGTCCACGTGGCTGAGCCGATCGGCTCTCGGCTAGGAACCGAGACTCCTGTTTCCCATTGATCCAAAAAATCCTGAAGCTAGCGTCCTAGTTCGGCTTTTCCGTGCGAAAAGACAGGAACACGGAGTGATCGGCTCATGCCTAGCACTCCGAACCCAGCCCATTTCAACCTTCAAACAACCTACGATGAAAACGAGAACCTTACTCATGATGTCCGCCTTGCTGGCCTTGATGCCCTTGTCCGGATTTGCCCAGACGAAAGACGATTCCCACATGGAGTGGTGGCGTGACGCGCGCTACGGCATGTTCATTCACTGGGGGCTTTTTTCGATCCCCGGGGGTGAGTGGAAAGGTAAGGACTACGGCAAGGAAGAGGGTGGAGCGAGTGCCGAGTGGCTGATGAACAGCGTGCCGATTGATAAAGAGGAATACCGCGAGACCCTCGTCCCGCAATTCAATCCGACCGATTTCGACGCGGCAAAGTGGGTGTCGACCGCCAAGGAAGCCGGGATGAAATACATCGTGATCACCTCCAAGCATCACGAGGGTTTCTGCATGTTTGATACGGATGCCACCGATTACAACGTGATGGACGCAACCCCGTTCAAACGCGACGTCATCAAGGAGCTTGCCGACGAATGCGCCAAGCAGGACATGAAGTTCGGCGTCTACTATTCCCAGTTCAAGGACTGGTATCACCGCTCGCGTGGCAAGGCCAAGGGCACGATGACCAACGAAGAGTATCTCAAACTTGTTGAAAGAAATCTCGATGAACTCCTTTCCAACTATGGGGAGATGGCCGTGCTGTGGTTCGATGTGGGAGGTAGTGATGTGATCGAGGCCGATGCCCAGGGAGCGCGCGTCCGCGAGCTACAGCCGAACACCGTGATCTGCAGTCGTCTCTACAGCCGCAAGGTGCCGATCGAGGATCGCAAGTATGCGGACTTCGAATCGCTTCCCGACCGCATGCTTCCAGCAGAGCGCATGACGGAGGACACCGAGACCTGCATGACCATGCGCCACAACTGGGGTTATGACGAGGACGACAACGCGTGGAAGAGCCCGAAGGATATCATCGAGTTCCTCGCCCTTTGCGGCGCCCGTGGCGTGAATCTGCTGCTCAACGTCGGACCCGATCCGAAAGGTAATCTACTCCCAGAGGAGATCGAGCGCCTCGAGGAAGTCGGTAAATGGATGGAAGTCAACGGGGACTCGGTCTACGGCACGACCTACTCACCGGTGGATTACGATTTCTATTGGGGAGCGATGACCCAAAAAGACCAGACGATCTATCTGCACGTGCTGGAGTGGAACAAGGATGGCATCGAGTTCAACGGAATCGCCGACGAACCCGCCAAGGCCTATTTTCTGGCGGATGTCGAGAAGAAGGAGCTCCCCGTAAGCTACGACGCCAACGGCCATGTCACTAAAATTGAAGTGCCGGAGGAAGCTCCTGACAATCGCAACACGGTCATAGCCGTGGAATACGATGCACCCATCGTCGCCGATGCGGATGCGAAGGGGAAATACCATTGGTACACCACACGCAGCAAACGCCACACAGAGATCCGCAACAGCAAAGATGCGGGTCAGCATAAACTGCCAGAGGCGGTCGAAGGCGAGTAGCACCCTTCGGAATTTTCAACCCTTTATCAGAACAGAATCCTATGACGCTCAGAAATAAATCCCTTTGCGCCGTTGCCGCGCTTTTTTCATTGGTTACCCAACCGGTGCTCTCCCAGGTAAAAGATGATGCCCACATGGAGTGGTGGCGCGATGCACGCTACGGCATGTTCATTCACTGGGGGCTCTTCTCCATCCCCGGTGGCGAATGGAAGGGCAAGGATTACGGCAAGGAAGCCGGCGGAGCCAGTGCCGAATGGCTGATGAACAGCGTGCCGATTTCCGGAAGGGAATACCGCGAGACCCTCGCGCCGCAATTCAATCCGACCGAGTTCGATGCCGCTACGTGGGTGTCGACCGCCAAGGCGGCGGGGATGAAATATATCGTGATCACCTCCAAGCACCACGACGGCTTCTGCATGTTTGATACGGACGCGACCGATTACAACGTGATGGATGCAACGCCCTTCAAGCGCGATATCATCAAGGAGCTTGCGGACGAATGCGCCAAGCAGGACATCAAGTTCGGGGTCTATTATTCCCAGTTCAAGGATTGGTATCACCGCGGAAACGGCAGGAAGGGAAAAGGCACGATGACAACGCCCCAGTATCTCGAAATGGTGAAGAAAAACCTCGATGAACTGCTGACCAATTACGGCGACATGGCTGTCCTGTGGTTCGATGTCGGCGGAGGCAACCTGAAAGAGGCCAACGAGCAGGGTGCCCGGGTGCGGGAGCTGAACCCGAATACCGTGATCTGCAGCCGTCTCTACAGCCGCAGCGTGCCGAAGGATAAGCAGATCTATGCCGACTTCGAATCGCTGCCCGACCGCACCATCGCCACTGAGCGCATGGAGGAGGATAGCGAGACCTGCATGACCATGCGCCACAACTGGGGCTATGATCAGGATGATGACAACTGGAAGAGCAGCAAGGATATCCTCGAGCGCATGGTGCTGAGCGCCGCACGCGGGGTGAACTTCCTGCTCAACGTGGCACCCACACCGCAGGGCACTTTCATGAAAGAGGAGAACGAGCGGTTGGCGGAAATCGGGGAGTGGATGAAAGTCAATGGCGAGTCGATCTACGGAACAACCTACTCACCTGTGGATTTCGATTTCCCGTGGGGAGCCATGACCCAGAACGACCAAAAGGTGTATTTGCACGTTATGAAATGGAACCCGGGGAGCATCGAATTCAACGGCATCGTCGGGAAACCGGCCAAGGCTTATTTCCTCGCCGATCCGGAGCGTGAAGCCTTGGAACTCGAATATGATGCCAACGGTCACGTCACTCGCATCGCAGTACCGGAAGAGGCTCCTGACGTGAAGGACACCGTCATCGCCCTGGAATACGATGTCCCGGTGAAAGCCGATCCCGATGCAAAGGGCGAGTATCTCTGGTCCAAGAGCACCGGAGTATCGCACGATAGGAACTAGGAATCCCGTAGTTTAAAATCATCATGACAAATTTGCTAAAATCACTGCTGCTTGCACTTCCGTGCATCGCTGGCACCGGAGTGCATGCCGAGACGGCTGCGCCGAAACCGAACATCATCTACATCCTAGCCGATGACCTCGGCTACGGTGACGTGCAGGCCCTGAATCCGGAGCATGGCAAAATCGCCACGCCGAAGATGGACCAGCTGGCGGCGGACGGAATGGTTTTTACCGATGCGCATTCGAATTCCTCGGTCTGCACACCCACCCGCTACGGGGTTCTCACCGGACGCTACAACTGGCGCACCGTGAAGCAGAGCGGTGTGTTGTTTGGTTTTGATCAACCCCTAATCAAGCCGGATCGCCTGACGGTTCCCGGTTTCCTCAAGCAGCAGGGCTACAAAACCGCCATGATCGGGAAATGGCATCTCGGCCTTGGCCTCCAGACTCCCGCAGGGAAACCTACCAAGGGGCAGAAAGCCCAAGTGGACGGTGTCGATTGGGACGCGCGGATTTCCGGCGGGCCGGTCGATCTCGGCTTCGACTACTGGCATGGCACCGCCGCTTCGCTGGACATGCCGCCCTATATTTGGATCGAAAACGATCGCTTCATCGGCGAGTGCACCACCACCAAGGCGTTTCACCGCATGGGACCGGCGCATGCCGATTTCGAGGCGATCGATGTGCTTCCGGAGATCGGGAAGAAATCCGCGGAATACATCGGCAAGCAGAAGACCGAGGAGCCGTTCTTTATGTATATCGCGCTGACTTCACCACACGCGCCCATCATTCCCACCGAGGAGTGGCAGGGCAAAAGCGAGCTGGGAGTCTACGGGGATTTCGTGATGAATACCGATGCCGTGGTGGGTCAAATCATGGATGCGGTGGATGCCGCAGGGCTAAGTGAAAACACGATGATCATCGTAACTAGCGACAACGGGTGCTCGAAGGTCGCCGATATTCCGGCTTTGAAGGAGCAGGGGCATTGGCCGAATGCGCATTTCCGCGGATCAAAATCGGATCTCTGGGATGGCGGCCACCGCGTGCCGTTCATCGTTCGCTGGCCGGCCGGGATCAAGGCAGGCTCCAGCAGCGACCAGCTCATCTGTCTCACCGACCTGATGGCGACCAGTGCCGAATTGGCCGGAGCAACACTGCCGGAAACTGCCGGCGAAGACAGCGTCAGCTTCGCACCCGCGCTGAAGGGCGAGGCGATCGAATCCACCCGCAAGGGTGTTGTCCACCATTCCGTCGGCGGGCAGTTCGCCTATCGGGAAGGCAAATGGAAACTGCTCCTGGCAAAAGGATCCGGCGGCTGGACCAAGGAACCGATGCAGGACGATTCCCCGGCACAGCTCTACGACATGGAGGCCGATCCCGGCGAAACGAGCAATCTCTATAAAACGCATCCTGAAGTCTTCGCTCGCCTGCTCGCCCAGCTGGAATCCGATGTCAAACGCGGTCGTAGCACCGCGGGGCCGAACCTCAGCAACGACACCCGGGTGAACGTTGGCAGAGGGTTTAAAAAATAAGCAAACCGCCACTTGGTGTGCACGCGTCCCCGACATCGGACACTGTGCGCACCTTTGACGGGATATCGCTCAACCGGAAACGAAACTCCATCCGCAATTTCCCCCGAAATTTTGAAATCGGTTCTGTAAGATGCAGCCGATTTCATCGTAAATCATCGAATGAATCCAACACTCAGAGTCGTTGCCATCGGAGCCCTCATTGCCGGGCTCGGAAGCGCTTTTGCCGAGGACGTCCGCCCGAACATCATTTACCTGATGGCGGATGATCAGAATTTCAACTCCATGGGAATCTACGGGAATACAGAGGTGAAGACGCCGGAGATGGACAAGCTGGGGAAAGACGGGGTGATTTTCGACCGCCACTACGCGAACACCGCGATCTGCATGGCGAGCCGCGCCAACGTCCTCACCGGGATGTATGAATACAAGACCGGCACGAATTTCTTCCATGATGATATGAGTCCGGAAATCTGGGCGAAGTCCTATCCCGTGCTGCTGCGGGAGGCAGGATACTTCACCGGATTCGCTGGAAAGTTCGGGTTGGATGTCAAAGGGCTGGGAAAAAACGGCAACGCAGGGCTTCCGGAAGGGGATTTCGATGTCTGGGGCGGAGGGCCGGGTCAGACATCTTTTGATACCAAGAAAAACCCCTCGATGGCAAAATATGCGGAGGAATATCCACACTCGACGCTCTCTTACGGAGCCTTCGGTAAGGATTTTATCCGTCAGGCAGTCGGTGAGAAAAAGCCCTTCTGCCTCTCGATCAGTTTCAAAGCCCCACACAAGCCCGCACAACCGGATCCAAAATTCGACGATGTCTATGCCGGCAAAACTTTCACCAAGCCGGAGAACTTCGGGCGGGAAAACGGCAAGCAACTCGCGCCGCAAAGCCGCACCAGCCGCGAGTATGCGCAGTTCACCGAATGGAAATACGACACCGATTATAACGGGGAGATGAGGAAGTATTACCAGCAGATCTACGCGATCGATGTGGCGATCGGCATGATCCGCGAGGAGCTTGAAGCGCAGGGCATCGCCGAAAATACGGTGATCATCTACACCAGCGATAACGGCTATGCCTGCGGAGTTCACGGCTTTGCCTCGAAGGAACTGCCCTACGAAGAGGCATCCCGCATCCCGCTGATGATCTACGATCCACGCAGCCCGAATGCCGGCAAAGGCCTGCGCTCCGAAGCGCTCACCGGGAACATCGATTTCCATGCCACGATCATGGAGCTGGCCGGCCTGCCAGTGCCGGAAAACGTCGACGGGGTGAGCCTCCTGCCGCTGCTCGAAAATCCCGACACCGATGTGCGCGAGCAGATGGTGCTGATGAATCTCTTCGGGCCGGAATCGGTCAAATGCATGAGCGTGATGACCAAGGACACGAAATACGTCTATTGGTGGTATGGGAATTCGGACATGGAACCGACCGAAGAGCTTTTCCGTGTGGACAAGGATCCTTTGGAAATGACCAACCTCGCCGCTAATCCGGAATCCGCGCCTGTGCTTAGCACCATGCGCAAGATATATGACGCGGAGGTATCCCGCTGGAAGGATCAGGCCGTGCCCATGTATCAGGCTTACGCGACCTCCTTCGATCGCAATATTCCGATCTCCGAGAAGAAAACTGCGAACGAGGAAGGCAGCAAGAAGAAGGAGGGTGCCGGAAAGAAGAAGGAAGGTGCCGGAAAGAAGAAGGAAGGTGCCGGGAAGAAAAAGAACCGTGCTGCCGAGTAGGGGAGGGCGGAGATTGAAAATTACTGCTTCGGGTCGGAAAGTTCACGACATCCCCGCGCGTAGAGAGCATGAATCATACCTATGAAATCCCTGCCTTTGATCCTCGTCGCGACCTTGGCGCTTCCTTCCATCCTTACCGGAGCCGAAAAGCCTAACATCCTCTTCATCTTTTCCGATGACCAGTGCTTCGAAACGATCGGTGCTCACGGCCTGACGGATATCGATACGCCGAATCTGGATCGCCTCGTCAAGGAAGGGGCGACCTTTTCCCATGCCTACAACATGGGCTCATGGACCGGCGCGGTCTGTGTGGCGAGCCGCACTTGTCTCAATACCGGCGCATCGCTTTGGAAAGCCCGGGAGGCGCTCAATGCCACCAACAAGGGCGAGCGCAAGGCATGGGGACAGATCATGTCAGAGGGCGGCTACGAGACCTATATGGCCGGTAAATGGCATGTTTCATACCCAGCTTCCAAAGCATTCGATCACTCCACCAACGTGCGTGCGGGAATGCCAAAGACAAATCCTCGGGCCTACAACCGTCCAGTCGAAGGGGAAGATCCAAAAAAGGCATGGCATCCGTGGGATCCCAAGCAGGGCGGATTCTGGGAAGGTGGAAAACACTGGAGCGAAGTCCTTGCGGATGATGCCACCGGCTTCATCGAAGGGGCAGCGAAGAACGACAAGCCGTTCTTCATGTATCTCGCCTTCAACGCACCGCACGATCCCCGTCAGTCACCCAAGGAGTTCATCGATCGCTACCCGCTCGATCGCATCAAGATCCCGGAAAACTACATGCCGGAGTATCCCGATATGGGGCCGAAGGGCGTGCCGAAAATCCGCGATGAAAACCTCGCCCCGTTTCCTCGCACGGAATATTCCATCAAGGTGCATCGCCAGGAGTATTTCGCCCTGATCACCCACATGGATGAGCAGATCGGAAAGATCTTCGACGCTCTGGAGAAATCCGGCAAAGCGGACAATACCTACATCATTTTTACCTCGGATCACGGCCTCGCTGTCGGCCACCACGGTCTCGTTGGGAAACAGAACATGTATGAGGATTCCCTCCGTCCTCCGTTCATGATCATGGGCCCCGGCATCAAGGGTGGCACAGTCATCGATGCCCCGATCTACCTGCAGGACGCTATGGCCACAGCCATCGAAATCTCCGGACAGGAGATTCCTGAAAACATCGACTATAAGAGCGTGCTCCCACTCCTCGACGGTCGTCGCACCAAGAACTACGACCGCATCTTCGGTGCTTATGAAGGCACCCAGCGCACGGTTATCGACGGCGATTGGAAGATCATCGCCTATCCCCAGTTAAAGAAAAAGAAGCTCTTCAACCTCGCAAAAGACCCCAAGGAAATGAACGATCTCGCGGCCAATCCCGAGTATGCCTCCAAACTTTCCGAGATGTCGGATATTTTGGAGAACACCATGGATGAACTGGGTGATCCCATGGAGTCTCTGACGAAAGCCAATTACCCGAAAGACCCTAAAGAGAAGGGCGATCACTGATACAGAACAACAGCCGGGCTTCGGTTCAGCACCATTTCCAGATAACCATCATGAAGATAATTCCAACAATTCTATTCGCAGGGCTGGCGGTTTCCGCCTCTGCCTTCGCAGCCGATAAACCTTCCAAGCCAAACATCGTGGTGGTCCTCGCCGACGACATGGGCTGGGGCGATTCCGCCACCTATGGCAACAAAGTCATCAAGACCCCCAATTTGGACAAACTCGCGGCGGAGGGCGTGAAGTTCACTCAATTCTACTCACCTTGCGGTGTCTGTTCTCCGTCGCGCTCCGCGATCCTGACCGGGCGCACGCCTTACCGGAATGGCGTTTACCGCCACCTATCCGGTATCCACGAGGCTTATCTGCGCGAAAGCGAGATCACCTATCCGGAGCTGTTGAAGGGAATCGGCTATACGACCTGCCATAGCGGAAAGTGGCACCTGCTTTCGCGTAACCAATTCGACGATCCAAAATTCCCCCATCCCGGCGAGCACGGTTACGACCATTGGATGATCACCCAGAACAATGCCGTGCCAAGCCACAAGAATCCTAACAACTTCGTCAAGAACGGGGAACCGGTCGGTGAAACCGAAGGGTATTCGGCTCCGCTGGTCGCCGACGAGGCGATCCACTGGCTCAAGGATCTTCGCGATAAGGAAAAACCCTTCGCGCTTTCCGTCTGGTTCCATGAACCACACAGCCCCATCGCTACTGACATCAAGTTCTCCGAGATGTATCCGAATGAGAACGAGAAACAGGCAAAATACAACGGCAACATCACCCAGCTGGATTACGCGCTCGGTAAGCTCATGGAAACGCTCGATGCGGAAGGCGTTGCCGACAATACTCTGATTATTTTCTCCTCAGACAATGGCCCGGTTCCTAGCTACGGCGGGAGTTCCGGCGGACTCCGCGGCAACAAGCGCAACGACTACGAAGGCGGCATCCGCGTTCCAGGCATTGCACGTTGGCCCGGTCACATCGAGCCGGGAACGGTCAGCGATGTTCCGGTCATCGGTACCGATATTTTCTCCACCGTGCTCGATATCACCGGGATCCCGCTTCCCGACGATCGCACGATCGATGGCGTGAGCATGGTGCCGGCATTTTCCGGCAAACCCTTGGAGCGTAAGATCCCTATGTTCTGGCGCACCCATGTTTCTTCTCCGGAAGACCGCGTAGCCATGCGTGTCGGTGACTGGAAAATCGTCGGCAACGACACCCTTACGAAATTCCAGCTTTTCAATGTGCAGGAAGATTGGCAGGAGAAGAAGGATCTCGCTGCAGAGATGCCGGAGAAGACCGAGGAAATGAAAGCTCTCCTAATGAAAACTTGGGAGGGTATCGTCGAGGAAGGTCCCAACGAATGGTGGGAAAATGAAAAGCAACCTTCGGCCAAAGGCGGAAGGCTTTCCTACTGATTCGCGCAGAAACCCAATCTTCCAATATTAACCCGCAGCGGCCTGAATGGGCCGCTGTCGTAAATTTGTATCGCATGAAATCTTCTTCAATTCTGATCCTGCCTTTCCTTGCCTGCATTGCACAAACACAGGCCGAAACCTATTCCGTCAAATCACCGGACGGAAATGCCGTGCTTGAGCTGGACTGCAGTGAAAAGACGCTTTCCTACAGCGTGAACTGGAACGGCAAACCGCTGATCACATCCTCGGTGATGTCGATTGTGAAAGACCCGACTTACACCGTGGTCGATGAGCTTGCCGAGGAGATCGAGTCCACATGGAAACCGGTCTGGGGATCCTTCAGCGAGATCCGCGATCATGCCAACCGCCTCACCCTCAAGATGAAGGTGTCCGGCATGGACGTGGATCTGATCTGCCAGGTCTATGATGAGGGCATCGGCATGCGTTTCTCCGTGCCGCAACAGGAAGGTTTGGCGGGCAAAGACATCGAGCACAGCATCGCATACAATGCCGCCGGGCAATTCGCTGCCTATGCGGGCATGGCCGGCTCCAATGATCCGGTGGGACCCTTCCCATCCTCACAGCTTCAGAAGAACGCCAAGAAACTCTCCCAGATCCCCTTCATGATGGATCTCGACGATGGGCCGTGGGTCGCCCTTCTGGAATCCGATCTGTATTCGGCGGAACGGTTCGCCGCGGCGAAATTTTCCATTGAGAAAAAAACCATCTACAACGTCGCCAAGGTGAAAGCCGGAAAAGATGCCTTCATCACCCCATGGAAGGTCATCCTCTGGAGCGGACAGCCGGGAGGTTTTCTCACCAACAACGTAGCGCTCAACCTCGCGGCACCCTGCGCGCTCGAAGATACCTCATGGATCGTCACCGGCAAGGGGCTGTGGGACTGGCGTATCCATGAATACGACAACGGCGACTTCCAGTATGGCATCGATACTCGCAGCTACATGCGCCAGATCGACTTCTGCGCCGAAAAGAACATCGAGTATCTTACCATCGACGACCATTGGTTCCTTTCCGCAAAGGACGGCAAAATGGAGATCTCCCCGGAGGTCGATATCGAGAAAATCATGGCCTACGCGAAGGAGAAGGACGTGGATATCATGCTCTACTATGACGAGAGAAAAGGCAAATTCGGGGATGAGCTGATCTTCGACTACTACGCCAGCCTCGGCGCCAAGGGCATCAAGTACGGCTTCCGTGGTAACAATGTGGAATTCACCCGTCTGGCGATCCGCAAGGCGGCCGAGGCCAAGCTGATGGTATTCTTCCACGACGGCCCGACCGCGATGGTGGGCGTGGAGCGCACGATGCCACACATGATCTCCCGCGAATACGGCCACGGTCAGCAGGACTCGCGTAAGGTGTTCTCACCGACCGGTTTCCTCAAGGCGGCCATGATCAACGGCCTGAGCGGCCCGATCGATATGTCCAACGGCAACTTCGGCATCAATAGCATCAACGCCGGGGAGCGAGCAAAGGGGCCGAACAAAAAGAACAGCTACATCACCACGGTCGTTAGCGAAGTGGCACGCTGTATCATCATCAACAGCGGTCTCGTCACGCTGCCGGACGCTCCCGAGGAATACCGCAAGAAGGCGGATCTCTTCGATGCAATCTCGCAGACGCACGCGACCTGGGACGAGACCATCGTGCCCCACAGCAAGATGGCGGAATACCTCACCGTGGGCCGCCGCTCCGGCGACACTTGGTTCATCGCCACGGTCAACAACGAGAAAGCCCGCACTTTGGAGATCCCTCTGGATTTCCTCGAACAGGGAGTGAGCTACGAGGTCTCCCTGTATGAGGATACCGCCGAAACCGACGGGGTGAAAAATCCCGAGGTCTACGCCGTTTCCAAGAAAACCATGAAGGCGGGCGATACCCTCACCGCTGCCATGGCCCTGGGTGGCGGACATGTCGCGATCCTCAAGCCGATCCCATAACCATTCATCACTCTCTGCCATGACTCTCCCGAATTTTCATCATCTCCTTTGCTCCGCGCTCCTTGCCACTTTCATCAGCCCGCTGTCGCTGGCCGATGAAACTCAGCCGTTCATCGATCCTTCTTGGGAATCCCTTTCGGAAAATTACGATGTCCCGGAGTGGTTTCAGGAGGGCAAGGTCGGTGTCTGGATGCACTGGGGCATTTCCTCCGCGATCGATGAAGATCGCCCGAACGATGGCTCCCACTACGGACGCCGTATGTATGGAGTAAAGGATTATTGGTCGCCGAATGGTGCCGAAACCGATCTTGAGATGACTCGCGTGCTTTCCGAATGGCATGAGAAGCGTTACGGTCCTCCTTCCGAGTTTGGATACGAGGATCTCATCCCGCTCTTTAAGGCGGAGAAATTCGATGCCGATGCGCTGGTCTCATTCGTGAAGGAAAACGGCGCGAACTTCGTGATGCCGGTCGCCACGCACCACGACAATTTCGACATGTATGATTCCATGTTCCCGTGGAATTCCGTGAAGATGGGCCCCAAGCGCGACACGCTCAAGGAATGGAAAGAAGCAGCCACCAAGCACGGCCTCAAGTTCGGCGTTTCCACCCACCTCTACTGGTCGCCGCGTTTCTTCAAAGCCGCACGCCAGTTCCAGAAACCCGGCACGCCGGAGTGGGAGTTTTTCAACATGGATTACGATCCGTTGGAATTCGCCAGCCAAGATAGCTGGAATGAGCATTGGTATGCACGCTGTTGGGATGTGATCGAGAAATACGATCCCGACATGTTCAACAACGATGCCCCATACCCGAGCGCGAAGACCGGCAAGAACCTCGGCCTGAAACTTTTCACCGACTATCTGAACCGGGATCTCAAGGAAAACGATGGCAAGCAGACGGTCGTGCTCTCCTGCAAGGACGGCAATGCGCCGAAGGCAGGCTTCACCTATAACCTGGAACGCGGCGCAGCCGGCGAGATCCAGGAGGAGCCATGGATGTGGGCCACCGATCTTTCCGGAAACTGGTTTTACCGCAAGGGAGCGGTCAACCGCATGAGCATCCCGGTCATGATCGGCAATGCGATCGATGCGATCAGCAAGAACGGCGTGGTCATGCTCAATATCGCACTCAAAGGCGACGGCACGATCCCGGAAAACCAGCAGGCCTACCTCACCACCTTCGGAAAAGTCCTTAAGACGAATGCCGAGGGGATCTACGGCTCACGCGCGTGGAAGACCTACGGTGAAGGCCCGCTCCAGGTGAAGACCGGCAGGCAGGGTGAGAACATCAAGGCCTACTCGCAGGAGGACATCCGCATCACCATGAATCACGGAAACCTCTACGCCTTCGTGTTGGCTGAGCCGACGAAGGACATCGTCATTAAGTGTCTCGCGGAAGGCGGCTTGCTGGAGAAGGAAATCGCTTCCGTTTCCCTGCTCGGCGGGGAAGGGGAGTCGGAGTGGAAACGCTCCGCCGACGGCCTCACCATCAGCCTCCCGCAGCAGCTTCCGGACAGCCCGGTGGTCGGCTTCCGCATCACGTTGAAGTAAGTCGCTTTCATTCCTGTTGCCTTCCCCGTGCTACGCATGCGGAATACCTGCATGTTCAAGAAGGTCGGAGACAGGTTGTTGATGGCGGCGGCAGCCATGGGCGGACTTTCCTGCCCGGATTGCGGCGAGAAATCGCAAGCGCGCCCGAAGAGCTCCAGCGATGTCCTGACCTGCGCATCCTGCGGGGCAAGAGCTTCTGCCGAAGAGTGGATGTCCCGAGAGGGAAGGGCTGCCGGCAGGGCAGATGCGCCTCCCTCTAATACGAAGATCCGCAAGGAAGGTGATGGCCTAGGCGGCGTGGTCTGGCATATCCCGGCCACCGGAAAGTTCGGCTTCTTCCTGTTCTTTGCCACGTTCTGGCTTGGGATCACTCTCATCGTCAGCGGCGGTTTGCTTTTCACCGTTCTCGGCGGTGGAAAGGTCGAGGGGGACATGCCGGTTTGGGTCATGATCCCGTTTTTCGGTATCTTCTATGCGGTCGGCTTCGGCATGTTGTATGTGGCGATCCGACAGAAATACATGAGACACCGACTCACCGTTAGCGGCGGAGCGGTGACCCTACGCAAGGACTTGTTGGGGCGCACCAGCGAAAAGTCCCTCACCTCCGGCACCGTGAAAACCGTCGCCCAGAAAGAGTTCTACCAACAGAACTACACTCCGGTCTACGGCATCGAGATCAAGGGGGAGGGCGGCAAACTCCGCTTCGGTTCAGCGCTGACGTCGGAGGAAAAAGCCTGGCTGGTCGCTGATATCCACGAGGCAGTCTTCGGTCCCAAACAAGCCACCGCGCCCGCATTTCACGAAGGCGGTGCGAGAGGCGAAGGCAAAGGTGTGTTCTCCATCTTGATCCCGGGACCCGGGAAAGGCGCGGTGTTTGGCTCCTCCATCGCTGCCGTCACGGGACTCGCATTTCTCATCGGCGGCACTTTCCTCATGGATTTTGGGCCAATGCCGGATCGGAGCGAAGGCGGTTATGTTTTCGCCCTTGTGTTTGCCCTCTTCGATTCCTTCTTCCTCGTCATGTGGAGCCTCATCTCAGGTGCCGTGGCCCTCGGCGGTCTCGCGGCGACTTTCTTGCTCCTGCGTTCTCGTGGCAGCGAGCGGCGCATTGAGGGAAATGCTTCGCAGGTCTCTATCCGCACCTACCGCCGGGGCTTGGTTTTGAAAGACGTTTCTTATGCACGCAACACGATCGCCGCGGTGCGCTCATCGGTCAGCGGCAGGTCTAACGGAACTCCGATGAAACGCGTGGAGCTCATCGCCGGCGACAAGGCGGTGAAGCTCGCCAGCTGGATGGATGGCGAAAAAGCGGATGAATGGGTCGCGGAGCTTCGTGCTGCCCTAGGGCTCTGAAGCGCTGTAAATGGCAGATTTTTGGCCCGCAGCCACCCCATTTTCCAGCTTGCGGAGCGGGGTGGGATGGAGAATATTTCCGCTGCGTCCGCTCTGAGGAATTCCCGTAGGTCGGCCATTACCCAAGCCCAAAAACCCATGAAAAAGCCATTAGCGTTTGCGATGATGTTCGCCCTCCTGTTCACCGCCACTGCCGAGGCAAAGAAGAAAAAAGGCGGCGGCGGAAAACCCAAGGTCGACAAGGAAAAGGTCGAGCGCGAGAGGAAACGTGATGAGGAGAAGAAGGCCGTCGATGACGTGCTGGATCGCAAAGACACGAACAATGATAATCAGTTGACGATCACCGAATGGCTGGATGGCGAAGACGATGAACAAGGGCAGGCAACCACAGATTTCATGGAGGCGGACAAGAACCGCGACCGCAAATTGCAGCGCTCCGAGATCGGCGCGATGCTCGGTTTCTGATCCGACTCGTGTCGGCGTGCTAAAGTCGCCCCTGCGGGACCGCTGCAGGGGTGATGTTGTATTTTAGGAAGGCAAATTACGCCTTCCAAAGTGGGTTCGTGCACGGTTTTGCTCACCCGAGATTGGTTTGGTTGTTGCGAAATGCATCCACATGGATTCAGTCGTGTCATTTCGCACTGATCTAATCGCTGCTAGGCTCGAGGGACCCGCCATCCGCTGGTAGCTGCGCATCCGTGAATTCTAGATAGCAAAGGGATCTGCTGAGATTTCAGCCAATCTCCCACGGTGGCGGGGGCGCGGCATCGGGATTGCTAAAATCCCTTTTGAATGTCCGATCCTAGCTCTTATCAATCCACTTCACGACTCCCGGGATGGTTCCGGTCAGTCCTGCTGGGGGTGATAGCGTTACTGGCTGTGCAGGTCGCCACAGCTCGCGCTGTAAAATTCCATGGCCCGATCATCCAGTGGCATGACGACCCAACGACTGTCGCATCTTTCAGTTGGATCGAGGAGCTAGCACCCGGGGCGGTTCCGCTGCCTGATTGGCGGGAGGGGCAGGCGGGTTTTGGCTACGGGGATGCGGATGATTTGACCGAACTGGGGGACATGAAAGGCCACTACAAGCGAGTCTATGTGGCCAAGGAATTTCACGTCCGCAAGGTGCCGAAAGGTGCCGACATCCGTCTCGGTATGCGCTTCGACGACGCCTTCATCGCCTACATCAATGGCCAGGAACTGGTGCGCTCCGGAAATATCACGGGCGCGGGTATGGGAGCTAAAGTCACGCGCAATCACGAGGCGGAAGGGGAGGAAATCTTCACCATACCTAATGCGGCAAGGTATCTCAAAGGTGGGAGGAACGTGATCTGCATCGAGGGGCACAACGTCCGGAGTTCGAGCAGCGATTTTACGTTGCAGCCCAGGCTGTTCGTGGGTGATGCCGAGCTGATTCACCCTGGGGAAGCTTGGCATTATCTGGCCGGTGTCGACCCCACGCCGGATTGGTTCCACAAAATGCCCGAGGCTTCCCAAACTCCGGAGTTGGCTATGGAAAAAGCATCCGAATGGGAGTTGCTGATCCGCCGCAGAGGCTCCGGCGATCGATTCAATAGCATCCGTCCGAAGGACACGGCTTTTGGTGAGAGTGATAGCTTCGTCTTTCGCGCGAAGGTGGAAGGTCTCAGGCCAGACACCGCCTACGACTACCTTCTGTATGCAGGGAAAATCAAAATGAAAGCCGGCTGGTTCCGGACGGCGCCCGCGTCACTCAGACGTCCCATGCGGTTCATCGTAGGGGGTGACATGGGCACCACAGGAGCGGTTCCCATGAACCGGGCGGTGGGGAAGGAAGATCCACTCTTTGCCGTTGTTGGTGGAGATCTTGCTTACGCCAATGGTCGGGTGTTCTCACTCTGGTATGACTGGCTGGATAACTGGGCCTCGCAGGTTGTGGCCCCGGGCGGGCGCTCGATCCCCATCGTTGTCGCGATCGGAAACCATGAAACGAAAAGCTTCTCCGGGCTCAAGAAGCGCGAGATTTGGAAGGGGCTTGCCACCCTGAGTGCGAAAAAGGCGAAGGCTCCGCTCTTCTATTCCCTTTTCGATCTGCCCGGCGGCGAACCGAATTTCGCGGTGGATTTTGCCGATTATCTCAGCTTCATCGTGTTGGATTCAGGCCACACCAAGAAGGTTTCAAGCCAGACCGGATGGCTCGAACGGCAGCTCAATAAGCGTGTTAGCGTCAAAAACCTTTATGCACTTTACCATGATCCCGCCTGGGGAGCTGGAATCAAAGGGAACAACCATGATGTGCAGGAGCAATGGTGCCCGTTGTTCGAAAAGTATCAGGTCGATGCGGTGTTTGAAAACGACCACCATGTCTACAAGCGCAGCCATCCCCTGACCGGTGGGCATCGCGATGAAGAGCGTGGAATCTTCTATCTCGGGGATGGTGCATGGGGAGCCGAACTCAGGCCAATAACCGACCGCATGTTGTCGCGCAGTGGGGCGCGGAACTACTTGGTGAAGTGGCGTTCGGTCCACCATGTGTATCGGGTCACCCTTGGACCCGATGGGAGCCGGAAATATGAGGCCATCGACACAGGACGGAGCGTGTTCGACTCCCTCAAAGATTCGAAATACCGCCGCGCCGGCATGAAGCCGGATACCCTGATTCTCCCATTCCAAAAAACCCGATGAATGAACTTATGAAAAATCCGAGGTCCAAAATGTGGCCTGTCATGGCGTTGTTCCTTGCTGCGTTTGCATCATTGGCTTCCGCCGTCCCATCAGAAGTCGAGAGCTCCTTCAAATCTCGTTACGGCGATGTCGGAAAGGTGGAATGGGAGATGGACGCCCACGGCTACTGGGAGGGGAAATTCGATAAGGACGGGAAGAGCTACCGCGCTGATTTTGAAAAGAAGGGAGATTGGGTAGAAACTGAGCGCAGCTTGAAATTTGCAGACCTACCGGATGCGGTGCAGTCGGCGATCCGCGCGGAGCATGGGGATCGCAAAATCGCCGAAATTGAGGAGGTCGACAGCAAGCAGAAGGGTCTCTTCTACGACATCGAATTTACTGAAAAGGGGAAGAATGAGGATGTGGAATACAACAAGGACGGCGAGCCGATTGCCGAGACCATGGGCATTCTGATGGGTGGGCTCGAAGCGCCCATGCCCGATATCGAAAACGGCAAGGACGAGCTTGAGCAAATGACTTTAGGCCAAGTGATGATGGAGTTCGGGGTTAACCTCATCTCCATCCTGATCTACGCCTGCCTGATCTACTACATGAGGCATCACAATCATAAGATGATGTTCCTTCTGTTGGCGTTCAACCTGTTCCTGTTTCCGATATTCCTGCTTAGCTCGGTGCTTACGATGGGCTTCGGATTTACGATCTTTGCCCTGCTCGCCCTCGTCCGCTTGAGGAGTGAAAATTTCGACAAAGCCGAAGTCGCTTATCTCCTCGGAGCAGTGGCTCTGACCTTCATCAACTCCCAGCTTTCCGCCAATATTGAGATCGCTGCCACCGGGATCGTACTGGCCACCGCGTATCTGGCGGATCATCCGCGTCTCTGGGCCTCTGCCTACCAGACTGCTGAGATCCGTTATCGCATATCCGATACCAAACGCATGCTCGATCGAGATTACCTCGCCAAGGTGATCTCCGAGGAATTCAACATCATCGTCAATGCTGTCGAAATCGAGCGAGTGGCCCGCAAGGAGGTGAGGCTCAATGTCGTTTACAGCGACCCTGAGAACCCAAGCGTGCTGAAGAAAAAACGGAAGAAGGAGAAGAAAGAAGCGAAGAAGGCGAAGGAAGAAAAGAAAGAGAAAGAGGCTGAATCGGATGACATGGACGACTGATCTTTCCTCTCCATAAATTCAAAACCCACCCCATGAAACTGCCCGAAACATTCCCATCCAGCATTCCCGTGGTCTTAGCCGCGTTGTGGATGGGTGCGTGCCATAACCCCGGAACTCTCCCCAGCACGGCAGACAGCGAGTTCTCCCGCCTCTATGAAAAGGGCGATTCTCAAGCGCTGGAACTCGCACGCCAACCCGAGACCCTGCGCACCACCCAGCAACGCATTTCACGGCGGACTTCTTTGGTTCGTGGCAAGCTTGCGGAAACCTCTGATGAGGATGAAATCGACGACCTGAACGAGGAACTGGAAATCCTCGCTTATCTCGACACGTGGGTGGGCAATACCCTACGCGCCAATCCCGGAGAAACGGAATTCCTCTCCGTAAACGTTCAAGCGGAGCGGATGCTCAATCTTCTGGAAAATGATGAAGCGGGCAGCGGCAAGATTCACCGTTTTCCCGATATGCTCACCGGCATGTTACCTACGCTTATCGCCGGTCATCGGATTCCCGTTGGCGGTCGTTGGAATGAGCCCATGGGAGAGCGCGCGGCTCTGCTTGAATCTTCCTTTCTCTACGATCCCGAGCGAAAATCCTTCTACCGGAAAGGCGAACTGGCGGCGATGACTCCCGATGAAGTGGCACGTCTCGATGTCAGTCCCAGGCATCCTGCCTGGCATCGACGGGGGAACGGACCCTCCGATCCGGTGGCGGTTTTCGAAAGGGAAATGGAACGAGGTGTGGCCGTAGCCCTCAGGGCGGACGGCGACCTGCCTGCCGGTGGTGCGTGGAGCCTGAGTAGCTCGCGCCGCGTCCTCTTCATGGACAAGGTCTACAAATCCGCCACCTCCGCCAAGGCACGGGTGGAAGATCCCTTCGGTGCCGAGTGGAAAATCAAGTGGGGCGACGAGGTGCAGTCCGAGCCGGTATCCAGCCGCCTCTATCTCATGGCTGGCGCGAAGATGACCGATCTCGTTTTCGTCGGTGGCGGTGGGCCCAGTGAGATGATCATGATTCTCTCTGAAGAGGGTGAATACGATGAGAAGGATAAGGAAGATAGGGAACCATGGACCGTCAAGCAGTTGGCGGAGTCCCTCGACGATTTCTATGGATTCGACATCAATCCTTACATCCACAGCCATGGTGTGATCGACGAGGGAAATGCCGTCACGTTGCTGCGCCATTTGCCGGAAGCTGCGCCTCAACGGCAAAACCTCTCCTCGCTGATCGGCCGGCATTGGGTCAGCTTTCGCGAGTATTCCCTCGAGCTCAAACCCGAGGACTTCATCCGCAACCTAGACGCTGCGTCCCTTAAAGATTTGGCTGCCTCCGAGGATCGTGCTGCACGTGGTCTCTTCCTCTTCGGCCTCTGGCTGGCCGCTCGCGACAGCAAGGACGACAACAACAAAACCTATCTCGAAAGAAATCCGGAGCAAGCCAGTGAAAAGGCGATCATCGCCCATTACGACGGCCAACATGACCTCGGTGTCACCCTTGGGGCATTGGGATCGGCGGCACGAATCAATGCCCTGAAAACGGGCAACGACTTCCTGCGGTTGAGCCCCTCCGGGCGCAGCATCGTCGGCACGGAGACCTTCGTCTACAAGCCCCGTGCCTATTGGCGGGCCACATGGGCGGATACGCGATGGATGGCCGAGACGATCGCTGGCCTGAGCGACCGCCAACTCCGTCAAGCCGTCTCCACTTCACAATGGCCGGATTTCATGCAGGAGGTTCTCTTCTACAAACTCGCCGCCCGCCGCAATCAGATCGCCCGCGTCTATGGCATCGAGAACAAAAATTTCCCCGACCCACCAGCTCCTAACATTTCCATCGACCTCAGCAGTCCTGCCAAAATCCGGGAAGTAGAAGAACGTTACCGCCTGATACCCGGATCCCTTCACGAGGAGCTTTCCCGCAGTGGCCGCAGCATGTCGGGGCAGGAAGTTCTCGTCCGCGATGGAGAGGTCGTCCCATCCGATGAGTCTGCCCTAGTGCGTTTGCTCGTCATCCAGCGCCACCCCGCCGGGCTGCCGGATCGTTACCATCGGATGTTCAATCGCCAACCGGATGCTCTCCGCGAAAAGGAAAAACAATCCCGTTTCGCGCTGCCGTCTAGGTTGCGGTAGGTCGGATCACGACTCCTCGATCGGCGCGAAGACTTCTCCTTCGCTCTGCCCGATGATCACCGCCGCGCAGGAATCGCTGAACACGTTCACCGCAGTCCGGCTCATGTCGAGCAGTCGGTCGACGGAGAGCAGGGTCACCACAGCAATTTCCGCGTTGGGTATTCCTGAGTTTTTCAGGATCAGCAAGATCGCCACCATGCTTGCGGAGGGAATTCCCGCCACCCCGATGCTGGTAAGAAGTGCTGCGACAATTACGAAAAACTGCGCGCCAAAGCCGAGCTGTATGCCCATCACCTGCGCCACGAAAATCACGGCCAGGCACTCATAGAGCGCCGTTCCATCCATATTCACGGTGGCCCCGAGCGGCAGGGTGAAACTGGAGACGCGTTTCGAGACTCCCGCCCTGTCCTGCACGGCGCGCATCGTTACCGGAAGGGTTGCGGAGGACGAAGCGGTCGAGAAGGCCAGCAGAAGCGCGGGGCGCATCGCTTTGAAGTGGGCGAGGGGACTCGTTTTCCCGATGAATTTCAGTGCCAGCGGCAGCACCACGAAAAGATGCAGACCCAGCGCCAGAAGCACCGAGAAGAAGTATTTCCCAAGCTGCCTGAAAAGATCCGCACCCGTCTCATAAACCACCGGCAGGATCAGCGCATAGACGCCAATCGGTGCCGTCGCCATGATCCATTTGGTCACCGTGATCATCGCCTCATTCGCCGCTCCGAAAAAGTGCCGCACGCTGTCTCCGGTGTCTCCCGGTAGCTGCGTCGCCGCGATCGCAAACAGGATGCTGAAGACGATCACCCCCAGCATCTGGCCGTTGTCGCTCGCCGCACGCAACACATTTTCCGGCAGCATCGCCTTGAAGACCCCCAAGAAATCCTTGCCCTCGCGTTTGCTGGCCTCCGCCACCTTCGCCTTATCGGCATCATTCGCCTCGGAGCCCATTTGCTCAAATGCCACCTTGATCGCCTCATTCGGCACCCCGTCCTTCGTGCCCGGTTGCACTACGTTCACCACTAGCAGCCCCAGGGTAATTGCCGCGATGCTCGAGCAGACATAAAAAGCCACGGTCTTTGCTCCCAGCCGTCCGAAGCCCTCCACTCCTTTCATCCCGGTAATCCCGGAAACCACCGCCGTCACAATCAGCGGCACGATGATCATTTTCAGCCCGCGCATGAACAGATCCCCAATGAACCGGCAGGTCTCCAGCGCCCCTGATACAAACTTCGCGCCAGTCGATTCCTCCGCCACGCCGCTGAATAGGCCCCTCAGCACCAGCGCGGTCAGCGTTGCCAATACCAGTGCAATCAGGATCTGCCAGTGCGTCGCAAGTCGTTTCATCGACTCCAAACAAACCGATGCGCAACCAAATGGAAAGATCCTTGCTCCCCTTTTTCGTCCCTCCCGGCACCTTCTTTCCTGTTAGGAAAATTTTTTATCTCAGCCAACATCAGCCACTTACCGATCTGAACTCGCGTTCCAGAGGCTGAAGTTTTGCAGTCCTTTATAAATTTTTCAAATTTTGCGGCCCGATCCGAATAACTCTCGTTGGCCCAAATTTTTTTGCCACCAAGTCACCCCGGCGTCCGGCACCCATGATCCCCGTAACTGCCGCAAAATCAATGGGAGTTACAAAGTGATTACTGATCGCAACCACAATATGTGGTATTGTGAATAATTTGTTTATACTACATCTCCCCAAATCGGATTGACCCGGCATCCCGATTGCTGTCAGTGTCGCCAACGCTAAACCCAAGACCAGCGCCACTTCATCAGCCGAAACAACGTCTCACAGATCCACTCCATGTCCACCACTACCGTCACCCTCGGAAACCGCACTTTTACTCTCGATAAGGCCAAGGCCGAGCTCGCCTACGACTCCAAGAAAGTCATCAACGGCAAGCAAACGATGTTCTTCAACATCCTCCCGCTCAAATACCAGTGGGCGTATGACCTCTACAAGACGATGAAGAACAACCATTGGGAGCCGGAGGACATCTCGATGCAAAAGGACGTCGAGCAATGGCGTTCCAACGAAATTTCCGACGTCGAGCGCTGGATCATCAAGATGGGCATCGGCTACTTCTCCGCCGCCGAAGGCATCGTCGGTGACAACGTCCTCCACGTCGTCCGCGAAGTCGTCACCGCCCCCGAGCTCAAGCTTGTTCTTGGCCGTCACGCCCACGAGGAAAACATCCACGCCGACAGCCTAGTTTACATGATTTCCTCGCTCGGCATCAACCCGCACGAGTGCGAAGCCATGTTCGAGGACGTCCCGACGATCACCGCGAAAAACAACTTCGTCACCTCGAACTCCCGCGCCCTGCGCCGCGATATCGACCTCACGATCACCGAGAACAAGCAGGCGCTCGCCAAGAACATCTTCATGTTCGGCCAGATCATGGAGGGCACCCAGTTCTACGGCCTCTTCGGCATGATCCTCTCGCTTTACCGCCAAAACAAATTCCCCGGCATCGGCCAGATGTTCCGCTACACCTTGCGCGATGAGTCGAACCACATCGAGGTCTTCCGCAACCTCCTCATGGATCTCGTCGATGAAAACCCCGACATCTGGACCGAGGCCTTCCGCGAGGAACTCCGCAGCACCATGAAAGAGGGCATCGAACTCGAAAAAGCCTTCATCCGCGATTGCCTCCCGGTCTCCGGTCTCGGCCTCAACGCCACCGACTTCGAGCAATACATCGACTACATCGCCGACCGCCGCCTCACCTCCTGCGGCCTCGCCCCACTCAACGAATCGGTCTCCAACCCATTCCCATGGCTCGCCGAAATGATGGACATCAAGAAGGAGCAAAACTTCTTCGAGGGCCGAGTCACCGAATACCAAAAAGCCGGCGCCCTCGGAGCCGTCGATGACGATGAGCTGTAAGCTCGCGTCAGTGACCAGTGCCGAGTGAGAAGTGAGAAGACCAGATCCAGCCGCAGCGATTACCAACGATGAACGAAATCGACACCTTTGAAGACCTTGACGTTTGGAAACGGGGTTGCCAGTTGGCTGTGGACGTCCACGTCTCGTTAGCTGACTCAAAGGACTTTGCGCTTCGTGGTCAGATGGAACGCTCCTCTCTCTCCATCCCATCAAACATCGCCGAAGGATCGGAACGCGATAACACAAAAGAGTTCATCAATTTCCTCCGCTACAGCAAAGGCTCCTGCGGCGAACTTCGCACTCAGCTCTACGTCGCCGAAAAAGTCCGTGCCCGTCTAGGCGCACCACCCATGGACGAATCCCGCGCCATGATCAGCGAAACCCGCGAACTATCCCGCATGATCAAAGGCCTCATCAACGCCCTAAAACGCCGCCTAACCCCCTAAGCCTGCCCAACCTCTCTTCCTTCTCACTTCTCACTCGCCACTAAATCTTCCGCCGCCCGATCCACCACCCTCTTCTCACTGATCACCCGGCACCAGCCACTCCATCTTCCGTCCGCTCCGCAAAAAACCGTCCGCAAAATCCCACCTCCACCTTATCCCGACCATGTATCGCTCCTTAAACCTCGCCGAAGACAACATCCTCAAGCAAGTCATCTCCGACCGCTTCGCCCTCGCCGCCACCGAACGCCAATTTGACTGGCGTGAATCGATCCCGGCCGAGCACCGCAAGCCGATGCCGGATATCTTTGTGACCCGTGGCGAAAAGGAGCACCAGTTCTCGCTCGAAGACGTCGCCGACGCGATCGGTGAATCCCTTGCCGACCTCTTGGTTGCACGTTCCGAGGACGAGAAGTCGATCTTCTCCGAGGTGAACCGCAAGTTCGTCTCCCAGGTCGCCACGGCGGTTGCCGTTTCCCTGACCAAGGCTCTCGACGAAGGCGACCGCCTGCGCCTCACCGAATCCGATCTCTACCTCCTCATCGAGAAGGCCCTGCTGGAAAATGAAGCCTACGATGTCGCGAAATCCCTGGCCTTCCGTCGCTCGCTGCAGAAGACCGGTCACGTCGAGACCGGCACTAGCCCGCACGCGCTTCCCGTCCGCCTGATCCGCCGCAATGGCAATGTGGTGCCTTGGAGCGAGACCAAGATCGAGATCGCCGTGCGCAAGGCCTTCCTCACGATCCACGAAAACCCGGAGCCAGCCGTCGAAGTCGCCAAAGCCGTGACCGAACAGGTTCGCCGCGGCGACCAATCCTTTGTCCACATCGAGGACGTGCAGGATCTCGTGCAGGAGGAGCTCATGCGCCAGGGTCATTACAAGGCCGCCCAGCATTACATCCTTTACCGTGCCGAGCGCGGACGCCAGCGCATCGAGGACGAGGACAGCGCCAGCGAGGATCTCTCGCAGGATTCCATGATCGTGGTCACCACGGATGACGGCGAATCGAATTTCTGGGACGGCATGGAGCTCAAAAAGCGCATCCATTTCGCCTCGATCGGCCTCGATCTGAACCTCAGCGAGGACGAAATCGAACGCGAACTCCGCCGCTCGATTGGCTCGGAAATTTCCGCCAAGGACCTCAAGGCAACCATCATCCTCAACTCCAAGACCCTGATCGAGAAGGACGCAGACTTCGCCAAGTTCGCCGCCCGCATCCTGCTCTCCTACATCTACGAGGAAGTCCTCGATTGGAATATCTCCACCGATGGAGTTGAGAAACTCAAAGACGCCCACAAGATCGGCTTCAAGTCCTACCTCAAGCACGGGGTCGCCATCAAACGCCTCCACCCGGAGCTTTTGGAGAAATACGACATCGAGCGCCTCTGCGAAGCCTTCGATCCGACCGCAGACCTCGACTTCGACTACCTCGGCATTCAGACCCTCTACGATCGTTACCTGATCGTTGACAAAACCAGCGACAAGCACCGCCGCATTGAGACCCCGCAGTTCTTCTGGATGCGTGTCGCCATGGGCCTCTTCAAGCGCGAGGAAAGCAAAGCCGAAGAATGGGCGATCCGCCTCTACAATCTCTACAAAGGCCGCCGCTTCTGTTCCTCCACCCCGACCCTGTTCAACTCCGGCACCCTCCACTCCCAGCTCTCCTCCTGTTACCTCTACAAGGTCGACGACTCCATCGAGTCGATCATGCAGCGCGGCATCGCGGAAAACGCCTACCTCTCCAAGTGGGCGGGCGGCCTCGGTGGCTCATGGACCGCAGTGCGCGGCACCGGCGGCTACATCCAGGGCACCAACGGCGAGTCCCAAGGCATCATCCCGTTCCTCAAGCTCCACAACGACCAGCTCCTGGCCGTCAACCAAGGCGGCAAACGCAAAGGCTCCGGCTGCGCCTACCTTGAGACATGGCACAACGACATCGAGGACTTCCTCGAGCTCCGCAAAAACACCGGAGACGACCGCCGCCGCTGCCACGACATGAACACCGCCAACTGGGTTCCCGACCTGTTTATGAAACGCATGGAAGCCCGCGAGCACTGGACGCTCTTCCGCGCCAATGAAACCCCGGATCTCCACGACCTCTACGGCAAAGCTTTCGAAGCACGCTACGAGGAATACGAAGCCCAAGCCGAAGACGGCAAAATCTGGTCTCGCAAACTCCCGGCCATCGAGCTCTGGAAGGGCATGCTGAAAATGATCTTCGAGACCGGCCACCCATGGATCACCTTCAAAGACCCGTGCAACGTCCGCTCCCCACAGGATCATTGCGGTGTCATCCACTCCAGCAACCTCTGCACCGAGATCACCCTCAACACCTCTGAGGAAGAAACCGCAGTCTGCAACCTCGGTTCCGTCGTCCTCGACAGCCACATCAACCGCGATGGTGCGCTCGATCACGAGATGCTCAAGGAAACCATCACGGTCGCCATCCGCGCCCTTGACAACGTCATAGATATCAACTTCTACCCAACCGCTGCCGCGAAAACCGCGAACTCACGCCACCGCCCCATCGGCCTCGGCGTCATGGGTCTCCAGAACGCCCTCTACAAGCGCGACCTCGCCTTCGCCTCGGATGCGGCCGTCGAGTTCAATGACGAGATGATGGAAGCCATCGCCTACTACGCCTATAGCGCCTCCAGCGATCTCGCTGCAGAAGTCGGCACCTACTCCTCCTACGAGGGCTCCAAGTGGAGCAGGGGACTCCTCCCGCAAGACACCGTGGATCTCCTCGAAGACGAGCGCGGTCGCAAGATCGACGTCCCACGCGGCGGAAAAATGGATTGGTCGGTCGTGCGCGAAAAAATCGCCCAACACGGCATGCGCAACTCCAACGTCCTCGCCATCGCCCCGACTGCGACGATCTCGAACATCATGGGCACCACCCCGTGCATCGAGCCGAACTACAAGAACCTCTACGTGAAATCCAACCTCTCCGGCGACTTCACCATCCTCAACACCGAACTCGTCCGCGATCTCAAGAAGGCCAATCTCTGGAGCCCGGAAATGGTCGATCAGCTCAAATACTTCGACGGCGAACTCGATAACATCGACGACATCCCGGAGGCCATCAAACAGAAGCACAAAACGGTCTTCGGCATCGGTTACGAATACATCGTCGATGCCGCCGCCCGCCGCCAGAAGTGGCTCGACCAATCCCAATCGGTCAACCTCTTCCTCGCCACCCCGGACTTCAAAACCCTCTCCCACATGTATCGCCGTGCCTGGGACAAAGGCCTCAAAACCACCTACTACCTCCGCACCCTCCAAGCCTCCAACGTCGAGAAATCCACGATCGAAAGCCGCAAGGAACAACGCGGCGTCATGGCCACCCAAACCGCCGCCACAGCTGCGACCAACGCCGCCAAAAAGGAATACACCGAAGCCCAGAAAAACGCCTGCTCCATCGATGCGATGCTCAATGGGGGAGAGTGCGAGGCTTGCCAGTAGCTCAAAACAAATTTGCCCGCATCTCGTTGGCGCGAGATGCGGGCAATCCGAATAAGTCCTAGCTCATAGCTAGTCGTCAGTCAGGCAACAGACGATTTAGCAGAGCGAAGGACTCGATCAACCCCAAAGTGAGAAATGCCTTCTAACTCCCCTGCTAAGTTTATGTACACAACAACCAGACAACCGACGAATCTCTTCCCCCCCACGCGCCCTACTCTGATCAAGGCGGCTTCTTTCCATTCCATTTCTAGGGAGAGTCCCTACTGGTTTGGAAATCTCGTTCATCTCTATCTCGAACTCTCGCTGGGTTTGGATTTGGAAGGTGCCGAATCAGTCGCCAATGCTCGGAAGGCACATGAATACATCCGCAAAGCCGCAGACGCCTCATATCTTGCTGCAGGACAATTCGATGGTGAAGTCCTTGAAATTCATGGTCGGACGATCCATGTGGGACTGCGCTATGAGTCGCCCTCGGATGTGGAAGGGCAATTGAAAGGCTTCGCGGGCTTGCTCCATGAGCTTCTGAAGCGTGCGTATGGGAGCGGAGGACCGAGTGGCTGGAGGATCGCCGCCGATCACGATGCGACACTCACCATTACGAGCGTCGGCATTCACGACGACACGTCACTTGTTTCCATGAGCCCTGCCGCTAACTTCCCAGCAAAACAGCTTGGGAAAGGATTGGTTCCGCTGTGGCAACTTGGCTCGAAAATTCACGAAAAGTGGAGCTGCGAGAATTTAGATGATATTTCCGCCAGCTACTCCAGTTTTGAAACAGCAAAGACCCAAACCGCCAACGATCTCACATTGCTTGAAGCTGTGATGGAGAAACAAGCCAGAGCAGTAAACCTTTCCTCTCTCTCGTCGGTCAGACAGATCAACTGCCAAGCAGCGCCGCTTGGAACTCCTACTGGTGAGGACCTTTATTCGTGCTTGGGCTTTGTTATGAGCATGGATCTTGACGGGTTTACCAAGCGAGTCACAGAGGTGGCAAACGGAACTCTCGAAGAACAGCGCCAACTCGCCGAAGACTTCCTCGAGATTATGGAGAAAACTAAAAAATTTGCAGAGAATCATCCAGATTGGTTCATTCAATTCCCCTTCGCTGGTGATAACGCAATTTTCGCGGTAACCGCTGAGTTAGCTGACGATTTCGTGGCGTTGAAAAAAGTGACACCTGTCTCAGTGGCGGTAGCATGGGAAAATGAAATGGGCGACCTGAGTCGGGAGGCCGGATTCGGTGGCTGGGGTCAGGCTGCAGCGGGCGGTGAGACGCCCCACGGGAATTGCAAAGGTAACTTGCATGTATCGGGGATCGTCCTTGGAGACCGGAGATTCCTAGTCGGCATTGGCCCAGGAATGCGCCATGTCCGCCAAGCATTCGTTCAAGTTGATCCTTCACCTACTGAGATTGCAATGTATCGCCCAAATGTCTCTGAGCTTCATCCACGCCTTAGAATGGAATTCTTGGACTGTCCATCCAGGTTGGCAGACACGTCATCCAACTTCAAGATGGCAGAGCTTCGAGATTTGAAGACGGCGTTGAAAGACGTCGAGGCAGAGCAACAACGTAAAATTGCATCGGCAACTCCCGCTACCATTCCGCTGAAGAACATCTCGATTACCCATCGTCCTCACGCGTCTCTCGACTAATGATTCGAAAACGAAGTCATGATCCCGCCCTGCTTTTCAGAGTGAGCCTTGCGAGAAAGCTACCATCTCTTAAGAGGGACAGTCCGAAAAGACACTCAGGTCTATCTGGTTTGATCGATCACAGTGGTGGACTGTCGTTGGTCGCAATCAGTAATTTCACAAATCCTTTGGCCGTTCCGCCCTCGGTTGATTGCTGTGAACCTTGGATTCGTCGCACTCCCTCGTGGCACTATGAAACTCAAAACCACCGGTTCTGCTGGGTGCTCCAGCAAGAGTGGGCTCAGCATTTTTCAGATCGCAAAAAAGCCGGTGATAGTATCGGCACAATGTGCGGCGATGCCGCGATCTGGTTGGTAAACGCAATGGCCATCGTACTATCTCGCCACAGGATCGGTAGCGAATCCGGTCTGTTTGATTGGCCAAAAGAATGGGAGGATTACTCTCATGGTGATGTTGGCGTTCGTGAATATGAAGCAGGTAAATTCAGTCAACTATGACCTCAATCTTCCTACAACTTTTGAAAAGCATTTTTGGGAAATCTTCTTTGCCCCCTCCTTCAGTTCTTGGAAACTCTGAAAAACTGATCCCTGGAGTCAGGCCAGATAATTTGCTAACTTTCGATGAAACATTGGGACAAATGTCCCGGGGTTATGAGAACACCCAGCGAGTGGTGCAATTCATGGACGCGAAAGCCGGGGCTGTGATTGCCTTGTGCCTGGGGATATTCATACTCACCGGCAAGCTCGTGGTGGGAGTTAACGATCGCCTTGGTGAAGGCATGTTCATTTCTCACCGCGCGCCGCTGTGTTTCATGATCTGGGGGATGATTATCTTGGTTATAGGTGTGGGAGTTTCTGGCTTTATTTGTCTCCATCATGCCTTCAAGTCCGTCCGCCCCAATGGGTTGCCCCTCCCGGAACACTTCTCGATTCTGTTCCCAGCAGGCAACAAACCGTGGAAGGACGAGAAAGCGAAGCAATATCTCGAAAGAGTCGTGCAAGGTGAAACTCGCTGGTTTGTCCTAGACGAATACCGACGGCAACTTCTGGCGATGGGAGGATTAGTCTACTTGAAGATTTCGAGCTTACGGACGGCTATACGAGCATTGTGGTGCCAAGGTCTTTTTTCCTTTCTTCTCCTCGTCTTTATCGGTGCAGCTGTAGGATTTGGTTTGTATCCCAAAAAGACTGAACAACCGGCAAAGCCGCTATCAGTCACCATAGTGAATGGGGGCAGTCCCGAATGGCACGGGATTAAGCGGTTTTTCGTCGGAAATCCCAGATTGTTGCCCGACTGACTTGTGTCACCAGTCTTCGTGAAAGAGGCTGATCGGGAAAGCTCTGCAGCCTGTAGGTAGACATTTAAAATCCCTTTATTGGTAGGGAATACGGCATCGAAATCGGGCTTAATCCCGTGCCATTCGGGACTGACCCCATCGAGAGGGACTAACCCCATCGAGACCCCATCGACTGACCCCATCGACGCCAACTCGTGAAACCCAATCTACTGGACTGACCGAATTGCATTCCCTCGTCACTCCATCCTTGACCCATTAATTGGGATGTTTTATCCCTGCCTCATGCTCGCCGGAAAGGATTGATGCCAATTTAGATGAATTACGGTTGGCTCGGACTTAATAAGTATGCACTCGATAAATGATCGGAGTCGAAACAAAGGCAACGACCCTCAGTTGAAAGCCATTCAGCAGGTTGACATAAGCTCGATTGCAGGAGCGTTATGGAAAATCAGGCGGACACCGTTTCTCGGTAAAATGTTGGTCGCGAGTGGAATGAACCAAAGGGGTGCTTTCTTTGTCATCTTGTGCCTGGCTTTGTCATTCTTTTTTCTCCCCTCTGCCGGATCTTCAATAGCGTGGAAGTTTGGTCTATCTCTGGAAGTCGGGATAATGCTTGGCGTATTTCTCAGTGTCGTATCCTATGTTGTAATTCTTTTGCTCGGAATCTCCCTTTGGGGAACCATACAGCTCCAACGTGAACTATCATTAAAATCACTCGGAGACTTCAAGAAATGGATGCGAAGTTTCTTTGGCCCGAAAAGCAGAATACCCCTGCAGTGGCCCGAGGCCACTCTTTCTCTCGTCTGGGTGATCGTCGTGTTTATAGTCGCACTATTGCTTGGTCTGGTCGGGCTTGTCATCTTCAGCGCGGCTGTCCTAATGATGAGTCCCCTGCTTTTCATCCTAGGAGCTGCAATACTTTCGCTACATGTGTTCATTAAGAGGCATTTCCGGAGATTGGTGGCTGTGCCATCCTCAAAAGTCCTTGTAAGCGATAAACGCCCCCCGATTCTATTTCTCCGATCATTCAATGATGACGGGCTTTCAATGAAGCCCGGATTTTTCTCGATGAGTTATGGGAAATCGCTGCGATTCGAAGAGCAACTTGCACTGAGCGTGTGGCGGGAAGGTCCGGTTGTGGCAATCGGAAAGCCTGGCGAAAGATTGCCTGAATTTGGAGCCTGTCGCGAGTATCACACAGATGACACATGGCAACAACGCATCTTGGAACTGATGGAACAGGCTGGAGGGGTTTGCATGCTTGTGGGAGTCACCGATGCCCTCGGATGGGAAATTCATCAGCTGCTGGAGAATGAAGTAATTTCCAAAAGCGTTTTTGTTTTGCCTCCGTTGCCCGCTGAGCAGGTATCCGAGAGATTGAAGAAATTTTCCGGGCTTATGCCAGACTTCGACTTTAATGCGGCGGATCCGAAACTTCCGTGTAGGGCTCTATGTCTGGTTTTCGATGATCAAAGTAGACCAATCGTGTTCACGTCGCGTAGGCGTATTGCTAGTGTTTATCCTGTAGCAATGCACGCAGCGTTCGTGTGTCTTAGCTCTGGACATGCTCATCGCCTGCCTGGCTCAGAACTAGAATCGGCATTAGTGGCTGAGATGCCGTTGAGGCGGGTGTTTGCGCTTACCGCTCTTTTTTTGCTGCCAGCACTTATTGTATTATCATATCTTTTTCCTCCAGATCTAAATAATCCCACAGAATCAGATACCTTTATTTCAGAGGGATCGCAAACGGTCGATGAATCTGAAGCTTCGGAAAATTGGGAAGTTTCTGAGGAGCCTGCGAATGTAAGTATCAAGGCGTGGACGGGGGCGGAACACCCATACCTATTGACGACGCCACTTAATTGGATCGAAATGCCGTCTCCAGGCGCTGAATTTGACTTATATCTCTCAGCTCCGTTCGGTGCAGCCATATGTACAATGGATGTTACCGACCACGCGGATCTACCGATTCCGGTGACTACACAGGAAGAGGCGGTCGAACTCGTCGAGTTCATATTAGAATTCAGCGAGATGACAGAGATCTCGGTCATACCGCTCGATACGCAAGAGATCAATGGAGATCGTTGGTTTCGTGTCCGCTCCGACTTCATTTCCCAGAACGGTGTTCCATGTGTTCAACTTCGTTCGATGTGTTGGAGAGAAAAGAAATTATACTCATTGGTGGCAGGTTCTATAAAAAACCGTTATGAAGAATTTGAACCTGAACTTTTTGCGATCCTTAACGGCGTTACATTCACCGATTGAAAAACTCCTTAGTGCGGGTTCCCTAGAGAAATAGCCCCGGTCTCGATTCCAGCAAATTCCGGCATTAACGCGCAGCATCTATCGCAAAGGGACAGACCTTATGCGGAGAAATCGCTTGAAGAGTTCGGATGAACAGTGCATTGTGGTGGTATGAGACGAGCACGGTGGATCACCCCATGGAAGGATTGACTCAGCCCCGCCTCTCGGGGCTTCGGGGCGTTGCCCCACGTCGCTGCGCTCCTGTCCAAAACACCTACAAGCCTTCGGTGTTTTTCGGAGACGAAACCTGCAATTTACCGCGTAACTTGGCATTCCAAATTTCTCCCAAAAAGATGATCAGTCGTTCATCTCATCGCATAGGCATCGCATAGGGACAGACCCTATGCGCGCGGCAACCGCAGCCACCAAAAAGGAATTCACCGAAGCCCAGAAACACGCCTGCTCCATCGATGCAATGCTGAAGGGCGGGGAATGCGAGGCTTGTCAGTAAGAAGAAGGGGTTTTCAAACCCTTTGCACGACTCAAGCGCACATCAGAAGCCCCCATCCCAAGACTCATGCCACGCAAGATCCGCGACCTCCATAGAGATCTTCGCGCGGCAAGATTGTCGAACAACCGCCAGAAAGGCTCACACCGACAGTTCAAACACTCCGCCTTCAACGGCATAGTCACGCGGAGCGGTGCAGAAAACGGGGAGGCAAAAACTTACTAAGAACGTCAGATCGTAAAAGCGATTGCCGAAGCGAAGGGAAAAGACTAGCTCCCCAACATGAAGCTGGCAGATAACTACCTCCGTATTGTCCAGTGGTCCGATGAGGATCAGTGCTACATCGGCTACTGTCCGGATCTCTACTTCGGCGGCGTCTGCCACGCGGTTTCTGAGGAAGAAGCCTACGCAGAGCTATGCTCCATCGTTCGCGACGAGATCGAACACCGCTTGAAAAAGGGCGACAACCTTCCAAAATCAACCGTCAGAGCGACCAAAGATCTCGACTTCGCTGCCGCATGACAATCCAAGGCAGGACGGGGCAACCCAACGCGCACACTTTTATCGCTATGGTAAAAGCCAAAGCGCCGCAGTTCCCGTAAGGTGGTTACCGCGCCACGCCGCAGACCGTCTCCAGAGCGGCTCGTTCCGGCTCCAAATCTCTTCCCGTCCGAGATTCACTCACCTTGACCAAAACCGATCCTCACCCCCGATCTTTGCTGGGTACAAAGATTGTTCTTATGATCATCATAAGGGCCTTCTAAGTCTCCTATAGCAGGCGGTTAAGGAATGGATCCCCGATCACGAACCGGATCTCGATTGATTCAACCGTTCCCGGAATCCATTGAACCCCGACCCGGGCAGCCTTGACCAGCGGCCCAGTTGGCAGCCCGAAGAAATCCCCCTTGGCGACGGCCGGACTCTGGTTCTCGATATCACAGGAAACCCTTAGCCCCCAAAAAACGCCGCCAAAAACGACCTTGGCAAGGCGGCTCAGAGGACTACGCTTACCGGCATTAATTTTCGCAGCGAAATCTCCTCATGCCGTCATATCCCGGCTAACTCCGGGGGATTTCCTGCCGAAACGCCGTCCAACCTACGCATCGAACCACCGGCTCCGTCCTTCGATCCGGCTCGACTGCTGTTTCAGGAGCCACCTGCGGAGGAAAATTCCCTGCAGTTGCAGTAATAAATACCCCCAACCAAAAAAAATGTTCATAAAAGCATTCATAAAAACCACCTTTGCTAGCCTCTCACTTATTGCTCTCGCGCCATTATCCCAGGCCGAAGTCGTGTTTACTGCGAATGGTTCTGGCACAACCAACACGGATCCTTATCCGGAAACCTTTACCCCCTTTAGTGCCACCGATTTAGCTGATGCGAGTCAGCCAACTTTTCTCAGCATCACGGATGCTGGGATTGGTGCAGCCGAAGCAGCTCTTTTAAACAATGGCGCCGTCGGGCCAGATGCGACCGATAATGGTGAAGCGCCTAAGACCATAGATAGGGTCACGGATTCAATCACCTTCAATTTTGATATCACGGTGAATACCGGCGGTTACGATATCACCGGTATCAATACGTTCGCGGGATGGAATCCGGGAGGAGGCGGCCGGTCAAATCAGGGCTTCACGATCACCGTGACATATGTGGATGGTACGACTTCCGAAGTTTCTTCTGGAGTCTATTTTTCAAATTTACCGACCACTTTCACTTGGACCGAGGTTTTGTTCACGGAGGACACCACGGGAATCATTGCAGCTGGAGTGAAGTCGGTGACGTTTAGTAATTTTCATCCTGCAGGTTCTACCGGATTTGTCGGCTATCGTGAGATTGATATCTTTGGAACAGCTAGCGAGCATAGACCTGAGACTATTACGCTTTCCACTCCAGAGACTGGCGGGGTGATCCAACGCGATTTCCACGGTGTCGGGGCGGTCCAGGTCGAGGGTACTTTCGGGGGATCTTCTACGGCGGTGATTGAGGCTCGCCTGACGCCACGTCCCGGCTTTTCTGGCAATCCTACCGGCTGGCAGGTTGTGAATGACGAAGTTGGGGCTCTGGGGGATTTTGCAGGTGTTCTCGAGGGGACTGGTGGTTGGTACGACCTTGAGGTGCGTGCGGTAGACGGGGCCGTGGTGTTGGACACCCAGTTGGTGGAGAGCGTCGGTATCGGCGAGGTTTTCATCACTGCTGGACAATCCAACTCCGCCAACTATGGCGAGGTTCCGCAGACCCCGGGCGATGAGCGGGTGCGCGCCTATGATCTCAATGCCGGCACTTGGGCCTTCGCGACGGACCCCCAGCCAGTGTCTGATGGGGGCAAGGGATCGATCTGGCCAGACCTTGGAACAATGCTGGTGGAGCAGCTAGATGTACCGGTCGGATTTGTCTCGGCGGGACAGGGCGGCACCAAGGTGGCACAGTGGCTACCCGGTTACGGTGTCGGGCATCCTGACTACGATCCGGCAAGGGCGGATTTCGATCTCTACGAGCGACTGCAGCAGGCGCTGGGACAGCTAGGCAACACAACCGGGTATAGAGCCGTGCTCTGGCACCAAGGGGAGGCGGACCGAGCCACCGACCCGGCGGTGTACCAACAGCAACTCGAAACTGTGATCAGCCAGTCTCGTATTGATTCCGGGACTGAGATGGAATGGGGAGTGGCTTTGGCGAGTCACCAAACCAATCAAATGGGGCCGGTTCCCGCACTACGTGGCGCGCAGCAGGCGGTGGTGGACGCCGACCCCCTCATCTTCCTTGGTGCGGACACGGATACACTACCGACGACGACCTCGGGCGATTCTGCCGACGGACTCGATCCGGCGACTGGTCTTCCCTATCGGGAACAGGGCGGGATCGGCGTCCACTTTTCGGACATCGGGCTGCTTCGCCACGCCGAGTTGTGGCTGGGGGCGCTCAACGCGGTGAATACCTTCGATCCACTGCTCGCGCAAGGAGTCCCGCGCATCTGGATGCGCACTCATGGCCTGCCCGAGAATGACGCCGCCGTCTACGATGACCCCGACGGAGACGGAGAGGCCAACTGGGAGGAATATCACGCGGGGACGGACCCGAAGGACGCGAATTCGGCGCTTCGGATCACGGAGGTGGAGCGCAGCGACGGGAATCTGACCGTCTATTGGAAAGCGGTGGAAGGGAAGAGCTACACCATCGAATACCGTCGGGATTTACAGATCGCGCCATGGACCGTGGTGATGACGGGGCTCCCCGGCGTGGAGCCCGAGAGCAGCGCCGAAATTTCGTTAGACGGCGGTCGGGGATTCGTGCGCGTGCGCGTGGAGTGAGTGCCGGGTAGTGGCACTCAGTTTTTGAATTACATCCAAGTTCTGGTCGCAAATCTTTATATTTTCTTCGCCTCCTTCTTTTTCAGTCCTCGGACCCGACCTGCCGTTGGGCGACATCTGCGCAACTTCCTGGACGGTTGGCCATCGCCGAGCCTATACCTTAGCAGGCGCGATTCTTTTAGTAATCAAGGTCTTACTGCGCCTTGCTGGGCGTGTTGTCTCATTGAAGCGGACACTGAAAAGAAATCCCGAATGTGCCGGAAAAATCCCGTTGCCTCACAAATGAAGACACCATGCGCCAGCCATGGGCATGAGTGAAAAAAGCACCGGAGAATACACCGGGAAGATGCGCGCCAGATACGGGTGCATGACGGGCCGTAAGGCCCGGGACAAGTTCATCGAGATCACCGGATGGGAACGCAAGCATCGCAAAGGCATCGCATGGGGACGCATGGGGACGCATGGGGACGGACCCTTTGCGGAGAAATTGCTTGAACGATTCGGAGTTTGACCGCCATGCCTGAGAGACGTTTCGCCTGAATCGTCCGGGCTGGAATGTGGTGGGAAAGGTTGTGCTTGAATGGATTGCCTCCGGAAGGTTCCCGCTTGCCTGATTGGCGAATTTCCAAACGATATGAGCTCATGGCAGCAGGCAGTTTACTTATGCTTTTTGACGATATCGCGACGATACTCGACGACGTTTCGATTCTCACCAAGAAGGCGGCGGCGAAGACGACGGGTCTGCTCGGGGATGATTTGGCGCTGAACGCGGAACAGGTGAGCGGAGTGGTTGCGAAGCGGGAGGTCGCCGTGGTATGGGCGGTGACGAAAGGGTCTTTCCTGAACAAGCTGATCCTGGTCCCGGTTGCGCTTCTGATCAGTGCGTTCGCACCGTGGGCGATCACCCCTATCCTGATGGTGGGGGGGCTGTATCTATGTTTCGAGGGGGTTGAAAAAGTGCATCACGCGCTACAGCATCGCGGCAAGCACACGGAACAAGAGGCTGAGAAACACCTCAAGGAACTCGCTGAACATCCGGATCCCAAAAAGGACGAGACTGAGAAAGAAAAAATCAAGGGAGCGGTGCGCACCGATTTCATCATCTCCGCAGAGGTCATCGCCATCGCGCTGGATGCGGTGGCGGATGCGGATCTCATCCGGCAGGTGCTCGTTCTATCCGTGATTGCGATAGGGGTGACGATCTTTGTGTATGGATTGGTGGCGGGCATCGTGAAGCTGGACGACCTCGGGCTTTACCTCACCCGCCAATCGAAGGCTTTTTTCAAGAAGCTGGGTTCCGGTATTCTATGGGCGGCACCGCTGTTCATGAAGACCCTGTCCATTGTGGGCACGGCTGCGATGTTCCTTGTTGGTGGCGGGATCCTGACCCACGGGATTCCCTGGTTGCACCATCAGATCGAGCACCTGGCGGAATCCATGAAAGCCATGGGGGCAATGGGCGGCATTTTTTCAGCGATTGCGCCTACTCTGTTCAATGGAATCTGCGGACTTGTCGCTGGAGTTGTGGTTCTGGGTCTCGTGATGGGGTTCAGAAAACTACGCGGAAAACCCGCGCACTGACCCGGTGGACTGGCGTTTGGACCGGAGAGGGCAGGGTGAGAGGCCTTGGTGCATGTGGCGGCTCGACTGCCGTGCCTGAGGGACGCTTCGCCTGAACCGTTCGTATCACATAGGGACAGAGCTGAACGCATACGGCATGACTCGCCAAAAAAGCCCCTCCGGAATCCCGGAGAGGCTTGAAATCAAATTTTTGAAGAAAGCTACTTAGCGGCGGCGGCGAAGGATGAGTCCCAAACCACCGAGACCGAGAAGAGCAGCGGCGCTTGGTTCTGGGATCGCGCGAAGCTGATAGCCGGTGATGTGAGCATTTCCGAAGCCCTGTGCATCCAGTGTCAATGTCTGTGAACTTCCGTCTGCGGTGAATGTTCCGGTGGCATACTGCCCTGTGGCAACAAGATTCACTGTGTTGGAATTGCCGTCGCCAAATTGCATCACACGGGTCGCATTATTCGTATCGGCATACCACACCTGTAGCAGGTATTGGCCGCCATTCACGAGTAACCCGCCGCCAATCGTCAGACTGACGAGGTTACCTCCGTTACCAAAATCGATGTTACTTAGGAATTGATCGTAGTCCGCATTGCCGGTAGTGCCACTAAAGGCATCGACTCCATTGCTGTTATTGAGCAGAGCACCTGTGCTGGTGAATGAAACACCATTTAAATTCAAGGTGTTGCTGACGGTATCCGCCGCGGCGTTGAATGCCTCAACGGTCGTGCCGGTATTTGAGACATCTGCTGTTACAGTGGTGACACTGGTTGCAGAACCCCATGTGATGGTTGCGGCATGCGCATTACCAACTAGGGCGGAAGTTCCGGCGATCAGGCCAAGAAGGAATGTGGTTCTCATAGTGATGTTTTGTGTTTTCCAGAGGCGACGATGCAAGCTCCAACGGATGTTTAGAATTTGGTGGATATCGTCCGAAGAAACCGTAGAGGAGGGCACCGGTCTGCAGAATTCATCGTCTCGGCGGAAAAACTAGACATCCTGATCCAATCTGTCAACTGACGATTCGCATGGGAGGGAACGGGAGAAACCGCGGGAGGGTATGGTTCGAGCGATTGCTTCGAATACCGATACTGTATTAAGGAATCATTTCGCAATTTCGACTTTCCTTGCGTTCACATGATGCCGGGTCCCACTGGTGGGATGGCTCAATCCGGAGGGGGTCAGGTCGCCCCGGTGAATGCATGGGGATGTCGGGCGGCCGCATCAGATGTTACAACGCTCAGTGAACTGATTCCGAAACCTACGGTCGCCTTGGCTGAAAATCGAAAGTGAATGGGTGAGTCCTGTGTTCTTGACGCGGCGATCCCTGCAACTCAAGGTATTAGAACCTCAAAAGGATCAAAACCATGGAAATCAACGGAACTGTTTACGATATTTTACATAGCAAAGGCGGGGAAATCTGGACGACCACCCCGGAAGCAACCGTATATGAGGCCATCCGATTGATGGGCGAGAAGAACATCGGAGCCCTCATCGCGATCAAAGATGAAGAGGTGGCCGGCGTGCTTTCGGAGCGCGACTACAGCCGGAAGGTGGCACTGAAAGGCCGCACCTCCAGGGATACCAAGGTCGGGGAAATCCTCTCCAGCCCGGCGATCACGGTGTGTAGCAAAGACGGAATCGAGAAGTGCATGCAGCTCATGACCTGCAATCGCATCCGGCACTTGCCAGTCATCGATGAAGGACGGCTGGTGGGTCTGATTTCCATGGGTGATTTGGTGAACTGGGCGATGAATTCCCAGCAACAAACCATCGCGCAGCTTCACGGTTATATTTCCGGCGATTATCCGGGATGAAAGGTGAGCTCGATGATCCGCAGTCCGTCTCAGTGGGGTCAGTCTCAGTGGGGGCAGGTGCCGCATTTTACATCTTCGTGATCCCGGGGATTTGGTCGGGGAGGTTTGGCTCATGCCGAACAGGTGCGACAATAGTATCCGGGGGCTCTGACAGGCTGAATTCAATGAGGGGTTGAGATTTGCTGATAAGAATCTAGGCTCCGCCGCAATGGCAACAACTAAGACAAATCGCATCGTCGTCAAGGTAGGTTCTTCGATCCTGTCGGATGGAGACCGAATCGCCCAGGATCGCTTGGATGCGTTGGCCGGGTTCATCAGCGAAGCAAAGAAATCGGGAAAAGACGTGATTTTAGTCACCTCAGCGGCGGTGGCCTCGGGGGCGACGGCGCTATCGCTCGATCACAAGGTCAATATTTCGAAAAAGGCGTTGGCGGCGGTGGGGCAGCCAATTTTGATGAGTCACTACGAGCGAGCCTTCGCCAAAGTGAAGGAGCTGACGGCCCAGATCCTGTTGACGGAAGAGGACTTCGATTCGCGCAAGCGCACTCAGATCTTTGCCGAGATCATCGATAAACTTTTGGCAAACAACATCATCCCGATCGTCAACGAGAACGACATCTCCACGACGGCGGACCAAGTATTCGGCGATAACGACCGGCTTTCCGCCCACGTGGCCCACTACACCGAATCTCCATTGCTCATCATTTTGAGCGACATCGACGGGCTCTACGACAAGAACCCGACCACCCACAGCGACGCGAAGTTGATCGCCCAGGTGTCCAACGTCTCCGACGAAATGATCGGCGATATAGTCAACGTGACGGGGGAGTTTGCCAGCGGCGGCATGCGCACCAAGCTAGTGGCGGCGCGCTTCCTCCTACAGCGCGGTCGCAGGATGTTTTTGGCCAACGGCTTCGACTTGGATTCAGCACGAGAATTCCTGCTCAACGATAGGCAGGTTTCGGGCACGATTTTCGAGAACGACTTCAAACCGCTTTCTCCCAATCCCCCGATGCACGGGAGAGGCTAACTCATCGCAAAGTGACAGACCCATTGCGGATTGCAGTGGGCGGTGTAGGGCAATGAAAGACGGCAGTTCTTAAAATTTACGAGCAGGAATCGACCGCATGAACATCCGTGGACAGCTCCCGAGGATGGGGGGCTGGCCAGCGGCTTGGTTCACGCTCAGCCGGATCATCATTACAAAACCCTGTGTAAGAGTCCCCTGAACTGGAACAGAACGTAATTAGAGTTGCGGGCTGCTACAAAGCACACGAAACGATGAAAAAGAGCCGATTCATGGTCCGGCGCACCCGCCCCCCTCGCATCCTTGCGGGGAGACGGGCTTCCGACCGGAGGTTAGGGTTTGATGGCGATGCTGATCATGCCCTTCACGGCGGAGCTGGCATGTGTCGCCGCGGTGTTGCCCGTGGCGCCGGCGGTGGCTTTCTTGCCCGTCGCGATGCCCAGCGCGCCGCCATTGCCCGAGTTGCGGGTATCATCGGTGCGTTCGGTCAGGTCCGTCAGGTTGGAATTGGACCACCCCGAGAAGTTTGCCGTGCCGTTGGCATCCGGCAAACTCCCGGCCACCGCCACCACCACTAGCGTGTTGGGCACGGTGGTCGTTACACCCGGGATGCTCGCGCTGGTGTCCGAGGTGCTCTCGATGCCGCCTGCCGTCACGTTCCACGGATTGCCCGAGGCCGCGGCGCCACGGATGGCGATCGTCCGCGCGGTCTGGTGATCGCCCGAGTCGGACACGGTGGGATTGCCCTGCGTGCCGTTGTAGCGCGACCAGAATACGGTCAACCGCGTCGAGCTGCTGCCGGCGGCTGTGCCCGTTCCCTGCGGCGAGCCGCTCACTTCGGCCCATGTGCCGCCGTTGGGGTTGGAGATGGAAACGGCTTGGTTGGCGGTTTCCACGAATAATAACAGGATATCACCGCTGGCGCGACCCGATGGCAAGGCCGGCGTGATGGTTCCGGTACCCGAGCTGATGCCCCCTGATGCGACGAAGCTGGGAGTGGGAGCGGCAGCGGCAGCGGCCGTGGTGAACGACCAGAGGTTTCCTGGGGTTGTGCCACTATTGTTGACCTCGTCCACAGCCCAGTAGTAGGTAGTATTATTGGCCAATACGCCGGGATTAAAGCTCGTGCCACTTTGGTTGCCTTGAAACGCTGGCGAGGTGCTGGTGCCGAAGTAGACATCGTGTGATCCACTCTGGTGTCCCGCAGTCCATCTGAGTAGGGCGTTTACCTCGACATTAGTCGCAGTATTTGCTGGCCATGGGGCAGCTGCAATACTCGGAGCCACGGTGCTTTCTTCGGCGATGATCAATAGCTGATCGATACTGATAGAATCGAGCTGGGTGTTTCCGCCGACACGATTAGCATCCTTCAAGCGAACGTGAACGGTGCCGCTCGTCCCGCTGGGGAGCGCGTAATACTGCGCCGTATCGTTGTCCGCCGTTTTTGTCACGGTGACCATGTCGATGTAATTCACACCATCGGTCGAATAGGCAAAGACCATGTCGTCGCCTTCAGTATTGGCTGAGCGAAACGCTTCCACATAAAAGGTCGCCAGCTCGGCACTTGCTACGTTGAACACCCATTTGTGTTCAAGCGCTGAAGTGCCGCCATTCACGACTTCAGTGATCGTTTGATAGGTGTTGTTGCTGGCATTCATACTGGTGAATGCACCGGAAACAGAACCGAGCACGGCCACTTCCGAATTTGCCACGCTGGCGACATATCCCGGATAGGCAGACACTTCGTTGCTCATGGCCGATTCCTTGTTATGGATGTTCGAGGCGCTCACCACATAATAGTAGGTCGTATGGTTCGTGACGCTGGTGTCGCTGTAATCGCTGGACGTTAAGCCAGAGGCAATGGCAGTGTAACCGTTGCCGGATGTCGTGCTGCGATAAACCGTGTAGCTGCCCAGATTACTTTCCGAATTGTCGGACCAATCGAGATCAACCTTGCTGATGTTGGCGAGTGCGCTGACTCCAGACGGCGCAGCTGGTGGCGTCGATGGAGCGACGGACACTTTGACAATCAGGTTGTCGGTCGCATTCCATGGGTCATTAACTTGTATTGTGAAGGTATTGTGGCCGACATCGGCCGCACCGGGTGTGCCGCTCAGTGTGCCATCGCTAGCGACACTCAACCATGCTGGACCCGCAGCCTTTGAATAAGTCAGCGGATCACCATCTGGGTCAGTTGCCGTGGCTGATAGGTTGGTTAGCGTATCGCTATAAGCGATGCCTTCCTCGCCATTCACCTGGATTGAACTAGCGGCGAAGTAAGGGGCATTGTTTGGATAGATGGTGAAATCTCCATCGAGGTCGCGCAATCGCTCCTTACCCGTTGACGTCAAGGTCAGAACAGTCGCTGGGGAGAGAGACAACTCTCCATTTGCAGCCAAGGTTTTCGATTCCAATCCGCTGGGTCCAATTCCTAAAATATAGGAACCCGTGGTTGCCCATAGCCCGTCAAATCCATCAAACTGTGCAGTCGCAATGGCATCCGTGGTGAGTACCACGTTCTCGACCGAATATTGGATCGATTCCCGGTCGTCCACAAATCGGAGATCGGTGCCGGAGACTCCGAATTCATTGTCAATCATACCGACGGGAACACTGGTTCCCAGTTGAGCCGCTGAGTTGTTGCCATTGAGCGTGTAGCTTCCTCCTGAGTAGCCCTTGACACGGACATCCCATGAGAGGGTGTCGTTGTCGCCGCAGATACCATCCAAATTTTGATTTGTGATCGAGAGTGACATGACCGCGTCATTTCCGTCAGCTGCCAGTGTAATGCTCACGTTGGGATCACTGATGCCTAGGCCCTTAATCGAACCCGCCGATAGATTGGGGCGCAGATTATCGAACGATACGCGGGAATACGATTTGTCGCTACCGGATCCGTCCCTCACGTAAATTTCCAACTCCGCTAGATCGATCAGGCCTTTGCCATCGGCCACCACAAGCGTAAACCGGTTCATCCCTAGATTCCTCGTGTCATACGGAGTGCCCGAAAACGTGCCGTCGGTGGAGACTTTCAACCAATCCGGCCCGCCGGGGGCGATCGCGTAGGTCAACGCATTCCCATCTGCATCCGTAGCCGACCCCGCAAGACTCCCTGTATAGGCTACACCGAACTGCGCGTTCCCCCCATTATAGGTAGCCTGCGAAAAGGTCGGAGCGGCGAGATTTGATGCCAGATTGTCGGCTCTTTTTGCATTGAGGTCAGTTAAAAAGGTCGCCGAATCCGCTCTGATAATTGAGGAGTTGTCCGTGAGATCCACATTCCAAGTCCATGCCCCCCCCGCATTCAAGCAGCGTGTCATCCAGTCTGCCGCTTGATCCAATGACCATACAATGGGTCCGCTATTCCAAGCCGTTCCCAGCGCCATAAACATATGCCCGAGGTTTGGCTGAGTGCCTTTATACAGAAATCCATCGGGTGTAGCTTCAATCGCCGTGAGCATGGGCAGATTGATCAGATGATTGGCAGGATATTGAACCAAAGGCTCGGGATGGCCATTAAGGAAATCGGAATTCACCGAAAGGTTTGAACTCGTGCCAACCGCGCAATTTGGATTATGCAGTTTCGCAATGGAATACACCAATTCAGCATCAAAATTTTCGAGGTGACCATTATCGAACCACCAACCGTCAATCAAGGTGCCATAGCGCGCGGCATATTCGTTAAGAATCACTTCTCCGAAGGCTCTTTTATACATTTCGCGCTCATTCGCAAAATCCGCAATATTGTATACGCTATAGACATAGTTTTTCCAGTTTTCCATTGCCTGAGAGTAAAATACACCCGGGCTGACTTCGACCGCGTCAAAGGCCGCTTCGGCACCATGCTTGAGCATGGCGGGACCTTGGGTGGCCACATAGGCAATCACCTTGATGCCCTCCGCCTTAAACGCGGTCGCCATCTCCATGAAAAGGTCGCGATTATTGTTGGGTGTCGCCGCAGGAGTGATCGCCGTCAACACGGAATGCGGGGCGATATAGGCATCACCATGAGCCGCATCGGACAGATTGAAGACGACATACGTCACACCCGGGATGCTCTTCACTTGGGAAACCAGGGTATTGACATTCCAATTGGCGATTTGCGTCTTGTCGTCCGCTCGGAATCGCCAACCGATGCCTGATTTTCCAGACATCCAATCCGCCGCTTGTTGCGCATTGGCGATCGGGATGGCTAAGAAAAAAGGAACGAGCTGAATCGCAATCCTTCGAGATTTGCTTCGAAGGGTTGCAGCCATGTGAGTCTGCGCTTTGTTTGCCAGCATCGCGATGCTGGTGAGAGCAGCTCTAAGGCGGCTGAGCCTATGGTGCGTTTTCGAGTCGTTGGTTTTTTTCATGGTTTGGGTTGGTTTGGGATTTTGACGCATAGCGTTTTTTTGTATAAACGCCACTTATGGCTTATTCAGAAAGTTTCATCACGGCTGCTAGGAATTTGCTTTTGGCGGGTAGCTCCTGAAACCGCCGTTGGGCCGGATCGGAGGGCGGGGAAAAGGGGGGGAGTCGTTGGTGAGACTGGAAAGCCCATCTGCAGCCGCGGTGATCCGCTGGTCCAGGCCGGCCGCCTTTTGCATTTCGGCATTTGCCTTGGTCTCACTCATCGTCTGGCCCTGGGTGGAGGCGCGAAGCGAGATGCTGGACAGCGTCAGCAGGACAACGGTGACCACCGTGAGCAGGATCATCAGCGTCAGGGTGACGATCAGGGCAAATCCGCCATTTCCAGAAGTTCTGGCGAGACCCATGGGTGGGCATTCCCACCCTGCAAAGGGCGCTGGAAAACAGTTTTTCATGAATGCTTTGGCTGGGAAATTTCAGCCAGTCTGTAATGTGTATGGGTTACGACTGGGCGAAATCGCATCGGATTCCGGTAAGTAGCAAGGTAATCACTAGGAGGTTTCGCTGCGTTTGCCTATCCTCATTTTACAGGATAGGCGGGACTTTGGATTTCTCACTTTCAGGTGTATTCATCGCAAAGGGACATCGCAAAGTGACAGACTCATTGCTGATTACAGTTGGCGGTATGGGGCAATGAACGACGGCAGTTCTTGGAATTTATTAGCAGGAATAGACCGCATGAAAATCCGTGTATAGCTCCCGAGGGTGGGGATGGTGTGGGGTCTGGCCAGCGGCTTGGTTCACGCTCAGCCGGATCATCATGACAAAACCATGCTCTCGCACATTTCACCGACGCAATCTGATTGCTAGAGCGTGGGCACTCGGACAGTGTGGCTCAGTGCCGCATGAGGAATATCATTCAATTCATTGTTAGGTGGGCCATTCCGCAGGGGGTAGCAGCGGCCTCAAACCGGTGGACGGTAGGCTGGGGAAACCGGCCGTTGGCAGTATTGGCCGCCCTTTTCGTGTTCGGCACTGCGTGGGGAGAAGCGGCCAGCCCACCGCAAACGATCCGGGTGGTGACTGATAATAATTATCCGCCCTACGTGTTTCTGGATCCTGCGGGACACCTGCAGGGGATCATCGTGGATCAATGGCGTCTGTGGGAGAAAAAGTCAGGGGTAGCCGTGGAGCTGAAGGGAATGGACTGGGATGACGCGCAGCGGAGGATGCGCGCCGGCGAGTTCGATGTCATTGACACGGTTTTCAAAACGAAGGAGCGCGAAGGGTATTATGATTTTTCACCGCCTTACGCCCGACTCAACGTCCCAATTTTCTTCCACCGGGACATCTCGGGCATTACGGATTTGGAATCGCTGCGGGGGTTCCCCGTGGCCGCCAAGGCCGGCGACGCCGTGGTGGAGTTGCTGCGGGAAAATGGCGTGACCACGCTGCAACTGTTCCCCAACTACGAGGCGATCGTCACGGCCGCCAAAGAACAGAAGGTGAGTGTGTTTGTCGTGGATGAGCCTCCGGGCCTATATTATCTCTTCAAGCTCGGCATCGCGGACGAGTTCCGGATAAGCGAGCCGGTCAATGTTGGGGAGTTTCACCGGGCGGTTCACAAAGGAAATTCCCAACGTTTGCAACAGGTCGATGCGGGGTTTGCTCGGATCAGTCCGGAGGAGCTTCGCCAGATTGACGATGAATGGATGGGTCAAATGCTTCATCCCCGACCGTATCTACGGCCCCTGATTTACACGGCCGTTGGGGCCGTCGTCCTGTTGGCTCTTCTCGCGGGTTGGAACTGGACCTTGGGTCGGCGCGTGCGGCAGCGCACTCAGGAATTGCATGCCAGCCAGGCGTTGTTGAAGGATGTGGTGGACAACAGTCCTTCCCTCATTTTTATCAAGGATCTTGCCGGTAAATACCTGCTCGCCAACAAGCTCTTGCTCAAGGTTCTGGGCAGCCCTCACCCGAGCATCGTGGGGCTGACCGATTATGACATTTTGCCGAGGGATGCTGCCGAGGTCTATCGGCGTGACGACCGGGAGGTGGCTGAGAGCGGTGTGGTCCGGCAATTGGAGGAAGTGGCACCCCAGGCGGACGGAGATCACCATTACTTCACCGTCAAGTTTCCCCTCAAGGACAAGGCGGGGAGCGTCTTTGCAGTGGCGGGCATCTCCACTGACATCACCGAACGCAAGCAGGCGGCGGAGGCCTTGCGCGCGTCCGAGAAACAATTCCACGCCTCGTTCGAACAGGCGGCCGTGGGCATGGCGCAAATCGGTTTGGACGGTCGCTGGTTACAGGTCAATCAGCGGATCTGCGAGATCTTGGGTTATAATCGGGAGGAGTTGTATCAGAAAACCTTTCAGGACATCACCCATCCCGAGGACCTGGATGCCGACCTGACATTGGTGCACCAGATGCTGGCTGGCGAACTCGCGACTTACACGTTGGAGAAGCGTTATTTTCGTCAGGATCAGTCGGTTGTCCCGGCGGATCTCACGGTCTCGCTGGTCCGTAAGCCGGATGGAACGCCCGATTACTTTGTTTCGGTGGTCGTGGATATCACCGAGCGCAAGCGGGCGGAACAGCATATCAAGCAACTGAACCGCACCTATGCGGTGTTGAGTGAAATCAACCAGTTGATCGTGCGAGAAAGCGATTCGCAAAAGCTGCTGCAGGAAGCCTGTCAGATCGCGGTGGCCAAAGGTGAATTCAAGATGGCGTGGATAGGCCTGCTGGACGAGTCGGGCGAGAGCGTCCGCATCACGGCCCACGACGGAGCGTCGGAGGACACGTTGAAAAGACTCGATGCCATCATCCTCAGCGAAGAACCCGAAGTCGGCTGTGTTTTCACCCGGCGTTCACTGACGTCCGGCGAGCACGCGGTCTGCAATGACATCGAAAACGACCCACGTGCGGCCTGTTGGCGGGATGCCGCCTTGGGTCGGGATTATCATTCGATGGTGGCGTTGCCGCTGAATGTGGGAGCCAAGGTGGTTGGCACCTTCAATTTGTATTCCGCCGAACCGGAGTTTTTCGACCAAATCGAAATGCGTCTGCTCGATGAACTGGCCAAGGACATCGGCTTTGCCCTAGGCATCAGCCAGCGCGAACAGGAACACGCGCTGCTTGAGGAGCAATTCCGGCAGTCGCAGAAGATGGAAGCCATCGGCCAGCTCGCTGGCGGCGTGGCGCACGACTTTAACAACATCCTGAGCGTCATTATGATGCAGGCTGAAATGTCCTGCAGGACACCAGGCTTGCCCGAAGAAATTCAAGATGGCTTTAAACAGATCCACAGCTCCGCCGAACGCGCAGCTAATCTCACCCGCCAACTGCTACTGTTCGGTCGCAAGCAGGTGATCCAGGCCCATGATCTCGACCTGAACATGCAGGTCAGGAATGTCGCCACGATGCTGCAACGTATCATCGGCGAGGACGTGGAATTGCAACTTCAGCTATGCGCGGTTCCGCTGATCACGCAGGCGGATGCCGGGATGCTGGATCAACTGCTGTTGAACCTCGCCTTGAACTCTCGGGACGCCATGCCCGGCGGTGGACGATTGAGTATCGCGACGGCGCAACTGACCGTGGACGCCGAAAACGCCAGCTTGCATTCTGATGCCGCGCCCGGCCGCTATGTCATGATGAGCGTGGGCGACACCGGCGGCGGCATTTCGCCAGATGACTTGCCGCACATCTTTGAACCGTTCTTCACCACCAAAGAGGCAGGCAAGGGCACGGGACTTGGGTTAGCTTCGGTTTATGGCATCGTGAAGCAGCACCACGGCTGGATCCGGGTGGATAGCGAGCCGGGGCAAGGCGCAAACTTTCAGATTTTTCTGCCCGCCAGTGCGGCACCCGCAGCTCAGAGGGATCAGGACGAAACCTTTTCGCATTTGCAAGGTGGCACCGAGACCATCCTGCTGGTGGAAGACGAGCAGGCGGTTCGCCGATTGACCCGCATGGTGCTGGAGACGGCGGGTTATCAAGTATTGGAGGCACCCAATGGGGTGGAGGGACTGAAGCTTTGGGAGGAGCACCAGGACGAAATTCAATTACTGCTTACCGATATGGTGATGCCCGAGGGGGTGAGTGGTCGCGACCTTGCGGCCCGCTTGCAAGCGCGCAACCCGAAGCTACGGGTGGTCTTCACCAGCGGTTACAGCGCGGAAATGGCCAACCAGGGTCTGACTTTGCAGGAAGGTCGCAATTTCGTCCCCAAACCTGCATCCGTGCAGCTGTTGCTCGACACCGTTCGTCAATGTCTGGACCGTGAAAGGGAATGAAAAACATTGCATAAGGACACATCGCATAAATTTTCCATCCGCGATGCGAAGCTTCCGCCTCAAGGGTGTCTTCTCGCTCGAAACGAAAAAGCCACCGGGACGGATCCCGGTGGCTTGGATTGAAAGGGTGGAGATCAGCGGAAGTTCCACATTTTGCCTTTTTCCTGATCCTCAAAGACTTTGGCGCTATGGAGGTAGGAATCGGGTGGGTTGGGGAGCGGGCCGTCATCGAGGCGGGGGAGTTTCGCGCCGACGGTGGAGTCCCATGGCTGGGAGGATGATACGATGACAGGGGTGCCGACTTGGGTCATATCGAAGACTTTGCGGGCGGAGTTGAGCGGCATACGCACGCAGCCGTGGGTGGAAGGGTAGGGTTTCACGAAGCCCCAGTGCATACCGTAAGCCGGGCTGTAGAAGGACATCCAGTAAGTCATCGGATAGCCTGCGCCGGGATTGCCTTGGCGGCGGCGGTGGCGGACTTTGGAGGTGATCCGGAAACTGCCTGCCGGGGTGGGCGTAGCGCTGGTGCCTACGCCGACGGGTGTGGCGAGGAGGACTTCATTTCCCTCGGTCACGTAGAGTTTTCCGGCGCCGGTGCTGATGTGGATTTTCACGGCGGAAGGGTTGCTCGGTTTCTTGGCCACAGGGTCAAATGAGAAGGATGAGCCGGAGTTGGATGCCATGTTCCCGCAGGAGCTCAGGAGAATAGCAAGGCCGCCGAGGGCGACGGTGGTGAGGAGTCGTAATGTTTTATTCATAGGGTAGATAGGTATCCGCTGGTTCGAGCCAAGGTGAGGTAAGGATGAACTAAATCAATCACGTTCTTCGACGTTGCCATCACTTTCCTTGGCTGGAAGAGAGGGATGGCGAGGCCGTTTCGATTCCAGTATCCATCATCGAGGTCAGGAGTCGCATCATCACATTTCCGGCCAACTTTCCATCAGTAGCAGCGCAACGGGACAGATCTCATCGCAAAGATCAGACTTTATGTAGTGGGGACGGAGATGTTTCCCAAAAGAACTTGGGGGGGGATTGTGGGTTTGCGAAGCCTCAGACAGCGGTTTAGAAAGTCACTTATGATCAAGTGGAATGAGAAGAAGTATCACTGCCCGGTGGAGGTCGCCATGGATCTGCTCAGTGGGAAGTGGAAATGCCTGATGCTTTGGCACCTTCACGATGGAACCAAGCGTTACAAGGAGCTGGAGCGTATCGTGCCCGGCGTAAGCCAAAAGATGCTCTCCCAGCAATTGCGCGAACTGGAGCGCGACGGGCTGCTGACGAAAACGGTGTATCCGGAAGTCCCTCCGCGCGTGGAGTATTCGCTGACCGAGCTGGGCAGCAGTGCATTTCCCATCTTGGAGATGATGCACCGCTGGAGCGTGGAGCGACTGGGAGTTTCTGAAGAAGCAAAGCCCTAGGGCGGTGCTTATTTCTGATAGGCTCCCGCGGAGTAGGTCAGCTCGTAGCTGTGTGAATAGATCTCGATGAGGTTGCCGAAGGGATCTTCGCAATAGACCATCCGGTAGGGTTTCTCGCCGGGATAATACTCACGGATTGGCATGCGTTGCTTGCCACCGTTGGCGACGATTTTCGCGGCGAGGCCTTCGATGTCCGGATCCTGGACGCTGATGTGGAAGAATCCGCTTTTCCAATACTCGAAGTTGTTCTCGCGTTTCTCAGCATTGCGGAACTCGAAGATCTCGATACCGATTTTGTCACCCGTCGCTAGGTGGGCGATTTTGAAACGCTCCCAGCCATCGCCGAAGACATCGTCACACATGACGCCGATAGCAGAGTCGTCGGAAACGATCTCGGTGGGGGGCATGATGACATACCACCCGAAGGTCTCAGTGTAGAATTTTACGGCTTGGTCCAAGTCGGTGACGGAAATGCCGACATGGGAGAAGGTTCGTGGATAGGTGATGGTGTTCATGGGTGGTTGTTGGTTTGTGCTCTCAGTGTCCCATTGGATGGGGCATGGGATATACCAAAAGCCTTGAGGGGTATTTGGACAAGAGGGCACTATTTGGTTCGATACGCACCAAAAGGTCTGAATTGCCGTCCCTGCAGCCCGAATGGGGCGAAACTTTTTTGCGGAAGAACACTCTTTGCGGATCTTTCTCGGCTGTTCCGTGAGGAACCGCTGCGCCGTGGCCTACGCGAGGTCCAGCTCACCGGAGGAGACGGGTAGTGCCTTTTTCTAAGAAGTGCTTAGCGCTTGAGTGGTGGACTGGGAAATGTAGCGTGAGTGCCACGTTTCCGCTTCTGAATTCTACACCCCGGGGAACGGGCATCAGGTCTCTGACAATGGCTAAACTTTACTTCTACTACTCCGCGATGAATGCGGGCAAGAGCACCGTCCTCCTGCAATCGAGTCACAATTATCAAGAGCGTGGCATGAACACCCTGCTCCTGACGCCCGAGATCGATCAACGTGCCGGTATTGGGAAAATCGCTTCGCGTATCGGTCTGGAAGCAAATGCCAAGACTTTCAGTCAAGACGACGACCTCCATGCCCTCGTCAGCTCAACCGATGCCACGCCGCCCATCGCCTGCGTGTTGATCGACGAAGCCCAGTTTTTGACTCGCGCGCAGGTGGAGCAACTGTGCCAACTGACAGATGACACTCGCATCCCGGTGCTTTGTTACGGCCTGCGCACCGATTTCCAGGGCAATCTCTTCCCCGGCAGTGCCGCCCTGCTGGGCTTGGCAGACAATCTGATTGAGCTCAAAACGATCTGCCACTGTGGTCGCAAAGCCACGATGAATCTGCGAACCGATGACCATGGCAATGCGATCAAAGAAGGAAACCAAGTCGAGATCGGTGGCAATGAGCGCTATGTTTCGATGTGTCGGAAACATTTCCGCGAAGCGATGCGCTGAACCGATCGTAAGATTCGGATGCTTGCGGAGGGAAATTTGCCCAGGGAGGATGGGATCGGTGGGTTGTGTTCGCTGGAAGATAGCATGATGTAAAATAGCAGTGGAGGCCTGGAAAATGGGGTGGAATGTTGGGTTACAAGGGGGGATTCCATTTAAAATGTGACAAAGCTGCCTTCGAAACCTATTTTGAAAGATAGGAGTAACCTCGTTTATGATCATGTCTGAAACCCAACAGCACTACCCACGCCTCATCCTTTCATCCACATTGGGGGGGCTGATGGCTCTCACTCTCGCCAATTGTGCGCCCACGATACCCCCCGCTGATACCAACCGTGATGGGGTTCTATCGGACAGCGAGATGGAACAATATCGTAGGCAGCAAGAAGTCCGAGGCGGTGAATCTGGAGCGACAGCAGCATCTCAAGGGGTCAAAGGTGTGCGCACTGCCAGAGAGATAGCAGGCACCGCAAATACTTTTCACTGGTTCTCTACCTTATTCTAACTCGCGGTTTCCTAGCTGCCTCGGCCTCTTCGCAAAGGGATAGGAGAAATTCTTGGCATCCAAGCCATGTTCATTAAGCCCGGCACCGGAGAAGCTCGTGGGTCAGGCGAGGCCTTGTTGGATCAGTTTCAGGATCTCGAGGCGTCCGGTACGGTTTTTTGAGGAGCTCACCACTACTGGCGGGACGCCTTGGAGGTGCTCGGGCATCGCCGCGAGGAAGGTATCGACATTGGCCCGGGTCTTGGTGGGGGATTGCTTGTCTGCCTTGGTGAAAACTAGCGCGAACGGCACGTCTGTTTCTCCCAACCAATCGATGAATTCAAGGTCGATGCGTTGCGGAGGCAGGCGCGAATCGATCAAGGTAAATACGCGCCGGAGGTTTCCGCGTGAGGCGAGATAATCGCCGACGGATTCGTTGAAATTGATCTTTTGGCTCTTCGCGACCTTGGCGAATCCGTATCCCGGGAGGTCGACGAGACTCCAAGTCTCGTTCATCACGAAGAAGTTTAGCAACTGGGTCTTGCCAGGCGTGGCGGAGACTTTCGCGAGTCCGTCTTTGTTGGTGAGCATGTTGATCATCGAGGATTTCCCGACGTTGGATCGGCCAATGAGCGCGAACTCGGGTCGATCCCATTCCGGCGCGGCTTCGAGGTTGCGGGAGCTGATGTGAAAGGTGGCGGATTTGATTTGCACAAGCCACGCTCCGGGCGCAATCGCCAGGGGGCAAGGAAATACCCGCATGGGTGAATTGTCATCGTCCCGATATTTTTCGATATCCTTCAAGGCTGGCGGGTGCTCGCTTGGATGCTGATGGATGATCCTATTGCACGGAATTTCCACTTGCTCTCCGGTGCAACGAGCTTACTTCTTCGCATGACTACCAAGCTCATTTTCCTCGGATTGATTGCGGCAACTTCTGCTTATGCGGGAGAGATTCTCATGGTTCTCACCAATCATCAGGAATTGGGTGATACAGGAAAAAAGACAGGCTTCTATCTGTCGGAAGCGGCGCATCCCTTCGCGGTCTTTATCGAAGCTGGGCACGAGGTGGTATTGGCGAGCCCGAAGGGCGGTGTATCGCCAATCGACCCTAAGAGCCTGAAGCTCGAGGATGGGGAAAATAAGATCTTCTGGGAGAAGTTTGGCAATGCTGATGAGAACTCACCCGCAGTTTCTACCACTGTCTCGCTAGATAAGATTGAGGTGGATGAGTTTGACGGAGTCTTTTTCGCGGGCGGTCACGGCACGATGTGGGACCTGCCTGATTCCAAGCGCGTACAAGAGGTGATTCGCGAAACCTACGAAGCGGACAAGCCGGTGGGCGCGGTTTGCCACGGTCCTGCCGCGTTGGTGAATGTTATTTTAAGCAACGGAAAAAAGCTGGTGGATGGAGAGACCGTCGCCGTGTTCACGGATGCGGAGGAAGAGGCTGTCGGACTCACTGAGGTGGTCCCTTTTCTTTTGCAAAGCACGCTGGAGGAAGCGGGCGCGAAGGCTAAGGTCGGCGAGAATTTTTCTGAAAACGCAGTGCGGGATGGATTGCTCGTGACAGGGCAGAATCCGGCTTCTGCGAAGAAGACCGGCGAGCTCTTCCTCGAAGCACTGCAAAAGTAGTAAATGGGGGCAGTCCCGAATCAATGCTCTGGGATGATTTATTTGCGGATCATTCCGGGCGGCAGGCCCGTGTTCGTGGCGGGCTGAACGGGTTTGATTACGGTGGCGCCCGGGCCGGGGCTGAAATATTTCAGCATGGGGTGGTGCTTGGTGGCCCATTGCCCCTTGGTCTGCTCGACTCTAACTCCCTGGGGAAAGGTTTTGTAGCGCGCCGAATCCCACTCGGACCAACCCTTGGATTCGTCCTTCCAGGTGCGGTAGGCCGTGGCCTGAAAGTTGACAAAGAAGCTCGAGGTCACACCGTTGAGTCGGTCGACTTCGTCGATGGGGGCGGGTTGGAAACTTTGGAACCTGAAGTCCTTCCATTGCACGTGGATGCGGGTCTTGCCGCTTTGATAGATTGTGGTCGAGATCGCATCCGGCTGCAGGTTGATGTGGCGATTGAGCGTGGCGGTGAGCGTTTCGCAGATCTGGGTCTTGGTTTCCTTGGGCGTCGGAACCGCGCTGCGGGTGATTTCCTCCATGTTTTTGGAAAGCAGACTGGCGTGAGGCTCCGCAGCGGAGGCGGAGCCAAGCAGGGTGCAGGCCCAAAGGAACAAGAAGTAGGCACGCTTGGGTAGGGGAAGGAGCGGAAGCAGTGTGAAGTGAGAAAAAGGCATCGGATGCAGCAAGTATTTTAGGGATCTTAACAATCTAAGCGCGCATCGAACAGAATATTGTCATTCATCGGGGGACGGAGCCGGATCTTCACCTTTTTTACGAGGGTGGTCTCGATAAACTAGTGTCGCGGTATCGCGGATTTCAACCATTCGGAAGGAATATCGCAACTGGATGGAAAATTAAGTGATTGGAGGGCGATAAATTATGATTTCGCCCCTTTTGACTTGCTATATGGAGCGTGATTTCTGTGAATGTAGGGTGCTATTTCGAATTTTCAGGTGATCGGTGGTGCAGGCTTCTGAATTCAGGATTTTCCGAAGTATCTCCTAAAAACTTACCCATGCTCGCGATGGGAAGCGGGCGCCCTGGAACCATGAAGGCCAAGCCCCTAACCTTACTTCGAGCGGCACTGTCCGCCACTTTTGGAAAATTCCTGATAACGGCTGCTGCCTTCATCTTCATCTCAGAGCTGCGAGGGCAAGTTTCGCCTTCGGGGCTTGTCAGTTATTACACCTTCGACGACTCGACTGCCGACGACAAGTCCGCGACGGTGGGCGGGTCAGCATCGGCCAACAACGGCTTGTGGACCGGGGCTCCAATTTACCGAACCGGGATTTTCGGGAACGCCGCCCAAGTTGGAAACGGCGCTGGCACGAACTACATCGTTGCCGATGGGGCCAACGAATTTTTGTTCGGTTCCGCCACCAGTTTCACTGTGATTTACTGGATTAACGTAGAGTCAGACGTGGCATCGGATCCGGCGGTCGTCGCTGGCGGAGGGAAGGATTGGTCTTCGAGTGGTTCAACCCGCGGTTGGGTATCGGCCATCAGCGGGGACGACATGGATGCCAACGTGGGAGACGGCACGAACCGCGCCGATCCGGCCACCATCGATCTCGATCCGGATGACTTCCTGCCCGACGGCACGGATCACTGGACTTTTGTCGCTCTCGTGGTGGATCGGGAAGATCAGACGATCACAAGCTATGTCGCCGATCGTTTTGTTCCCGCCAATAGCATCAACTGGGAAGCCGGTGTCGGTGGGAAGGATTTCGGTCCGGATACTTCGGAGCCGACATCCGCCAGCATTGCTGGAGTCGGCAATCTCACTGGCACAAATACGACGATCGTTCTGGGGCAGGATGGTGATTTGGCCGGTTACTCACTGCCCCCCACCGGAATTGATGATCTGTCCGTTTGGAATCGGGCGTTGAGCCGGAGTGAACTCTGGCAAATTTACGCCAATGGGCGGATGGACAATGCTCTCGAAGCGACCTTGGCAATTCCCTCCGAAGTGCGTTTCCAACCAGCGACCGGCCAGCCGCTCTTTGAATCCGGCAACGTGAATCTGTTCAAACAGGTCGGATTCGATGTTGCGGACCACGTTGGAAAAACCGTGAGCATTCCCATTCTGGGTGATTTCGGTGGTGAGATCGATGCGGAGTTCGAGGCGAAATTCGGGCTCGAGGTCGGCATGTGTCTTGGCGGTATCGCCGACTATGATCTCCGTTTCGCTCCCGCCATCATTCTTCCGGACAAGTATCCTTCTGGAGTTGCCCTCCCGCTGACCGTGCAGGAAAATTTACGCCCGGGTTCGCATTTCGTCACCACCCTCCCGCCGCTCGGGCAGGTGTATGCGGATGTGATTTTTCATGCCTACGCCGACATCGATGCGGAGGCCTGCGTGTTCAGTTGTTTTGATCCGCTGGGCTTCATCCCTTTTCCACTGAGTATCTGCAAACCGCCGATCTCTCCTGGGATCAACAATATCTTCAAGGAATCGGTCCGTTGTGACCCGGCACTCAATGCTCCTGTCTACTGCGCGATGGAGCTCGCATCATTCAACCGCAACCTTAGCAACAAGGTGCGATGGCTCAATGTGGGAGCGGGTTCCGTGAGCAATTTTATCAATCAGCCGTTCGTGGAGATCACTCCACCGATTAGTTTCAGCAGGACCTTCTCCGCGGATCCGAACTCGGATGCCTTTAGCATTTCTCCTTCGAATCCGTTTGAGAATGGCTCGCTGGTGACCGTTTCCAGCACCGAGAACCTGCCGAGCGGGCTGGAGGAGCGTTCTCTCTACTTCACCATCGGGACCGGATCGACGATCCAACTAGGTCGATACGAAGGCGGCGGTGCGGTGGATATTTTCGACGGCGGTAGCGGCGTCCTGACGATGAACTCGGCGGACGAGCCGACGACCGAGGGGATCGGGCAATACGGGTCGATCGATTTCTCGGTTCCGATCATGATCACCGACTCCGCCGACTCTCCCGCGACCAATACCGCCCAAGTGCTCAAAAGCACGGCGACCAAAACAGTTCTGGCTTCCTCGGTCGATCTGGCGGGAGTCATTTCCGAGATCATCAGCCAGATCCCCTTGGTGGAAATTCCGCCGCTCAAGGAGGAGGCTTCACTGGGGCCGATTCATCTCGGTTACACCCTCGCGGAGCTGGAATTCAAACCGACGGTCCAGTTGCAAATGGACTTTGAAATGACGTGGAATCTGGAGGTCGTTGACATGATTTTCAGTCGTCCTGTCGAACTTCATTTCCATAAGGACGCGGTGCCTTCCCTGCTGCCCGAGCAGGTGGTCAGTGATGTGTCCCGCCTGAGTGAGGTTTCCGGTTTTGCCCCCGGGGATATCAACCTCACCAACCTCGGCGCCCATTCTCTTCCTCGCATCCTCTTGCCTACAATTGGCAGTCCCGGAAATTACGATATTCCTCAACCACCCGTGCACGTGGAAATCGAGTATCGCCTTCTGCCGAAACTGAAAACCATTGTGTCGATCCCCATCAATGGTCCGTTGCCCTATGAAATCCTCAGTGCGAGCGCCTCGATCGACAGGGTCGGCGGGCTTCGTCTCGGGCCACTCAAAGAGGGCACACACAAATTCAAGATCGGAGAATTCACCGCCTATGACCGCTCCCACGAACTGGCGCGGACCGATATTGAAACTCTGAATTTCACCATGCAGGCAGCGGGGCCTCCGAGCTTCGATTGGAACCCGGATCAGAATCCGAACACCACCCACCGTTGGCGGGAAATCGATGCCAATCCGAACCATCCCCCCGAATCCGATCCGAACCTTTCCAATTGGCTCGAAACGGTAGGTGGCACGATCAAAAGTTCCTACCCGGGACTCGGTGACGCAAGCAGCAGGGCGACGATTAACGCAGCAGCATTCACCGGCCCCACGCTCGGGGGTGCGCTGCCTTATCCGATTCAATCCCTCAGCATCGAAAGCGACCGGTATCTCATCATCGAAGCGGATCCTTACTACGAGTCCAACGGAGAGCTGGTGGTGAACGGGCTGGTGGAGAACCACGGGTCCATCATCATCGAAGGTTTTAAGAACCCGAGTTCGCTGAAACTGGACGCGAGCGAGACCGTGATCAGTGGCGCGGAGGGCCAAATCGTATTGAAACGCGGCGGAAGCTTGTTGGGAAATGCCGGGCCTGAACCGTTCGGCGTCTGCAATTACAATTCGATCATCGGCTCCGGTAATGCGCTGAACCAGCACGGGGTCAATCCCGCCGGTTCAATGATTCACAATCTCGGCAGTTTTGTGGCGGACGGCAGCGCTGATGGAGGAGGACCGCGCAATGACGTGCAGATGCGGCTGTCGTTTCCCGAGCATCCCGGAGGACCCGATACCGTGAGTTGGGAATTGTTCGACGTCTCGGGAACACTCGTCGATAGCGACGGACCTTACGATGAAAACACGCCCAGCCCGTTGTTCGATATTTTCGAGTCCACCTCCCTTGGTCTTGGCTTGGGACTTCCTCCGGGAGACTACACTTTCAAACTCTACGATTCGGCTGGAATTGGTGCGTCAGTTCTTATCATCGATGGCAGCGGCAACGTGCTGGTTGACGATCCGGGATTTAATTTCTCTCAGACATTCAATTTCTCAGTCAGTAGTGCCGGAGAACTGACCACGAGCGCCGAGCGCATGGTGAACGAAGGAAACCTCGAGGCGAAAAAGGACAATGTTCTCAGAGTCAAAGGCGACCGTCTGGACAATTTGCTCGTGGGAAACATTCAGGCAGTGGAAGCGGGCGGCATTGTGGCAATCGAGGTAGATCAGGTGGAGCATGCTGGATTTCTCAAAGCGGATAACGGAGGGACCATCACCATTTCCGGGCTTACCGTCCCGCGTGCGACATGGGATGCAGGGCAGTCCTACCGGCTCCTCACCCAAGGCAGCAATCCTGCAGAGAACTGCGGAAGATTTCTTTCCACAGGCGGTAGCTTCCTGAATTTCTTCTCCACCGATTTTAACGGCGGTTGTTTCGTCGCAAATGTCGGCGGAACTTTCGGGACCTCGGGATGCAACTTCAGCGGTTCGGTGATCCAACTGGGAACCTTCGACGAATTCAAAACGGGGCAAGCGACGAGTTATCATTTTTTCAGCGGGGGAGATGTCCTTGAGGATATCTGTTATACGAACTACGCCACCATCGACGTCCTGGGCGATACCCGGTTTGAAAACACCAAGCTGTTCGCCAATCATGGCACCATCCTCGTGGAAGCTGGCGCAACTCTCGATATCAGGAAGAATACTGTGGCCTCACCGGGTGAGACAGAGAACGCGGTCTTTCTTCCGGGAATTGCCAACGTCACCGACGACGCACTTGTTGGCGGCACGTGGGATATCGTCGGTACCTTGTTGATCGAAGGTGCCAGTATCAAAACGATCGGCGGCAATGTCGCCCAAGCTTACATCAGTTCGGGATCCATTGGCGAGGGGCCCGGTGCGACGCTTGAGCAGCAGGTCGAAGTTGAGACCCAAGATGTCGATCTGGATGGTATTCCCGACCTAGTCCTTGACCCCGATTCGGAGCGGAACCTTTCCCGTGGTACACCGGCAACAGTGTCCTTGATCGGATCGGGAGCCTCTTTCCCCGCACTGAACTCTCTGGCGATGAACCTTGGAGAACTCAATATCACAGGCGGCGCTTCATTCGCTCCTTCCGGAACCGAGTCCGATCCCTCCAATGGCATTTCCGCCGGCGATTTCTGCAACAAAAACAAACTCGTCATCGAAGCGAGCAGTTCGCTCGATGTTCTTGATACCTTCGTTCAATCCGGCAAAAACGCGCTGACCCAAATCAATGGTGACGGGGCGATGATGTCGCAGGGCATTGAGCTTCGCGGCGGACGTTTCGAGATCGGTCCCGACGCGCAAGTGCTGGACTACAGCCCCGCGAACGGCGGCACCTTGCAGGGCCCTCCGATCCGCGTGATCGCGCCGATGTTCGACACCGGCCTGGGGTCTCCCACCCAGCCATTGTTCCGGGCCGAGCGCGCGGAGTTGGTATTTCCTTACCCGATCCAACACATCGCGGTGGGGGCGGAAGTCTGGATCGAAGGTGGCGGCCTCGATCCCTTCGGAGCACGTTTTGATGCACTCACCGAGCATGTGGTTTCCAATGCCGGGGTGCTCACCTTCAAGGGCGATGGCTTGGACAATCGCATCGACATCGAACTTGCGACGGGTGGGGTTTTCACCAACACCGGAGAGCTCAGGATTCTCGGTCACGATACGAAACTGCGCATGCCCTCCTTCGTGCAAAATGGCGCGAATGCATCCACCCGCATCGGTGCCGGTGCCATCCTCCAGCCTAACAGCAATCCATCTTTCAATGCGGGTAAGCTGATTTTCGAGATCGACGGGCGGGAGCGCCAGTGTTTCCCCGGAGAAATCAAGGGAGCGCTCAACAGTTTCGGCGGTGAGCTGGTGATTGATTTTGTGAACTTCTCGGGCGGAGCAGGAGCGAGGCCGGATATGGGTGATACATGGCAACTCGTCGATGGGGGCTTTGCCGTCGACAGCTCACTCATCACGAACGTCGGTTGCTTGCTGGAAGGTGAGGTGTGCCAACCGGGAGACATTCTGCCGCTCGGCACGCACTTGGAGGCATTCTGGGTCAATCCCTCTCTGCAACGTGGACTCATCGTGCGCGTCATTCCCGATGGACCGGGCGGTTTGATCGAGTTCAACGACTGGGCTGCCGCCAACGGAATTACCAATCCTAACAGCTTCCTCGCCGATCCCTTCAGTGACACCTTGGGGCTGGGTTTCCTCAACGCGGCAGGTTTCGCTTTTGGTCTTGATGGAACGAACCGCCCGTTCGCTCAAACTGAGCTCAATCTCGTGACCCTCGATGATGACACTTTCATGGAGATTGATTTCATCCGTCCCTACGGCACCGATGCTGAATACGTTCTATGGGTCAGCCCCGACCTTGCTACCTGGCAAGAAGCCCATGTGGCGGTCATGCCGTCTTCCGGTTCGGCTCCGGGGGCGGGTCTCGAACTCGTCAAGTTTCGCTCCATTTACCCATGGGCGACGTATGCCGAACGCATGTTTGCCGTCATCGCCCCGACTCTTCGTGCGGCCCAGTTCGACATCGGGGAGATCCCGAATAATCCGATTCAGTACACCGGTGGAATGGATAACTTTAACGCCCAGGTCGAAGGCGAAAGCTGGGTCGCCGAACCGGAAAAAGTTCTTTTCCTCAAGGTCACCGGCCTGCTTGCGGGCGGCGGTGGTGACTCACCCGTGGCATGGGGTGGCACTACAACGCAGGGGGGGAGCGAGCGGAATTTCATCTATAGAGACCGCTCGAAAATCGGCGAAGCCGTGGTTCACGCTGGCCTCCTTGGCGTCGGCGAGCAGGGAGTGATCAAAGTAACTTTCCTGCCTCCGCAGAATACCTACTTCGGCTCACCGCAGAACGGCACCAGCCGCACCGGCAGCACCCCCGACTACATCAGAACCAAAGACTACAACGGGGACGGCTCCAACGGCACCGACTCAGGTCCGGACGGACCTTACTGCTACAAGGTGGAACTGGTCCGCAGTCCCTATTAAATTTTCGGGAACACCCAGCTGCGAATGTCTCTGTGACGGCGTACCCTAGCGGGGGGACTGCTCCTCAGGCTCTAGCGATTTTTCCAGAGCTTGATGTTCTCCACATCGTTGGCGGAGTCTTTGCCTTCGACGCTGGCGCCGGAGTTAACGTAGGTGGTCAGCTGGGCAAGGAGGCGCTCGGCGATCTCGGGGTTTGATTTGTAGAGGTTGTTCTGCTCGCCGGGATCGGCGGCGAGGTCGTAGAGCTGGGCTTCGGGGAGACCTTGCTTCTTCGCGGCGTTTTCGTTGGGAGCGGACCATCCGCCGGAGCCTGCGGCGAGGATCAACTTGTAGTTGCCCTCGCGGTAGGCGAAGTGGCCGCTGACGCTGTGGTGGATGATGCCCTTGCGCGAGAAGTCGGTTTTCCCGCCTTTGAAGAGGGGGAGGATGCTTTCGCTGTCTTCGCCGGCATTGGCGGGAAGTTCCTTGCCGAGGAGTTCGGCGCAGGTGGCGAGCATGTCGGTCTGGCAGGTGGTTTCAGCGGATAAGCTGCCGGCGGGAATCACATCCGGCCATTTGACGAGGAAAGGCACGCGATGGCCGCCCTCCCAGATGTCCGCCTTGGAGCCACGGTATTGGGCGCTGGGGTAGTGCCCCTGTTTTTCCAGATCCGGGATGTCGGCCGCCTTGGAGCAGCCGTTGTCGCTGGTGACGATGAGGATGGTGTTTCCGGAAATGCCTTTGTCCTCGAGCGCCTTGACGACGCGGCCGACGACGGCATCGGTCTGCATCACGAAATCGCCGTATTTTCCGAGCCCGCTTTTACCCTGCCATTCATTGGAAGGGACGATGGGGGTGTGCGGGGAAGGGAGGGGCATGTAGATGAAGAAGGGCTTGTCGGCATCCGACTTGGAGATGAAGTCCACGGTCTCGTCGGTGAGCTTGTCGAGCACGTCGACGGCTTCGAAATCGGCGCTGGCCGGGCCGTCGCGGTTGAATGCTTTGACATGAGTGCCTTCGTCGATCCAGTTGCGGTCGCGTATCCAGACGTAGGGCGGGAAGTCGAGGGATGCGGTGATGCCGAACCAGGAGTCAAAGCCGAGGTCGACGGGGCCGCCCTCGATGGTTCCCTGCCAGTCGATGTTGGAAATCTCGGAAGGCGGCACGGCGCCCTTGCCTTTGTTCTGCTTCAGGTTCTTGGGCTTGGCTTTCTGGCCATCCGTGGTGGCGATGCCGAGGCCGAGGTGCCACTTGCCGATCATGGCGGTGGTGTAGCCGTTTTCTTTGAGGAAGCTCGGCACGGTCATGCGCTCGGTGGGGATGAGCGGCAGGTCATATCCATCGAAGACATGCACTTGGAGTTTGGTGCGCCAGTTGTAGCGGCCGGTGATGACGCCGTAGCGGGTAGGGGTGCAGACGGAGGAGGTGGTGTGCGCGTCGGTGAAGGTCATGCCATCGGCGGCGACCTTGTCCATGTGCGGAGTGGGGATCTTGCCGCGCTCCGGATTGAGGCACTGCACATCGCCGTAACCGAGGTCGTCGGCGAGGATGTAGATGATGTTAGGCTTTTCCGCAGCGCTGGCGGCGACGGTCAGGACGAGGCCGAGGAGGCAAGATGTGAGGTGTTTCATGGTATGGGATTTATTTGATGAATTCGGCGTTCTCAATGCGCAGGACGACAGCGTTCGGCCACTTGCGGTTGTTGTAAAGGCGCTGGGCGCGCACGACGGAGACTTCGAGTCCAGCGTCGGTTTGTTGGAAGGTGGAGCCGATGTTATGTCTTTCGGAAAATTTCTCCATGCGATCCTCCTGGCCCAGCACCGTGACCTTGGTGTCTTCGGTCGCCTTGAGGTCTTTGAGCAGCACTTCCTTGCGGACCGAGCGTCCCCATTGGGTGCCGCCTTTTGGGTCGTTATCAGTGAACTGGGTGAGGAGGGCGTAGACGTATTTGCCGTCCTTTGACTGGGTGTAGTAGCCGGTCTCCTTGCTGCCGGCGATCACGCAGGGCTTGATGTCGTAGATTGCCTTGTGGTTGACGAACATCCAGAGGGCGAGCTCGCGGAAGCGTTCCTCCTGCTCGAGCGGGACGATGCCCGATGGCATGGGGCCCATGTTGATGAGGAGGTTGCCGCCCTTGGCGCGGGTCTCGATGAGCATGTTGATGAGCTGGGTGCCGGATTTGTAGTCCTCGTTGGTTGGCTTGTATTGCCATTGGTTGCCGAGGGTGAAGCAGGTCTCCCATGGGCCGGGGATGGGGTCTTTCGGCAGCTTCTGCTCGGGGGTGACCATTTCGCCGCGGGTGACGATGGTGTTGGGAGAGATCTGGTGCACGTATTCGGCGAGCTCCGCCTTGTGGCCGCCGTCGAGGAAGATCACATCGATCTCCCCGTAGTTGGTGAGGAGCTCGTCGAGATGTTTCTTGGTGTAGGCGAGCAGTTCGTCGAAGTGCTTGCGTCCGTCCGCCCCGCCGCGTGCGGGGATGTCGCGCTCATAGTTGAAGGCGAAATCCTCGGGGGAGTAGTAGAAGCCGACCTTCATGCCGTGGCGGCGGCAGGAGTCGACATAGGATTTCACGATGTCCTTACTGTAGGGTGTGTTCATGATGCCGAAGTCTGTGGTTTCGGTATCCCACATGCAAAAGCCGTTGTGGTGCTTGGTGGTGAAGACCATGTATTTGGCACCGGCGAGCGCGGCGATTTCCATCCACTTGTCCGGGTTGTATTCGGTGGGGTTGAAGGTTTTCGGAAGCTCGTTGACGTAGCGGTCGAGGTAATCGCGCGAGGCGTAGTCCATGGAATGGCTGATGACCGAGCCGAGCTGAGAATCGAACGACCAATGGACGAACATGCCCAGGCCCCAGTCCTTGAATTCTTCTTCGCGCTCCGGCTTGTTGCGGAGTTCTCCTGCCATCGGGGGCCTTTCATAGCCTTGGCCGCGGAGGAGAGATGTCGCGGCGATGCCGGCGAAGAGGAGTGCACACAGGGATTTTCCTGCGTGGATTCGTTTTGTGCGTGGATGTCGGGTCATGGAGTGGCTGGAGATATTTTTAGGGGTTCCCATGAGTCTGCGGAAGGCTTGATGGGGTGGGTGCGAAATCCTGCGCGAAATTCGGATTAAGATACTCCAGAATCTGATCGTTCTTTCAAACTAAGCTGGGCTTTTGCGTAGCGTTTTTGGCGGGGTAGGAGTTGCTTCTTCACCTTTCGAGAAAGTCTTCAATCGATAGAAGTGTCTGATCGGGCGGTTCCCTTTTTGACTTTACCGATCGAGGTCTGATCGGGTAGTACCATTCGAAATGGTATTTTCCTAAAAGAAACACCGCCACAAAAACCTATCCTGGCAAACGCCATCAATCCTTCATCGGGAGAGGTTGCATAGGTTACCAAAACCCAAAAAGAACGATGAATCATCCTTTCTCATTTTTGCTAAAACCGACCGTATTGCTGCTGACCTTGGCTACCGCAAATGCCGCCACCGTCACCGTAAGCACCAACTTCGCCGCGCTGCCTGACGGTCCGGTGACCCAGGCAGCCCTCAACGGTGTTACTAGCGGCGGCACCTGGTTCTGGCCCAACCGCGGTGCCACTTACGAAATTCAAGACGACAACGGTGACAAGGCCGTGTTGGCGGACGATCTTAGTGGCAACGGCGGTGTTATCACCCTCATCGCCCTTACGGCATCGGCAGCGAATGCAGTCGATCTCACCACCCACATAGGAACCTTTAACTTTCGCACCGGGACTCGACGAACCGGTAATGACAAGGGGTTGCGCTACCAGTTCGTCAACCAAGACAACTCTGCGATCATCGCCACCCTCGACTGGCTTCACAATGGCAACCAACTCGTCCTTAATGCAGGAGCACTCGATGAGCACAGCGTCACCCAAGGCGTTGGAGAGCGTTTTAGTAGCTCGTTTCTAGGTGCATGGGATGCGGATAGTGACGACATCTACGATGTGTCAGTGACGTTTTCCGGTTCCACCGTCACGGCCACTTTCGGAAGCGAGACGCTTACCTCCTCTTTCCTGAACCCTGCTACGGACATCGGTCGTCTTCAGGTTCAGACCATTGGAAGCGCAACTGCAGCCAAGGGTGCATTCCTCGATGATGTGACCCTCAGCGCCACTCTCATCCCGGAGCCGTCCATCGGTATCCTGGCCCTGCTCGGACTGGGCACCCTGTTGCGCCGCCGTCGTTGAGCTGTCTCATCGTGGGGTGGCAGGAGGTAGGATGACGTTTCATCGGGAGATGTGCCTGTTCGGACGGTTTCCTAGCGTTCAGAGGAAATCTTCGAGAAGATTGAATTTCAGGATTGCGTAAGTATCTATCGCTCAGTCATTTTCCGGGCCTTACCCGTCCCACATTTCATGTCACCACACCCACGTGTCTTCATTCGTTCCGCCATCCAGTCCTTGGCGGTTATTACTCTGCTTCAGTCCGCGGCGAATGCTGCGGTGAATTTTTCCGTGACCAGCTTAGACATCTCGCCCACTGCAACCGGAGCCGAGATCCTCAACACTGGGACCCTGGTCGAAGCCAACCACGTGGGAGCAGGTGGACAAACCACCATCACCCTCAACAGCGGCCTGACTTTTGGCATTTCACAAGACAGCTTCATCAACCCCAATGGCGGATTCCAAGCTCAGTGGGAAGGTCCGGGGCCCTACACCACCGGATGGCACCACAACTCTGCGGATGACCGCGGACGCACGTTTGCCGATGGTGCCTTCAGTGAATTGATGAACCACGTGTGGTGGATCGCCTATTCCGCCTCCAAGTCTGAGTTGCAAATCAGCGGTTTGACTGTTGGCCACACTTACCGCTTGCAGTTGATATCGGAGAATCCAGCGGACGGCATGGTTGAAGTGGAAGGGAGTTCCCCGTTCCAGTGGTCCGGCAACGATTCCGTGCTCTCCGCGGAGTGGATCGCTGGCGACGACACGCTGAACATGGTGCTGTCCCGTTACCTGCCGAATCCGGAGACCGGCGAAGGGCAGGGCGGAGAGGTCTTTTTCCAAGGCTACGCGCTGCATGATCTCGGTATTGTGGAAGTGGTTCCCGAACCCGCCGCCGCTCTTCTCAGCGGCGTTGGTTTTCTCAGCCTGCTGCGTCGCCGGCGTTAATCGGAGGATTTACCTGTGCTTCCTCGAAAGAGGGGGGGAGTAGGCGCAAGGCGCATCTACTCCGTAGAAAGGGGTCGTGCCCTGGAGTCTCAGGGATCTCACTTTCCAGAGGGGGGTGATTTTCGAGCCTTGGAGGCATCAGCCGGATGTGGTGCAGTGGGTGAGTCATGGCTCCGTCGTCGTCCAATCCTGATCCGCATGAGCAACCGCAAGCGGATTCCTCCGGGCGGGGTGGTTCGGCCGGAGTTCGGGAGGGGGAGAAAATGTGGGTGCGGTTTGGAGCCAAGTATTTCCTGGTGCGGGCATTGGAGGTAGGGGACATGCGTGCCCTGCAGGAGTTTTTCTACTCCCATAACGAGGAGACGATACGGATGCGATACGGGTATCTCCGGCAGTGGATGAGCGATGAGGATGCGCTCAAGTTGGTGGCAGTGGATCAAGCAAGAGATCCGGCGCTGGGGATTTTCCAGAAAGAGAACGGGAAAGTAGAGCTCAGGGCGATTGGACGTTACTATCTGGATGAAGTCGGAAAGAAGGCGGAGATAGCTTTCGTGGTGCACGAAGAAACCCGGCACATCGGGATGGCCGGATTTTTGATCGCCAGTCTCGCGGAGATTGCAAACCAGCGGGGGATCACGGAGTTCTGGGCGCATGTGCTGCCGGACAATCGCACGATGGCAGGGCTCTTTGTTGCTGTCGGCGGCAGGGAGGCGAAGGCTGTGACGGATGATGAGCGGACCTTTGTAATCGCCGTGAAGGACATCCTGCAATCGCGGAAGAAGTTTCTGATAGAGAAGAAGATCGATATGAAGCAGTGCCTTCCTCGAAAAGTCGGGGTGCATTACGATAGCTGCTACGAGCGTCACGATACCGGACCGAATCATCCTGAATCTGCGGATCGTTATCGGGTGCTGAAAGCGGCGTTAGAGAGGTTGCCGCCGGAGTTCGTGAGGCTGCCGGGGCGGAGGGCGGAGGTTTCTGAGATATTGAGAGCCCATGAGTATTATTACCATGATGTGGTGTGGCGCGATGTGGAGGAGTTCGCCGATTGCCTGCGCACCGGGGATACGGCGATTTGTGAGGAGAGCTATGATGTGGCGTTGGAAGCCAGCGGGGCGGTGCTGTATGCGGTGGATGCGGTGATGGCGGGGGAGGTTTCCTCCGCTTTTTGTGCGGTGCGTCCGCCCGGGCATCACGCCACCGCTGAGCGCGGGATGGGGTTTTGTTTGTTCAATCACATTGCTATCGCCGCGCGTCACTTGCAGGAGGTGCACGGTCTCAAACGAATCGCGATCATCGACTGGGATGTGCATCACGGAAACGGCACGGAGTCGATATTTCTGGAAGACCCGAGCGTGTTGTATGTCTCGCTGCATGAGCATGGAAACTATCCGTATACTGCCTCGGACGCGCAACGTGGCGAGGGCGCGGGTGAGGGAGCGACCTTGAATATCTCCCTGCCCGAGGGCTCGGATGGAGAAGCTGCGCTGCAGGCATGGTGCGAAAAAGTGGATGCTGCGGTGAATGCTTTTGAGCCGGAATTCATTCTCATATCCGCCGGATTTGATTCGCGCATCGATGATCCCATAGGAGGGCTGCGCTGGAGTGATGAAACGTTTGCCGAAATGACTCGGCGTAGCATCGCTCTAGCCGATCGGTGGTGCGGTGGAAGAATCGTTTCCATGCTGGAAGGTGGCTATAATCCCCAGGGACTTGCGGATGCCGCGGTGGCGCACGTGAGAGCGCTTGAATCGGAGGGGTAGGACGCAGCTGCTGCGTGTGGGGCTCAGGATTGGCGGATGCTGAGGAGGCAGACATCGTCGCCGAAGTCGGTCGTGCCCGAGAATTTCCTGACATCCTCCAGCACCGCCGCGAAGAGCTCGACGGCGGGTAGGTCGGAGTGCTTTGCGAGGGATTGGTGAAAGGCTTCCTGTCCGAACTCGTTGCCTTCGCTATCTTCCATTTCAAAGATCCCGTCGGTGAATAACACGATGCGGTCGTCTTTTTCCAAGGGGTGGGTGAGGTTGGGGAAAACCGCTTCGTTGAGCAGGCCGAGTGCCGGTCCGCTGCGCGGCTTGCCATCTCCCAGTAGGCCGAGCATGCCCATTCCTTGGCGCAGGCATACGGGTTTGGGATGGCCGGCGTTCGAGAATTTCAGCTCACCTTTCACCGGGTCGGCGACGAAGTAAAACGCGGTGGCAATGAATGGCTCGTCGATTCCCTCCAAGATCGTTCGTACCCGGTTGTTGAGGGCGCTGAGAAAACGGCCGGGATTGGGCATCTGAGTGCGTAGTTCGTCGATCAGGCCGCGGATGATTCCGGTGATCAGGGCGGCGCGCACGCCGTGTCCCATGACATCGCAGATGAAGACGCCGACGCGTCCCTTGGTTAGCGGCACGATGTGGAAAAAGTCTCCGCCGACCGCTGCTGCGGGACGGTAATGGTGGGCGATCACCAGTCCGCTATCGCCTTCTACGATTGAGATCTCCTGTTCGTCGGGCAAGAGGGCTTCCTGGACTTTGCGCGCCATTTGCAGGTCTGCCTCGATTTGGTTGTTTCTGGCCTCGAGAGCCAATTCCATTTGTTTGATCTTGGTGAAATCCTTGTTGATCCCGCAGATGCCGATGACTTTGCCGTTGGCATCGCGCAGCGGAAACTTACTGGAGTAGGACCATGCAACGCGACCGTCAGGATAAATCAAATGTTCGATTTTGCCGATCAGAGCATCGCCGGTTTCCATCACGCGTTGCTCGTCGGTTGACGCTTCCCGGGCGGTTTCTTCGCTCCAGAAATCAAAGTCGGAACGCCCGATCAGGTTGGATGGATCACCGGCATTCATATACTCAGCCACGGCGCTGCTATAGCGGATAAATCGGCCCTCGCGATCTTTGAAATAAATATGGTCCGGCGTGTTTTCGAGCAGGAACGCAAACAACTCGCTGTCGTTCAGGGCGGGGCAATCTTTTGTTGGATTTTCCACGGGATTCTACGGGGTTTCGATCATCCTAGTAAGATTATTGCGGCGAGGAAAGATCATCTTTCCCGCCGGATTTCCATATTGGGACAGAGCTTATGCGGGATTGGCACGGCGCGATTGCAAGCCGATCGCGAACCGGTTAAATAGCTGTATGGGCAGTGAGGGGAAATTCTGCGAACTGGATGTGAGGGTGATACCAAATGCATCGCGCGATGAGGTGACCGGCTGGCATGACGGCGCACTGAAAATAAAAACTGCCGCCCAACCTGAATCCGGTAAGGCAAATAAGGCGATCTGTGTTTTACTATCCAAGCAACTAGGTCTGCCAAAGCGGGCGGTGTCTGTGGTGAATGGGCAGAAGAGCCAGATGAAGAAACTCAGGCTTGAATCGGTCGGGTGGGAATCGATTGTTGGCCGTTGGCCGGTCGGCTGAGTAGGGGGTGTTTTGACGGTTGACGAATGGGGGCTGCCTTTTTCCCTGCGCTGTGCCATCGTGGCCATTCCGCTCCGAGTTCTACCCGACCTATGACTAACAACGATATCCTGCGCCGCTTGCGCTACGCCTTCCACTTTCCCGATGTTCAGATGGCAAAGATCATTGCCCATACCGGAGTGGAAATAACTCCGGCACAAGTGAAGTCATGGCTTCTGCGAGACGAGGAAGATGGTTTTCAAGAGCTCTCAGATTCGGATTTATGCCGGTTTCTAGACGGGCTGATTATTGAAAAACGAGGACCCCGCCTCGATGGCACCACACCTGAGCCGTTTCAGTTTCTCTCCACCAATGAGTCTTTGAAAAAGCTCAGGATTGCCCTAGAGCTGCGTGAAGAGGGGATGCTGGAGGTTTTTGAACGGGTGGATTTTGTGGTCACCAAGGCCGAGCTCGGATCCTTTTTCCGTAGCAAAGTGGAGTGCCCCCGTCCTTTGACCCAAGTTCTATGAGAGTTTTTGTTCTGGTTTGATGTTTCGGTCGCTGTGCTTCGGAGCGCAGGCCGTAGGCCGGAGCGGAGAAGCACAGCGACTCGCGAATTCCGCCGGGGTCAGGTC
>JBDWAR010000006.1:0-95444 GCA_039978775.1 Luteolibacter sp. | reverse complement strand
GACCTGACCCCGGCGGAATTCGCGAGTCGCTGTGCTTCTCCGCTCCGGCCTACGGCCTGCGCTCCGAAGCACAGCGACCGAAACATCAAACCAGAACAAAAACTCTCATAGAACTTGGGTCAAAGGACGGGGGCACTCCATAAGATCAGCGAGAAATACTCATTGTTATTGACCGCTACTGTCTGACCTGCGGCGTTGTTGGTTGTATTCGTTTGCAGGCCATTACCTTGGCTCGTGAAGAGAGTGCTGGGAGTCGTAGCAAGGGTGAAACCTGCACCGGAGCTGGCCGGTTGGGCGATCACGCCAGAGTTGGCAATGGTGGCGAGTCCTCCGGTAGGATTCAGGTTCGTGGTGCCACTAATTGCGTCGAAGTTCCAAGACACGAGAATCGCAGCTTGGGAAGTGATGGCGCCTGTAAAGAAGGCGGTGCCGAGTAGTATTTTTTTCACGCGCGTTGTTTTTTGTGTGGATTGGATGCAAAGAACGATTCCAGCTTTCAACAGCTTGGATTCACCCGATGATACCGAGGCGCACGAAAGTTTTGGACACGGGCGCGGAAAAATCTGGAAAATTTAAGGTGAGGGATTTCACGTGGTGAAATCGCTATCTATCGGAACATGACGGTACATCCCGGATTCGGTTTGAATTTCTCGATGTTGGCACGGTTGGCCGGGGTATCGTCGAGGACAAGGCGCTCGATCGGTAGGGTGGAGAGCAGATTGAACGGCGTGGACAAGCCCTTTACCTCGGCGAGAACACTCCTGAGCCGAGGATTGCCGATCAGATACAAGGTCTTGGTTTTTACTGCGTATTTGATGTCCAATGAATCCAGCTTGGCGTTCTTTTTCACCATGTGCGCTACCACGAACCGGTGTTCACTGGGTGGCCGTATCTTGGAATCATACTGGAACATGGCGATCCGTATCATGCTTCGGCCTGGATTCCATATCCGATCAAACAACGCGGCCAGATCATCGACGGGAAGGGGATGTGGTTTGGTCTGGTATTCCTCTGCAATCTTTAGCAATTCAGCCGATTCTGGCTTGCCTCCGGCTTTAAGGTGCAGAACGGCGTCCTCAAACTCCTGACGCATGAAATGGATGTTCCCTAGTTGCTTCTGTGCATCCGGATTCTCCGGATTTCGGCTCACGCCCTTTTTCGCATTGGCAAGGGCCTCATCGAGATCAAGCTCCATGAGCTGAGAGTTTGCATAGATGAAAAGCGTGTCCGCGAACTCTAGGTTCATACGTTTTCTCAGCTCCTCCGCCACACGGAACTTCTTCAAGTTATTCTCTGCGATCGCTCGTTGGGCTTGCGCTTCCTTTCTCTGCAACTCGGCCTCCGCCTTTTGCTCCTCAGCCTGCCGCCGCGCGAGATTTGCCCGTTCTTCGCTGGCTTTGATGGAGCTGATATAATAGGCCGTCGACGTGATTAGGATTCCCAATACGCCGAGAACAATCAGACAGAAGGCTTGGTTGCGCCGATAGAACAATTTCGTTTTTGTCCAGGTCGACGCGGTTTCTGCCAAAGTGGCGAAGCCTTGGCGGAAGGCTTCGATCTCGGACTTCAGTTCTGACGCCGACCGATAGCGGGCGACAGGATCTTTCGACAGGACTTTGCCCAGCAAAGGCACGAGCCGTGGCGGGATCTCGGGACGACTGAGGCTTTTGATCACCCCGTTCTTGGTGTTGGTAAGTATTTCCTCCCGGTCGTCCCCAGGGATCGGCGGCTCGTTTGTGAGCAGGAAATGCAGGATACCACCGAGGCCGAAAACATCGGACGCCGGATCTTTGCGATAGCCCGGTTCCGCTTGTTCGGGAGACATGTATCCGAGGCTGCCCTTGATCATTCCTTGTTCGGTATGCGCATTCACCAGATCCCCCTCCGGCAAGCGACAGACACTGGATGCAAGCCCCCAATCGGCCAGAAGCACTTGTCCACGCTTGCCGATGCTGATGTTGGCTGGTTTCAAATCGAGGTGAAGCACGTCGCGCTCATGGGCGTAGCTCACTGCATCGCACAGCTGGACGAAGATTTCCAAGCGCTCGGCCAAAGGTAGCTCCGGGGTTTCATCGAGCAGGTTTTCCAGGGTTTTCCCTGAACTCAACTCCATCGTAAACCAAGGAGTGCCGTCTTTGATGCCCACCCCATAGATCCGGATGATATTCGGATGCTCGAACCCGGAGGTAGTTTGAACCTCACGGATGAAATCAATGGCGCTTTCTAGGCTGAAGACCTCTTCCCTAATCCTCGCGAAGGCCACCTCCCGTGCACAATGCGTGTCGGTGACTCTGAAAACTTCCTTGATCGCCCCCGAGTCGATCAACTGGTGACCGATGTAACGATCTTCGTTGAGCAGCTCCTCGACACCCAGTTCCGCATCGTAGAACTGTGTCAGGTGTTCCTTCGATTCAGGATTATCCAACGGCTCCATGATAATCTATTCCAGTTCGTGCCGCAGACGGCGGACTTCCAAGATCAGGCGTTCTTTCACCCGATTCTTGATGCGGTAGATCGTATTTTCTTTCAGTCCAAATTTCTCAGCAAGCTCCGGCATGCCGACACCCTGCAATGCCCTCTCGAAAATCTCCACGCTCTGGTCCGCGAAGGCCACCCGCAGGTTATCGAGCGCTTTCTGACAGACGAAAGCTTTCCATTCCTCGCGCAAGAGGCGATCGATTTCCTCATTTTCGATGAAATTATCTTGGAAATACCTTTCGTCTCGCTGCCGCTCACTGTGCAGGGATTTCATGTGCGTATAGGCGGCGTTGCGGATGATGCGGTAGAGCCAGGTCCGGAATTTTCCTTTGTCCGGTTGGTAGTCGAATTCAGGAAGCTGCTTCCACAGTTTCAACAGGATCTCCTGTCGAAGATCGGCGGCCTGATCCTCCCCGACGCCTACCTTCCTTAAGACCGCGAAAATGTATTCCCCGTAGGCTTCTGAGAATCTCTTCCAAGCATCTTCGTTGGCAGGATCCTTGACCCGCTGGATTAGGGTATGGCTTGTGGGGTTCATGGTGGTTCGAGGGGGGAATTCCTGATTCAGGCAATGCCTAGCACTGGCAGCAGAACGGACCTGAAAATTGTTTCAGGGGATCGTGCCTGATGCGCAGAGGATTTCTTGATCTTGCGACAAGCCTACCCCCCGCAGATCCCGAGCGTCCATATGCAGGATGCTCATACGCATGTAAATTTCCGGCCTGAACTTGATCCGGAAATCTGGCTATTTGGGAAATTTACCTAGCTGTGGTGGTGGGGTAATCGGCACGGGACGGTAGCCTGCAACCTGCAAACCCGTAGAAACCAAATTGCTGAGGTTACCGGGAATCAACATAAATTTCAGCGTTGAGTCTTTTTGAACGGTTCCAGTCCCGGACTCCTCACCGCGTGATGCACCTGCTATTTTTTTAGCATATCTAAAAAAGCCCTCCGAAATTCCGGAGAGCTTTGAGAGAACGAAAGCTTCGCTGCGCCACCTTACCTCGAGCGACGGCGGATCAACATCAGCATCCCGACACCCCCGAGCAGGAGCGCGGCGGAAGTCGGTTCTGGAACCGCCGCATAGAGCTGGAAGCTGTCCACGTAAACGCGTTGATTCGAAGATTTATTGGCATTGCCTCCCCAATAGACGCGAAACTCAAGGTTTTCGGAGGTTGTGAAATCCGCGAAATCGTATTCCACCGCAGCTCGGACAACATCAGATATGCTCCCTGGATTCGTCCAATCCGTCGTGAGGAATGTTTCGGAACCCGTGCCGATGATGTAACTGATCTGGAACAAACGATTGGTGTCCTTCGCCGCGGTATCGACAGTGACAGAACTGTAGGTGACGGCATTGGAACTGTCGTTCACGATCGAGTAGGTGAACCATTCGTCGAAATCTGTCCCTGCATTGAGCGATGCCGGTGTGCCCGACAATTGATCGATGCTCGTTGCGTATCCCTCAAAATTGGTCGAAGCGACGGCGGATGTGATGTAATCCGTATCGACGGAATCCGGAGTCAAAGATCCAGCGGTGTGTTGCCAATCGGCAATGAGAACTGAGGCTTGCGAGCTAATGCTGCTTGCGCAAACAAGAGCAGGGAGTAGGTGCTTTCTAAGGATCATTTTTTCAGGCTTGGATGGAGCCCACATTGAGAAGTGGGCGATCAGGAGTTACGTTTCACCCTACCCGGAAACGTCTAGATCACCCATGGTTCAAACCCACATTTCCATTTAGTCGTGGAAAAACATGAGATCAGAAAGGGCGAGGCCCCTTCAGATCCGCTCGCAGGGTTATGGAATTACCGTCGCCGCAGCGCCCGCTTCGCTTTCGCGTCCGTCAGCTCGCACCGCGGTCACTTTGAAAGTCATCTGGACTTTTGGGTCAGCCGCTTTGTAGGCGAAGCGGGTCTCTTTGATGTTCGGCGCGATCAGCTCGTAGTCCGGCGCGTTGCCGACGGCACGGTAGAGCTTGTAGGAAGCTGCATCCGCACTTGCGGTCCATGAGAGGCTGAACTGACCCGCATCTTTCCGGTCGACCTTCAAATCTGAAGGCGCGGCTACAGGGGTGTAGGCCGGGAGTTCCGTCACCACGTAGGTCTCGCCCTTAGTTGTCTCGATTTGGATTAGATCCATGCCCTTGGTTTCGAACTCCACTGCCTTGCCGTTAGCCGTCTGGATCTTCGCTTTGGAAATGTTCGGGAACTCCAGATCAAGGGTGCCGCCCGATTTGGACAGCACTTCGATGCGGTCGGCCTGACCATCCGACCACTGCGCGGAAACCTCGAAGTTGCCGCGCGCCAGCAGGCCGCGGTAGCTGCCATCGGACCATTTTTCCGGCATCGCGACCAAGGGGGCAACGACGTGGTCATGGCTTTGGAGGAGCATTTCCACCACACCGGCGGTGGCACCGTAGTTGCCATCGGCCTGGAACAGAGGGCCGCCACGGTGGTCGTTGAACAGGTTGTGCAGGAGATTGCCTTCGATGAAATCCTGATAAAAGGCATATGCTTCTTCGCCATCGTGAACCCTAGCCAGGAAGGCGATTCTCTCCGCGCGTGCCCAACCGATGTTGGATTTGCGGGTGCGCTTATCCAGGCTGACCTTCGCCGCGTCGCGCCAGGCCGGGGTTTTGTCGTTGATCAGCTGGCCGGGATACAAGCCAAGCAGCATGGAGGTATGCCGGTGATGCGGGTCGCCGATTTCACCGTAAAACTCCTCTTCGCGGAACTCTTTGATTTGGCCGGATTTGCCGATCTGGATCGGATCCAAAAGCGGGAGCTGCTCATCATAGATGTCGAGGCGCTCATCGGAACGTCCGAGGATCTTGGCTGCCGTGAGGGTGTTGTGATGGTTTTCGTAGAACATCTGCTGGTCGAAGGTGGTTCCGACCGTGTCACGTTTCTTCTGCTCAGGAGAGGAAGAGGGATCTGCCAACAGAATGCCATCGACGTCCTTGACGAAGCGCGAGGCGAAATTTGCCTGTTCATACATCACGGGATAGACCGTTTCCTCCAACAGGGCCACATCGCGGGTGAAGTCATAATAATCCCAGAACATCTGGGCGATCCAAGCCCCGGTGCCGAAGCCAGCGATGGGGGATTTTCCGGGAACAGTGTAAGGACTGGACCAGAACGGGCCGGACCAACCGTTGTCGCCTTCCGGGTCGAGCTGCGAGGGGTTGTATTTCTCTATGTACTGGGTGGCATACTTGTGCTGACGGGGCCTGTAGGCCTCGAAGTAGGTGACGTAGGACTCGAAAAGCTCCGGTAGATTTGCGGAAAAGGCAGGGGCAAAGGCCATCTGCACGTTTGTGTCGTGCAGGTATTGGGAAGCCCATGGCGGCTTTTCATACACGTTCCAGATCCCCTGGAGATTCGGCGGCAGGGTGCCTGCCCTGGAAGAGCAGATCAGCATGTAGCGACCGAATTGGAATGCGAGTTCCTCAAGGTAACGGCTCGATTCGCCATCGGGATAGGCATCGACCAGCTCGTCGGTGGTGATTTCCGGTGCGATGCCACCGAGATCGAGACTCACCCGATCGAAAAGCTCGGTGTAGTCGGCCAGATGATTTTTCAACAGCTCCTCATAGGGCTTCGCCGCCGCATCGGAGATATACTTGCTTACCTTTTCATGTGGGTGTGGAAATCCGGCGAGCTTTTCGGTGGGTTTTTCCGTCAGGAATACCTTGGGGTCGAACTGATAATTGGTGCCTACCGCGATCAGGATCACCGCGCTGTCCGCATCGGAGACCGTAATTGTGTCATCACCAGTCTTCATCGTGCCGCCCTGAGGGATGATCTTAAACTGCCCTTCGAACTTGATGTCGTAGTAACTCATCACCCCGGAGAGCGTGATCGCATCGCCCTCCGCCGCGACGGAGCCGGATTTAGCTTCTCCCAAAAATGGAATGGTAGGGCGCAGGGTAAATGACACCTTGCCGGGCTCCGAGGCTCCCAGTCGGATCGCCATCACCTTGTCGGGGTAGCTGGTGAAATACTCTCGCGAGTGCTCCACACCGTCTTGCTCATATTTCACCGACGAGATGCCTTGGTTCAGGTTCAGCTCCCGCTCGTAATTACTGGCGTCCTTGTGGCCGAAATCGAGGTAGACCTCGGCAAAATTGTTCAAACCCCGACGCCTCATTCCACCTTCTCCCCCCGAGTCGTAGAGGCTGTTTTCGGTGATCTGGATGCGGTCGCTTTCCGTGCCACCGAAAACATTGATACCCATGTATCCGTTGCCCATCGCGATCGAATTGTTGGCCCAGCCAAGATCGCTGTCAGGAGCCGGCTCATCAAACCACAGCCGCAGTTCCTTGCCTGCCCGTTCCGCGATCATTTCAGATTTCGTCTCTGCAGCCGTAGTCTTCTCTGCAAAACACCCGCCCGACAAGGCGGACACCGCCAAGATTGTTGCTGCTACATTTCTTCCAAAATTCATATCTCTATAAAACCTATTTAAATTCAAATCCCAAGGATCGGTATCGCTTATTTGTGCGATGGGGCATCAGTCTTTGTCCTGTGGATTCACGAGGCCGTGGGGCCGCTGATCCGAACCGGTGACACCCACATCGCCAAGTTTCTTACGCGCGCGATCCGCTTCATTTTTCAGTTCGTCGGCCACTTCCGGATGTTGGGAGAGCACGTTCTTCTTCTCGGCCGTGTCTTCCTTCAGGTCGAATAACAGCGGCTCTTTCAGTGAGAGGTAGGGCTTGCGCGTGCCGCTTCCACTCCTCGCCCAATACGGTTGCTCTTCGAGTGTCCGCGGCAGCTGGAGCTTCCACCTCGCATCGCGCACGCCTTGCAGGTTCAGCCCGTTGTAGTAGTAGAAAAACCGGTGCGGACTTTGTTCGGTTTTGCCCGTCAGCAGGTCGATGATGTTTTTCCCATCGATCACGCGATCCGTCGGCAGTTCCGCACCTGCCAGGTCGCTGAACAGCGGCAGCAGATCCATGCTGGTGATCATCGCATCGGACACCTGCCCGGCAGGGATATGGCCCGGCCATACGAAGATACCCGGCACCCGGTGGCCGCCTTCCATCGTGACATATTTCCCGCCGGTAAACGGTTTCGCCGATCCAAACCTTGCCGGGCCGTTGTCCGAGAGGAAAATGATCAGGGTGTTGTCCGCGATTCCCGCTTCTTCCACCGCCGCCCGCACCTGGCCGACGCTGTGATCGAGCTCCAGAATGAAGTCTCCGAATTTCCCGGCCTTTTTCCCGGCTGTGCCTCTGAAGGGAGCGCTGGGCAGGATGGGATCGTGGGCGATGTGATGGGCGAAGTAGATGAAGAAGGGCTTCTCATGCTCGCCCTTGATGAAATCCACCACCTCATCGGTGTAGAGTTTCGTGACTTTCTCAAAAGGGATCTCTTCTTCCTGCACCTCGCGGTTGTGGTATAGATCTTCGCTACCCCCGAAATTTGCGGGCAGTCCCAGATAGTCATCGAAGCCCGCATCGAGCGGATGCGAGCCCTGCACGTGGAAGCCAAGATGCCATTTGCCGACCATCTTGGTGTAATATCCGGCGGACTTGAGCAGCTCCGCCATGGTCACTTCCTCGGGAGCGATCCCGTAGTTCTCGTATTTCGCGGTATTGTGGCGGGAAATCGGATGCCCCGCACGCATAGGGTAGCGTCCGGTCATCAGAGCCGCCCGCGACGGCCCGCAGACATTGGCGGCCACCAGGCAATCGGTGGAGCGGAAGCCATCAGCTGCCAGCTTGTCGATTTCCGGAGTCTTCAACGGCGAGCCGTAGCAGCCAAGATCCCCATAACCGAGGTCGTCGGCGAAGATGAGAATAATGTTCGGTTTTTTGGCGGCTTGGGAGAAGCCGGCAAACAGCAGGCAAAGGGTTATTGAGAGCGTGCGCATGATGTTCGATATCATCCTTAGCTCGTTCATTTCCAGATTTTGATGTTTTCCGTGTCGTTTTTTACATCGGCATCTTCGGTGCTGCGGCCGCGTTTCACATCGGACTCAAGGGCGGTGAGCGGTGAGCGGTGAGCGGAGAGCAGAGAGCAGAGAGCAGAGAGCAGAGAGCACAACCCCAGTCTTCTCACTTCTCACTTCTCACTCGTGACTCGTCACTTTCCACGTCCCCCGGCATCGTGAGAACCTTCGGGTCCTCCACGAATGCCGCCGGGCGGCTGTTGGCTTCGAGGTCGGCTTCGAATGCCTCGATCAAGGCCATGCATTCGGTCGCGATCTCGGGATGTTGTTTGAGCACGTCGCTCTTCTCGCCGATGTCCGCATCGAGGTCGTAGAGCTTGGCCGGCTTGCCTTTCGCCACATGCAGCTTCCATTTGCCGGAGCGCACCGCTTTGAGCGCGTTTCCTTGGTGGTAGAAGTAGGTCTTGCGTGGGCTGTCGGCCCCCTCGGTGAGCACCGGGAGGATATCCATGCCATCGATCACCCGGTCTTGCGGGATCTCCGCAGAGGCGAGGTGGGCGAAGGTGGGCAGGAGATCCATCGCGGTAATGATCTCATCGATAGCCTGCCCGGCAGGGATATGCCCCGGCCAGCGAATCACCGCCGGCACCCGTGGCCCACCTTCTTGGAAGGCTCCTTTCTTGCCTTTCAGTGGCCCCGCACTGCCGACGGATGGCCCGTTGTCCGTGGTGAAGATGACGATGGTGTTTTCATCCAAGCCATTGGCTTTCAGCGCATCGAGGATCTGCCCGACCGACCCATCGATCTCGGCGATCGCTTGTTTGTAAATCTTGTCGCGGGTTTTGTAATCCACTCCGCCATTTTCCTTGGCCAGTGCCGCCTTGATCTCCGGGGATACATTTTCCATGAAAGGATCCGAGGCATACAGCGGCCGATGCGGGATGGGGTGGGGGAGATACACGAAAAACGGCTCGTCCTTGTGCTCCTCGATGAAGCCGATGGCACGTTCCGTGAAACGTTTCGTTAGCTGGCTCGCATCCGGATCCAGCTCGATGACTTCCTCACCTTCCAGCAGCGGCAGGGGCGGGAACTGGTGTTTCTTCTGATTCGTATGATAGGGGTGGATGTCGTGGCTGTAGGGCAGGCCGAAAAACTCATCGAAGCCCTGTCGCGTTGGCAGGAATTCCGGCTGATCCCCAAGGTGCCACTTGCCGAACATCCCCGTCGCGTAGCCGGCGGACTTCAGCACCTCAGCGATCGTGACCTCCTCCGGATTCAGCCCCTTACGGTCGCCAGCGAGGTTCACGCCGAAGGAGTCTCCCTCCGCCATATCCTCCCGCCTCGGGTAGCTCCCCGTCATCAGCGCCGCCCGCGAGGGAGTGCAGACCGGTGCGCCCACATAGAAGCTCGTCAGCTTCGCCCCCTCCGCCGCCATCTGATCGATCCGTGGCGTGCTGACATGCTTGCCCCCGAAACACCCCAGATCCCCATACCCCTGATCATCCGTGAAAATGATCACGAAGTTTGGTTTCGACCCGCTCACCACAGGTGGTTTCGACGTTTCCGCGCCTTTGCTGAAAGGCGAGAGCGCCAACGCGGCGAGGGTGAAGAGAGCGGGAGTGTTAAGCTTCATTCGGTTTTCCGGGATTTCGGGATGGCTTCTGTTTTACTCCGCCTCTGCTCTAAGACTTTCAAATCAAATCGCGCAGCGCAAGGAGGGGCGCGCCTATGGCCGCCCGGCAACCCCAGTCTTCCATTGATCACTCGGCACTCGGCACTGATCCCGCCCTCCGGCGGTCTCCTGCGGGCACGTCGCGAATAGCTCTTGTTCAAATCGCCTACAAGCCTTCAGCGATTCTGTCCATCTCGCTCCGCTCGATTCGACCTTCGACCTTCGACCTTCGACCTTCGACCTTCGACCTTCGACCTCTGATTTCAGCATGTAAGCTTTTCAGTCTTTCAGCTTTTACCCCCCTGTCCCGAGAACACGTGACAGACACCGCCCGGGAAATCCGTAAGGTTCCACCCACACGCATGAAATTCCCACTCCTCTCCCTGCTTTCACTGCTCGGCATCATGAATGCCACGGCGGGCATCACCCCCGGCTCCAAGGATCTCGGGCCGATCTGGTTCATCGGCGATTCCATCACCCAGAGCAATGCAGATGGCGATGTCAAGGGTTCGCCCCGCAAGTCGCTCTACGACCTGCTCACGAAAAACGGCTACACCTTTAGCTACACCGGGCACCACGCCAAGAACCCCGATGGCCTCCCGGAGAGCGTCGCCGATCCCGCGGACAATCTCTATCATTACCACTCGGGAGTCTCGGGCATCCGCATTGGCGAGGTCGGCGGGGATCGAGGCTTCGCTAGCATCCTAGAAAAAAGCTGGAACGAAGGCCGCCTCGCCACCGCGAAGCCAAACGTCATCCTAATCATGCTCGGCACCAATGATGTCGGCATGATGGAAAACGCTCCCGACCGCCTCAGGAAACTTGTCACCGGTATCTACGCCCTACCGGATGTCGGCGAGCCCACGGTATTCCTCGCAACCGTCCCGCCGAACCGCCGCACTGGCCAAGAGCGCTTCGCCGACGATAGGGAAAACGTCGCCGCCTTCAATGGCACCATCCTCGAAATGGTTAAAGACTTCATCGCTGAGGGCAAAGACATCCACTTCGTCGATCAATTCACCCCGCTGGACGACAATTACGCCGCGACCATGCGCCCGGATAACCTCCACCCAAACGCCACCGGCAACGACACCATGGCGCAGACTTGGTTCGACGCGATCTCCAACGTGGTCGGTGAAAAACCCGCCGCCACCGAGCAAGCCGCCGCCTTCCCCGGCAAGAAATCGGATTTCAAAGGCCACGACCGCTACGACATCAAAACCGAAAAAGGATCGTTTGCCATCATCTGCCCGAAGAAAGCCGCACCCGGCAAGCCGTGGCTGTGGCGCAGCCTGTTCTGGGAGCAGATCAAAAAATTCCATGAAGCCGATCTCCAGCTCGTCGATGAGGGCTACCACATCGTGCTCGCCCACGGCAATGTGCACGGCCATCCCAGCGGCAACAAAAACATCGATGCCGCTTACGAATACGTCACCCAAGAGCATGGCTTTGCGAAGAAATGCTCCATGGCATCCATGAGCCGCGGCACCCTCTCGCTCTTCACCTGGGCAGCCATAAATCCGGAAAAGGTCAGCAGCATCTACGTCGACAACGGCGTCTGCAATGTCGATAGCTGGCCGGGCGGTAAGCCCGTCGAAGGCAGCGGCTCCATCGCCAGCGGCGCCTCGGCATCCTGGAAAGGCATGAAGGAAGTCTACGGCTTCACCACCGATCAGGAGCTGCTCGATGCAGAGATCAGCCCCATCGATAAGCTCGAGCCCCTCGCCAAGGCCGGCGTGCCCATCCTCATCGTCTGCGGCTCAAAAGACCCCGCCGTCCCCTACGAAGAAAACGACGCGATCATGGAAGAGCGTTACAAAGAACTCGGTGGTGAAATCCAAGTCATCATCGAAGACAAAGGCCACACCCACGGCATGGACGACCCCACACCGGTTCTCGAATTCATCAAGAAACACACCGAGTGAGGAGGTAAAAGCTGAATGGAGCGGAGCGACATGGACACGCGCTATTCGCGACGTGCCCGCAGGGGACCGCCGGGGGCGGGATCAATGGAGCGGAGCGACATGGACACGCGCTATTCGCGAAGCGCAAGGAGCGGCGCGCCTATGGCCGCCGGCGGAGGATATGGAAATGGGAGGATAAGCTATTTCCCGTGTAGGTGCAGGCGGCCATAGGCACGCTTCTCCTTGCGCTTCGCGACCTTGATCTCGCCCCCCGGCGATCCCCTTCGGGCACGTCGCGAATAGCTCCTGTCCAAATCGCTTACAAGCCTTCAGCGATTTTGTCCATCTCGCTCGGCTCGATTCGATCTTCGACTTCTAACGCTTTCTCCGAACAAGAAGCGTCATTGCAGCGAGGCCGCAAAGCATGGCGGCGCTTGGCTCGGGGACGACGGTGGTTCCGTTGACGGTGGAGAGCTTGAAGTAATCGAAGGATGAATCGCCGCCGACGCGGGCACCGACGAGGAGGGCATTGACGCCATCGGCGGGTGAGGTGAGTCCTACGTTGCGGCTGCTGGTGCTGGGTGCGGTGTCATCGTGGTGGATGGAGCCGAAGCCGAGAGCGGAGAGATCGGCCAGGGATTTCCCGGTGAGATTGATATCGCTGGAAACATTTCCAAACCAGTAGCTAACATCGGTATCGAAGTTTTTGCCGCTGGGATTGAGGTTGATGGAGGTGAGATCGACCTGCTTGTCGAAGACGAAGAGGATCAGATCGTAATGGTCCTGATTATCGACGTAATAGGGGACATAAGGGGTATCGGTGATGACCTCCGAGCTGTTCTTCGAGCCAAGGCCGGGGCCCCATTGGACGATCTCGCTACGCTGCAGGGTGGGGGCGGTGCCTGTGCGGCTGATGCTCCATGACTTGGCGGTGGCGCTCACGCCATTGCCGGAAAAAACAAAGGAGTTCGCGATGGTCTCGGCGCCGTTAACGCCGCCGAGATTGAGCTGGAAACTGTTTTGGCCAAAGGCATGACCATACGAAAAAATAGCAATAAGGGCGCAGATGCGCGGAATCGTTTTCAATGCGAGGGGGGGTAGGGGGTGTGTTGTGGGGGAAAGAAGTCCGGGGGGGACGTTCGATGAGCGGAAGATATTCAGACTACCTGATAATAGCCATTACGCGATCACGTGGTTTTGTGAAATAACGGGAAAGAGGGGCGCATTAAAAAGCTGAAAAGCTAAAAACTGAAAGATTAGAACCGCAGATGGACACGGATTCGAGAAGGCTGATTCATTGGGAGTGATGATCGGGGATTTTTGATCTCTGATTTTTCAGAGTTTGATCCCGCCCCCCGGCGGTCCCCTGCGGGCACGTCGCGAATAGCTCGTGTCCAACTCGCTCCGCTCAATTCGACTTTCGACTTTCGACTTTCGACTTTCGACCTTGGACTTTCGACCTTGGACCTTGGACCTTGGACCTTGGACCTTTCAGCGTTTCAGCGTTTCAGCTTTTACCCACTGCTGTATGTTTTTGGCATGTGCACGGCGTATCGGCTTGGGAAGAAGGAGGTGGGGAGATTGCCAAAAGGGATGGGGGCGGCGGCAGGACGGGAGCTGGGGCGGATGGGTGAGAGATTGGTGCGGCCTACGATATCGGCTCCGGTGGTGGGGATGGATGGGGAGCTGGAGGAGATGCGGTGGGGTTTTTCCCGGCCATTCAGCCATGCGGTGGTGAATGCGCGGGAAGATAAGCTGGGTGGCCAGATGTGGCGCGAGGCGATGGAAGGGCGCCGCTGCTTGATCCCGGCGACGGGTTATTATGAATGGAGCGGCCCGAAAGGGGAGAAGCGCACCCATCTATTCCGGAGTGCGGAAGGCAGGGGAGAGTGGCTGTGGATCGCCGGGATCTGGGAAGAGGATGAGAAGCTGGGACGCTGCTTCTCTATGATCACCACCCAACCGCGCGGGGTGGTCTGCGGGGTGCACGACAGGATGCCGGCGGTTCTTTCCCCAGATGAGACGCAGACCTTCCTGCGCGGGGAGATGAAAGCCTTCCTGCCCAGCGAGACGGCACTGAGGGTGGAAGATGCGGTGAATCCGCTGACCGGCAGAAAGCCGGGTCCGGTGCAAGACGAGTTGTTTTGAGTGACGAGTGCCGAGTGCCGAGTGACGAGTGACGAGTGACGAGTGACGACCTTTGCCTTTGACCTTTGACCTTTGACCTTTGACTTCCCCCGATCCTTGCGCGTGTGGCATGCCGCGCTAGGTTCCGGCCATGAAGCATTATTCCGTTCTGGATCTGGCCCCTGTGTGTGAAGGGGGCGATGAAACCCAGGCATTCGCCAATTCCCTTGAGCTTGCGAAGTTTGTGGAGGGGGAGGGCTACCATCGCTACTGGCTGGCGGAGCATCACAATATGATCGGCATCGCCAGTGCCGCCACTTCCGTGGTGATCGGCTACATCGCCGGGGGGACGGAGAAGATACGTGTGGGCTCCGGTGGGGTGATGCTGCCCAATCATGCGCCGCTGGTCATTGCGGAGCAATTCGGCACGCTCGCTGCGATGTATCCAGGGCGGATCGATCTGGGCTTGGGTCGGGCGCCCGGTGGCGATCCCAAGGCCGCTGCCGCGCTCCGGAGGGGCCTGGGCAGCGGAGGGGATACTTTTCCGCAGGATGTCCAGGAGCTGCAGAGCTACCTCGGGGATGGAGCTGGCAGCACCGGGGTGACCGCAGTGCCGGGCATGGGCAGCCACGTCCCGCTCTATCTACTAGGTTCCAGCGACTTCAGTGCCAGGCTTGCCGCGGAGCTGGGGCTGCCATTTGCCTTCGCCTCCCACTTCGCGCCGGAATATCTGCTGCGGGCACTGAGCCTGTATCGGGAGAACTATCAACCATCCGGGGAAAATCCCGAGCCGCATGTGATCGTCGCGGCGAACGTGTTTGCGGCACAAAGCGATGCGCAAGGCTACCGGCTATTCACCTCCCTCCAGCAACAGTTTCTCGGAATGGTGCGTGGCAATCGCGGCAAGCTCAAGCCGGCCATCGAGCCAGAAGACCTATCGATGTCGCGCGCGGAGGCGGCGCAACTCAACAAGATGATGAGCTGCTCATTGGTCGGCTCTCGGGACAGCATTGTGGAGGGATTGGAGAGTCTTCTGCGAGCTACGGGTGCGGATGAAATCATCGCCGCCAGCCAGATCTACGATCCCGCAGCGCGCCAAGAATCGTTTGGCATCTTCGCGGAGGTGGCGAAAGGATTTCTGGGCACGCAGCGATAGATTCAATAGCCTGGCGGGGTATTAGAAACGCAATCCACCTAACGAAGAAACGCAACCCACCTAACGACCTTATGAAAATCAAAAACACTTTTTGCACCGCGGTGGTCATTGGCATGGCCGCGATGGTTCTGCCCGGCATGGCCGCCCAGGAGCACCCGAACATTGTGGTATTCCTCGCCGATGACATGGGCTGGGGCGATGCGGCATGTTACGGAAACGAAAAGGTGAAGACACCGAACATGGATAAGCTCGCCTCCCAGGGCATCCGTTTCACCAATGGCTACTCTGCCTCGGGTGTCTGCTCGCCATCGCGCTCAGCGATCCTGACCGGGCGCACCCCTTATCGGAATGGTGTGTGGAATCACCTTTCTGGAAATGGCGTGACGCATTTGCGCGAAAGTGAGATCACCTATCCCGAGCTGCTCCAAGCGGCGGACTACGAGACCTGCCACAGCGGCAAGTGGCACCTGCTGAGTCAAAACCAATTTGAAAACTATGATTTCCCGCATCCGGATGCGCATGGCTACGACCACTGGATGGCGACCCACAACAATGCCAAGCCCAGCCACAAGAACCCGGTGAACTTCATCCGCAACCGCGAGAAGATGGGTGAGATGGAAGGGTTTTCCGCACCGCTCGTGGCGGAGGAAGGCATCCGCTGGATGACCGATCTGCGCGACAAGGAAAAGCCATTTGTCCTCTCGCTCTGGGCGCATGAGCCGCACCTGCCGATCGCCACCGACAAGCAGTTCTCGGATCTCTATGAAGGCCTGCCGGATGCCGAGTATCTCGGTAACATCACCCAGCTCGATCATGCGCTGGGCATGGTGATGGATGCGCTTGAGGCACAGGGGCTGACTGAAGATACCCTGCTCATTTTTACCTCAGACAATGGCCCGGAGGGCGGCGCATCCCCGAAAAATGGATCCACTGGTGGCTTGAAAGGCCGCAAGCGCGACGACTACGAAGGCGGCATCCGCGTGCCTTTCATCGTGCGCTGGCCGGGAAAAATCGAACCCGGCACGGTGAGTGATGTGCCTGTGATCGGATCGGATATTTTCGCTACCGTTCTGGATGTCAGTGGCATCCCGCTGCCAACGGATCGCACCATCGATGGCATCAGCATGGTCCCGGTATTCAAGGGCGAGGCATTGGATCGCAAGGCGCCGATGTTCTGGCGCACGCCGGTCTCCAGCGCGGAATCGCGTGTGGCGATCCGGGTGGGGGATTGGAAACTCGTGGCCAACGACACCCTAGAAAAGCTCCAGCTCTACAAGATCTCGGAAGATCCCAACGAAACCAAGGATCTCGCCGCGAGCATGCCGGAGAAGCTCGATGAGATGGAAAAAATCATGCTCGCCACCTGGAAGGATATCGAAACCGAAGGTCCCAGCGATTGGTGGAAGAAGGGTGGTGCGAGAAAGAAAGATGGCTCGAGCTTGAGTTACTGATGCCAGAGGGGGAGAGGTAAACGCTGAAAAACTGAAAAACTGAAATTCTTTTTTTCGCCCTGAGGCTGTCGAAGGGAGCAAGCGCAGCGCGTCGAAGGGGCTGCCTAACCGTAATCCCGTGGAGAAGATCCCTGATCGGTTATGGCGCCCATTCAGGGCTGCATATTTGGGGGGATCGGAATCCTAGGGCGATGCCCTAGGCTACGTTAGAATGCCCCGTAAGGGCGCAAGATGACTGCTCCAAAGCGCTGGGACTATTGCGGATGCCTGGGGCGCGGACACGTCGCAAATCGCTCTTCTTCTTTCAGCGTTTCAGTTTTCAGCGTTTCAGCTTTTACCTCTCCGGCCTCGGGCGGAACTCTCCGGTGGATGGGGTGGCGCGGCTGACGAAGACGATGGCGAGCCAGGCGAAGATGAAGCCCGGGATGATTTCATAGATTCCCGGGCCGCCGAGGAACGATTCTCCCCAGCCGAGGCTGATCCATAGAATCACAGTGACGGCTCCGGTGAGCATCCCGGCGATGGCACCCGTTCCGGTCATTTTTTTCCATGTGAGGGCGAGGATGATCATCGGTCCAAAGGCGGCCCCGAAGCCCGCCCATGCGTTTGAGACAAGGCCGAGGACTTCGGATTTCGGGTCACCCGCCATCAGGGCTGCGACGATACCGACCAGCAGGACACTGATGCGGCCGACCAGGACGAGGCGTTTCTGGCTGGCTTTCTTGTTCATGAACAAGAGGTAGAAATCCTCGGTCAGCGAGGAGGAGGAAACCAGCAATTGGCTCGAGATGGTGGACATGATCGCCGCCAGCAGTGCGGCATAGAGGAAGCCGGTGACTAGTGGATGGAACAAAAGATCGGCAAGTACGATGAAGATCGTTTCGGGGTCTTCGATGACGATGCCGTTGCGCTCGATGTAGGCGCGTCCGAGAATCCCCAGCCCGATTGCTCCAAGCACGGATACGGCCATCCAGCTCATGCCGATGTTACGGGCCTTGGCGACATCCGGAATGGTCCGTACTGCCATGAAGCGCACGATGATGTGGGGTTGGCCGAAATAGCCGAGCCCCCAGGAGATGGCGGAGAGAAAGCCGAAGAATGAGAGGCCATGGAAGAGGGAGAGGAAGTTTGGATCGATCTCGCCGAGGTTCTGGCCAGCGGCAGCGACTCCTTCGCCTTGCCCGGTGGTGAGGACGACGACCGGCATGATCACCAAGGCGAGCATCATGATGCAGCCCTGCACGAAATCCGTGAGGCTGACGGCAAGGAATCCGCCGATGACCGTGTAGGTCAGGACAATCGCTAGGGTGAACCAAACGCCGAAGGCGTAGTCGCTCATCATGGATAGGTTGATCAAATCGCCGAAGGCGCTTGCAAACAATTTCCCCCCGGCCACCAGACCCGAGGCGGTGTAGACGACGAAAAATACCACCACGATGACGGCAGAAATCATACGCAGCGCCATGGCTTTGGTAGGGAAGCGGTTTGACAGGAATTGCGGCACGGTCAGGGCATTGTCATAACGTTCCGTCTGCTCGCGCAGGCGTGGGGCAACCACGATCCAATTCACCAGTGCACCGAAGAACAGGCCGATGCCGATCCATGCCTCCACCAGTCCCGCCGCATAAAGCGCCCCGGGCAGACCCATCAAAAGCCAGCCCGACATATCGGAAGCACCGGCGGACAACGCGGCCACCGCGGGGTGCAGGCGCCGCCCGCCGAGCATGTATTCCTCCGCGCTTGAGGTTGATTTTTTCGCGGCGTAAAAACCGATCGCGATCATCAATCCAAAATACAAAATCAAGCTCGTCCAAATACCAATGTCCATGAGTTGTGCAGTCGTTAAAAGACCCGACCCTCTCACGGGGGGCGGAAGGGGTTCAAGGGTCGAATCCTTTTTTCCGGATCAGAGGATGAAACAGCCGGCGAATCGGGCACGTCGTCCCAACAGCCTAGGGGCTCACTTCGCCAGTGGTTTGCCAGCGGCTTTCCAAGCGGTGATGCCTCCGGCGAGGTCATGCACGGTAAATCCCGCGGTGCGGAGTTGTTCGGTGGCCTTCGCGCTGCGATTGCCGCTACGGCAGTAAACGACCACAGGCTTTTCCGGATCCAAGGTGGCCTTGGCTTTGTCGAGAAATCCCTCTTCGGTGACGGTGACGAGGGTGGCGCCTTCGAGGTGTCCCTCATCCCATTCTTCCTGGGTGCGGACATCGAGGAGCTGTGCTCCATCAACTAGCTGCTTCTCTGCCTGTTCGATGGTGACTGGGGCGGCAACTACTGGCTCGCCTGAATGGGAAAGGGAAACGATGAAAAACAGAAAGGCCGTGGTGAGGAGCAAGGTTTTCATGGTGAGAGCATCGTGCCGGCTTTGCAAATTCGCAAGGGACGATGGTGGAGGTAAACGCTGAACGCTAAAACGTCTTATTTCCGTCGGCGCAGAACTAGGGAAAGAGCACCTAGCCCGAGAAGGGCGGCAGCGGATGGTTCGGGAATGGCGGTGATGCTGACATCATCCAGGAAGATGTCGTTGCCGTCTGCGGTGCCGGCTGTCGAAATGTCACGGATCCAGATGGTGGTTTCCGTGGAAATGGCGGTGAAGTTGACGGTGAACTCCTTATACGTGGTACTCAAGGTGCCCGCGGAGGTTACATTTGCTAGTGAGGTTCCAGCCACGCCAGTTCCATCAACTAAATCGACTCTGAAGTTTTGCAGCTCTGGGGTGTTGCTATTGTTGAGAACCGATCCCCAAATGCTGAAGGTGTATAGCTGACCGATTGCGGTGGTGACCGTCTGATAGAGTTGGCCTTCATGGTTGGAATTGCCTGCGCCGAGCTGAACGCTCATCGCGCCGCTGCGTGCTCCCGTGTTGCGGGTTCTTACCTGGCGGTCAGGATTGGTTCCCGTAATCGTCTCAACCACCGTCCAGTTAGTCGGATCGGTGCCGTCATTGGCAGTGTGAGCGGGCAATTCGAAGCCGGGGTTTAGGATGGTTACCGCATCGCAATGTGAGGCAGCAGCCATGGTCGTAACGGCGACTAGAGCAAAAAGGTGTTTTTGTGTCATGAGTTTGGGTTTTCTGTAACGATGATTATTACCTTGTAAACGGGCACCCGTAAAGGGGGAAAAACTCGGCACGCTGGCCAACTAGCATACTACCAACCAGCCCCTAATCCCTCCACTCATCAATGAGTGAGGCGACCAACGCGGTCCAACCGGTCTGGTGGGTGGCACCGAGGCCGGCGCCGGTATCTCCGTTGAAATACTCGTAGAAGAGCACCAGATCGCGCCAGTGCGGGTCATTTGCGTAGCGGGTTTCGTTTCCGTGGCTGGGGCGGCACTGCTCGTCGTCTTGGGTGAAGAGGCTGATGAGTCGGTCGGCGAAGCCACTGGCCATTTCGTCGAGGGTGACTTCGGTGCCATCGGTGCATGGCACGGTAAAATCATCGCCGTAGGCTTTGCGGAGTTTGCGTAGCGACTCGATCATCATGAAGTTCATCGGGAACCAGATCGGGCCGCGCCAGTTGGAGTTCCCACCCTTGAGCATGACCAAAGACTCCGCTGCTTCGTAACGGAGGGTGCTGCATTCGAAATGGATGGGATGCTCTTCGTGGAATTTGGAAAGGCTGCGCAAGCCATGGTCGCTGCGGAATTCTGCCGGATCCCAGACACGCTGGAGGATGCGGCGCATTTGCTCTGGGGTCATCACGGCAAGCACGTGGACGGGGCCGTCTTTTCCTTCAAGGGTGGTGACGGATGGCGCCACCAGATCGGGACGGTTTTTCAGAATCCAATGGAGGTCGGCGCGGAACTCGGGGAAGGGTTCGAGCCATTTTTCCTCAAGGCGCTCGAGCGAGAAGAAGGGGATCAGACCGACGAGTGAACGGACGCGGAATTTGTGGAGCCTGCCATCGGGGTGCTCTAACACATCGTAGAAGAATCCATCTTGTTCATCCCAGAGCTCGACGCCTTTACCGCCGCGGTTTTTGAGCGCAGCGCCGATATAGAGGTAATGTTGGAAAAACTTCGTGGCCATTCCTTCGTAGACGCGGTTTTCCTTGGCGAGCTCCAGGGAGATGCGCATCAGGTTCAGGCAGAACATGCCCATCCAACCGGTGGCGTCGGATTGCTTGAGCACCCCGCCATCCAACAGTTTTTCGCTGCGGTCAATGAGCGTGACGTTGTCGAGGCCGAGGAAGCCGCCTTCGAAGAGGTTGTTGCCGGAGCTATCGACCTTGTTGACCCACCAGGTGAAATTGACGAGCAGCTTGTGAAAACAGGTTTCGAGGAATTCGCGGTCCGGCTTTCCGCTGCGGATGCGGTCCATGTTAAACACACGCCAGACGGCCCATGCATGCACCGGCGGATTGAGATCGGAGAACTCCCATTCGTAGGCGGGGATTTGGCCGTTTGGGTGCTGGAATTGCTCGAATAGTAGCAACCAGAGTTGCTTTTTGGCGAAGCCAGGATCGACCAAGGCGAGTGGCACGCAATGGAATGCCAAGTCCCACGCGGCGAACCATGGATACTCCCATTTGTCCGGCATTGAGAGGATGCGCATGGAGTTGAGGTGCTTCCAATGGACGTTGCGGATATTCTTACGCGATTCCGGAGGCGGCCAGTTCGGGTTGTCACCATCCATCCATTTGTGCACGTCCATTAGGTAGATCTGCTTGGTCCAGAGCAGGCCGGCGAGTGCCTGGCGTTGCACGGAGCGCTCGTCCGCGTTTGCTTCCGGCGGATGGATCGTCGCGTAAAACTTGTCGGCCTCCTTACGACGTTTCGTGACGATGGATTCCACTTCCGCAAGCGGTTGTTTCATCGCCTTGTTTGTGAGGCGAAGTAGGAGGGTGATCGATCCGCCTGCGGGAACGATTTTTTCCGAGTAATGCACACAGGCTTTGGTTCCGGTTAGATCCGGGTTCACGCAGGCCTCGCCGCCGATGACATGGCGGTGGAAGGCGTCTTTCACGAATTTGCTGCGACTTTTCGCAGCGCCGCCGAAGACGCGTTGGCCGTGGGTTTCGTTGTTCGTGAAAAGCGCTTGTCCACCGGTATCGGCATATAGAAAGCGGCGGCCCACATGATAATCGAATGGCAGGCTATCGACTCCATCCGTCGCGGTATCATCAGCGACTAGGCTGACGAAACTTTTTGATTTTGCTCCGGGAGTGATGCTGGGCTCGACCTTCGTCTCCGCGCCCCAGGCCCAGGTGTTGCGAAACCAGAGGTGCGGCAGGAGATGGATGGGAGCGTCTTCCGGGCCACGGTTGCAAACCTCCACGCGGATGCATAGATCATCGGGGTCGGCTTTGGCATATTCGATGAAGATATCGAAGTAGCGGTTGTCATCGAAAATTCCGGTGTCTAACAACTCGAATTCCGGATCCGCGCTGCCCCGGCTTTGGTTTTCGTGAATCAGGCGCGAGTAGGGGAATTCCGACTGTGGGTATTTGTAGAGAAATTTCTGATAGGAATGGGTGGGGGTAGCATCGAGATGGTAGTAGCACTCCTTGACATCTTCCCCGTGGTTTCCTTCTCCCGGATTCACCCCGAACAGACGCTCCTTGAGGATGGGGTCGCGGCCGTTCCAGAACGACATTGCGAAAACCAGCACCTGATAACGATCGCAAAACCCGGCGATCCCGTCCTCGCCCCAGCGGTAAGCTTTTGATCGTGCGAGATCGTGGGTGAGGTAGTCCCATGCGCTGCCGTGTTCGCTGTAATCCTCTCGGACCGTGCCCCAAGCACGATCCGATACATACGGCCCCCAGCTACTCCATGGTTCCACTGGCCCGGAGAAGGTTTCGTTCAATCGCTGATGTTCGGGGTTTTTTGACATAATGATCGATTGCTAGTCTTGTAATTTAATAAATCGAGACTGCCTCGCGCGAGACAATTCATCAGACAAGCTGTGTGCTGAGATTTCGGCGTTTCGCTGAGGGATCATATTTCATACGAATGAATTCCTTTACGAAATGACCCATCCCACTGATGCCGCTAGCAAAGCTCTTTTCCAGTGCCTCGTCGAAGGGCCGATGCTTATGGGGGATCTTCCGGAAGCAGCTGCTTTCCCGTGTCACTCATTGGTACCGCCGCAGGAAGCAAGCCCGCTGAATCTCCAACAGAAACTCGGCTATCTCTACGAAGATGCTCTGGCGGTGATGTTGGAATCCACTCCGCGCTACGAGGCGGTGGCGCGGGGCATTCAGGTGCGGCAAGTGGCGGGGCACACGTTAGGGGAGTTAGATTTTTTGGTGCGGGATCTCGTTTTAGGTAGGTTGATTCATCTCGAGCTCGCGGTGAAATTCTATCTGGCGGTGGAATCGGATAGTGGGTTCCTGCTGCCGGGGCCGGATGCGCGCGACAATTATTTCCGGAAGCTCGAAAAGATGCGTTCCCATCAGTTGCGCTTGGTGGAGAAATATCGGGACTTATTGCCGCAGGAATACCGGGAGGAGGAGATCGTCGTGCAGCAGTTGGTGCAGGGATGTATTTTCAACCATGTAAAAGCTAGCAGGCCGGTGGAGGCGGAATTCCTGAACCCGCAGGGGAGGCGCGGGAAATGGCTGCATGCGGAGGAATGCGCGGAATATTTCGGGAAGAATGCGCGGCTCGAGATCATCCCGAAACCGCTTTGGCCGGTGCCTTTGGAGATACTAGAAGGGATGGTACTGGAGAAATGGGAGGTCGATGAAGACATGGATCGCTGCGTGATGGTGCGGGCGGATGCCGGGGATATACCTTATTTCATCGCACCCAGGGGGTATCCTGCGACGGGATCGGCGCGGAGACGGATCTGATCGCGCGAGTGAGAAAAATCTTGTCCGTGCGGGCAGGGGGGTGAGGGTCTCCGGCATGAAGCCTTACCTGAAGCTTGCCGAATCCACGATGCCGGATGGCACTCACTATTCACTCCATAAGCACGACGGGAAGATCTACCTCAAATACAACGGCTACGAGCTGATGAGTACGGCCCTGACCTTTTCCGAGCAGCAACTCGCGGACATCGGTTGCCAGGCCTTACTGGAGGGCAGCTCATCGCGGCCCGCGCACCCAAAAGTCCTGATCGGTGGGCTGGGGCTGGGTTTCACGCTGAAACGGACCCTCGAGCTGATAGGCAGTCCGGCGACCGTTGATGTCGCGGAGCTGATGCCGCCTTTGATCGAATGGAATCAGACCCACCTTGTGGAATTCAACGGTCCCTTGTTGGACGATCCGCGCACTCATATCATCCAAGGCGATCTGTTTGATATCGTATCGAAAAAGAAGCCGGGCTCCTACGATGCCCTGCTGCTCGATATCGACAACACCCCGGATGACCTGATCACCTCCGGAAACGCCCGCCTTTATTCACCGGGATTCCTAGAGAAACTCCGCCAAGTGATCACCCCGCAGGGCTGCATTGCCTACTGGCTCTCCGAGCCCGCTCCGAAGTTCAAGAAACTCCTGATTAAAGCCGGTTTCAATGTCGAGGAGTTCGCCTCCAAGACCCACCTGCAAGCGAAACGAGCCAGGCATTGTCTGCTGCTGGCACGGCGCAAGTCGTAGGCGAGGGAAGGCTTATCTTATTACCGAGACAGCAGGGATGGTATGTCGCGCTGCGGCTCCTAGAGGAACCGCTTTTCCAGATCTTTCAGACTCGCCTTGGTCAAATCAGCGCCGAGGGACTCGCCGAGTTTGCCACGACAATCCGCATTCATCTCACTCTCGAGTCGTTTGAGATGTTCCTGAGGCGCCGCTAGCACGAAGCTACTGCAGCCGAGTTTCGCCACGGCGTCACAGATCTCCCGGGCGACTTGAGCGATCGCGCGTTTCTCTACCTCAACATCGAGCTTGGTTTCGGCGTGGGACATGGCCTCGCCATTGCCGGCCGCGGAGCCACGTTTGAATTTTCCCGGGCTATCCGTGGTCACTGAACCTCTCGGCGGCCCCAGCTCGTTTTCAGAGAGTTCCATGAGATGCGCGCGATCCCGGGGATCGTCTCCCGACTCTTTGAAGGCCAGCACTCGCACCTTCCCCAAATCCGTTAAAATCAACACGCGGTCGTAGGTATTTTCGGTATTTGTCATATCCTTGTTTCCTAGCACACGTGAGGCGGAAAACAAATCAACTCTTCCTCAATCGGCAAAGAAGCCGGCGGGATGGGGCGCTTACTGTAGCTGGAGCGGGTGAAAGCTGATACGCAGCCTTAAAGCAGTGCTTGATTTACAGCACTTCCGCCACGGTTACCTCGATCCCGCCGGTCATTTTTGCGATGAGGTTGTAAATCGCGGCCACGACTACGCCGCCCACAAAACCCATCGCCCCGTAAATAAAGGGGATGATTACAGCGATAACCATGATTCCAACCACGCCGCCCATTGCCGCAGCTGCATCGCCGGATCCCGATCCAGCAGCCAACGCGATAAGGCCGAAGATTACCAAAAACACCGAGATGATCACGGAAATCAGCGCATAGAGTCCACCAAGGACAATGCCTGCTTGGACCACCGATACCGAAAGAATCCTTCTCTTACTTGTTGTCATTTGGGGATTGAAAGCGAATCACCCGGCATATGCCAATCTTCATCTCGGTAATGAAGATTTATTCCTTTCTACAGCTGATACGCCGCCTGAAGGCAGCGCCCCTTTTTGGCTGCGGAGGTGGAGTTTTAGGTCCATGCCGATCTTTCCAAGAATCAGTAGAATCAGCAAGAAAACCGGACTGCCGAGAGCGGAGATAACGATAGCCCCGAAGAGGATGGCCACGTGGAGAACAATGATTCGTCCATAAGGCCCGGCCCATTGGGCTTGGGCGGAAGTGCGATGGCATTCGCCTTTGCCGAGGTAGTTGTGGAAGTATGAATAGAGGTGGCTGGCGATCAGCGCGAGCGCGAACCATATTCCGCCGGAGGCGAATGCTTCTGGCAGCTTCCGTGCAAACAACGCGAGCGGTCCGCCTTGGATGAAGCCTCCCACCTGCCCATCCAAGAGCATGAAAATGAAGAGCCCATGGGCAAAGCAAAACATCCCGTAATGGAAGATGAAAAAGGCGGCTAGAAAGAGTTTTACTCCGAGGCTCGGGGCGGTGCGTTCGACAATCTCGGGTGTCCTGAGATGCTCCGGCATGCTCGGATCCTCACGGTTTTTCAAAACGGATTTCGTCTCATCGGGTCCGGTGGCGGTTAGAATTTTTAGGATGCACACCAAACCGATCACCACGTTCTCAAACCAATAGAGTACGACGATTTCAAACACGTCCCAATCCCATGCCAGCACTCCCACCAAAGGAATCAGGTTGACCAAGACAAGGATGACGAGCGCGGCGTTTCCGGAAAGCGGGGAGGATTTTTCCACGGCGCTTTTTTATGAAACGTGGCGAAGCTTTGCAATCGCCAAGCCTTGCGGAGTAGGGGGCGTCTCGCGCCTTCGCTCTTCGGCAATTGGACAGGCACCTATTGTGCGGTTAGAATTCCGGAATGGAACCCACCCGTCCCGCAGCCGAGATGCCGGTCGTCCGTGCCTCGACCGACAGCATGCCGAGCGGCTGGAGCGAGAACGCGGTGTTCGTGGCTAACCTCTTGGGGATGTTTTTCGAAAATGACGACCAAGCCGCGCTGTTGGCGGATAAAGTGGGGGCGGTCGATTCCTACGGTGGGCGGCTGCTTCCGATCATTGATCTGCTGTTCCGCGGGCCGGGGAAAAACCTGTTGGTTCTCGAACACGAGCCGGCAATATCTCTCATCCGGTTTTTCCAAGACGTGGCGGGACTGAGCCTGCCCGAAACCACCGTCTTGCCTCACGCGGAATACCGCAAGCTGCCTCATGCCCAAGACGCCGATCCAATTTGGAATCATCCCGCCCTAGAGCGGATCGCCGCCCATTCTTCAGCGCGGATCGATGGTTATGTGACCGATGAAACGCTGGTCCGAATTTCCCGCCAAATGGGAAAGCGAACTTTCTCAAGTATGGCGGGGAGTCGCGAAGGGAATAACAAGCGCCTGCTTTTCGAATACATCCGGGATATCGGGCTGCCGGTGCCAGCCACGGAATTTGCAGCCGATGCCACAGAGTTGCCCGGCTGTCTGACGGCGTTGAAAAAACAGGGTTATCGCTCCGCAGTCATCAAGGCAGCGATGGGCGCCTCGGGCATCGGCCTCGTGAAAGTTCCTTCCTTGGACGATTTTGGGAAAGTCGCCGGCAGGGTCCCTCATCATTTTTTCCACGACGGTGCCTGTCTTGTTCAGGGTTGGTTGGAGACAGGGCGGAATGGGATTACCGAGCTACGGAGTCCCAGCGCCCAGCTTTTTCTCGATGATACGTCCCTGCAGATCTATGACATCACCGAGCAGATTCTTGATGAGGATTCCATCCATCAGGGCAACGAATCGCCGCCTCCCTACATCGCAGAGAATCCGGAATACGCCGCCGAAATCCTGCGTCAAGCGGAGGTGGCCGGGCTGTGGCTCCATGCCCGGGGGTATCGGGGAACGGCCAGCGTCGATTTCCTACTTACCCGCTCGGAGCATGACTTCACGGTATACATCTGTGAGATCAATGCTCGCGTCACCGGAGCGACCTATCCCTCCGTCCTCGCGAAACATTTCCTGCCCGACGGTGCCTGGCTTCTGCGGAACCTCCGTTTTGAGACAGCGGTGACGGGAGAAAAACTGCTGGAGCTGCTACGCGACGATCTCTTCATTCCCGGCCACAGCGAGCACGGGGTGTTTCCGATCAATTTTAATTTCACGAAAAATGGCCTCGTGAAGAAAGGCCAGTTCCTCTGCCTCGCACCATCTAACAAGGAAAATCGGCATTTGCTCAAGATGGCAAAAATCGACCTTCCCTGCCAATCCAAGCAACCTTTCCAATGATGTCAGAACATCTCCAACGCCTGCGCGAGCGCCTGATCCAACTCACCCGGGATCTGGTGCTGATCGAAAGCACCGATGACCTGCCGGCCGAACGCCAGCGCTGCTTCCAGCTCCTACGCAACCATCTCGAGCAGGTCCCCGGTTTGGAGCTTCGGATGTTTGAAAACCAAGGCTATGAATCGTTGGTCGCCCTACCACAGGGTATTGTTCAACCGGAAATTCTCCTCTGCGGCCATCTCGATGTAGTGAAGCACCTGATGCCCGGCAGCTACCAATCGGAGATCCGCGGCGACAGAATTTATGGCGCCGGGGCGGGGGACATGAAAGGGCAGCTTGCCATCATGATCGAACTCATCCGCCATCTGAATCAAGAACAGCCCGGAATCTCGCTGGGGCTCGCCGTGACCTCTGACGAGGAACGGGGCGGCGAGCATGGGGTGAAATTTCTGGTAGAGGAAATCGGCCTGCGTTGTGGGCTGGCGATCATCCCGGATGGCGGGTCGCTGGTCGATGTGACCGAGGAAGAAAAAGGCATCATCCATCTGCGCCTGACTTCAGAAGGCATCTCGGGTCATGCCGCGCGGCCATGGCTCGGTGAAAACGCGATCGACCGGCTGGTCGACAGTATCGCCAAGGTTCGCGAACACTTTGCCAAGTTCCTGCCAGAGCGGATCTGTGCGGAGGATACGGGCACCCATTGGTTCCCCACCTGTACGGCGACTGTTCTTGCGACCGACAATGAAAGCCCGAACCGCATCCCCGATCATGCCAGAGCGGTGCTGGATATCCGCTTTGTCCCGCCTTATACCGCAGATACGCTTTTGCAGGAGATCCGCGCGCTTCTGGCCACCGGTGTAACCGCTGAGCCCATTGTCATGGCAGAGCCGAGTCACCTGGCACCGGATCCGCTTTATCTGGAAATTACCGAGGCGGTTCTCGGCGTGGCCCCGCGCCTGACGAAAGCTTCCGGCGGCAGTGATGGGCGCTTCTTTGCCCACGCCGGAATCCCGGTGATTCTCAGCCGGCCCACCGTGGGAAACCTTCACGGCCACGACGAGTGGATCGATATTTCCTCTATGCTGGATTATTTCGAAATTTGCCGCCGTCATATTCTCGCCCGGACCAACGGGGGAGCTGAGATGAGGAAATGATCGGAGGGCAGAAACGTTCCCGCTCCGTTACGGCTTGTGTAGCAAAGGCAGAAACTCAGGATTCTGCTGGATGTAGGTTTCCGTATAGGAGCAATCCGGGACGATCTTCCACCCAAGCCGGCGGGCTTCCAACAAGGCGTCGTGCACCATGCTCGCCGCGAGGCCTCTTCCACGTAGTGCGTGGGGCACGTAGGTGTGCTCGATGATGATCGTGTCCTCCTGCTGGCGGTAGGAAATGACGGCGGGCTCGCCAGGACCGTGTTTCAGTTCAAAGCGCTGCTTGCCGGGAAAGTGGATGGTTTTGTGAGACATGGGCGAGGGTGGGAACGAAGGTGCCGGACGTGGCTGTTACATAACGCCTGAATCAAAAGCCGCAAGTGAAGAGGAAGTCTGAGCGGAGTTGGGGCTTCTCGCTTTTTGAGTTCAAGCGGGAGTCTCCGCCCAATCGAATCGGCTGGGTATCGGTTCAGACGAAAGGCACGAAACGGACATCGGTCAGCTTGCGACGTCGCGGCTTCTCGCCGGATATCTTTTCATACAACCACAGTTCCTGGATATCGTCACGACCGCCGATCGGGATTACCATGCGGCCACCATCGCGCAGCTGCTCGAACAGGGAATCCGGAAACGATTCTGCCGCGCAAGTGACGATCACCGCATCGTATGGAGCATGGTCCGGCCAACCTACGGCACCATCGTCGACTCGTAGGTGCACTCCGCAATATCCCAGATCCGCAAGGACTTCGCTGGCCCTGCGAGAAAGGGTTTCGATGCGCTCCACCGAATACACCTCACAGCCTATTTCGGCGAGCACCGCAGCTTGGTATCCGCTGCCTGTCCCGACCTCTAACACTTTCTCTCCAACACCAAGACCGAGCGACTCGGTCATCAGTGCGACGATATATGGCTGCGAAATCGTCTGCCCGTCACCAATGCCCACGGGGCCGTCCTCGTAGGCATAATGGCGCAGATCCTCCGGCACGAACTCCTCGCGGGGGATGGCCGCCATAGCTGCCAGCACCCTTGGGTCGCGGATACTGCGCCCAGACCCGGTCAGTTGCTCTCCAAAGTCAGGTCTCATACTCAAGTATCGGAAAAATCGGGCCGTCTGTCGATCTTGTCTACTAAAGGCAATCTGGTTACCCACACTGCTGCGCCGCCGGCGTTAGTGCTTGTCGTGGGACGCTTGCTTTAGCTGGCGTGTGGGGATGGACACGCCGCCTGAACGCAGCGCTCCATTGGCTGCGGACTCAAGTCCGCGTTCCTTATGAGGATGAAATTTCTCAGCATCTGCACCGCCTCATCCAGCTTCTCCCTTGGTTTTGGCCTCGCCAACCTCGAATCTTTCAATACGGCGAGCATTCCTCATTCCAGCCGCAAGAATTCCAAAAATTCGCTGCCAAAATGAATCTTGGCAAAGCAACCCGCAAAACTATGCTCTCAAAGAATGAGGTAAATTGTCACAGCCATTAAATGGGATTCAATGACTTCACGCCACGCATAAAAACCCAACAGAAAAAACCGCATCCCATGAAAATATCAGAACAGACCGTCTTAGCTACACTCGGAACTTTTGTCTTTGTTGCGCAAAGCGCACTCGGGAGAGAAGAATTCTCATCAGTATCTCCCGTGGACGTTATCTCCGCAGATGAGATTTCATCATCCGGGCTTATCACGGTCAACGATTTGATCGGAGCGCTGCCCTCGATGCATCACTAAGGTGCCGACTCGAACGCAGTGTTGAACCTGCGGGGCTTGGGCGGGAGACGGATTGTCAACCTGGTCGACGGTATTCCCCCAACGCTCCCATCGAACGTGATTGAGAGGATCGAGTTGCTCGATGATGGTGCGTCGGCAGAGTATGGAAGCGATGCCATTGCAGGCGTGGTCAATTTTATCACTAAGGGAACTGTCGGATACGACAGTAATCCGCATCAGTTGTCGGATTTCAAGGATGATACCTTTTTCATGACCGGTGGCGTGGAAGCACTGACGAAGGGGGGCAATGGCCCCTTCCAGTATGGGATCGGGGCGGGCATCAATTACACGTGGTTCGATGATGAACCGGAACGCACACACAACGATGAAACCTATGATTTCAGCGCCTCTGCGGCCTTGCGTTATGAATTCAACCCGTCGTTTGTCGTTTCGAATTTCTCGAGCATCAATGGGGGCGCGCACCAGTCGGTCGAGCGTGGATACCTACGCTCAGGCATAGGATTTGCGAATTCCCTGGATTGGAGATCCATCTCCGAGGCCCGCTACAACTTCATCGGTCAGCCAATCGGTTCGGAGGGGGTGGAAGCGGCGACCGGATTCCGGATTAGCGGCTTCGACGAATCCCATACGGATGATCGCGACAGCCTCGAGTATTCCATCGAGCAGGAACTAGGCTTCAATCTCGCCAGCGGGGTGAATGTGTATGGATGTGGAAGCGTTGGTAGGAGGGACTGGGACCGTAGGGATGATTTTAATTCCGATATCTTCCAACTCGGCGGCGGAGTGCGGACGACCTTCGCTTCCGGAATCACCCTGAGTGCTGCTGGTGGATGGGAACATCGTGATTACGACGACCTCAATCTTGACCGCGACGAGATCTATCTGAACGGGGTCATTAGCGGTCCACTCATCAAGGACAAGGCATCGTTCTTCTTTGCTGCCGATTACGGTATTCAGGACAGCTACCTGAATCTTCCGTCTGCTGGCACGAACTGGGTTGACCCGATTGGTGTGAAAGTTTCGGGCGGTGTGCGCTGCAGTGGCGTGGGGCCGGGTGAGCTTGGTCTGACCGTCAACGTTCAACGCGTCGAGACAGATCTGTTTTCTGGCGTTGATCAGGATGTTAATACCTTTTCTGCCCGATTGAGCTACGCCTATTCCCCGTCACGTGATCTAACGGTTGTCCCCGCGTTAACCTACTTCAACAACGATTTCGCAAACGGAAGTGTTGACGGAGCCGGAGCCAGTTTATCTGTGATCAAAGGATTCTAATACGTATACGTAGGAGAGACATGGTTCTTTTCCGGGAATTTTGACCGGCGGGCGTTCGAAAAGGCGTCCGCCGGTTTTTGCGTTTATAAAAATGTGATGATGCGAGACCCGACTCTCGAAGAATTCGAGATGCCCCGACCCGACGCGCCCCTGACTCAGGGAACGTAGATGGCTTTGAATCGATAGAATGCCTTGCCGACGGGTGGGTTGGTGTCAGTGACGGAGAAGCTGGTGGCGTTTGGGATGGAGGTGATGCCCGGCTGATTGGTGGGGGTGGCCGTGGGGCCGTCGAAGCGGAAGATTTCAACGAAACTTCCTGAAGCTAGGGTGGTGGAACGTTCGAGGATCCAAATGGTGTGGGGCTCGGCGGTAGGATTGCGCCCGAAGGCGAAGGTGGCGTGACCGCTTCCGTTGAAGGACGGGGCGGTTAGGTTGGCGGGGTTGCCTGGGTCGGAGGTATCGGGATCCGTGCCTAGGGCGTGCTCGACGCCATAGGAGATGCCGTCGAAGTCGTCGTCGGTGGGCCAGAGGGTGGCGTAAACAGGGCCTTGAGCTCCTTCAACGGCGCCAATATCGAGGGCTCCGTTGAGGAATCGCGGAAAGCCGCGCTGGTCGGTACCACCGGGATCAATGGTGCCGGCGGCATCGATGGCCGGGGATCCGGGGAGCGGCGGCACGGTCTGGGTAGGGCCGCCGTAGTTGCCGAGAGGGGCGAGCATGGGATCGGTGGCGACGATCACGTTGGGGCCTGCCACGAGGCCTGATCCTGTCAGGTTCCCGAGAAGATTGACTCCGAGAGCGGAGATGGTGCCGTTAGAGTTTACGAATTCCGATCCGTTTCCGTTTCCGGCGATGATGGAGTTGGTAAGGGTGAAGGTGGCATTGCCTGAAGCGGCCTGACTGAAAACGCCGCTGCCGCTGCTGGTCGTGATGGAATTTCCGGAAATAGTGCAGGCATTAAGAGTGATGGTGGCGTTACCTGCAGATCCGCTTTCGCTGGAGATGCCGCCGCCATAGGTGGCTGAATTCCCGGAGAGCGTAGAGGTGTTAAGGATGAGGGTGGCCCTGCCTGACGTCGCACCGTTGTTGTAGATGCCGCCACCGGCCCGTGTAGCCAGATTTCCGGAGAGAGTACAGGCGTTGAGGGTGAGGGCGGCACGCCCACTCGAGCCAAAGCCAAAGTTGTAGATGCCGCCGCCGTCGGAGGTCGCGGAATTTCCGGAGAGATTACAGGCGCTGAGAGTGGCGGTGGTGTTGCCTGCGGAGCCACCGTGGCTGTAGATGCCCCCGCCCGATCCATTTGTAACCGAATTGCCGGATAAGGTGCAGGCGCTGAGGGTGAGAGTGGCGTTTCCTTGATCGTGCCCGATGCTGTAGATGCCTGCTCCTCCATAGAATGAGGAATTATCCGAGAGTGTGCAGTCGCTGAGGGTTAGGATCGCGCTGCTGCCGGAGCCGGAACCGGAGCTGTAGATGCCGCCGCCACTGCCGTTTGGCGCGGCATTGTCAGAGATGTCGCAGGAGTAGAGGTTTAGGTTGGCGTGGTCGTTATAGATCGCACCGCCGTCTCCTGATGCGACCTGCCCACCGGTAAGGGTGAGGCCAACGAGCGAAATGATGTTGTCCGGGTTCATCCGGAAAATGCGGGAATTGCCACCGGCATCGATGGTGACGCCGCCGGGAATGTTGGAGGCAAAGATGATCTGCGAGGTGGCAATGGTGAGTTGGCCGCTGGAGAGATCGATCTTGTCGGCGGGCTGACCGTCGAAGACCGCAGGGTCGAAATGGATGATGGCTTCAGGTGAGGTGGCGTTGGCGATGTCGATGGCTTCGCGCAGTGAGGTCTTGCCGTTGGCGCTTACTTCGTCCTCGGCGGTGTCCACGAGGGTGCTCGGCCCGGATTCCACGGCGCCGATGTCGAGGGCGCCATTGACGAGGCGGGGGAATCCACGTTGGTCGGTGCTGCCGGGAGCGGTGGTGCCTGCGGCATCGATGGCAGGAGAAATGGGAAAGGGTGGCATTGTTGGGGTGGGGCCACCGTAATTGCCGAGTGAAGCTAGCATCGGGTCGCCGGTCAGATAGTCGGTTCCTTGCGTTCCCAAGCCGCTTGTTCCGGTGGTGTTGCCGATGAAGTTGACCCCGGTGTGGGTGGATATGGAACCATTGATATCCGGCCCGGTGGCGGCGGTGTTTCCCGCTACGATGGAGTTCCGTAGGGTCACGATAACGTTGGCCTGCCCTTGCTGAATACCGCCGCCGAGGTTGGCCGAGTTGTTGGCGACAGTGGTGTGAACGAGGTGGAGTCGGGCGGATGCGAAAGTCATGAATCCACCACCGCCACCCGTGCCGCTTGTCGAGCTATTGCCAGAGATGGTGCAGTGGTTGACGTTGCAAATGGCAGAATTGGTGATGTAAACGGCTGCTCCGTTGAATGGGGTGGTGTTTCCGGTGAAAGTGGACTTAAGGAGCGTGGAGGTTCCGCCGTTCTGGAACAGTCCGCCACACTGGAAGCCGTTCTGATTTCCGCTGATAAGGCAGCGGTTTAGGCTGAGATCGCAATCCACGACATGGATACCACCGCCGACAGATGTCGCGCTGTTGTTGGTGACCTTGACGTCCTCGAGGCTGAGCGTGGCGTCGACGGCGTAGATGCCTCCGCCATGATTGGACGGGGCTGACCCGGACGCGGCGCCTCCGGTTAGGGTTAGATTTTTCAGGGTGACGGCGCTTCCGGGAGTGATCTCGAGGACACGGGAGTTGCCGCCGGCGTCGATGGTGACGCCGCCGGGGATATTGGCCGCATGGATGATCACCGAATTACTGAGGGTGAGCTGGCCCAAGGTGAGGGCCATTTCGTCGGTGGGTTGGCCATCAAAGAAAGAGGGGTCGAATTCTATGGCTGCCCCGGGTGAGGCGGCGTTGGCGAAAGTGATGGCTTCGCGCAGTGAGGTCTTCCCGTTGGGGCCTACTTCGTCCTCGGCGGTGTTCACGAGGGTGATGGGGCCGGATTCGACGGCGCCGATGTCGAGGAGGAAGGTGAAGTTCTTGTCGCCGTCTTCGAATCGGGGGAAGCCGCGCTGGTCGGTTCCGCCGGGGTTGAAGTTTGACCCGGCATCGATCACCGGGGATCCGAGGAGCGGGATCATGGTGTAGGTGGGACCGCCGTAGTTGCCGAGGGGCGCGAGCATGGGATCAGCTGCAATGATGAGCGCGGGGTCCGATGTGCTGAGCGAGGAACCGGAGATACTCGAGAGGAGGTTCTTCCCGAGCGCGGAGAGGGTGCTGTTGATGCTGCGGATATCCGGCCCGCTACCGGCACCGGTCAGCGAGTTGGCGGCGATGATGGAATTCTTGAAGGTGAAAAGTGCGTTTCCGGACAAGGCTTCGGTGCTGTAGATGCCGCCCCCGGAGGCGGCCGAATTTCCGGTGATGGTGCAGGCATCCAAGGTCACGATGGCCTTGCCGGTCTCGCCATCGCTGAAGATGGCGCCGCCGTTGGAAAGAGCTGAGTTTCCGGTGAGGGTGCAGGAATCAAGCGTCAGCAGCCCACTGCCTGAGGAGGTGCCGTTGCTGTAAATGCCGCCGCCGCTGGAGGAAGCGGAATTTCCGTCGATCGTACAGGAATCAAGCGCCAGCGTCGCCGTGCCTGAAGAATAGCCGTTGCTGTAAATGCCGCCGCCGGAGGTGGCGGAATTGCCGGAGAGGGTGCAGGCGTGGAGGTTGAGGTTGGCGATGCCGGCGTCGCTATCGTTGTAAATGCCGCCGCCGCCGGTCCCCGCGGAATTCCCGGAGAGGGTGCAGGCGCTGAGGGTAAGGTTGGCACGGAAGTTTAGAATGGCGCCGCCATTCCCCGCCGTCTGACCGCGGGTAAGAGTGAGGCCGTGGAGGACGGCGCGTGCGCCGGCATTCACCGCGAGGACTCGCGATGTTTCACCGGCGTCGAGGATAACGCCGCCCGAAAGGTTGGAGGCATCGATGAAGAGGCCGTCCCGGGTCCCGGGGATTACAAGCTCGGAGGAGAGCCTGATAGGCTGGCCGGCGAGGTTGCTGGAGAAACGGATCACCGCACCGGGTGCGGTGGCATCCGTGATGGCTTTGCGCAAGGTGGTGGAGGTGCCGGCGCCATCGCCATTGTTGTCGACCAGGGTGACCGCTCCGCTTTCAACCGCTCCTATGTCCAGCTTTCCGCCGACGACCCGGGCGAATCCCCGGGCGTCGGTGGGGAATCTTGATGTGGCGGCCGCTGCCGATGGATCAATGGCGGGTGAGCCGGCGAGGGGATGGAGGGTCTGGGTGAGACCGCCGAAGTAACCGGGCGGAGAGAGCTTGGGATCCGGATTGACGATGACCGTCGGGCCGGCGGCGAGGGTGGAGGCGGTAGTGTCTCCGAGGAGATTGATTCCCAACGCGGAAATCGTGCCGCTACTGCCGGGATACTGGAAGATATCGGGTCCGCTTCCGGTGCTTCCCACCGAGTTGGCGGCGACGATGGAATCGCGGAGAATGACGACGGCACTTCCGGAGGATCCGGGGGTTTGGTCGCGGTTGTATATGCCCCCGCCATTAAATGGGGCGGAGTTTCCGGATAGGGTGCAGGAGCTGAGGGTGAGGCTGGCATTGCCGAGGGACATGCCGTCGTTGTAAATCGCACCGCCATAGTTCCCGGCGGAATTTCCGGTGAGTGTGCAGGCGCTGAGGATGAGGACAGTGCTTCCTGCAGAGCTGCCGTCGCTGTGAATGGCGCCTCCGTAATTTAGCGAGGAATTTCCCGAAAGGGTGCAGGAATGGAGGGATAGCATAGCGCTTCTACCTCCGGCGCTGTCGAGGCCGATCGCACCGCCGAAGAAGGCGGAATTGGCTGACAGAGTGCAGGAATGAAGCACCGAGTTGGAAACGCCATCATCACTGAAGCTGTAGATGGCGCCGCCTATGGCGCTGCCGGTCGTGGAATTGCCGGAAAGGGTGCAGGAATCGAGGGTGAGATTCGCATCTCGGCTCCAAATCGCCCCTCCTCCCGCTCCGGTCGACCTGCCGCCGGTGAGGGTGAGCCGGTGCATGGAAACCGATAGTTCGTCGAAGACTGTGAAGATGTCCGACTGGTCATGCGCATCGATGGTGACGCCGCCGACGATGTTCGAGGCGTCGATGGTCACCGAGGAGAAGAGATCCAACCTACCGTTGGAGAGGGTGATCGTGTCGGCCGGTTTGCCATTGAATACGCCAGGATCGAAACGGATGACCGCTCCGGGTGCGGTGGCGGCGGCGAGGGCATTGCGCAAGGTGGTGGCCGTGCCTGCGCCGTCGCCGGTATCGTTGACCGTCACGATGGGACCGAGTTCCACCGCGCCGATGTCCATGGCGCTGCCGACGGACCGGGGGAAGCCGCGCTGATCGATCGTGGAGGTGGCCGAACCGCTGGCGGCATTGATCGCTGGAGAGCCGGCGAGAGGAATCATGGTCTGGGTGGGGCCGCCGTAGTAGCCGAGCGGGGCGAGCTTCGGATCCGCCACCAAAAGCGTGGCTCCCGCGGTGAGCCCAGAACTGGTTTCGTCGCCCAGCAGATTCTTCCCGCGGGAGGTCACAGTGCCGCCGTTGTTGAATAGGTCCGGTCCGTTTGGAACGGTCGGCGCATGATTGGCGGCGACGATGGAATTGGTGAGGCGGATGGTACCGGCATCATTGTAGATGCCGCCCCCTGAATCTGCGGCGTTGCCGGAGAGGGTGCTGTTGACGATGGAGAGGGTCGCGTCGGGGTAGTTGTAGATGCCGCCGCCATAGCCATTTGCCGTGTTGCCGGAGATCGTGGAGCCGTTTACCGCAAGGGCTGCGCCAGAGAGGTTGTAAATGCCGCCACCGTCAGCGCCTGCGGAATTGCCGGAGAGAGTGCTATTCGCCACGGTAAGCTCGCCTTGGTTGATGATCGCGCCGCCGAAAGCACCACCGCCTCCCTTGAGGGTCAGAGAGTGGACGGCAAGCGTGGCTTGAGGGCTGACAGAGAAGAGACCATTGGTTCCGCCGGAGTCGAGAGTGACGCCGCCGTAGATATTGGAAGCGTCGATGAAGATCGCGCGACCGGAAAGGACCCCAAGTTCGGTGCTGTTGAGTATGACGTCGGCGAGCTGGCCGTTGAAGGTGGAGGAATTGAATCGGATGATAGTGCCGGGAGAAGTAGCGTCGGCCAGCGCCTTCCGGAGGGTCATGGTGGTCGTCGCACTGTCGCCGGCGTTGGTGACGGTGATCACATTGCCGGTTTCGACCGCTCCGAGGGCACGGTGGCTACCGACGAGTCGGGGAAATCCCCGGGCATCGGTGGCGGGCGGCGGAGTGGAGCCGAGGACGGCATCGATGGCGGGTGAACCGAAGAGCGGATGGATGGTCTGAGTGGGGCCGCCGTAGTAGCCGAGCGGCGCGAGCTTCGGGTTTGGGTTGACGAGGACGGTGGGCCCGGCGGTAAGGCCAGAACCACTCGCATCGCCCAGAAGGTTCTTCCCAATGGAGGAGACCGTGCCGCTGTCGTTGGAAATATCAGGGCTGCTGGATGTGGAAGCATTGCCCGCGACAATGGAATGTTTGAGCGACAGGGAGGCGGTCCCGCTGATTCCCAGGTTGTAGATTCCGCCACCAATGGCGGCGGAATTGCCTGAGAGAGTGCAGGAATCGAGAACCGCCGTCGCGTTGCCGCCGATACCGTAATTGTAGATGGCTCCACCGTAATTCGGGGCCGAGTTTCCCGACAGGGTGCAGGATTCGAGTGTCAGCGAGGCATTGCCGCCGCCGTCTCCGTCGTTGTAGATGGCGCCACCTTCGAGGTTCGCGGAATTTTCCGAGAGGGTGCAGGAATCGAGATCCAGTGTGCCATGGTCGTTGTAGATCGCCCCTCCGTATTGCTGAGCGTAATTGCCCGACAAGGTGCAGGACACGAGCGTTAGGCTGGCACTCCCGGTGGATCCATTGTTGTAGATGGCGCCGCCAGCGAAATTCGAGGAATTTCCCAAGAAGGTGCAGGAGTCGAGCGTAAGGTCGGATTGATTGTTGTGGATCACTCCGCCTTTGTCGTCTTCTTCAACATTGATACCGGTGGCGCTGAATTTGCCATTGCCTCCGGTAAGGATTAGGTTCCGAAGTGTTACGACATGGCCGGGCGTGATCCGAAAAACGCGGGACATTCCATTTCCATCGATGGTGACGGGAGCGGCGAGGTTGGAGACGTCGATCGTGAGGGTTTCGTCAATGGAAAGCTGCGAGCCCTCGAGGGTGATCGTTCCCCCAGCCAGGATGGGGTCAAAACCGATGATGTCTCCGGGGGAGGCGTCCGCGAGGGCTTGCCGGAGTGATCCCGCACCGCTGTCGGCGAGGGTGGTGACGTGAAAGGTATAGGCCTCAATCTCAGTGATCGTGCTACCCCCTTGGGAGGCTACGATGCGAACTCCGGTGACTCCGACCACCGGCGCATTCAGCTCGAAGAGGTGACGTCCGAACTCGGTTGTCGTGGTGGAAGTGAGAGTGCCGATGCTGACCCAGCCCAGAGCGTTGACTTCAGAGGGTGATTCTAGGTCGATTCCGGTGAAGTTCGCCGTGGTGTATTCCATCGTGAAGCTCCCGTCCGAGCGGCCATCGAATCGGCTGCCGAAACCGATGCGAACCAGCGTCGTGGGTGTGGAGAACTTCACGCCGCCCCAACCTCCGGCATCGCTATCCAGACTGATCCACGGGCGGGTAGCGTCGCCGATGTCCGGAAATCCCACGCCGTAAACCCCATTGTTCAGCTTGTCGTCTCCGTAGGTCGCGTTGATACGGCTGCTTTCAAAAGCGCTTCCGCCGTTGGAGGGGAGGGCGAGGTTGGTTCGTCCCGATGTCTGCGGGGTGCCGCCGTTAGGGTTGGCATTGAACGCGATGCGTTGGTTGGTCTCGACGAGGGTGACCGCTCCGGTGAGGGAAAGAGTGGCGTCGGGGATATAGACCTCGGCATGTGCGGGGATAGCAGTAAAGGCGAGCCCGATGGAAAACCATAGGCTGACAAAACGGCGGGGACTATCGATCCCTGAGCATCTAGGTGAATTCCAAGAGCAGTTGGGTCTTGGGGGGGAGACAGCAGAGGCGAGTTTCATGGTGAGCCGAGGTGGAGGGATGTGAAGGGAGGATGAGCCCGCCTGATCAGGCGATTTAGCGAGTAGAGGCCCATCCGGAGTTCGAGAGCCGAGGTATGCAAGGGGTTCCCGGGGCACGGATTCGCCGTCCAGCCCGTGAGGGCGGCCTCAGACGAGGGATTGGGGATGCTCTGAGCGTGGAGAGCGAAGGGGAGCCCAAGGTGAGCAAGGCTGAAAGGAGTGCAGCGGGCGAGGGAAGTTTGATGGTCTTCATGGGGTCTGAAATAATTACCCCTAGCCATTGAGCCTAAGGTTGGGATGAAGGATGCAAGGAGTCGCCAATTATTACGAAAATCTCCCAATATTCATTCGATAGTGAATTATTTCTCCCCCTGGTGACAAGACAAAACCGGCCGCTACGAAATACAATCAATCGGCCATGGATCATTTTTTGCACTCCAACGATCAACCCACGAATCGACTGTATTTTGCTGGGTGGTTCCTCGAAACCGCATGGGACGTGCTCTTTTGGTTGAGGGCGATGAGGATCGATCTACGTGGGGTTGAATCAGAGAGCAGGGGCGGGAATGTGCCTATTCTTTCGGCTCCGCCGGATGTCTGTCATGGGGCGCTTGCTTTAGCTGGCGCGTGGGGATGGACACGCCGCCTAAAGGCTGCGCTCCGATGAGTGCGGACTCGAGTCCGCGCTCCTTTTGAGGATGAGGATTCCTCAGCTCATCATGGCTTCGATGTCTTCGATCTCGCGGACGATGCCCGAGGAGAGGTGCTCGTATCCGGTCTCGGTGATTGCGACATTTTCCTCGATGCGGAAGCCGATGTTTTTGTCCTCGATGTAGATCCCGACATCGATCGTAAACACCATTCCGGGCGCGATGGGATTGCCACGCGGTCCCACATCATGCACATCGAGCCCGATATGGTGGGTGCCGGGGTGCCAGTAGTATTTGGAGACGTCCTCGTCTTTACGTAGGTAACCGGCGGCGACGAGTTCCTCGCCCACACGGCGGCGCGAATGTGTCTCGATATCATCGAAAGACACTTTCCCGGGGACCAGCAATTCCATGAGCTCGTTGTTCACCTTGAGCGCGATTGAATACACCTCCCTTTGCGCAGGTGTGAACGTGCCGTTCACCGGGAAGGCACGGGAGATATCGCTGACGTATTGGTTTTTCCTAGCACCGACATCGGTAAGAATCAGGTCGCCATCCCCGAGCATCCCCATGGGCTCTTCGTAGTGAATATAGAAGTTGTTTCGTCCTGCGGAAACTATGCTGGCGAAGGCCGGTTCGCGCACTCCGGCATCCGCCAGCACCTTATTGAAAACGCCTTCGAGTTGGTATTCATGCATGCCCGGCTTCGCGGCCTTCATCATCGCATGGATCCCGTCACGCGTGATGGCCAGGGCCTCCCGGATGTGGGCGATTTCTCCGGCGTCTTTGATCGTGCGGGCCTCGCAAATCAGCGGGTAGGCGTTTTTAAAAGTCACATAGGGATAAGTGGCTCGGATCGACTCGCTGTGCCGGTTTTGGGGAGCACCCGCACGCCCGGAGTCGAACTTATCGAAATCATACCACAGTACCGAGACGGCCCCTGAGTTGAGGAGGTTTTTGAGCATGGGCTCGAAGTTTTCGAGATGCTTCACATTCGCCACGCCGGAAAGTTCCGATGCCTCCTCATGGGAAATGCGGTAGCCATGCCAACGCTCCTGTAGCGCATCTTTCTTTGCGATAAAAAGCGTCTCCTCGATCTCTCCATCATGGTTGACCGCCATGAAGACACTGTTGGCCTGTGTGATGCCGGTCAGGTAGACGAAATTCCGATTGGCGAAAAACGGGTAAGTCGCATCGGCCGTCTTTCTCGGCGCCGAGCCTGCAAACAGGATCAGGCCTTCGCCGATTTTGAGATTTTCATAAAAACGCTTTCTGCGAAGTCGGTGCATTCCTTCCATGCGCCGATGCTATTTTTCCAAACACATCCGTAAACCTTAAAGCCAACACCATCGCTGTAAGGGCGCTAGTGAATCCGCCGGGAGCATGAATTCCTCACAGGTGGAGGGCTGGAACCACTTGGAATTCAAGGCGTGAGACGCGCCGAGTCTCTGGGTGTGGAGATTACAAATGTTGAAATGCGACATCCTAGCCCGAAGAAGTGACCGCGAAAATAGAGCCGAGGACCTGAGTCTAATCGTAGGAGTAGTAGGCGGTGCCATTTTCACTGTAGACCACCCTCGATGAGGCGCAGCTGCTGATAGTGCAGCAAATCGAGGCTGCGAGAAGCAGGAGGGCTGCGCGAATCGGGAATTTGGTGGATTTCTGATGACGTTTCATATGAGGCAGGTGAGTGGTTGAATTAGAAATCATAACGCAGGCCGGCACCGACGTTGTTACGTGAGCCACGGAAGAATGCGGCGTTGGAATCGACGTCGAGGTAGTTGTAGTAGAGGTCGGCCGTCCAATGATCGTCGATGGCGTAGGCGAGCTGGATACCGGCCTTGAAGATGTCTTGCTTGGAGCGTGCGCTGGCACCGGAGGCATAGTCGCGTTCTTCGTAGCCGAACTCGAAGGCGAGGCCGAGACGATCTGCGAGGCCGTGTTCGGAGCGGAACATCAGTTCGTGACCGCTGTAGGTGAAGAAACGGCTGTCCGCGTCATTATGAGTGTAAGTGTAACGCAGGAGCATGCGCGGCGTGCCGTCGGAGCCGGGGTGAATCAGGGAGAAGCTGATACGGTCGCGATCGCCATCGCGTGTGGCACCCGGGGAGGAATGGTAGTCCTCCCAACCATGGGTCCAAGCGAGCTCGGTGTGCAGGCAGTCACTCCACTCTCTACCGGCCATGAGCTCGAGGATGTGGGTATCCAGGCCAATCGTGGGTGTGGAGGCATCTTCCCAGCGCCAACTGTATGAGCCACGGCTATACCAACCGCCCTCAGCGTAGTTGAGGGCGAGAGCGGGTTGGAAAACGGTGAGGTCGAAGTTGTCGGGAGCGGCAGCACCGCCGGAACTGTCGAAGTGGAAGGTCTGATCGATCCGGAGTGCGGCCGCGGCAGACCAGCTTCCGTTTTGCATGAGTTGATAGGATCCTTCGGCGGTCAGGCCGAGGTAGAAACTCTCGTTATCCGCGGCGATTGTCGCCATGTCCGGGATGAACTGGACGTTGTCATTGTAGCCGAGGTATCCACGCACCCAGAGGGTCCAGTCTTTTTCCCCATCGAGGTTTTTAAGGGCATCGAGATCCGGGCCGTGGCTCGGAGCCTCGAACTCGGCATGAACGGCAGGCGCGAAACCTAGAATCGCGGCTAGGGTGAATGTGATACGGCAGGATTTCATGATTCTGGGAATCATCAGAAAAAAATGGAGGGCAAGACAAGGGTAAAGGTCGTCGGTTAGGAATGGGGGGAGGAGCTGCACTTCATACTTTTTTGAGGTGTCCCAGTCCCGTCATGCACCCGATTCCAAAGAGATGGCAGTGCCTGGGGCGCTTGCTTTAGCTGGCGAGTGTGGATGAACGCGCCGCCTAAAGGCAGCACCCCAATGATTGCGGACTAAAGTCCGCGTTCCGTTTTTAGCTAAAAATTATTTAGCATCTCCAGAGCCTCTTCCAGTTTCTCCCTAGGCTTCGTCTTCGAGAGTCTTGTATACCTTGATCCATCCATGAGGATAGGGCTGCCGTTTCTCTGGAGCATCAGGCGCTGTCCGGAGATCTCTACGGAGGTGATTTGGTGAAATCTGAAACTCTGAGATGCTGAAAGTGAGAGGGAGGTGATGAATTTTTAAGCGCCAAGTTCGCGAAGGAAGATAAGTTTTCTTTGGGTGTAGCTGGATTCTCTGAAAAACCTTTATCCACGGATTGCGCGGATAAAGATGATTTTTGCGTCGAGGTGAGAATTATCGGAAGCGATAAAGAGTGAGGGATTTGTCGCCGGATTTGGATAGGATACCTGCTTCGGTTGCTTGTTTGAGATCCCGGCTTGCGGTGGCTGTGGAGATGGTTTTATGGAGTTCAAGATAGAGCTTCCGTGAAAACTCCCTGTGAACGAAGTGCTCTTTTGCGCGCGAAAGGCGCTCGGTTGCTGATAGGGGTTTTGGAGAAAATGAAGAGAAGAAGTCTTTTAAAGATTGAAGGATGATACCGAGGGAAAAATGGACGAAAGCGGTGGAGTCTCCGCTACGGTCCGAAGCCTCCAGGGCGGCATAGTATTCCTGCTGGTGTTCGCGGATGAGGGATTCGATGGGGATGAACTCGAAGGCGGGGTGATAGTGATACAGGAGCAGGGTCTGCCAGAAGCGTCCGATTCTTCCGTTTCCGTCCTGAAATGGATGGATGAATTCTAATTCGTAATGAAAAACGCAGGAGCGGATGAGGGGGTTGAAATCGTCGATGCGAAGAAAGTGGAAGAGATCGTCCATGAGATGCGGCACACGATCCGCCTTTGGGGCGATATGGCTGACTTTCGAGCCTTTGAGGATACCGACGTTGCGGGTTCGCCATTTTCCGGGATCTGGTATGAGCTGATCCATCATGGTCTGATGGGCTTCAAGAAGTGATTCTGGTGAGAAGGGATCGAACTTGGCCATCAAGTCGTAGGTTGCAATGGCGTTTAGCGCTTCCTGGATTTCTTCCTTTCGGCCGATGACACGTTTGCCTTCGAGCAGGGCGGTCACCTGATCGAGATCGAGTGTGTTGCCTTCGATTGCCAAGCTGCCTTGGATCGTGCGGACACGGTTGGCTTTCCGAAGGTGGGGCTGTGGTTTTGGTTGCTCGAACCCTTCGATACGCCCAATAAGCCGTTCAATTTCCCCAACGACGCGTAGGATTTCAGGAGTGATGGAGAACGGTGGGTTCACCCGATGATAGTATCACGTGATACTATCAGGGTCAAGATTTGTGGATGAGTAGGTAGGATGCCTACCTAGAAATTTTGGAGCATTTCCAACGCCTCTGCAGCATCAATCTCTGCCCGGAAATCTCCACGGCGGTGATTTGGTTGGAGGCGGCTTCGGCTTTGATGCGGGCGATAGTTAGGAGGCGTCATAACGGCGTAGACGCATCTACTTCGTAGGGGATGACGATGAAAAATGTGATGATGCGACACCTGACCCCGAAGATTTGACGGTGCAACAGTGATAAATTTCCTAGTCAAAAATTAGGTAGCGACCACTCATGCGATCATTGCCCGTCTTTCTTAGAAAGTTGCTGATCGTTAGCTTCATGGCGTCTTCAAGCTTCTTGCCAGTTTGGTCTCCGCTAGTCCAAGATACCTTGAATCATCCATTATAATTATACTGCCGTTCCTCTGGAGCATCAACCTAGGCGCGGAGATCTCCACGGAGGTGATTTTGTTGGAGGCGGCTTCGGCTTTGATGCGGGCGATGATGAGGAGATTTTGGATGGGGTGGGGGAGGCGGCCGTGGCGGTCCTGCCAGTTTTTACGAGGGCGGCGGAATATATTATGTCACACCAAGCGGAGTATGTGCGTCTGCATCATGAGTCTAGGTGGGCGTCATAGCCCGCAGTAACAAAGACTCTCCCACAGGCGACGGTGACCCTCTATCATCAAGACTTCCTTCGCCAAAGGCTTCGGCGGACAAGACGGCGGACACAAGACGGCAGACTGGAGTCACCCAAGGAGCAGGCACGCACCTGTTCTTTAAGGGGCGTCGTTGAAAAATGTCATGATGAGACACCTGGTACCAAGAGAGAGTGTGAAGCTTTGCAGGATCGATCAGTGGCGCGGTGATTTCAGATGAAGCCGCAGAGATCCCCATTGCCGGAAACACAAGGATGGCAAATATCAGAAAGGGATGAACCACACGTATGAAGCATACGCTCCGTTTGATCTCGACAATGGCAGGCTTCGAATGGCAATAGTGCCCGACCTTGAATGCTCTCATACCTCTTCTTTCCCTGCTTCTACTGTCCCTGGAGGCGGTTGCAACGGAATCACCGAACAATTCCGTAGCAACTGATTCTTCCAGGATCGTGCTTGCGGAACTGAAGCACTGGCTGACCATCAGTTCGGGAGTCCGTTACAGTTTCATGCCAATATTACAATAACAGCAAGGGCCGGATGTGCAAAGATGACGAAGGGCGGGATTGCATGAAGTGTGGCGGATGAGACGGACGAATTTCAGATGATGGACTCAAAGAATTTATTCAGGTTACGAGCACCCCAGAAAAAATGGGAGAAAGAGTTGCTGCGCCGACAAAAGGCACGGCGCCGGAGACGCCTAGTATCTGTGCGAAAACAATGGCTATGCGGTAGAATTGTAAAAGCTAAAAAGGGCAATTACACGCATGCTGTGAAGTATCCATCGATACTTTGCTTGAGAAGAAATCTAACTGAAATAAATTCATTCTTGAGCGATTTGAGGCACAAGATTTTCAAGCTCAGGATCAATAGCCTAACTATCGATCATTCTACGGTGACATCAGCAACTCCCGAGTGCGTCCTGTATCTAATCTCAGAAATCTGGACGATTCTATCGATCTCCGATGGCCTAGTAATACGTCCTCTTGGTAAATCACAGAATCCCGACGTCGAAGATATTTTCAACGGTAGCGGTTACAATGATTATTTCTCTTCACATCGAGCTTATTCTTCGTCAAAAAAGCTGCGCCAAAGCCTTCTCTACAACGATAGAATCTACATCAAGCACGAGAAGGGGCTGAAAGTGGATACAGAGGTGGCCTCAAACTTCGTAAAAGAGTTTGCCGAGGCACTGGGTTTTTCGTCAAAGCGAACCGAGCGATTGAAGGTATCCTTGGGGGAATGCATCATGAACGTTGTCAATCATGCGTATCCCAAAAAAATCAGAAATGAGAGAAAAACCCCAGTGGCGCACTTCACGAAATATTGGTGGGTGATGGGTTACACAGAGAAAAAAACAGGGAAAGCCTATTTCGTAATCATGGATCGTGGAGTTGGAATGGCGCAGACAATAAGCGACAAGAAATGGAGACAGTGGTTTGGAGATCAGTTGCAGTTTATCGGGATGCTGACCAAATCTCAGCAAATTCAGAAAGCTTTCGAACGACCTTCTTCCAGCACCAAAAGCGATGGGAGAGGGTTGGGGCTGCCGACTCTTCGTCGCTATGCCCAGGATGCGCTCTCAGGCGAGCTCTATGTTATGAGCAGAAAAAGTGTGCTGCGATTTGGAAAAGGAATAAACCACTGCGAAGATTTCAAGGAGGAATTTGACGGGACCATGCTCGTTTGGGAGGTTGACGCGGGCGCTGCCTGATGTAGCGTCAGCAGACACGTGATCACCATGGCACAAACACTAAAAGTTTCGGATTTCTCCCGTTTTCCGGGAGGTAGGCATATCCGTGATGGAGAAAATTCTGGAGAGCTTTTTAGGAAAGAGGTATTTGACGCCGCAGTTTCAACGGGTGAGCCAATAACGGTCGATCTTCGTGATCTTGAGATTCTACTTCCTTCGTTCGTAGACGAGGCATTTGGTCCTTACTGCCAACAGGTAGGCGCTGAAAAATTCAAGAGCAGCATCGAATTCATCTACCCTCATCCTGATTCCGAAGCGGAATTTTTCGTCAAGCAGACGATCGAAAGGCGATCAAAACAAAAGTAGCCTCCATGGGGTGGATGTCTCGCAAGTAATTCGAATCAGATGGATTTCTTTCAAATTCTGAGTAATGTACCGGCTCCGATTTACTCGTTTTTGATGGGTTCTGGTTCATCTTGGTTGGTAAGAGGTTTCGTTGAGGACAAAAAGACAACGAATAAATTTCTGCACGATTCTCTAAGCGATTTCAAAAATGCTTGTGGAGATCTTACAGATGAGATCTACAAGCATCTGAATCTGGATTATAGCGGTACAGCGAATGATCACTTAAAAATCATTCAAACGCTGAAAGATAAAGCATACGGAAAACTATGTGAGGCAGAGAGTGTGGTTTCCGAATGTCAGAATTTAAGAGGCCTCTATTACGAATATTTGCAAAAAATCACCGATGGTTTGCCTACGAGTAAATCCAGAAATGTTGATGCTCGCGGATTAAAAGACCTCACGAAATTCAGAACTGAATTCATGAGCGCGATTCAGAAGACGCTATTACGAAGTGCCAAAGGCAAAATAAGGCCAAAGTAACTGCCATTCGTGTCAGTTGTTGCATCGTAACATTTTTTTTGATCGATGCGTTTTTGTGGAAGTCAGAAGAATCTGATTATGCTCGATACCCATTTCCGAGTTCTGCGCACTAAAGTCCGTGGTTCGTTTTTAAAAATTTTCCAGCATCTCCAGTGCCTCTTCGAGCTTCTCTCCAGGCTTGGTCTTTGCTAGCCTCGGATACCGCGATCCATCCATAAGGATCGGCCTGCCGTTCCTCTGAAGCATCAACCTCTGCGCGGAGATCTCCACGGAGGTGATTGGGTTGGAGGCGGCTTCGGCTTTGATGCGCGTGATGGTTAGGAGGTGTCTTAACGGCGGGGATGCAACTATTTCGTATGGGATGACGATGTAAATAGGGTCAGTGTAAATAGGGTCAGTCCCGAATGGCACGGGATTAAGCGGTTTTTCGTCGAAAATCCCGGATTGTTGCCCGACTGGCTTGTGTCACCAGTCTTCGTGAAAGAGGCTGATCGGGAAAGCTCTGCAGCCTGTAGGCAGACATTTCAAATCCCTTTATTGGTAGGGAATACGGCATCGAAATCGGGCTTAATCCCGTGCCATTCGGGTCAGTCCCCGCTAACTAACGTCGGGCTGTTCTACTCGGGTCGGTTCTCTGATATTTCCTAAAAATTCCTCAACATCTCCAGCGCCTCCCCCAGTTTCTCCCCCGGCTTCGTCTTCGCCAACCTCGGATACCGGGACCCATCCATCAAAATCGGGCTCCCGTTCCTCTGGAGCATCAACCGCTGGCCGGAGATCTCCACGGAAGTGATTTGGTTGGAGGTGGCTTCGGCTTTGATGCGGGCGATGGTGAGGAGGTTCTGGATGGGGTGGGGGAGGCGGCCGTGGCGATCCTGCCAGTTCTTTTCGAGGGCGGTGATGGATTTGGGGGTGTTGGCTTCGGCGAGCTCGCGGTAGGCGTTGATTCGCAATTTTGCGTCTGACAAATATGCCGTTGGGATGAAGGCGGGCAAAATTTCGGGTAAAGGCTGAAAATCTGAAACGCTGAGATGCTGAAATTCAGAGGAAGAGGCTTTGGTCACCCACTGCGTTTCTGTCGGGATGATGAAGTCGGCTTTGAAAGTGGTTTCTTGGAGGGAGGGGTCTTGTTTGCCTTTGAGGCGGTCGACGGATTGGCGGAGGAGCTGGCAGTAGAGGTCGAAGCCGATTTGGGCGATGTGGCCGGATTGTTTGGTGCCGAGGAGGTTGCCGGCGCCGCGGATCTCGAGATCGCGCATGGCGATTTTGAAGCCGGAGCCGAGGGCGGTGTATTGCTTGATGGCGTGGATGCGTTTCCGCGCGTCGCCTTGGGTGATCATTTCCCGGGGGAGGAGGAGGATGGCGTAGGCTTTTTCCCCGGCACGACCGACGCGGCCTCGGAGTTGGTAGAGATCGGCGAGGCCGAAGCGGTCGGCGCGGTCGATGAGGATGGTGTTGGCGTTGGGGATGTCGATGCCGGTCTCGATGATGGTGGTGGCGAGGAGGACGTCGGCTTCGTAATTGACGAAGCTGTGCATGACGGTTTCGAGGTCGTCTTTGTGCATCTGGCCGTGGCCGACCAGGACCCGGGCTTCGGGGACGAGTTCTTTGATTTTCTTATGAACCTGCTCGATGGTTTTTACGCGGTTGTGGAGGAAGAAGACCTGGCCGCCGCGTTTCATCTCGCGGCGGATCGCATCGCGGATGATGCGTTCGTCGTAGGCGGTGACGGTGGTGGAGACGGGGAGGCGGTTGGGGGGCGGGGTGTCGATGGTGGACATGTCGCGCGCGCCCATGAGCGCCATGTAGAGGGTGCGCGGGATGGGGGTGGCGGAGAGCGTAAGGACGTCGATCTGGCGGAAGAGGTCTTTGAATTTCTCCTTGTGTGCGACTCCGAAGCGTTGCTCTTCATCGACGATGGCGAGGCCGAGGTCTTTGTAGGCGACATCGCCGGAGATGAGGCGGTGGGTGCCGATGACCATATCGACGGAGCCGTCGGCGAGGCCTTTGATGGTGGCGCGGACTTCGGCGGGTTTGCGGAAGCGGTTGAGGAGATCGACGCGGATGGGGTAGTCGGAGAAGCGCTCGCGGAAGGTGCGCCAGTGTTGCTCTGCGAGCACGGTGGTGGGGCAGAGCAGGGCGACTTGTTTGCCGCCGGTGATGGCTTTGAAGGCGGCGCGGATGGCGACTTCGGTTTTCCCGAATCCGACGTCGCCGCAGATGAGGCGGTCCATGGAGTTGGGGGACTCGAGGTCGTGTTTGGTATCGAGGATCGCCTGTTTCTGATCGGGCGTTTCGGTGTAGTGGAAAGATTGCTCGAACTCGAACATCCAGCGGGTGTCGGGGGGGTGGGCGTGGCCTTGTTCGTGTTCGCGCTCGGCCTGGATACGGAGCAGGCGGGCGGCGTAGTCGAGGATGGATTTCTCGGCCTGCTTGCGGTTTTTCTGCCAAGTGGCGTTGCCGAGCTTGTTGAGGTCGGGGGTTTTGCCGCCGACTCCGACGTATTTGCCGATGAGGTGGGCTTGCTCGAGAGGGACGGAGAGGATGGAGCCGTCCTTGTATTCGATCTGGAGTTCTTCGCCTTCGTCTTCTTGGGCGATGCCTTTGAATTTCCCGATGCCGTATTCGTAGTGGACGACGAGGTCGCCGATCTCGATGTCGTCGAGGGTGGCTCTAGCGCGGATGGCGCGGGCTTTCTCGACAGTGGAGCGGCGGGCGGCTCCCGGGGTGCGGTAGCGGCCGAAGAGTTCGCTGGAGGAGAGGACGGCTAGCTTGGTGGCGGGGAGGGTGAAGCTGCTGATGAGCTCGCCTAGGACGGGGGTGAGGCCTAGGTCGCGGGTGAGGTCTTTTCCGGAGAGTTCGGTGAAGCGGTCGAGTTCGCCGGTGGTGGAGAAGACGATGAGGGTGTCCCATTGCTCGCGCTGCCACTCGTTGAGTTGTTTGAAGAAGGTTTCGCGACGGAGCTCGTCGAGGACGAAGTCGCCGGCATCGAAGGTGCCGAGGGGGCTGCTAAAAGCGGCTAGGGTGAAGTCTTCTTCGCCTTCGGTATCCGAGGTGTTTTCGGTGATGATGAAATCGGCGAGACGCCGATCGCACGGCCTGCTGCGGGACGCAGCAGCTACTTCGATGACGGTGTCATCTGTCTGCAAATAATCGGCGATTTTGGCTACGGCGGGGGGCTCTGTGAGGAGTAGGTCGAGCTCGGCGAGCTTGCGGGTGGATGCCTGGGTGTTGAGGTCGAACTCGCGCAGGGACTCGAGTTCGGTGTCGAAGAATTCGAGGCGCAGGGGGCGGGCGGACTGGAAGGGGAAGAGATCGAGGATGCCGCCGCGGATGGCGAAGTGGCCGCGGGCGGTGACGGTGGGGAAACGTTCGTAGCCGTGCTCGGTGAGGGTTTCGGCGAAGGCGGTGGGGTCGAGGTTGAGGCCGGGCTTGAGGTGGGTGCGGTTGGATAGCAGGGATTTCGGCGAGGGGGCGTACTGATCGAAGGATTCGGAGCCGCAGAGGATGGTGAAGGAGTCTGAGGTGGCGAGGATTTCCAAGATGGAGAACCACTCGGCGGCGGTTTCGGGGTCTTGGATTTCGTGCAGGTCGTTCTCGGGATTGAGGGGGGAGTCGGGGAGGACGAGGGCGGTGATGCCCCAGAGTTCGAGTTCGGTGGCGAGACGTTCGCGCTGGCGCGGGGATTCGTGGAGGATCCAGTGGCGCTTTTTCCCGAGATCGGAGGAAGCGGTGCAGGCGAGGGCGGCGAAGAAGGAATGGGAGGCTTCCTCGGCGTGATCGAACACGACCGTGCTCGCGCCGATGGCGAGGGGTGCCAGGCGTTCGGTGAATTCAGGAGATGTGATTGCCCGCCGGAGGACGGTGGTGGTTTGAACCTTCAAACTTTAGATTTTAACTCGAAACTTCAAGGAAGAGGTAGGCTGGGGTGGTGAATGCTGTGAGGCGGCCGGGGGGCGCGGTTTGCCCTTTATTGGGTGGCGTTGTAGATAGCCATGATGATGGACTTTTTGATGGTCTCCCAGCGCATGGGGATGGATTTCATGAAAAACGATTGGGAGACGGTGATGCGGATGATGCCGTATTTCGGATCCGGATTGGACTCCAGCAGCCAGCGAATGAAGGGGGTCTTCTCCATGAGCGGGGTGCAGGAGCTGTTTACCTCGGTGGAGGGCAGTTGTTTCTCTGCATTGGTGGCAATCTTTTGGGCGAAAGCGGAGCCGGTGTGTTCGAAGGTGATGGTGCCGTCCGCGATGGGGGCGGTGTGGATGAGGAAATGGACGACGGCCTCACGACGTTTGAAATCTTCGGCGAGGCGGGCTTCGATGGCGTTGCGGAATTTCTTTTCATGGCGCTCCACGAGTTTCTCGCGAGTGGCCTCGGGAAGTTTAAGGGAGATATCGCTCCAGCGTTTCTCGCTTTCTTGATCGAGGTCGATGAGGAGACGTGTGACATCGCCGTGGATGAGCGGTGTGCTGAACTTCATGGCCAGTCCTTGGGCTAGGTTGAGGGAGCCGGGTTCCCAGCCAGCGGTAGAGTGGACGAGATCCTCGGAACCCCTGAACAGTTCGCGCTGCGCCTCAGGGACGGCACAAGTCGCTTGGGTGCAGGTGATGAGGAAGGCGTTCATGGTCGCAGTGACCTTAAATTTTAAACTTCAAACTTCAAGGAAGATGGCGGGATACCAGCGAATGCGAGGATTCAGGTGTCACGGGGAGGGACCGATGCGGGAAAGGGGGCATGAAAAAAGGGCTGGGAGAAGCTCCCAGCCCTTTATCAGAGATTAAGCAGGTTTCTATTAGCGCTTGCGGCGGATGAGGAGGCCGAGTGCACCGATCAGGCCGAGCAGCATGGCGCTGGGCTCGGGGATGACGGTGATGGGTCTGCCAGTTCCGGCGGTCCATTCCTCGAATCCTGCATCTGCGGAGGAATCTGCGGAAGCACCGACGACATCTCCCCCGAATCGGGAATAGAAGTAGACCGTATCGCCAGCAGCAGCGCCATCGAAGACGGATACTGGGACGAGCAGGGCCATATCGGCTTTGCCGCTACCGCTGCCGCTACGACCGTAGTCGAGCAGCACGCTGTTGTTCGCACCGGCATCCATGTCGTAACGCAGCGTCAGACGGCTGTCGTTGACGAGAGAACTGAGGGTGGGGTTGGTGATTCCGGTGGCCTGGGTGGTGAAAATCTTCACATCATCCAAGGAGAGAAGGCGCTTGTTGTCATTTGCGGTCTCATTGATATCGAGCAGGAACGGCACGTAGTCTTTGTTATCAACCGTGACCACTCCGAGCGTGGCGACGGTGATCTCGTGGTTCCATTGAGGGATACGTTTGGTATCCATGATGTTTCTGGCGGAAGTGTTATATCCTTCCTCGACTCCATTGTTTTGGATAGTGAGGAAAACGCCACCGCTATTGCGGCCGAAGATTCCGGTTCCGGCGGGTTGGGTGCCGTCGATCATGTAGATCGCGCCATTAATCATACCGCTGTTTACGGAGGTGTCGGAAAGGTCGACGAGGGTCTGCGAGTTTGCAGAGGAAAGGCATGCCAAGGCGAGGCCGGTGCATGCCACGAGTGTACGTAGCTTCTGATGTTTCATGGGGGGTGGGGGGTGGATGTCTTCCGAAAGAAGACATTTCCTTTTTCTCATGAACTACGTATCTCTGCAACTATTATATATAAATGTTTTGTGTATCGTTATGTTAAATTAGTTATGTTGTTTTGTGTATTGTTAGGGTTTGTGAAAGTTTAGGTTTGCTTGGTTGTTGGGGGGGCGGGGAGCGGAAGGTCGAAGGTCGAAGGTCGAAGGTCGAAGGTCGAAGGTCGAAGGTCGAAGGTCGAAGGTCGAAGGTCGAAGGTCGAAGGTCGAAGGTCGAAGGTCGAAGGTCGAAGGTCGAAGGTCGAAGGTCGGAATGCGTGGGTGGGGTGGTGGTTGGAGAATCGGCTTCACAAAGTGGGATCTTGGTGGAGGCTGATAGCGTTATGAAAAAGATATTGGCATTCAGCGGGAGCCTGCGGGCAGGGTCGTTTAATCAGAAGCTAGTTAGGATCGCTGCCAAAGGAGCGGAGGAAGCTGGCGCGGAAGTGACGCTGATTTCCTTGGCGGATTATCCGATGCCATTGTTCGATCAAGACTTGGAAGATGAGGATGGCAAGCCGGAGGCGGCCAAGCGGCTCAAGGGCCTGTTCTTGAGTCACGATGCGCTGCTGATCGCCTCGCCGGAGTATAACAGCATGATCACGGCTGCGCTGAAGAACGCGATCGACTGGGTGTCGCGTGCGGACTCGGAGGACGAGGCACCGCTGGCTGCAATCGCTGGCAAGACGGCGGCGATTGTTTCTGCCTCACCGGGCGGATACGGGGGCAAGCGGAGCCTAGGTTTCCTGAGGCCTTTCCTGGAGAATGTGAAGGTGACGGTGATCCCAGAGGAATTCAGCCTGCCTGCCGCGCACGAGGCTTTCGACGATCAAGGGGGCCTGCTGGAAGCGGAACACGAGCGGACGGTGAAGGCGATAGGTCGGATGCTGGCGGAGATTTGAGTTTGCTAGGGTGCTTCAGATCCCGCTCTCCGCTCTCCGCTCTTAATCAGGGGCGGGTGCGTTCGGCGGCGACGAGTTTGTTGAGGAGCTGGATCATTTCTTGGGCCTTTTCCTTGTTGGTGCCGCTGAGATCGTTCTGTTCAGCGGGGTCTTCGGTGAGGTTGTAGAGGGCGTATTCGCCTTTGATCTTATAGGTGGGATCCAGGTGCTTTTTCTTGTCGCCTGCGCCCCAACCGGCTTTGGGTTGGATGAGCTTCCAATTGCCGGCGCGGAGGCCGAAGGGGCCTTGCTTGGGATCGGCGGAGTTGGATTGTTGGAGGAGGGAATCGCGGCCTTTGGCGCCTTTTTCTCCGAGGAGTGCAGGGAGGATGGGGAAGCTATCGCGGCAGGCATCGTCAGGGAGGGGGACACCGGTCATGTCTGCGAAGGATGCGGCGAGGTCGATGGTGCAGACAATTTCCTCGGAGATGCCGGAGGGGATGGTGCCTGGCCATGCAGTGATGAAAGGGGTGCGGGTGCCGCCTTCGGTGACGGTGTATTTTCCTCCAATGAAGGGGCCGGCGGGTCTGTGTTCGCCGAGCTCGGAGATGGCTCCGTCTGCGTAGCCATCGTCGAGGACCGGGCCGTTGTCCGAGCAGAAGACGATCAGGGTTTTTTCGGTGAGGCCCTGTTTTTCGAGGGTGTTCATGATCTCCCCGACGCACCAATCGAGCTCGAGGATGGAGTCACCACGCAGGCCGGTGCCGCTTTTTCCCTGGAAACGCTCGTGGGGCATGCGGGGGACGTGGACATCATGGGAGGCGAAGAAGAGGAAAAAGGGTTTGTCCTTGTTGGCGGTGATGTATTCGTTGGATTTCTCCACCCATTTGTCGGCGAGGTCTTCATCGCGGAAGCGTGCTTCTTTCCCGCCGGTGTAGTATCCGATGCGGGAGATGCCATTGTGGATGGTGCCGTTGTGGCCGTGGGTCCAATCCATGCGGAGGGTGGAGCGGTGGCTTTTGCCGGTGGGCAGCTCGGGGGATGGGTTCTTGTCGCCGACCCAAAGAGGGTCTGCGGGATCGAGGTTGAGGACCTTGTGATCCTCGACGTAGACCTGAGGGACGCGGTCATTGGTGGTGGGGAGGAGGAAGCAGTGATCGAAGCCGATCTCGAGGGGGCCGGGTTTGAGTTCGCCATTCCAATCCGGTTTTTTATCGCCGAGCCCGAGGTGCCATTTTCCGATGACGGCGGTGGCGTAGCCGGCATCCTTGAGGATGGAGGGGAGGGTGACGGTGCCGGGGCGGACGATGGCGGGGCCGTTGGGTGGGGCGATGCCGGAATTTTTTATCCGGAAGGCGTAGGTGCCGGTGAGGAGAGAAACGCGTGTGGGAGTGCAGGTGGAGGCGGAGCAGTAGCCGCTGGTGAAACGCTGGCCGGAGGCGGCGAGGCGGTCGAGGTTCGGTGTCTCAAAAACGGTGGCGCCGTAGCAGGAGAGATCGCCGTAGCCGAGATCGTCGGCCATGATGACGATGATGTTTGGTTTGTCGGCGCAGAAGGCGGGAAGGGCGAGGGCTAGCAGGAGGGAGAAGGCTTTCATTCGCTAATACTAACTCCAAAACCCGGATGATCTTTCATGAAAGTCCCTGCGAGGTGGATTGTGCACGGAAAATCCCCGTCGGAGAGATATCCGAGCGGGGATCTGGGTTTTCCTTGGAGGACCTCTCTTAGATCATGCCCAGAAGCCATAGAATGATCACGATGATGAGGATGGTTCCAAGGATACCACTGGGGCCGTAACCCCAATTTCTGCTATATCCCCAAGTGGGGAACGCGCCGAGAAGTAGGAGAATGAGGATGATTGCGAGTATGAGTCCGATTGACATGGTTTATAGGGGTTGTTGTAAAACCCTACTTGCACATCTCCGGCCAACCGCCGCGTTATCCTTCAGCCCTTATATGGAAAGGGACTGACGTGTTAGATAGGCGTGGTGGTTCGCAAAAAGTGTATCATTAGGCACGGCGCTCCGCGCAAAATGCACGACTCGACTTAATTCCCGAGGCAGATGCCAACGGCTTTGGCGGCGTGCACCACTTCGCCTTCGGGGTCGACGAGATTGAGCTTGTTGACGGCTTCCTCGATGGTGACCGAACCGACATGATAGGATTGGTAGGAGACCATGCGTCCGAATTTTCCCTGCTCGGCGAGTTTCACGGCTTTCACGCCGAAACGCATGCCGAGGATGCGGTCCAAGGCGGTGGGTGCGCCGCCACGTTGGAGGTGGCCGAGGGTGGTGGAGCGGGTTTCTTTTCCTGTGAGTTTTTCAAGCGCGTCGGCGACTTGTTCGCCGATGCCGCCGAGGCGGATTTCCCCGCTGGTGGTTTTGTGGATGGAGACGAGTTCACCGCCTGGCATCTTCGCGCCCTCGGCAACAACGACGAGGGTGGAGTGATGGCCTTTTGAATCGCGTTCTTTGATGAAAGTGGCGATTTTTTCCATGCTGAAAGGGACCTCGGGGAGGAGGATGACATTGGCGCCACCGGCGATGCCGCCCCAGAGGGCGATCCAACCGGCGTGGCGACCCATGACCTCGAGCACCATGACGCGCTTGTGGGATTCTGCGGTGGTGTGGAGGCGGTCGAGGCCATCGACAACGGTGGTGACCGCGCTATCGAAGCCGAATGTCATGGCGGTGGCGGAGAGGTCGTTGTCGATGGTTTTCGGGACCCCGATGATGGGCCAGCCGGCTTTGAAAAGCTGGAGTCCGGTGGTGAGCGATCCGTCGCCGCCGACGATGACGAGCGCACCGATTTTGAGGTGGTCCATGGTGCTTTTCGCCTTTGCAACGATTTCAGCCGGGACCTCGGCGACATCGCCTTCACCGACCTTGGCAGCGAAGTGGCCCTTGTTGGTGGAGCCAAGGATGGTTCCGCCCATTTTCAGGATACCGATGGTGTCCTTGGGTTGGAGGAAACGGAAATCGCCGGGTGGTAGGAGGCCTTCGAAGCCATCTTTGAAGCCAACGGTTTCCCAACCGAGTTCGTGTGCTGCGCCGACGACGCCATGGATGACGGCGTTGAGGCCGGGGCAGTCGCCGCCGCTGTTGAGGATACCGATGCGCATGTGATACTAAATTTTGAATTAGAAACTATAAATCCTGAAGAAGACTTGGGTGGTGCCTATCGTGGAGGAGGGGTGGAGAGGATTTCGCGTTTGGGGTCATTGACTGGGGCACCGGAGGCGAGCCATGGATCGTAGGCGGCCCATCCGGCGCGGATCAGGGTGCGGGTGCGCTCGAAGCGGTTCGGGCTATTGAGGACGATGACGATGAGGCGGCGGGGGGTGGCTCCTTTGGTGCCGTCGCTCTTGGTGCGCACGAGGGGATCGCGGTCCATGCAGGTGGCGAGGCAGGGGCCGGCGGCATTGGTGGTACCGGTCTTGATGCCGAGGATGCCCGGCTCGCCGATGAGTTCGTTGGTGTTGTTGACCGTATAGGAGCGTGCCCCTCCGGCACCGTTGACACTGACCTTGCGGGACTTCTGGCTGACGATGAAATTGATCTCGTTGCGGCGCATGGTGTGGATGGCCAGACGTGCCATATCCGCGGCGGTGGAGAGGCCGGGCTTGGGGCCGTTTTCCAAACCGTGCACGTTGACGAATTTGGTGTTCTTGGCACCGATGGCATCGGCGAGGTGGTTCATCTCGGTGACAAAGGCGATGACTGGGTCGCCGCCTTTGCCGCGATGGGCGAGGAGTTGGCTGCCGACGTGGTGGGCGATGGTCAGGGCGGCGAGGTTATCGGATTCGAGAAGGGCGGAGTAGAGGGCGTCGCGGAGGGTGAGGGTGTCTCCTGGGATCAGGCCGATGGCGCTGCGCGAGGGAAGCTGGCTGACAATTTCGGGGACGCGGATCATTTCCTTGGCGATGTCCCTGCCTGCAGCCTTCGCCCAATCGACTGCAACGATGGCGGTGGCCATTTTTGTGAGGGAGGCGACGGGGCGTTTTACGGCGGTGTTTTGTCCGGAAAGGACTTTGCCGGAGTGGGCCTCGACGACGATGTGTGCTTCCTGTGCGGTGAGCATGGTGCAGAGCGAAAAGAGGGCGGCTAAGAAGTGGCGCATGCGCAGAAGATAGGAAGCCCGAGCGGACATTCAAGCGTGCATGACGTTGCGGCGGTTTTCATTTTGCGCTCCGTGGGAAAAGAGTAGCTTGCTTGCGATGATGGAGTTTCTCGAAAACGGTGGGGTGTGGATCGTGACCGGATTGCTGATGGCGGCGGGCTTGGTGGGCTGCATCGTGCCGGTGATTCCCGGGCATCTCCTCATCTTGGCAGGCGCGGTTTGCTACCGGTTGCTGAAAGGGGAGGAGGCGGGCATCGCGTGGTGGGGCTTCGCGATCCTAGTGTTGATCCTAGCGATCTCCCAAGGCGTGGAGATTTTGAGTGGCTCGCTGGGTTCCAAATGGTTCGGCGGCAGTCGGTGGGGCGGAGCCGGCGCGATCGTCGGCGGCATCGTGGGGCTGTTTTTCTTCCCGGTCGGCCTGCTGGTGGGGCCGCTATTAGGGGCGTTTATTTCTGAAATTATCTTCGCCAAAAAGCAGACGCGTGAATCGGTCGTTTCCGGAGTCGGGAGCGTGGTCGGCACCGTGGCGGGCATGGGTTTCAAGATCGCCGCCGGGGTGCTGATGATCGTGTGGTTCCTCGTGGATGTGTTCGTTTGGTAAACGCTAAAAAACTGAAACGCTGAAATGGAGTCCTCTGGACGATTCCACGCTTTTCAGCTTTTCAGTTTTCAGCATTTCAGCGTTACTTCGAGCGCCGTCTCCCGGGCGGTCGCAATGGGGCGCAAGCTCTCGTTGAGGAAAGTCCGGACACCGTAGGGCAACCCGCCTTGTGAAAGCAAGGGACGCGAACCGAGAGGGACGTGGATGGATAGTGCAGCAGAAAGATACCGCCGATGGCTCGCAAGAGCACAGGTAAGGTTGAAATGGTGGGGTAAGAGCCCACCGCGCCGAGGGTAACCGGAGTGGCAGTGAAAACCCCGGGTGGTGCAAGACATAACAGGGAAAGGGCGGCCCGCCCGTCAAACTCCCGGGTATTAGTCGCATCCTGCGCAAGCAGGGCGCCCGTGCTTCGGTGCGGGTGAGAGAAATGACCGTCCAGCCTCGCCTAAGAACGGGGTGGACAGAATCCGGCTTACAGGGAGGCGGCACCCCCTTTTTTTTACTCCTCGAAGATGCATTTCCCGCCGCTGTATTGGGTGAGAGTCTTGAGGTCGCGGGACTCCAGTTGGTGGGAGTTGGTCAGGTAAAGCCGACAATTTGGCGCGATCAGGGCTTTGGCGAGCGAGCCGAGTTCGTTGGGCGTGTAGGCACCCGCATCAATGCGGAAGCTACCTCCCGCGCGGGCGATGCTGACGAGATCCTGGATGGCACGCTTGTTCATGGCAGAGTTATCTAACCTTTTAGGCTTCCAGTGTCTTGATGAATCGTTCAATTTATTAAGCATGAGCAACGGATTGACACAGCCCGAACTGCCACCCGTAGGGATCGTGGCAGAGATGGATCCCGCCGACCGCGCCCTGCTGGGCAACTACGGGGAGTTCCTTCCCGCGCAGGCCGGGCAGCTTCTCATCGAGGTCGATCAAGATCAGGAATATCTCTATGTGGTCATCTCCGGGTTGCTGCACGTCACCATCATGGTTGAAGGCCGGGTGAAGCTGGTCGCACGTATCGAAGCCGGGGAAACTTTTGGCGAGGTCAATGTTTTCGATCCCGCAAAGGCGAGTGCCACGGTCACGGCGCAGGAATTTTCCCAGATATGGAAAGCCAACCGTTCAGAAATCGACGAGTTCATCAAAACCTACCCGCAAGCCGGCGCGGACCTGCTCAAGGGTATTGTCACGGTGATGTGCCGCCGGATCAGGAACATGAACGAAAAGCTAGCCGACAACCACATTGTCGAGATACTCGGTAAATTCTGGTGACCTTCGGTGATCCTCCCCCAACCGAACTTACATGATCTCTGAATTTGCAGCGGCCCAAGCGGCCACCGGCGGTGTAGCCGGGGTATTCCTATTATTTTTTGCGATGGCGATCGGTCACTGCATCGGGGACTACCCGCTGCAGGGGGCGTTCCTAGCGATGGGTAAAAATCGGCACCTGGATGCCAGCGCGCTCTTCGGCGGCAATCAGGCACCGAAAGATCTCTGGATCCACGCTCTGACCGCCCATTCGCTGATCCACTGTGGTATGGTCTGGCTGATTACCGGCTCCGCTTTGTTGGCGATTGTTGAGTTCGTGCTGCATTGGCTAACAGATTTCATCCGCTGTGAGGGATGGATCAGCTACTCCAGCGATCAGGGCATCCACTTTGGCTGCAAGCTCTTCTATGCCATACTCATCGTATGGGGCGTGCATTTGCCTTTCTAATGCAGCTCACATGCATTTTCCTTTTCCAATAATCTTGCAAGCTGCGGAGCGGATAAACACATTCATGCCGAATGCCTGATTTCATTAACACTTGGTGGGACTCCTTGAGCTTCGTGCTGAAGTTATTCTATGGGATCGCGATCCTTTCTGCGGTCGTGCTCGGCTTGCAGATGATCACCACTTTTCTGCTAGGAGATACCGATACAGATGTGGGCGACTTCGCCGATGCGGACGGGCTGGAGCACCACGACTCCGGCGTGGGCGTGCTCTCGGTGAAATCGGTCACCGCGTTTTTCACGGGCTTCGGATGGACTGCGATCGGCTTCATTCGCATGGGCCTAACCATGCCCCTAGTCATCCTGTTCGCAGGCCTGATCGGGGTGGGTATGATGTTCCTCATCTACTTTGTGATGAAGAGCCTGATGAAACTCTCCGATAGCGGCACCATGGATTACGCAAACGCCGTGGGCCAACCCGGTACGGTCTATGTGACCATTCCTCCCACCAAGGGTCCGGGCGGCCAGGTGGAGACCATGATCCAGGGCAGGCTCGTCACCGCGGAGGCCATCCAGCGTGGCAATGAACCGCTGAAGCCGGGCACCAGAGTGCAGGTCATCGAAAAGATCGGCACGTCCACCCTGCTGGTTGAGCCGGTCGAATGTTATTTTCCCGAAGTATAAATCAACGAACACACCATGGAATTCCTCATTGCGCTCATCGCGATTATTGTCGTCCTCTTCATCCTGTCTTTCTCCCTGATCACGCGCTACAAGCGCTGCCCCTCGGACAAGATCCTCGTCGTCTACGGTAAGGTCGGTGGCGGAAAATCCGCCCAGTGCCACCACGGTGGCGCGGCCTTCATCTGGCCGGTGGTGCAGGATTACCAATACCTCGATCTCACCCCGTTGCCCATCGATATCCGCCTCGAAGGCGCGTTGTCCAAGCAGAACATCCGGGTCAACACCCCGTCCACTTTCACCGTCGGTATCTCCACTGAGCCAGGTGTGATGGAGAACGCCGCGGAGCGCATGCTTGGCCTGAACATGGAGCACATCAAGGAGCTCGCGAAGGACATCATCTTCGGCCAGATGCGTGTGGTTATCGCCACGATGGACATCGAGGAGATCAACGCCGACCGCGATAAACTCATCCAGAACATTTCCATGGGCGTGGAGGTCGAACTGAAAAAGGTCGGTCTGCGCCTGATCAACGTCAACGTCCAGGACATCACGGATGCCTCCGGATACATCGATGCACTCGGCCAGGAAGCCGCCTCGAAAGCCATCGCGGAAGCGAAGGTGAAGGTGGCCATGGCGGACCGCGACGGTGAAATCGGTGCGGCCGCGATGCAGCGCGACAAACGGATCAGCGTGGCCTCGGCCAACGCGGAAGCCACCGAGGGTGAGAACAGCTCGCTGGTGAACATTGCGAATTCCGATGCCCAACGCCGGAGCGCTCAGGCAGAGGCAGAGCGCCACGCGTTGGCTGCAGAGAAGGTGGCGGAAGCGAAAGTCCTGGAAGAGGCCTACGTTTCCGAGCAAGCGGCGGAGAATCAGCGTGCCGAGCGCGACAAGGCCACCCAATACGCGAATACGGTCATTCCCGCGCAAGTGGAGAAAGAGCGCCAGCTCGTCGATGCGGATGCGCAGGCGGAAACGGTCCGCCGTATCCAACAAGGTAGGGCGGACGCGGTGCGCACCGAGAAGCAAGCGGAAGCCGATGGTATCGTCTTCGTGAAAGAAGCGGAGGCCGCCGGTATCCGCGCTAAGCTCCTCGCAGAAGCGGAAGGTGCCCAAGCAGTGCTTGCCGGAAAGGCCAAGGGTTTCGAAGACCTCATCAAGGCCTGCATGGGGCCGGCCGGTGCGCAGCAGATGCTCGTTACCGAGCTCCTTCCACAGCTCGTCCGCGAGCAGGTGCAAGCCATCGCGAACCTCAAGATCGACAAGATCACTGTCTGGGATGGTGGCAAAGGCGCGGATGGCAAAACCAGCACCGCAAACTTCCTCTCCGGCATGGCCGGGGCGGTGCCGCCGCTGCATGAGATCGCCAAAAACGTCGGCGTGGAGCTTCCCGCCTACCTCGGCAAACTCGACGAAGCGGATGCATCCAAAGAGCAACCTGCACCTCCTGCACAGAAGCCGGCGGCTCCTGTGACCCGGGCACCTCAACCTCCTGAAGACGAGGATATCACTTACACGATGGGCTGAGTTGTAGCCCTTCGGGAGCCGGGTGAAGACCCGCGCTCCATCCTTCAGTTCGGCAGTATAGCGCGGAAGCGCACGAAGCGATTTGGCGCAGCCGACGACGGGCTCTTGTCGCGCACAGTGAAGCGGTCGCCTTGAGTCTCGATGACATCAAAGGTGGCGTTGGAAAACGGGCAAGCGATCGTGGGGCTCCAGGTGGAGAGGTTCGAGCTAAACTGGGCGCACAACCACACCCCTTTGTTTACCGTCGAGCGCGTGATGCTGGCCTGGAGGTAGCCTCCCATCATTGAGAATCCGCCGGGCGCGACAGCGAACGTTCCTGGCGCATTCGCCGTGGTGGGTGAGGTGCCTAGCGCCATTTCCGTGACGTTGAGGATGCCATCATTATCGAAGTCATCTTCGGCTCCGACGTTTCCGGATTGGATCTGGGCGGTGGTGAAATTCGAGTTCATCCAGATCGTGAAAGGATCAACGCCACCGGCGACCTTCACGATCGGGCGACTCGTTGTGCCGGCGAAGGAAAAGAAATTTCCGCCGATATAGATGTCCCCGTTGTTGTCCGTGGCCATGGTATAGATCGTGCCGCCAGCGCCTCCGGAAAAGTTCATCGAGGGATCGGTGGCGCCCGTGGATGTCAGGGCGGTGATGCGCCCGGCGGGAGATGTGAAACGCCCGGCCGCCAGCATCCGCCCGTTTGCCTGGATCAAGACATTCTCGATGTTGCCATCGCTGGTGGCGGGTGAGAAACTGGTATCAAGGTTTCCGTTTGCGTTGATCAAAGCCATGCGCGAATCGATGGCTACACCCTTGTAGGTGGTGATTTGGCCCCCTACGAGGTATTGCCCTCCTGCTGTTCTGGCGATGGATTTTACGGTCCCGGTAAAGGTGCCACCGATCGTGTAAAGCATGCCTGCCCCGGTGACAAAAGTCGTGTCGCGTGTGCCGTTGCTATTGAGCCTGGCGAGGCCGTAACCAAATCCCGTGCCATCGTGTGGAAACGTGAGGGAGCCACCGATCATGATTTTTCCGTCGCTCTGCAGAAGGAGAGTTTCGATACGAATGGTCGAGCCACTGTTGAAAACCGGGGAGAGTGGGGAGCCGGTATTGCGCGCGCCCGTCGATAGAAGTCTGACGATGGCGGGAGAGGTGACGGAGGCGAAGGTGGTGAAGCCGCCGCCGATGATGATTCCCCCGTCCGGTTCGAGGGCGATGGCATAGACGGTGCCATTGGCACCGGTGCCAACGGCCGTGTTGAAATTCGTGTCCAAGCTGCCGTTCGCATTGAGGCGTGCGATGCGGTTACAGCTGGTCCCGTTGTAGGATGTGAAAGTCCCGCCAACGACCAGTTTGCCGTCGGTCTGTCTTGCGATGGCATAGACGGTGCCGTCAAAGCCGGTGGTTTTCTGGAAGCTGGTGTCCTCCGATCCGTCGGCATTGAGGCGGACGATGTTGCCGGTGATGCCGCTGCTCAAGATGCCCCCTGCGATGACCTTGCCATCCGGGAGCGGGGCAATGGCGTAAACTGAGCTATTGAAAAACGGTGGGTCAAAGGCCGTCATTTCCTGACCGGCATCCAAGATCGTGACGGTGGCCACCGAGGCTATGGCTGGCACCGCCGCATTGACGGGTGATGAGAGGGTCACGGTGAAAGTCTCTCCGCTGTCCGATACGGAATCCGGACGGATCGGGATGAGGATCGTCTTCGGCGCGGAGTCTCCTGCCGCCCAGCTGAGGGTGCCGCTTGCCGGGTGGAAATCGGTTCCCGAGGTGGCTGTGGCACCCGCGGTGGTGTAGTTGACGGAGCACGCAGCGGAGGAATCCATGGTGCGTGAAACCACAAGGGCAACTTGGCCAATGGATTCGTCCACCGAAATGGCGGTATCTGTCAGCTCCAGGCGTGGATCGAAGGCCACTTGCACATCGATCCAAGTGTTGGGTGCGGTGCCTCCAGCGGCGGTGGTGGTGATACGCACACCGGCGGCGGCATCGGTGAAAGTTTGGCCAACCGGCAGGGCGGCGTCGGTGCGATCCGAGCTTTCCGGAGAGAGGGAGCCGGGGGTGGCATCGATGAGGTTCGGGCGGTCTTCGTAAATTCCTTCGTTGACGATGAGGGCGGATTGGGCGGTGGAGGTGTAGAGCTCGCGCAGGCCGACCCAGTGGAAAAGTTCACCGCCCATGGGGATGCGCAGCGCCCGGATCTGGGTGGGATCGGGCAGGGGAGTGTCGTAGCGATAGATGCGCCAAGTACCGCTGCCGGTGGCTTGGACCACACTCGATGAGGCGAACCAACCCATGCGCGACATCGCGAAGGGGCTGAAGTAGCCCTTGTCCGTGGAGCCTCCGCCCATCGTGTCGAACAAGTCCCCGTATTCCAGGCTGACATTTGCCGGGTCGAGGTATTCCCCCGAGGAACCGATTTCTTGCAGCGGATCGTGGTAGTTCGCGTGGTAGAGCCCGTAGTTGTGGCCGAACTCATGGGTGATCACAAAAACCCGGCCTGAATCGCTGACGCCGTTGATCCAGTGGTTGCCACCGCCGACGGAGGCGAGTCCGCCGTATTTGATTTTGCTGCCGGAGATCGAAGAGAGGTTGGGGAAATAGGCGGCGACCACATCGTAGTTGGAGAGGGTGTAGTTTGCCGCGGCGGCAGCCCGGGTCTCGTTAATGATCGTGGTGTTATCTCCGGCAGCGGCGACGACTGAGGCATTGGTGGACAGGCGGTAAACCGATGGGGTCACGGTAAAGTTGACGGTGGCATTGCCATGGGAGAATTGCTCGATGCGGGATTTCACGGTGGCCAGATCGGTCTCCAGCTTTGCCTTGGTGATCGGTTCGCCCGGTTTGTCGGAGAAATCCACACGCACGAACAGGACATCGAGGGTGTCGTCTTGGAAGGGTGTGGCCTCGACCGTGCTGCTGTTGTTTTCCGCGCCGGAATCAGCGGCCAGCCAGGAGTAACCGTGGGCCACGGAGTCTGGGGTATCGGATTCGCGGGCGAGGGAAATGGCGTTGTCCAAGGTGCCGGCCACCTCATCGAGGACGCGGGAATTTTCGAAGGCATAGAGCTTGCCACCGATCAGGGAGGTGAATGATGGGTCGGCGGGATTGCCGCTCACCGGATCGGCTTGGCCGGAGCTCCCGGCAGGGTAGGTGCTGCGCGCGCTTTCTATTTCCCCGGCAGCGAGGCGGCGGATCGGACTGGTATCGAGCAGCAGGACATCTCCGAGGATGTATCCATTAAGCGGCACATTGCTCAACGGCTGCTGCGCGGACTGGTAGTCGCTGCCGAGAAGGGGGTAAGAGCGGTCGCCGACGATGGCGAGGTTCGCATGGCGGCAATTCAGCGAGCCATCTGCCTCTACGGTGCTCTCCCAGCGCAGGTCGATGCTGCCGATGGTGTTGAGAGGTTGCTCGGAAACCTTGCGGACTTCGTCGGGGAGCAGGGCGAGCTCATCTAGGGAAAGGGTTTTGGCAAGAGCGAGCTGCGGCTGGGTGCGGGCGAGTTCTTTCAGAGCAGCGACACGGCGCTCCGCGATGCGCACACCCTCGGCGATCAGGTCATTACGTTCTTTTTTCCCGGCACGCGCGAGATCCCTCGTCCAGGCGGATAACGCGTCGCTTCCGGTGAGAGAGGCGGGGCTTTGCGCTGCTGGGTTTTGCTCCGGATTTTCAACGGGTTTTTTCCAAACGACGACCGCTACGGTGAGAAAAAGTAACAGAATTCCGAGATGACGAGCGGTGGAAGATCGCAATTTCATTACGGAGCCCTAAACTATTAACCTCTTCCTGTCGAACCCTGACGCCCCATGGCCGTTTATCGTAACATAAGTATCTCTAGGAGAAAATGGGGCGTGGAGGCTGGATTAAGGCAGTTTGTCGCCTTATTTACGCCTGGATTTCAGGACGGAGAGAGCAGCCACTCGAAAGAACGTAATGACTGATCGGCAGCGTACATCCCGCTTATAGAGTGCGTGGAGGGCAGCCAGTGTTTACCTGGAGGGCAGAAAGCCTAGCCGAAGTCGCCGAGATCCTCGAAGCCGTCGCTGTCGCCGGTTTCGTCGAAATCCATTTCGCGCACGCGTTTCTTATCGCGCATCGCTTCGACTTTTTTGCGCAGTTCCTCGCGCAGGCCGATGCAATCGCGGATGGCGGGGATATCGACGTGGGGGAGGGAGCGGTCAGAGGTCTGCAGTTGGACGTTGCCCAGCCCGGTGAGGCGCATCCACCACTTGCGCTCTACGACCATGTCTTTGACCCGGTAGAGCTCCACTTCATCGATGCTTTGGTTGATTACGCCCTTGGTGATGCGCAGGCGCTCGGTGGTCAGCTCGAAGGTCTGGCAACGCACCGTTAGATAACGCCAGAGTGCGTAGATTGCGGGCAGGATCAGGGCGATGAAAGCGGGCGGGAAAAAGATCCCCCCGGCAATGATTCCGGCGGCAAATAGGATGGCCACGGCGTAGGGGCCGATATTGAGCCACTGCGAGGGGCTGCCTTTCCAGAATGTCGTTTCCGTTTCGTCCATGCCGGAACCTAAGCACGATTCCTAAAGCAGGAAATCACAAAGCAACGCGTGCGATCGAAGTGCTGTTTCGCTCAGTCCTTGAGGGGGACACGGATACCCCTTTGCCAAGGCTACGGCGCACAAGTGGACGGCAGATGGACACGGATAAAAGAAAAGAGCATCGTAATGCCCGTCTTGAGGTTTGAGAGTTGATATTTTCCCATCGTGCCTCCCCATCCACCTTGATACCTTTCTCCAATGGATCGCCGGAATTTTCTGACCATCACACTGCCTTTAGTGGTCGCAAGAAAGTCTTGCGCCGCAGCTGTCATCGAGCCGGAACTCGTCTTCGGGGTCATCGCTGATCCGCAATACGCGGATATCGAGCCGAATGGCACGCGTTTCTATCGGAACTCCCTCGCCAAGCTGGAGAGCGCCATCACCGATCTGAACTCCCGGCCCTTGTCTTTCGTCGTCACCCTCGGCGATCTCATCGATAGGGACCTTGCCAGCTTCTCCGCTGTCATGCCGATCTATGCAAAGCTCCGCCATCCACATTTCCCGGTCTGCGGGAATCACGACTTCGTGGTGGCGGATGAGGATAAGGGCCAGGTGCTGCCCGCCATGGGGTTGGAAAAAGCCTACTACTCCCGGATCCATGGCTCCCGGCATTTCCTCTTTCTTGATTGCACGGATATCGCGCCATGGCGACACCCCGCCGGCCACCCCGCCACCGCAGAATCCAAGAAGCTCCTTTCAGAATACGCAGCCGCTGGCACACCCCAGGCAAAACGATGGAACGGCGGGATCGGCAAAGTGCAGATGCAATGGATCAGGGAAGAACTGGATGCCGCGAAGCAAGCCGGACGGCAGGTCATCGTCTTCAATCATTATCCCGCGATTCCGCTCAAGCGCTCCAACAATCTCTGGAACGCCGAGGAACTCCTCGCTCTCTTCGTGGAATACGACCACATCGCCGCCTATATGAACGGCCACATTCACTCAGGGAACTACGGCATCCACGAGGCCATCCACTACGTGAATTTCAAAGGCATGGTCGAGTTCGAGAAAAAAACCGCCTACGCCATCGTCCGCTGCTTCCCTGATCGGCTGGAAATCCAAGGCTATGGTATTGAGCCGGATCGTCGGCTGGAGTGCTAGGCAAACGCTGAAAAACTAACACTCTAAAAAGCTGAAATAGGAGGAAGCATTCGCGGCGGTGCCGTATCCCTGACGCTCCTAAATGGCTACAGAGAAAGAGGCGATCCTTTCAGCGTTTGACCCCGTCCCCCCCTGCGATCCCCTGGGGGCACGTCGCGAATAGCTCCTGTTCATCTTGCTCCTCTCGAATCAGTTTTTCCCCATACGAACGTAGCCTAGAGCGCTGCCTCAGGTTACGTTCGTTCGGAGCTTTTGCCTTAAAGATCGGGCGAGGTCCCCGGTTTTTGTCAATCATGGGTTTTTCTTTGATGGCTTTAGTAGGTTTATCATAAACCCTCATGCATCGATGAAGTACGCTGAGGCATACAAGAAGGCGCGCTTCCGTGCGATCGAACCGGAGGGTGATTGGCCGGAGGAGTTTGGGGTGGTGACGGCTTGTAATCCGGCGGGAGAACCGATTTCCGAGAGAGAGAATGCGGAGCGGACTAGGCAGCTTGAGGTGTTATTGCTAGAGGCGGGACGGGTGATTTTTCCGGTGACAGGATATGATCCCAATTCGCCCCACGAGGAGGCAGGGTTCGGGGTGGTATGTGGGAAGGACGAGATTCTGCGGCTGGGGAGACTGTGGAAGCAGGAGGCGGTCTTTTGGATCGTGAAGGGCAAGGTGTGGTTGCTTTCCTGTGCGCCGGGAGGGGAAGAAGTTCCCATGCCCCCGTTTGCGGAGATGCTCGGAATGCCTGCGTGCCCCTATTGTGGATTGGCCATGAAATCCGGAACAGCAACCTTGCAATACACCTTGGGCGGCTTCCTGTTTGCTGGAGTTTCTTGGCTCACCTTGTTCTTCCAAAAAAAGGGACAGAAGCGCATCCCGGTCTTCGGACCCTCCGATAAGGCGAAGGCGCTTTTCTGCAAGGGGTGTAAGACCTTGGTCATCCAAGGGGAGCTTGCAAAGAGCCGGGAGTGTGGAAAATGCGGGCGAATGGTTCATCCCGGCAGATCAAAGTGTAGCTCCTGCGGGGAAGAGTTCACGCCGCGCCCGGAGATGCCGAGTTGGGTCGATTACTAGGGAAGGATCAATTCGAATTTTTAAAATCCACAATCATCAATCGTCATTCAAATCGTGGGTTGGACAGGAATGATGAGTGTGGATTTTTGATTTTTGATCTCCGATTTGGGGTAGAGCGAAATGCTGGCTTGCTCGGATATTGGGAACGGGGCGAGGGTGGGGCTTCCCATGGACAAGCTATTTGAAGAACTGGATTTCCGCGAGACGCCGATTGGCGATTTGATTTTGCAGCGGAGGAAGTATTTGCAGCTGGACGGTGAGGTGGTCTATGAGGTGAAGCTTGGGGATGCGTTCCTGATGTCGAGCATGTTCCATGAGGTGGAAGAGGCACTTTCGCGGCTGGGGCTGGCAGCGCTGAAGGGTGAAGGATGGGACGTGGTGGTCGGTGGGTTGGGGCTGGGATACACGGCAGTGGCGGCGCTGGAGTTCCCGCAGGTGAAAGAGCTGCTTGTGGTGGATACGATGGAGGGGGTGATCGACTGGCATGAACGCGAGCTGGTGCCCCTAGGCAAGGTGATGAATGACGATGCGCGCTGCCGTTATGTGCTGGGGGATTTCTTCGCGCTGGCGGCGGATCCGGCGACAGGTTTCGATCCGGATCAGCCGGGGCGCAAGTTTCACGCGGTGCTGCTAGATATCGATCACTCACCGAGGAATCTTTTGGCAGCGCAGAACGCGGCATTCTACACACCCGCGGGTTTGGTGAAGCTGGCGGAGCAATTGCTGCCTGGTGGGGTGTTTGCGCTGTGGTCGGATGATGCGCCGGATGCGCAGTTCATCGCAGATCTTGAAACGGTGTTCGCGAAGGTGCAGACCGAAGTGGTGAAGTTCCCTAATCCGCTGCTGGATACGGTTTCGGAGAGCACGGTGTATGTCGCTTCGCTTTAATTCTGAAGCAGTTTGCTAGTGTGCTAGTTTTAAGTTTACAGGCTGGGGCGAGCTTGAAAGTAGTGCTCGGTGCTAGTGCTGTGTGTCTCGCCGCCTGAAGGCAGCGCCCCGTGTTAGTGTCTGGATTTTTCGAGGAAGTCCATGGCTTCTTCGTAGGAGCGGAAGGGCATCACATCGAAGGATGAGAGGGAGGAGTAGGCGGTGCCCATGCGCATGGTGCCGTAATGAAGCTCCGAGGTGACGTAGATGGCGATCTTCTTGATCTTGTCCTTCCACCCTGAGAGGGCGGCGGCGAAGGTCTCTACCTCGTGAGTGGTGCGAATGGCGGTGGAGCGTGAGCCATCGACAAGAATAAGCGCGGGCAGGACGGCGGCTGGATCGGCGAGGGCGGCCTCGAAGGTCGCGATGATGACGCTGACAGGAGTATTGCCATGCACCGTGAAGATGATGATGTCGTTTTCGATTCGGTAATCCATGGGGGTGGACCGGGAGTTGGTATTCACCGTATCACTATAGAGGGAAGTGGAGGAGGCAAAGCGATTTCGGAGGGAACTCTCAACTTTCAACACCGCACCTTCATGAATCTCCTTGATACCCGGGGAAGGGGATTTCTGAAACACGGATAGACGCGGATGTAAGAGAAGTTGAGGTGCTGGGTAAGCTCATTTGAAACAATTGCTGAACCCAAGCTTTGCGATCCTTAACGACCGTTGCGGTAAAAGATTCATCCATTCCCTGAAAACTGAAAACTAGCAAACTTACCTCCCCAGTTCTGCGCCTTCGTGTTTCGGATTTAGGCACTCCATTGACGCAGAAATTGGAAAATGGGCTGGCTCTGGAAGGTGTTGGTTTTGGGGTTGCGCGGCAGGGGCGTTCGGATAGTTTCGGTGCCCTATGATCGTTTCACCGAAAATCCGCGGATTCATTTGCACCACAGCCCATCCAGAGGGATGCGCCAAACACGTTGAGGAACAAATTTCCGTAGTGAAGGGGAGGGGACCCATCGAGGGTGGCCCGAAGAAGGTCCTCGTGATCGGTTCATCGACCGGATACGGATTGTCCTCACGCATCGCGGCCGCCTTTGGTTGTGACGCGGCGACGGTGGGAGTGTTTTTCGAAAGGCCGGGCGAGGAGAACAAGACCGCGACGGCAGGTTGGTATAATACCGTAGCCTTCGAGCAGCAGGCGAAGAATGCCGGGCTGTATGCACGCTCCTTCAATGGCGATGCCTTTTCTGATGAGGTGAAGCATGAGGTGATCCAAGCGATCCATGAGGATCTGGGGCAGGTGGACATGGTGATCTACTCGCTGGCATCCCCGCGCCGCACCGATCCGAAGACGGGTGAAGTTTACAAATCAGTGCTCAAGCCGATCGGCGAGAACTACACCAACAAGACGCTCAACACCGGCACCGGTTCGGTGGATGAGGTGAGCATCGAGCCAGCCGAAGGCGATGATGTGGAGCAGACGGTTAAGGTGATGGGCGGAGAAGATTGGGAGCTGTGGATCGACGCACTGCTTAAAGCCGGAGTGCTGGCAGAAAACGTGCAGACCATTTCCTACTCCTACATTGGGCCGGAAATGACATGGCCGATCTACAAGAACGGCACGATCGGCAAGGCCAAGGAAGATTTGGAAAAGGTACAGCGCTCGCTGGATGCGAAGCTGGCCGCTATTTCGGGTAAGGCCTGGGTATCGGTAAACAAGGCATTGGTGACGCAGGCGAGCTCCGCGATCCCGGTGGTGCCGCTTTACATTTCCCTGCTCTACAAGGCGATGAAAGACGCAGGCAACCACGAGGACACCATCGAGCAGATGGACCGCCTGTTGCGCGAGCGCATTTGCAATGACAAGCCACAGCCAGACGAGGCCGGACGTATCCGTATCGACGACTGGGAAATGGGTGATGAGATCCAGAAGATCGTCGGCAAGCGCTGGGACGAAGTGAACACGGAAAACCTTTCCGAGTTGGCTGACTTCGAAGGCTATCAGGCAGGCTTTCTCAAGTTATTCGGGTTCGGGCTCGATGGCGTGGATTACTCGGCAGACACCGATACCTCCGTGGGCGTGCCGTCGCTGAGCTGAAATTTTCAGAACAAAAAACCTCTCCAAGAACCCATGTCCACCGGATCGTTCCTTCCCGCCCCATTTGCCCACAAGTATTATGTCGACCCGAAATTCGGGAAGAGTGCGGTGTATTTCTCCAGCGAGTTCGCCATCGACCAAAGCTTCAAGATTTACTCCGGGGGATTGGGCTTCCTAGCAGGGAGTCACATGCGCTCCGCGGCGGCACTGCGGCAGAATCTGTGCGGCATCGGCATCTACTGGACGCAGGGATACTACAATCAGGTGCGCGGTGAGGATCGGGAGTTTGCGGTGCAGTTTCGCAAAAAGGAATACGCGTTCCTCCAGGATACGGGGATCCGTTACACGGTGCAGGTGCACGGCCATCCGGTTTGGGTGAAAGCACTTTACCTGCCGGAAAATATCTTCGGCACGGTGCCGATGTTTTTCCTAACTACGGATCTGGAAGAGAACGATCATCTCTCTCGCCAGATCACCCAGCGCCTGTATGACAATGATTCGCTGCGCCGGGTGGCACAATATATTATTCTCGGTGCGGGCGGTGCGAAGCTGCTCGACGAGCTCGGCGTGGATCCGGAAATCTGGCATCTCAACGAAGCACACGGCCTTTCCGCCGGCTTTCATTTGCTCGGAAAATACGGCGATGTAGAGGAGGTGAGAAAGCGCCTGATCTTCACCACCCATACCCCGGAAGAAGCGGGCAACGAGGTGCACGATTTTAACCTGCTGCGGGATTTCTCCTTCTTCGGTAAGGTCGACGAGGGCGAGGTAAGGACGGTGACCGGCATCCACGGAGCCGAGTTTAACCACAGCCTTGCGGCACTGAGGATGGCGAAAAAGGCCAACGGCGTCTCGAAGCTGCACGGCGAGGTTTCGCGCAACATGTGGAAGGATTTCCCGAACATTTGCGAGATCACGCACATCACCAATGCGCAGAACAAGAAATACTGGACGGATCACGGCATAGAGCACGCGCGGAGGGAGAACGACACCGAAATGCTGCGCCACCGCAAGCGCGAGCTGAAGCAGAGGTTATTCAATGTTGTCGCGGATCAGACGGGCAAGCTCTTCGATCCGGATGTGCTGACGATTGTGTGGGCGCGGCGTTTCGCTGGTTACAAACGCCCGGATCTGATCACACGCGACATCAAGCTCTTCCGCGAGATGCTCAACAACAACGAGCACCCGGTGCAGATCCTTTGGGCCGGAAAGCCGTTTCCTTTCGATGACTCGGCGATCGATACTTTTAACCATCTCATCCGCCTAACCAAGGACTACCCGAATGCGGCGGTGCTGACTGGATACGAGCTGGAGCTTTCACGTTTCCTGAAAAATGGATCGGACGTATGGCTCAACAATCCGGTGGTGACACGCGAGGCCTCCGGGACCTCCGGGATGACCGCCGCGATGAATGGCTCGGTGAACTTCTCCACCTACGATGGATGGATCTGCGAATTCGCCCATGACGGGAAGAACAGTTTCATCATCCCGCAAGCGGAGCCGCACCTCAGCCACGAAGACCGCGACCGCCAGGATATGTGGGGTTTCTATCAGAAACTCAACGAAGAGATCCTGCCGCTTTACTACGACCAGCCGGAAGAATGGGGCAAGCTCGTGATGCAGTCGATGAACGATGTGGTGCCATTCTTCGATTCCGACCGCATGGCGGCGGAGTATTATGATGTGATGTATTCTTGATAGGGTGCTAGTTTTCAGTTTTCAGGGAGGAATATTTTACCGCATAGCCGCATAGCTGGAATGATTTGAAGTGAGGTGGCTCCCGTGAATTCCAGGTGCCATCATCTTTTCTTTGATCCGTGTTATCCGCATCCATTCGTGGCTTGAAATTCCAAATGGATCTGTCCTGTGATGTGCAGGGCGGTTTTCCTATCGTCAAACGCGGCTGTGGGTTTTAGCGTCCCGCGCATGATCGAGATCGAAGTTGCAGGGACAAAGAAGTCGCAGTGGGGCGAAGGCGCAGTGTGGTGGCAGGGTGTGTTGTATTACGTGGATATCGAAGGGCATCTGGTGCATCGCTTCGATCCGGCGAGTGGTGAGGAGACATCATGGGATGTGGGGCAGAGGGTCGGCATGGTGGTGCCGCGCAAGAATGGCGGTCTGGTGATCGGCGCGGATGATGGCTTGTTTTTCCTCGATGAAATCACCGGAGAGGTAACGCCGATCGTCGATCCCGAAGCGGACAAGGCGGACAACCGATTCAACGATGGCAAGTGCTCGCCGGATGGCCGTTTCTTTGCTGGCACGATCAGCTTGGTGAAAAAGGAGGGTGATGCGAAACTCTACCGGCTCGATCCGGATTTCTCGCTTCATGAGGCCTATGCGCCGGTGACGAATTCCAACGGCATCGCGTGGTCGCTGGATGGCAAGACCTGTTATTACATCGATACCCCGAGCAAGGAGGTGAAAGCTTTCGATTATGCGGACGGGGAGCTGAAAAACATGCGGGTGGTCATTTCCACCAAGCACCATGAGTCATCGCCGGATGGGATGACGATCGATGCGGAGGGCAATCTGTGGGTGGCGTTCTGCCATGGCGCATGCGTCTGTTGCTATAGCCCCGAGACGGGGGAGGAGCTGCGAAAAATCGATCTGCCATGCCTCGAGACGACCTCGTGTGCGTTCGGTGGCGAGGATCTCACGGATCTCTATGTGACCACCGGTATTCACAAGAGTGTGGAGGAAGAACATGCGGGTCGCTTGCTCAAGGTGACCGGATTGGGTGTTAAAGGTGTACCAGCATCCGCTTTTGCAGGATGAGGGTGATTCTTGCATCGGGTTCTCCGCGGCGGCGCGAACTTCTGGAGGCGGCGGGTCTCGACTTCGAGGTGATCGTTTCGCCTGCGGAAGAAATCCACGACGCATCGCTCGGCATGGCCGGGCTGTGCGAGACGAATGCCCGGCTCAAGGCCGAGGCGGTGGCGAAAGATTATCCGGAGGCAATCGTCATCGGTTCGGATACTTTGGTCTGGCTGGATGGCGAGGCTTTGGGGAAACCGAAGAGCATGGCGGAGGCCAAAGCGATGATCTCCAAGCTAGCGGGTCGGGCCCATCAGGTCTGCACCGGAGTCGCGATCTGCGGGCCGGGAAATCAGGTGCACTGCCTGCATGGCCTGACTGAGGTGTTTTTCCGTGAGCTGGATGAGGCGGCGATTGACGCATATCTGGCGAAGACCCAACCGCTGGACAAGGCGGGTGCCTACGGCATTCAAGATCACGGGGAAATGATCGTGGAGAAGATCGTAGGGGATTTCGATAATGTCATGGGGCTCCCCGTGGGCAAGGTGATGGAAGCGCTTGCTGGGCTAAATTGTTAGATGTTTTTCAATCGCAGATGGACGGGATTCACGTAAATGGAAGACAAGATGATGGCATCTGAAACCATTTGAGGTGGTAACTGTTCCAAGATTTCTCGCTGGAGATCAAATTCCCAGCCTCTTCATCCGCGTTCATCTAGTTATCTGCGGTTGAATACTTCTTCTCCACAAACTCAGCTCTGCGATCCCTGCGCGACGTTCGCGCCTTTGCGGTGAATCTTCTCCATATGACGTAGAGCTGGAGGAAATCGGGTTGCCCATCCGCTTAAGATAGGCGAATAAGGGGTATGTCATTGCCGCAGCGATACCCGCTGATTTTTAACCCACGCGCCCGTAGCCAGAAGGGCGCGCGGACTCGGCAATTTCTCATGGAGCACGCGAACCGTTTCTCGCTCTATGCGACCAACACCGGGGAGGAGGCGGTGGAACTGGCGAGGCGCTTTGCAAGAGAGGGCGAGCCGGTGGTGATAGCGGCGGGCGGCGACGGCACACTCAATGCAGTGGTTTCCGGGTTGGCGGGTAGCCGCACGGCACTGGGCGTGATGCCTGCCGGCACGATGAATGTCTTTGCAAGGGAGCTCGGCATCCCCTCCAACAACCTCGCGAAAGCCCTCGAAGTGATCGAGAGGGGCCTGATCCGTGAGGTGGATCTCTTTTCCGCCAACGGCGCGCCCTTCGTGCAGATGGCGGGCGTGGGCTTTGATGCAATGGTGATCGAAGAGACGAAATGGGAGAGCAAGAAGATACTCGGCCCGCTCGCCTACCTGCTTTCCGCCGTGAAGATCCTGGGAGACAAGCCACCGAAGATCGAGGTGACAACCGCCGATGGCCACAAAGAAACCGGCGTGGCGGTATTGTGCGGGAACGGCTCGCTCTACGGCGGGCAGTTCAAACTCTTCCGCAACGCCAGCAACGAAGACTCCAAGCTCGATGTGATCGTATTTAAGGAGGCCGGCTACCGGCTGGTGCTCGACTCCCTGCACGGCATCGCCTTGGGCGGTATCGATATGGCGGCATCGACCAGTTACTTCCAAACCGAATGCCTGACGGTAAAATCCGATCGGGCGGTACCCGTGGAGATCGATGGAGAACTGCTCGGGCGCTTTGATGAAATCACCTTCTGCGAGACCTCATCGCGCCTGCGCGTGCTCGCCCCGGAAAAGCCGTGCGGCACCCCGTTTACCGATGCGCTCAAGGCGATGCTGCAATGGCCGCCGAAGCCTTATGGCACCCCCTTGATTCAGACTAAGACGCTTTGAAAGAGAAACGCAAACCGACGATTTTTACGTGGATCAAGCGGCTGTTCCTGCTCGGCGTGCTTGGGCTGCTGATTGGCGTGGGACTGATCCTGTATGCGAATTTTACCGCCGTCTGGGCATCGCGCGGCAGGCTCTTCGATGATACTGAAAACCTCCCTGCCGCCAAGGTGGGCTTGGTATTCGGGACTTCGGATCGTTACCAAGGCAGGGAGAACCGTTACTTCCGCTATCGCATTGATGCGGCGGTTGAGGTCTGGAACGCGGGTAAAGTGGAGACCCTGCTGGTCTCCGGCGACAACCGTAGCAAGTATTACAACGAGCCGGAAAAAATGAAGGTGGCCCTCATCGCGGAAGGTGTGCCGGCTGACAGGATTGTTTGCGATTACGCGGGCCTGCGAACCTTCGATTCGGTGGTGAGGGCAAAGGAGATTTTCGGTGTGGACACGATCCTAGTGATCAGTCAGAGATTCCAAAACGAGCGGGCGATTTACCTCGCGCAGGCGCATGGCATTGAGGCCTACGGTTTTAATGCCGAAGACGTCGAGATCCCCGCCGGCTACAAGACCCGGCTCCGCGAAGTCGGCGCCCGCGTGAAGATGTGGTTGGATGTCAATTTCCTCGATACCCGCCCCAAGCACCTCGGCGAAAAAGAAGAAATGCCCGAGTGAGGCCAAGCAACTGCACTCTATGGAGTGCCGGATAAGAGTCCGCAGAGACCAGACCGAACCATCTCCGGAATATGTGAAGGGGCTTTGCAGGGTGTCTCTCCTAGGAGAATTCGAAACTTTGCCCGGGCGTTGCCGTGGCTCAGCGTTTCCGGAAACCTACCCCATGCGATATTTTTCAAACCCCACCCACCCGACGAGAACCGGCATCCGCATGTCCCTCCTGCTAGCTGGGTTGTGCTGTATGGGGGCGGCAATGGCAAAGGAGCCGCTCAAGGTTTACCTCATGGCCGGGCAGTCGAACATGGTGGGGACGGGGGGGATCGAGACCTTCGACCACATCGCGGACGATCGTATAACGGCGCCCTTGCTGGAGAAAATGCGCGGGCCGGATGGCGAACCGAAGGTTTGCGAGCAGGTATGGATTTCCTCGCTGAACGGGAAAATGAACCAATACGGGGGGGAAGGCTTCGGCAAGCTGAGCGCTGGTTACGGGGTGCGCAGGCAGGATCCGGCGAAGCCCGACGGATTCATCGGGCCGGAGTATGTGTTTGGCATCACGATGGAGGAGGCCCACGACGGGCCGATCCTGATCATCAAGACCGCGTGGGGCGGGCAGAACCTCTATGTGGACTACCGTTCCCCGGGCTCCGGGCCCTACGAGATGAATCCCCATCAGGTGGAGGTGCTGAAGGAAAAAGGCGCGCTCGAAAAGGTGAAGAAGCAGCACGAGGAGGCGACGGGTCGGAATTACCGCTACATGATGGAGTATGTGAAGAAGGTGCTCGGCGACATCCAGCGGGTTTATCCGGACTACGATGCGGAGGCGGGCTACGAGCTGTCCGGCTTTGTGTGGTTCCAGGGATGGAATGATTTCAGCGACAAGCTGGTGTATCCGGACAGTGCCGGGGACAGCAAGTATGAGCCTTACGGCGACTTGCTGGCGCAGTTCATCCGGTATGTGCGCAAGGACCTAGAGGCGCCCGATCTGCCGTTCGTGATCGGCGTGATGGGGGTGTATGGAAATTTCACTCCCGGGGCCTATATGGCACCGCAGGGAAATGCGGAGCGCATGAAGCTTTTTCGCAAGGCGATGGCGGCACCTGCGGAGATGGAGGAATTCCAGGGCAGCGTGGCGGCGGTGGAGACTGCGCCGTTTTATGAGGATGAGCTGGGTTTCATCGATGCGAAGCTGCTCAAGGTGAAAGCGATGGGCGTGAAGCTGGCGAAGCAGCATCCCGATGGCCCGAACGCCGATGGGTCGATGACGCCGGAGCAGAGGAAAGCCTATCTGGAAAAGGTGCGGACGGAGATCTGCACGCCGGAGGAGCTTGCGCTGTGGGAGCGCACGACCTCGATCGGGGGCTTCATCCATTACTACGGCTCGGCCAAGTTTCATGCCCAGGCAGGCAAGGCGTTCGCGGAGGCCTTGCTGAAGATGGAGTAACCCGTCGGGTGTCATCCGAATGGGTGAGCGAGTGGTGCCATTATTTCATGGCTAGGGTGGGGTGGGTAGATATTCTCCCGGGATGAAAAACCTGATTTCTATGGTGGCGGTGTGTTGGTTGGCGGGTTCCGCGATGCTTTGCGCGGAGGAAGGCTTCACGCCGATCTTCAATGGAAAATCGCTGGAGGGTTGGAGTTCGGCGCATAGCACCGGGGAGGGGGATTGGGGGCCGTTCAGGATTGATGAAAAGGAGCAGGCGATCCATGTTTACAAGGGAGAGGAGGAGGGATCCAAGCAGTCCTCCGATTGCCTCTACACTGAGAAGGAATACAGCCGCTATGTCCTGAAACTGGAATACAAGTGGGTGGGCAAACGTTTCGCGCCGAGGGCGGACTGGGATCGGGATGCGGGTTTGCTTTTCCATGTGCACGGGGATCTGAAAAGGGTCTGGCCGCTCTCGATGGAGATGCAGATCGGGGAGACTCCGGGCGACAGCGACAAGCCCATGCGGGATCGCTTCCATACCGGGGATTTGTTCGTGCTGGGCAAAGACCTGCGCTGCAAGACCACCAAGACCGGCAACTTCTATGACCCTGAGGGCAAGCTGGTGGAGGGCAAAAGCTGTCCGACGAAGCTGGGAGTGGAGAAGCCGCGTGGGGAGTGGAATGAGATGGAAATTGTGGTGGATGGCGCGGAGAAGGTGACCTTCAAATTCAATGGTGAGGTGGTGCACGAGATCCAGGATCTGACCCAGATGGTGGATGGCGAGACCGTGCCGCTGGACAAGGGCAGGATCGCGCTGCAGGCGGAATGGGCGGAGCTGATGTACCGGAACATCCGGATCAAGGAAGTGGAGTGAATCTCTTTGCCTCCGGTTTCAGGTAGGGAGGTGCCTTGCGAATGTTTATTGAGGCAAGATGCCTCAATAACGGCCTAGGGCTGGAATCCCCAGCTACGCGGTGGCGTGCTCTACTGCTCCGGTGCAGGAGGAGCCGGCGCCGGCGGTGCAGCCGAGGCAGTGGTTGGCGGTGAGGATGGGTAGGTCTGCCATTGAGTCCGGGGTGACATCCCAGAGGAAGAGTTTTTTGCCTTCGCGTTTCTGCTGCATGAAGAGCATTTGGTTGAAATCGCAATCGAAGACTTCGCCCTGCCAGCCGATGTTGATGGTGTTGCGGCACATCAGGCCTTCGACGGTGTGGGGGTTGAAATTGTCGATGAGGAGCTGGTTGTAATAATCCCAATGGCCGTGCTCGCGGAGATCGACGGCGAAGCGGGCGATAGGCAGGTTGGTAATGGCGAAAAGACGGGTGAAGACGATGCCGAAGTGTGCCTTGAGCTCGCGTTTGTAATCGGCCTCCAGTTCGTCCTGATCCGGCGGGAGTTTTGCGCCGAAGGGGTTAAAAACGAGGGTGAGGGGAAGCTCGGTGCCGTAGCCGACGGCGTTGAGTTTCTTGAGGGCGGAGATGGACTTGTCGAAGACACCATCGCCGCGTTGGGCATTGACGTTTTCTGCGGAATAGCAGGGCAGGGAGGCGACGACTTCTACCCCGTGCTTGGCGAGGAATTCCGGGAGGTAGCCGTATTTCTTGGTCTCGATGATGGTGAGGTTGTTGCGGTCGATGACGTGGGCGCCGACCGAGCGGGCGGTCTCGACGAAGTAATTGAAAAACTCGGAGATCTCGGGAGCGCCGCCGGTGATGTCGACCGTGGCGGGCTTGTGTTCGAGGATCCATGCGCCGACTTTGTGGGCGCATTCCTCATCCATCATCTCGGTGCGGGTCGGACCGGCATCGACGTGGCAGTGGGTGCAGGTCTGGTTGCACTTGCGGCCAACGTTGATCTGAAGGGTATCGAATTTTCCGCGCGTGAGGGGGACGTGGTTTGCGTGAAGGAGGGTCTGAAAGGTGTTCATTGAAGTGGAAAGTGCCGAGTGATCAGTGGACAGTGAAATGCAGGTTCAGCAGCAGGAAGTGCCATCGCCGCCTTCGCGGCAGTTTGCAGCTTCGGTGGTGGCGTTGTAGTCGGCGCCTTTGGTTTCTTTGGGGTGACGGATGGCGGTGCGGTTGCAATCGAATGGCTTGGCCTCCTCCGGCGGGATTTCGGTGAGCGGATCGATGAAGGAGAAATGAGCGGAGTAGGGTGCCTGCTTGTAGAGGCTATAGGTCTTATCGCAGACGGCATAACGTTTGCCGCGCTCCATGGCGTGGCCGTCGTCATCGAGAACTTTGAGGAAGGGGCCGTTGTAAACAACCGCTTGGTTACGCTCGAAGCAGGGGCCTTGTTTGCCTTTCCATGCCTGGATGGTGACGGAGCGGAACTCGATGCCCTCGACGGTTTGCCACGGGGCGGTATCGCGCTTGAGGATCTCGATGCCGTAGAAGCCGGCTTGCTCGAAGGCTTTGAGAAAACCTTCCTCGGTATAAGCGCCGCTGATGCAACCGCTCCAGAGATGGGTGTCGTCCTGCAAGTGTTGGGGAATTTCCTCATCCGAGACGATATCGGAAATGACGGCACGTCCGCCGTTTTTGAGGACACGGAAGATTTCCTCGAAGAGTTGTTTTTTGAGGCGGTTCTCGACGAGGTTGAGCACGCAGTTGGAAACTACTACGTCAATCGTATCTGAGGCGACAAGGGGTTGCTTGACTCGGAGGTCAGCTGCTAGGTCATCGGCAGCGAGGTAGGATGTGGTGTCGGCAATCGGGCATTTCTTCAGCTCTTCATTGAGCGCTTCGAGATCGAGCGCGAGATCCTGGATGCGGCCTTTGCGAAACTCGACGTTCGCGTGGCCGATGTTTTCAGCAACGATCGGCGCGTTGCGGCGCGCGACTTCTAACATGTCATCGAGCATGTCCACGCCGATGACTTTTCCGGTGGGGCCGACGACCTGGGAGGCGATGAAGCAGATCTTTCCGGTGCCGGAACCGAGATCGAGCACGGTCTCACCGGGAAGAAGGTATTTCGAAGGATCGCCGCAGCCATAGTCCTTTTCGATGACTTCGGTCGGGATGGCTTTGAGGTATTGGGGATCGTAATTGATCGGGCAGCAGAGGGCGGCTTCGGGTGCGGAGGCAGCGGCGGAGTAGCGCTCGCGGGTAGCGGATTCGGACATGTTCGGTGGTATGGCTGGTAGAAGGGTCAGCACACCGGAATCGACCGGATGCTAGGGGTGGGAGGACGTCGCTGGCTTTTGATTCGATATTTCTCGAAACAGCGGCGAAGTCCTAGGATGTGGCGGACTTACCAGCGGTAGGGTCGTTTTCGCTCTTCTCCTCCGCATCGCCATCGGCAGCCCGTAGCTCGGTGTCAGGCACGTAGGCATCCTCTTCGGATGACTCCAATGGAGCTTTCGCGCCGGTGGATTTCTCAGCGCGATGGATATCCTCCTCCGTGACGCGATCGTCATGGGGAGCGGTGTTTTTTTCAGGATTCGATTCTCCGGACATACTGAAAAGCTATCCGGGGGAAAGGATTTGGCAAATGGGAAGGGCTGCCGATGTTAGAGAAGACCCTAGATTGAGATCGCGAGGAAATCCTCGATGGCGCGGGAAGGGTCATCCGCACGCATCAGGGTTTCGCCGATGAGGAGGGCGTTGGCTCCGGCGCGGAGAGCGCGGAGGGCGTCGTCGTGGGTCTTGATGCCGCTTTCGGAAACGAGGATCACGTCATCCGGGACTTCCTCGGCGAGGCGCTCGGTGGTCGCCATATCGACCTCGAAGGTTTTGAGGTTGCGGTTATTGATACCGATCAGATCCGCGCCGAGTTCGAGCGCGCGCTCCATTTCCGGGAGGTCGTGGACTTCCACCAAGACGTCGAGCTGGAAGGACTTCGCTTCGTCGTGGAGGCGGCGGAGCAGATCGTCATCGAGGGCGGCGACGATGAGCAGGATCGCATCGGCCCCGGCGATGATTGCCTCATGGATCTGGGTCTCGTGAATGGTGAAGTCCTTGCGCAGAAGTGGGATCGGGGAGAATTCGGAAATTTTCGAAAGGTAGCCGAGCGAGCCCTGGAAGTATTTTTCATCGGTGAGGATGGAAAGGCAGGAGGCTCCGCCATCGATATAACGTCCTGCTTGGCGGATCGGATCGAAGTCTGGATCGATGAGGCCGACGGATGGGGAAGCTTTCTTGACCTCGGCGATCAGGCCGAGATGGGAAGGGCCGTGGTCGAGGGCGGCGCGGAAACCCCGGAAATCGTTGCGTTGCAGGGCGGCGGCACGGAGGTGTCCGGCGCGTGGAAGCAATGCTTCTACTTCGAGATGCTTGGTGGCGATAATTTCGGCGAGTTTGTCGGACATAATGGGGCTGAGAATGGGTAGAAGCGCAGCGCAGAAGTGTGGAGGAAATTTTTTCGCTATTTCTATCAAAATTCTCTTGAACGTAACCGACGGGAAGGTAAGAACTCCGCACGCGCAAAACGAAAGCCGCAAGGCCAAGCGAAACGCGGGCGTAGCTCAGTGGTAGAGCGCCACCTTGCCAAGGTGGATGTCGTGAGTTCGAATCTCATCGCCCGCTCCATTTTTTCCTAAACCACCGCATTGCGGTGGTTTTTTGTTGGGGGGGGAGAGAAGGGATTCTGGCGATTGTGCCGAATCGAAGCAGACGCAATGGAATTCGGTTGCGGAGGTGTGCCGGGTTCGTGGATGGTTTCGGCACTATGTATCTTTGGTCGAAATTGTCGGGGGCTCAGTGGATTGACGCGTGGGAGGAAAGATTTTCCGGAAACGCGAATTTCGTGATGGAGTATCTGAAAGGTGGGAAATCCGTGCGTTTGCAGATTTATTGCGGAACCAAGAAGGAAGCGGATGCGATTTTTGAGCAATTCGGCGGTTCGGTCCGCAAGGTGAAGGATGCGGATTGGAAGAAGCCGGTGGAGGCTCCGCGGCCGCTCAAGGTGCGGGATGTATTCCTGGTGACGGCGGAAACCGAGGCCAAGAAGCTCGCGGCCCTGCAAAAGGAACATCCCAAGCGGGAGTTGATCATCATTCCGCCGGAAATGGCTTTCGGCACCGGGGATCACGCGACGACTTCGACTTGCATGCGTTTTCTCGTGGATGTCTCACGTGAGCGCAAAGGGACAAAATGGACCGTAGCGGATCTCGGGACGGGAACCGGGTTGCTGGCGATCGCTGCGTCCAAGCTCGGTGCGGCTGAAGTATGGGGCTGTGATTTTGATCCGCTCGCGGTCGGAGTGGCGAAACGCAATGCGGAGCGAAACGGCACTCCCGAGGTCGTGATGAAGGATCAGGATGTGCTGAAATGGAAACCGCGGAAGAAAGGCTACGATGTGGTGTTGGCGAATTTGTTCTCCACCGTGCTGATTGAGGCCTGGCCGGTGATCGCCAAGTCGCTGGGCAAGAACGGAGACCTGGTTGTTTCCGGAATTCTGGCGAGTCAGGCATGGGCCGTGTTCGAAGGGGCGGCGAAGGAGGGCATCGGTTTCTCGAAAGTCGTCAAGAAAGGCAAGTGGGTGACCGCGCGTGGTGGCTGGTTCGAGGATCTTGCGAAGGAGTGAGTGGATCAGTGATGAGGGGAGGCTGGAAGGCCTCCTCCGCGCTTCTCCGGACACCAAAAGTTATTGACAATCTGTTCAAAATGTTCAATTTGTTACACGTGAGCCGATTGAGCATAGAGATTGATAATCAACAACATAGGGAGATTAAGATGTTGGCGGCCTCGGAGGGGCTGAGCATCAAGGATTTGATTTTATTGAGGACGATTGGCTCGGCAGCCCCCGCTCAGAATGCGCTTTCACCGGTGCATGCGCCCGAGGATGAGACGGAATTCCTGTTCAGTTCGACGGTAAATTTCAAGCGCTTGAGGGGTGCTGTGACGTCACCGGATTGGCAGAATGTGAGATTCAAAACACTGGAGGGGTTGGCACATGAACTTGGAATTTAAGCCGCAGGGATATGAGGACATGAGGTATTGGGCGGAGACGAATCCGCGCAAGGCACGTCGCATTTTGGAGATGATCCGGGAGATCATGGAGGAGCCGGAGACGATTTCACCGCCGCCGGAGCTACTGAAGAACGAGCTGGCCGGCTGGTATTCACGTCATATCGATTCGAAACATCGGCTGGTTTACCGGACGGAACGGGAGCGGATTGAAATCGCGCAGGTTCGCTGCCACGTGTGAGCGGAGAGCGGGTCGTTCTCTGATCAAGCCAGGCAGCCGGGGCAATTCTGGGCAAAGTGCCCGGGATGGATCTCGGAGAGCTCCGGGGAGTGATCCATGAGGCAGAGGTCGGGATTTCCGAGCAGGTTGCGGGGCTGGAAGGCGCATCCGACGGGCGGATGGGCGAGATTCGGGGGTAGGCCGGGGATCGTGATGAGCGGTTGGCCTTTTGGCTGCGCAGCGGGGATTGATTTCAGCAACGAGCGGGTGTAGGCGTGCAGAGGATTGCTGAAAAGCTCGCTGCGGGAGGCGTTTTCGACGATTCGCCCGGCATACATCACGTTGATGACGTTGCAGACCTCGGAAACGACGGCCAGATCGTGGGTGATGAAGATGATCGCGGTGCCAAGATCGCGCTGACGCTCGCGGATGAGGTCGAGCACTTGCTTCTGGACGGTGACGTCGAGGGCGGTGGTCGGTTCGTCGCAGATGAGGAGTTCCGGCTTGGTGATGAGTGCCATGGCGATCATGACACGCTGGCGCATGCCGCCGGAGAACTCGTGGGGGTAGGATTTGATGCGTTTCTCCGGGTCAGGGATACCGACCTCGGCGAGGGCGTCGATGGCACGGGTGAGCGCCTGTTTTCCTTTGATACCTTCGTGGATCTCCAGCGGTTCGGTGAGCTGGTCGCTGATCCGCATGTAGGGGTTCAGCGAGGTCATCGGATCCTGGAAAATCATCGAGATGCGTTTTCCCCGGATGCCACGCAGCTGCTTGTCGGTGGACTTGAGCAGATCCGTGCCGTCAAAGATCGCACTACCCCGCACGATGCGACCCGGCGGGGTGGGGATCAGGCCGAGCAGGGAGTAGCAGGTGACGGATTTCCCCGAGCCCGATTCCCCGACAATTCCCAAAGTCTGGCCTTTATCGACCGAGAACGAGACGTCCTCGACGGCGTGAACCACTCCGTTGCGGGTGTAGAAACGGGTGGTCAGGTTCCGGACGTCGAGGAGCATTTCGGGGAAAATCCTAAATTTTAAATTTAAACCCTAAGCAAGATGTTAATTCAAACGATTGATTGAATCAGACTTTATCGAGGATGGAGTTCCAGTGTTCGATGTTGTCCTTTTGGGCTTCGAAGAGCTCGGAGGTATCGTCGTGGATGGTGATGGATTTGATGGTATCGCCTTGTTTGATCGCATCGACGACGTTTTGTCCTTTGGTGACTTCACCGAAGACCGAGTGCTTGCCATCGAGGTGAGGGGTCGCGTTGTGGGTGATGAAGAACTGGGAGCCGTTGGTTCCTGGTCCGGCATTGGCCATCGAGAAGATCCCTGCCTTGCCGTGACGGAGTTCACGTACGAATTCATCGGCGAACTTGTAGCCCGGGCCGCCTCTGCCGGTGCCGGTCGGATCGCCGCCTTGGATCATGAAGTTCGGGATCACGCGGTGAAACTGGATGCCGTCATAGTAGCCGCGCTTGGCGAGGTTGAGGAAATTCGCGCAGGTCGTCGGAGTTCTGGAGGCGTAGAACGTAGCGTCGATGTCTCCTTGTGAGGTGTGGAGGGTAATATTGATGTCTGACATATGGTTGTGGTGGATTAGATAGTGGGTTTTCGGAGTTTTTCCAACACCCAATGGTATTCGGCGGCGATTTGCTGCTCGACGGGGCGCTGGAGGTTTCCGGGTAGGACGCCCCAGGTGTAGGTCTCGATTTCGAAATGGGAGCAGGCAGCCGGGTGTTTGGCACACCAGGCGAGGGTCTCGGCGACGTGGGTGTGGGTCGAGCCGAGGGGGGCGGCGGGTTGGGCGTCGAGCGGAATGTGGAAGTGGACGCGGGCTTCGGTGAAGTCGGCGGGTGCTGTTTTTCCGCTGTCGATGGCGGCGAGAAACAAAGGTAGGTCCATGAAACGCTCGAGGGAGTCGTCTGGACGGCGGGCGATGACCTGGTGAAAGTAGGTCGGCTCGTCGAAGCGGCGGATCGCCTCGATGGCGGTGGGGTCGGTGGGATCGAGGGCGAGGGCGTTGGAGAGGTGGATTTTCGAGAGGCGGATGCCACCGAAGTTTGAGATCGCATCGAGGGATGCCTTGGCGTCGTCGAATTCGATGGCGAAATGGCAGGAATCGAAGTTCAGGCCGATGCGTTTGCCGAGGATGGTGGGGGATTTTGCCTGATCGTGTAGGCGCTCGAAAAAGACCAAGGTTTCGGCGGTGTTTTCGAAATGGCCGAGCGGTTCGGGTTCGAGGCCGAGGTGGAGGTCGATCTGGTGCTGTTGCGAGAGATCGTCGATGAAATACGCGAGATCGATCAGGTTTTTCCGGATCGGGGCTTCATCAGCGGCAAAGCTCTTGTGGGAGCCGGGCAGGGTGGAAACGGAGCCGCCGGTGCTGCGGGGGGCGATTTCTGCGAGGATTTTGAACAGGTTCTGGGTGTATTCGACGCGTTCAAGGCTTGTCCAATCGGGCAGGAAGACCTGCTCCTTGACCCGGGTGCCGTGGAAGGAGCCGTAGGGGAAACCGTTGATGGTGAAAACGTAAGAGTGGTTTTCGGCGAGCCAGTCCTTGAATTTCGGCAGGTTATCGCCGGAAAGCAGCTCGGTGGCGGCAACGGCGGAGAGGCGCAGGCCGATCGGGAATTCCCGGTCGGCGGGTTGATCTCCGCTCTCCACGAGCTTGTCGCGGACAGTTAAAACGTGTGTTTCGAGCGCATGCAGGGTCTCCGTCCAAGTTTCGGCGGGGTGGATGTTGGTGCAGTAACCCAGGGACATGGGAGGTAAATGCTGAAAGGCTGAAAACTGAAACGCTGAAATTAGAGTTGCTCGGCGGCTTTGGCGACGCGGAGGAGCATGGCTTCGCCGAGGTGTGGGGCGAGGATCTGGATGCCGACCGGGAGGGCTTCTGCTCCATCGAAGGCGGTGGTGCCGCATGGGACGGATATGGCGGGTATGCCAGCGAGGTTGGCCGGGATGGTGAAGATGTCGGAAAGGTAGTCCTGGAGTGGATCTTCATCGCAGGTGTGGAGCTTGCGTGCCGGGGTGGGGGCGACCGGCGTGATGATCGCGTCGACTGCTTCAAATGCTTGTTTGAAATCGCGGGTGATCAGCTGACGAACCTTTTGCGCACGGGAGTAATAGGCGTCGTAGTAGCCGGAGGAAAGGACGTAGGTGCCGAGGATAATGCGGCGTTTCACCTCGGGGCCGAACCCTGCTTCGCGGGATTTGTGGTAAACATCGATGATGTCCTCGGCGTTGTCGGCGCGGTTGCCGTAGCGGATGCCATCGAAGCGGGAGAGGTTCGAGGAAGCTTCGGCGGGGGCGATGACGTAGTAGGTGGCGACCGCGTGTTGGGTGTGGGGCATGGAGATTGGCACGATTTCCGCGCCCTGCTGGCGGAGGTGCTCGATGCGTTTCTCGACATTTTCGCGCACGCCCGGATGGATGCCTTCGCCAAAATATTCGGCGGGGATGCCGAGTTTCAGACCTTTCACGCCGTCGTTGATCGTGGCGGAGTAATCGGGGACCGGTTCGTCGAGGGAGGTGGTGTCGCGTGGGTCGTATCCGGCGATGGCTTGGAGGATGAGCGCTGCGTCATCGACCGTCTGGGTGAGCGGGCCGATCTGATCCAAGGAGGAGGCGAAAGCGACGAGCCCGAAGCGGGAAACGCGCCCGTAGGTGGGCTTGAGTCCGACCACTCCGCAGTGGGAAGCGGGTTGGCGAATCGAGCCTCCGGTATCGGAACCGAGAGCAGCGAAAGCGGTGCCGGCGGCGACGGCAGCGGCGGATCCACCGGACGATCCACCAGCGATGCGATCCGGGTCGTGGGGGTTGCGAGTCAGTTGGATCGCGGAGTTTTCGGTGGCGGAACCCATCGCGAATTCATCCATGTTGAGACGTCCAAATGGGATGGCTCCGGCTGCCTTCAATTTTTCAATAACCGTTGCATCATAGGGAGATGTGTAAGTTTTTTCGAGAAATTTAGAACCGCAGGTGCAGGGCTGGCCGAAGGTATTGATGTTGTCCTTGATGCCTATCGGGAGCCCGCCGAGAGGTTTTGAAAGGTCGGCATTGGCAGAGGCCTCGATGGCGGTGGAGCTATCGTATGAAACGTACGCTTTGGAGGTCTTGTCCTTACTTTGGATGGCAATCGAGAGGTCCTCAATCAGTTGGGCCGGGGTGGTGTCGCCGTTGCTGAGTTGCTGGCGGAGTGCGGTGAGAGTCATGGGGTAAAATCTGAAAGGCTGAGATGCTGAAAATCTGAAATATGGATTATGCGTCGGCGACGACTTTCGGAACTCGGATCTGCTGCTGGGATTGTTCCGGGGCATTTCCGAGGACGAGCTCCGGATCGAGGCTGTCGTGTGGGGAGTCGTCGCGCATGATGGCGAGGTGGGAGTTGTCGTCGTTATGCAGATCGGCCGGCAGCTCGATGGCGGTCAGAGACTCGACGTGGCCGAGGATGGATTCGAGCTGGGATTGGAAAAGGGTGACTTCCTCTTCCGTGAGATCCAGGCGGGCGAGCTTGGCGACGTAGCGGACATCGATGGAATCGTGTGACATTGCGGCGAGATTTGTAGAGCGGGGAGCAAAGCGCAAGGGCTTTCCGAATGACTGGCGATCCGGTGATCCGATGTTACAGTCTGCAGGCACAAATCCAGCCGGGCAGGGTGTGCCGCAGGGAGCGGGATTATGGATAGTCATTTCCCGCCTAACGCCCGCTGGTAGTGCCTCCACCATTCGCTTTGGAAGCGATGATCCGGGTCGTAATGATCTTTTGCGCGCAGGAAATCGGCGAACATCGGATACGCCTGCTCGACCTGATCGGCGCGCGCCCAGCGGTGGTAGGTGAGGAAGAAGCTGCCGCCGAAGGATAGGGCGAGGTCGATCAGTGCGCGGAAGGTGTCCGATGCCGAAGCGATGCCCGGTTCGCTGTGTTCGGTGTGCAGGTTGAAAATCACGCAGGCGAAATCCTCGCGTGCCCAGGCGAGCAAGCTTTCTTGATCCCTGCGGATCAATCTCACCGTGCCATAGATCACAGGAACGGCTCCGCTGCGCAGGAGATCGGCTGCGGCTGCCATGAAGGTGGTCAAATGCCCGTGGGGAACGTAAAGTTCGCTAATCATCTCGCTGGCAGGAGCTGCCGAGTCGCAGTCCAAGGCGGTGTGGTAATCGTCGATATAGACGCTGAGCTGATGCAGATCCGACCAATACAGGGCGCCATGGGTTTTGAGGTAAAACGAGGAATACTCCCCGAAAATGCTCGCCCGGTCTTCGTGGGCCATACGGATCAGCCTTTTCCAATCCTGCGCTCCTAGCTCCTGCTGGGTGGTGGGCATTTCCCTGTCCTGCGCAACTGGCCGGTAGCTCGAAAGAACCCCGCGACGGAGGAAGTCGGGGGAGTTTTCATCGATCGAAAACTGGAAATCCCCGTAGAGGCATCCTTCATCCATTCTGCGTTGCAGCGCTGGCATGAGCTTGTCGACCGTGGTGACTTCCACAATGCGCTCCAGTTTAGTTCGCCGCGTCAGCCGCAGGCACACGCAGGTAATGACGCCGAAACAGCCGTATCCGCCGATCGCGAGGCGAAAAAGTTCCGGGTTTTCATCACGGCTGCAGCGCCACGCCGCGCCATTGCAATCCACCAGCCGGAACCATTCGACATCGTCGATGATGGGTTTCATGTAGAGCCCGCGACCGTGGATGTTTGAGGCGAGAGCACCGCCGAGTGTCAGATGATCCGCTCCGGTCTGCTTTTGGCGGATGCTCCACGCCTGCTCCTCACCGGCCTGCTGGGTGAGCAAACCCGCGATCAGCTCCGGCCACATCACGCCAGCCCCGGCCTCGATGGTTCCACGCTCGCGATCGACCTGTCCCAGTGCCGTAAGCCCGGACAGATCGATCAAAAGGGTAGCTTCGCCGAATTGCTGGCCACCCATGGCATGGCGTGCTCCGCAAATCGAGATCGCCAGGCCTTGGCCGGACGCGTTTATGACCGCCTCCGCGACTTCGTTTTCCGTCGATGGGCGCACGATGGCAGCAACCCGGGTGGGATTGAGCTTGGAATGCACATCATTGCATAGAATGGAGGTCATCGGTGGGTGGGGGAGCAGTAACAAAGGCATTCTCCGCGGGCGATGCGCAAATCACCGAGTCCCAAGGGAGTCAGAAACTGCGCGCGCAGCCGGGCATCATCTGCCACCTCGATATTGCCTAGGCTGCTGAGTTCTAAAAACCCCGATAGATCCTCTCTGCGAATGCCCCATAGAAAAGGCTCGCTGCGCCACCTCAGCCACGTGCCTACACCCCGCCGCTGATCGCGGAAATCGATGGAGCCATCCTGATCCTTTTCCATAAACGTGAAGATCACCCGTCCTGTGTCTCCGGAGAGTCTGGAAAAATCCGCTAGTAACTCCGCCACCCGCCCTTCGCGCAGATACATCGTCAGTCCCTCGGCGATGAACACCGTGGGCACGCCTTTATTAAAATGCGGGCAACTTGAAGCGACCTCGCCAAACGCCTCCTTTTCCAAATCGATCTCTCCGTAGTGGAAATTTCGTGACTCGGGCAGTGCGCTGCGTTTCGGGGCTTGGGTCGCGGGGTGATCGAACTCGATGAAATTCACTTCCGGGAACTCCTCGTGCAACATCCATGCCAGAAGGTCATAGCCCGCACCCAGCACCGCCACCTGCGCGGCTCCAGTGGCGAGCGACTTCCTGACCTCCGCCTCGATCCCGCGTTTCCGCAGGATATAATGAAGCACGATCCCCGGCACCATGAAATCCATGAACCGGAAAAACATCCATCTCATCCACCCACATCGCCGCGCCATGCTGAACCAGCCGCCGCCCACCGATGAGATGGTGGAAGAAAGGTCCGCCGCCAATTGATTTACCAAAACCGCGAGCTGCCTGTCCTTTGCTGCCAACGCGATGCTGCGTGCCACCAATTTCGCCGTCTCACTGGGTTTCGCAGCACGCATTTGCGCGAATCTCACCCATGGTCGGATCGCTGTCGAGAAACGGGTGAGGGCTGGCGCCAACCGCGGCTTCCTCACCGGGAAGCGCGACGATGCGGACAAAGGCGCGGACTACACCTACACCTCCGCAGGCCGCCTAGCCACCCGCACGTGGGCGCGATCTTCGGTCGCGTCCCCGTTAGTCACCACCTATTCGTATGATGCCGGCATGCTAGTCACCACCGATTACAGCGATTCCACCCCGGATGTCACCCAGAGCTACGACAACTTCGGCAGACCCACGGAAACCTCGAACGACGTCTCCACCACCACCTACGCCTACGATCCCGCCACCCTCGTCCTCGACACGGAAACCATCTCCCATGATCTCGATACCGACGGCACCCCGGAACTCACCCGCGTCATCGACAGGAAACAGGACGGCCTCCTCCGCCCGACCGGCTACATCCTCAAGGACGGAGCCACCACCGAGCAGGATTCCACCTACACCTTCGGCGATGACGGACGCTTGGCTTCCGTGGGGGACGGCACGGACAGCTTCAACTACGACTACCTGCCCGACAGCAACCTCCTCGAAACCGTCACCGGGCCCGCCCACACCCTCACCAATAGCTACGACAACACCCGGAGCGTGCTCCTCAGCAAGGAAAACAAAGTTGGCGCCACGCTCGTTTCGGGTTACACTTACACCGTGAACGCCCTCGGCCAGCGCATGGATGTTTCCCAAGCAGGGACGGCCTTTGCCGCCTCTCGCTCCATCGCCTGGGGCTACGATGCCCTCGGCCAAGTGACCAAGGCGGACTCCAGCATTTCGGGTGCCGACCGCGCCTACCAGTATGACATGATCGGCAACCGCCTGAAATCCGCCGACAGCCTCACGCTCCCAGGCTCCCCGAATTATGCGGTGAACGCCCTCAATCAATACACCGCCGTCGATTCCAACAACCCCGCTTACGATGACGACGGCAACGCCACAGCCTACCCGGTTCCCGCCCACCTTGCGGCGAATTCCACCCTCACGTGGGATGCCGAGAACCGCCTCACCGGTGCCACGGTCAACAGTGTCACCACCACCTACCTCTACGATGCCCAGTCCCGCCGCATCGCCACCATCAACGGTGCCACCACCACCCTCACCATCTACGACGGCTGGAACCCTATCGCAAAATATTCTGGCGCAACGCTCGAAGAGACCTACATTTGGGGAATGGATTTGTCAGGTTCCATGCAGGGCGCGGGCGGGGTCGGAGGGCTCCTCGCCGTCAACGACGGCAGCGCCAGCTATTACCCGACCTATGACGGCAACGGCAACGTGAGCGAATACCTGGATTCCAGCGGAACTGTCCAGGCCCATTACGAGTATGACCCCTTCGGCAGGATCACCGTGGCAACCGAGCCCAAAGCTCAGGACTTTGCCCATCGCTTCAGCACCAAGCCATTGGATGTCGAGACTAACTTCTACTACTACGGCTACAGGTTCTATGATCCGGTTACCGGCCGCTGGCCATCCAGAGATCCCATCGGGGAAAGGGGTGGGGTGAATCTGTATGGGTTTGCTGGGAATGATGGGGTTGGGCAGTGGGATTTCTTAGGGCTTGAATTTGGTTTTGATAAGAATAAAAAACAAAATTTCGGAGGACCATGGATAGCTCCTCCTAATGCTAATCCAGGTGCACCCCAGCAATGGTGGCCTAATTGGCTTCCGGATGACACCGAGTGGTCTAGCTTAGCGATTGTTGATGTAACGTATGAGGCTGATCTAAGTTGCCTTACCTGTTGCGCAATAAAAGGATTTGATTCGCCTGAATGCGAAGAGGCATGGGAAGCTGCAAAAGGAGCTTTCAAAAATGGGGGTGTTATTAATACAAAGGTTAGCGCCTTGGAAACTGGAACCGGTAACTCTCCGCATGCTGCGCAATTTAAGGCATTAGAAAAAGCAATAAACAAAGCCAAAGACGAGGTGCCAAAGTGCTATAAATATTCTAGGGATGGAGCCGTAAAATACGATACCGAAATAACGTCTATACCAGGAGTGACAGTATGAAAACGACAATGAGTTTTATTTTGATTTCTTATTTTTTGGTGTTAAATTTATCCTTTGGAAATGATTTCTTAGAAGAGATTTCATCGCATGAAAGTATAATTTTTGCAAAGTTCATCCAAGATGATGAATTTCAAGGATATGTTATTGTGGATATAATTAAAGGATCTATTGATAAGAATAAATTTAACGAATTGAAGTTGAGGCCTAAAATGGAGCCCGTCCTCGGTACAAGTTTTGTAATCTTCTGCATTGATAACTTAAATAAAAAAAACGAGTCTACTGAGGTGATCGGAATAAGAAAAAATTTATATTTAGCGCCGGACATCAGTAGGTATGACGAAGGATTTAGTTTGGTGCAGTTGTATCGATACTTAAATTTAAGCGAAGATAACCATAAGATTCCAAATTTTCTGCAATCACAATTAGCAATCCCCGCAAAAAATTGAGTATCGTAAGTTCCCATCATCGGGGTCAGGAGTATCAGATAGGATCAAGGGGTTTTTCTGTTTTTTTTGTGAGCTAATTTTTTTGGACGCGGGGGGTCGTGCCAGATCGAATGGTTCGATTTTTGGCCGGGCTTGGTTTGGATCGTTTGCTTGGTTCGGATTTGCGGAACGGAAGGACGGAAACGGGAGCGGGTGGTGGGTAAGCGGAGGAAACGCTGCCCCCTTGACCTGCCTCTGTTCGGGGTCTGCCTCTGTTCGGGGTCAGGAGTGAATGGCACGGGATTAAGCAGTTTTTCGGAAGTATCGTGAGCGGTGGAAGACCTCTTCGTATTCGTGGCGTGGCGCATTGAGGAGCGGGTGGTTTTTTGGTCTTCGTTTCACTGCTCTCGGCTCACTCCGGAAGGGGCGTA
>JBDWAR010000005.1:0-212733 GCA_039978775.1 Luteolibacter sp. | reverse complement strand
CATTTTCTCGCCGACCGTCATCATTTTGACGTGGGCATCGCTGCCGGCGGTCACTTTCTGCACGATCACGTATTTGCACTTCGAGCAGGCCATGGCCATGGAGTCGCCGGGCTTGAGCGCTTCCGCCTGTGCCTGGGTCATAATGTGATCCATTCGCATCTTGCCATGCATTTTCCCGTGCATTTCCTTGCCGTGATCCTGGGCGAAGGCTGTTCCGGGGAATCCCAGCGCGAAGGTTAGGGCGAGTGCTGCGGCTGCCGTGCCGAGTGTGATCCTCCGGCCGAAACCGGTAATGGTGGATTGTGATTTTGTGTTGTTTTTCATAATGGATTGGTTGTCTTTGTTGTCGTGAGATCTGTTTGAACCGGGTTTCAATTTCATACACCGGAGACGTATGGGCGGTTGATGCTTTCAATGTGGGTGATCCCAGCTGTTCCGTCTCCGCATCCTTCAGGAATGATCACGCAATATCAAAGGAACGACCGCCTTCGGATCGAATCCGGATGGGTATGGAGTGTAAAACCATGGTGAAATTATTCCCCTGGAAATTTCATTTCCAAACTTCATTCAACTTTCCGTTCCGGCTCTTTGGATTGCGGAAAAACGTTCACTGCCATAGATCAGCAGCAAGCCCCAGCGGATACCCACATTACTATGACGGTGACGAGGGTGCGTTTCCGGAGTAGGAGGATCGGGTTATTTTTGCCTCCAGGCTTTCCAGACGCCGGTCAGGCGGAAGTCTCTTCCTCAGGCAGCCGTTTCATCTCCCGGTAGCGGCGGATGAGATGGTTGGTCGAGCTGTCGTGGGTGGGTTCGGGTTGCGTTTCGCTTTCGAGTTCCGGAACGATGCGCTGGGCCAATGCCTTGCCCAATTCGACGCCCCATTGGTCGAAGGGATTGATGTCCCAGATGACCGACTGGGTGAAGACGTTGTGCTCGTAGAGTGCTACGAGCGCTCCGAGGATGCGGGGTGTGAGCTTGTCCGCCAGGATGACGTTGGACGGACGGTTGCCCCCGAAGACCCGGTGCGGGACGAGAGCTTTCTCCACACCTTCGCCTTCGACTTCCTCCGCAGTCTTGCCGAACGCGAGCGCCTCGGCCTGGGCGAAGACATTCGCCACGAGAATATCGTGATGCCGCCCGAGCGGAGTGAGCGTCCGTGCGAAGGCGATGAAATCGCACGGGATGAGCCGTGTTCCCTGGTGGATGAGCTGGTAGAAGGAGTGTTGTCCGTTGGTTCCCGGCTCGCCCCAGTAGATCGGCCCGGTGGCGGAATCGACTTGCCGCCCCTCGCGGGTGACGTGCTTGCCGTTGCTCTCCATCGTCAATTGCTGAAGATAGGCGGGGAAACGTTTCAGATAGTTTTCGTAAGGAAGCACCGCCACGGTCTCGGCTCCGAAAAAATCATTGTACCAGACGGAAAGCAGTCCCATCAGCACCGGCAGGTTGCTCTCGAAGGGCGTGGTGCGGAAATGCTCGTCCATCTCGTGAAAGCCTCCGAGCATGTCGCGGAAATTTTCCGCGCCGACGGCCAGCATGGTGGAAAGGCCGATGGCGGAATCCATCGAGTAACGCCCGCCGACCCAGTCCCAGAAGCCGAACATGTTGGCAGGATCGATACCGAATTCGGAAACCTTTTCGGCATTGGTGGAAACGGCAACGAAGTGTTTGGCCACAGCCTCCGCGTCAGCGGAGAGGCCGGCGAGCAGCCATTCACGGGCGCTGCCGGAGTTGGTCATCGTCTCCTGGGTGGTGAAGGTTTTCGAACATACGATGAACAGCGTTTCCGCCGGATCGAGATCGCGGACGGCCTCGATGAAGTCGATACCATCGACGTTCGACACGAAGCGGAACGTCAGGCTGCGGTCGCTGTAATGCCTGAGTGCCTCGTAAGCCATCACCGGCCCGAGATCGGAGCCGCCGATGCCGATATTGACGACGTTCCTGATGCGTTTGCCGGTGTGTCCCGTCCACGCTCCGTTGCGGACGCGTTCGGCGAAGTCCGACATCTTGTCGAGCACGGCGTGGACATCCGGGACGACGTTGTGGCCGTCCACAAAGAACTCCGCGTCCCCCGGCGCACGCAGGGCGACATGCAGCGCGGCGCGATCCTCGCTGGTGTTGATTTTTTGACCGGAAAACATGGCGTCAATCCGCGCCCGCAGGCCGGATTCCTCCGCCAGCTTCAGGAGCAGATCCAGCGTGCCGCCGGTGATGCGGTTTTTCGAGTAGTCGAGGAAAAGCCCGGCGGCACTGGCGCTCATTTTTCGGGCACGGTCTGGATCTGAAGCGAAGAACTCCCGGAGATGCAGGTCCCCGATCAGTTCGCGATGAGTCGCAAGTTGTTTCCACACGGAGCCACGTCCATCCGGTTCCCCGTGTTTTCCCGAATCGCTGTCATCCCAGAGGCGAAAACCGCCTGTGAAGGCGTTTGCGTTGTCTCCACGGCGGCAGTTTTCCGGCAGCTCGGCGAGCTTTTTGACATTACCGCCTCCCAAGACCACTTCGTCCGCTTCGAGTGCCTCGCGCAGTTTCGAAACGACATCGGCGACGTGCTTACGCCACTTCTTCTTTCCATTTTTCTTCAGACCTTCCTTGCCGACGTAGTCTTCATAGGTCGATTTTTTGTAAGGCAAGTGTGCCAGCTCCATGGGAATGACATTGCCATCCACGATCATTGCGGAGCCGAGGCCGGTGCCAAATCCAAGGAAGAGCATGCTGCCACCCCGGTAGCTTCCCAAGGCCTGCATCGCGGCGTCATTGAGGATTTTCACCGGACATCCGAAAGCTGCGGAAAAATCGAACCCGACCCAACCCTCACCGAGATTGTATGGTTCCGCGATGATCCGCCCATTGGCCACCGGGCCGGGATAGCCCATGGAAATCACATCGTATTCCCAATCACCCACAATCTCCAGCACCCCGGTGATCATACGCTCCGCCGTGAGCTTTTTGCCTGAGGGAAACTCGCGGCCTTGGTCTTCCCCCGTTGCCAGGATTTTCACATGGGATCCGCCCACATCGATGGTGAGAACATTTTTGGATTGAAGGTTCATAGAGGATGTTTCAAGGCTTTCCGGACATGCATGACCACGGAACGAAACGATAGGATGTTCCTCTCCGTGCATTTTCAATGTAGCGGCGGATTCAAATACATGCTCCGCAGAATCATTGAATCACTGGGCGGTTCTTTGGATTGCCAACATCCGGATGGCATTTTCGGAGTCGGGCTCCAGACTCACTTACAACCTCGCAACGGAACGATGCCTGCAACAAATCTCAAGGGACTGGCTATCTGCCGGGGTTTTACCGGAAGCTGGCCGGTTATCGAAACCTGCGCCACGGACAAGTAACAACAACCATCCAGATACCATGAAGAAGACAATCCTACTCACCATCGCATTCGCGGGAGCCCTGACATCGGCCTCGTTCTCACAAGAAAAGGAAATCGATCTGGAGGCGCGTAAAGCCAGCATACCCATTGTCGAGGCACGTGTGAAAGAGCGCTACAAACGGATCGAAGAAATCGGCAGCGACATCGTCCGTCTCCACGGACGCATCGACGACCAGTTGGGGCGAATGGTCGAACGCCTGTCGGCGATCAGGGATTCGGCGAAGTCCGGCTACCGCGTCAGCAAAGCGAAGATGGAACTCATGGCCGGACTTGAGGGGGCGGTTGAGGCTTTCAGGAAACAGCGATCTGCTGTGGAACTGGGTTTGAGAACCGGGAAGTCGGGAGTCCCACGCGAGATCGCAGGCGAGGAAATCGGGCATCTGGATTCCCATGTGGAAAAGCACATCGCGCAGATGCTGGAAATTTCCAAATCCTTCACCCAGGATGAGAACGTTGAAAAGTACGAAGAGGCTGGAGGCGGTGGCTACTACGATTATGGTACTGGTTGGTATGAGGACAGCCTTGGTATCAGCGACGAATGGCGGCAGAACCGCCGCGACCAAACAATGGACAAAAAGCAGAAGGCCGAAGTCTTCGATGCCTTGGACAATTCCATCGAACGGTGTGAACAGCTCGTCGCCGCACGACGTGAGGATCTGAAGAAGGAGAGCTTGTCTTCATTTGAGCGAGAAGTGATCCAATCGGAACTCGACGCCCATCTCTCGATGCTCCGCAAGCGGGAAATGCAGAAGGATGAGCTGGTCATCGTGGACGAACCGACGGAAACCACCGAAATCAGCCGCGATGCGGCCAGGTTACTTGAGAGCTCGGTTTCCGAGCTTCTGGAAGACGTTCAGGGTGATCTGCGGATGGTGGTAGTGAAACACACCCAGCTCAACCGTGAGCAGGCGAAAGTGGCCGCGTTGAAAGAGAACCTCGAAGCCAGGAAGAAATGGCTGGAGGACTACGAAAAAGAGAATGAATGAGGGGGCGACGATGCGTGCGATGACGAAAGGAATAATTACTCCCATCTAAGCCTCGCAACAATATGGGAATTGCCCGGAATCTCGATAAAATCGGCTCGTTTGGGGCAGTTGTCGTCGCGGCAATGGCACCGTGTTGCTTCCCTCTTCTTGGCGTGATCGGCACGGCTCTCGGGCTGGGTGCGATGGAGCGCTTTGCCCCGCAGTTGCAGTATGCCGTCCAGATATTGGTCGTGGTTGCGTGGATTGGGGCATTCGGTGCCTATAGAGAGCATCGTTTTTTCCTGCCGCTAGCTCTGGCGAGCATCGGAACCGTATTATGTTTCGTCCACTATCATTTGTATTTTTCAGAGCCATTGATCTATACTGCATTCGCTGCCTTGATTGCATCCGGCATCTTGAACACGATTTTGCGGATGAAGAAGAATCCCAAAGATCCGGTTTTAGAATCGATCATCACCTGCCCGCACTGCGGACACCAGGAAACCGAGCGGATGCCGACCGATGCATGTCAGTTTTTTTGGGATTGCCCGAAGTGCGGCGAGAAGCTGAAGCCAAAGAAGGGGGATTGCTGCGTATTTTGCACTTACGGGTCAATTCCCTGTCCTCCGATACAACTCGGTTCCGGTTGCTGTGCGTGAAATCGAACAAGCCGTACAACGAAGAGCCAATCGCTGTCCGCCTTTTACAAATAGCTATCAGAACGCATAGCCGACACCGAAGTTGAAGACGTCGCGGTTGGCACGTCCGTTGGCACGGTCTTCGTGGATCCAGTCGGCCTTGACCACGGTGTTTTCAGTGGGCCAGAAGTTGAGACCCGCCTGATATTCCATCTGACCGTCCGGTGCATCTTCGTTCTCCCAGTAAAGGGCGCGGGAAAAGACCCCCAGAGCCATCCCGTTGGAGAATTTCCATTTGTAGGACGGTTCGATGTAGCCGCCATACTGGTTGTCGATGTCGGTGCCGTTCAGCGTCACCCCGCCAACCGCAGTGTCTCCGTTGATATTCCAGTTCGCGACGAGGCCGCGAAGCCCGAAGCCACCGTTCGAGTAGATGAAATGAGCCGAGGTCAGGATCGCGCTGTTGTCCTCTGAAGCGCGGGAAATGTCATCCTGATATTGAACGCCGGCACCGAGTTCCAAGCCTGCGACGCCGGTGTACTTCACCCTAGCGGTCGCCGCGCTTCCTCGGAAACTGTCTGACTGCTGCCTCCCATTGCGAAGATCGGGCCCGTTGATGTTTACATCCCCCCTGCCGACCTCAAGGCCGCGGTGTACGGCGACATCCCATTGCAGGCCATTGTCGTAGTTTTTCCTGAGGAGGAAACCGTATTCCGTCCAAGTGGACGGGATGATCTCGGTTTCAACGCGGTTTCGCTCCACTCCGTAGAAGGTAGTAGGCTCGTGGATTTCGTTGATGATGCCCAGCGGGACGAGAATGGCTCCGGCCTGAAGGAGATACTGGTTGCCGAGGTCCAGTTCGAAGTATGCCTGCTCAATCACCCAAGTGAGGTCGGTGCCGGGATTGTTCGAGTAAAGGTGTTCGAGTTCGAGTTCGGAGATGAACCGCAGCCGGCTGTTGAATTCGTAGGCGGTGAAAAGGATGAGACGATGGATGTCAAACTCGTCGGCCACATCGCCAGTGTTGAAATGGGCTTCACCATAGGATCCGAAGCTGAAGCGGTCATACCATGCCCGGTCCTGCGGGGTGCTGAAGGAGGCATCGATGTCGGAAGCGGTTGAGGCTTCGTCCTTGGCGAGACGCTCGCGGAAGGTGTGCGCTGGCAATAGCTGGATGCCTGCAAGGCAGATTGCTGTGCTGGCGGCGATGGTTGGCAGTCGGTTTGTCTTGTTCATTTTCATGGATTGCTCGTGGCAGGTGCGTGTTTTAGTGAGAATGGATCGCAATAGACAAGCCTTTTATTGAGAATCGTTCGCAATAGCTGGGGAGAATGTGTTTTCACGTTCTCGCTCGGTTGGCATCCGGTGCGATGCATACCGGTCGGAATTCCTGAAACTGATTTCCGCTAGGGACAACGCGGGTCGTGGTCACCGGTTCTTTCAGAAACCTCGTTTCGAACTTGCGCTTGCATGAGCGGCTACAGACCACATGGAACCGGTGATCGTGGATGATCCACACGCAGTCATTGATTGAACGGATATGTTCAGAGCAAATTTCGCAGAGCACGCCTTCCGGTTCTGGGTTTGATACATCAATCGGAGTCATTGGTATGGTTGGATGTTTAACCCCGGACTGGCTCCGAACCCTTGGACTCATTTCATTCCGCGCTGTCTTCTTCAGCCGCTTTTGGTCATGGCTAGCGTCCGTCGGTTTCCAGGTGCATGGAGAAGCTGAGGAAGGTTCCTGCGGATCAGCATGCAGATGAAAGGAAGAGTAATTCCTATAACATGAGCCTGTGGAATAAATGACGATGTTAGCAGGAATTACTCCAGAACCGCCAGTCACTTCTTTTTAGCTGGAGATGAGTGCCAGCAAACAGGATCTTCGCGATGCTAGGCACGAGGGAAAAGCAGAAGATTTCATTTTTCTGAAAATTGGAGTTGCGCGGCGGATGGTTCTAGCCCAAGTGTGCGGAGTGACCTATCTTACGAAACTGCTCCTGACTCTCTGCGTTTTCGCAGGGATTCTGGTGGCAATGGGTCACAAGGACAGTCACAGCGACAATGACGAGTGTGCTGTCCAGCATGGCTCCGTTTCGAGTGACCAGCACAAGTCTTCGGATGATTCACATCACGATGACGGTCAGACCCACGACAGTGGCAGCACCCACCATCATGAGTGCTGCCATCTTCAGAACATGGATCAGGGCGCGCCGTTTGCGTTTTCATCCGTTTCCTACGTCACGCACCGGTTGGAGGTTTCCCTCTACCATTCGTTGATGCCGGACAGTCCGGTATTTTCGCTGGACAAGCCTCCGTTGATCTAAGGTTCCCTACCCGTCGTTTGACGGGCTTTTTTCGCGCACACCTTTGTTGCGCTTCTATCCGGCACTGATGCGTCTCCACGCGTCCCGTTTTCCCCGGATTCTCTAAAGAACCTCTCCGAATTTATGCAGATCCGTACTTACGGCTCTGGGTATCACACAATCCACACCACCAATGAAATTCACTTTACCGTTCACGCTTGTCGCGTGCCTTCTCATCACTGACCTAGCCCTTGCGGAACCGGTTGAAATCCTTTCATACGAAAGTATTGCCAGCCGAATCCGCCACGGGAATCCAACCCTTGCGGCCGCTCGCTTCCGTATCAACGAAGCCCTCGGCCGCATGAAACAGTCCGGTCGCCTTTCGAACCCTAGTTTCAACACCGGTATCGATCACAATATCCGGTCCGCCGAGGGAAAAATCGAAGTCGGCTTTTCCCAGAAATTCCCTGTCACCAACCGTCTCGCTCTTGAAAAGGAGATCACCCTCGCCGGGGTTGAGGCTGCGGAGCAGGAGGTTCGCGATGTGGAGCGTCTTCTCGTTGCCGAGGCGCGGGGGGAATTTGTCAGAGTCCTATCGATCCGTGAACGGAAAGAATTGCTCATCAAACAAAAGAATCTGTCCAATGAGCTAGCCGATTTTATCTCCGGTGCGGCGGAGCGAGGGGAAATCTCCTCTCTGGATGCGGCTAGAGCCAGACTCACGGGACTTACGCTCACCACAGAGGAGCGACGCCTTCAGGCAGATGAGGCGGCAACGTTAGGGAGATTGAGACCTCTGGTCGGAATCGCTCCTGAAGATGGCGTGAAACTATCCGGGAATGCCCCGCCTATTATCATACCCTCCGCGAACAGTATCGAGCGCCCGGACTTGAACGCTGCCCGTATCGACCTCAAAGCGGCTGGAACTGGTATCGCCTTGGAGCAGGCTCGGCGCAGGGACGACGTGGAGGCTTCCATCTTTGCGGCGGGAGAGCGAACGGAGGATGCTCCCGATGGCCTTGAAAACGAGGGCATCATCGGTTTCAAACTTAGTATCCCTTTGCCGTTCTGGAATAACAACCAAGGGAACATCGACGCGGCCACTGCGATCCGCGACCGCAAGGAAAGGGAAGTCGCCGCACTCCAGCGGGACATCCTCCACGAGAGCGCGACCGCCGTTGCGGAAATGCGCCAGTGGGGAGCTCTCATATCCGATCTCAACGACAACCTTCTTCCATTGGCAAAGGAGCAGACCGATCTCCTTGAAAAAGCCTACCTTCAAGGGCAGGGCGATCTCCAGGCCGTTCTGACATCCCGTGAACAAACGCTGGATCTCCAAGCCTCCAGACTGGATGCGATGCGCGAGTTCCAGCTAGCCCGCATCCGTTACCAAGCCTCCGTAGGCAAACCTTGATCCATTTCAAAACCTCACATTCCCAACTTTTATATTTATGAAAACAACTCTCAAAATAGCGGCAGTCTTCGGATTAGCCATCAGCGCGATCTCTGCGCAAGACCGCCAGAAAGACACAGTTATCCTCGACGCGAACGGTGTCAAAAACCTACGCCTGGAAACGGTGATGGTGGAGGAACGAAACTTCGAAACAACCGTGTTCGCCATCGGGCGGGTCGAGGAGGTGCCGGGAAACCAGCATTCGGTTTCCTCCCGGATTCCCGGAATGGCCGTCGAGGTGAACGCCTTCCTCGGAGATCGAGTAAAAAAGGGACAAGTGCTTGCAAAGGTGGAAAGCCGCCAACCGGGTAATCCGCCACCGACCATTGAGCTGACAGCGGTGCATGACGGACTGGTGATCGAATCCCACGTCCTGCAAGGCCAGCCGGTCGAGCCTGGCACCGAGCTTTTCGATATTTCAGACCGAAACGAAATGTGGGTCGTAGCACAAATTCCCGAACAGCTTGCTGCGGGAATTGCGCCGGGCACGAAGGCAAGGATCACGTTTCCTGCAATCGGAGGAGAGTCTATCGAAGCCGAGTTACTAAGGTTCGGCGTTCAGGCGAACCGTGAAGCCGGTGCGGTGGAAGGTGTTTTCAAGATCTCCAACGAAGATGGAAAACTTCAGCCCGGTATGCGTGCCGAGTTCTCCATTGTGGTATCCAGCCGTCCCAACGTGCTGGCAGTTCCGGAGGAATCCCTCCAAGGTGATCCCGCCGCACGTGTGGTCTATGTGAAGGACTTCGATCTTCCGAATGCGTTCGTAAGAGCATCAGTTGTCGTGGGTGAAAAAAGCGGCGGCTGGGTCGAAGTGAAGGAAGGCCTTTTCCCGGGAGACGAGGTCGTCACACGCGGTTCCTATTCATTGGGATTCGTGGGCGGTGGCAGCGGGATGTCGCTGAAAGATGCGCTGGACGCGGCACACGGGCATGAGCATGCCGCAGATGGTTCCGAGCCAGAGGAAGGAGCTGAAACAGCAGAAGCTTCCACCACCGCAGAAGGCCATGACGACCATGCCCATGATGATGGAGGGGGCGCACCGAAATGGATGCTCTACTACTCCATCGGATCCTCAATCGTCATCCTGGTTCTCGCACAAATGGTCTGGAACTCGAAACGCCATTCCAAAGTAACCCCAACCGCTTAATCTGATGCTGAACAAACTTATTCGATTTTCCCTCGCACAGCGCGGCCTCGTTCTGATGGTCGCGGTGGTGCTCATGGTTTTCGGGGTGAAAAAGACCCTGGAGCTCCCGGTTGAGGTTCTACCGGATCTCACCAAACCTACGGTCACACTCCTCACCGAAGCCCAGGGCTATGCGCCCGAAGAGGTGGAAACTCTGATCACGATCCCTCTGGAAAACGCCCTGATGGGCGTGACCGGAGTCAACCGAGTGCGTTCGACGAACGACATCGGGCTTTCCTTGATTTTCGTGGAATTTGACTGGGGCACCGATATTTACAAAGCACGCCAGTTTGTGCAGGAGCGCCTCAGCGGAGCAGCCGAAACGTTACCTGAAGGAGCCACTCCCTATATGACCCCGGTCGCATCGCTGATGGGCGACATCATGCTGGTAGGCTTGCGTGATCCCACCGGGAAAACCTCGCCCCGCGACCTGCGGGTGCTAGCAGACTGGACGATTGCGAGACGCATTCAGTCCATCCCCGGTATCGCCGAAGTGCTGTCCATGGGCGGCGGCGTGAAACAGGTGCAGGTGCAGCCGGATCCCGAGCGTATGCTACTCCACCAGATCACCTTCGAGCAGTTGAAAGAAGCGGCTGCCGAGTCGGTGAAAAACACAACCGGTGGTTTCCTCACCGAGCGTGCGGAGGAAATTATGGTGCGTAACCTCGCCATGACCACCGACCTGGATGAGATTGCCGAGACCGTGGTCGCCCACCGCGACGACCGCGCCATCCACATCCGCGATGTGGCGGATGTCGTTTGGGACATCGAGCCGCAGCGGGGAGATGCCGCGATGGGCATCGCCGATCATGAACCGGACGAGGAGGGAAATCTCTCGACCCGCGGAGTGATCTTCAGTGTCCGCAAGTCGCCCGGTTTCGATAGCATGAAGTTGACCGAGGAAGTCGAAAAGGCATTGGAGGAAATGAACCGTTCGCTGCCTGAAGGAGCCGAGCTGATTCCGCTCTACCGACAGGGAGACTTCATTGATCTATCCATCGACAATCTCAAAGAGGCGCTCCGTGACGGGGCGATCATGGTGGCGATCATCCTGTTCATGTTTCTCCTGAATATCCGGATCACTCTCATAACTCTGACCGCGATTCCGCTGTCACTGGGGATCACGATCTTGATCTTCGATCTGATGAACCTGAGTGTGAACTCGATGACACTCGGCGGACTGGCCGTAGCCGTCGGCATGGTCGTGGACGATGCGATTGTGGATGTCGAAAATGTTTTCCGAAGGCTGCGGGAGAACGCGTCCTTGGAAAATCCACAGCCCAAGCTTGAAGTGATCGCGCTGGCTTCCAGCGAAGTGCGCTCGTCGATCCTCTACGCGACAATTCTGATCATCCTCGTATTCCTTCCGCTCATGGCTCTGAGCGGTGTCGAGGGCAAGCTCTTCACGCCGATTGCGGTTGCGACAATCGTAAGTATGGCGGCTTCATTCCTCGTCTCGCTGACGGTGATTCCCGTCCTGAGTTCAATGTTGCTCAACCCGAAGCCGGGCAAGGATCACGGAGACGTTTTCTTCGTGCGCTGGTTGAAAAAAGGATTCCGCGTGACATGGATGCGCTTCGCGCTGTCCCAACCTCTGCTGGTTATCGCAATCACTCTGATCCTGATGTGGTTCAGTTGGGCCGCATATGACAACATGGGGCGAAATTTCCTGCCAGCTTTTCGCGAACCTACCGCTCTGATCGCCACTACTTCCGCACCGGGGACTTCGCTCAAGACGACCACCGAGCTTGCCGATGTTGCTCTAGAGCAATTGTTGAAAATCCCTGGCATCAAGACAGTTGGTTACCGGGCGGGTCGTGCCGAGCGTGGCGACCATGTTGTGCCGGTTTCCACCGTTGAGATCGATGTCGAGTTTGACGAATCCGCAGGCAGAGAGCGGAAGGAACTCCTTGCTGATATTCGCGAGACGATGCAAGGCATTCCCGGGACATTCAGCGCCCTTAGCGGTCCATTGGCGGATCGCGTCGGGCACATGCTCAGTGGTGTTTCCGCGAAAGTCGCCGTGAAAATCTTCGGGCCTGATCTCGACGAGTTAAAAAGGCTTGGCGATGAAGTCACCGCGCTAGCCCGGGAAATTCCGGGTCTGGAAGAGGCGCGTGCCGAGCAACAGGCACCGGTTCCACAGCTCCGCATCGAGCCGGACCGCGAACGTGCGGCGGCATACGCTGTCACCCCGGGGTCACTAACGGAAGAAATGTCCGGGCTGATGGGCGGCGACTACGTTGCAGAGATCTACGAGGGCGTGAAGGTTTACGATCTTGTCGTGAGGCTTTCCCCCGAGTGGCGCGAAAATCCGGAACGACTGGAGAATCTCTACATCGACACGAAAAACGACAAGCTCGTGCCTCTCGGCACGGTCGCGGACATCCGGAATGCCACCGGCCCCAACAATATCCTGCGTGAGAATTCACGGCGCCGGTTCGTGGTTTCGATCAATCCAACGGTGCCAGACCTGGTCTCCGCAGTCGATGCGCTCAAAGAGTCGATTGATAAGAACATCAAGTTGCCGGAGGGCTACACGATCTCTTACGAGGGGGAATACCAGGCGCAGAAAGAAGCCGCCCGCACCATCGCGATCATGTCGGCTGCCATCATGCTGGTGGTGATCTTCCTGCTCTACTCCTACTTCCGCAGTTTCAGTTTCGTCGCCCTGGTGCTGACCATCATTCCGGTCTCATTGATCGGAGCGGTTCTTTACACCCAGATGACCCTGAACAATGTGAGTATCGCGACGCTCGTCGGATTCATCGCCGTGGGTGGTATTGCAGCGCGGAACAACATCATGCTCATCTCTCACTACCTTCATCTGATGAAGCACGAGGGCGAAGGGTTCACCCCGGAAATGATCACACGCGGGACGGAGGAAAGGCTAATCCCCATCCTGATGACCGCACTCTCTGCTGGCTTCGCACTGATTCCGTTGGTGTTGGCTGCGGATGAACCGGGTAAGGAAATTCTCAACCCGGTGGCCATCGTCATCGTCGGTGGGTTGGTGAGTTCCACCTTACTCGGTCTCGCGGTCACTCCCGCGCTGTTCTACCGCTTCTGCAGAAAGCCGGCCATGCGTTCGCTTGAAATCGAGTCCGCAGCCTCAATCTAATCGGAAATAAAAAACAATCCCACTAACCAAAACAACCATATGAAAAAGAAAACAAACAAAACAACATTAGCGGCCTCTATCCTGGCAATCGCCTTCGCTGGAGCCGGAACCCTGATCGCCGAAGAAAAAGGCCACGAAGGACACGACCACGCCGAACACGCGGAGGAAGGGCATGAGGAAGCCAAAGCCGGGCCGAACGGCGGCAAGGTCATCCAGGAAGTAGAGCCGCATCTGGAGTTCTTCGTGACCAAGGATCGCAAAGTCCAAATCACTGCATTGGATAAAGACGGCAAAGCGATTCCAATCGCAGAGCAGTCGGTCAAAGTCATGGGCGGAGACCGTTCCAATCCTACCCGGATGGAATTCACCAAAGAAGGTGACGTGCTTGTCTCTGACATCGCGTTTCCAGAAGGCAACGACTTCCCAGTCGTCGTCCAGATCAAGGCGACTCCGGATGCGAAAACCGTAATCGAGAAGTTCAACCTGAACATGAGCGATTGCCCGACCTGCAAACATCAGGAATACGCCTGCACCTGTGATCACGGGGGCGAGGAAGAAGGCCATGAAGGCCACGATCACTGATCCGGACTTCACACGGCAACCGGTGGGATTCCACCGGTTGCCTGCTTTCGGAATTTCAATTCAAACTTATGAAAACAAAACTAACAATATGCGTCTTGAGCCTTGGAATGGCCTTCAATGCTATCGGGGCGCCGATCACTTCCGTTCGTCTTGAAGCGAAGATCGAGGGCAAGGCTTCGTATGCCCGCGGAAAATCGGAGTCAAAGACCCAGACCCGGAAGATCGTAGCCGAAATTTCCAACACCTCCGAGAAAGCCATCAATGGCGCGGTGATGAAATGGGTGATCTACGGCCATGAAATGAAGGATCACCAGAAGCTCAAGGTGATCAAACAAGGCGAGGAAAAAACCAACATTCCCGCGAATGACAGCAAGGTGGTGGAAACCGCCGAAACCAAGGTCACGGGAAATCGTGAATACAAAGTGACTTCCAAAAGCCGCGGAAGAAGCGGTGGGAAGAGCAGATCCAAAACAACTGTCGTACCGGCCTCCGGCGAAGACTACTACGGGTATGCGGTCGAAGTTTTTGCCGATGGCCAACTCGTAGCCTCCTACTACAGCAAGCCGAGCATCGAGAAAGACATGCATCCTGATCCGTAACCCTTTTTTCCCATTATGAAATATCCAACCAACTCTGCAAATCCATCCATGATGCAGCCCAACGGAATCCGAGTCGGCTCAGGGACGTTACACTCCGCAGTCGTGTGGTGGACTCTCATCGCCACTGTTTCCGGGATGGGACTTTATACCCTGGCGGAATTTCTCATCGAGCGCCCCGCCGACTGGAGCGAGTTTTTCATCCATCATTTTATCCACGTCGCCTTGATCTGCCTTGCCGTTTGGATCACCTCCGTACTGGTGATCAAGCGGTTGGTAATTTCCCCGGTGAACCATCTTTTCGTCCATCTGAAACGGATCTCGGCAGGTCGTCTGGAGTATCTGGACATCGAGGCACACAGCGATGAAATGGGTGGTGTCGTCACCAGCATCAACGATCTGGTTACCAAACTTCGTGAAACCCCGAAGAGCGATGCCATTTCCGATTCCCTCGATCATCTCCGCGAACTGCGCAGTGCACTCAGCAAAGCCAACTTCGCAACCGAGGATGAAACCGTCCCCATCATGCGCCTCGTCACAAAGCTGGAGGGTGACCTCCTCGAAGTCGTCCGGGAAGGATAAGCCAAGCCTGGAAACCAAATTTTTAATTTATCGTTATGCATCAACAGACCCACGAAGTGAAAAAATCCGATTGCGGCTGCGAGCACGACCATGGATCGGGCCCACTACCTCAGAAAACCCTGATCGTAATCTCCGGCGCTCTCACAGGATTGGGGTTGATACTGAAATGGACTGGAACGCCGGAGCTTTGGCAGATGGCCGCCTTCGCAGTGGCGACACTTTCGGGAGGTGCGCTTGTTTTTCCCGCAGCGTGGAAAGCACTTCTGAAGTTCAAGCTGGATATGAACGTGCTGATGACGGTGGCGGTGATCGGTGCGTGGATCATCGGTGAACACGCGGAGGCGGCTGCCGTAGTTTTCCTTTTCGCGCTCTCCGAATGGCTAGAGGGTCTGAGCGCGGAGCGGGCACGGAACGCCGTCCGCTCCCTGATGTCGCTGACTCCTGAAACCGCGTTGAGGAAATCGGAAGATGGCTCGACGGAGGAAATCAAAGCCTCGGATGCCGCGGTGGGTGATCTGATCCTCGTCCGCAGTGGGCAAAGGATCCCGCTTGACGGGGAAGTCATCGGCGGACGCTCCGCTGTCAACCAGGCTCCCATCACCGGTGAATCCGTTCCGGTGGAGAAGGAACCGGGAGACGAGGTTTTTGCCGGAACGGTCAATGGCGAAGGCTCGCTCGAAGTAAAAGTGACCAAGGTAGCCTCGGATTCCACGCTCGCCCGGATCACGCGGCTGGTGGAGGAAGCGGAAGGCAGCCGCGCCCCGACCCAGCGCTTCGTGGACAAGTTCGCCGCTATCTACACCCCAATCGTATTTATCGCAGCGATTCTGACCGCCCTGATCGCGCCATTGTTTTTCGGCGCGGAATGGCAACCCTGGATATACAAAGCCCTGGCTCTGCTTGTGATCGCCTGTCCCTGCGCACTAGTGATCGCGACACCCGTTTCCATCGTATCAGGACTCACGGCACTGGCGCGGCGGGGCGTCCTTGTCAAAGGCGGAACCCATCTGGAATCATTGGGGAAACTCAAGGCGCTTGCTGTGGATAAGACCGGTACCATCACCGAAGGAAAACCGAAAGTTACAGCAGTCCGCTCCCTGTCCAACGAATCGGAAGGACGGGTGTTGGCTTTGGCCGCATCGATAGACAGGCACTCCGAGCACCCGATAGCGCGAGCCGTCGTGGAGAAAGCGGAGGCAAGGAAGGTTCCGGTGATCGAGTCCGCGAACTACGAGTCCATCGCTGGGAAAGGAGCCGAGGCCGTGATCGAGGGGAGAACTTATTTTGTCGGAAATCACAGGCTCGTCCATGAAAGCGGACTCTGTGGCAAGGAGCTTGAAGGGCAACTCGCCGAAGTGGAGTCGAAAGGACTTTCCCTGGCAGTGCTCGGACGGAGACCATCGGGCGACGATCCCGGTGAGATCCTAGGGCTGATCTCAATCGGTGACGCGCTCCGGAAGGATGCCCGCAAGGCGCTGGACGAGCTATACGCGGCGGGACTGGAGAGAATTGTGATGCTCAGCGGAGACAATCAACGGACGGTGGATGCGATCTCTCTCGAAGCCGGTCTCGACGAGGCTTTTGGCGACATGATGCCTGACGACAAGGTCACCCGACTCAAAGAGATGATCGCAAGACACGGACAGGTCGGCATGATCGGAGATGGGGTGAACGACGCGCCAGCCCTCGCCATCGCATCGGTGGGCATCGCCATGGGAGCGATAGGCAGCGACACGGCCATTGAGACTGCGGATGTGGCTCTCATGGAAGACGATCTCGGCAAACTCGCCGAGGCGATCCGGCTCGGGAAGCGGACGCTCGGCATGATCCGCTTCAACATAGGCTTCGCACTTCTCGTCAAAGCCGTTTTCCTTGTCCTCACCTTCGCCGGTCATGCCACCCTCTGGATGGCCATCCTAGCCGATACCGGAGCCACGCTCTTGGTGATCGTGAATTCACTCAGGCTTCTAGGCGGAAAGAAAAAGGGATGAGCAGAAAGCAGAGACGGTTGAACTCCTTTTCGGAGAATCCGGGCAAACGTCCGAAGGAAGAAAGGGCACCCAAGGAGTCGTTTACACTCCGGGACAAGCTCCTGTTCTTCGCACCCATCCTCGGGTTCTTCTTCCTCATGATCGCCGTCGTCATGAAGACCGATGACAAGGAACACGAACAGTCGATCCGCAAGCGGGTGGAGAAATGGAAAACGGAGTTTGCACTCACCGAACCCGTGGCCAACGAGATTCTCGAAAAAGAGATGATTTTCCACAGCACCCATTCCTGGTTTTCCCTGAAGCGCCCACCATCACCCGAAGAAACCGCAGCCCACGACTTGGCCATCCGGGAGTTGTTGGGAACTGACGAATCCAACCACTGAAATCCTAACAAAAAACAGAACCATGTACGAAATCCTACCAAAATCCGACGACCGCTTTGTCGCGCTCCGCATGACTGGAAAGCTTGAGAAAAGCGATTACGAAACCCTCCTTCCCCTGCTCAAAGACCGCATCGGAAGAAGCGGGAAGATCAGTCTATACTGGGAAATGAGAGACTTCGAGGGCTGGACCTGGGATGCGCTTGGAGCTGATGCCCGTTTCGATATGGAGCATAAGGATGACTTTCTCCGCATCGCCATGGTCGGTGAAAAGATATGGCATGAATGGATGACGAAACTCATGAAGCCCTTCACCTCCGCCGAGGTGCGCTATTTCGATCTGGCGGAATGTGAATCGGCAAAGGCATGGGCACGAACCGGGGAATGAGCCGATAACGCCATGTCCGATCCCCACTCCGGTCACGATCACGGCAGCGAAGGCAACCTTAAAGTCGCCTTCTTTCTCAATCTCGGTTTCACCATTCTGGAGATATTCGGGGGTCTCTGGACCAACAGTATAGCGATCCTCACGGATGCGCTGCACGATGTGGGCGACACCGCCTCCCTCGGCCTCGCATGGTATTTCGAAAGGCCTTCCGAGAAGGGACGGACGCCGAAGCACACGTATGGCTACAAACGCTTCCGTTTGCTTGGGGGATTGATCACCGGCCTGGTGCTGATCGCTGGTCTCTCCTTCATCTTGTGGAAGGCTGTCAATCGACTGATAAACCCTGAGCCGGTCAATGCGCCCGGCATGATCGCGCTCGCGGTGGTCGGGATCGCGGTCAACGGCTACGCGGTGATCCGGACACGAGAGGGATCTTCACTGACCGAAAAAGTCGTGAGCTGGCACCTGCTGGAGGACACGCTCGGCTGGGGTGCGGTGCTGATCGGTGCGGGGGCGATGGCGATTTGGGATGTACCCATCATCGATCCGATCCTCTCCATCGGTATCTCACTGTTCGTCCTCTGGAACGTTGGGCGGAATCTGAAAAAAGTGATGATAGTCTTCCTGCAAACCACACCCGATTCATTCGATGCCGGAAAATTCGAGGAAACAATCCTCGGTTTTCCGGGAGTCACCGGAGTGCATCACGTCCACGTCTGGTCGCTTGACGGGGAAAGCCATGTGCTGACCGCCCACGTCGTAATGTCCGGCGATGCCGAGCGTGGGGAGATTACCAAAGTGAAAAACCGGGTCAGGGACTTGCTCGATGAAAAGGATTTTACACATGTGACGATAGACGTGGAACTGGAAGGCGAGGAATGTGCTTCAGCAGTGAAACGGATTAAAACAGGCTGATCACCCGGATGGAGGCTCGCTCTTCGCATCGGCGAGAATAGCGATCCCTCCGCGCAGAACAACGACGGTGATGATGGCTCCGATGATCAGATCGGGCCAGCGGGAGCCGGTGAAGTAGATGATGATGCTTGCGAGGATGACGCCGGAGTTCGCAATGACATCGTTTTTGGAGAAGATGTAGCTGGCTCTCATGTGGACTTCACCTTCCTTTTCCTTGGAAATGAGTTTCAAGCACCAGGTGTTTACCGCTAGAGCGACGATGGAAACGATGAACATCAAAAGTGAGGAAGGATCGCTGCCGGTGATGGCGCGACGGATAATATCTGCTCCGATTCCGAGGGCGATGAGTATCTGAAACCAGCCACTGAAAATGGCGGCCCTGGCTTTCATGCTGGAGGTGCGACCGACGGCATAGAGGGCGATGCTGTAAACAAGCGCGTCTGCGAGCATGTCTAGGGAATCAGCGATGACTCCGGTCGATTCGCCGATGATGCCGACGATCAACTCGGCGACGAACATGATTCCGTTCAAGACAAGCAACTTGCGTAGCACGCCTTTCTGGGATGCGTCGGTGGCTTCGATGTGGCAATCGCAGGAGGACATAAATTCTAATGAAACGACCGTCCCTCATTTTGGGACGGTCGCAATTTATTTCAGATCATTCCGTTTGGGTTTGAGTATTCCAAATCGAAAGAGGACGGTTTTACGGCCTCCCTTTGCTCGGATTTCCCATACGGAGGTTGCTGTCACCAGAGGATTGGCTGGAGTGTGGAGCCACATGAACCGAAGGGGGGCGGTTCCGGGGTTGCCCCTTACTTGGATTTCCCATCCTTAGTGTGCGGTCACCAGTAGGCTGGTAGGAGCACGAGGTAGTGGCCATGCCGAGGCTCAGCAGGCCGATTGTTGCGACGGTTGTAACGTATGCTTTCATTTCTTTGTTTGTTGTTGTTGCTTCCAATCAATTCAACCGACTTGAAGAGAAGTCTTCGGGCGGGTGAGTTGACGAGATCGTTGTCCAATGGTTGGGAAGTTAGTTGATTTGCCCGACTGGCGAATGGATTTCGTGTCCGGATTGGATTTGTTTGTTTTGGTCGCACCTGCGCTTGCGGTCCACCATCAGGTAAAGGATCGGCAGCACGATAAGGGTCAGAGCGGTAGAGGTGATAACTCCTCCGATGACGACGGTGGCGAGAGGTTTCTGGACTTCGGAACCGACGCCGGTGGAGATGGCCATGGGGAGGAAGCCGATGGCATCGGTGATGGCGGTGGCCAGAACCGGGCGGAGGCGTTCGGTGGCGGCGTGTTTCACCGCGGTCACGGCATCGGTGGCATCTTGAAGGTTGGAGCGGATGGCCTCGATGAGGATCTGACCGTTTAGCACCGCAATGCCGAAGAGCGCGATGAATCCGATTGCGGCGCTGATGCTGAACGGGATGTCGCGTATCCAAAGAGACAGCACGCCGCCGACTAGGGCAAAGGGAATCCCGAGATAGATCAGGGCGACATCCTTGAAGTTCCGCAAGCTGAGATAGAGCAGCACGAACACGAGGATCATGGTCAGTGGAACGACGAATGACAGGCGTGTGCGGGCGCGTTCGAGGTTCTCGAACTGGCCGCCCCATTCGATGACGTAACCCTCCGGCAGGTCGATCTTCTCGGCGATCCTGCGCTTGGCTTCCTCGACAAAGGAGACGACATCCCGGCCATCGACGTTGGTTTGCACCCGAATCAGGCGGCGGCCCCATTCGCGGTTGATGGTGGCAGCACCCGGAGCCTCGACGACTTCGGCGACATCGGAAAGAGGGATGTTTGCACCGGTAGATGTGGGGATGACTAGGTTGCGAACCGCTTCGATTTGGGTGCGATATTTGTCCGGGAGGACGATGGCCAGAGGAAACTGGCGCTGTCCTTCGTAGATTTCGCCGACGCGAAGCACGCCTATCGCCTCGATGTAGGGAAGAATTTCGGAGGCGGAAACCCCTAGGCGAGCCATCTTTTCGGGGCGGAGTTCAATGCGAAGGCCGGGCTGGCCGCTAATCTGATCGGCGGAAACGTCAGCCTGCCCCGGAATATCGACGAGAACGTTCTGGATCTCATCGCTAAGCCGGGTGAGTGTTTCGAAATCATCTCCGTAGATCAGGATGCCGACATCGGAGCGCACACCCGATTCCATCTCGTTGAGCCGCATCTCGATGGGCTGGGTGAAGAGGATGTTGACACCCGGCAAGGTGGATACGGTTTCCTGCATCTGGGTCACGAGTTCGTCCTGGGTCAAGGCGCGTTTCCATTGTTCCCGGGGTGTCAGGGATAGGAAAATGTCGGTTAGCTCGGTGCCCATCGGGTCGGTCGCGACCTCGGCGGTGCCGATGCGGCTCCAGACATGTCGGATTTCATCCGGGAATTTCTCCTTCAGAAGTTGCTCAATGCGAGTGTTGTAATCCGTGGATGTCTCGATGGATGTGCCTGCGAGGCGGATGGTGTTTGCGGTGATGGCTCCCTCGCTGAGTCTAGGAATAAACTCGCCGCCGAGCCTCGTAGCTACGATACCAGTAACGACGAGTAGAGCGACGACGATGGCGAGAACAGGCCAGCGTAGTTTCAATACCAAGCCTAGGATCGCCGAATAACCGCCGGTCAGCTTGCGCGAGAGCCAGCCTTCGGTGGGTTTGAATTTTCGTGGAAGAAACAGATGGCCGAGAACCGGTGAGATCACGATGGCAATAATCAACGCGCCCAGCAACGCGAGGATGAAGGTGATGGCCATCGGGCGGAACATTTTCCCTTCTGTGCCTTCGAGGGTGAGGATGGGCAGGAAGACAACGGCGATGATTCCCATGCCGAAGAGGATGGGTCTCGCGACCGAACGGCTGGATTCCAGAATGCAGTCGAAGCGTTCGGCGATGGTGAGTTTTCGACCGGCTTGGCGGGTGCGATCGGCGAGGCCGCGTAAGTTCGCCTCGGTCATGACGACGGAACCATCGACGATCAGCCCGAAATCGATCGCTCCGAGACTGAGCAGGCTGGCGGTGATGGCGAAGTAGTTCATCCCGAGAACGGCGAAGAGCATGGCAAGCGGGATACAGACGGCAACCAGCAGACCGGCACGGACGTTACCGAGAAGAATCAGCAACGTGAGAGTGACCAGAACAGCTCCGCCGATCAGGTTGTGGCTCACGGTATCGAGCACCGCATCGGTCAGCTCGGTGCGATCATAGACTACTTCCACTTCCACGCCCTCCGGGATCGAGGGACGGATTTCCTCAAGGCGCTCTTTCAAAGCGTGTGTGACTTCCTGGGCGTTCTCGCCCATCAGCATGAAGGCAAGGCCGAGCACGACTTCGCCCTGGCCGTTTGCGGTGACCGCGCCACGGCGCAACTCGCTGCCGATACGGACTTCCGCGATGTCGGAGACGCGGACTGGAGTGCCCGCGCTGGAGGCGACTTCGATTCGTCCGATTTCCGGGATGGATGTGACACGACCGATGCCGTGGACGAGGAGATCCTGACCGCTAACGGTTAAGCGACCGCCACCGACGTTGCGGTTGTTGTTTTCAAGTGCCTCGATGACATCGGCCAGGGCGAGGTCGTATTTCAATAGCAGCTCGGGATCGACGACCACATGGTATTGTTTTTCGAGACCGCCCCAGGAATTGACTTCGGCGACGCCGCGCACCTTGCGCAGCTCCGGCTTGATGATCCAGTCGTGGATGGTTCGCAGTTCTTCGAGCGTCCGGCTGCCGTCACTACTACTGATGACGTAGTGGAAAATTTCCCCAAGCCCGGTCGAGATAGGTCCCATCTGGGGAGTGCCAACACCATCGGGAAGTTCGACGGTGAGCAGTCGCTCGGAGATATACTGCCGGGCGGTGGTGATTTCCGTGTCGTCATCGAATGTCGCGACGACTTGGGAGAGTCCGAATTTCGAGACAGAGCGAACGCTGGCGAGGCCAGGAAGACCGGAAATCTCCAGCTCTACGGGAAGGGTAATCTGTTGCTCGATTTCCTCACCGTTTAGTGAGGGGGCGACGGTGTTGATCTGCACCTGGATCGGGGTGGTGTCCGGGAAGGCATCGACAGGCACACGCGAGCCTGCCCAGAATCCCGCGACGATCAACAGGGCGGTGAAAAGGAAGACCAACAGGCGGTTGGCGAGACAGAAACGGATCAGGTGCAGAAACATGGTATTGGAATTTGATGGGAAACAGGAGAAGGATGAAGTGCGTGGGGATGGGGATGGCTTCAGTCATCCACGCAACCGGCACCGAGAAGGGATTTCAAAAATTCGGAACGGAGGATGTAGCTGCCTTTGCTGACGATCCGGTCTCCGGCTGCTAGACCGCTGGCAATGGCCGTTGTTTGACCCGCGCTAGTTCCGGGGGCGATTTCGACCCGTGTAGCGGCATAAAGCTCTGGTTCCGTGCGGACGAAAACGAAGGGGACACCGTCGATGGTTTGGATCGCTCCCGTTGGCACGGAGAGGGATGGGGTGGCTTCGCTCAGATGGATGCGCGCCTCTCCATAGAGGCCTTTACGGAGGGCGAGCGGTGGTGCGGTGACCAATGCACGGGCTTGGATGCGGCGTGTTTTTTCGTCCACCTCGCTGGCAACCCAGACGAGTTCCGCAGTGATGACGGTATCGGGAAGGTCGGAAAACGTCGCGCTCACTTCCATGCCGGGAGCTATCCCCACGGCATTGCCGGAGGGGATGGAAAGCTCCAGCCACATGGTGGAAAGATCCGCGAGGACGAAGATCGATTCACCGGCTTCGACCCGTTCGCCGACAGCCACATCGCGGTCAACGATGGTTCCGGGGAAGGGGGCTTTCAATGCGAGTAAGGAAGTAGGTCGGCCATCGGAGGCAAGTAGATCGATCTCGCTTTCGCTCAGGCCGAGATTCAGAAGTCGCTGTCTGGCGGCGGCAAGATCGACCGAAGCGACCTCTTCTGCGGCTTCCGCTGTCTCCAATTCCGAGGCGGCGGAGATGCGTTTGTCCGCGAGTTTGCGTTCGCGTTCCACCTGAAGCCCGGCAAGTTTCCGGGCGGCTGCGGCGGCAAGGAAACGGCTTTTCATTTCCGCGAACTCCGGTGAATGGAGTGTGCCTATGATCTCTCCTGCGGCGACGGTCTGGCCGGGCACCACCGAGATTTCCCGGACGATGCCTTCGACTAGAGGGGTGATCTTCGCAACCTGATTCTGGTTGTAATCGACGACCGCATAGGCCTCGACGGAGGGTCTGGCGGTGGAGGATTCAGGATTGGAAACCTCCACTCCTACCCGTTCCATGGCCTCGGCGGAGGCGATGCGGATCTTGAGGTTCTCTCCCGGTTTCAGACCCGGAGCGAGATCAGGATGACAGATGGCGCATTCCTTTTCAACTACATCATGTTCCTTGCACATAAGGACCGGAGCAGCAGTGGGTGAATTGGATGAGGTGGAAGTGCCTTCCTCCTTTTTGCCTTTGAGCTCCGGATGGCAGATATAGCATTCGTCCTCATAGACCCCGTGCTCGGAACAGTAGATGCGTTTCGGATCTTTCAAGTCCGGGTGGCATTCAAAACAGCGATCTTCGTAGCGGTCGTGCTCTTTGCACCAGAGGCGTCCGGCATCACGTTTCGAGGGATCGCAGATGAAGCAGCCGTCTCCCGCCGGACAATCGGCCATGGCGTGGACTTCGATCTCACCGCCGGATGACGATTCTTCGGAGGCTTCGGGGTTGGCTGCGGTTTCGTTTTTCTCAGCGGTGCATGCCGCGAAGAATACGGCGAGGATTCCGAGGCCGATGGCCTGGGTCAGTTTGTATTTCATTTTCATTTGTTTGTTGGTGTTAGTCGTTGGTCATCAGTTGTAGGGAATTTTGGGCGCGTAGAAGGTCTGCCTTGGCGCGGACTTGGCCGCGCTCGACATCGAAGAGTGTTTCGCGGGCATCAAGGACTTCGAGGAGCGAGGCCTTGCCTGCGTCATACGCTTCGCGGGTGTCCTCCAGAGCCTGGCTGGCTGCGGAGAGTGTCTTGGAATCGAACTCGGCGGCGCGGCTTCTCGCGGCACGCAGTTCGGCGGAAAACTTGGTGAAAGTGGAGCGGAGTTCGCTGGAGGTTGAGCGACCCTCTCCTTTGGCGCGATCGAGGCGTTCTTTCGCCGCCTGGATGTTGCCTTGGTTACGGTTAAAGATCGGTAACGGAACCCGTATGCCAACCACTGCGGCGGTCTCATTGGCATCGCGCATTTCGCGGATGCCACCTTCTAGCTCCACATCCGGGTAGCGACCGGATTTTTCCAGATCGTAAACGGCCTGGGCTTTGGCAAAGCGGTAGGCTGCGGCACGTATTGCGGGATGCTTTTCGATTGCCGCCTCCAAGTTGGTGGGGATGCTTCCGCCGGGATTTCCGAGTGTCCCCGAGGCGCTGACATCTGCGGTTCCTCCGCCCCAGATTTGCCCCAGATCGGATGCGGCGCTGATCTCCGCCGCACGCGCCTCCGCGAGAAGTTCCTTGGCTTCGGAAACGGAGAGTTTTGCTCGTCCCGCATCGATGCGGTTGCCCTTGCCCACTTCCAAAAGGGTATCGAGGGCACCGAGGTATTCCTCCGCACGGATCACGTTTCGTTCGTTGAACTCCCGGATTTCGCGAGCTTCGACAAGAGTGGTGAAAGCACGATCCGCTTCCATTCTGATCCGTCGCTCTTCGCTGGCGATCTCTGAACGGAGGGACTCCGCCTCAAGGGCGGCGACCAGAGTTCTCTTGGGACGCTTGCCGCCGAGTTCGAGACGTTGAGAAAGGGCGGCGGTGACCTCTGCTCCGTTAAATCCGCGACTACCTCCGTTTCCGGCGAAGTTTTCCACATCCAGTCCCAGATCCGGATTCGGAGGCAGACCCGCCTGTATGATTTCCGCTTCGAGCGCACGGAGTTCGGCACGCTGCGATTGCAGGGAAGGGCTGTATGTGAGTGCGTGCCGGATCGCTTGATCACGGGTGACGGAACCTTTCAAGGAAGGAGCGGAAGAAAAACCGGAACTCCGGTTTGTATCATTGAGATTGGCGCTGATTTTTGACAGTGCGGAAGTAGGATCACTTGCGCAGGAAAGAAGCAGAACTGGAGTAAAAATGAAAAAGACGAGTCGAGGGTACATTGGTGGTGAATTTGAAAAAACGTAAATGGATCGCGAATAAGGGATCGCGGAAAACCACAGCCGGGATTGCCTGAAACAGGCTTCCACAGATCATCCGAAATTGGAGAAATGCGGGACGGCTGGCCTTGAAGTAGGCCGTTTTATCAAATGCGTAAAACCACGCAGGACATCAATGCCTTCCGGAGCCGGGAGGCATGAGTAAGCACCTCAGGATGATCGAACCGGATTCCGGACTGACCCGATGCGGCGAACAATTCTTCCAAGTCAGGAAGAATTGAGAAGTCGAGCGGCAGTGGGACGCAGGGAATCGGAGGAACCTCGACGGAATCGCCGGGCATCGCATCCAGTTTCAATTCGTGCTCTTCACATCCGTCCGCATCGTAGGGGCAATGGCAAGGAGATCCGTCATCGCCCGCGAGAGACTGGATCACAGGATCGCAAACATAGCTGTGCCCGGATTTGTCGAAACAAACGCTCATCCCCTGGCTGCAAAGCAGGAGGATCATGAGCAGGATGCGGGAGACGACGGTCACGGGCGAAATGCATAAGGCGGGGCAATCCTGTAGTCAAATGAAAAGTTGGAAATTACTATGAGTGAGTGACGCTTTCTTTGAAAGGTTTGGTCACGGTATCTACAACGAATCCTTTTCAGGAATCGCTTTTTGCCATGGCCAGCGTCCGTCGATTTCCAGTTGCATGGAGAAGCTGAGGAACGTGCGGATGAGGACGAGGATGCCCAGAACGGCGACGTTCTCCATGGTCGGGGCGACGACGACGGTGCGGATGATGTCACCGGCGACTAGGAATTCCAGGGCAAGCAGGATGGCGCGGCCGAAGTCTTCGCGGAACTGTTTGTAGCCGTTCGTGCTCGTGCGTGTGAAAAAACGGAAGAGGGCGATGAGGGCACCGATGACGATGATGAGGACGCCGATGGCATCCACTCCGGTGCCGATGATGTCCATGATGTGACGGAAGTGTTCCATGGGATGAATTAGGTTTCAGTGGTTCTTATAAAATCCGTCTCCCCTGATGTCGGGCCAGGATGCGGTCTGGTGGCAGGTGTAGCATTCGCTGAGTTTCGCGTGGGGCTTGCCGGCGATTTTCGCGGAGATTTTTTTGAAATCATTGTAGTGGCTGGGTGGTGCCTGGTGGCATTGGACGCAGTCTTTAGATGTGGGAGATGGGTGGCGGAACCCGGGGATGTTCCATTTTTCGGTTTCATGGCAGGATGCACAGTTGTTGCCGAAGAGGCTGAAGTGTTGGTCTTCGTTGCTATGGCAGGAGGCGCAATTGAGGGTGCGCTCGACATTGGAAAGCGCCGGGTGGACGAAGGCGGAGGGGACCGGTTTGGTATCTCCGGTTCCCGCTTGCTTGAGCCAGCGCAGGAGGGCGGCGGATTCGTCGTCGCTGGCGTTGGTGGCTTGCTCAAGCTGGCTTCTGCCGATTTTCGCTAGGGCGTTGTGATCCATGGCGGTCATTTCCGCGTGTCGACCGCGGTGCTCGGTGTGGCATTCCTTGCAGCTTCCCACGTCCGCGTGGAAGGCTGTGGGCTGGCGCTGGAGTATGGTGTCGTCGTTTGCATGGCAGACGATGCAGTTCACGGCTTCGGCGCCTTTCACGGGCGTGTGGCAGGCTTTGCAGTCGTGCTCAAGAAATGCGTGGGCTTCGCTGAGTTTTCCAGGATTGGCCATGCGTTGCCATTCGGGGACGCTGCTGAGTCCCTGTGGTCCGTCATCGCCGTGGCCGGTGGTTAAATAGACGGCAGCGGCAAGGGATGCGAAAATCGCGATGGCGATTAGAATGGCGATTTTAAGCTTCATGAGAAACCAGTGGAGGCCGAAGCGGGTGGATGCCCGGATGGTGAGAGGGCCGTCATTCGGATGGTTTTGCCAGGGCGGTGTCGTTGAGCGTCCAGTCGTGTTTGAGGTATTTCACGGTGGTGTGTCTCTCGTGCTGCTTGTACCACTCGCAGGTGGCCGGATCTAGATAGCGGTGGATGGTTCCCGGTATCCCTCCCAAGCCCTCGCGGATCAGGTCTTCGTGTTTCTCGAAAATCCATGAGATTTGGATCTCGCCGGTTTCCCGGTTGATGCGGAGTCCCTTGGTCGGATTGGCAAGGTAGTCCCGCATGAGGGCGTCGAGCTGTTTGTCGAGGGTCTTGCCTTGGAATGGCTCGGCCGGAAGATCGGGGCAACTGATGGTGGCGCAGTTCACGGCGAAGACGATACGCGGATCCTTGAAACGCTTGAGGAGTTTGTCCTGTTCGATGCCTTCGAGCGACAGCCGCTTGTTGCCGGTGCCGATCAGCGGTTTCGACCACGGGTAGCTGGTCAGGCTGACTTTCCTGTCGCGAATACTACGGATGGGGTAGTTTTCTACGACGAGTTTGACCGCGCCGAGGTTGTAGGCGTTGATCCAGAACGCTTTTTCATCGTCGGGGGTTTTCAGGAGACCGGTATCGCTACCCTCGAAGGCGGCGAGGGTTCGGGCGAAGAGGGAATCCTTGTCCTTGGCATCGTCGGTCATTGATTTGAAATCGAAGACCACGGTGCGGGTGCCTTCGATGACTGCGGGAGGCCGGCGATAGGCTTTGAGCAGCTCGGCATAGAGCGTGTCGAAGTGCTCCGGGTCTCCTCCGTGGGCGGGAAGCAGGGAGAGGGCGAGAGTCGCGATGAGGAGCAGTGGTTTCATATCAGGTTTTGGTTTCAGTGGTGTTTGTACCAACCGACTCCCTTGATGTCCGGCCAGGAGGTGGTCTGGTGGCAGGTGTAGCATTCGCTGACTTTCGCGTGGGGTTTCCCCGCTACCTTTGCGGAAATCATTTTGAAATGCCCCATGTAGTGGCTGGGTGGTGCCTGGTGGCATTGGGCGCAATCCTGTGAAGTGGGGGAGGGATGGCGAAATTCAGGGAGATTCCATTTTTTCGTCTCGTGGCAGGATGCGCAATCGTTGCCGAAGAGTTCGAAATGCTGGTCGTCGTTGCTGTGGCAGGAGGCGCAGCTAAGCGAGCGCTCGCTACTGGAAAGTGCCGGGTGGACGAATGCGGAGGGGAGGGGTTTGCCATTTCCCGTTCCCGCTTGTTTGAGCCAGCGCAGGAGGGCGGCGGATTCGTCATCGCTGGCACTGGTGGCTTTTTCAAGCTGGCCTATGCCGATTTTCGCGAGGGCGTTGTGATCCATCGCGGTCATTTCCGCGTGGCGACCGCGGTGTTCCGTGTGGCAATCCTTGCAGTTTCCCACATCCGCATGGAAGGCGGTGGGCTGGCGCTGGAGTATGCTGTCGTCATTGGCATGGCAGACGATGCAGTTCACGGCTTCCGCGCCTTTCACGGGGGTGTGGCAGGCTTTGCAATCGTGTTCGAGAAAGGCGTGGGCTTCGCTGAGTTTGCCGGGGTTGGCCATGCGCTGCCACTCTGAGACGCTGCCGAGTCCCTGCGGGCCGTCATCGCCGTGACCGGTGGTGAAATAGACGGCGGCACCGATGGTGGCGAAGACGGCGATGGCGAGGAGGAATGCTGTTTTCAGTTTCATGATAACCACCTGAGTCCGAAATGGATTCCCGCCCAGATGTGCAGGCCCAGCAGCACGTAGAGGACGATGGAGAGAACGATATGCACCTTGAGCGAATACGAGAACCAGCGTTTGAAGAGCTCATCCGTACGGATCGCGAACTCCAGGTCCGCCACCGATTCGGCGATGCGCGTGACTTCTCCTGCGGGACCGCCCGGTGAGAGATCGATGCCCAGAGAGCCCAGGCCGGCCGCGAGGAGGCGCGATTTGGGAAGGGCTTTCGCTTGCGCCGGGGAGTTTTCGAGCACTCCCCACGCGCTGTCCAGATCGCCGCGTGCGGTCTGGAGCAGGAGCAGTTTGTCCTTCATACTATGCGTGACGTAGGTGGTGAGATAGCGAAGGGCGAAGCCGCTGACGACGCAGAGCAGCATCACCGCGGTCAGCGAGATCCCGAGCCAGCTCTCGAACTTGTGGCCGGTGTGGATGATGGCGAGCAAGGGGCCGAAGATCCCGGCATAGACATGCCAGGTCATCAGGGTCTGCAACGATACGTGCCTGGTGACCCGGTCGCGGATGAAGGCGATGCGCTTCACGAAGGGATAGGCGAGCGGGATGAGCATGAGCACGGCACCGGCGATCCCGAATGCGGAACCCAAAGCGCTGCCCGCGAAGTCCGGCGAACTGTGGAAAAGAAAGCCGAGCCAGCTTGCCAGCAGGAGGGCGAGAACACTGGTGAGGATGATACGTTCACGTTCTTTCATAAGCTATGCCTCGACGGTGACCTCGGTCGTGGGTTTTGCCTGGCAGGCGAGGATGATGCCATCGGCCTTGTCGCTGTCGTCGAGCGCGTCCTGAACCTCCTGGTCCACCTCGCCGGCGGTCATCTTCACCTTGCACACGCCGCAGGTGCCGACGCGGCAGGAGTATTGGATTTCGACGCCGAGATCCTCGGCAAGTTCCAGGATGGTCTGGCCGGGATGGATTTTCGCAGACTTTTTTTTCTTGGAAAATGTCACCTCCGGACCGGTGGCCTCGCCAGCGGGTTTGGCGGTGGTTCCTGCGGCGGCCGGGCTGGGTTTCGGCGTACCGAAGGCTTCGGTTTTCACCTGCTCCTTAGGAACTTCCAGTTCGTCGAGGAGGGCTTTGGTCCCATCCATCATCGGGATCGGGCCGCAGATGTGGATACGGCGCGAAATAAGATCGGGAACGGTCTCCGCGAGCCATTCTTTGGTGATGCGCCCGCGATGCCCCTTCCAGTCCGTTCCTTCCGCACGGGACATCGCGACCGCGACGTGGAGCTTGGGATTGCGCTTCTCAAGTTCTGCGATTTCCTTTGAGAAAATATAGTCATCAGGCGTGCGGCAGGCATAGATGAAGTATATGTCGCCGGGCCATTCCTGCTCGGTGAGATAGCGGCTGATGCTCATCATGGGGGTGATGCCCACCCCGCCGGAGATAAGGACGATGCTGTCCGCTTCTTCTCCGGTAAACGTGAACATCCCGACCGGGCCGCCTGCCTCGATCAGGTCGTCTTTTCTGAGCAGGTCAACGACGTGACGGGAGACCGCGCCCCGTGGCTCGCGGCGTACGGTGATGTCGAGGTGTTCGCGCTCGTGTGGAGAGGAGGAGATGGAGTAGGAGCGGTTCATCCTCCCGCCGCCGATCCAGAAGGCAACATTGAGGAACTGGCCGGGCACGTAGGTGAACGGGAGGTGGCGCTCGCCGGACGCGGGCACGAGCCGTATCGTTTTCACGTTCGGCGTTTCCCGGATGACGCTCTGGACGCGAAGCTGCCCGCGCCAGTTTTTGGTCATGGGCGTCGGTGTTTCCGGCTCGGAAACGACCTGCCGTTGGCCTTTGTCGTCTGCCGCAGGTGTGGCGGCTGTTTTTGAAGTGGATGTGCTCATGTCAGTGGTGCTTCAATCTGTCCGCGATCAAAGTGGGATGATTTCCCGTCGGTGTTTTTCACTTTGCCGGTTTTCCTCCTGCGAGTTCCGGGGCGGAGCCGGGAGGTGGCGGTCCTTTGCCTGCCTCAATCCGGCCGAAGAGCGCGGCCGCACGGCGCATCTTGAAGAAATACATGGCAAGCATTGCGAGCGTGAAGGCGACGAGCAGCACCATCGCGAAAAGATGGAACGGAGAGGTACCTAGGATCCCGGACTCCATCGGCGCGGGGCCGGGCGGGAGGAGATTCATCTCCCGCTTGAACCACTGGAGGGCGACGTTTTTCGGGGTCTTTCCTTCTGCGATGGCGCGACGGGCTGCTAGGCCGCTGTCCAGCCGGGTGAGACCTTCGCGGACTTTGGTGACGGCCTCCTGCATGGCGGCATGGTTTTCGGTCGCGGCAGCCTGCGATAGGGAATCGAAACCTTCGCCCATCAGCGAGATCCCCTCGTCCACCCGCTCAGCCGCCTGTTCCAGCACTTCGGTGCGTTTTTCCGGAGTGAGCTCCGTGAGGTTCATCAGGGTGGGATAGAGGTCGCGGGGCTTGGGTGCGCCCATTTTCTCCATCATGCCGCCCATGGCACCGCTGCCGCCGCCCATCATTCCGCCCGCACCTTCCGGCGGGCCAGCCCCTTCCGGAGGACCCATGCCGCCTTCGTTGCCTGTTGTCGCTCCACCCGTCTCGTCCGGATGATGGCTGGCGTGTTCCTCTGGTGTCTGGGAGTAGATTGGCAGCAGCAACGAAGCGTTGAAGCCGATGGCGAGGCACGAAACAAGTGCCAGCCGCGATTTGGTTTTACGGATCATAATGGGGAGTGCGGATGTGGGATTCACGGGATCTCGATGACACGGTTCATGGTTCCGTGCTCGTTGGTAACGCATTGGATGCATGTTGCCTGATCCGAGCAATACGGGGTGCAGCACCATTCCCCATCGACGATAAACTTGTATTCATGCCTACCGGGAGAGAGATCGATGATTGTCGTCCAAATTCCATTCTCGTGACGTCTCATCGGAATCAGAACGTCATCCCAATTGTTGAAAGTCCCGGAAAGATATACCTTTTGCGCATCGGGTGCTTTGCAGGAAAAGGGTGTGGGAACGGTTGCGGGTTTCGGATCATTCATGGCTCCGCATGGTTCAGTGCTTGCTGTGGTCTGGTGCGGCTGGATCGGCATCCGGGGCAGCCGGTGTCTGACCACCGGTGAGTGCCTGGTGTTGCTCGTGGGAGAGGATTTTGGCGGCTTCGCCGACGGCGCGGATGAAATCGAGCCGCTGGTCGCCATTGATCTTCTCGATCTCGCGGATTTTTTCCTCGATCATTTTGACATCCGGCTCGCCTGCGGAGGTGAGCTGCCAGAGCTGTTGCTCTGCCTCGGCGGCATTGCGTTCGGAAGTGGCTTTTGCGAGCAAGGCGGTTTCCTTGATCTTGTTCAATTGGGTCTGTTGCTCGGGGGTAAGCTTGATGTGCTCTCCGTGATTGAGGAAAAATCCTGTCGCACCGATGTGGTAGAGATGGGAGGCACCGGGGAAGCCGGGAAGCGCCGACGGCATGGCCATGGCATCCATTCCGTCCATATCGCCCATGCCTTGCATCATCCCCATGTCACCCATCATGCCCATCATCCCCATGCCACGGGGCTTCTGTTTGTCCTTCATGTTCATTCCTCCGTCCATCATTCCTCCGTTCATCTTTCCTTTGTCCATCTTCATTCCTCCGGAGGAATCCGGGGTGTCTTCCATGTCCATACCTCCCGAACCGCCGCCCATTTTCATTTCCTCCATGCCGACCATCTTGGATTTTCCGGTCATGCCTTTCATTTTTCCCATGCCCTGCATTCCCATTCCCCCGGAGGCATCGTCATCCATTCCGGACATGGAAGTGGAGGACTGCATTTGTTTTTCTATGTCGCGGACTTTCCCCGCAAGCAGCCTGATCTGTGCGGCCAAGGCAGCGGAATCCGGGCTGGCGTATTGCTTCTCTTCGGCTGTGTTGGCGAACGCGGGAGAAATGAGCGCGACCGCAAGGATACTGGTTCTGATGATATGATTCATTGGTTGTGTTGATTGGAGTTGGTGTAGCTTTGCAGAGCGGTAGGTGTTTCCGCTAACCGCCTTTGCGGAAAAACTCCGCAATCCTACGGGTCATTGGGTTTCGGATTCCGATGCCCCGGAAAGGTAGGCTTGGCGGACGATGCGCGTAGCCCGCCGGAAAGTATCCACACAATGGGGGCAGCAGAGACTGACAGGAGTTTCGTTGACGACGATGGAATTGCAGGTATCGGTAAGCACTTTCCCGCAGACGGCGCATGCGAGAACGGAGCTTGATACGGGAAGGGAGTGAACGTCATTCGGCGAGGCGACTTCCACATACCGATCCGTTACCAGGCAGAGGCCGCCCTCCCCGATGGAGGCGAAACCCTCGCCGACTCCGAAATACCGGCTCCCACCGGTCTGGATGACTTCAAGTTCGCCAGAGGGAAAAGAGAGAAAATTGCCCTGGCCGGTTTGCAGAATGGCGTGGCAGGCGCTCAACGTGGCTGTGCGGGCATCAATGCGGCAACCCGAACCCTGAGAATCCTGTAGCTGGACGCGAAGTGACATGGGTGGATGGGTTTTCTCGAAAATGAAGAATGCCACGGATGGGATCCGTGGCATTCCCCGGTTCCGATCAACGGGCTTTACTAGGCATTGCTGCATCGCCCATGACACGTTCTTTCCCTGGAGGACCCATCCTGTGGGTGCCTTGAGATTCGATGTTGCCGCATGAGGTCATGAGCATTCCGAAGACCGCTGCGCTGAGCGTGGCGGATGCGATTAGGAGGTATCTTTTCATATTTTTTTTTGTGTTAATGTTTTGTCGGAGGAACTTTGAGAATTGCAGTGGAATCAAAGTCCCCTGCAACGAGCCTTCCAACGTCCCAATGGATACCATGCGGATTTCACGGAGGCTCCGCATCTTTCCGGATATGATGTGCGATTTCCCGGGAAATCGGTATCCAAAGGATCTGGTGGGCAAAAAGAAAACGCCACGGGTTACCCCATGGCGTTTTCCGGTTGTTTCGTAGTTCTGATTCAGTTCGCCCTACTTGGCATGCTCTCATCAGACATGGAGTGCTGTTTGCCAGGAGGTCCCATTTGATGGGAGTTGCCAGATTCCAAGCCGCAGGAGCTTGCGAGAAGTGCAAATGCGGCAAGACCCAGGGCTGCCGAGATGATTGTTACGTATCTTTTCATGTTGTTGTGTGTCGGTTGTTGTGTTGCTTTGGCGGATGGCGATCTCGTCGCTACGGTAAATTACCGAGCTGTCGAAAGCCTTCCGTCATTAGAAAGATACACACTGGAATTTACGGATGCTCCGCATTTTTCCGGATTTGGTCGGCGGATTTCCGGTATGCCTCAGTTTTCCATGCCGCGTGCCTCGGAGGGGGTCATACCAGCATGCTTTTTGAAAGCCCTGTTGAACTGTGACAGGGACTGGAAGCCCACTTCAAAAGCTACCTCACTGATGCGTCGGTCGGGATTTTGTAATAGGTTGCGGGCTTTCTCCACCCGGAGGCGGGCGACATATTCCACGAAGTTAATGCCGGTGGCCTTCTTGAAAATCTCGCTGAAATAGCTGGCGCTCACATTGACGGATCCGGCGACGGCAGAAAGTGAAAGCTCTTCATCGTGTTTCAGTTCGATGATTTCGCGGGCACGGCGAACCGAAGTTGGCTCACGATGGCGCTTTTTCAATGCGAGCTGGCTTCCGCAGCTTGCGAGATGCTTTGCGAAAACACCCAACAACCGCACCAGCGAGTCATATTGAGTGGATGAGAGCACTCTCGATGCGAACCACGCTTCCTCCGCCTGCTTCAGGTCGAGCTGGGCACCAAGCCGGAGCAGCTCTTTGGCAATCTTATTGAAACGCGCTTTTTCCGGGCTGTCCACGAGGATGTGACCGGTATGGAGGAAGGCGACGAGATTCTCGCCGATCCTGACCGGCACCGCCGTTTCGCACAATCCAGCGAAACATTTCAGGGTTTTCGGTTCCATTTTTGCCTCCTCCTCGAGTCGCTGTTGAAGCGCGTAACAAGCTCCACAGGAAACGTTTGTCCTAGCCATCAATGCGCAAAACGGAGCTGCGGCAGGACTTTTACGAAGTTTTAAATCGTGCTCTCCCGGAGCCTCCAGCGTGAGAGGAAGACCGGTGGCCTTCGTGAAGGCGTCCTGATAGTCCTTGTAAATTTCGGACTCGGACAGTGCCTGAAATACGTCAGTGCGGTGGGCGGTCTGGGGCATGAAATAGATGGGATGGTGGAGAAAATTCGAACGGGGCTACGTAATCAGACACCGTAGGGATGGTCAGACCCTTGAAGTTTTTCGGATTAAAATTGCCCCAACCGCGCACAAACTTTGGGATTCTGGCTCAATGACTATGCTCCCCGTGCGATGAGCCTTCCTCGGCGGGTTCCGTTTCGTGTTTTTCTTCGTCTGATCCGTGGCTGTGTCCTCCCTCCTTTTCCGCAAGAGGTACGAACGCGGCGGCAATAGCGACCGCGATGGTGATGGCTGCGATGATGATTGATGACTTCGTAGTGGATGAGATGTGTTTCATGAGGGTGGGGAAATCAAAATTCGAAAGCTTCGGCGTGGACGCGGTTGTTGGAGATACCAAGCTCCGTGAGTATTTTTTTAATGCTCTCCATCATCGCCGGAGGGCCACAAAGATAGACACCGGTGATGTCTTCGGAATCGACTTCCGGATCGTCCAGATGGGAGGCGATCAACCTTTTGCCGATGTGTCCAGTCTCCCCCTGCCATGCAGGCGGGGGATCGCTGAGGACATGAATGATCTCCAGGTTTGGAGTTCCTCCGGAACTTAGTTGGATCAGCTCTTCACGGAAGGCGATGTCCTCCTCGCACTTGTTTGCGTAAAGCAGCGTCACCGGAATATCATCCCGTCCAGTGCTTCCGAGATGACGTAGCATGCTCATTAATGGGGTGATCCCAATGCCCCCGGCAATGAACAGCAGCCGTTTCTCCTCCGGATGAAGTCGATATGAGAATCGCCCGAACGGGCCTAGGACTGAGAAAAGGTCGCCCTCCGAGATTTTCGGGATGTGTCGGGTGGTGAAATCGCCTGATTGCTTGATCGAGGAGGCGATGCTGCGGTGTTCCGTCGGGCAGGAGGAGATGGTGAACGGGTGTTCTTCAGATGGGATTTCAGAGTCGGTCTGGATCGGAGTGAGAAAATGGAACTGACCCGGAAGAAAGTCCCTGACACGTCCGCCATCGAGAGGTTCCAAAACAATGGTGTGAACATCTTCTGTTTCCCGGAAAATGGATTTCACCCGAAATGGCCGTGTCCTCAGTCGCAGCGGCCTGATGAATTTGTGCCAGACGTTCGTGCCGAGCGCGGCCGCAACGAGTGCGATCCAGAAAACGCGCATCGCCCAAGATTCCAGCGAGCTGCCTCCGGTCCAGCTATGGAGAAACCCCAGTCCGAGAACCGTCCACGCAGCAACAGCGTGCAGCATTCTCCATTTTTCGTAGGAGAGACGGATACGTGATTTCCACACGGAAACGAGGATCTGTATGATCAGCACCAGCAAAGCCGCCCGTCCGATCCAGATGAACCTTTCCACGCCGGTTGCATAAAGCAGGGACGCACCGGCTTCACCCGCCGCCATGAGAAGGGGATGGGCGAGAAGGAAAATGCCCGCCCACATTCCCGTTTTCCGGTGGAAAGCCAGAAGCGCATCGAGTCCGAAAGCCCGTTCGATCCAACTGATCCGGGCTGAAAGGACGAACTGGAGACAGACCATCGCGAAGCCGGATAGCGCGAGATTCGCACCTACCCTTGCCATCCTGTCATCCGCATGGCCCATTTGTCCTAGCGCTGTGGCAAGCACTGGAGGTGTGATGACGATCACGGTGTAAAGTGCCAGGATCATGCGGCGTCTCGCAGTCGCAGATTTTTCCGAAGGATGTATGCTTGTGGCTATTTTCATGACATCGGGGCGGGGTGGGGCGGAATCTCCATAAGTGTGAAGCGTGTAAAACCCCGGCCCGCTTCCAAACCCTCGGCATTTTCGTGCTTTGTGCAAAATTATCCGTAGTGACAAAAAAGCATAGAATTCTCCAAGGGGTATGAACTCGTGAGGGGTATTATTGTTAGAGTCACTGTTGCAGGCTCCGGGCGGGTGCCTGGAAGCATTGAAACGGTTGACTTCCATCAACTAACCACTGAAAAAATGAATACGAAAACCATCGCAATCACCACGATCCTCGGCCTTGGCCTCATGGGATCATCCTGGGCCAGGTCTCCACGGAGCCAACTGAGCTACAAGAAGCACGAGTTTGGCAAGAACGTCCCGACCAGCAATCAGGGATATGCCACGCATCTGAAGACTGGGCCAGCCAGTAAGCGTTTCTGACCTCTTGGCGGAAAGTCGCACGGATTGTAGAACCGTGCGGCTTTTTTGTGCCAGGTTCCCGGTGAACAAAAATCGAATTTTATAAAATTTCTCCAAGGGGCGGAGCCGCCTGCGGGGTAGAACCCGGTGAAGCCACTTTCAAAGCAAGTCAGACAAATCTCCTTGCTAGCCTTTGGCCAATCCAAATCAGACAAGATTATGAAAACTAGAATCAAACTACTCCTCGCCTTGGTATTTGCCGGAGGGATCGCCACTTCCGCCTACGCCCAGCGCCCGAATCCCGCCGACTTTGGCAAGGGTGTCCACAAATCCGCCACTACTGCGGAAGAAATCCAGAAAATGAAGAAGGGCGACAAATACGCCAAGGTCTGCATGGAGTGCAAATCCGTCACGGTGAAAGAGATTGCGGACGACAAGGAGGCGGAAGCTCTCTGCCACGATGGAGGAACAATGCACTGTGACGCTTGCGAAAAGAAAGTGAAGATCAAACGCATGGGCCCCCGTAACAACATCATCAAATCAGAAGTCGTTTACGTGAACGAAGAGGGTAAGGAATGCATGTTCATCGTTCCGATCAAAGACTGATCCGATGCTTCGGCTGATCTCCTGTTGCTGAAGCCAACGGAAGCCAAGACTGGATTCCGTTGGCGCACTTTTACTCCGATCGCTTGTGCCGTGTTTTTTCCCACTATTCACTTGGATTGGATGAGGCCTCGCTTCCTGTTCTGGAGAAATAATCCTTCACGCGGTTTACCGAAGTTGTGAAACTTTTCGTAATCAAAGGATTTTCCGTCATACTATTTTTCCCGTTCCCTGTTTCCGTTCTATGAACATGTCCCACTTTCGAGCAATTTCGGTCTTCGTCTTACCTGTCATTTTATTCTCGTGCGGCGTGCAGTCGGACGGTGGCGATTCCACTGCATCCGTTCTCGCTGTGCCGCCTCCATCGGGCGCGGTCAACTATTCCGTTGCCGGAGCTTCGGGTCCCGAGGATCTCGCACGGCTAGCCGTCGCCCATCATCCGTCGATCATCGCGGCGCGTCACAAGTCAGAGCGGCTCGCCGCGAAAGTTCCGCAGGAGCTTTCCTTGCCCGACCCCACGGCGGAGATTTCCGCCGGATCACTTGCTGAAACCGCAGCCGGTCGGGTCGATGCGATGGCTGGATTGAAACAGAAAATCCCGTTTCCCGGAAAACGCCGCGAGGCCGCCGCTGCCGCTGATAGCGAAGCCGAAGCCGCTCGTGCGGAAGTCAGCGCGATGGAGCTGAAACTCACCGAGCAAGTCCATGCCGCATGGTGGGACCTTTACATGGCGGAACAGACCATCGCCATCACCAATGAAAGCCGCGCCATCCTAGATTCCGTTCGCGAGTCCATCGATGCCCGCGTGGGAGCGGGGCAGGCTGGACAGGCTGACCAGCTCCGCATCGGTAATGAGATCACCATGATAGACCGTGATCTTGCAGATGCCGCTCAACTGAAAAGCACGGCTCAAGCGCGGTTGAATTCCCTTTTAAACAGACCGGTTGGCGCAACTTTGCCAGCAGTCCGTCGCACATCCGTTCCTAGCAACGGGAGTTTGGAATCACTGCTTTCACGTGCCCAGTCGCGCCACCCGGAAGTCGCGGCGGCCGAGGAGCGAGCGAATGCTTTCCGCCACAGGTTGAAGCGTGCGGAACTTGAAAAATACCCCGATTTCACCGCCGGTATTGGCGGAGCATCTGTTTCGGATTCCGGCCTTTCCAAGGGCGCCAACGGGCGCGACCAGGTCTATGCATCGCTTGGAATTAATATCCCGCTCTGGCAGGAACCCCGAAAGGCGATGATCCGTGAGGCCCGCGAAGGGATCTCGGAAACCGAAGCAATGATCGCCAGCACGAAATCCGATCTGCGCTACCGGGTAGAGGATGCATGGTATCGCGTGAAGACAGCCCGCGAAATCGCGGAACTTTTTGAGACACGACTGATTCCGGATTCCCGCCAGGCTTATGAAGTGACCCTCACTGGATACAGCGCGGGAACCAGCGATTTCACCGGCCTCCTCGAAACCTGGCGACTCCAGCTTTCATACCGTCTCCAACTCGTCAGGGCAAACGCCCAGCTCGGAAAAGCTGCCGCCACCCTCAGAGCAGCAGCGGGAATCCAATAAATACAATCACCATGAAAACACCTACTTTCGTCCGAAACCTCAGACACGCGCCGAAAAAACTCCTCGTCGTAATCATTCCCATCGCCCTGTTTCTCGCAGGCTGGTGGTTCGGTCTCCCCGCTGCGGAGAAGCACGATCACGGCTCGTCCGATATGGCTGGCGAGGAAGTCTGGACCTGCTCGATGCATCCCCAGATCCGCCAACCCGAATTCGGCCTGTGCCCGATCTGCAACATGGATCTCATCCCCCTGACCGCATCTGATGACGGTGGCCTGCGGGAACTGAGCATATCCGACGAAGCCTCCGCACTGCTGGACATACGTGTTGCTCCGGTGGTGAGGGAACCTGCCGAGGCGGAGATCCGGCTTTTCGGGAAAATCGATTATGACGAGCGCCGGACTACCACGATTACTTCGCGGGTCGCGGGTCGCCTTGACCGGCTGTTCGTGGATTTCACCGGAGCTGTGGTGAAAAAAGGGGATCACCTGGCGGAGATTTATTCGCCCGATCTTCTTGTCGCACAGCGGGAGCTGATCAGTGCGCGTGCAAACTACAGATTGATGGATTCCGGTCCGGTTGGGGAAACCCGCCGCCGTCTTCTCGAATCGGCTCGTGAGAAGCTGCGCTTGCTTCAATTCAGCGAGGAGCAGATTACATCCATTGAGGAGTCGAAGAACCCGGATGATCACCTCACCCTTTATGCTCCGCAAACGGGAGTTGTGACCGCGAAGCTCGCGAACGAGGGCCAATATGTAAAAACCGGAGATCCGCTTTTCAAAGTCTCGGAGCTTGAGACGGTATGGCTGAAAATGGAAGCCTACGAGAGTGATCTCCAGTGGCTCCGCTACGCCCAGAAAGTGGAGTTCGAGGTGGAGGCTCTCCCCGGAAAAACGTTCGAAGGACGCATCGCCTTTATCGATCCGGATCTGGATATGATGAAGCGTGTGGCGAGAGTGCGGGTGAATGTCGAGAACCCCGGACTCCTGTTGAAACCTGGAATGTTCGCGAAGGCAATCGTCCGGTCCGCCACATCAGCCGACGGCCGTGTGCTTGATCCTTCATTGGAAGGGAAATGGATCAGCCCCATGCATCCGGAGATCGTCAAGGATGCGCCTGGACAATGCGACATCTGCGGCATGGATTTGGTTCCCGCCAAGGAACTCGGTTTCATTCCCAACCCGGAAGCGGCACCGGAACCATTGCTCGTCCCTGCCTCCGCTGTGTTGCGGACGGGAAACCGGGCAATTGTTTACGTGCGGCTCAAAGGCGGCGACGGCCCGGTTTTTGAAGGCAGGGAAATCGTCCTCGGAGCACGTGTCGGAGAGCAATACATTGTCGATTCGGATCTAAGCGAAGGGGAACTCGTGGTCAGCCGTGGAGCCTTCAAACTGGATTCCGAACTTCAGATTCGCGCCAAACCATCGATGATGAACCCCGATGCCGGGTTGAATGAAATGCCCGCCCATTCCGCTCCCGAATCCTTGGCCGGGCAATGGGCTCCCGTTCCACGCGCCTTGGGACGTTTGCTGGAAAGCCCGGATATGGCGCAGCTGGAGGAGATCGGTACGCTAGTCAAAAGCATTGATACCTCAAAGCTACAGCCAGAAGAACTCAGTCTCTGGACGGAATTTTCACGAAGGCTCACCAACGATCTCCATGTCGCCCGAAAGCAGATGGAACAGAGTCCGGAAATTTCAGCAGCGATGACCGAGCGAGCCATCGAAAAAGCTGGGCGTTACCTGGGGCTTCCCTACGAGTCGGTCGCACCACCTTCCGGGGATCCGGAAACCGCAGCCGAACTGAAAAAGATTCTCAGCGACTACCAGCCGCTGGCATCGGCACTTGCGGCCGATGACGACGCGGCAGCCTCCTCCGCTGCCAAAGCACTGGCAACCTCGATGAGCGAATCGTCCGTTTCCGAGATTAAAAAGCTTTCGGAACTGGCGGAAAAAACTTCAGCCGCCACCGATCTGGAATCACGCCGAGCCGCTTTCCAACCTCTCAGTGATGCCATTATCAAAGTGGTCAGGAAAGGGGGCATTGATGCGGTGGGCAACGCCTACGTCGTCCATTGCCCGATGGCGTTCGGCGGAAAGGGGGCTGATTGGCTATCTGACAAACCGGAAGTTAAGAACCCCTACTACGGCGATGCGATGCTCGGGTGCGGTGCCGTGACTGACACTCTCTCTACGGGAGATGCCAAGGAATCCGACCGCTGAACGAACCTAAGAATCGTTTCCCATGAACAAGCTCATCCATTTCTGTCTCCACCAAAAGCTGGTGGTATTCCTGCTGCTGGCATTTTTCATTTTCTGGGGCGTGAAAGTGGCTCCTTTCGACTGGGACACCGGCGGCTATCCCCGCGATCCTGTCGCCGTCGATGCCATCCCCGATCTCGGAGACAACCAGCAGATTGTATTCACTGATTGGCCGGGCCGCTCGCCGCAGGACATCGAGGATCAGGTGACCTACCCGCTCACCGTCGCCCTGCTCGGCGTGCCCGGTGTGAAGGAAGTGCGCTCCTTCTCCATGTTCGGTAGCTCCTACGTCTATCTGATTTTCGAAGAGGACATAGAGTTCTACTGGAGCCGTAGTAGGGTGTTGGAAAAACTCAACTCGCTACCCTCGAACCTACTCCCCGATGGCATCACTCCTACCCTCGGGCCGGATGCGACCGGATTGGGCCAGGTTTTCTGGTATACCCTTGAGGGAAGGGATCCGGATGGGGAGCCTATCGGCGGCTGGGATTTGGACGAACTTCGGGCGATGCAGGACTGGCAGGTGCGTTACGCATTGCTCGCCGCGCCTGGCGTGGCGGAGGTCGCCTCCGTTGGTGGCTATCAGCGCCAGTATCAGGTCGATGTCGATCCCGACAAGCTGCGGGCGAACAACGTGACGCTGGCGCAAGTGGTGGATGCGGTGAGGAAATCCAACCAGGAAATCGGCGCACGGAACCTCGCGGTGAATGGGGTGGAATATTTCCTTCGTGGCACTGGCTACATCAAGACCACCGCCGATATTGAAAAAGCCGTCGTCGCGGTGCGCGACAATACGCCGATCACTGTCGCCATGGTGGGTAGTGTGAACCTCGGTCCAGCGATGCGTCGCGGTGCTTTGGATGTCAACGGGGCGGACGCGGCGGGAGGCGTGGTCGTCGCCCGCTACGGGGCGAACCCCATGGAAACGATCAAGCAGACCAAGTTGAAGATCGCCCAACTTGAGGACGCCCTGCCTATCCGTGCCCTGATCGACTGGACAAGCACGGACAAGGAAACCGTGGTGGATTTCGCCGATGAAAAAGGGATCTTTCCGGCATTTTCCGAGAACGGGACTTCCGCTGCCGCAAGCTGGCTGGATTTCACCAGAAGCACCCCCCGTGCGGATTGGCCGGAGTGGTTGACGACTTCCAAGGTGACCGTGGTTCCTTTCTACGACCGCTCCAAGCTTATCGGCGAAACCCTCAACACCCTCGATGAGGCTCTCTATCAGCAGGTGCTTGTCACCATCATCGTCGTCATCGTGATGGTGATGCATCTGCGGACCAGTCTGCTCATTTCCGCAATGCTTCCGCTGGCTGTGCTCATCACTTTCATCGCGATGAAAATGGTAGGCGTCGATGCGAACGTCGTCGCCCTCTCCGGCATCGCCATCGCCATCGGGACGGTGGTGGACGTGGGCATCGTGCTTACGGAAAACGTCCTCAAACACCTTGATGAAGCTCCGCCGGACGAGTCGAAGTCCGCCGTGATCTATCGCGCCGTGACCGAGGTGGCCTCGGCGGTGACGACCTCCGTGGCAACGACGGTGATCAGTTTCCTTCCTGTGTTCACCATGACAGGCGAGGCCGGGCGACTGTTCAGGCCGCTGGCATACACGAAGAGCTTCGCACTCATCGCCTCGATCATCGTCGCACTGACCATCATCCCGCCTGTGGCTCACCTTCTCTTCGGGCAGGTGCCACGCTGGCTGCGCGAAAAACGCACGGTCACCGGGGTGATGTTGGCAGCGGCCGGGGTGATCGCCTTTTTCTTTTCCTGGGTGCTCGGGCTCGCACTGTTGGGACTCGCCGTGGGCATCATGGTCACTCCGATGGTGAAGGATCGGGCGATGCGCTTCGTCTTGTTCTCCCTCAATACGGTCGCCGCACTTTCGGTGGTGGCTTTGCTGACCGTGAACTGGATGCCGCTGGGTCTGGATCGGAACGTGATCGAAAATCTGATTTTCGTCGTCATCGTCGTCGGTGGACTCCTGGGCATATTCAAACTTTTTGAAATGGTTTATCCCACAGTCCTTCGCTGGTGTTTGGCGAACAAGGGACTGTTTTTGATTGTCCCGGTCGTCCTGCTTCTTCTGGCCGTGAGCTCATGGATTGGATTTGCCAAGACATTCAGCCCGCTGACTGCGCTCACCGGGGATGGTATCCGCGAAACGGCGATCTGGAAAGACGCCGATAAAACCTTCCCCGGCCTCGGCAGGGAATTCCGTCCCGCGCTTGATGAAGGATCGTTCCTTTTCATGCCCACTGTCAGCCCTCACGCCTCCATCGAAGAAGCCCGGGAAATGCTCGGGAAAATGGACACCGCCATTGCCGCGATCCCGGAAGTGGATCGTGTTGTCGGGAAAATCGGGCGGGCGGAATCCCCGCTGGATCCCGCGCCCATCTCGATGGTAGAGACCGTGGTGAACTACCTTCCCGAGTATAAGACCAACGAAAAGGGACAGGTTCTGCGTTTCCGAACGGATGACAAGGGTGCCTACGTGTATGACAAAACCGGCAATCTCATCGAAGACCGCCGTGGCAAGCCCTTCCGCCAGTGGCGACCCGAGATTCGCTCGCCTGATGACATCTGGGATAAAATCGCGGAAGCCGGAACCATGCCGGGCGTGACAGGCGCACCCAAGCTCCAGCCCATCGAGACACGGCTCGTGATGCTGCGCACCGGAATGAGGGCACCCATGGGGATCAAAATCAAAGGGACGTCTCTTGAACAGATCGAAAAATTCGGTCTTGAGGTGGAAAGTTTCCTGCGTAGCGGCGAAGTGCCGGGGCTCTCCATCGCAACCGTCAACGCGGACCGCATCGTCGGAAAGCCTTACCTTGAGATCGTCCCGGATCGCGACGCGGCCTCACGCTACGGCCTCAATATCGCGGACATCCAGGAAACCATCCAGACCGCCATCGGCGGGCGTATGGTGACCACCACTGTCGAAGGCCGAGAGCGCTTCATGGTGCAAGTCCGATACTCCCGCGAAAAACGGGATACCCAGGATTCCTTGGAAAATATTCTCGTGACCAGCAAGGAAGGGGCGCAAGTCCCGCTCTCGCAACTGGCGGAAATCAAATACCTGCGCGGGCCGCAGGTGATCAAGGCGGAGGATACCTTCCTCACCGGATACGTCACGTTCGGCTCGGAGCAGGGCTTCGCGGAAGTGGATGTGGTCGAGGCTGCGAAAAATTTCCTTGAGGGCAAGGAGTCAACAGGGGAGTTGGCTCGTCCCGCCGGAGTCAGCTATCAGTTCGCAGGAAACTACGAGTCCGCCCTGGAATTCAACCGCAACCTGATGATCATGGTTCCGCTGTGTCTGGGAATGATTTTCATCCTGCTCTACCTCGACAGCCGCTCGGTGAGTTCCACCCTGATCGTATTCTCGGGAGTGGCAGTCGCATGGTCTGGCGGATTCATTTTGCTCTGGCTATACGGACAGCCCGGCTTTCTCGACTTCGAGCTTTTCGGGCACAATTTCCGCCAGCTATTCCAAGTCTCTCCGATCAATCTTTCCACCGCCGTATGGGTCGGCTTCCTCGCACTCTTCGGGATCGCTACGGATGATGGGGTGGTGATCTCCACCTACCTGCGCCAACGTTTCGCGGAGCTGAAACCGCAGGGAGTCGCTGCCATTCGCGAGGCCGTCGTCGATGCAGGTTGCCGCCGCGTCCGGCCCTGCCTGATGACCACCGCAACTACCCTATTGGCATTGCTTCCCGTGCTTACCTCGACAGGTCGCGGTTCCGATCTCATGGCTCCGATGGCCGTACCCATTTTCGGCGGAATGCTCATCGAGTTGATGACCATGTTCGTCGTTCCCGTCCTCTATTCACTCTGGAGCGAAATTTCAGAGAAGCCCATAAGTGCTTGAATTTTACAATAAATGCCTACCTCATTAAAACACACGATGAAAACCTCACAAACTCCTTTGAATCCCGATTCTCCAATGCCTGTAAGGAAACACCGATCCATCCGCACCTTTTATCTCACCGGAATCATCGCACTTTCCACGACGATGGCATCGGTTGCTGCCGAGAAACACTACAAGCTGACCATCGCCGAGCAGGAACTCAACATCACCGGCAAGGCGAAAATGGGAATGACGGTCAACGGGGGTATTCCGGGGCCTACTGTCCGTTTCAATTTAGGGGATACCGCGGTAATTGAGGTCCGCAACGACATGGATGTCACAAGCTCAATCCACTGGCATGGGATGCTCGTTCCTCCGGGGATGGATGGAGTTCCGGGAGTTTCCTTTCCGGGCATTCCACCCCACAGCACTTTCACCTACCGGTTCCCGATCCGCCAGACCGGGACCTATTGGTATCACTCCCACAGCGGACTCCAAGAGCAAGTAGGTGTCTATGGCTCCATCGTCGTAACCCCGAACCACGCGGAGCACGGAGCCACCAAAGATCAGGTGGTTCTACTGTCCGACTGGACCGACCGCGACCCGGAAGCGGTCATGAAACTCCTCCGCAGGGGATCCGAGTGGATGGGTGTAGAGAAGCGTGCCAGCCAGACCGTGCTGGGTTCCATAAAGACCGGTAAATTCAAAGAGTTCTGGAAGAGGGAGGCCATGCGCATGCCGCCGATGGATCTTGCCGATGTCGCCTACGATGCCTTTCTCCTCAACGGGAAACAGTCCAGCGAACTCAAGGCCAAGCCGGGCGAAACCGTCCGTCTCCGTGTGATCGACGGTTCCGCCACGAGTTATTTCCATCTCCAATACGCCGGTGGCCCGTTGACCATCGTGACCGCCGATGGCCAGCCCGTCGAACCCCTGAAGATGGACAAGCCCCTGCTCATCGGAGTCGCGGAAACCTACGATGTCATCGTCAAGGTTCCTGCCGCCGGTGCCTACGAGTTCCGCGCTACCGCGCACGATGGCTCGGGACATTCCTCCCTCTGGATAGGAAGCGGGGAACGCCACGCCGCTCCGGACATGCCGAAGCCGTATCTCTATGACACCATGGACATGTTCAGTTGGAAGCGGATGTTCGCACTCACGCCCCGTGGATCGATGGGTATGACCAACCGCGATGTGGACGCGGGTAAATTCGACCAGCCCGGAATGAACATGGATATGGGCGGCATGGACATGGGAAGCATGGCCATGAGCTCCGACGACATGGCTGGAATGGATATGTCCGGTATGGATATGACATCCGGGAAGAAAGACAACGGCTCCGAAATGGGAGGAATGGATCATAGTTCGCACGATGGCGGAATGGCCGGAATGGACGCCATGGGCGGAATGAAAGACAGCGGTCTGAAGGAGAACCCGCCGAAGTGGTATGACTTTCTGTTGAGAGAGGATGCAGCGATCCATCCCTTGCTCGCCTCGGACAGCATGATGTCCCGCTACCGCCCGTTTTCCCCATACAAAATGCTCCGGGCAACAGGGAACACCGACCTCCCGGCAGATGCCCCACGTCGGGACGTCCGTCTCACCCTTGATGGTGACATGAAGAAATACGTGTGGCAGATCAATAACCGAATTCTCGCGCCGAGCAACGACATCCACATCAAAAAAGGCGAAGTCGTTCGCTTCATCATGATCAACCGCACGATGATGCACCATCCGATGCATCTTCACGGCCATTTCTTCCGGGTCATCAATGGGCAGGGAAAACGCTCACCACTCAAGCACACGGTCAACGTGGAACCCATGAGCACCACGGTGATCGAGTTCGAGGCCAACGAGTTTGGCGACTGGTTCTTCCACTGCCACCTGCTCTACCACATGGACAGCGGAATGGCGCGGGTCGTAAAATACGACAACTTCACACCGGACGCGGCGACGGTCGAATCACAGGCTGATCTCTACCGTGACACCAGCTACCATTTTTACGGAATGGTAGATGCCCTCAGCAGCGAAACCCAGGGAACAATCGTCTTCTCCAACATCATGAACAGCCTGATGCTCAACTACGAGGCCGGCTGGGACGGTGTGGAAGGCACCGAATGGGAAACCGACATCACCTACAACCGCTACATCAACCGCTTCACCTCGGTCTTCGCCGGCGTTTATGGGGAGGGGGTGAACGGAACCCGTGAAACCGAGCGACTCATTGCCGGGGTGAACTACCTGCTCCCCGTAAATTTCCTCGCCAGTGCCTGGGTTGATTCCGATGGAGGTGCGCGGCTCACGGTCGGCCGGGAACTCATGCTCACTCCGCGCCTCGGAATATTTGGCGAGGCCGAATACGACACCCACGAGGACTGGTCCTACCAAGGAGGCGCGTCATACCGGCTCTCGCAATCGTTCTCTGCTACGGCACTCTGGGATTCGGTCTATGGCGTCGGAGCAGGCATCACCTTCCGATTTTAAGCGAAGATGTTTGCCGACCCGCGTCCACCCCTGAAATTTTGCGAGTAATCCTCAGGAATTCTGTCAAACTCCCTTGACAGTGAAAATTGCAAAACATTGCCGCGAGAATCCAGGTGCTGCTCTATATGTGCATGGAAGAAATCTGAATGCTGAGGAATTTGATTACTGCATCAAAAAAGACCCTCATTCAGCTCTTAGGTGGGCGGAGAGATTGGGTTTAACGAAGAAGGAGATGGAAGCGTGCTGTCGGTTACATCCGCTTCAAGCGCTCAATTTTTCGCTGGGACATGAGATCGGAGACGAGGTTCTCGACTGGTGTATTCGGCAGGAGCCGGGTGCTGCCATAAAGGCGTCAAACTCATGGTTTGGTAATAATTTGGAACTTTCTGATGAGCAATTTGAATTTTGTGCAACTGCTGAACCAAGTATTGCCCTTGATTACGTTTCTTACCGCATGACGGATAGGATTTTCGAATTTTGTGCCCGTGCAGCTCCGGGAATTGCTATTCAGTACTTATCGGAACGGTTGACTGATCAACTTTTTCAATATTGTTCCCAGGAAGATCCGTGGGCGGCGCTTAAGTTTGCAACGGATCGCCTGACCGATGAAGAAATTTTGCTATATTGTGGTGATCGCACTTATCCCATTTGTGACCTCTTATCGACGGAGCCAAGACATCCATTAGCAAAACGACTGATCCTGCACCACGACGTTCTTGATCGGGACATCTTGGAGGCGGCGGCAAAAGCAATCGCACCGCATATCTGAGCCGACATGGCTACTTTTCTTGGCGATGAGCTTCGAAGCGAAAGTATCGATTCACCCGTTCGACTCGCTTGGAGAAGGGGCAAGTATGACAGTAGCAAATTTTCAGGGTTGCCCCCGTTATCCTGAGAAAGCTCCACTGACCGCTGCAAGCGGCTCACTCACGACTTTGCCCGATTTGTAAGCAGTCCTAAGCGGTGTTTAGACCGTATATTCTAACGCCCTCTCGGAATATGCAAAGCCCTCGAACTTTCCGATTTCTTTGCTCAAAAGAAGTCGTTTAAGCTCTTCACTCAAACTCAAATTTTGGGAGAGCTCCCCGCAGGTTTCCCCCAGCGAAGGAGAGGGTTCTGCCATTCGCGGTGGCAGTTGTTCCCTGTAGTGAGCCAATTGTTCCGCCTGATCGATCCACGGTGCATTCACCTTTTTCTTCGTCGTAAGCTAGGCGAATCTCGCCGATTTCGGATTGAGCGGTGTAGAGCTTTTTACCTGAGTTATCGTATTTTGTGGATTGGAGAGTCCAGGAACCCATCGAGGGACTGGCGTTCGTGACCTCTATCTTGAACTTCCGAGTTCCGAGAAATCCATCAGCGGAGGCACCGTCGGTAAGTATTTCAGCCAAAGGAGCAAGAATCGATTTTCGAAGTTCTGCCTTTCGAAGCACTTCTTCCGACGCTGCTGTTTCTTCTCGTTTCGCAAGATCGGATACTGCCGTGAGATGTTCAGGAGACCCCTTTACAATTGCCTCGGAGGGAAATCTCGAGAGCGGTAACACGCCGGGATCCACAGCTACTTCCACCTCTATCTCGTCCTGCCAATCCCACCTGTCACCGGTTTTCATTCCCGTTAGAATGACTACGGACGGACGCGAACCACCCTTGGAAACGGTTCTTTCAACGAGAACGAAATCTCCTGAGCCAGTGTCCCGATAGAGATCTTCCTCAGCTACAATCGGCACCCGGACAACGACCTTCCGCATCGTCTTATTGACGGACCTGTCTTCGATATCGGGCTGCCCCGCACTCAGGTAGGATGGTAGTGCAGCAGCAATGAAAGAATGAATCCGTTCCACTTCTCTGGGGACATCAGCGGCGGGGTCGGAATCGGAAATAGCGGCGTCAGCTTCCAAGGGCCAAGTTTTATGGTTCGAGTCTTTGCAGGATGGAGAAGAGAGAGCCGACAGGCATGCGAGAGCTGCCAAGGGTACGATTGGTTTCATAGGTAGGTTAAGTTGCTGGTTTAAAAGAGAAGTTTGGTATCACTGATGCGGGATCTTCCGTGAGGCCAAATGACCCGGTCACGACCGGGTTCCGCTGCGTATTGCGTTCAAGTTGTAGCACGGGTGAATGCGCCTGATCGGACGCGGCGCGAACTTACCAAAATCCGGGTGTGGTGTCAACTGACCACGGAGGCCTTTGCCCTCATTTTAACAAGCATCACTGATATGATAGAAAGATGCCCAGTCCAGAAGACCATCCATTGTGGCCCCCCGACAGGGATCACAAGTTCGTGGCCAAGTTTCTGTTGATCCTCAAAGACGCCCGGATCAAGCAGGGCTTAAGTATTCGCGAGCTTGCATCTAAAACCGAGATTGACCATGGCATTTTAGCCCGCGGCGAAAGCCTTCAGAGGATTCCTACCATCGTCACAATGCGACGCTGGGTAAGAGGGCTGGAACTCGATTTTGTTGAGGTTCATCAGCTCGCGGAGGATGCCAGCGAGCAATAGCTCGGCTTTACCTACGGATTGTCGTTCATCCGGTTTGTCCTTTTCTGGACATCATGATCGCCAGTCCACGTCTCCCGTTTTTTACCGGATGAATACCTTGGGGCCTTTTTCGATGAGGGTGCGGACAGTGGAGCGGCTTCCCATTTCGATCGATGAATACAGCCGTGGCTTTCGGCGCGGCTGATGGTGTCAGAAAATGGGCTTCCATGGATGCAGATGCTGGGGCGGTCTAAACCAGTCCAAGAAATGCCATCCGGGTTATTGGGCTCAGGAGGCAGGTTGAGAAAATCCTCCGTGCGGACACCGCGCTTGAGAACTACGAGATCCTTTCGGAACCTGAAAACGGAACCGGCCAACAATACGAAACTCCCCGGGAGGAGCAGGATGCTCGGCTGAACTTGGGGTAATGGGAAAGGTGACGTAAATGAGCCGAAGCGCGAAGGCTTTTGGTCTTTGTCATCGCATTACAACGAGATGTTCCTTGAATCCCAAGGACTCTGGTGAGGACAGCGCTTTGAGACGGGCGGCCCCCATTAGCCTCCAACGAAGGCCTCCAAAAAAGTTTTTTTGGAGGACAAGGCAGGGGGATTGGGGGAACCGGGGACCCGACCCAAGCGATCCCGCAGCCAGATAAAATTCCTGTGGAAGAGGCAAGGTTACGAGAGTCTCAATAAGCCAAAGGGGCAGGGGAATCACCCGATCTACAGCGCAGCGCAGATCGGGGAAGGGCTCTTTGGCTGGGGCGTTGCGGGGTGCTAACCCCGCTGAGAGGGTAGCAGCGCACGCAGTAGCAGCGGAGGGAGACACCTCTCCCACGTCAAATTCTCTCTAATCGATTTCTTGCTAGCGGTAAAACTTGCCTTCTTAGAATCAACTTTGAGAAATGAATCCAATGTGATGGCCAAATTCCTGTGAACCCTTTGTCACTTCCAATGAACGGGGAACATTGCGCCCTTTGAACTGATGGGAGGATTAATTTTCCTCTGCGTCGTGACTTAGATCAGATCTGTGGGTTCTGGTAAAGACAGTCATCAAGTCCAGTTTCGGAGTAGGTTCTATCATCTCAAGGATTTTGGATCGCTCCCCGTCGGTCAGATGCTCCGACGAGTGTTTCAACACGTCTCCGGGAAAAATGAGGATAGCGTTTCTCCTCGCACAGGAGCCTAGAAATTGAAACGCATAGCAGGCAGCTGCTCTGGGTTCTCTTTCGTAACAAATTCGCAGCTGTGTTTGTGTAAGCGCGGATCCGAATCTTCGGAGTGCTTCATACGGTGAACACTTGACGCAACTCCACATGTCATCGCGACTCATTGGCCACGGGGAATACCTGTAAAAAAGAGCCTTGTTACGAATTTGCCACTCACAGAGTTGGGACGTCAACGCTGGACGTAGCCACTCCGGCCACTCCATGGAAAATAAATTCTCCAAGTCCTCCTTCGTTATTACCGGTCTGCAGGAGGGTGATCCACGGAGCTCATCTGGGCTTCTAATGTTCTTCAAGCTGGAGATATTTTGTGGATTTACAGATTTAAGTTCTAAGCCGGGCAGGATCTCGTATGCGTCGTGAAGAGCAATTCCGCGTTGCCAGCTGCTGAAATGTATAGTTTGTGGGATCACGACTTTGAAAATAGCACAAGTGGCACCGGGACTTGATCCAAGTCTCAAAGAACTACCGAAGGAAGATCTCCCGAAGTTGATGTGGGTGTGTGGAGATTGCTGATCTTCTGGACTTACTCCGCTATCGATTACCAAGAGAGCGGTATCTGGATCGGTGATCCAAACTTCGTAGTGTGGGAGAGAAGGTAGTGATGGCATTGTTAGTGAATCATTGGGAAAAGTTAGATCTTTTGTCGGTTATCTGTCAGGTCCCTTTCATGTCTGAGAAGTGGATGTAGTATTTAACTTTCTGGATCTCCGGGGAGAAATACAACCGTGTAAGAACGATCAGCGGATGTAACGATGGTGATCAAATCTTCCCGTCCCTCAATGTCTGACGCCAGGTATTGGGAAAGAATTTCTGATCCGTCCGCTACCGCGTCACTATTGCAGGCTCGGTCATCGTCACTAATTTCTCCCCAATCGCCCGCAAGGTGGCGATTGATGAGAGGGTGATAACGGAAATTCCGGAGTAGCACGGACGGAGAAACGAGTATTTCCCCAGAGGCGAAGATTGGAGATCGAAGGTGATATGGCATTTGGGTTGCTAATTCTGTTTTTTGTTACGGGTGGATGGAATGGTTTAAAAATAGGAACCACCTTGGTTTTGTTTCAAATTCGGAGGGCAATAAAATTTGCAATGGCCAGTTGATCTTCGGATGAGGTCGTCTCTAAGAGGCAGCGAATTACCGCCGGACTGAATTTCATTTCAAGAAGCAACATCAAATCGTGGAGTATCGCGGGAAACCCCTGGGAGTCGGATGCACGCCATTGATTCGGGTATAAAGTGATCGATTCACAGACTTCCTCATGCAGGTTGCTCAGGGAGCCGCCCGCACTCTCCGGGCTGGCAACCATATATGAGTGCGCGAGTAGAATTGCGTGCCGGGAAGGCGAAAACTGTTTTCGCCTACGAAACGCGGTAAAAGGATCAATCTTCGCAGCGAGCGCCAGTTCGTCTTCTGACAGTTTGTCTGCGGCGAATGAAATGGCCTCCTTGGCAAAATCGTAGAGATGCTTTTCGCGTTCATGTGGAGGGATTCTTTCCCACACAAACATTACCGCTGCCATTGGATCTCTCTCCATACAGCTAGCAATCTGGGCCTGATCGAGCTGACCCAGGAATCGGGATAGCGCAGCATACGGGGACTCTTCGACGCATCGCGAGATGTCACCTTCACCTCCCGTTTCAATAACGGGAGCGAGACGGAAATACTTTTAAGGCTTGTGGTTCCGCCAATGCTGGATTTGCCGATTCATGATCGTTTGAAGCCACTTTGGATGCTTCTGTGCAAGAAGCTCTCGGAGTCCGTCCTCGTCGTTGTCGAGTTGGTCTAGCTCTTCATCTTCGAAGCTGTGGAGGAGTTCATCGCATTCCCGTCTCGTAATGCACCGGTTAGGAAGATCCAGAGAAGTTAATCCAAAGCCACTGTCGATTATGAAAAATCTCCAGCGAGATTCCCTAGCATTGACAAGGTTTTCGCTTACGCAAATCAGATCGCCAATTCGAACGTGAACTATCATAGCGCAGGTCTTACCCGGTTCGCGTCCCAGCACTGTCCCGATGCTTCTTTCGGCGGATGATGATTTTGTATGAAAGAAACGCCACACTTCGGGCTTTCTAGCAGGGTCAAGTAAAGCGCTGGATTCAATACCGAGGATAGCGGTGGTGGAATTTTTTTTTCTGATTGTATATCGCATAGTAGTCTGGGGGCTGAATGTTTGGAATTGATCCTACTGATTTTTTAGGGATTGGTGATCCGTAACCGCCTGAGAAATAATATATTTTAAACTGTAAATCCGACATCAGAGGCAGGGGGCAGAGCTTGAATTGGATCGAGGACGTGCTTCCAGATACTGGTGACGGCATCGGCGATGTGGGCTTTATACCGTTCCTTGGTTTTTTTAGAGAACGATTGTTCGGTAGAATCATCGACTGTTGATTCCGTGATTTGTGGAATTTTCAGGCGACGGGGCGGAAGAATAATGTCAATGACCGCTGGGGTGAGTAAGGTTGGATTCCAGGCAGGAAACGAAGGAGTATTGGCGTCTGCAGAATCGCGTGGATCTGATCCAAATCCCCAGCGACGGTATAAACCTCGTGAAACAGGAATACCTCTAGCTTCCAAATTTATAAACCTCGTTGGTTGGCCGTATCGTACCGGGAGGAGTAATGTAACCGAACTCGCGGCTGCAATGCCCGCACTGGCTAGAACGGAGAAAACTACATCATCATCCAAGAGGCCTGCATGGAGATCTATGATGAGGAATTTTGACTGGTCTTTTGCCTCAATTGCGAGATCATGTAGGGAGCTAAGTGCGCGCTCGTTGAAGTCTTGTTCGGTTTTTTGATTGGGGAGTGATATGTATCGAAGATCCGATCCGATTTCGGGATAACTGCGATAATTTTGCAAGGTGGCGAGAATTGCTTGGATACCATTGAGTTTGCAGGACATGTAGCTTTCCCAGGCGAAAAGCGATCCTCCATGTCCGGGGGCGCGGTTCGTTACGATAGCGATGTGTAATCCAGATTTTAATTTTTTCATTTGTTAGTGTGTTTAAGATGGAGTTTTGGTGTCGAATTTTAGCTTCAGTAGTCGGAGGATGGAAAATTCGTGTATGAGTTGGTTTCCTTGGGATTCAGTCCGATATTCGGATTTCTGCCCCTTCCCCCGATGTAACAAACGCGAAAGCGTGCGAGACAGATCGGAAGCTCCTGCAGTTCCTTTTATTGATCGGTGGATCCGTAGGGCAGCATGGGTTCCATGCCGCTCTCACAACTTGTTCTACAAGCAGATCTGAGCGCACTTCGTAGGTGACGTAATTCACAGTGCGTGAGAGACCTAGAACGAGGGTTTACTCGCTTCATTCAGATGTGTGCGGATATGTATTTTCCTATCTCTTTCCTGTCCGACGCTGAGACATTGTTAAGGAGTAACAAAATAATCCGAGGCTCCAGTTCCAGAGACAAATGGATTCGTAAGCCATTGACAAAGCATTCGAAATTAGACGAATGGGTGGTCATCCATTCCCATGGAAATTCTTTGATGGATTCCAAGACTTCTTCCCTGAAATGATCCAGATGGCAGTTTTTTTGCTTGTCCCAGGAGTTTGTGTAGGTGTTTGCGAGTAAGATCGCTTTCCTCCGTGGAGGTAGTTGTGACCGAATCTTAAACGCGGTTCGAAAATCCTCGGTGGCACAAATGGTGAGTTCATCGTCGGTAAGCTTGTGCGCACTCATCAATGCGTCCGAAGGATTTTTCCTCAGATACTCCGCCCGCAATGATACTGGAATGGCATCGATTGCATACCGCACTGCGCCTGACGGACTGCTTCGAATAGCTTGCTGAAGCTGTGCCTCCGTCAGTTTTGATTTCCACTTTGTAAGAGCTACATACGGAGCGTGATCAACGCAGCGCTGGATCTCTTTGCCGGACAATTGACATCTCGTGTATTTGTAGTAGTTGTAAGGTGCATTTCTGTGCCAATGCTCTAACTGGGATTCTAGTATTGATTCCAGCCAGTCGGGTTGTTTTTCGGAATACAAAAATTCAATATCTTCACTTTCGACGATGAGTGGCTTGGAATATCGGGAGTCGATTTTAAGAATGCCGTTGATCTCTTTATAAGACAGTTTGCGGTTTTTCGTTTTCAGAGCCAGCACTTCGAAATCTTTCCCTACTCGGAAAAAGCTCCAGAGAGTTGATGATCCCCCGAGAGCGCGCTGGGCGATTGCTACGACATCACCTTCGCAGGCTTTGATCATCAAAGCGCAGTGCGGCGAGACTCCGTATCCGATCACGCTTCCGCAATCCTTCGGCGAGTAGCACTGTTCTTGTTGGTAAAATCGGTTGATCCTTGGAGTGATCTTGGAATGCAGAATTGGGCCGGATTGGAATGCGAACAGTGCGGACTCGCCTTCGATTCTCAAGATAGTTGTAGGATGTTCTAACGGGATGGGTGCTTCAGAGATATGATTATTCATAGGGCGTGGGACTAGGATTGAAGACAAAGGGCCTTGGTTTTTGGTTCAGACGAAGGCCACGATGTATTCCGCGAGGGCCTTTTTCCCCTGAGGCTCAATATCGTTTATGAGTTTCTCGAATTCAGGGTGCTCAAGATTGATATCCAACAGGTTTGATAGCCTTCGAAAAATCTCCTCAAATCCGTTTTTGGCTACTGCAAGCCACTCTTCCGGATGCCGGGTCAGAGATAGGAGGATTTCATCGCGAAATGGAAATCGGGCATCCCCGATGAGCGTGTGCCAGGCAACTCCATAGGTGCGTGCAAGTATGATGGATCGTAGTCTCAAGGTAAGACGATCACGGACGAGAAACGCCGTTTGTGGTGATTTCTTCGAGCAAATTCTCAATTCCGCAGCCGTCAATTGATGGAGATGGTTCGTTAGCAGATGGGTTGCATGTGTAACCAGATGCTTTCTGCGCAAAGTTCGCGGGACGCTCTCAAACGCGTATCGCATTCCAGCTGTAGGATCTTTCCTGATACATCTTTTGATCTGCGCGTCAGTGAGATGTTTTTTGTGGTCGCGCAGGGAGCGGAGGGAGTCGTAGTTCACGACAAGTTGGAGCTCCGAAATGATTCGGTGATTCGGTGCTAACTTGAGGTAATCTTTCACGGAATGTTCGCGGTAGTGATCAAGCTGCTTCTCGACGATCTCGTGCAACCACGTAGGGCTTCTACTGCCAAAGAGGAGTCTTAATTCGGTCTCCCTCAAACCAGAACTTCGATCACTTTCGATTTCTATATTTTCAAATAGAGCGCCAGCGTTCCGTTCTTTAAGTTTACGGTGATCCTCGGCGATCGGCGCGAAAGACGCGGCTATTTTGTAGTGGCGCAGGAAACACGCCCTGTCACCTGGCATCTGTTGTACGATTACGACGACATCCCCACGACGAACCATTACGACCATCGCCCTGGAGTTGTTGGGGTTCTCTCCGATAGTGATTCCCTCTGCTCTGGAGATCGATGAGTCTGGGTTCTTTCTAATTCGCCATATTTTCAAGAACCGGGTGGGGCACTTTTCATCAAGGATTTGGAATGCGAGGCGGGCAGTTCGTTGGCTGGTTTTTCTGATATTGTAGTTCATGTTATGGTTTGTTCTGTCATGTTCTGGTGCGTTCTTCTTTTGCACGGTATCCAAGACAGGGCTGTGAGAAGGATGGCGCGAAAGCGCCGCCTTCTCGAAGCCCGCCAAGAAAATTCAAATTCCTCCAGTTTACAAAAAGCCGTAGGCTCCAATTCAGAATCGATAGCTTTCTGACGAACGACCTGCGGACTTCTCCATGACGATACCAAAAGGGAAAAGTATATTTACTCCATGGATAGTCAGGAGAAGACAGCCCTTTCGGAATCTCCTCAATGTTGTCCTTATTCAGTCTCCAAGACCATGAATGGCAAAAAGCTCCCATTTAATGGGACGATCAAAAAATGACGCACTTTTGAGCAACATACAAAACGATTTCTCAGGCCGCGCTCCACCATGAGGATCGTATCAGGAGACAAAATCCTTACCGATGGTGTCTTGTCCTAACGATTACGAACCGTCAGGAATTCACGCTACGATTCTGTGGCGAATGACCGGATACACTCCCAGATCATTGCCGACTCCGCTTTCGATTTTCCGACTTTTTTTTGTCCTTTTGCAGGCGCGGTTCCGGCTAATTGCATCACAGGTTTGACCAGTGGATCACCCGACTCGAGAGCGATAGCCTCCGCCATCCTGAGTAGGCCACGAACCACCGCTGATTGAGACACGCCTCCCTTCCGGTAGTTCGAAAGTATGCGAGCAAGCCTCTCTGCTTGCTCCTGACCCTCGACCCCAAGCGCAAAGGTCACGCGTTTACTCGCAGCCGGTCGCTGGTTTCTTGCGAAATTCGCACCGCGATTTGATGGGGCATTTTCGGAGGAGTTCTGATTCACACCGCGAACGTCTGAAAAATTCGTCTGATCGTCAATTTGATCTTGCGCGGTTATTGCCAGACGGTAACGTGAGCCGGTTCGCGCTACAACCAGCCGAGCACATCACTACCATGAAACACTTCACGAAAAACAATCGTTCTACCAAAAGATATAGCCCGTATTCTCCACTTGGTCCGCACGAGGCACCTGATTGCGGCGTTTATGCGCTTGAATTGGACGACTCCGTGCTATCAGAATCCTCGTTCATTGCCCGCAACCCCGGCTACATAGCTGGAAAACCCTGCGTGTATGTGGGAATGTCCAGCCTTTCACCTGAGGAACGTGCTGCTCAACACCTGGAGGGAACCAAAAACGTCTCCCGCCTCGCGCACACCTATGGGCTCGGGCTCCGGATGGATCTCGTAGGGGATGTCAAACGCGTACGACGCAATTGGGCATTGCAAGACGAAAAGCGCCTCGCGAGAAGTCTAAGATCCCGAGGATACGGTGTCTGGCAGGCTTGATATCACATTTTCCAATGGCCTGGAAGGTTCATATCAAATTCGAAGGTTTTTCCGTCGTTTGCCTCTAGGGAATTCGGGTGGGTAAGTTCGAATTCCGAAACATTTTCCCACAATAAGTCCAGCTATCGGGGTCGGTGTGTGGAAGTTGTCACCTTGTGATGCATGGTCATGATCTTCCCCTTTCTGTCTTGCATCGCGTTGAGAATCGCCGCACCACTTCAAACGATGCCCGGCTGGCGGGTAGTCCATAAAGGAACTAGCGGGTCATGACTAACAATCCCGGTGCCTTTCCTAGCGAGGCGTCGGCTGAACTCCTCGGGGCTCCACTGGTCCTCCCTTATATTCGTCCTGGCTTAAGCGAGGAGCTTGGGATCAGCCTGTATCCCTTCCATTAGTGTGCGTCGTCATGACGTTGTCCGGCGTAATGGCAATACCCCCGGCATCTGTCGCGCCGCGGCGCAGTTAGTCACACACACTGGAGGGACGGATTCCGATGGCTAGGGCGATCTCTTTCTACGGGTTGACATTGCTGTCCGTGGTTTCGATGGGGTATCTCTTTTTGTCAGGTCAGGAGGGAATGGCACTAAGTTAAGCGAATTTTAGGATCTTTCGCTTAGATACTATATGTATAGTAGTAAGGCTCCTCCCATGACCAACAGAACCCCGATGTTCAGCGGTTGGGCCAGGAAACTTTGCGGATCTCCGCCCGTCCGACCCGGCTCATCAATGCGCCGGAAAGCGGCAAGCCTCGGCGGGCTCTGCAAACGCCAGACCGAAGAGTTATTCGGGGAACTGGTGCCCGAATGTTCCTAGCCAGGCCCAAGAGCCGACGCGACCGTATCTTCACGATCCCTGTCGTTTTCTGGACTTTTCTCTGCCAGATCCTTGCCAGCGGTTCCTGCCGCTCGGGAGTAGCTACCGTGCAGACACTCCAGAGCCGGCTCGGCGAGGCTCTCTGCTCTTCGAACAACGCGGCATTCTGCTACGCACGCAGACGTTTCCCGAACAGGATACTGATATCCATCCACCGGCATCTTGCCGCCGCGCCCAGTCCCGCCCGCGCACCTCGAACGTTCGTAGTGGATGGAACCACCGTTAGCATGTCCGATACCGAGGCAAACCAATCATGCTGGACTCAGCCGGGAAGCCAGAAGGCCCGGCTAGGCTTCCCCACCATGCGGATCGTCGGCCTTTTCGATCTCACTTCCGGCGCGTGAATTGCAATGGCTCGTGGCACATTGAAAGGCAGCAAGAAAGGCCGCGAAAGACCCTGTGGTTGCGTCTGCGGCGACACCTCAAGCCAGGCGACACCGTGGTGGCCGATGCGGGCTTCTGCTGCTGGTTTACCCTCGCTCTGCTTGATCGGCGGGGTGTCCGGGTGGTCATCCGCAACCATGGTCGCCGCAAGGCTGCCAGACATTCCAAACGACTCGGGAAAAACGACCGACTGGAGCGGTGGCGCAAACCCTCGAAGAAGCCCGGTTGGGTCGATGCGAAGACATACGGCAAGCTGCCGGATTCCATAGCGGCCAGGGTGCTGAGCGTCGAAGCGCCCCCACAATCCGGCTTTCGGACGATGAAGCTGGAACTGACTACAATGGTCACCGATCCGGATGACATGAGCGGGGAAGAAATGGCGGCCCTCTATTTCCGATGTTGGAAGGTGGAGCTTTTCATCGACGATCTCAAAACGAGTCTCGGATTGGACATACTGAGGACCAAATCACCGGCCATGATCTACTAGGAACTGCTCATGCACGTCATTACCTACAATCTGATCCGGGCGATCATCGCCCAAGCGGATGAACCGGACCGGGTGAGCTTCAAGGGGAGTCTGGATAGGATAAACAGATGGATCCCGGCAATTTGTGCAACAGGCTCGCGAAAAGAGCGAAAGAGGATGATCGAGGATATGCTCGAAACAACGGCGTAGGATCTCATCATCCAGCGTCCCGGAAGAAGGGAACCCCGCCTGGTGAAACGACGACCAAAATGTTCGGATTGATGACCAAACCGCGCAAAGAAGCGATGGAAATTCCCCATCGTTCAAAACGTAAGAAGTCCTTAACATAGTGCCATTCAGATCAGGAGGTTAAATGCGTCATTTCTCTTCGACGCGGTCGTAGCGCCGAAGTCTCTTGCGCCCCCCTGTTCTTCCACCATCCGTCGGATTGCCGAAGCCGAATGAATTCGCCGCTCCCTATTCGTCGCGACTAATGGAGCCATAGATAAACAATTTCGAATATAAATAAAATTATGAGCGTTAAAAAATACCGGGTTATAATTTTTGACTGTCTGTCAATAGATTCTTCGATGCAATCAAGCCTATTTGGCATACCTAGCATCATGTCTAGCAATGGGGTCACCTTTTCCTGGTAGAAGTCTCTGTGTATGTCGGTGAAAGTTGCAGTCAGTGCTCGCATCACTTCCGCATGCTCCTCGCGCTCCTCTCCTATTCGAACATGAATGTTTTCATGATCAGTCTTGGCCTGATTGGTGGCAATCCGTAGATGCAATATTGACTCCTCTAAAGTCGGCAACTTATTGGCAATCGATGCCGCATCATTGGAGATAGAATCCATGACGGTCGCCTCTGCTGTCAAGAACTTCCGGATTAGATCATCTACTTGAGAGCCTGTGAGTCGTATGGATTCCATGATGGAGCGGCTCAGATGCAAGTGTAGTTCGGTATCTCCGGAAAGGCCCGGCGAACCTGCACGTTCCACCCACTCGCGCAAGAGAGGCAGCCGAAGCTTGGCGTCTTCTGGAAGGAAGCTGGCAATTTCCTGCCATACTTCGTCCGGCATTCTACGCACTACTGGTTGATAGGTATGCAGAGCGTGTGGCTCGGAGTTCTGGGGCGGGCTAGTCATAATTCAGTTTTTGATATCTTCGAGTAACGGCTGAGCCGCCTTGGCGAATTGCCGCAACCAGCCACCCAGCTCACCGAGTGCGTTACGATTACTCAGCTCCGGGCGATCTTTGTATCCTCCACCAAGGATCTCCAGGGGGTTAATGCCCTCGCTTACGAGAATTTTCGCAATTTCGCTTTTCAGGGCAGGAATTCGGATCTCGACGATAGTGGGCGAATTCGGCGGCAGCTCCGGCAGTTCACGATTGTCAGGCGATGCCGTATCTTGATTATTCCAAACCCAGTACAGCTTTTTTACGCCGTTGTCCGCATAGAGTTCCACCCAGTTCTGAGCGACCTCCACTGCATTGGCACGGAGTCCGACGACTATGATCGGAATGATCTCGACGTTTGTCTCGGATAGTCGCCCGAAGTTGATTGCTCGTCTCACCCCTTCAAGAGATGTTCCTGGAAGATCGACTAATGCTTTGCTCATTCCGTGGGAATCCTGAGCTTCCACAAGGTGGTCGTAGTCGTCAGGCATCATGAGTCTGATCTTCTTAACGGCGGTTTCGTGAGTTTTTGCGAAAGCGTGATTAGCGCCTTCTTCCGCATCAATGAGCAAAGCCGTGGGATCTGCATAGAGCCTGGTGAGAGCCGCGCATATCGAGATAAGTAGGCTTTTGCCACTGAAAGACTGACCGGAAAACAAATATTCGCGCAGATTACTCTGCTCCGGAGACTCGGGCAAAAAGTCTGAGAAGTTCGTCGTGTTGTTGCAGGGTGATCTCTCCCATATGGGCAGGGCTTCCAAATTCGAGGAGCTTTTATTCGGTTTTGTATTATTCATCGCGTTGTTGTTGTTGTTGTTGTTGTTTTATTCTTGGGAGGCATTGAGAAGGTGAGAAGAAGGTGAGAAAATCCCCCCTGTCCGAGGCTATGATCCTTAGCTTCGGTGCTGGATTGGAATGATTGTGAACTCCCACTTTGACGGCCGATGGCGACGTCACGATCAGTTTCACGGAGAGATTTAATGACCTTGGCGAGATGCGCATGACATCCTTGTATGTCGCTTATGCGCTCTTGTCTAGTTTTTATTTGGGCCGTAGGATGCGGTCGATGAGACGAAAGATTTTCCGCATTACCCCTGACGAAGAAACCAACTTGAGAATGATGATTCAGTTTGTGATCAAGCACCACCACCTGTCACCCGAGCTGCCGAATGGTGAGGAGGACAAGGTGCCCAACGAGAGTACCATACTTCGTGCGTTAATTAAACTCGGACACGATGTTGCTCTAAATGCAGTAGCCTTGAAAATGTCCCCTGACAAAGCCGTAGAGATTACTTTTACAGTGGACGAAATGACAAAGCGGCTCTACTCCGATGGTCATTTTGATTCCTGATCTTGGTTCGTTGATCCCTTTATAGAGTCGGTTCGCCGCGTGTTCTTACTTGAGACCACCTCTGTGATTGCCCAAGAAGGGAAGTGAATCAGCTCATGCGTTTCGGTTTATGCGGGGGTGGGCAGTGGGAAGGAAATCCTGGGTCAGGGTTGCGCATGAGTTGCCCGTTGATTTTTCTGAGGGGCCGCGTATGGAGATCGCCCAGCTAGACATATACCTGCGCGATCTTCGCAGCGTGCGAGTCACACTCTCCTACGAAGTTGCTTCGGATGAGGACGTGGGAGCCAATGATGCTGATATTCGGGTGGAACTTGGCAGGGTTCTAAAAATCGCATCTTCTCCCACTTGACGTTTCCAAGAAATTTCCACCGAGATTTCTCAGGTTACCATCGGCATCGGGTGACCTGATCAGATTCCCCATTGGGAGGAGTAGTTGCCACGGTACGCGCGGGCGACTCTCTTTTGTCATGGCTGTGCTCTACTGCCACCGATGAACACAAACCCTGCCATTGTTTGTCGAACTGGAGGTAATCCGAGTCGATGGTTCATGATGTCGCGCTGACTGCCAATGCATTGGCGGTCGTAGCAGAAATACTCGCATCAACCTGTCTCGCGGTTGACGACATAACCGTGCTCTACCTCGAGGTCGACCGCGGAAAAAAGCCCGTAGGGATATTTGTGGATCGTAAGCGAGGCCCTAATGTAGCCTGATATTCCACTGGGAAATCGGACGCGGATGCGACCGGGATGTCGAAACCATAGGAGTGGATGATTACGGCCACATCCAGTGCGAAGGCTTTGATGATAGAAAACCTGCACCAGAGACGATCCGCATACAAGGCTGTACGGAGTGGGAAAAGACCTGCGTGAAGACGGTGCCAGCCCGTCCCGCAGCGAAAAAGCGAACCTGTCCACCGCAACGGCCCGTCAAACTCGGATGGAAGAGATGGATCTACTCCGGACCCAGGTTTGCGGGTCACAGCGCCGCAGCCATTTACAGCCCAGCGAAAGAATGTCAGAGTCGCCGGGTTCCGATGGAAGCTTACCTGCGCGAACTCCTTACCCATCTTCGGGTCTGACCGATACGGAAATCATTGCAGGCCTGACCGCGGCGATAACCGCAGCCATCTACATGTGAGATCAGCCGGGCCTGAAATTTGTGGAGTTGATCGTGTTGCCTCGACATACGGTCAATACTCTGGGCGGAAAGGACGCCGACCATTGATATCGCTCTTGCCAGTTGGGGGTGTCTCGATGAGTTGAGCTGTAACTTGGCTGGCGTTGGTGATGAAAAGCGAAGGTCGCAACTGAACCCGGCGTCCATCTGCCTTTAAGAAAGATACCGAAGTTAGACTTCAACAAAATTCCGGTTGGCGACTCATGCTTAGGGCTTTTTTGGTTCAATGAAGTCGTCCTTGTTCCAAGTTATTTCGGCGCTGTTCATCTTTTTTTCGATGGCTTTTATCCATTGCTGACGCTCGGTATATGAGGGTTTCTGTCCGTTTTGGTAAAGTTTGTGGATTTCTGTTTTCAGATCCCAACATTTGCTGGGGTAATCAGAGTCGATGGTCAGACCTTCCAACTCGCCTTCCAACTTAATAGCATGCGAAATGGGATTCTGCTTTGCTGGTGGTCTGACATCATGCATTGCCGACTTGTTAAGTTTTCTTGTTTTGTCTTTGGTCTCTTTGGCGCTGTCCTCAACGTTTGACACTGGCGACTTGGGAGCAGTTGGTAAAGATGTTGAGTCACACTGCGGAAGACTCGGTTTAAAATCCCAAAAGGGATCGGCGAGTTGCTCATACCTAGGTGCACCACCATTTTTTTCGATCCAGCTAGCGCAATGTTTTGCACGGTATTCGTCGTTAATGGATTCGGATGGACGCCCGCCTTTAGGATTGGTTGGAAGTTCCGGCAAACCCATTTTCTTCCGCAGGTTTTTGAGAATAGTTCTCAAGGTTCTGTCGTCGGGATTATATTCCGGGCTGATCCTAGCCATCGCTGCGCGGACTTCTCGTAGTGATGTAACGGCAAGAACCGAGGTCACCAGTAAGGGTTTAAACTGTGTGATTCCTGTCTGAACAGAGGCGAGTGCAGCCAGTTGCTCGCGAACGACATTTTCGGATAACATGAAACTAAAATAGGCTTTCTGACCAATATTGAAAGAATTTTGTTACTTTCTTGCTAGTTATTGATCAGTTACTTGCTTGGAACTTGCTGGTTACTTGCTGGTTACTTGCTGGTTACTGGCTGGTTACTGGCTGGTTACTGGCTGGTTACTGGCTGGTTACTGGCTGGTTACTTGCTGGTTACTGGCTGGTTACTGGCTGGTTACTGGCTGGTTACTGGCTGGTTACTGGCTGGTTACTGACTGGTTACTGGCTGGGTTTATCCCTGACATTTTACTATAATGGGTAGCAAGCCTGCCATCGAGATCTTCTCGGCTCAGAATAATAAGGCTGCTGCCTGGGTTCTCAGGGATTTCCCCTGAGCCTCCGGAGGACAAGCAAGTGCTCGATAGAGCACGTCACGCCGAAGCAAATTAGACGCGCAGCAGTCGGCCCAGAGGGTAATTTGTTCGGCGTGTGCTTGCCAAATAATTCTAAAAATGTATGGCATTTTTTAAAATATCCTTTAAAGATACTCAAATGAAATCCAAGAGAAGTAATTCCACTATAGGCAGGGCCACACCTGGTAGTCGGGCTCATGGGTTGACAATGTCCGAAGAACAGAATCGCGATAAGGATAGGCTGAAGAAGAGAAATGGCAAAATAAAAGGGACGAAAATTACGAAAGTGAGAGTCCTGGTGGGCTATGAGGAATCTGATTCCGATTCCTATGGGGTTCTTGCACCCGGCGAAAAAGACCTTGCGTCCTTTCCGTCGGAATTTTCCACTCTTCGTCGCGACAAGGACGATAACCTCGGATACAGGATTCCCAGATTGATTCCCGGTTCAAATGGAGAGGTTGTTCAGATGCCCGAGCATCGAGGTAAAAACGGAGATAGAAAGCCCCGGAGTGCTAAAAAATCGAAATATCGGAAGATGCCGCCTGCATACAGGGTGTTAGTTGCAGGTCAGCCTGATATTGATGCCGGGGTTGATGGCTGGATTCAGCCACAGGATACCCGTGATTTCGTTAGGCGTGGGAACCGGATGGATAAGCTTCTGGAGACTTTTGATCGTATCACCTTCAAAAAAAATTACCTGCGGGACTCGGATGGTGATTTCGAACTCGATGCCAGAGGCAGGAGAATACTGGTTTCTACCACCCCGTATGTGAAACCGTTTCGCGCCGAATCATCAGTGCTCAAGACCGAGGTCAATTCAAAAGGCGAACGAATAACAAGCCGTGTAAAGACGGACGCAACGACGCTAGGCTACCGCAACACTATTGGTGTCTCTCCCGGGCTCTCGCGGGCTTTGCAGCGATTGGTGGAGGACGGATATATGGCGGAGACGAGGAGAGCGATCGAAACGACGGTGGAGCCGTTCGGGCGATTTTATGAAGCGACCTATCGCGGACCGAACACAAATGTCAAAGTCACTTCCATTGTGCCCCATCTGGATTCGGGACACTTCCATTATGACACGTGGAACCACAGCACTTTCCTGGACACGTCGGAAACAGGAGTGGACAGAGAAAAGGTTCCCATCCGACGTTGGGATTCTAAAGCAAGCTGCCACTATGGTCCGGGTCCGGGAGTAACTTTTTGGATGAGACACTTCGTAGCACTGGGAGACTTGGAAGAATTGGCGAAAACCGAGCCGGAGGCAGCAAAACGTGCTGGTTACACCAGAATGCTATGTGACCAGGCGATCTCCGGTTGCAAGGCGAGAGCCGAGGAGGGCTATGACAAGGCCATGAAAGAGAGCCTTGCGTGCAGTGATAATGGAAGGCCTTTCACGGGATGGATACGACCGGCGGACGATTACGCCCGCGACATAAGGGTCAGTGAAGAAGCGGATCGATTATTGGCCAAGGCAATCCGGGACCTTGGGCTTGAGAAAGACTATGTTGCCATGGGGATGGCAGAATATAAGGACCATCTAATTGAAGCGTACACCTTGGGAGAAACCGGGATCCGCATGGACACCGTCGAGGATCTCAGGGAGGTGGAAAAGGTGGTTGAACGCGCAAGGGAGAGGACACAAAAGGATATCGGGGAGAATGAGAGAATTATGCGGGCAGCAAAACTCGATAAGGAAGCCGCACTGAAGGTGCAGGAGGAAAACAGGTTGGCTTCGGACCAACTCCGAATCGATCAGATGGAAATGAAAACTGCACTGGAGGCTGCGCGGAATGCGAAGCTTTCTACCCAAGCCGTCTTCGCGCAGGCCGAACTCACGGCTGCAAGTGTGATGGAGAAAGCAAAGCTAGATGGAATGCTTTACACGCTGAAACGCTTGTCTTCGGGAAAGGAGACGCGTGCCGAGAGTATAGAAGAAGCCGAAGAGCAGCTGGATTCGAGGATCATTGAAATTCAAAAAGAAGCGGAAATCGGAGCGTGGAAGAAGGTTTTGCTCTTTTTCGAAAAAGACGTCGTTTCGCCCACAGAATCGTTGAAGTCATTGAGGAAGAGCGTGGCGAGAGCTATTAATAGACGAATTTCCACGGGAGTAACCACCGGGTTAACCTCTTTGTTCCGTATGTTTGGTCGCGAAGTTCCCGAAGCTCGGGCAGGAGACGAGGTTGAGAGAGCGATCAAGGATGCATGTGAAGTCTTCAAGTCTGACGCCCGTCGGGATGGCCTCTCGCTGGCAGTTGCCCACATCAGGGGAGTTGATATTTCCGAATTGACAGAGAAAGACGAAGCCGTCTTGCAGAAAGAGATAGAGGTTCAGGGGAAGGCTTTTCGCGAAGGTGTGGCGAAGCAAGAAAAGGCGACTGTACGTCTTTTCGCCAACAAAGTGTTTGGAGTTAATCTCACGAACTTTATCGCTGTGAAGGCTATGAGCCCTGTCGAGGATCTGATAAGCGCACTAGGTATGGAGTTCAAGCGTCGGGGCGACGCGGAGGCTAAGCTGAAGCAAGCCTTACCGACGTTGAACGAGCATGAACCGGAGCTCGCTCTCGAGGCGAAGGCAATCCTTGACCTGAAGCCAAAGATGCCTGCAGACGAAACAACCAAGAAAAAGGAAGCAAATGGGAAGGACGGAAATCAAGAAGAGAAAGAGGTAGAAATTTAGGTGGTCTGCTCGTGAAAGGCTTTCACAATCCTCATGTTTCATCCGAAGTGGATTGTGTAGAGGATCTTTAAGAAGAATGAAAATAACCAGACTATTGCTTTTGAACGACACGACGACTTACTGGTTCTGTGAAAATTTGCATCGGGGTATCTTGGTTGTCGGGAATCCGCCGCCCGCTCCCGCCACGCGTAGGGTGTTCCATCGAGAGTGTGGGAAAAAAGATGTCTCGCAATGGGTCCATCATCCTGTGCGAGGAGCATCTCAGACACGAGACCGGCCAGGGCATATTGCTGCATTCGATTTGTCGGCCCGAGCGGATCATCGAGATTTCCCGTAAGTTCGTCGTCTTCGATGCCGGGAAAAAGAAAGTCGCCAGCTACCAACTAAATTTAGCCCTACACAAGATCTTGCGTCGTGTGCCGCAAGCCGCTGACCATGGTCATGCTCGCAAAAAAAACTGGCCCTGCATCCGGCCATCCAGAATCCGCGACTCATTCTTGTGACCGACCGCGTGGATCTCGACAAACAGATCCGCGACACTTTCATCGATTGCGGACGGATCCCGAAAGCCGGCCCCGGGTTCCGAAGGCTGCGAGTTCTGGAAAGGATCTGAAACGCCGCATCGAGCGTAAGGATAACATCGTAACCGCAATGATAGATATGCATGGGAAGTGTTAGAGAGCAATGGCGAGTATGTCGATAACACAGCAATGCAGGAATCTTCCCGATTTTCGGTGCCCTGGGCTCTTCGAATTATGTATTCATCCGCGGCGGAACCCTTACGGACTGAAAGAACATACGAAAGATCCTACGAGTCGCCTTTTCTACTGGAAGTATCGCCGTCGCGGGTGTCGAAGTTTCTCAGGACTCCGCGATCTTCGGCACGTTTTTTAAGCCAATCCAGGATCTCAGGAAATGGGTCACTGGCGTTCGTGTCGGGATTCTTAAAATAGTCGGTGAACTCGGCTTTAACCATTCCCAGAAGTCCATCTATAAGCTGGTGACTTGCGATGTCTTGGACTACAGGGTTTATTTCGGATTCCTCGAATACCGGTTCGATGGCTTTCCGGCCTACAGCACGATGAATATCGGCGTGGGTGAGCTTCCCTCCATCCGCAGACGGAATGCCATTTCCAGTCATCGGGTATTTCATCAACCACTCCTCATTCACCGCGAGGAGTTGGCTGATCTTTCTTGCGAACTTCCGGCTCATTTTGGAGCGGCCTTTTTCAACCGCTCTGATCAAAACTTCTGATCTGCCTACGAGGCGGGCGAAGCCGGCCTGGGTGGACGCAGGTCGCAGAGCTGGATCTCTTTCGAGGAAAATCCTTAGGCCTTGAAGTGGTGACATGGGCAGAAGATGTGGAAAAATATTGACGGTTACAAGCAAAGGAATGAATGAAAACCGAAAATTTGCACGAGTGCCTGTTGGTTTGAATTCGTGAAAACATTTGCAGCAATGGATTCTTTGTTTTTTAGATCATTTTAAAAATGACGAAAAAAAGCGAAACTTTTTATTGATGGGTTTATTATTTTAGTTCCTTCTCATGGTATGAAAAGTTTCTCACGGGTTCGCGCTGCTGACTTTGGCATTGATCCAAAGCTGTCGTCACCCATGTACACGCGACTTTGCCGTGGAATTTCCAAGTTTCCGGGCAAAGTCAGAAAAGAGAAATCCATCTTTTTCGGGAAGCGGAGCGTTGGGTGTGTTTTCCAAAACCTTAACCCCAACCTGGAACTCCCATGAGCCTCCATGATAAAGCCGTGCTCTCAACCAAGGAGTGCCACATTTATTGTGGCAGCGAAGCGATTTTTGAGGAGTTGGAGGCCATTTATGGCGGGAAGCTGCTGAATCCATTGCGGACGCTGTCCAACAACAGCCGAACCTGGAGCAAAACGGTGGTGCAGGGAGTTGTTAATCTGGCTCAAGCCGAAGGTGTGCTCAACGACAGACGTCGTGTGGATGAGGCTCTCAACAAACTCCGAGCCAGCAAGCGAGCTAGACCCCAGGAAGTTGGTTCGTAGTGCGGGGCGAGTATCCCGCGTAGCTTTCCTCCGCGACTTTTACGGTAATGCCCAGCAGACCGGCTATTTCGGCCATCGTCGCTCCGCCCATCGCAAGATGAGTTCCGAATGAGTGCCTCAGCTTATGGTAGCCTGTCTTTGTGACGCCGCTGAGTTTCGCGTGTTTCTTGAAGGAGTTCTTCGGATCGAACCGAATACTTTTCATTTCTTTGGTGGGGAAAAAGGGTTGATCGGGTTTTAGAAGATAGGGTTTACGCATTCCATAGCTGTCGAGAAATGTGATCAACCGTTCATGCATCGGGATTGTGCGGTTGCCTCGTTTTGTCTTTGGCTCCCAGAGAACTTTTTGTCCATTCGAGAGTTCGATCATCGTGGGCTGTACCCTGATGCTCCCATGGCTTTTGTCTGGCGAGATGTAGATCCAGTTCGGATTCAAGACCAGCATCTCCCCGTAGCGGAGACCTGCGAAAAACCCAAGGTGGTTGATCAGTCCGATGTAGTCCTTTGCCGGGAGTTCAAGGATCTTTTCCCGTTCTTCAAGCGTGTGAAACTCCTGACGGCGGGTTTCTCGAACCCTGCTCTCTCTTCCCATGTTCGATGTTGGGTTAATGCGGATAATCCGCTCCTCGACGCACCATGCGAAGAACGCCCTGACCACGATCAGATAGCTGGTCATCGTTGTGGTAGAGACGGGTTTATTGCTTTTCGGAGTGCCTCCGGTCTTCGCCAGAATCTCTCGCCATTCGACAATCGTCTTTTTCGTGATGTCAGTCACCCGGGGGTTACCCATCAGGTTCATAAAGGCATCCAACTTTTGTTCTCTGTCTTGGTTAGTCTTGTTTTTCAGCCCGGCTTTCGCAGCATAATAACGAGGGAGAATCTGCCCTAAGGTATCCTTGGATTCTGCCTCCAGAATTTTCCCGGTCCACTGGATTTCCGTGACCGTATTGATGGCGGTGATCTCGTCCTGAGTTTTCAGAGCGACGGGCTTCGGACGCGGGGCATCCTTCGGAGTCGGAGCCTGATAATACCACCATCCTCTTTTCGCGTAGAGACCTTTCATACCCAAATGCTACCCGAAAATCGACGGGTAGCAATATCGGGTAGCAAATGGATGGCAAATAACGCAGTTTCAACGATTTTCCGCCCCTATTTGAAAATTCAAATTGCCATCGGGCGTTGTCCTGTTATTACTCGCGTGTCGCCGCTGGATGCTTGCTAGATCAAGGAAATCCAGAGGTAACAAGCCTCCTGGAAACGGGAAAGCCGGCTTAGCTCAGTTGGTAGAGCAACTGATTTGTAATCAGTAGGTCAACGGTTCGAATCCGTTAGCCGGCTCCATTTTTTATGGAGTCCCTTCAGTTCCAGGATTTGTGGGAGGCCTTCCTATCTGCCCGCGACACCTATGGTTTCGTATATCGGTCAGTGAACTTCGTTCTGATTACCTGAGCGGCAAAGGCCTAGAGAAATCTATTTTCGCAATTGCTGATGTGCTTTTTGCACACTCCAGATCCGATGTGGTGACTGGATTTGCTGATAAAATAAGGAAACCGCTGATGGCACCACGCGTGCGATAGGAAATCAGTTCGGAAAACCCTCGACCCACCAAAATCATGTCAAACCTTACCGACCTAAAGAAACTCCTCCAACACGATATCAAAGACCTCTATAGCGCGGAGAACCAGTGGTAAAGCTCCTCGACGAGACGATCGGACAGGAAGGCGCCGCCGATAAAAAGCTGACCAGCATTGCCAAAAACCTGCTGAAGAAGGCACCGAGGCCGGAGAACTAACCGCCCTTGGGGAGGGGAAGGTGCAAAATGATTTTACCCGAAGACAGGCCGTCCTGAAGATTGATTTTATGAAGACGAAAACCACATACCAAGCGGAGGGAGTCCGTGCTTTGGTCACCGGAGCGGGCTCGGGCATTGGCAAAAGTACCGCGATCGCACTGGGCAAGGCGGGCGCAAAGGTCGCCTTGCTGAGCAGATCGCGCGATGAACTGGAAGAGGTCGCGGCGGAGATCGGTGGCGAGGAGGCCGGTCACCTGATTCTCACGGCGGATATTTCCAAAGAAGATGAAATGCAGCGTGCCTTCCAACAGATCACCGAACAATGGTCTCGTCTGGATCACGTGGTGGCCAATGCGGGAATCAACGGGGTATGGGCTCCGCTCGATGAGATCGAGACCCACGAATGGGAGAAGACCCTCGACATCAATCTCAAGGGAACGTTCCTCACCGTGAAGCTCGCCCTGCCTTTGCTGAAAAAATCAGAAGGTGCCGTGGTGATCGTTTCCTCGGTGAACGGAAATCGCATGTTCAGCAACTCGGGAGCCACCGCCTATGCCTGCTCCAAGGCTGCTCAGGTGGCCTTTTCGCGAATGACTGCCCTCGAATTCGCCGAGCACGGCATCAGGATCAACGCCGTATGCCCTGGTGCGATCACCACCGAGATCGACGATTCCACCGAGCTGCGCGATGCCGAGGGTCTGCATTTGCCGGTGGATTTTCCGGATGGTCAGGTGCCGCTCAATGACGGGAGATCCGGTTCCCCCGATCAGGTGGCGGATGCCATCATGTTCCTTCTTTCGGATGCCGCAAGCCACGTCACAGGAACCGAAATTTACGTCGATGGTGCACAATCTCTCTTACAAGGATAGCTATGAAACATGATCTGGAAACTTACCTGAACGACCACCTCGCAGGATCCGCAGGTGGCCTGATATTGGCGAAAAAACTCGCCGAGACAGCCACTGACAATGCGCAGAAGTTATTCTTCCACGACCTAACAGACAAGATTGAGGAGGACAGGGCGATACTCACCACCCTCATCCAGCAGGGCGGATTTAGCATTGGCACCATCCGTCATGCGGTCGGTTCGGCGATGGCGCGGGCCAGCGTCTGGCGCATGGATATGAACGGCATGGATCTCGGAGAATTGGGCCGCTTCGAGATGATCGAATTGCTCGCGCTCGGCATTCATGGGAAATCGCTTTTGTGGAAAACCCTGCGGGAAATCAATGGCACCATGCCTGCGTGGGCCGCCCACGATTTTGGTGAACTTGAGAGGCAGGCGATGGAACAGCGAGCATCCATCGAGATCTACCGGGCGGGTGAGGCGCTCCAGGTTTTTGCCAAATGCACAGATCAGGCGCTCAGCCATTGATGATTTCACCGCCGTTGGGGTGAAGCACTTGCCCTGTCATATAGCGCGACTCATCGCTCGCGAGAAAGACATAACACGTGGCGCATTCCCACGGCTGTCCGGCACGGCCGAGCGGCGCATCGGAGCCAAACTCCGCCACTTTCTCCGCGGGGAATGTGGCTGGAATTAGCGGCGTCCAGATCGGGCCGGGCGCGACTCCGTTGACCCGGATCTGCTCCTTGGCCAGATTGCCGGAAAGTGAACGGGTGAAGGAAACAATTGCGCCCTTGGTCGCGGAGTAATCCAATAGATGTGGGCTGCCGCGATACGCTGTGACCGACGTGGTTGTGATAACCGATGGCGCTGAAGATTTCCTCAAATGGGGCAATGCGGCCGCTGCGAGGTAAAACATAGGGAACACATTGGTCTCAAATGTTTTACGCAGTTGTTCTTCCGAAATATCTTCCAAGGAGTCCTGCGGATGCTGCTCCGCCGCGTTACTCACGAGCACATCGAGTTTTCCAAACTGTTCGACCGTTTTGGAAACGGCCTCTTCACATGCTGTCTTCTTCGAAAGATCGCATTCCACCAACAGGCATTCCCTGCCGTAGTCCGCTACAAGCTCCGCCGTCTTTTGAGCATCTTCCGTTTCCTCCAAATAAGCGATCGCAACATCGGCCCCTTCCTTGGCGAAAGCGACTGCAACAGCGCGCCCGATCCCCGAGTCTCCACCGGTGATCAGCGCGACTTTTCCCTTCAGCCGACCGCTGCCTTTGAGATCGGGATTGTCATACTCAGGCAGGGGTTTCATCTCGGATTCGCGGCCCGGTTGATGATCCTGGTGCTGAGCGGGGCGCTGCTTGTTGCTGGTGTTTTGTTTCGATTTGTTCGGCATGGCGACAGAGGTGGTTTCCCATTTTATTTAGCCTGCAACATGCCAGCCACTCTGCGCCGAAACATCAGCATTTGCGCGGGTAGCGGCCATCCTGCCTTATGCATTTTGCAGTTCTCGCTCGGCATATCGCGCCGTTTCCCGCGCATGATGATACGTTTCCCCGTTGGAATAAGCGCCGATCTTCGTTTGGCACATTCAGTGCGATATCACGCCCGCAGAGGAATTACTTATGAGCGAACAACCTCTTGAAAAACGCCGGGCCGGATTGCTCGCCCCGGTATTTGCGATGCGCCATGCCGATGATCTTGGTACGGGTGACACCCGGGCGGTGAAAGAGGCCATCGATTTTTGTGCGCATAGCGGATTCAAAGTTCTGCAATTGCTCCCGGTCCACGAAACCTTCGGCGATCACAGCCCCTACAACCCGATTAGTTCGAGAGCACTCGCCCCGGCCTTCATCTACATCGAGCCGGAATTGATTCCCGGCCTGACGCGTGAGGAATTCGATCTCGCCGCCCCGCCGGCGTGGCGGGAAGAAATGCGGGCCGGGATCGTCCGCCATGGAGCAGTTCATCCTTTGAAAATCCAGATTCTGCGCCGTGCATGGCACAATCTGTGTGAAAAAGGTGGCTGCAAAGACCAGGATTTCGCCCGCTTCTGCGAGCAGGAAAAAACCTGGCTCGACCACTACACGATATTCCGCCTCCTCATCCGCGAGTATGAGGGCAACACCGGCTGGCACGACTGGCGACCTGAACATCGGAGCTACGAGGGTGCGCAGCGCTGGTTGTCCCAGCACCCGGATCGGCAGGATCTCGAACAGACGCGCAAGGGGTTTGCCTTCATCCAATGGATCGCCGACAGGCAGTGGACGGAGATAAGACGGCACGCCGACGAGCAGGGTGTGTTCCTGATGGGAGAAATTTCCTTCGGGGTGGGCAGCGGCAGCGCGGATGTCTGGGCGAATCCTCTGCTGTTCGATCCGGAATGGAACATGGGCACACGCCCTCTGGCACATTTCGATACCAACAAAGATGCGGCCGCATGGGGGCAGAACTGGGGACTGCCATCGTATCGCTGGGAGCAACACAGGGCAGAGGGGTTCGCGTGGCTGCGTGGGCGGGTCGCTCGCCAGAGAAAATTCTTCCATCTCTGCCGGCTCGATCATCTACGCGGCTATTTCCGAATCTACGCGTTCCCCTGGCCCGGCGGCCCAAGGCATTCGGAATACGCGAATCTCACGCCCGAAGAGGCGGCCTTAAAAACCGGCGGAAAGCTCCCACGTTTCACGCCCGGCCCGGACGAGGATCCCATTTCCGCTTCAATCAATGAGCACCAGGGCCGCGAGCTCATTTCCATCATCAAAGATGAGGCCGGACCCATGCAACTGGTTGCCGAGATCATGGGGGAAATGCCGGAATACATGAGCCGTGCCCTCGAGGAACTCGAACTCGCAAATCTTGCCTTTCCTCAACTCGGAATGGCCGCCGACGTGGATCCCGCCACCTACCAGCTGCGCGAACTGGCACTCGCCACCTACGGGAACCATGACAACGCCCCGCTGGCCACCCACTACACCCACCTTCTCCAGCAGGCACAAAGTGATCCGGAGAGCAAAGAAGCGGCGCAACTCGCCTGGCTGTTAGGCTTCGCCAAATGGGATACCTCTCCCCCCGAGACACTCACTAACGGGCTGCTGTCCGCCCTGCAGAAAGTGCTTTTCGAATCGCGCAGCCGACTTGCCGTCCTGATGTGTAGCGATCTCCTTGGGATTCCTCTCCGCTTCAATCTGCCCGGAAGCTATGGCATTGAAACCTGGTGCGACCGGCTCCCCGTGAGTTTCCCCTCGTTGCTCACGCATCCACATTTTGCCAAGCGAATCCAGGAAGTCTCGGAGATGATCGAAGCCTCCGGACGTGGAGTTTCAGATCAGAAACCAGATCGAAGCGATTAACACGAGGGCACCGATCGTCACCGAAATCGCCATGATGCGAAAGGTTCTGCGTGACGTCAAATTGACCACAGTTCCGCTCCGTTTATCCAGCAACCTTACGGCGCGTCTCGCCGCCAACCAGATGATTAGAATTCCTAGAAGAATGAATAGCGTAGCCACACCTTTGGGAATCCAGACGGGTTCAGCCTTTCTGAAAAGTGCTTGAAATCCAAGTCCCAACCCAATGGTGGCAAAGGAGGTTTTAGACCAGCCGGCATAGGTTCGCTCGTTCGCAAGCAGTGTTCGATCCTCCGCGAAGTCGGTTCTTTCCTCCGCCAATTCGCTACGCTCCTTGGCCTTCTCAGTCCGTTTCTCGGCGAGCTTGCAGGCTTTGTCTTTTTCGTCCTCGCTCATTATCTCCTCCTTACAGATTCTAGCAATTCCTCTTCCAGTTCGTCGCCATGCAGCACGGAAATGTCACCGGTGGTCTCCAGAACCACCGCTCTAACTTGGCTAAACTGCAAGACATTCGCCTCCCTCAGCTTCGCGAGCAGATCTTCTTTCGTCACCCGCGCCTTCGTCATATTTGCACTGATCACCACCCCGTCCTCCATCAGCAGGATCGGCTCATTCTCGATTTGATTCATCCATCTGCTCGATCGGATCCGCAGCCATGCGATCAGCGCCTGCATCGCCAAAAGCGCGAACATCGCTCCGCTGGATTGAAAAAATGCAGACCACGAATCCGCCCCCGCCGCAGTGGCAAGGAGCGAGCCGGTAGCCACGGTGGTGATGAAATCGAATGCGGTCATTTTCGAGAACGAGCGCAAACCGATCACGCGCACCACCAACGAAATCCAGATCAGGCACAGCGGCCCGAGTAGCATCACACGGAACAAAACATCGAGAATGGGGTCGGCGCTAATCATGGTGAAATGGGATTTGGGGGAGTTCGCAGATTGCGGCTTGCAGATAAACTTGGCTCAAAACGGGCAGAATGCACGGCGCAGAACAGGATCGAAAACTGAGCTATTTCCCCATGCCCAGCCGCAAGCGGGCGTTCTGCCCTGCCGGATGGAGGGACAGAATGAATTTTCCTATGACTCGGGAACCTCATGTCTCCCTGATTCCCAGCTACAAGAATGCCAGCACCGCCGCATGGCACATCGCGTGCGATTACCTCCTCGGAATCATGGCGCGAAATCCCACAGGTGAATTCTATATTGTCCTCTCGCGCGCGGCGGGCGGTTCCATCCTTTTCACCACTCCCATGCTCATGACCATGGAGATGTGGTCGCTGGGTTTTTACATGGATCCGCTGCGACTCGCCCTGATGCTCGCCCTCTCCATGCCTTTGCTCGCCGGGCTGGCTTATTACTCCGGCTTCGAAAAACGACTCTCGTTGCGGGGCGTAATCGTCGACGCGCTGGTCGCTTACGCTGTCGGCGTCATCACTTCCTGCATCGTCCTCACCCTCTTAGCCACCATCACATGGGGGATGGCGCCGATGGAAATCATCGGAAAAATCACCCTGCAGGCGATTCCCGCAGGAATGGGCGCCGTCCTCGCCTCCAGCCAAATGGCATCGGATGGCGATGAGCAAGAAGTCGGCCAGACCGACGAGATGCGGAGCTACTGGGGCGAACTGTTTCTGATGGTGTCGGGTGCATTGTACTTCGCTTTCAATATGGCACCCACCGAGGAAATGGTGGTGATCGCCCACGCCATGACAGCGTGGCACACCATCCTCTTGGTATTGCTTTCCATCGGCATCATGCACGCGTTCGTCTATCACTTGGAATTTCACGGGCAGAAGAATCGTCCGGAATCACACACATGGTGGGCGGCTTTTAGCAGGTTCACCGTGACCGGATACGTCTTGGCGCTAGGGGTCAGCCTGTTCTGCATGTGGAGCTTTGGGAGAAATGATGGTAACGACATCTACATGACTCTCAGCCAAGTGATCGTCTTGGGATTCCCTGCCTCGATAGGAGCCGCTGCAGCCCGTCTCATTATCTAACACCGAACCGAAATCCATCATGAAAAAATCTTCATCCAAGCCCACGGAGAAAGATCATATCCCCACCGCCGAATGGGTGGTCGCCGGAATCGGTCTCGTGCTCCTGTGCCTGTCGCTCGGATTCCTTTTGTATAAGGCCGTAGTGGTCGACGACGGCGCTCCATCGATCACGCTGAAAGTCGAGCAGGTCGTGCCACAGGATAGCGGCGGCCTCGTGCTCGCCGAAGTCACCAACACCGGAGGGGTGACTTTCACCCGGCTTCAGATCATGGGGACTTCCGGAAACGAAAAACGCGAAGTGGAGATCGATTACCTGCCTGCCCGTTCCTCGCGCAAATTCGGCGTGTTCTTTTCCAAAGTTCCCGAGAAAAGTGAGGTCAGGCTCAGTGCCGGAGGTTATCAGAATCCCTGAGCTCACAGCTCATCATACTTCCGGCTCACCTTGGCGAGATCTCTTTTTACTTCGATGTCGGCCTCGTAAGAGTCGAGCCATGACTGCACCACGATCCCCGCTGTCGCATTGCAGGCCTGCAGCCCATAGGAATACGGCCGCACCCCCGAGGTATGCGGAAAACTGATATCGCAGATGCGCGGATTGGCTTGGCCGTCCTCGCCGATCACCCGGAATCCAGCATCAATATCGATTCCTCCGGTCAGAAGCATCGGAACCCCGTCGTCGTCTAACAGCTTATCAACATCCACTTCCTCCGCCGCCTCGGTGTCGATGAATTGCGCTCGAGCCGCCCGCACAGCCCCCTCTTCCACCAATCTGTGGAAAGGGTAATCGTCTATTTCCATCGCACCCTGTCCGCTACAATCGACAAACATCCGGTATTCAATCTCCGTCTTGGTTCCGTCGTCATCCACCGTCACACGGGTGGAACCGGGAGTTTTCCCCGCGCCTTCCACCTGCACTTTCCCTCCCACCAACCGGACTTTGCCCGCCTCGTGGAGAGCCAGCAGCATCCGCGCGGATTGCAGAGGCATCGCCGCGATCACATTCATGAGAAATGGCATCACGGTTTTACGGAACGTCACTTGATCCTCCGCGGGGAGCAGTTCAGCGTGATAATTCAGGCAATACATCAGGTCGTCGAGAGTCTCCTTCCAATGGATCGGATGATGTTTTTCCACAGACTCCTCGGCTTTCACCATTTCCTTTCTCATGCCCTCGAAAGAATCGATATAGTCGTGGCGCTCGCTCATTTCCTCGACGAATTCCTCAAAACCAAACTCCGGTTTCTCCAAATACCCGGCAATCTCCAGCATCCTGTCCTTCTCAAACGCATCGCGCAGCACCGGACGGCACACCTTGTCGAAAAATTCCCCGAGCCGCAAAAATCCATCCTCCCCACGCAGCGCCAACAATTCTTCACGGGTCACATGCCGGTAAATTTCCCGCATCGGCTCCTCCTGATCCCATTGCAAATGCGGCAGCCAGCCCTCTGACGAATGCATCACAATCTCAAAATCCTCCGCCCCATCGGATACATGGAACTCAAGTGATCCGTCATTTTCTACAAACTCTCCGTGCCGGTGCGAGAGGGAGGAAACCACATCAAACGCGCTCAGCGATGCACCCAATGTCCCGACCGCGAAATTCCAGTATGAGCCTTCCTGCGGAAGGAGTTTGAAGATCGGCCACGGCGAGCTGTAGTAGCCCTCCTCCGGCCTGTCATCCTCCGGCCACGAATGTCCCGATGCGATCACCACTGTGTCGAAATCGTCTCTCTTTCCATCGGCGGTGGAAATTTGTATGCAATCCTCAGCGGAGAGGTTTGCCAGATCCTTCACCGCAGCGGAGAGACGCACATCCACATCGATTCCTCTACCACGGATGCCGTCGATCAATCTCTCGAACTGATCGTGGAAATAGCCGCCGAGCGCTAGCCGACAGTAAACTTCCGACTCACTTATGTCATCCTTTTCAATTTTCCAAGCTGTCAGCTCATCCCGATCCCTGCGCTTCAACCAGTCGGAAAACTTTTCGGGAAGCGACGGCAACTCCTCCGATGAAATGTTTGACCTGTTGTAACGGTCGGTTGTCTCGGGGTGATATGGCATGCCGTAGCCGGCCGCGCTGCTTTTCTCAAAAATGACCACAGAATCCAGCGAGCCATGGAGCGCATCCCAATGATCCAGTAGATGATTGAGAAAATATAAGGCCGATGGCCCGCTCCCGATCACCGCCAGATTCCCGAGTCTTCTCATTTCAATCACACCTGTCGTGCCACTTCATGCCGCCGTCAATGATCCTCTTTACGGCGAATCTAGTGTTACACCCCGGGGGTGGAGAAATGCCATGTCGACCGTGCAAAATTACCATCCTGATACATCCGTTCTTTCGGCCATTTCCCGTGCCGATTGAGATTTGCCGCGAACATCCGCTGGTATGAATATTGCGATGGACAGTTTTTACAGACCCCTTTGTCCGAAACTCATGCGAAAGGATCCACCAACCCAAATCCCTCCAGCGTCTCTGAACGGGGCATATCCCACGACACGACGAGCGCATTCCCGGAGGCGTCGGCTCAGGATACTTTTGGTAACACCGGAGATTAGCGAAAGCAGCTTTTTGGCATCCCATGGCAAGCAGGCACCGTGCGTGAAAGCGGGTGGGTTGGCGGATGTGAGTGCTCTTTTGCTGGATTCCTTGTCGGAGGCCGGCGCGGATGTTCACGTGGCGCTACCGCATTTTCGTTCACTCTTCGAACCCGGACCCAACGGGCACTCGCGTCGCCTGCATCTCTGCAAAGACAGGGAATTCTATTACCGCAAATCCGTGTATGATGGATGCTCCAAATCCAATCTCCGCGCCGCCTTGGCATTCCAGCGGGATGTCATCCATTACGTGATGCCCCGCATCCGCCCCGACATCGTCCATTGCCACGATTGGATGACGGGTCTTGTCCCGGCCGCCGCACGAAGTGTGGGCATTCCTTCGATCTTCACCATGCACAACCTCCACGATGAGACCACGACCCTCGCGGAGATCGAAGACCGGGGGATCGATTCCGCGATGTTCTGGAATCACCTGTATTTCAATCACTACCCTCAATCCTACGAGGAAACGCGCAGCCACAATGCGGCGAGCATGTTGGGTTCCGGCATCCTTGCCGCAGACCGGATCAATACCGTGAGCCCCAGTTTTCTGACAGAGCTGGCAGTGGGTGGCCACAACGCCCCGTGGCAGGTGGCGGATGCCGTCAGGGGAAAAATCGATGCGGGACATGCCACCGGTATTCTCAATTCGCTCCCCGACACGAGATCGCCTAGGCATGACCGCTTCATATGTCGCCAGTATGATGCGGCGAGCCATGTGGAAGCGAAGAGGGAAAACAAAACCGAACTGCAGCGCATGCTCGGGTTTGATGAAAATCCCGATGCTCCCGTGTTCTTCTGGCCATCCCGGCTTGATCCTTGCCAGAAGGGGTGCCAGCTCCTCGCGGAAATTCTCCAGCAGGTTGTTGCCGATTACTGGGAGACCGGATTGCAGGTCGTGTTTGTGGCCGATGGCCCGTTCACGAAACACTTCGATAATATCATCTGTATGGCAGGACTGCAGAAGAGGATCGCGATCCGCAAATTCCATGAACCCTTTTCCTGCTTGGGATACGCGGCATCGGATTTCGTGCTCATGCCTTCGGCGTTCGAGCCCTGCGGCCTCGCCCAAATGATCGGGCTACGTTATGGCAGCCTGCCGATTGCGCACCGGACCGGCGGCCTGAGGGACACGATCACTCACCTAGATGCTGATCGGGAGACGGGTAATGGTTTTCTTTTCGAGGTGTATAACTCCGAAGGCCTGCGCTGGGCCATCGATCGTGCCATGGATTTCCACAAGCTTCCGGAGGAGATGAAGTTCTCCAACCGCTTCCGGATTATGAACGAGACGAATCAAGCATTCTCCCCTCGGAAAATGATTTCCGAATACCTCGATATCTACCGGGATCTGGTTCCCTCCATGCATGATGCACAGATACTGCGGGCATCGTAGGTGGGCCCGGCCTTATCAATCCGTGCAATTTCTTGAAACCATTGCCACGGCCATGGCGGCGATGCCCTCCTTGCGGCCGACAAATCCCATGGTCTCATTGGTCGTCGCCTTGATCCCGACCCGGGCGGGCGGGATGCCGAGGGCGGCTCCGATGTTTTTCTGCATGGCCTCCCGGTGGGGCAAAACTTTGGGAGCCTCGGCGATGAGGGTGGAGTCCACATTGACGAGTTGGAGGTTTTCTTCTGCAAGCAGTTCGCGACATTTCTCCAGGATTTTCAGGGATGAGATGTCTTTGCAGAAAGCTTCGCCGGGCGGGAAATAGTGGCCGATATCCGCTTTGCCCATGGCTCCGAGGACCGCATCCGCAATGGCATGGCAGAGCACATCTGCATCCGAGTGACCGTCGAGGCCGTGGCTGTGGGGGATCTCCACCCCACCAAGGATGAGCGGACGGTTTTCCGCGAAGCGGTGCACATCGTATCCAATTCCGATCATCTTATTTTTCCGCGTCTTGTGGCTTGAAATCTTGCGTCATGCGTCTCAAAGAATTTCCTCGATCGGGATCTTGCCGTTGGTGGCGACGATCGAATAGGCATCGGATTTGCCCTCTTTCAGGGTAAGGCTGACCTTTCCACCGGCGGCTTCGATGAGGAGTTTCCCGGCGGCGATGTCCCAGAGGGAGATGGTGGACTCAACGTAGGCATCGAGCCTGCCGCAGGCGATGTAGGCCATGCCGAGAGCGGCGGAGCCCATCATGCGCATCTTGCGGGCGCGCAGGGATGCCTTGCGGAAGCGCTCGACGCCGGTGGTCAGTGCTTCGGTGTCCTTGCCACAGCCGACAAAGAGGATGGATTCCTCAAGTTTCGTGCGCGGGCTGCAGGCGACCGGCTCGCCATTGAGTTGCGGGACGCCGCCTTTCTCGATGGTCCATGTCTCGCCGACCATCGGATCGTGGATCACGCCGAGTATGACCTCGTCATCGACTCGCAAGGCGATGGAAATGCAGAAATGGGGGATCCCGTAGAAGAAATTCACCGTGCCATCGATGGGATCGACGATCCATTGGCGGCCGGAATCCTGGTTGCCCGCGATGCCTTCCTCGCCGTAAAGCGCATCCGTGGGACGGGCGGAGAGGAGGATGTTGGTGATCAGATCCTGGGATTCCTTGTCGAGGGCGAGCTTGAGGTCGTGGTGCAGGGCTTCATCGACCACGTGGGACTTGCCGAAGTTTTTGCGGAGGAGTTTGCCGGCGGCCAGGGCGGCCTCAACGGCGAGTGGGAGATCGTTTTCCATGACCTTTGGTTACTGGCAGGATGGGTTCAGGTCAAGAGTGGGGGGCGAGACCGGTGGCCGAGGATGAGTGAATGTTGAGGTAGAGTTCTGCGGTAATTTTAAGATCTGGCTTTTTCGGGCGGAGAATTACGAAAAGAAAATGAAAGCGTGGGCGTTGCAACAATAAGCCCGGAAACCAGCAGATTTCCTTAGCCCTGAAACACTCACCCGGTGAGTGCGTCCATTTTCCTGAGTTGGTCGAAAATCCCTTGAAGGATTTTTCCGTCGGGAAAAATCGCCTCAGGGCCTCGGGCATCGAGAGATTGGAAGGGTTGCTCGTAGAGAGCTTCCGGCGCAAGGATGCCGGTCTTGCAGAGGTGATCGATAATAAGTTCGACGAAGCGGATCTGAATGGGGTTCAGGGAGTGCTCCGCGATGAGGTAGGAAAAATGTTTCTGCACCGCCTTTCTGTCCATGCCGACGTGGCAGCGGATGAAGTAGGCGAGGTTGGGTGACTGGGTGCGGGCGAGAAGGCCGGTTAGCAACTGGCTTCCATCGCTGCCGCCTAAGGCAATCATGATTATCTCCAGCTCCGAGACATCCTGCGGGGTGAGCGGTTCGCCCTGCCGGAGTTTCTGGATTTCGATACGGTCGAAACTCGCCGCCAGACTCGCCAGAACCTTCCGCTCATACTGCGGGGCTGTCATGGTCGGGATGGTGACCGGAGTGTCGTCCTGCACGCTGACGACCTTGTCTTCGAAGCCTGTATAGACATCCGGTTTGAAGCCTTTTTCTAAAAGGTGGACGAGACCGCGCAATCGCAAGCGGATGTCCTCGAGAAGATCGAGGCTGGGGCATTGCCAGAATTCGCTCTCCTGCATCGCTTTCAGCAGGGTGAGTTGGGCACCGATGATGGGGATGTTGCTTTTCTCCTCAAGCGCTGCGGCGGTTTCCGTGAGTGTGCGGACGAGGGAGGAAAATTTGGAATCGTCCCCGGTGAGGTGGGCGAGCTGGGTCGAAAGAACGGTTGCATCGAAGGAACGGGCTTCTAGGGGTTCCGGCTCCTGCTCGTAGGGGAGTTGGGAAATTTCGTCCGTGAGGCTACGGAGCTGGGCGTCGGAGAATTTTCCTGCCTCCCAGGTCTTGTCGCTTTGAAAGGCGTCCACCTGCTCGCGTTTCATCCGCACCATGAAATTCTCCGGATTCATCGATGTGATTTGCCGGCGAAGGATCTCCCGTATGCTGTTGAAGGTCGACTCCCGCCCTTCCTTGATCTCTCCCTGCACTGCGGCGATGATCGCGACGCGCTGCTTGAAGATGCGGGTGGCGAGGGCTTCCCCGCCGGTTCCTACGATTCCATCCGGATTCTCGTTGAAGAACTCGAAATTCCCGCAGAAGTCGAAGACGCGGAAGTCTGTCTTGTGATCGCCCTCGCCGAAGAGGTTGGGGCAGAGGCGGGTGCCGCGGCCTATCATCTGCCAGAACTTGATTTTGGAATAGACGGGTTTGAAAAACACGAGGTTCGCCACTTCCGGGACGTCGATCCCCGTGTCCAGCATGTCCACGGAGATGGCGATGTGCGGATCTTTCTTCGCTTCAGAAAACGCATCGATGAGCGATTGGGGATAGTTGGCGTAGTTGTCGATCACGCGGGCGAAGTGGCCTTTCCACGCGGGGTAATGATGATCGAAACGCTGCTCGATGAATTCCGCGTGTTTGTGATTTCTCGCAAAAATGATCGTCTTCGCCAACCTGTCGCCCTGCTCGACCTTGTGTCCCTCGGTCATGAGGATCTCTATCATCTTGTCTGCCGTGTCCTTGTTGAAGAGCCAGTTGTTCACGGCGGGTGCGGTGACTTTTCCGGACAACTTCACCCCATCGCGGTCGCCCCATTCCAGCTCGTCCCACTCGGCCTTTTCTTCGTCGCTGAGATCCGCGTAGGTGATGCCTTTCCGGGGGAAACGCATCTCCACTTTCTTGGCGCGGGGCGGGACGAGGAATTCGTCGTTCACCGCGGTCTGAAGCTCGTATGCATCTGTTGGGACGCCGTGCTCAAGATCGAAAAGTTCGTAGGTGTTTTTATCGACCTCCTCGCGGGGAGTCGCCGTCAGGCCGATGAGATAGGAGTCGAAGTATTCGAAAATCGCCCCGTATTTCTGATACACGGAGCGGTGGGCTTCATCGATGATGATGAGATCGAAGTGGCCGGGAGAGAAGCGTGCCTGCCCGTTTTCCTGGGTGTCGATCAGCCCCATCATCGTCGGGTAGGTGCAGGTATAGACACGGCTGGTCTTGTCCTTTTCGGTCACGAGGTTGACCGGGTTCGACTCGGGGAAATGCTTTTTGAAAGCTCCCGTCGCTTGGTTGACGAGCGAGACCCGGTCGGCGAGGAACAGCACGGATTTGACCCAGTTGAAACGCTGGAGGACATCGGCGAGAGCGATGGCGGTGCGGGTCTTGCCCGTCCCGGTGGCCATGACGAGCAGGGCTTTGCGGCGGCGCTCGGCGAGCAGGTTGCAGATGCTGGCGATGGCTCGGTGTTGGTAGTAGCGCTCCACGATGGCGGGGTTTGGCTTGGCCTTGCCGTTGGCGATTTCCTTTTCCGTGGAGCGGCGGAGGATGAGGCGTTTCAGCTCGTCCTGTTTGTAGAATCCGGCGACCTGGCGGGGCGGGTAGTTCAGATCGTCCCACAGCCAGGTGGTGTAGCCGTTGGTGTAGAAAATGAGCGGGCGCTGGCCGGATTCCGCTTCGAGACAATCGGCGTAGAGCTTCGCCTGCTGGCGGCCTTTCTTCGCATCGGCGGTGGTGCGCTTGGCCTCGACCACGGCGAGCGGTTTGCCATCGTCGCCCCAGAGCACGTAATCGACGTAGCCGATGCCCTGCTGGTTTGGCATTCCGCTGACCTTGTATTCCGTGGCGTTCGAAGCCTTGGGGTTCCAGCCGCTGCGGACAAGCTCCGCATCGATGAGGTGCTTGCGGGTATCCGCCTCCGAGTAGTCGTGGGGATCGGGGACGGCTTCGTTGGCGGCTTTTGCTGCGGCGACCTCGGCGCGGAGTTTGAGCAGTTCCGCGTCCTTGGCGGCGAGCAGTTCGTCGCGCTCGGCGAGTTCCGAGGATTTTGCGGCGAGTTCCTCTTCCTGTTTCCGGAGCTTTTCCTGATCCACCGGTTTCGGGGTGGCGGTGGGAAAGGGAACGAGCTTCTGGTTGAAAGCGACATCCGGGACGGCTCCGTGGCGGGAGTAGGTGCGCGCCACCCAGTAGAGGATGTGCTGGAGTTCCTCCAAAGCATTGAGGGCGGTCAGTTGATAGACTTTTCCTTTGCCGTGCACCGCTTCATTGCCCCAACGCTGGATGAGGCGGGTCTTGGCGAAAACGCGCTCGGGGAGGAGTTTTTGGAAGGTGGGCTCGTGGAGTAGTGCGCCCAGAGTCTGCTCGTAAGGAAGCTTGAGGGAAGGCTCCATTCGGTAGAGCCATTGCACCGCTAGCTCAAGGGTGCGGCGACAGTGGAAACAGGCCGCATGTGGATCGGGGAAAACGGCCTTTTCGGCGAGTTTCGCTGCCTCTGCCAGAGATGGAAATTCGGATTCTAGGAAGGTGAAGTTTGAGGATTGGCTCACAAGATGAGGCTTGGTAAGAAGTGTGAATTACCCGAGTTGATCAGGAAGCCATTTTGACTCCTCTGCCAAAATGGAGGCCGCTAATTGACGTTTTGATTTCCGAATCTGCGGATCCTCGTCCATCGACCAATTGATGATATTTGCGTGTCTTGGTGGGGGTTCGATCGCTTGCATTGAGAGTTCCGTTTTGCGGATCGCTGACGCAGAAAAAATAGCCGAACCGTTCTTTGCCTTTTCTGGCACGTTTGCATAGGCGATTTCACGTATTTCGTTGTCAGATAATGACGTTACTCGAAATACAGAAGTTTCGTGATCCGGTGCAGGCATGAACGCCTGGTATTTGACTCTGCCAAGGCTTTTTGCTACGTCTTGGGATCTCCTCAGAACTCGGGCGATTCTCTCATCGCCCGCGATTTCCATGGTTAATCCTGAAGCTAAAGTCATCGCTTAACTTATGATTTCCCGGATCGCGGAAAGTACGGTTTCCGGAATCTTATCTTCCGAAAATCCATAAGCCCCGTTCATGATGTTAGCTCCATCGATCATGGCGAATGCCAGGCGTTGCGACCCATTGATGCTGACTGAGGCGACCTTGCGATAACCACCATACCATTCCAGAGAAATGGCGCCATCGTCCGGATCAATCGCTAGTTCAGGATCAGGTAAATCTTTAGGGAGCGCTTTGAAAAATTCCCTAGCGCGCGTAAATGCGAGTTTCGGCGTGAGTGCAAGATCCGGATCGGTTGCAGCATCTTCCAAATATTCTCCGATAACTTCACGCAACTCTGTGGTCAGGTGGGTTCTCTCGCTGTGCGAGAGCGAAACGCTTTCCTGCGAACGGCTCGCAATTTCACGTGCCGTATTTTCGATGCGTTGCCCATCTGAGGATACGCTGTTCTGGTATCCCCTTGGGTTAACCAAAGAGGAACCTGCCACCATTCCGATTCCTATCACTAGGGTTGATATTGGCTCCGGCATCTGTCTGTAAGGGTGGATTGGAAAATTTGGTTCTTCAGGTCGCGTAAGATTTCTAGAATTTCTTCGAATTCGGAAAAATCGTTTGGTGGAGAACTAACGTTTAATGATGCTTCAATGTCAAGAAGGAGTGAGCCGCCGCATTCCGTCGTTTTTTCCGTAGATATCGTGGTTTTGGCGATTGCTTTGGACTTAGGGCAGAGGAGACTGAAACTTTGGAAAAGCCCCGTGAGAGCTAGACCGTTTCCGGGGATATTGGCCGGACTTGTCGTAAAATAGTCTCCCAACTCAATGGTCTTTTGCAAAGGGTCTCTAAATGCCAATTCAATCCGATTAATATATCGAACAGATATTTTGTTCACTACGATTGGCTGGAAAATTTCGCGGTATATGTTCCAAGCGGCTGCAATGTCCTCTTTGTAATTGTCGAGCGAAGTGTAACGGGCCAGCCGATTAAAATGCATGGCGTCAGCGCGTAGTTGGATAAGCTGCTTTCTATCGGTAGAACTGAGACGATATGCTTCAACCGATTCCATCCCCGAGACTGGCTGAACATCAGCTTGAATTTCTGGGCCAAACGCGAACTCGAATTTCTGAGCTTTGAGAGTTTCAATGTTTGGATAACCGGTATCGAAGCTCTTTCTCACTTCCGAATCCAAGGCATCCATGGAAAGCCCCGGCTTCGGATCACATTGAAACGAAATGATCGCTTCAATGATTGGTGCGGCGAATGTCTCCGCATTCCAAGTGATTTCGTCTGAACCCATCAGAGCCATCGTAGATTCAGGATAAACGGTAGGGAAGAGCAAAAAGTGCCTTAGGTTGCACCTTTCAGTAAAGCGTGTTGCTCCTCGATTTTGGAGATTCCCAGATCGACGGCTCCCTGAACCAGAACCCGCACGGTGGGCAGGCAACCTTTGAAGACTAGCTTGTTTAGGACTTCTTGGCCGTGGTCAACGATGATACCGCATATCAGAGCGTTTGTGAAAGAGCTGTTCGTCGCGCGAACCCCTGTGAAATCGAGGACGACTTCCTCACATATGACCATATGAGGATCCAAGTCCTGCACGCGGAATGAGTAGGCTTTTTCGCCATCGCACAACCGTGGGCCGAACTGGGTTGCGAGATGGACGGTGTGTTTCATGGGAGCAAACTAGTGGCATAGTTGGGGAATCACAAGAGTTCCTGTGGAATCTTGGCCACGGAGTGGCGGTCGTTCTGCGGCCAGATAAGAATTGAGAAGGGAAGACTTGGCTAATGTGCTTGGGTTGCCGGGCAGCAGAATGCTGCCCCTCCTTGGGTGGGATTCACAGCTCGCCGGAGAAGGCGCGGGACTGGAGGGAGGCGAAGAGGGTGTCCAGCTCCGCGAGGTGGGCGCGGTGGCGGGACTTCTGCGCTTCGATCTTCCCGACGATGGCCGCGAAGCGTTGTTGCAGGGGGAGGGGGGGTGAAATAACCGACACCGTCTTGATGAGTCCAATATTGAGAGTTGGCTGGCTGACCGTACGTGTTTCTTTCAGGAAATATCGCTGAACAGCTTGGGATCTCAGGCAAAACAACATGAAGTCACGGCTAAGGTCTTTCTTGAGCGGAACTCGCGCGACAGCTCGGGCAATATTGAATCCTTTAGCCCAAGCTGGAACTTTAGAAATTGTGCCGACTGACCCGACGCAGCTCACAAGTAACTCTCTTCCATTCAGTCGGGAGCGTGAATATTTCTTCTCGATTTCTGGATCTATGTATTTGATCGAGGTTTTGTCGAGGTCGCCTGAAACAAAGTCGCCAACTCTGACTAGAGGTTTACCTCCCGGGAATTCTTCGCCGGGCTGAACTACGCCGTAATTGATTTTGTCCCCGGTCTCGATGAGTTCTGAAAGCTCGACTTGTTCCCATCCCATCGGGTTGGTGACGGGGTCGCCGAAGAGGGTGAGGAAGGTGGATTGGAGGAGGTCGTCGAGGTGGGCGAGGGCTTGTTGGCGTTTGGCGCGGAGGGCGTCGGCGGCGTCGAGGATGGCCGCGATGCGCTTCTGCTCGGCGAGCGGCGGGAGGGGGATTTGGTATTCTTTGAGAAATTTGAAATGTCGACTGTAACCCGCACTAGGAACCTCTCGGGAGCGAAGGTAGTGAAAAAGGAACTTGGTATCGGACTCGATTTTGGGAACAAGAACCTTCGTGCCGTCTGCGCCCATGCCGAATGGGAAGTCGATAAACTTGAGTGCCCGGGTGTGGTCTCCGAAAATGATCACTGGTGGGGGCTGTTTGCAGGCTCGCGTTTGGTCGTCGATGTAGCCTGCAACAAGATCCTTTCCTTGATCTACGATTGCCAGACTCCCGCTCTCTCGTAGCTCGGAGGTGGGCGTTTTTTGATTTCCGCCGGAGGCGTCTTTGAAAACCTCGGTGAACGGCATTTTTTTCCACTTCATCCGATCAGCCCCTCCAGTTCCTTTTGTCCTTGTTGGATTTCGGTTTCGAGGGTGTTGAGGCGTTTGAGGATGTCTTTGGGGGAGTCGTGGTCGATGGCTTCGTATTCGACTTCCTTGTAGCGGTTGAGGGAGAGGTCGTAGTCGTTGGCGGCTAGGTCTGCTTTTGGGACTAGGAAGGATTGGGCGGTGCGGGGGCGGGAAGACTCGGTGCTTTGCTGCCGGCTGAAGACCGGCGGTCCGTGAAGGGATTGCCAGCGGGTGAGGATGTCGGGGAGGTCGGATTTTTCGGGTTGGGGGGTGCGTTTGTCGTCGAGGGAGAAGCCGTCCTGTTTCATGTCGTAGAACCAGACGTGGTCGGTGCCGCCGGAGTCGGTCTTGGTGAAGAAGAGGATGGCGGTGGAGACTCCGGCGTAGGGCTTGAAGACGCCGGAGGGCATGGAGACGATGGCATCGAGTTTCTGATCCTCGACGAGGATGCGGCGGAGTTCCTTGTGCGCCTTGGAGGAGCCGAAGAGGACGCCATCGGGGACGATGACGGCGGCGCGGCCACCGGTTTTCAGGAGGCGCAGGAAGAGGGCGAGGAAGAGGAGCTCGGTCTTTTTGGTTTTGACGATGCTGAGCAGGTCTTTGGCGGTGGATTCGTAATCGAGGCTGCCGGCGAAGGGTGGGTTGGCGAGGATGAGGGAGTATTGGGCGGCATCGTTGGAGTGGGTTTCCTCCAGCGAGTCTTTGTAGCGGATATCGGGGTTTTCGATGCCGTGGAGGAGCATGTTCATGCTGCCGATGCGGAGCATGGTGGAGTCGAAATCGTAACCGAAGAAGGTGTCCTCGGAGAATCGCTGGCGGGCGGCGGCGTCTTTGAAGACGGCGGTGCCGTGTTTCGCGGCCATGTGCTCGGCGGCGGTGACGAGGAATCCGCAGGTGCCGCAGGCGGGATCGCAGATGGTATCGGCGGGTTGGGGGTCTGTCATTTCCACCATGAGGCGGATGATGTGGCGCGGGGTGCGGAACTGGCCGTTCTGGCCGGCGGAAGCGATTTTCCCCAGCATGTATTCGTAGAGGTCGCCCTTGGTATCCTGGTCGTGCATCTCGATGGAGTCGAGTTGGTCGATGACGTTGGCGAGCAGGGAGGCTTTTGGGAAAAGGAAGAGGGCATCCCGCATGTGCTGGGCGTAGGTGGAGTCCTCCGCGCCGTCCTGGCCAACGCCGAGCGATTTGATGAAGGGGAAGACTTTTTCCGAGATGAGCTGGAAGAGCGGCTCCGGGGCGAGATCGCGGAAGTGTGTCCAGCGGTAGGAGTCCTGGGCGGGGGTGAAGACGGGGTCTTCGATGGGCTTTTTCAGGAGGTTCGCCTTGGACTCGCGGAGGGTGTGGATTTCATCGAGGCGCTTGATGAAGAGCAGGTAGGTGAGTTGCTCGATGACGGTGAGGGGATTGGCGATGCCGCCCGCCCACATGGCATTCCAGATGGAATCGATTTTTGACTTGAGGTCTCCTGTGATCACGGAGGGAGATTGGGGTAAATGCTGAAAGGTGAAACGCTGAAAAATCTGAAATGGAAGAAAAGGTTGGATGCACCCCGAGACGGGGTTTTCACGGCCTGCCCCGAGACGGGGGCAGCTACGGGGGATCCCCGCGCTGCGGGGTGCAATGAGTGACATCAGGATGATGTGACTGACCGCAGCGCGGGAAAGGTTTTGGGGGTAAATGCTGAAAAGCTAAAAAGCTGAATCGAGAGGATCGAGATGGACAGGAGCTATTCGCGACGTGCCCGGAGGGAACCGCCGGAGGGCGGGGTCAAACGCTGAAAATTTACCCGCGGCGCTTGGTATCTTCTTCTTGGAGGATGTCGGCCATGGGGGCTTCGGCGTCGTGGAGTTGCTCGGCGGTGGCGTGACCGTATTTTTTGGCACGGGAGGCGAGGGTTTTGCGGGAGAAGCTGGACATGGCGGCGGAGGAGCCTGCGGCATCGGCCATGTAGAAGGAGGAGTTGTGGGCGTGGATGTTCATCTTTCCTGCGGTGGCGATGGCGTCTTCGCTGGCGCCGAGGAAGAGGAACTCCCAGGCGTATTTCTCGGTCTGGTGCTTGATACGGTCGGCGACCTGCAGCCAGGAGAAATGACGGGAGGAATTTTCTTCTCCATCGGTGAGGATGGCGACGGTGACATGGTCGGGTCGGTCGGCCTCGGGCATGGCGGCGAATTTTTTGCCAAGGGTGTCGATGGTTTCACCGATGGCATCGAGCAAGGCGGTGCATCCGCCGGGGACGTAGGAGTCTGCATCGAGTGGGGTGACCTCGGCGATGGGGATGGAGGTGTGGCGAACTTCGGTCTGGGTCTCGAAGAAGACGAGGGTGAAGCGTGCTGGGTCAGGGGCTGCCTGTTGGTCGCGCAGGAAGGTGTTGAAACCTTCGATGGTGGTCTGGCGGATGGACTCCATGCTGCCGGAGCGGTCGAGGATGAAGGCGATTTCGGTTTTCATGGTTTCAAGTTTGCTGGTTTCAAGTTTTCAATGTTCAGGGGAAAGGCTGGGGTCGGGGCGTTGCTAACTCGTTAAGGTTTATGAAGTTTTGGCTGGTGGGGGGTGGGGGAGATCGTGTAGTGATTCTTACGTGTGTCGTTTTTATCGACGGGATGAATTTTTCAGAAATGGGGAGATATGTCAATAAAAACGATGGGTTATAATTTAACGACATGAAATAGGAATGGGTAATTCGAGTAACAGGGAGCAGTGGGCGGTGCGTGAGAGGCAGCTTTTTATTGAGCGGCTGGCGTGGTGGAAGGGCGTGGTGAACCGGGGGGATGTGCGGGAAGTGTTCGGGATTTCGGCGGCGCAAGCCTCGGCGGATTTGCAGGGGTATCAGGAAATGAATCCGACGGCGCTGGTCTACAATGTGAGGGCGAAGCGCTATGAGGCGGGCGAGGGGATGGTGTGCGTGATGCACGAGCCGCGCATCGAGGAGGCGGTGAGTTTGTTTCTGGGGGTGGGTGTTCCTTTGTTGGGAATGGTGGGGCGCCCGCAGATCACCGCTGCGGTGGATTTTTTCAGGCCGCTGACGCGTGAGGCGGATGCGGTGGTGCAGCGGAGGGTTTTCCTGGCGATGGATGGGAAACGGAAGCTGCGGGTGAAATATTGGTCGGTGAGCAGCAGCCGGGGATCTTCGCGCGAGATTGCTCCGCATGCGCTGGGGCATGATGGCTACCGCTGGCATGTAAGGGCGTGGTGTTTTGAAAACGGGGATTTCCGGGATTTCGTGTTGAGCCGGATCGAGGGTGTGGAGTGGCCGGGGGAGGTTTTCGAGACTCCCGAGGATGCGGAGTGGGAGCGGATGGAGGAAGTGGTTCTGCAGCCTCACTCGGGTCTGACGGAGGATCAGAAGAAGACGATCATCCGGGATTACGGGATGAAGGGGGGCAAACTCAAGGTGGAGGTGAGGGCGGCGATGAAGGAGTATTTCCTGGCGCACTGGAGGGTGCCGGTGGCGGGGCGGCCGCTGCATCTGGAAATTTCAAACGCCAAATCTTAAGCTGAGAATTCGAATGAAGATTGCGGAGCCTGATAAGGAGTTGCGGTTTACCCGATCGGGGCAGGCGGTGCATTTTTGCATCGCCGGCGCGGTGCTGGTGAGTGTGGGGGTGACCTTGGTGGCGACCGGGATATATCGGGAGATCAATCCGGGGCTGCCGAGCCCTTGGTGGGCGGTGCCTTGCTTCGTAGCGGCGGCGGGAATGCTCCGACTGGCGATGCGGTTGGCGAAGCATGCGTATATCCTCCTGACTCCGATGGGGCTGGAGGTTTTCCCGTTTTTCAAGCCGGCCGAAAAGATGCAGGTGGTGATGTGGAGCGAGATCAAGGGGGCGGATGCGGACGCGGCAGGGAAATGGCTGACGCTGCATTTCAACGATGAGAAGACGGCGGGCATGCATCTGACCATGGCTCCGATCCGGCCAAGCCTCCGCGGACTTTTGGTGCGCGCGGTAAAGGGGCGGGTGGGAGAAAAATCCTAAGCTTTAAATTTTAAATTCTAAGGAAGACCGGGGATGAAGGCTGGGGTTGTGGCGATTTTAAATCGCGGTTCCTCTCCTCTAGGGCTACCTCGTTTTGGAACATCAACCACGAAAGGACGCGGATGAAGAAAGAAATTTGAACCGCAAGCTCCTCCGCCGAGGCTACTGCGCTCAAGAAGGCGCCAAGTTCACAAGGTAAGACCCATGAAGGAATCGTTCGTCTAAATCGACTCGGAACGGAAATTATAGGAAGTCCAATTGCAAGGGATTAGCGTTCATTTGCGTGCATTCGCGGTCCCCTCTCTAGAATGAGGTAGCTTGTCTCTCCTCTCTTTTTGCTTTCCTCGGAGGGGCGGGGGGGTGATGACGGGGGCATGAAGCGACCGCATTCGAGGCAGATCCTATCCGTTGAAGAAGTTTTCGGGAAAAATGGCTGGCATGGGGAACTGGTGGAGGGACGGGATGTGCTGCGGGCGGGATTCGAGGCACATCACACGAGGGTGGATTTGGTGGTGCAGGCATTCCCGGAGCTGAACGCGCTGAGCGTGGTGGGTGAAAGCATGATGTTCATCGCGGAGCCGCAGATGCCGGCGGTGCTGGAGTTGCTGATGCGCGGAAACAAACAACTCACGCTCGGTTCCTTCGAGTATGACATGGATCGGGAGATGCTGGTGTTCCGCGTCACCAACCTTTTCGAAAGGGATAGATACGATGCGGACATCGTGGTCTCGATGGTGCATTGCGCGATCGCGGAGCTTGATCGAATTGTGCCCTACGTCTCGATCGTGAGGGGCACGGCGGTGGATTTGCTGCCGGATCTGGATCTGGTGCGCCTGCTGGAGCGCGACGACGTGCTGCCGCCGGTGCCCGGGGAAGAGGAAGAGTTTTAATTAAGGCCTTCTTAATGTTAAGTAATCCTTGATAATCTAGGAGTTACGAAGTAAGGGGAGCTCGCCATTCGCGTTGCGGTGGCACTATGCACCCCCTTCATAAACCCTATCAAGTGACGCCACGGCCTCACTTTTCGTGGAGCAAGTCCCATTTGCTCCGGGCTCTGTACTACACCATGGTAGTGACGGGCGGCATCGACTCGTTGCGCGCCGCCACTCTGACATGGAGCGGGGCGGGAAACGACAACGAGGTTCTGAACGGGGCGAACTGGAGTACCGGCAATGCCCCTGCCCTCACCGGCGATGCGCTGATTTTTACCGGGAGCTCATGGCTGCTGCCTACCCTGTCTTCCAGCCGCAGCGTGACCTCTGTCACCTTCAACTCTGCGGCATCCTCATTCACCTTGGGTGGAGGCGGAACCTACACGCTCACCGCCTCCGGTGGCATCGTGAATAGCAGCAGCAACCTGCAGACGATCAACAACAACCTGGTTTTCGGAAATAACCAGTCATGGGCTACCAATGTCGGTTCCACGGTCATCAACGGTAACATCGTCAACAGTGGCTACCTGCTAACTGTTAGTCACTCCACCGGCACCACGACCCTCAACGGCATCCTCAGCGGCAGCGGTGGAATTAAAAAATCCGGCACCGGCGGAACGCTGGTTCTCAATGGCGCGAACGCTCACACCGGCGCCAATACCCTGGGAGCCGGTAAGGTCGTGATCGGCAGCAATTCCGCTCTCGGCACCGGAGCCATCAGCTTCAACTCGACTTCCCTCAATCTCAGCGCCTCGGCCGGTGGATGGAGCCTCGCAAACACCTATACTCTCAGCAGAAACCTGCTGTTTTCCGGCGATAATTCCCTGATCTTGTCGGGAAACAGTGTCTTGGGAGCCAACCGGACTGTCACCGTCAGCGGCGCGGGAGTGCTAAGTATGACTGGTGCGATCTCCGGTTCTTCGCGCACTCTTACCAAAGCGGGCTCAGGAACCTTGCTGCTCTCCGGCGCCAACAGCATGTCGAAAGTCACGCTCAGCGCGGGCACCCTGCTTGCTGGGAATGCCAGCGCCCTCAGCACGGGCACATTCTCGCTTGGTACGGCCAGCTTCGGAACCACCAGCAACCTAGCTTTTGCCAACGCCGTCTCCTTGGCGGGGAATGCCACCTTCGTGGGCGACTCAACCATCACATTCAATGGCAATGCCGCCCTCACCGCCTCTCGTGTCCTAAACTTTGACGGCAGCTCTCCGGTGACTTTCAACGGTGTGGTTAGCGGTTCGGGATTCGGCATCACCAAGTCCGGCACCGGCGCAATGGTTCTCGGTGGCACAAGTGCAAATACTTTCACTGGATTGACGAAAGTCACCGAAGGCCAATTGACGCTATCGAAAACCGCAGCACTCAATGCCATTGCTGGTGCCCTTGAGATCGGAGACGGCAGCGGTGACGATGCGAGCGCAATCGTCCAGCTCAATGCCTCCAATCAAATCATCGACACCGCGGCGGTATCGATTTATTCGGGTGGCCAACTGCGCCTGCAATCGTTTTCGGATACGGTCGGCGCGCTCACCCTCTATGGCGGTTCGATCACCGGGGCAGGTTCGCTCGGCCTCGGCGGAAACCTGACATTCAGCGGCACCAACGGCGCCACCGCCTCGATCAGCTCCGGCCTCGGCATGACCGCCGTCAGGACATTCCTCGTCAACTCCAACGGTCTTGCCGGAATCGATCTAACGATTTCCGGCAACATCACCGGAGCCTTCGCTGCTACAAAAACCGGAGCCGGCAACCTACTTTTGTCCGGCACCAACACCTTCTCCGGTGGCTTTCTCGCCAATCAGGGAATGACTGTGTTAGGGAGTTCGGGGGCATTGGGAACTGCGGCTGCAAACCTCGGTGATACGACCGGTGCAAACTCGGCTTCAATGTTGTTCGGAGAATTGTCCGGCTTCACTGTGGCAAACGCCATCACCGTGCGTTCCGGCAGTTCTGGCACCGCCACCCTCGGCGGCTGGAACACCTCCGGGGTCAACACTTTCACTGGAGCTATCGCGCTCAATAAATCCCTGATCCTTACCGCCGAAGCCGGTGGCGAAGTTACTTTCACCACGGGAGCTGTCACCGGGGCCGGCGGCTTTACCAAGACCGGCGCAGGCACGATCCGATTGAGCGGTGCCAATAGCACCTCGGGTGCGATGCTCATTTCCGAGGGCACCCTGGCGATGGGCGCAAGCAACACCCTCGGCTCAGGCAGCCTCACCGTCGACGGAGGCATCCTCGACTTCGGAGCCAACCGCAGCGACTCGGTCGCAGCAGTGATTCTTGATAACGGCGGTTCGATCACCGGCTCCGGGACATCCATCCTGACCAGCACCAGTTCTTTCGATCTGCGCTCCGGTCTGGTTCAGGTCGGTCTGGCCGGCGGTGTGAACCTGAGCAAAACGACCACCGGCAGCGTCACGCTCTCCGGAGTTGGTAATTACACCGGCACCACTACGATTTCCGCTGGCACCCTCAATCTTGGCTCCAACCAGGCTCTGCCGACCTCGACCGTGCTCAGCGTCAGCAGCGGAGCCACCCTCGCACTCCAGAATTTCGCCACCCAAAGCGGTAGCCTCACCGGATCCGGTGCCATCCAGCTCGGCAGCGCGACTTTCACCACGGGAGGTCTCAATACCACGACCAGTTTCAGCGGCATCATCAGCGGCACCGGCGGATTGGCTAAGACTGGCACCGGCACCCTTACTCTATCCGGTTCCAATACCTACAGCGGAGCCACCACCATCAGCGGCGGCACCCTGGCGATCGGAAAATCCAATGCCCTCAATTCGCTCACAGCGGTCACGATGAACTCCGGCACCCTCAGCCTCGGCGGGTTTTCACAAACCGTCGGCGGACTTTCCGGTTCCGGATCCGTCACTCTCGATGGCGGCACCTTTGGCATCGGCGCTGCCGGACTCTCTACCACCTACAGCGGCAGCATCAGCGGCAGCGGCGGTTTGGTGAAATCCGGTGCCGGCACCCTGACGCTCACAGCCGCCAACACCACCACGGCGTCTCTGGTGATCGACGCGGGAACGATCTCGCTCAACGGAGCTGCCGGTGCACTTGCTACGGCTTCCGTAGTAACCCTCAACAGCGGCGGTTCCCTGATTCTCGACAACGCCACCATTGAGAACGCCAACCGCATCGGCAACAACACGTCGATCCAGCTCAATGGCGGCACGTTCAGCCTGATTTCCGATTCCAACGGTACCAACGAAAGCGTCGGCAGCCTGATCGTCCAAGGGGGGTCGTCCACCGTGAACGTCATTCACAACGGAGGCTCGTCCACCGCCAGCACGCTCACCTTCTCCAGCCTTGGCACAATCGCCAACGGTGCCACCGTGAATTTCACTGCCACCGGCGGCATCCTCGGTGCGGATGCGACCGATCCGCAGATCAAGATCACCGGACAGGCTACCGGACTGCTCGGCGGCTGGGCGACTGTCGGCGCGGACTCTGCGGAATACTACCTCTACGGCGTCCGAGCCTACAGCGACTATGATGAGAGCGATCTGGGCATCAACATCAACAACACCCTCAAAATTGTCCGCCTATCGGGCACCTCATCGGTGGGCGCAAACGTCCTGAGTAATGCCGGCGTTACCCTCAACCTCGGCCTCAATCTCACGGACATCGCCACAGTGGATTTGGGCAACAGCAGCTCCAGAACCCTGAACCTATCCGGTGGCTCGCTGATCAAAAGTACCGCCACCGCCACCACAATATCCGGCGCAGGTAATCTCACTGCGGGTGGCGTCGCAGCAGGCAACCTGAATGCCTCGGTGGTTTCTGGAAGCAGCCTCACCATCGATTCGGTCATCACCAACAACACCGTCGGCACCGTTGGTCTCACCAAAGGCGATCTCGGCACCCTGACACTCGGAGCGGCCAACACGTTTACCGGAAATGTGTTCGTCAACGAGGGCGTCGTGTCGATTTCCTCGGAAAACAATCTCGGCAACGGCAGCAAGCAGGTGATCTTCAACGGCGGCACGCTGAGGGTAACGAGCGGATACAATGCAAGCAGCGCTAAAGTTCTGGCTATCTCCGCCGGTCTCAGCGGCACCCTCGATATCGCCGCCGCGCAAGTCCTGACCCTTGCCGACAGCGCCGGCATGCTGACCAGCGGCAGCACCGCGAGCACCCTGATCAAAACAGGAACCGGATCGCTTGTGGTTCAGAACGCTAACTCCGGATTCATCGGCAACCTGCGCCTCGACCAAGGCATCACCGAACTGCGAAATGCCGGATCAGCCGGAAGCGGTAACCTCAATTTCAACGGCGGCACCCTCTCGCTCAACCAGAACACCTCCACCGCCTACAACAACAGCGGCGTGATGCTGACCAACAACACCATTAACGTCGGGCGCATCAGTGGAACCGGTAGTGTTACCCACACCTTGGGCAATATCGACCTCGGCGCCCGCACCCTCACCGTCACCGGCGATGGCTCCGCGACTCTCCAGCTTTCGGGCATCACCCTCTCGGGCAGCGGAACGCTCAATCCCACCACCGCCGATCTGCGGGTCGGCGTGATCAGCGGTTCCAACGACCTCACCAAAACGGGCAGCGGAGCACTCGTCCTCTTCGGCTCCAGCACCTACACCGGTGCCACCAACATCAATGCCGGAACTCTGCGACTCGCTCTCGCCAACGTGATTCCCGACGCATCCAACGTGACCTTGGTCAGCGGAACCATCTTCGACCTCGCTGGATTCTCCGAAACGATAGGCGCGCTGTCCGGAAACGGAAATGTCAGCCTCGGCAGCGCCACGCTGACCACCGGAGCCACCACCAGCACCTACTCCGGCATCATCAGCGGTAGCGGCGGACTTACGAAAAATGGCGCGGGCACTTTTACGCTTTCCGGGGCAAACACCTATAGCGGAGCCACCACCGTCAGCGCCGGTATCCTGGCCATGTCCGGCACCAACCGCCTGGCTTCCTCTACCAATCTCACCGTCGCATCCGGCGCCACCTTCCAGCTCAACGGCAACGCCACCAGCACTGCCAGCCTCGCCGGAGCGGGCACCATCTCCCTCGGCAGCGGCACTTTAACCACCGGCTCCGCAACATCCACCTTCTCCGGCGTGATCTCTGGAACGGGCGGTCTGGTGAAATCCGGTATCGGCACCCTGACACTCAGCGGCTCCAGCACCTACTCCGGCAGCACCGCCATCCAGGGCGGCACGCTGGTCATGCGCTCCTCCACCGCGCTCGGAGCCACCACCGGCGCAGTATCTGTTTCATCAGGTGCTGTGCTGGCGTTGGAAAATAACATCTCGGTCAGCAGTAGCAAAACGCTCTCTTTGGCCGGTAGCGGCATTTCCGGAGGCGGCGCGCTCATCAACAACAGCGGTACGAACACCTGGGCCGGCGGCATTTCCCTAACCACCGGCTCCACCATCAACTCCGCATCCGGCGGCAGTTTGGTTCTCAGTGGCGCGACAGGTCTCGGCAACTCCACCCTGACGCTTGATGGCAGCGGATCGACCACCTTCTCGGGTGTTGTTTCTGGAAGTGCAGTATCTAACACCACCGCCGTGCTGAAAAATGGATCCGGCACCTTGCTCCTTTCCGGTACCAACACTTTCACCGGCATCACCACCGTGAACCAAGGCACACTGCGCATTGGCAGCAACGCCGCCCTCGGTGCCGCCGGCAGCGGCAATGGCACCATCGTTGCTGCGGGAGCCACCCTCCTGCTCCAACCTCCGTCCGGCCTGACCATCGGAAATGAAGCGCTCACCCTTAATGGAACCGGCGTGGGCGGAAACGGCGCGCTCTACAGCCAGACCGGCACCAACTCATGGGGCGGTGCCATCACCCTTGCCACCGACTCCATCATCCGTGTGGACACCGGATCCACCCTCAACCTTATCGGCACCATGCTTGAGTCCGGCGGCGCGAAAAGCCTCACCAAGGACGGCGCGGGCACCCTCACCATCTCCAATATCGTCTCATCCTCCGGATCCATCCTGCTCCAGGGCGGTATTCTGAGACTCGGTGCCAGTGAGAGGTTCAACGATGACCTCGCCCTCAGCCTCTCCGCCGGAACCACCTTCGACCTCGATAACAACGATGAAACCCTCGGTTCACTCGCTGGCTCCGGCTCCATCACGCTGGGTAGCGATGCCGAAATTGGCGGCGGCGACCTGACAACCGGCGCCAACCACAGCTCCGCCACCTTCAGCGGAGTCATCTCCGGTCTCGGAGCCGTGACCAAAACCGGCACGGGCACACAGACATTTAGCGGCAGCAATACCTACACCGGCGCCACCTCGATCGATGGCGGCATCCTCTCGGTCTCCAGTCTAAACAACGGCGGATCAGCCAGCGGCATCGGCGCCTCCACCAATGACGCTGCCAACCTCGTGCTTGATGGGGGAATCCTCCGCTACACCGGCGCCACCCAATCCACGACCAGGCTATACACCATCGAAACCGGCGGTGGCGGATTCGATGCATCTGGCTCCGGTGTGCTGACCCTCAGCGGTGCCGCCACCCTCGGCGGAACCGATACCGCTCGCACCTTTTCCCTCTCCGGCACCAATACGGGAGCCAACACCCTCGCCGCCGCGCTGGGAGACAACGGCACCGGCGCAACCAGCCTGCTTAAGAGCGGCACCGGCACTTGGGTGTTGACCGGTGCCCACAGCTACACCGGCACCACCACCGTGACCGGAGGAACCCTCCGCCTTGGCTCCGCGGACCGCATCGGAAACTCCTCCGCCGTTGTCATCTCCTCCGGAGCCACCTTCGATTTCAACGGATTCTCCGACGCCATCGGATCGCTGGCGGGCGCGGGGAATGTTGTGCTGGGAAGCGCCTCCATGGGCATCGGCACGGATCAGACCTCCACCTCTTTCAGCGGTATCATCTCGGGCACCGGTGCGGTCACTAAAACCGGCAGTGGTGTGCAATCGTTCACGGGAAACAACAGCTACACCGGCATCACCACCCTCAGCGGAGGCACCCTCTCGGTTGCCAGCCTCGCCAATGGCAATGTTAGCAGCGGCATCGGTGCTTCCTCAAACGCCGCCGCCAATCTCGTCATCAATGGAGGAATGTTGCGTTACACCGGCGGCACCCAGTCCACGGATCGCAACTTCACGATAGGCGCTCTCGGCGGCGGTTTCGAATCGTCTGGGACCGGCGCTCTGACACTCACGGGAACTGTCACACTATCCAGCACCAATACCGCCCGCACGATCACCCTCGGAGGTAGCAATACCGGAAACAACACTTACTCGACCGCCATTACTAACAATGGCACTGGTAAGACCAGCTTGAATAAAACTGGCGCGGGCACCTGGCGCCTCACTGGAGCCAACACCTACACCGGCACCACCACCGTCAGCGGTGGCACTTTGTCCATCGCCTCAGGTGCAAGCCTTGGAGCCACCGCCACCACCGTCGACGCTGGCGCGACCCTCATCAACAACGGCAATATCTTGGGGCTGGTCACCGTGAACGGCACCCTTAGCGGCGGCGGCAGCTTTAGCTCCGCGGTGAACATTCAAAATACCCACAGGCCGGGCAATAGCCCAGGTATCCAGACCTTCGCAAGCGGCCTGGCCTACGCCGCCACCGCCGTGCTGGAATGGGAGTTGAGCAACAACACTTCCGACCTCGGACTTGCCGGGACGGATTTCGACCAAGGCAGGGTGACCGGCGGCTTGTTCGAGGTTGCATCAGGAGCCTCCATTCAGCTGATGTTCAACCAAGCGGGATCCGCCGTCGATTTTTCCAACAACTTCTGGGAAAGCAATCGCAGCTGGTCGGTCATCGCTCTCTCTGGCAGTGCGACTGCCAATCCGAGCAACTCCGCCTTCTCGATCAGCTCGACCTCCTTGGATAGCCTCGGCCAGAACCATCTTTCTTACGGCACCTTCACGACCTCGATCCTGAATGGCAACCAGGTCTTGAACTGGACGGCTGTGCCTGAACCGGATGCTGCGTTTTTGCTGCTGCTGGGCGTATCGCTGCTGCTGCGCCGCCGCCGCTAACAGGGGGCTTGCCCCGTATCAGGCGAGGAGCTGACCGATGCGGGCGTGCCGCGTTAGGAATTCATCCGCCATATTGCCGTAGGCCTGCGCACCGAGGCCAGTGGCATCGTGTTCGAAAATCGATTTTCCGTGGCTGGGTGCCTCGCCGATACGGATCGTGCGCGGGATCAGGGTCTGATATATTTCCTCGGGGAAATAGTTCGAGACTTCCTCGACGACTTGGCGCGAGAGCAGGGTGCGGCCATCATACATGGTCATCACGATGCCCTCGAGGGTGAGGTCAGGGTTGGCGCCGGAGGAACGGATTTCTTCGAGGATGCCGACGATCTTGGCGAGTCCTTCGAGGCCGAACCATTCGCATTGGAGGGGGATGAGGATCTCATCCGCCGCAGCGAGCGCGGAGGTCATCAGCACGCCGAGCGAAGGCGGGGTGTCGAGGATGCAGTATTCGAAAAGGTCGTTGGGCTTGAGGCCTTGGAGGATGCCACGCAGGCGGGTGAGGTGGTCTTCGGAGCGGGCGAGCTCGATCTCGATGCCGGCGAGATCCATTTCCGAGGGGAGAAAGGTAAGGTTCTCGCGGCCGGAGGGCATGAATTTATCGCGGATATCCGCTTCGCCGAGGAGGACCGGGTAGATCGAGGAGTTTGGCTCCGCCTCGATGCCGAGCCCGGAAGTGCAGTTCGCCTGGGAGTCCAGATCCATGAGGAGCACGCGCTGTCCTCGCAGGGCGAGGGCGTGGGAGAGGTTCATGGCGGTGGTGGTTTTCCCGACCCCTCCCTTTTGGTTTGCGATGGCGATGACTTTCACGAGCCGACAGGATGGCGGGAAAATATAATTTTCAAACTTCAAACTTCCCCTAAAGCCATCAGAGGGGATTCGTGGCGATTTCCGCATGACCCGCCTGGCCGGAGAGTTCGATGCTGATGGAAGAGCCGGGAGCGGAGTGGGCGATGGCGTTGTCGAGGAGGTGGGAAAGGATGATGCCGGCCATCGCAGGGTTGGCGACGGCGGTGGGGGCGCTGCCGGTGGTCTCAATGCAAAGGTCGTTGGCGGCGATGGAGGCGGAATCGGCTTCAGTTTTCAGATTGGGGCTGGAGGGGTGGACATTCTCATTCCACCGCGCCGAAGACCGGGACAGAAAGGGCGGCTAATGCCTTTGCGGAAGCCCGTTCTTCCTGCAGGGAAATCCCGAGCAGGGTTTCCACTTCTTCGAACTTGAGCCGTATGGCGAGCGCGTTGGCGAACTCATAACCCGCGATTTGGTAATGGATGATACGGTTCATGTGGGCGATGAGGATCAAGCCCTTCACCTCCGCGCCCTCCGCAAGTTGAATGTGTTCGCTCCCGCCCTCAACCAGCCCCTTCATGGCTTTGCAGATATCGCCCCCGGGCTCTTTTCCGAGACGTCCACCGACCTCAGCCAAACGCTCTTTTTGAAGGAGCGATAGTTCCCTCTGGGCGGTGAAAAACTCGCTTAAGGCAGAATTCGGGGAGATGGCTGCCAGCTCCGGCATCGCATTGGCTACGAGTTCTTCGGCACTGTAGAGATCCCGGATTTGGTCGATCAGAAGTTCACATGGTGATTGGATTTTCATGGCAGTGAGGGATTTTTCGGCGACCCACGTGGGTGGGATACTGAGCTTACATGAAGAATACCTTCGCTCGAAGCGTGCCATCGATCTGGCGTAATACTGGCAACAGGATCCCGCTCCATGGCACTAAATCGTCGACGACGCGGGATTGCGATTTGCTCGATCCCCCTTGCCGTGGTTTCATATTTTGCACCCCGTGCGTTTCTTTCGACACTTCGTGGCTCAACTCCACAGGATGGAAGGTTTCTTGCGTTTGAGGCGCTTCAGATCAGGGTGGCGGGATCTGTGAAGGGGAGATCGTGGGCGCGGGCTACGGGCTGGCAGGTGATGTTTCCGCCGAGGGTGTTGATGCCGCCGAGGAGGGCGGGACGGGAGGCGCAGGCGGCGGGGATTCCTTTTTCGGCGATGAGAAGGATCCAGGGTTGGGTGGCATTGTTGAGGGCTTGGGTGGCGGTGCGGGCGTAGGCACCGGGCATGTTGGCGACGCAATAGTGTATGACGCCTTCCTCTTCGAAGGTGGGGTTTTCGTGAGTGGTGGCTCTTGTCGTTTCGGCGCAGCCGCCTTGGTCCACGGCGATGTCAACGAACACGCTGCCCTTCTGCATCATGCGGAGCATTTCGCGGGTGACGAGCTTGGGGGCCTTGGCTCCGGGGACCAGGACGGCGCCGATGAGCAGATCGACGCGGGGGAGGAGTTCGGAGAGGTTGGCTTCGTTCGAGTAAACCGTGTGGGCGTTTTCCATGGTGATGTCGAGGAAACGCATGCGTTCGAGATCGACCTCGAGAATGGTGACGTCTGCGCCGATGCCACGTGCGACCCTGGCGGCATTGATGCCAGCGGTGCCTCCGCCGAGGATGACCACACGGCCGGGGGCGACTCCAGGGACGCCGCCTAACAGGCAGCCGCGCCCGCCGGTGTGTTTGGCGAGGTGGTAGGCTCCGACGATGGCGGACATGCGCCCGGCGATTTCCGACATAGGTTCTAACAGGGGGAGGTGGCGGTTCACCTCGACCGTCTCGTAGGCGATGGCGGTGCAACCGATGGCGGCGAGGGATTCGGTGAGTTCTTTGTGCGCGGCGAGGTGGAGGTAGGTGAAAAGGATGTGGTCGGGGCGAAGCATTTCAACCTCGGCGGGCTGCGGTTCTTTGACTTTCACGATGAGCTCGGCCTCGCGAAAAACGCTGGCGGCATCGGGGGCGATTTCGGCTCCGGCGTTGAGGTATTGCTCGTCGGTGTAGCTGGCTCCTTCTCCAGCCCCGGTTTGCACGATGACTTTGTGGCCGCGTTTCACGAGCTCGGAGACGGAACCGGGGATCACGCTGACGCGGTTTTCCTGGGCTTTGATTTCCTTGGGGATGCCGATATTCATGATGTTAGGTAGCTTACACGCCTTTCAGGAAAATGACACAAGCATTGGTGGCCAGAGGTGACGCCACACCAGGCTATTACGCCGCGGTGCAATGGGATTATTTGAGCGACAGTCCTTCGACGAAGGCGTCGATAGGCAGGTTTCCAAGAGTCTCGGCATTCTCGCACTGCGCGTAGATTTCTTCGGCACGATCTTTGGGAAAGATGCGTCGGAGATTGGTCGCGAACTTCTCCATTAGCTTCGGCATGCCTACTTTTCGACGGCGTTGATGGCCGATGGGATAGAGCACTTCGATGCGCTCGGTGCTGGTGCCGTCTTCGAAATGGATTTGGATCGCGTTGGCGATGGAGCGCTCGTCGGGGTTGAGATAGGAGCGGGTGTAGTCGGGGTTTTCGGTGACCTCCATAAGCTCACGTAGCTGATCGATGCGCGGGTCGGCGGCGATGTCGTCTTCATAGTCTTCCGCGTCGAGATCCCCCTTGAGCAAAGCGATCGCGACCATGTATTGCAGGCAGTGATCACGGTCGGCGGGATTGTGGAGGGGGCCCTTTTTATCGATGATGCGGACTGCGCTTTCGTGGGTGTCGAGGTGGATACGGGCGATGTCATCGAGGCGATCTTTGACCAACGGATGGAGGATGACGGCGGCCTCGACGGCGGTTTGTGAATGGAACTCGGCGGGGAAGGAAATTTTAAACAGGATCTTCTCCATGACGTAGCTGCCCAGCGGTTGGGAAAGTGTGACGGGCTTGCCTTTGAAGAGTACGTCACTGAATCCCCAGCCTTTCGCGGACATTCCCGACGGGTATCCGGGTTCCCCTTTCACGGCCATCAGGGCATGCCAGACCCCGCGGCTGGTGGCGTCGCCGGCGGCCCAGGACTTGCGGGGGCCGGTATTGGGCGAGTGGCGGTAGGTGCGCAGTGCGCCGCCATCGAGCCAGGCGTTGGAAAGCGCGTTGATGATTTGTTCGCGGGTGGCACCCAACATCCCCGCGGCGACGGCGGTAGTGGCGATGCGGACGAGCAGGACGTGATCGAGGCCGACACGGTTGAAACTGTTTTCCAAGGCGAGAACTCCCTGGATCTCGTGCGCTTTGATAGAGGCGACGAGGATGTCTCTCACAGAAAACTGATGCGTGCCCTGCCGGTTCAGGTAATCGGCGAGTGAAATGATGCCGCCGAGGTTGTCCGAAGGATGCCCCCATTCGGCGGCGAGCCAGGTGTCGTTGTAGTCGAGCCAGCGAATCATCGCGCCGAGGTTGAAGGCGGCTCGCACGGGGTCGAGTTCGTGGGCGGTGCCGGGGACACGTGCTCCCAGTGTCATCGTGGCTCCGGGAACGACGGGGCCGAGGCGTTGCACGCAGGCCGGAAAGGTGAGTGCCTGGAACGCGCAGCCGAGACTATCTAACAGGCAGTAATGCGCGGTCGTGAAAGCCTCCTCGCTGGCGATGTCGTTGCGGAGAACGTAGTCGGCGATATCGCAAAAGAGCACATCGGGATCGGGGCGGATGTTGGAATCGGGGGAGGACATCAGAGTGGGCGATTGCTGAGGGGAGTGACCTTGCGCGTATCGGGGCCGATGTAGTCGGCAGTCGGGCGGATCAGGCGGTTGTTCGCGCGTTGTTCGTAGATGTGGGCGAGCCAGCCGGTGACGCGGGAGAGGACGAAGATGGGGGTGAACATAGGCGTGGGGATGCCGCAGAAATGGTAGGCCGAGGCGCTGTAGAAATCGGCGTTGGGGAAGAGATTCTTTTCGCGTTTCATGACGGCGTGGATGCGTTCGGAAACGGGATAGATCACGGTGTCGCCGCATTTCTCCGCGAGTTTTTTGGAGAGCGCCTGAATGACCTCCGAGCGCGGATCGGACTCGGTATAGACCCGGTGGCCGAAGCCCATGATGAGAGCTTTACTGGAAAGCAATTCCATGATCCCGGCTTCGGCTGAGTCGGGAGAGGAAAATTTTTCGATGAGCTCCATTGCCGCTTCGTTGGCACCGCCATGCAGGGGGCCGCGCAGTGCACCGATGGCGGCGGCGATGGCGGAGTAAACATCGCTGAGCGTGGAGGTGACGACCCGTGCTGTGAAAGTGGAGGCATTGAATTCGTGCTCCGCGTAGAGGATGAGCGAGGTGTCGATGACTTTGACCTCCAAGGGATCGGGGGCTTTTTGTTTCAGCAAATGGAGGAAGTGCGCAGCGAGCGATGTCTCGCCGGTATCGAGATCAATCTCGCGGCCGCGTGATGAGTGATACCAGTAGCAGAGCATCCCGGGGAACGCCGCGAGCAGGCGCAGTCCTACGGCGTGGCCATCACGATCCGCGCCTTCCGGTTCGAGGCAGCCGAGCATCGAGCAGCCAGTCCGCAAGACGTCCATCGGATGTGCATCGGCGGGGATGGCGGCGAGGGTGGATTTGAGCGCTTCGGGAAGTCCGCGACTGGCAGCGAGTTTTTGAATCCAATCCTTGAGCTGGTTTTCATTGGGTAGTTCGCCGTGAAGGAGCAGGTAAGAGACCTCATCAAAGGTGCAGTGATCGCAGAGGTCGTTGATGCCGTATCCGAAATAGGTTAGTCCGGTGCCTGCTTTCCCGACGGTGCAGATGTGGGTGGATCCAGCGACGACTCCGGCGAGGCCCTGGGTGTTGTTTGCGCTCATGACGGTGGGTTTTGGTTTTTCTGAAGCTCGTCCAAGTCGGCTTCGTAGCGGTGATAGCCCAGATGTTCGTAGAGTTGCTCCCGGGTTTGCATGTTGCAAAGGGACGGTTTCTGGGTGCCGTGCTTGCGTATCGTTTGGAAAACATCGAGAGCTGCCTGGCTCATGGCGCGGAAGGCGCTCAGGGGATAAAGAGCAATCTCGATCCCAGCTTCGCGGAGTTCATCGACAGTGAAGAGCGGGGTTTTTCCGAACTCCGTGATGTTGGCGAGCACAGGGACATCGATGGCGGAGGTGAAGGCGCGGTAGTCATCGAGTGAGCCAAGCGCTTCGCAGAAAATCATATCGGCTCCGGCATCAACATAGGCGCGGGAACGTGCAATGGCCGCATCCAGACCCTCGGGTGCCACGGCATCGGTGCGCGCCATGATGACGAAACTTTTGTCCGTGCGAGCATCAATAGCGGAATGAATGCGTCGGCACATTTCTTCAGTTGAAACGAGTTGTTTGTTAGGGCGGTGGCCGCAGCGTTTCAGTTCCACCTGGTCTTCAAGATGGCATCCGGCAGCGCCCGCTTGTTCGAGTTCGGTGATGGTGCGGGGCACGCCGTGGGTGCTTTCCCAGCCGGTATCCGCATCGACGAGCAGGGGGAGATCGGTGGTCGACGTGATTCGCCGCACATCTTCGATGACGTTTTCCAGGGTCGTCATTCCGAGATCCGGAATGCCGTAGGATGCGTTGGCGATGCCTGCGCCCGATAGGTAAAGCGCTTGGAAACCGCTGTCGCGTGCGAGCAGTGCGGCGTAGGCATTGATGACCCCGGGAAGCTGAAGCGGACTCTCGGAGGCGAGTGCGTCGCGGAATTTTTGGCCGGGTTTCACGGAGTGGCTGGATTTTCAGGACGCGGAGAGTTCGGTGAGAACCGTGTCGAAGACTTCGAGGAGGAAATCGGCATCGGCTGGGGAGAGGCACATGGGGGGCTTGATGCGGATGACGGAACCGGCGAGACCGCCTTTTCCGATGATCAGGCCGTGGTCTTTGCAGCGTTCGAAAAAGTCGGCAGTGAAAGCGCTGGCGGGTTCACCATTGAGGACGAACTCGACTCCGAGCATCAGGCCGCTGCCGCGGACGTCGGCGATGATGGGGTGTTTGTCCTTGAGCTTCGCGAGGCCGGTGAGGAGTTGCTCACCCATCGTCTTGCAGTGGCCCATGGTGTTGTCGCGCAGCATGATGTCGAGGGTTGCCATGCCTTGTGCCATGGCGAGCGAGTCGCCGCCAAAAGTATTGAAATGGATGCGCTCGGTCATGCGCTCGGCGATGGCGTCGGTGGTGACCACGGCGGCAAGCGGGAAGCCGTTGCCTATGGATTTCGCCATCACGACGATGTCCGGGACGACGTCATAGTTTTGGAAACCCCAGAAATTCGTTCCTGTCCTGCCGAAGCCTGTCTGCACCTCGTCCGCGATACAGACACCTCCCGCTGCGCGGGCATGGGCGTAGGCGTGGGTGAGGTAGTCGCTCGGGTAGGGCACGCTGCCGCCGACTCCCTGGATGGGCTCGGCAATGAAAGCAGCGACTTTTCCGCTGGTTCCGAATCTAATGATGTCCCGCACTTCTTCCGCATATTTTTTCCCGGCGTCTGGAGTGTCGTAGGGGATGGGGCCCCAGAGCGGATGCGGCGATTTCAGATGTTGGAAACCGGGCATGGGTGGGACGGGATATTTCCAGGTGCTGTGACTTGTCAGGGACATGCCGACCGCATTGCCGCCGTGGTAACAGTTGCGCAGCGAGAGCACCTCGTGATGCCCGGTGTGGAGGCGGGCCATCAGGATGGCGAGGTCGTTGGCCTCGGAGCCGGAGTTGACGAAATAGACTCGGTTCAGGGGATCGGGGAAAGTGGCGGCGAGCTTTTCCGCATACTCGACCACCGTCGGGTGGAGGTAGCAGGTCGGCGCGTGCTGGATGCGCTGGATTTGTGCAATCAGGGCAGCGTTCACCTCGGGATGGCAATGCCCGACACTGACGGTGCAGATGCCGCCGAAGCAATCGAGGTAGCGGCGGCCGGTCTCGTCCCAGAGATATTGCATGTGTCCCTCCACGGGCATGAACGGATCTTTGTAGAGAAGAAAGATTCCCTGGTTGAGCACCTTCTTGCGGCGCGCTAACAGATCAGTTTTGGACGGGCCGTGGTAAGGAGCCGGGGTGTGGTCGCAAGGTGGAAGCTCGGGAGACATGGCAGATATGGAGTCTTGTTTGAAATCCATCTGATATGCTGACAGGTAGGTAAGATTTTCCGAGGAATTTCCTGCGGGGGTATTTGGGCTCGCTGACGGAGGGTGAAAGGCAGAAAAAGCAATGCGATCCGCCCCGCCTTCGCTGCGCTCCGTCCTTGCACAGCGGGTTTGCGGACCTGATGATTGGGGGAAGGTGATATCGGTTTCAGAAAGCGGCGGTGGGTCGGATCTTGCGGGGCGGGTGGCGGAGATTTTCTCGGCGACCGGGCCGCTTTCGGGGTCTAAGGATTTCGAGTATCGGCGTGAGCAGGAGGAGATGGCGCGGGCGGTGGCGGAGAGCCTGATCGGTGGGAAACCGTTGGTGGTGGAGGCGGGGACGGGGGTCGGGAAGTCGCTGGCGTATCTGGTGCCGGCGGCAAAATTTGCGCTGGAGACGGGGCGCAAGGCAGTGATTTCCACGCATACGATCAACTTGCAGGAGCAGTTGGTGCGGAAGGATATCCCGATCGTGAGGAAAATTCTGGGCGAGGAATTGCCAGCGGTGCTGCTCAAAGGGCGGGGGAACTATGTGTGCCCGGCGCGGCTGCGGAGGGCGTGGGAGCAGACGGCGGATCTTTTTACGTCGACTGAGGCGGACGAGTTGGGGCGGATCCGGGAGTGGGCAGAATCGACACGGGATGGAACGCTGAGCGGAATGCCGTTTCAGCCATCGATGAAGGTGTGGTTGCAGGTGTGCAGCGAGGCGCATTCGTGCACGCAGCGGTATTGTGGGCCGAAAGGGAATTGTTGGTTCCAAGAGGCGCGTAAGGCGGCGGCGGATGCGAAGCTGGTGGTGGTGAATCATACTTTGTTTTTCGCGCTGCTGAACACAGGGGAGATGGATGATGCGGAGGGCGAACAGATGCAGGGATTTCTGTTTCCCAATGACTTCGCGATCCTCGATGAGGCGCATACGATCGAGCAGGTGGCTGCGGTGCAGCTGGGGCTAAGGATTTCGCAGGCGGGGCTGAGATTTGACCTGCAGCGGCTGTATAATCCGCGGACACGCAAGGGGATGCTCAAAGGCTACCGCAAGGCGGCTCCGATGTTGGCGGTGGAACGCGGGCTGGTGGCGGTGGATAAATTTTTCGGCGGGGTGGGGGATGCAGCGAGCTTCGGGGAGTGGAGCAAGGAGTATCGGGTGAGGAAGCCAGAGTTGGTGGACAACTGCCTGTCGGCGCCGTTGCGGAATCTGTGGGAGGAACTGGCAGAGTTGGCGGAAGATGCCGAAAATGAGTCGTCGAAAAACGAGCTGATGGATGCGGTGCGTAAGCTGCGCGAGACGCACGGGGCGGTGGGGGAATTTCTCGATCAGAAGGATGAGGGCTGTGTGTATTGGGTGGAGCGGAGCGGGCGGGAAGAGACCCAGTTCAGTTGCCACGGTGCGCCGGTGAATGTGGCGGAGCGGCTGCGACCTTTACTTTTTTCCGGGAAAAAATCGGTGGTGATGGCGAGCGCGACGCTTGGCGTTGGCGATCCGGAGCTGGGGTATTTCCGGAAGCGTGTGGGAGCGGAGAGCGCGCGGGCGTTGAGCATTGGTAGCCCGTTCGATTATCGGAAGCAGATGCGGGTGAGGATTTACAAATCGATGCCGGATCCGAATACGCCGAAGTATGATGAGGAGATGGCCAAGGGGATCATGGCGGCGGTGACCGAGAGCGATGGGCGGGCGTTTGTACTGTTCACGAGTTACCGCACGATGCGGGATGCGGCGCAAAAGTGTGAGGCGTATTTCAAGCGCAAGGGCTGGAGGCTGCTAATGCAGGGCGAAGGCATGCCAAGGCACAAGATGCTGGAGGAATTCCGTCAGGATACTTCGAGCGTGCTCTTCGGCACCGACAGTTTCTGGACAGGAGTGGATGTGCCGGGTGAGGCGCTGTCGAATGTGGTGGTGACGCGCTTGCCTTTCGCAGTGCCGGATCATCCGCTGACCGCATCGCGGCTGGAGGCGATTGAGGCAGCGGGGGGGAACCCTTTCATGGAGTATTCTGTGCCCGAGGCGATTTTGAAAATGAGGCAGGGAGTCGGCAGGCTGATCCGTACCAAGAAGGATGTGGGTTGGGTGTGTATTTTGGATAACCGGATCGTGAAAAAACGCTATGGCAGTGTGTTTATGAAGGCCCTACCGGATGCGCCGGTGGAGATCGTGGAGTGAACTTCCAACTTTCAATCTTCAACTTTCAAGAAAGAGGGGATTGAAATGCGTTTTGTGTGGTTCTCTCTTAAAAGGGAAAGCCGCCGCCCCTTGTGAGGACGACGGCTTTGATTTCAAGCAACAACAAGAAACGGATTAGAACGAGTAATTAACTCCGAAGGATGCACCATGGCTGTCGGTGCCATCGCCTCCAACGGCGACTTCACCGTAGTAGCCACCGTTGAGGCTGAGGGCGTCGTTGATGGCGTAATTGGTGCCGAGGGAGATGAGGATGGCGGACTCAAGGCCGCTTCCAACCACTCCGAATCCAGCTCCGCCGGGAAGTGCGGCGGTGGTGGTGAGGTTGTCGTCGTGGAGCTCATGAGCGTAGGCGACGGAGGCATACGGGGAGAACCTCCCGTAATCCGCCTCAGCGCGGTAACCTGCGATCAGGCGGATCGACTCGGCATCATAGCCGCTCACAACAAGCGGGAAGGGGCCGGACTGGGTGTAACCGTCCACATCGATGTTCTGATACTCAACGCCACCGAACGGGCCGTGTTTAACCGAGCCAGCTTGCATCGCGTATCCGACCGTGACCATGGCTTGGAGGCTGTCGGCGTCCGGGCTGCTATTGAGCGTGCCGAGGAGGCCGGCGCTGCGGCTGAGATCGGTATCGTGGCTTCCGTAACCGACGAGGAAGTCGGAGTAGATGCCGGTGGATTCACCGTAGGTGCCGTAAATGACCGCACGGAAGCTGTCCACATCGGAGCTGCCTCCGGTGAAGTCGTAATCTGCGGTGGAGCCGTTAAGCAGGACCCCGAGAAGCAGGTTTGGAGCGACGCGGTAATCGACACCAGCGGTGAAAGAGGCTTCTTCGCCATCGAAGTCGTTGGCGAGATCCGAATCCACTTCCTTCCATGAGTAGGAAACGTTGCCCCAGACATTGCCGTTACCCGAGTTCCGAACCATCGGTTCCGGAGCTGGCTCCGAGTAGGTGCCGACGTAGGAGCGGACGGTGTCACCACTTGCGCGAGTCAGGGCGAGATGATCCTGAACAACGCGGTTGATGTGCTGGTTTCCGCTGGCGATGGCTGCGGTGGTGGAGAAGGACTCGGTCGGGCTGGCACTGTTGAGGGTGGCCTGCACGGTGGCGAGATCCGAGTAGTCGAGCGCGGCGATGAAGTCCTGGTCAATGGAGTTCATGCTGTTGATCGAGGCGTCGAGGGCGTTTCCGAAGGCGATTGCATTCGGATCGGTGACCAGCGACGAGAAGTCGTGATTGACGGTGAGGATCAGGTTCGTGGAACTATCCGTCTTGCTTGCTGTGGTGAAGAAGTTCGCAAGCACGGTGTTGGCATTGTTGGTGCCATTGTTAATTTCTGTTCCGACAAAGCCGGTGTCCGCGTTGTTCACGTTCTGATTGAACTGGACGGTGACGCCGGCGAGCATGCCGGTGATGGGCGCATCGCTGTCCACGACCGTGTAGACGCCGTTGCGGATCACGCGGTTGTTGTCGGTGGCGGCGATGCGAATGCCCGCGCCGTTGATGTCATAGGTGGTCCACATGCTGGTATGGCGGATGAGGTCGCTGTTGACACCATCGATGATGGCGCCGGGGTTGACATCGAAGCGGATGAACGAGCCAGGGCTGTGAATCACATTGCCGATGATCTCGACGGTACCGACCGAGTTGCTCGGAGTGCTATCGAGGTTGATCGGGATAGCGCCGGCGCTGATACCTCCTGCAGTGATAAATATGTCGGCATTCCAAATGCCGGTTCCCCCGAGGGCTGCACCGCCAGCATTAATGGTGGACTGGGGGCCGTTGGCTCCTGCGATATCCGCGTTGATGTAGAGGCCGCCGCTGTTGATGTTGATGATATCTGCGCTGACGTTAAATCCGCCGTTGTTGGGAACGCCGATGAAGGCGACGCCGGAGCCGTTCTTATTGATCGTCTCGATGCCGGTCACATCGCCGAGGATGGAGTTACTGGAAGAACCGGACGCCGAATTGAAGTGGGAAGTCAGACCACCATCGAAGTTGATGATGTCCGTTCCGCCGCCAGCTACAACACTGCCGACTAGGCGGGAGCCGAGGTTCAGGTTTAGAGTGCTGTCGAGACTGCCTGAAAAATTGCCGATAAACGCTCCGGCACCTCCTTGAATCAGGCCGCTGTTGTTAAGGGTAAAGGTTCCTCCTCCGAACGCATCAATTCCAAAATCAGCGTCACTAATGATCGAACCGCTGTTTGTTACGGTGCCGTCATCGGTTAATTCGATACCATCACCGAATATGCCATTTCCGGTGATGGTTCCGGTGTTGGTGATTTTCGCGTTGGTAGAAGCAGCTATCCCGTCGTTGCTTAAACCTGTGATCGAGCCGCTGTTAGTAACCGTCAGCCCGCTCCCTGCGTTCACCCCCCGAACACCACCGCTGATGTTCGCGCCGAGCTCATTGGTGATGATGGCGTTGTTTTTGGTATTGATACCGTCTCCGTTGGTTCCGGTGATCGTTCCACCGGAGTAGTTGGTGATCTCGGCATTGTTGCCGGCGGTGATACCGTTGCCATTGGTGCCGGTGATGGTGCCTAGGTTATTGTTAAATACTTTAAGGCCATTGCCTGCTTCGATACCGGTATCGGTCCCGGTGATTGATCCGCCGGAGATGGGGCCGAAGGGAGAGAATGGATCGAAGTTGGTGAGGTTGCTGATGGTACCATTGTTCTTCACAAGTACGCCATTGTCGGTGCCGCGAACTGTGCCGTTGTTATTAAGGGTAAAATTGTTGCTGCCTTGGATGCCATCGGAACTAGCGCCACCGATTCCGTCGATGAGGCCGCCGAGCAAGTTGTTGACTATAGCACCTGAGCCGGAGAAGCGGATCGCGTCGTCGGGTCCCGAGATGGTGCCGCTATTGTGAATGATTGTTCCAGAACCTACGCCGTCGATACCTTGACTGGTGCCGAAGCCTGCAACGATTCCGGAGTTGAACAGCGTGAATCCGGTAGTGGAATTGATGGCGTCCTGATTGGAGTTTGCGGCGAGGATGCCGGCGCCGGCGATGTTAACGGTGTAGGGATCGTTGGCGAGGATGAGAACCGCGGTCTGGTCGTCCTGGCCGTTGAGGTTGACTCCGTCACCGATGGTCACGAAGGGGGTAAGGGAGGTTCCGCCATCAGCGATGATGGTCGTTTCACCATTATCGGCGCTAGTGGGTTGGGCATTGCCGCCGGAGTCGTCGTTGAAAATCGCAGCAGATGTGACGCATGGTGCGCTCATCGCGATGGTGATCATCAATGGCAAGGAACGGGTGGTCGTTCTGAGTTTTGGTTTCATGACTGGTTTTTGTCGATTGTGTTTGTTTGGGGATTATCTAAATTGTTAGAAAAATCCACAATTAGACATTTGCATATATGGGGCGTGAAGCTGGGGGGTAGCAAGTTAAAAAGTTGATAGATGCGTGATTGATTTCGTTAACTTTTCCTGATGATGGAGTTTTGTGGGTTTATTAAGAGGGGGAGGGTGACGTATTGCGGGTGGCTGTTTGACATAGGGCAAGGGTATGGAATTGAATTCCGGAGGATGAGATTGGTGCTTTTGATGGTGGGCTTGGCGGGGTTTTTCCTGCTGGGGTGGTGGTGGTTTGGGCAGGGGCTTGAGGAGGCGTGGGATGTGGAGCGGGTGGCGGCGGCGATGGAAGGGGCGCGGGGCTGGGCGTGGGCGGTGGGGATTTTGCTGCTGGTGGCGGATCTGTTGTTGCCGGTGCCGGGGACGGTGGTGATGTCCGCACTGGGGGCGGTTTACGGGGTGTGGTTGGGTGGGATGATTGCAGCGGGTGGTTCGTTGCTGGCGGGGGTGCTAGGGTATGGGCTGGGGAGGTTTTTCGAGGAGGCGACGGTGCGCAAATGGCTGGGGGATAGGGATTTTGAGAAGGGGCGGAAATTGTTTTCGCGCAGCGGGGGTTGGGTGGTGGCGGTGAGCCGGGCGTTGCCGATCCTGCCCGAGGTGCTCTCGTGCATGGCAGGGCTGGTGCGCATGCCTTTCGGGAGATTCTGCCTGGCCCTAGCGTGCGGGAGTGTGCCGATGGGCTTGCTGTTCGCGTGGATCGGGGCAACGGGGATCGACAAGCCAGCATGGGGGATGGGCTTGTCCGTGGGGGTTCCGGCCGTGCTCTGGCTGATGGCGGCCTTGATGCGGGCTTGTAAATAGAAAGGCTGTATCAAGTATCTCTTGAGGTAGCCTAGGACACCATGCGAATGAGTCGGATGAATGGATTCCCCTAAGCCGATCGGATCCTCATTATTTTGACGAAGCGCAGGCTACAGCTGATGCGCATGAACTTGGGAAATTTATCCCAGCAAGGTGGGCGTGGCTGTGAAAGCGACACGCCAATATCCGGATAAGGAGATCTTGGAGCCTATTATTCAGTTGGCTCTGGAATTGTCACAATGGTTTCGGACAGGAAACGAACCGAGGCCTTTTGATGTTTGGTTTGGCCGGGCATGATGAAGACGAGGTCTCGGGTCGTGGTTTGGCCGATGAGGCGTGTTTCATAGAGCCTGTCGCCATTGCTGCTATGAATTACGAAGGGGACGAATGCGCCGTTGGCGTCGGCTTCGGAAGCCAAGGTCGCGTGAGTCCTAGGGCGAATGATCTCACGTTTCCTTCCGAACGTGACGCCTACGGGATTTTCAGTCCAATTCATGAAACGAAAGGTTCCGGGTTTGAACTCGGAAAGATCGTCATCGATGGCTAGGATCGAGAGGGGTAAGCCGTCTTTGGTAGGGCGTTTGAAAACGACAAACAAAACCTGTTTCGTGCCCTTAGGGACAGCGCTTCGGCCAATTGCCGTGAAAGGCTCTTTTGATTCAGGATCTTCCGAGCGGATAAAAATGGTGAAGTCCTGGCCCTTACCCAGGGTGTAAATCTGAGATCTGGAATTCATCCCAAACTCCAGAGGCAAATACTTGTTTCCTCTGGCGTAATACATCTCCGAGTAGGGAAGCGTGTCCCAGGCGTAGCAGGTGAACTTCAGTCCGCCTTTTTGGTCGTCATCCTGTGACCATGAGGTGGCGGTCAGCAACAGGGTGATGACGAGGAGGGCGAGAAATGAAGCGGCTTTCAATGGGGATTGCATCTTAAAGTTCGTTCGTGGTGAGCCATTTGAATTGCGTGACTCTGAAACGCCGTCCCATCGTTCTGTTGGTGACGCTGTCCAAAGGGAAGGTTGTAGAAGTTGATTCATCCCAAGGCTCATCGGATCCATCTAGGTATTCTGGAACACGTTGAACGATCACCTCGCAAACAGCGGTTGCAAGGATTTCGTTGGTTGAGGATTTGGCTTCACCGTAGGCGCGGATGCGGAACGTATCCGTCCGGGCGCTGAGGCGAGGAGCAAGCGGGCGCAGTATATCCGCCTGGGTGAGATCACCGGGGACGCCGGAAGTGGTGTATCCCGGTGTGGGTGGTACCCCTGTGAAGAAGCCGCTTGAGTAATCGGGAATGGTGCTACCGACAGCAGAGCGGGCACTGGAGTTGATGTTGCTGGATGAGGCGGCCAGATCGATGGCGGCCTGAAGTGCTCCAGTGTAGGATGTCGCGTTTTTCAGTGGTCCGACACGATGGTTGATAAAGTCGGACAAACTCATGAATGGCCCGCGCAATTTGACTTGGTCGACAATTTTGGTGGCGAGATCGTTGATTTGCGCATCGGTCAAGCGGGAGAGTCCTGCCCATTGGTTCTGGGTGCTGAGAGGTGAGGAAGGGGTAGGATTGGATGGGCGCGAGCTGTTGGGAAAGGGCGTATTATTCGAGCCGGAACTGATTGATGATCCTTGGGCGTAGGTCAGAGCGAGGTCGCGATTCGAGCGGAGCAGCGCATTCCATGCAGCTACGGAAGTCGAGTTCACGTTAAACTGGCCGTTGATCAAGCTGTAAGCTCCGGTTTTTCGGTAGCCTTCGGTAGCAGCCAGTTCAGAGATGACATTCGACGTCAATTTTCCGGACGGCAGGTAAGGGCGAAGTACTGGGTTGGCACGGGCGGAAAGTGGATCGGTTGAGAAAAATTTGGTCAATGTCGCGCTGAGGTCCCCGTTGGCCGAGTAGCCGCTGCCTGAGATGGTGAAATCCGGGGCGAGGCCTGATAGATAGTAGCGGTCAAAAAGCGCATCGTTAGATAGCCACGAGACATCTCCGGCAGTCGCTTGATTGATGTTGGCGTTGTTGAAACGGTTTTTCGCCTGCCCGTAGGGAGATGTAGGTGCGAAGTAGGGGCTGGACCATGAATTGCCCACTGCACGCATTGGTTCACCCGACACGACGGAGAGGTTGGCATTTGAAAAAGCCGCCAAGGAGAGCAATGGGCTGGTGGGAATCCCGAGCATCGGCACAGCGGTCGAGCCAAAGTTGAAATCATAACCGCCGCCCCAGAAGGCGTTGCGGGGTTGAGCGGAGAGGTTCATCCCGTAGTTATTCAGCAGATCGTTGCTGTCATGGGATGTCACCAGATTATACAGCATGTTCGGTGGAACCGAGTGCCAGGTTTCTTCGTTGGAAGTCAGGAATAGCGGATTGAAACGCGTAAATGCCTCAACGGGGTTGGAAGGGAAGGTTGAGCCATCTGAGGGACTGGCGGTGTAGTGAGCCGGTTTTGTCAGCACCGAGAACAGACCGAAGAAACGTTTTCCGCCTAAGCTCGCGACTTGAACGTTGGCATTGGTGCTGCCACTTGCGGTAACCGATTTTGCGTTAGCCGTGCTGACCGCCGCCTTGGTGCTCTCATATTCTTTGTAGCCGGTGGTGTTGGGGCTGAGGTTTAGCAGATAGCCCTGAATGTTTTCGCCAGGATTGGAAATCAGATCAGAGGCATTCGTGACAGTCGGGAGGCTGGTATGAACCTCGATGCGCCCGGAACCCCCAGCACCTGAGACGCTGCCGCTTTCTCCTTGGGTGTAGACAAAGCCGACTTCATCGGCGGGAGCCAAGTTGGCATTTCCTGCATCACCGCCGAAATTCGAAACAATGATCCCAGTGTCATTATAGCCAGCGGGGAAATATCCAGGAATGGCATCCCCGGAGATTTTGCCGGGGGAACTTTGATTGACGGGGGTAGGTGAAAATACCATGACCTCGCCTGCTTTCATGGAGATTGCTCCGCCAGAAGAACTTGGGTCTTTTAACAAAAAGGCGGTGTTCGTGGTGATTGAACTGCCGTTGTTAACAAACTGAAATAGATTGTAGCTGGTTTTCGTCTCAGTGGTTGTACCTGCCTTTTTTGTCCAGAAGGTGACACGACCGGGAAACGCATACTGGGGCATGGTGATTCCCAAGCTGTTGAATTTTAGATCCACATTGTATGGATTCCAGAAGTGGAACAAGGGGTCGAGGCTAATGGCCAGTTTGGAATTGACGACTTTCACGCCAATCAAACAAGTCATGCCCAAGTAGACTGGAGCGTAGTTTGCTTGAGCTGGACGGTAGATGTAGGTCCCGGACGAAGTGCCATTCTTGAACTCCCAGTCCCAGACTCCGCCAGACGCACCAGCAGGGAAGAGGTCGGTCATATCCGTGGCACCGGAATTCGTATTGGGAAAGTAGGCGCGCGCAGGGAGGGTGTAGTTGGAGCCGGATAAAGTAACTCGTTTGTAGAGGTTGGCATAATCCCGCAGGGCCCACCAGGTAGGGCCGCGGACCACGCCTCCAGAAGTGATAATATTGCTGGCAAACAGGCTACCGGAATTCTGTTTGTCGCGATAGAGGTGACGGGCGTGCAAGTTCCCCATCCCAGGTGTGGCCGCAGCGGCAGCGAACCTGTCAGTGCCACCTACGAACTCACCGGATTGGGAATTGAATTTAGTAGCATCTTTGGCTGCGGCGATGCTGTCCATCTCGAAGGCGAGGCTTAGGTCGCGGCGCAAACCGCCCAGTTTCACGTCGGCCATGACCCCTCTGCTTCCAATGGTGATTTGGTGGCGGTACTTGGTCTGCCATTCTTCGATGTTGTTGGTGACTCCGGCAACCAAAGGCATGTCGAATGCACTGTTTGCTTTGGTGATTTTATCGACCCAATCGGCTGACGAGGTTTTTGAAATAGGATAATTCACTCCCGCAAAATTCCAGCCGAGCGTCGAATCCTCAAAGATCTTGTAATCCGGGCCGGGAGTCGCCTCGACCCGTGCGGTTTGGGTTTTGTCTGCTGTGCTGAAGTTTCCTTCGTACCACCCCAGATCGGCTTTCACGCCTTGGTCCTCGACCCAGTAGGCGTAGGCTCCGTCATTACCTAACGAATCCGTCACGTCCACTTTAGGAACGATGACATCGTCATCTGCGCTTTCTCCTTCGAAAATTTTGAGATCATTGATGCCGGGATTGCTAGCCACTGAATTCAATGTCTTCGGGATCGTGGGGTCGGGTGAGGAGACCAGCCATGATTCAAAGACTTTCTTATCGGGATTGGATGGATCGTAACTAGCGCTTCCGCTGGAAGTGGTTTTTACATCAGACTTCCATACGCCCGCCCAATGCTTGCGGCCTTTGACTGCGGTCACTGCGGAGGTGTAGGCGTTTCCACTTTCGCCCAAGATGGAGGCGGTGGCAGTAACGCGCTGGTCGGGACCGGCGACTTTCTGAAGTTCGCCCAATGCGAGCATCATTGCCATGCGGGCGTTGCCTTGAGCGATTTGTTGGGCGCTGGAGTGCCCGCCGGAGCGGAGGGAAACGGTGGACAGGCTCAACATCCCAAGTGCGAGGATGAGGAGCAGAACCATCAGGGTAAGTGTCGCGATAAGCGCGAAGCCCGGATGACCGCGGGTAGACCGCTTCGAGGTCGTGACCTCTGAAGGTTTGGAGTTGGTTGAAATTTTCATGTGGGTTTCACGCAGACCTTTTGCCGCTGAGATAAACTCGCGGTTCTCGGATCGAAAGTTTGAAGGGCCGTTCGGTTGAAAAGCAGTCCGATGACTCAGGATAGAAAATACTCGGAGTGAGCTTTCTTTCAAGGAGATAGGTAATTACAATCGATATACCAAATCACTCCCTAAATTTAAGGATGTTCGCGAGAACATGTTAGCCCGGTGAATCCACCAATTTTGAACCCAATACCGAACACTGGCAGAGGTTGTTTCGCTAACGACGCGGAAGGTGCCTGCCAGGACGAAGTGCCTGGGCTAGGCGCCGCAATGTCAATCTACGGTTGAGGTTGTCGCTCAGGAGCGACGATTTGTGGCAGCAGCATGATGGAGACCCGTGCGCCGGGTTGAGGGGGCGGGCCGATGAAGAACATGTCGCGTCCGCTCACTTGCGACCAGAGCCGGTTTTCATAGATTTTGTTACCTTTGGTATCGGTGATCCATAGTGGTAAAAATCCCCCCTCGGCAGAAACCTTGGATTCCACCACAGTCATGCCACCAGCTCCGATGGCGCTGCTGGTATCTCCGAACTTCACCCGCAGTGGGACATTGGTGAGATTGGCGAAGCGGAACGTTCCGGGCGGGAAGGTTTTGAGGGAGTCATCAATGCCCGATACGGTAAGAGGCAGGCCATCCGGTGTGGCTTTTTCATGAACAAAAAAGAGCGCGAGGTTGGTGCCCTTGGGAATGCGTGCCTTGCCGACGAGTTTGTAGCCGGGCTTGCCGTCATCGTCGGTGAATGGAATGTGGATTTCCAGAAACTTCATACCCCGCAGCGGGACGGGTTCGGATCTGTTGCACGATGCGACGTTGAGCGGTAGGTATTTTTTCCCTTCCCGGTAGTGGAGGTCTGCGATGCTCAATGGCTCGAAAGAGACGCAGGAAAACCGAAACGTCGTCTTCTCAGCCTCTTGAGCCGGGAGGATCGTTAGGGTGGCGAGGAAGAGGAGGACGAAAATTCCCGAATGGAGCAGTTTAGGCAGTTTCTGAAACATGAATTTGTGAGCTAGGATTCGTCAGGGGCAAGCCAACGGAAACCGACGACGACAAAGCGGCGGCCGAAGTCCTGATTGATTTTGTTGAGCGCGGAGGTGGTTGATGAAAGATCATAGGGATTTTTTGCTTCGTCCCAAGGCTCGTTGTTGGCGGCATCCGTTTCCGTATCCATGTAGGCGGGGACGCGCTGCACCACTGCCTCACAAGTGGCGCTCGCGAGGATGGTGAAGCCGTCGCTTGCGAGAGCTTCTCCGTAGGCGCGGATCCGGAAGGTGTCGGACCGCGCGGCGAGCCTTGGGGCGAGGGGAAGAAGCAGATCAGCTTGGGTGATGTCGCCCGGGATGCCTGCCGTGGTTTTTCCAACCGGGGTCGACGCATCGAAATCTGCGTTGGGGTAAACAGGGGTGCCGTTTTGTGCATTCACATCCACGGCCGCAGAGTTGGCGGCGGCGGCGCGGGAAGCGGCGTTGATACCGCTGCCACCGGAGCCAGACTCAAGGTCGAGGGCGGCTTGGAGAGCGCCTGCGTAAGAGGTTTTTGGATCCAGAGGATCGCCGACCCGGTGGTTGACGAAATCGGAGATGCTCATGAACGGGCCGCGCAGTTTCACTTGCTCGACAATGCGAATGGCCAGCGCGCTGATCTGGTCATCGGTCAAGCGGGACAATCCGGACCATTGGGGTTTCGCGCCGTTACCCGGAGCAGCCGGGAAGGTGCCTTTTGGGAACGGCGCTCCATTGGAAGAATCCTTTCCGCCGTTGGCATAACTGACGTCGAGGTTCCGGTTGGCGCGTAGAAACGCTTCCCATGCGGCTACCGAAGTCGAGTTCACGTTGAACGCACCGTCGATGAGGCTGTAGGCGCCCATTTTCTTGTAGCCATCATCTGCTGACAAAGCGGTGACGGCCTCCGCCGCACTGGTTCCCGTTGGGAGATAGGGCGTCAGGACCGGATTGGCCTTGGCGTCACGATAGTCCGTTGCCGGATCCGAATCGGTGTCGAAAAACTTGTTCAGGGTGTCGGTGAGCGTTCCTTTGGCCGAGTAGCCGCTGCCGGTGATGTCGAAATCCGGAGCGATTCCCGAGAGGTAGTAACGGTCAAACAGCGCGTCGTTGATCAGCCATGAATAATCCTGGACGGTGATGTAACCCCATGAGCCGGGAAATCCTTTGCCTTTTGCGTAAACTGAAGTTGGAGAAAGCAGAGGGCTTGACCACGAATTTCCGACCGCACGGTAGGGATCGCAATCCATGATGGAAAGATTGGCATTGGCAAACGCTGCCAAGGAGAAAAGCGGGGTGGATGGGATTTCCGAAAGGGGCACGGAGGTGGATCCGGTGCTCTGGTAACTCAATCCCCAGAACGTTCCACGGGTCGAACCGGAAAAGTCGATCCCGGCCTCATCCCGCACCGCAAAGTCACTGTTGGCGGTGATGTGGCGGGTAATATGGCTGTATGATGCGGCGGCCCAGAGTTGCCTTTTGACGATCGATGCTGCCGGATTGAATCGGGAAAACATTTCGTAGGGGTTCGGCGTCTTTCCTCCCGCGCTGGCCGGCTTGGTGAGGAGGCATTGGGCTCCGAAGAAAACCTTGTTGTTGAGCAAATTGTTCGCGCTCTCGGTGCGGATGGGGGCATTGGTTCCCGCGGCAGGGCTCACATATTCTGCCATCCCGCTGGAGCCTGCCCACTTCGGCACCCAGACGTTCTGTGTGTGTTCTCCGAGTTTCTTCAGGTCTGCCGTGATCTCGGCAACGGTTGTGCCCGCGGCGGGGAGACTGACGTCCCTCTCGTGTCGAATCGCCACGATATCCTGACTGCCTTCCATATGATTGAACCCGATTTTGTCGGTCACATTCACGGTGAGGGCTTCGAATTTGGCGTTCTTGTTGGTGCCGACGTTTTTGACCTTCTTGAGGATGATACCACTGGAGTTGCTGGTTCCTGAATATCCAAGAACGGCTTCGCCTTCGGTGGCGGTTGGCGAGGCGATCACGACTTCGCCCGGCTCGAGCACGATCGGTCCCTTGATCAGGAAATTGATCTTATTGCCCACACTGGAGGATAAATTTGCCTTCAGCATGTCTGCCAAAGCCGAGGTGTAGGTCGAAGATGTGGTGCCATCGTCCACCCACATCCTGATGTTGCCAGCAAAGCCGTTGCCCATGGATACGGCGAGATTCTCGACCCTGATTTTCCGGTTGTAGGGGTTCCAAAAATAGAAGAGCGGATCCAAGCCGACCGCCACATCCACCTTCGTGCCGTTGGGATTTGTGGTCAAGATACTGACTAGGATGGAGGTTCCTAGGTTGACGGGGACATAATTGGCCCGGGCGTGACGATAGATGTAGTAGTCGTTGGAGCCTGGTGGTGTGGTGCCGATGGAAGTCTTTTCTCCAGATAGAAGCGATGGGTTGCAATGCTCCAAGTCGAAGCCGTTGCCTCCGGCATTCGCCATGGAGTAATAGTCACTGAGAGCAAGGGTCTCGGAGCTCCGGTTCGGGAAGGAGGCGCGCGCCCCCATGGTGTAGTTGCCGCCCGATCCCGAAAGCCGTTTGTAGAGGTTTGCGTAGTCGCGCAGCGCCCACCAGTTCGGGCCGCGCACGACTTTGTCTGTGCCGATCATGTCTGAAAACGGGGTTCCAGATCCTTTCTTGTCGCGCCATAGGAGACGTTCCTTCACAGGGAAGCCTTTGGGCAGCACATTGGCCCCGGTGTAATCGCCGGATAGGCGGTCGTTACCCGCCACGAATTCTCCGGTCTGGGCGTTGAACTTGGTCGGCGGATTGACCAAAGAGCTGCCATTCCATGTGAAGTCCGCATCTCCATCCATCTCGAAGGCGAGACTGAGATCGCGGCGCAGGCCGCCGAGTTTGGCATCGGCCATGACGCCACGGCTGCCGAGGGTGATGTCATGGCGGTTTTCCTGCAGCCACTCATTCTCGTGGGACGCGGAACTCATCACCGCAGGGATGTCTGCGGGGCTGATGGCTTTATCCAAATTTTTGACCAATGTCGCGGAAGTGGATTGTGAGATGGGATGGCTGACCCCGGTCTCGAACGGCCCGCCAAAGACTTGGTAGTCCGGCCCTGGTGCTGCCGACATACGTGCTGCCTGTTCCCGGATGGAGTCGGAGAATTTACCCTCGTTCCAACTCAGGTCCGCTTTGATTCCCTCATCCTCCACCCAGTAGGCGTAGCTGCCGGGATTTCCCAAGCTATCTGTGGTGGCGACTTTGGGCACCACCACGTTGTTTTCTGCGGAGTCTCCCGTGAAGATAGTGTGATCGCCGGCATCGCCGCTAGTTACGCCGGCAGCAAATTGGATATTTGTAACCTGAGTGGTATCGGGGGAGGAGACCAGCCACCTGACGAAGGGTTTGGTGTCGGGGGTCCTGGGGTTGTATGTGGCGGTATTCCATACACCGGTCCAATGGCGGCGACCATCGACGGGAGCATTTGACGAACTGTTGGCAAGTATGGAGGAACCGGCGGTGACGCGTTGGTCCGGGCCGGCTGCCTTCTGGAGTTCGCCCAATGCGAGCATCAGCGCCATGCGTGCGTTGCTCTGGGCGATTTGGCGGGCACTGGCGTTTCCGCCGGAGCGGAGGGCGACAGTGGAAAGGCTCAACATCCCGAGTGCCAGGATGAGAAGTAGGACCATCATGGTGAGTGTGGCGATAAGTGCGAAGCCTGGAAGATCTTGGGAGAGGCGCTTCGAGGCGGGGCACTCGGAAGTTTTGGGGTTGGATAAGGGTTTCATGTAGGGCTAGGGCTGGTAGTGCACTTCGCGATCCTCCGATCGAAAGCTGGAAGTGGCATTCGGATCAGAATGCCTGATGATTTTGAATCAGATAAGTCTCGTCGAAAGACTGGGTCATTTCAAGTTGAAAGGTAATTACAATCGATATACACGTCCACCCCTCAATTTTGAGGATGTTCATGTGTGCATGTCGAGGCCGATGAAAATGCCGGCGGATCACCGACTCATTTTCTCAGCGCTCGCAGATGACGGCGGCAGTTTCGCGTGCTTCGCGATCTGCGGCGAGGATCTGTTCGAGAGATGGATTGGACGCGCTCCGGTGGCTGGCCATGACGGAGGCGACGGTTTCCCAGATCTGCGGGAAACGGATATTCCCGGCGCGGAAAGCATCGACGGCCACTTCGTTGGCGGCGTTGTAAACTGCGGGGAGGGTGCCGCCGGTGAGTCCGGCGGTGCGGGCGAGGGAGAGTGCCGGGAAATCGGCGCTGCGGGGGGCGGAAAATTCCAGCTTGGAGAGTTGGGTGAAATCGATGGGCTTGAGGTTTCCCTTTTTCCGCGCCGGGTAGGTCAGGGCGTATTGAATGGGGAAACACATGTCCGTGTTGGAGAGCTGGGCGAGCACCGAGCCATCGCTGAACTCGACCATGGAGTGGATGATCGACTGGGAGTGGATGACTGCCTCGATGCGGTCCATGCCGATGCCGAAGAGCCAGCGGGCTTCGATCATTTCGAGGCCTTTGTTGAAAAGGGTGGCGGAGTCGATGGAGATTTTCGGCCCCATGTCCCATGTCGGATGCTTGAGCGCCATCTCGGGAGTGACGTTGGCGAGATCGGCAGCGGGGGTTTCGCGGAAGGGTCCTCCCGAGGCGGTGAGGATGAGGCGCGACACTTCGGTGGTGGGGCCGCGGTGGCCCTCGAGGCACTGGAAGATCGCGTTGTGTTCGGAATCGACCGGGAGGATGCGGACACCCTTGGCGACGGCGCGGGCGGTGATGATTTCCCCGGCCATGACGAGGATTTCCTTGGAGGCGACGGCGAGGTCTTTGCCTGCCTCAATGGCGGCGAGGGCTGGCTGGAGGCCGGCGGTGCCGACAATGGCGATGAGCACGATGTCGGCCTCGGGGAGGGTGGAAATTTCCGCAAGGCCTTCGGGACCGAGGTGAATTTTTACGCCGGATGGGAGGAGGGTGCGGAGCTCGGACTCGCGTGAGGTATCGTGGAGGGCGACGTGTTTGACTCCGGTGGCGATGACTTGGGCGGCGAGCTCGGGTACGCTGGAGTTTGCGGCAAGGGCGATGATTTCGATATCATCGGGGAGGTTTTCGGCAACGCGCAGGGTGGAGATACCGATGGAGCCGGTGGAGCCGAGCAGGACGACACGGCGTTTTTTCCCGGAGCTCATGCGAGGAAGAAGGCGTAGTAGAACCAGAGGGCGGGAGCGGTGAAACAGATGGAATCGATCAGATCGAGGCCGCCGCCGATGCCGGGGAGCATGTTTCCGGAGTCCTTGGCGTGGAGGGCACGCTTGACCACGCTTTCCGCGAGATCGCCGACGACAGCGAGGACGGAGAGGATGAAGCCGAGGGCGATGACGTGCGGCCATGAGTGGAGGGCGGCGAGCTGGGCGGGCATCAGGGCGAAGAGTCCGCACGCAGCGAGCTGGGAGAAGAACAGAGCACCGCCGAAGCCTTCCCAGGTTTTGCCGGGAGAGATGTGGGGGATCATCTTGTGTTTCCCGATGAGGGAGCCAGTGATGTAGGCGCCCATGTCGGCGAATTTTGTGACAGCGAGCAGCCAAAGCAGGACGAAGGCTCCGGGGACGGCACCCTCGCCGGGCATACCGAAGGAGATGCGTGCGGTGAAATTGAACAGGTAGGCGATGTAGAGGAAGCCGAGAAGGTTTGCGGCGACGGCAAGCAGGGCTTCGATGCCTTTGATCGGGTAGCGCAGTTGGAGAGTGAAGGCTCCGGTGACGGCGAGGAAAATCGCGCAGGCATCGACGACCGGCGGGATGTCTTTTGCTCCGTAGAGGAAATTTACGTAGGCGACTCCGCAGTAGCCGAGCGCGATGATGAGCCCGAAACGCGGGAAACATTTCACATCCGCCCCACGCAGCATACGGAAGTATTCCACGGTGGAGATGAGGGCGAGAACGCCGATGAGTGCCATATAGGCGGCGGGAAACATGCTCGCGAAGATGGCGGCGACGACCCCCCACAGGAGGAGGGTGCTGAAGCCCCTTTTCAAGAAGACGGCGGCTTTGCTAGGGGCGGTTTTTTGGGCTTCGGTATCCACGGTGCAGTGAGGATGCAAGACGGTGGGTCGGGGGGTGGCAAACCTTTCCCGAAAATTTCCGGAAGATTTGTGAAATTTGTTTCGATTTCGGCGTAAGAAAGCGGAACTTGGGGCTCGGGAGGCGGTTCGCGAAGTGCTGGGGGTTCCAGTGCAGAATTCCTCCCGGTTTCAAAAATCAAACCAAACCATGAAAATCAAATCAATCGTTGTTCTTGTCGCTGCTCTTGGAGCGGTCGGTGGAGCCCAGGCAAAAACCGTCAAATCCGATAAGGTCGACGCCCCAGGCGTGGTCGCGGAAGCGGAAGGCGATGCCAAGGCCGATAAGAAAAAGAAAGCGCTCGAGAAGTATGACGAAGATGGTGATGGCAAACTCAGCGATGAGGAAAAAGCCAAGATGAAAGAGGGCAAGGCCAAGAAGGGCAAAAAAGGTAAGAAGGAAAAAGAAGAGTCCGGCGAGTAATCCGAACCGACTAAAAATCAATCAACTGCGGCCATCCGGAAACGGGTGGCCGTTTTTTTTCGGCGCTTTGTGAATTTCCGAAACTTTCTCAGAAGCGGGGTGTTCCATGATTCGTAAAAGCGACAATCGCTTAAATCATCAAACCAAGAACACCATTATGAAAACCACATCACTGATTATCATCGCCGCTTCCTTCGGGATCCTCGGAGCCGCAAGCGCAAAACCTGAAGGACGTCCGGAAGGTCGCCCACAAGGAGGCCCGGACGGTCGCAAGATCCCTGAGGCAATCATCGCCAAGTTCGACAAGGACGGCGACGGCAAGCTGAACGAAGAGGAGCGCGAGGCACTCAAAGCCCATCACGAACAAATGAAGGCAAAGATCCTCGCAGAATTTGATGCCGACAAAGACGGCAAGCTGAGCGAAGACGAAAGAGCCGCCATGAAGGCAGCGGTCATCGCCAAATACGACGCGGATGGTGACGGCAAGCTCTCCGAAGAAGAGCGCAAAGCTGCCCGCGAGGAGTATCCAATGATGCCAGGCCACGGCCCAGGCGCCCACGGAGACAAGGAGCGCCCAGTCCGTCCAGGCGGAAACAGCGATCGTCCGGTTCGCCCAGGCGGCGGCGATAGAGAAGCTCCCGGTGCAGGCGAATAATTCGATCTGACCCTGCTCATTGTAAATCTGAGGCCACCCGGAAACGGGTGGCCTTTTTCTTTGCGGGGTTCAGCCTTCGGCTTTTTCGGATTTTTGAGCGGGCGCGATTAGATCGATCGCCTTGAGGGTGTCGTATTGCAGTTCCGGAGCGTTGAGTGCGTCTAGGGAATCATCGAGTTGGGCGACGGTGCGTGCGCCAATGATGGCGGAGGTGACCGCCTTATGGCTGAGGGTGAAATTGATCGCCATATGGTTGATCGACATCTCCGCTTTGCCGGCGAGCTCGGAGAGTTGGCGGATCTTTTCCTGCTGGGCAATGACCTGTTCCTCCTGGAGGAAACCTTCTGCGCGGGCGGCACGTGAGCCTTCGGGGATGCCTTCGAGGTATTTTGGCGTGAGCATCCCCTGGGCAAGCGGGGAGAACACCACGCTGCCGATCTTTTCATCGTGGAGGTAGTCGAAGATGCCTTCTGCCTCCGGCCAGCGGTTCAGGATGGAATAGGGTGGCTGATAGACGACGCAGCGGATGCCCATTTCCTTGAGGATCTTGACGGCTTTTTTGAGCTGTTTGAGCGGGTATTTCGAGAGGCCGACGTAGAGGGCTTTTCCGGAATGCACCGCAGTGGCGAGCGCCGACATAGTTTCCTCCAAGCGCGTCTCGTGATCAGGGCGGTGGGAGTAGAAAATATCCACGTAAGGAAGGCGCAGGCGCTTGAGCGATTGGTCGAGCGAGGAGAGTAGGTGCTTACGCGATCCCCATTCACCATAGGGGCCGTCCCACATGAGGTGCCCCGCCTTGGTGGTGATAATCAGCTCATCCCGATGGCAGGCGAAATCCTCGGCGAGGATACGCCCGACGTTTTCCTCCGCCGAGCCGGGAGGCGGGCCGTAGTTGTTGGCGAGATCGAAATGGGTGACGCCACGATCGAAGGCGCGGTGCATAATTTTGCGCGCTTCTGGTAGGTCGTCGTGATGGCCGAAGTTGTGCCAGAAGCCGAGCGAGATTTCAGGGAGGAGCAATCCGGAGTCGCCGCAGCGTCGGTAATTCATGCTCGAACATTCAACTTTCAAACTTCAACTTTCAAGGATGAAGGGGCGGGTGGGTGTTGGATGACTTTGTTCTTTCCGCAATTCGGGGGATGGTTAGAAAGGGAATTGCAAATGTTCACCCCTGCCAAAGCAATCTGGAAGAAGGCTGGTTCAGAATGGGACAAGGTTCTGCTGAAAACCCTCGATCAAATGGCGATATGAGCGCCGAATCCACGGGCAATCTCATTATCTACCAGACCGATGACGGTCGGGCGCGGGTGGAATGTCGCCTGGTCGATGAGACTGTCTGGCTCTCTCAGTCACTGATGGGGGAACTCTTTGACCGGTCGAAGAAAACGATCAGCGAGCACCTGCGAAATCTCTTTTCCGAAGGCGAATTGGACGAGGATTCAGTTGTCCGGAATTTCCGGACAACTGCGGCGGACGGTAAATCCTATGATGTCGCCCACTATCATCTGGAGGCGATCCTAGCCGTTGGCTTTCGGGTTAAATCCCCGCGAGGCTCCCAGTTCCGACGCTGGGCCAACACCCAGCTACGCGAGTTGATCACAAAGGGCTTCGTCATGGACGACGAGCGGCTTAAGAATCCCGGTGGCTGGGATTACTTCGATGAACTCCTCGCCCGTATCCGCGAAATCCGGGCATCTGAGAAACGCTTCTACCAGAAAGTCCGCGATCTGTTCACCCTCAGCAGCGACTACAAGATCCACGAAAAGGAAACCTCGCTCTTCTTCGCGGAAGTTCAGAACAAGCTTCTCTTCGCCGCCACCCGAAATACCGCCGCCGAGCTGATTCTGGAACGCGCCGATCCCTCGCAACCGAACATGGCTCTCACCACCTGGAGCGGTTCCCGCGTCCGCAAGCACGACATCCTCGTTGCAAAAAACTACCTGACCGAGGACGAAGTCGATACCCTCAATCGCCTCGTGGTCATTTTCCTGGAGCAGGCGGAGCTCCGGGCGAAACAACAAAAAGACCTCACCCTCGACTACTGGCGCAGCAGCGTGGATCGCATGTTAAGCTCCAACGACCTACCCCTCCTCAAAGGTTCCGGAATCGTCAGCCACGAGGAGTTGAAAACCATCGCGGAGGAGCGCTACGAAACGTTCGACACTCACCGCCGAACCCTCGAAGCACAATCCGCTGATGCCGAGGATTTGAAAACCATAGAAGACTTGGAGAAAGATCTGAAGCGGAAGAGGATCGTGAAATGAATGCGTGGAGTGTTGATCCTGCTGAATTCCTATACTTTGCCCTTTCCTAAGCACACCGAATGGTTAGAAAATATCTCGATACAATTCTTCGTCGTCTAACCTCGCGCAGACCTATTCCAAATAGGTAGGCCGCGCCCAAAAATGATCATCGCTTCAATAAGTGAATGCAACGTCGACAAACTCGATGAGCTTGGGAGGCGATACCGCAGAACAATCGGATTCCTCACTCGAGAGACACTTCTGGAATATCTGAGAAAAAACCGAGTGTTAGGAGCTTGGACTGAGACTGGTAAGCTCGTCGGCTATCTTTTGTTTGCTGATTACCCTGACCGTTTTCGAATTGCTCAGCTCTGCGTCGATGAAGAGTTCCGAGGTGAAGGTATAGCACGGCAACTAATCGAGGCTCTAAAGGCGTTAAAAAAGCATCAGAAGGTAATCAAACTTCGCTGCCGACGGGATTTTCCCGCTCATCATATGTGGCTGAAGCTTGGTTTCATCCCGCTTAGTGAAAAGGCTGGACGGTCGTCAGATGGGCATCCTTTGACTCTTTGGTGTTATCGGCTCGATCAAGATGACGAGTTGGGTTTGTGGAAGGCGGAGGAGTCCGATGAAGTTCTCAATGTGGCGATAGATGCTCAGATATTCTACGACTTTTACGAGGAGGAGTCTACTAAGTCTCTCATCTCCAAGGGGCTTCGAAACGACTTTCTAGTCGATTCACTTAAGCTTTGGATTACCGATGAACTGTTCGTTGAAATCGACCGGCACGGTTCATCGGAGCAACGGAGGCGTTCAATGGAACGAGCGCACGGACTGGATAGAGTTTACCACGACCGGGAACTCGCTGAGCAGTTTGCCGAAAAGCTAAAGGGAATACTACCTTGGGCTAGCCCAAACCAACTCTCTGACATCAACCATTTGGCGAAAACTGCGGCATCGGACATCGGAGTGTTCGTAACTCGTGATGAAAGACTCATCAAAAACGCAGTCGAGATCCAAGATCTGATAGGATTGAGGGTGATTCACCCAATTGAACTGATCACATCACTTCATGAGGAAACAGAGAAACAGTCCTATTCCCCCTCGCGGGTTTCGGGTATGGGGCTTGTTTGGAAAAGAATGAGTGCAGAAGATTGCTCGAACCTGCAAGAAGAGGCGTTTTGTAATGCGGGTGAGAGCAAGGGGAGATTTGTCGAAAGTTTACGATCCTACCTTTCCCAGCCGGACAAGTATATCTGTGAGCTATTGCGGTCTAATGGACTGCCCACGGCGATCCGTGTAGTTGATAAGACAGTTGCTGAAAAAATGGTGATTAAATTGGCCAGATTGGAACGCGTCTCAAACCTCAACCTTTTCGGACAGTTTCTCATTGCGGATACTCTTTCATTATCAATTTCTGAAGGTCGACAAGTTGTTACGTTTGAGTATGATGGAATCTCCCGTCAACTTGAACCTGTGCTCCTAAAAATGGGATTCGTCGAGGATGGGAGACGATTTGTAAGATTCACTTTCAGCGAGATTTTGTCGAAGACTGAGGCTATTAGGACAATTACTTCTCTGGTGCCGTCTCTAGAACCTCGATATAGAGTGCTTAGTGGACTCAACCTTGAGCAACATTGCGCTCCACTTGTTTCTCAAGAAGACTTGCCATGTTTTATTATTCCCATCCAGCCAACTTTTGCGATGGGGTTGCTCGACCGGGCTCAATCCGCTGAAGATCTTTTTGGTGGAGATCCATCTGTTTTGCTTCGATGGGAGAACGTCTACTACAGAAAGAAGAGCTGCCACAAAATGCTACGTGCACCTGCCCGTATTCTCTGGTATGTCAGCGGGAAGGGGGCTGCCGTTGTCGCTGTATCTCACCTCGATCACGTTGAGATTGACGTTCCAAAGTCACTCTTTCGAAAATACCAAAGATTTGGGATTCTCGAATGGAAAGACGTTTTCAAAGTTTGTGGGAAAGACATCACAAAGGAAATTATGGTGCTCAAATTCTCAAGAACCTTCACCTTTCGGCATCGGATTACCCTGGATGAGCTCCGGGGGGTCTTCGGGGCTGACGGAATAGGGGAATCTCTCCAGTCGCCTTCATCGATTCCATTCGCTACATTCGCCAAACTGTTTCAACTTGGATTCCCTGATCACTCATGAGCGCCAAAGCCCCACCAATTCTCATCTCTCTAAAGCCAAGCTACGCGGATCTCGTTTTTTGTGGTCTGAAAACGGCCGAGCTACGCCGTCGCATTTCAACGTTTGTCGAGAATCGTGATGTTTTTGTCTACGTATCGAGTCCCGTCAAAATGCTCCGTGGAGGGTTCCGTGTCGGCCAAGTTTGGTCGGGCTCTCCGAAGGAAATATGGGCTACGGTTTCAAATCTCGCGGGTGTATCTCGAAAAGTCTTTGATGACTATTATGAGGGAAAGAACGTTGCCTTCGCTCTTGAGATCATCGACGTGTGGGAGTTCGTAAATCCTCTGTCACTACATGATCTTAGATGCCGTTTTCCTGATTTTGTCGTTCCGCAGTCCTATCGATACATGAAACCCGATGAATGCCGATCATTTCGACATCTAAAACGTCGACTAGAACCATCTCAAATTGAGCAAGTCGATCCGAGATTTGGCACACGGTGAAACGCCGTGGTGACCGGGCGGTGGAAATCAGCCTCTCGTTAGTCAGGGTAACAGGGCCTTGAGCCTCTGCAGAAGCGGGGGGTGGGAGTAATCTAGGATGATGCGGAGTTGGTGGGGGGCGGGGTGGGAGAGATGGTCGCTGGAGAGTTTTTTAAGGGCGGTGGCGAGGGCTTCCGGGGTGCCGGTGGATTGGGAGGCGTAGGCGTCGGCTTCGAATTCGTGTTTGCGCGACCATGCATTGGCGAGGACGGAGAGAGCTTTGGAGGCTGGCTCTAGGAGGATGGTGAAGAGCACCAACCCGACGTGGGGTGAGATGGTGGCGACGCCGAAGGCATCGTGGAGCTGGCGGGCGAAGGCTCCGGTGGGGTCGGTGGCGAGACCGATGAGGAAGAAGATGAGCGCCATCTGGAGGATGCCGACGAAGAGGCGTTGCTTGATGTGGCCGAGGCGGAAGTGGCCGATCTCGTGGGCGAGGATGGCGAGGATTTCCGGGTTGGTGGATTTTTCGACGAGGGTATCGAAGAGGGCGATCTTCTTGTGTTTGCCGAAGCCGGTGAAGTAGGCGTTGGCTTTGGTGGAGCGCTTGGAACCATCGATGGTGAAGACGCCGGTGAGGGGGAAGCCGCATTTATCGCCGAGCGCTTCGATGTCGGATTTCAGTTCGCCGTCCTCCATGGGGGTGAATTTGTTGAAAAGCGGGAGGATGAGGGACGGAGCGAGGTAGGTGAGGATGAGTTGGAAAGCGGTGACAAAAGCCCATGCCCACAGCCAGGCGTTCGGGACTTCGTGGAAGATCCAGAGGATGCCGGCGAGCAGGGGTAAGCCGAGCACGGCGGCGAGCAGGAGGCCTTTGATGCGGTCTGTGAAAAAGAGCGCGGGGGTGGATTTGTTGAAGCCGAATTTCTGCTCGATGACGAAGGTCTCGTAGTAATCGAAGGGCAGGGAGATGAGGTTCTGTGCAACAAAAAGTGAGGAGAGGAAGATGAGTCCGGCGAAGATTTCATTTTCCGCGAGCGAGCGGGCGAGGGTGTCGGTGAAAGCGAAGCCGCCGAGGAACCAGAAGGCCAGCAGGACGGCGAGCGAGAAGCTGGCGCGTATCAGATCGAAGCGAGAATTCGTGGCCAGATAGGAACGTGCTTGATCGAGTTTGTCCTGATCCATGAGGCCTTCGAGCTCCGGCGGGGGAGTGGAGGGGAAGGTTTTAAGGTTGAGGAGGGTGGCGATGAATTCGAGATTCCAGAGCAGGAAAAGCGAGATGACGATGATGATGGCGATGAGGTTCATGGAAGATAGTGAAAATTACCGAGTGATCAGCGGAAGACTGTGGTTTTATGATTTAGAGCTTAGTGCTTTATCTCTGGATGAGGTTGAAGACGGGGGGGGCGGCATCTTTCCAAGCGAGGGCGGTGGCGGCCTCGATGACGGCGTCTTCGTCATCGCGGCGGGGGTAGATCCGGGTGTCGCGAAGACGGCGGGAGGTGATGATCAGGGCACGCAGTTCCGGGGCGATGCCGAGGTAGGCGATGACTGCTGCGAAGGCGATGCCGAGCAGGAAAATGGAGATGGCCATGAGCGGATTGATCTTCATGACGATCACCGCAAGGATGACGCACATGGCGGAGAGTGGTGGAACGGCCATGCCGAAGCGTCGGATGCCCTCACGGTTCGCGGCGGCTTTGGGATCGCGGGTTTTCCAATCGGCGAGGGTGGCTTTAAGAAGGAGTTCGGCATGCACTTTGGCATCGGCCGTGGCGGCAGGAGGGAGGGTTTCCTTTCCGAAGGTTTCCTCCCACTTCGCGAGGTTGCAGGTGCATTGGCGTTTTCCGGTGGAGGTGAGCACGCGGATGCCGAACCACCAGCGCAGCAAAAATGCGATGATAATAGGGAGGGCGGCGATGAGGATGAGAAACTTGTGCACGGTTGCGGGAGGGATTTACGCGGGATTGGAGCGGAATGCACGCGAATGAGCCGATTTTTCAATATGGAGCCTCTGCTGGGGCAAAGCTTTTCTTGACGGATTAGGCGGGTTGTCGAAACTGCGCGGGATGAAAACCCTTTTGAAAGTTGGCGCGTTGGTGGTGATTGCAGGTGTGCTCGGCTCTTGCGGAATCCCGATGGCAGCGATCCGTACCGCCAAGAACACACCTAGGACGGCGTCCAACATGATCAACGAGGTGTATCGCGGTAACCCTTGATCTCAGGATTGACCGCCTGCGTGCGGCCTGTTGGTTTCACGGATCAATCTTGATCCATCTGCTTGGTGAGTGATTTCCAGCCAAGTGGCATCGTGCGGAATGATATCCGGAAAAAGGTCTGCCCATTCGCAGATCAGGATGCCGTCTTCATCGAGGTATTCGTCCCAGCCCAAGGCGATAAGTTCGTCGGCGGACTTAAGGCGGTAGAAATCGAAGTGGAAGACGGGCATGCCGTCGTTGCGGTATTCGTTGACGATGGGGAAGGTGGGGCTGGTGGCGACCGATCCGGGATGCATCGCCGAGATGAATCCTTTGGACCAATGGGTTTTTCCGGTGCCGAGGGTGCCGACGAGGGCAAAGACATCGCCAGGCTTGGCCGTTGCGGCTGCGGTTGCGCCTAGCGCGAGCATTTCATCGGGGGTTTCCGCCCGGAGTTGGTTCATGGATTTTTCTGGAAGTTGGTGAGAACGGCACGGACATCGCCGATGTAGACAGCGGCGCGGATTTCCAATGGCACGCGGTCGGCATCATCGGAGAGCCAGAGGGTGACGGGTTTCTTGAGCTTTTTATAGGATTTTAGTTCGCCGGTGTCCTTGTCGATTTTGGTCATCGCAAAGCTAAGGCGCAGGGCATCTTTGCCCATGTGTTGTTCCTTGGCTTCGCAGCGCACTTTCAGGAGGTAAGGGCTGGTGAATGGGAGCAGCAGGGTGGTGTGTTCCTCACCAACGGCCAGTGACTGACTGCGTATGAAAAGGATAGCGGAAAAGATGTCCCGGGAAGTGTGTGGGAAGTTGAAGACTTGGGTTTGCACGGCACCGGTTTTCGAGTCGGTGGTGACTTCGTTGACCGAGACCTTGCCGGACGAATAGCGGTTGGTGGTGAGCACGCTCTCCTTGCCGTTTTCATCCTCGGATTTGAAATATCTGGAGGTGAGGGAGGATGAGTTTACCTCCGACCAGTAGCTGTGTTTGTAGTGGAAAAGCGCGGCGGCGGCACCTTCGCTGGATGCCGAGGATTTGATGACCATGGCGCCCGGTTTGGACACGCCGGGAGGCGCGAACTCGATACGGCATATTCCGGCTTTGACCATACCTTTCCAGCTCATGGTGAAGTCTAGGGTGCTGGAAGGGATCTCGGGATGATTACCGGGTTTTCCGGAGGTAAGCTGTGCCTCCCATGCTGGAGCAGAAATCGCGGTGACCGCGCTCAGTAGGAAAGTGGTGATGGAAAATCGCATGATGACGCTAAGACGCGAGCCGGCGGGATACGATTCAAACGGATGAGGGGCTCGATCCGGAAATTAGCCCGGTAAAGTCATTCATCAACCGAATATACCGGAGTGGCGCGGGGTGGCAGCACTCCTGGATATTCTGGCTCGGCGCCGAAAGTGGTGTCTTCGTAACGCTCCTGGACCGGAAGCGGACGGAACGACTCTGAATAGGTATCGAGGCGAAATCCCATCTGCATGATGTCGCGGTTGGTCTCTCCGACTTGGTCGTTGAGATTCTTATTCTCGTTGCGTAGCGCTTTCACTTCGGCAAGCAAGCCTTCGAAGAACTGGCGTTCGGCCTCGCTGCCGGGGGCGGGCGGAGCAGCGGCGAGTTCGCGGGCAGGCGGTGCGACGATTTTCTTCACCGGATCCGCGGCCTTTTCGATCGGAGGAGCGGGATGGATGAGGATGGCGGGTGCGGAAGGGTAGCGAGTCACGACCTCGCGAACTGTCCAATAGTGGCTAACGCCTGCGGCCATCATGGCTGCAAGCAGGGTGCCGCAAAGGAGTGGGGGTGTCGGATTCATCATTCTGCAGGAGCGTCGGGAAGGGTTTCTGGCTTAGGAAGCGATGCCAGAAGATTGTGGAGATCCGAGATGGCGTTGCCAAGACGCAGCGAGTCGGAATCGAGCTTGGCGACGGAATCTCCGAGGATGGCACTGACTGTCTGAGTCTGGCGGTAGCCGAGGGCGGTATCGAAGCCGGGCTCGCCGACGGAGAAGACGTTGATGCCATCGGATTCCGGGGAAAGGACATGCGGTTGGATGCGTAGAGCGATGGTGGTGCCGGGTTGGAGTTCGACGTTTTTCACGAGAGCTGGAGCATTCTCTGATTTTTCAAGCAACCATCCGGCGGGAGGGGTGGAGAGAGGTTTCGGGGCGAAGCTCGCTTTCAACTTCACCTTTGAAGGGTCGATTTCGCCGGTGCCTTTGGTGACGGATTCGACTCGGATCTCAAGGCCGGGTTCTTCGTTTTCGGGGGCGGGAGCCAGCTCGGGCTCGGGAGCGGATTCAGGCTCGGGCACTTCGTCCAGAGCGATGATTTCCTCGACCAATTCGTCGGGCGCCTCGAAGTTCGGCTCCGCAGGTGGCTTGCCAGTCACAAGGACGGGAGCTTTCTCGGCAGGGGCGTCTTCCACTTCGTCTTCCACTTCGTCTTCCACTTCCTCGACCACAATTGCCGGAGGAGGTGTGGGTTCCGGTGAATCGAACACGACGGTGACTTCGTTCGCCGCTTCCTTGCCTTTACGTTTCATGCGGTTGAACTCGTCGATGGCTTTCTGGACCTCGTCGGAAATGGCTTTTTCCTCGGATTTTGGGGCGAGGTTCTGAGCATTCAGGGAAGTGCCGAAAGCGAGCAGGAGGAGCAATGCGTGGGTAACTTTCATGTTCAGTCCTGAGGGGTTTGGAGTTCGATCGTCTCGATGGTATCGGCGGCGGAGGAGCCGACCGGAGTGAGCGGATCGTATTGGTTTTCGGGAAGGGAAGGGCTGTCGGCGCGCAGGGCTGCGGTGGGCACGGAGCGATCCATCAGATCGTTCCATGCGCTGAGAAGCAGGGCACCTTCATCGCGCAGGGCGCGGGTTTTTTCCTGATGATCAGAGAGACGTGCGAGCAGTTCTCGGGCTTCGGCAGCTTCCTGTTGTGACCAACGGAGATTGCGGCTGCGATAGAGGACAGGAACATCGACAATGATGCGGCTGATATCGCCGGAAGGACTTTCCGCATCGAGCACGTGCTGGACGCGGATGTTGGTTTCCTCAAAATCAGCTCCCGAGGCGGAAGGGGTTTCTGAAACGGATGAGGGCGCGGGGCGGTTGTCTCCCGGCAATGCGTCTGCACTGGGTAGGAGGGATCCGGTGCGCTCCGTGGGCGTTGGGGAATTCGAGGCGACCTCGCGCAGTTCCGGGGTATCTGAGGTGGAAGGCGCTTCGATGATGTAAGGCTTGGTGATGTAGGCCAGGCAAAAGGTTGCGGCGATGGCGGTGCTGGCGAAGAGCAGCCATGGGTAGATGCGCTGAGTCGGGTCGGAGCTGAGCTTGCGGTTCGCCGAAGAATAGGAAGAAGGATCCGGGTTCAATGGTAGGCCGGGGATAGTTCCCTTGATTTCAGCTTCGGGAGCTCTTTGTGCGGGAAGGGGGTTCATGGTGTTACGGGAGCGGGCTCGGGTGCGGGATCCTTGGGGGTGGCGGCGACAGCGTAGCTGACGATAGTTTGGTCCGAGACCCCGGGAAAGGTCGTGATGGTGAGTGATTCGCGCGAGAGACGCAAGTGGCGGAGGGTGCCATCCGTGGTCGTAGAGGCCTGGACACCGGGGATGACCTCGAGCGCACCGGAGCCCGAGCGCTGACGGCCGATGCCATCGGAGCGATAAATTTCAAAGCTGGTGTAGGATTCTTCTTCACCCTCGGGGCTCAAGCGGATGGTGATCCCGTCCGTAAAAACATGGAAAGCGATAGGTTTCATTGGGATGGGCGTCATCTCCGCACCGGACATTTTGTAATGCGCGTTCAAAAGATAATCGCCGACGTGCCGAAACTCGCCGCCAACCGCCAAAGCAGCCGTGATCAGGAGAATCGCCGTTGTGTGGAAAAATTTCATTCGCCTACGTCCCAAAGTGAATCGGTGGTGGAGCCGGAAGGGTCATAGACGGCGGTTCCGCCACTGCTGATGTTGGGGGGGGAGACGGTGACCCGAATGGTGCGCGTAACGCCGTCGAGGCATTTGACTGTGGGAATCGCAGTGGCGCGATTGGCCAAATAAGGGATCAGTTTTGCATCGGTCAGGGAGCTAACGAGTGCAGTCGGGTTGTCGGAAAGATAGAGGCGTTGAGCGGCATACACCGAGCGTAGGTCTTCGGAAGCCGTGCGCCCTAACTGCCAGTTTTTGTATTGGCTTGATACACCAAGCCCGACACCGATGAGCGTAAGCATCACCGCGATGACGACGGTCATCTCAAGCAAGGTGAAGCCGGAATTGCGGGTGGCGGATTTCATCGCCTTTTACTTAACCCTTATTAATGTTCTTGCAAAGCGAGAAATCAGGAGATTATGTGAGTGTTTTCAGGTATTTCGGGCAAAAAGCACCTTTCCGTGACGGTCTGCGGCGTCGAGACGAGCGATGGCGGCGGCGAAATTTTCCAAGGAATGAGTGGAATCGACCTGTTGTTTTAGCGCTCCATCCAAGATCTGACGGGCGAGGTCACCATAGGTTTCCTCAAGTTCGCTGCGAGAGGCGTTTTTCATCCACTCGGTGACCCAGAGGCCGCGGATGCGGATATCGCCGAAAATGAGCGGGCCGTTGGGGATAGTGAGGGGCTTGCGACCCATGGCGCCGTAGGTGATGTGGGTGCCGCTGTGGGCGAGGAGTTTCATCAGGCGCAGGGCGCTGTCTCCACCGACGGCGTTGAAGGCGAGTTTTGCCTTGGTCTTGCCGAAGGCTTGTTTGGCCTTTTCATAACCGTCCACGCTATCCGGGAGCACAAGATCGGCTCCGAGGCTGGTGAGTTCCGGGGCGAGGTCTTCGTTTCTGAGGAAACAGGCGGTTTTTACTCCCATGGCGGCGGCGAGCTGGACGACACATTGGCCGACGCCGGAGTTCGAGGCATTGAGCGCGACCCAATCGCCTGGCTGGAGTTTTTCGAAATGATTGAGCAGCAGCCAAGCGGTTGCGGGATTGACTTTGAGCATCGCGGCCTGGAGCGGATCGATTCCCGGGGGGAGCTTGATGAGGTTTTCCGCCGAGGTGACAGCATGCGTCGCCCAGCCGCCGATCCTGGCGATGGGCATGACGCAATCGTCTTTGGAAAAGTCATCCGAGCGGCTTTGGAGAACGGTGCCGAAGCATTCCATACCGGCTTCGGCAGGGAGCACGGGTTTGATGCCGTAGGTTCCTTCGATGTAATTCAGGTCGGCGGGATTGATGGGTGCGGCATGGATTTCAAGAAGGATTTCGCCGTCATTCAGAGGGGCGGGTTGGAAATCGATAAGCGAGAGGGCTTCGGCGGGGTTGCCGTGATTTTCGAAGATGAGTCTTTGGGCATTCATAACTGGTGTGGTTTTTCCTTGGCTTTCCGGGTATGGGAAGGCTATTTCCGTGGCGCAATGACACGTTCCTCCATTGAGCTTTCGATCAAAGTTTTCCTCCTCGCACTTATTGTGACCTTTATTTGGACGGTCGTCAAAGTGATCGGAATGATTGCCTGAGGATTATCCGTCTTTTTTGATGGCGGCGGCATGGCGCTTGCGGGATGATGCATCCTGCATCCATGAAAAATCCCGATATCCCGGCGTATCTGCCATTTCTGCCCGAGTCCCTGTTGGTAAAGCTGTGGGAAGAGGCTGAGAAAAATCCTGCCATCGACGGACTGAGGGTGGCCAAGGGGCTGCGCGAGCAATTTCCGGAGATTGAAACGGATGAGGCTCTGGCTTTTGTCTGCGGCCTGTATGGGGAGATGAAAGGGCGGCTCAATGCGGTGCTGGAGCAGCGCGTGGTGGATCGCGAGTTCATGGATCGGGAGACGCTGGCGTGCGTTTCGAGGAATGAGGGAGTGGAGTTCACCTCGCCGGAGTATGAGACGGTGATTGGGAAAAAGGATGCCACCGGGCGCATTGTGGTCGGGCCCTTGCCGCGCTCCGGAGATGCTCCCGAGCCGGTGGTGATTCCGGAATTTCTTGTGGGGGATCAGGTGACCTTGTTCGGGCCGCCGGATACCGAGAAGATGTCGATCAATGCGATGAACGCGATGAATCGCAAGAGTCCGGATGAACCGGCGATCGTTACGGAGCTTGCGGAGGCCGCGGGCCAAGTGCCGCGCTGGGGGGCGGACAACGAGGATTCCAAGACGCCGATCATGGTGAATTTCCTCAACGCCTGCCGGAATCTCGTGGGTTGTTTCGATGGCACGATACGTTTCGAAGACGAGCGCAACGGGAAGGTCTATGAGCTTGATGAGAGCGGGCTTTCAAAGCCAATCAAGCGCATCCCGGGACTGGCTCTGCCGGATGGAAATCATTTGTTAGATGGCAATCCGCTGCCGCTGCACCTGTTCGATTTTGCGATGCACCTCTGGCACAACCGCAGCAAGCCGGAGGCGCTTGTGTTCTACGTGCCGAAGCTCGAGAACGAGGAGGAGGCGGCGTATCTGAAAGAGCTGATCGACCGCGCGGAGGCCAAAATTTCCGAGGTCGAGCCGGGCTACGTGGCGGGAACGATCAAGTTGTTCATCGTTTTCGAGAACCCGCGGGCTATTTTCAGAATACGTGAAATTGCCGAAACCCTGCGGCCGCATTTCCTCGGTGGCAGCCTTGGGTGGCACGATTTCTTGGCGTCGGCAGCACGACTTTTCAAACACGATCCCCATTACCGCATCCCTGTGAAAGCGGATCCTAACATCGTGATCAACCACATCCGCGAATCGCACAAGATCTTGGTGGAAGCGCTTGCGCCTATGGAGGCGATACGTATCGGCGGGATGTATGGGGTGCTTTATGAGGATGGAAATCCGAAATCCTACGAGGTCTGCATGGTCGGATATGTGCGCGATGTGACCACGCAGTTGAAGCGCGGGCTGAACGGTTTTTGGGTGGCGCATCCTGCATTCGTGAGGACTGGACTGGCGATGGTGGAGGCTTGGAGACGCGGAGAGGATGCGGTCACGGAGTTGGTCAAAGCTCTGGTGCCGGATGAGCGGGAATACACTCCGCTGCTGGAATTCGTTTTCGGAAAAGATGTGCAGGGCTTGGACAAAAGCGATCCGCGTTACCTACGCAGTGTGCTTGCGGCGAGTGTCGGTGTCTCGGATGTGATCGCGAACGATGACCCGAAGGAGGTGCGTTACAATGTCTTCCAGGCACTGCAATATATCTGCGACTGGCTCTGTGGGAACGGTTGTGTGGCGCTTCCTGCGACCATGAAAAACGGCAAAGGCGAGACAGTTTTTGTGCGGGTGATGGATGACCTCGCGACCACGGAACGATCACGCTGGGAGCTGTGGGCGGAGGTCGCCCACGGGCGGGTTTCACACGAACTTTTCGGAAAAATCGTGGATGAGGAGCTCGCGTTCATCCGCGCGGGTGAGGATTCAGACAACAAGCGCATCCAGGTTTCTTGGAAAGGCGATGCGGAGCGGTGGTATCCGGTTGCCGAGAAAATCCTGCGTCGTCTGGTGACCGATCCGGAGCCGGTGGAATTCGCGACCGAGCTGATGATGCCCTTCACCTTGGAGGTGATTCGCGGTGCGGAAGACCCGCTGGGCGCGGCGAAATCGCTGGGCGCGTTCTAATCACCAATCGACCGGCAGTTCGATGACGTTGCCCGCATCCTCGTATTTGATGAAACCGTGTTTCATGCCGTATTCGTGGACGAAGCGGGTGACCTTGACGTCGTAGGCGCAGTATTCGGCGATCTTGCGGAGTGGCTCGAATTCTTTGGTCTTCTTGTGCTCCTGCCACCAGCGGATGGCATCGAGGCCGTCGGCGGATTTACCGGTGCCGAGTGAGGTGGAGGCGACATTGTCGAGTTTGAGGAAACGACCCATGCGCTCCTTTACATCGAGCATCATGTCGAGGTTCAGGGTCTGCTCTTCAAGGTTCGGCAGGACGTATGGCTGGAGTACCGGATAATCGAAACCGATGTGATTCCAGCCTACCACGAGGTCTGCCTTGAGCAGGGTCTCGGTGAGGGCGTCGTGATCGTTTTCCCCGAAGATGACATACTCATCAGTGGCGGTGGAGTAGGTGACCGCGATGGAGATGCAGAGCTTCGCCTTGTTCGCGTAACCGCCGACGTCGCTGATGCTGCGTTGGGTCTCGAGGTCGAAATAGACGATGTTTTTTCCTGACACGCGAGGATGATGAAGGAGCCGGGAGTTCCGTAAAAGGGCGAATGGCGCTATCCGGCAGATTTCTGAAATGGCCATGCTGGAGGAACGAATGCGGACCCATTTTGGCTTCCATGGGTCATGCATTTATTGAGAATGCCCATCCCTTGATGCAGAACCTATTCCCCACCCTCCCGCCCATTACGAAGCTGATCAAAAGTGGACGCCCGATGATTGCCGGGCTTTTGTTGCTTACCGCTCCCGCTGCGACATTCGCCGTTGAGGTGGTCTTGCCTCAGGTGGAGTTGATCCAAGAAACCACCGGAGAAGGTATTATTTTATCTCGTGTGAAGGACGGTGAAATCAGCGAATTTGACCGCATCATTCCCGTGCACGGACGCATGTGGAGGTCGGCGAAGAACAGCGATTTATACTACACGAAATTGCGTAATTTCGACACTCCCGAGTCATTGTTCGAGTTGTATGAGGATTTTGCCAAAACAAAAAATCTAGCTTGGGTCTTCAAGTATGATCACGAGGGAATCTCACAGGAAGAAAAGGCACAACGCCGCGCCAAGCAGCTCGGTGATTTCCTCAAAGCCGGAAAGCTGGACCCTTTTCCGAAGGCTATGTCGAACCGATGGATGAGCCTCCCGCTGAAGACCTACCAAGACATTTTAGTCGAGCCGGACAGTGCGTATGTCGCATTCAGGCCTCTCAAAGAGAAGCTGAAGGGCACCGGCCTGCTGCTAGAAACTACGATCGATTCACTGTCCTCTCTCATGGCGGCGGATGAAGCTATGGAACGGGTAGCGGTGGATTTCTCGCTCAATCCCGGCGGTAGATCCTGGGAATGGAAGTTGGCAAAACCCATGATGCCGCGTGAGATCCATGGCCTGAAGATGGTGGCTTTTGATAGCAAACCCTATTTCAACCACGAGCATCCGGAGAGGGGTGGGGACGTGCATGGAGTTTCCGGCGGACTCACCAAACAATTCGGTTTGCACGAGCGTCCGGACATCGGCTCCGCGACCCATTACGTCTTCTACGTGGCCAATACGGGGGAGAATGACTTTTACATCTCCATTGAATTTTTCGACTACGACGCGGCCTTGGACCGCGACAGAGACGGCTTCACCAACAACCGCAATAACTTGGCTCGCGATTACGCCACCGAAACCGAAGAGCAATACCTCATTCGCTATGATGAGACGTTTATGCAGAAGGGATTTGAAGCGGACCTCTTGGTTGCCAGCGGAGGCTTGGTTGACGAGTATGAATACCTCAAGCAACGGTATGACAGTTACCGCTACCGGGAGTTTGCAGGAGACGGGCCGAAGGCTCAGAAGTTGCGGATTGAGGCCTCTCAGAATGGAAGTCCTGCGCTCTATCGGGTGGCGATTCCCATCACGGCGGATTTCATGCAGGAGCATTACATCAACACCGCCATGGGTGATGGCTTGGTGAACATCGGGCCGCATGATCTACAGCGCATTCAATATGTCTTCTATGTGACTGAAGACGATGACCTGCCCATCGAGCAAACCCGCAAGATCTCGCATTACAAACGCCTGCTCTCCCTCAGGGAATATTATTACGAGTCGACCACCTGTCCGGCCGACCCGAATGATCCTTCATACATCGGGAAAAGTAGCGCAAAAGGAGCTGTAGGTGAAATCGCGCGGTTTGTTGTTGATGAAGCCAACCGAGACAGGGTTGTGATCACGCCGGTAGCGGCGGATTAAGACGACAGGAAAATTACTCAGCCTCTTCACTCCGCTTGCGGGTGGCCTCCCGGATTTCTTCTTTTGCTTTTTTGAGGCGCTGAGGCCACACAAATGCCGGTGCTTTGCTCGGATCGTAGCCCTCTAGGTGTCCGGTGAGACGGGTGGTGGGCTTGGTGTATTTCAGCTCGGTATCGCCGAAGACTTCCCGGCACAGGGCGGCGAGAGTGGGATCGTATTCGAGCAGTTCCGCACGCGTGTTCACATGGTTGTGGTCGTGGTCGTTCTCGCGATTGTCATCGAACCAGCTCTGAACCCCTTCCGCGAAATATTCGTAATGGTTGGTGCCAGCGTATTTCCCTTTCCAGAGACCGGCAGCAACTGCGGCGTCGTAGGCGGCTTTCACCCGCGTATCGAAAGTCGGATCGACGTTGGACATGCCGCGGAGATGCATCGCATGGGCGAACTCGTGGATGGTGATGCTCTCCGTAGGATACGGATCGCCGGGATAGCCGAGCAAATTTTCTTCGGCGCATGTGCAGAAGGGATCTGTAGCGCTTCCGCCGGTGCCGCGTGCCCGTGCGTCCCAGAAATCTTTGGGTTTCATCTGAGCAAACTCAGGCAGATCCGTGGTGAACTGGTTCCAGCCGATGATGCACATGCGCGCGCCGCTATCGATCATCGCCTGGCGCACGTCGGGTCGTTTCGCGAGCATCATGTCGATGAGGTAAACCGCTTCTTTCAAGGCGTAGGGATTCACTCCAGCGGAGGCAACGATGGGAAACCCGTGCGCGGTGGTTCGCTGGGTGTAAAATGCCGGCACTCCCTGGGGATCCGGTGGATCGAAGCGAAAGCCCTGCACCGGAACCTTACAGGTGACGTTTTCCTCAATCACGCCATCAGGACCCTTTCCGACTATTGCAAATTTGTGCCCAAGCGTGGTGGTGATGATACTGTCTTCTCCCGGTTCCACATGGCCATTGCTCACGCGTTCGCCGTCATCGTTGAGCCAGAAAATTTCTGCCGGTGAGGACGATGCGTTGATGAATTGCAGCCGTGGTGACGGATCGGCAGAGGATAGCGCAGTCGAAAGAAGGAAGGCACCGGAAATGGCGTTCAGGAAAGGGTTTTTCATGAGGGGAATTTAATAGATTACCGCATCGTCATTCTTCGAAAATCACGCAGCTCTGGCCTTCGCAGAGGAGGATGTCTTTGCCGGTATGGGAATCGAAAATGGCACGCGGGCGGTGGGTGCTCGTGAGGCGGGCGAGGGTGGCGGCGTAGTCCTTTTGCGGGAGCTGGAAATGGATGACACCTCGATTGTGGAGGTCGTGGGCGGAGAGCAATACCGGGGCGGCATAGACCTGTTTTTCCAGGGTGTTGGCGCCAGCTCGGAGGAGGGCTACGGCGCGTATCGAGTAGTCTTCGGACTCAGCGAGGACAGCGAGCTTGAGCAAATTGAGGGCGGCGATGTGGTTGGGCGAAGGCTCGGCTCCGTCGTAGTCCTCGCGGATGGTGAGAAGGGCTTTGCCGTTCATTTCCGTGGTGACGACATAGCCGAGTTTTTCCTCGCTCCAGTAGTTCTCATCAAGGGAGGCTTGGAGTTCGGTTGCCCACTTCAGCCAGCCACCTGCGGGATCGATGGCGTGGAGCTCGATGAGGCCGAAGATAAGGAAAGAATAGTCGGCGGGGAAGCCGGGGGCGTCTCCGGGTTTGCCACGGTAGCTGCGGTAGAGTTTGCCGTCTTTCCAGAGATGTCCCTTGATGAAATGGGCGGCGGTGGCGGCGGCTGAGGCGTATTTTTCGGAGGAGAAAACGGCGGCGGCTTTTGCGAGCGCTGCGATGGCGAGGCCGTTCCACGCGGTGATGATCTTGTCGTCGCGGTGCGGCTTCGGGCGGGTGGCGCGATGGGCGAGGAGGATCTTGGAAGATGCGGCCAGGGAGGCGGCGATTTCCTTTTCCGTGAGGTCGAAGGCGGCGGCGAGTTGGTCGTCGGGGAGGGCGCGGAAGAGGGTATTTTGGCCCTCGAGTTCGCCGTGTGGGACGCTTTCCGGGCGGGAGTTACCTTCTGCTTGGACGCCGTAGGCCATGTTGAAAATCGAGGCGGCTTTCGGGTCTAACAGGCTGGAGATTTCCTCGGCGGTCCATGTCCAGAAGGCGCCTTCGTGTTTTTCTGTATCGCCTTCCTTGCGGAGGGAGTCGGCATCCTCGGCGGAGTGGAAAGCGCCGTTGGGATCGAGCATTTCCGTGAGCAGGTAGGCGAGGATGTCTTCGGTGGTTTTGCGGAAAAGGTCGTCCTTGGTGATTTGCCATGCCTCGGTGAAGGCGAGGGCGAGTTGGCCTTGGTCGTAGAGCATTTTTTCATAATGCGGGACGTGCCAATAACGATCGACGGAGTAGCGGTGGAAGCCACCGCCGAGGTGATCGTGGATGCCGCCCTTGGCGATGGCGCGGAGGGTTTCCGTGGCCATGTCGCTCGCCATTTCCGCCTCGTCCGAGCCTTTCGGGAAACGCTCATGGAGCTGCATCAGGGCAAGCATAAGGGTGGGGCGGGGGAATTTTGGGGCGTCGCCAAAGCCGCCGAGCTCCGCATCGAACATGCTTTCACAGCGGTCGAGGTAGTCGCCGAAAACCTTTTCCGAAGGCAGGCCACGCAGGGCGGTGGACTCGTTGGCGTGTTTGCGGAGTTGCTCCATCACATTCTTGGCGCTCTCAAGAACCTTCTCCTTGTCCTCGCGGTAGGCCTTGGCGAGTTGCTCGCAGATGTTGGGGAAACCGGGTCGTCCGTATTTATCCTTCGGCGGGAAATAGGTGCCGCCGACAACCGGTAGGGCATCGGGCGTGAGCCAGACATTGAGCGGCCAGCCGCCTTGTCCGGTGGTGGCCTGGACGAAGGCCATGTAGGTCGCGTCGATGTCCGGACGCTCCTCGCGATCCACCTTGATGTTGATGAAATGCTTGTTCATCACGGCGGCGATTTCCTCGTTCTCGAAGGACTCATGCTCCATCACGTGGCACCAGTGGCAGGTGGAATAGCCGATGGAGAGGAAGACCAGCTTGTCCTCCTTTTTCGCAAGGGCAAATGCCTCGTCGCTCCACGGCATCCAGTTGACGGGATTGTTTGCGTGCTGGAGCAGGTAGGGGGAGGTTTCCTTGGCAAGGGCGTTGGGCATGGAAAGACCCTAAACTCGAAATCCTAAACTTTAAACCTCAATGGAAGAGGTCGTTAGCTCGAGCTACGGTTCGCTGCGAGACGCAGCTTGCACGGCCTGCGGCGAGACGCCGCAGCTACAGTTCGCCAGCGATGAGATCCTCAAACGTCTGGCGTTTGCGGATGACGGTGGCGTCTGCGCCCTCGACGAGGATTTCGGCGGGGAGGGGGCGGGAGTTGTAGTTCGACGCCATGGTGAAACCGTAGGCTCCGGCGGACATCAGGGCGATGTTTTCGCCGGGGCGGAAATCCGGGAGCGGCCTGTCCTGGCAGAAGAAGTCGCCGCTCTCGCAGATTGGACCAACGACGTCGACTTTGGTGAGTTCACCGGAGGTCGGTTCTTTCACGGGGACGATATCGTGATGGCCTTCGTAGAGGGCGGGGCGGATGAGGTCGTTCATCGCGGCATCGACGATGCGGAAAGTCTTGGCGGAACCCTTTTTCTCGTAGAGGCAGCGGGTGACGAGGGCACCGGCGTTGCCGACGATGTAGCGGCCGGGCTCGAGGAGGATTTTTAGGCCGAGATCCTTGATGCGGGGAACGAGTTCCTGGCCGTATTTCTCGATGGTGAGCGGGCGCTCGGAATCGGATTTGGCTGACCACCAATCGGTGGAGCCAGAGGCGAGGGAGTCTTGGTAAACGATGCCGATACCACCGCCGATCGACCAGAACTCGATGCCGTGCTTTGCCTTGAGAGCAGTGACCATCGGGATGACCTTTTCGACCGCTTCGATAAACGGATCGATCGAGGTGAGCTGCGAGCCGATGTGCATCTGCAGGCCGCGCATCTTGACGTTCGGCAGCTCGGCTGCGGCGGTGTCGTAAAGGGCGGCGATCTTTTCGAAATCGACGCCGAACTTGTTCTCGGATTTCCCGGTGGAGATGTATTTGTGCGTCTTCGCGTCGACGTTCGGGTTCACGCGGACCGCGGCGGGGGCGATTTTTCCAAGTTCCCCGGCGACTTCGTTGAGGTAGCGGAGTTCTTCCTCGCTCTCGACGTTGAAGGAGTAGATGCCTTTTTCGATGGCGTAGATGATTTCCTCACGGGTCTTGCCGACGCCTGCGAAGGTGCAGTGAGCGGGATCTCCACCGGCCTTGATGACGCGGAAAAGCTCGCCACCGGAAACGATGTCGAAGCCCGCGCCTTTGCTGGCGAGGAGGCGGAGGACGGAGAGGTTTGAGTTTGCCTTGACTGCGTAGGCGACCTCGTGGCTCACGCCGGAGAGTGCCTTGTCGAGACGGGTGAAGTGATCGGTGATCGTGCCCCCGGAGTAAACGTAGAGAGGCGTGCCGTGTTCCTCTGCAAGGGATTGCAGGGAAACATCTTCACAAAAAAGCTCTCCGTCTTTGTAGGAAAAGCCGTGCATGGCCGCCTTACTTGACGATGCCAGCCTTTTTCAGCGTCACGTAAGCACCATTTTTGTTGATGGTCTTGAGTGCGCGGCAGGAAAGCTTGAGGCGGACGAATTTGCCCAGCTCTGGAACCCAGATGCGTTTGTTCTGAAGGTTCGGGGAAACGGTGCGTTTCACCACTTTCGTGACGTGACGACCGATACCGCCCTTTTTCTTGGCAAGTCCTGAACGGTGGATTCTTCCGCCGGAGCGGACGCGGGTGCCTCTGATGCTACAAATACGTGCCATGATAAAAAATTGGTTTGCGGGGGGCGGAGAATGCCCGCGTTCCGCGTGCCGTCAAGACGAATCGACGCTTTAAATCTCAAATTTTAATATTCGACGCCAAAAAAGAGGGGATTTGCGGTTTTTAGTCCAAACGGCGGACATCCAGCCATTTTTCGACATCGCGGAAGATCCTGTCGCGTTTTTCGTCGTACATGAGGAGGTGGTAGGCGTCTGGGTAGTTGTGGTAGGTGGTGGGCGCTTGCGGAGGGATACGGGCGATGAAGCCGCGCACATCGGAGTCGTTGTTAAAATAATCCTGTCCGCCGTGGAGGATGAGAACGGGCATATCGAGTTTTTCCGCGCAGCCATTCATGCCGTCGATGAGCTTGGTCAGCGTGCCGAGCAGGCGGAGGGTGTGTTTCTCAATGTTGTAGGAATTGGTTTTCGCCTGATCGAGGTGGCTTTCCGATTCCTGGGTCATCTGGACATCCTGTTCGCCAGCGATCGCATCGAGCGGAACCCGGGCGAGCGGCAGAGTGGCGGCGGCGGTCTGAACCAAGGCGATTTTCCACGGCTCGATGTCGTCCTTGAAGCGGACGATAGGGGAGGAAAGCACCAGCGCATCGCAGGGCGGATTGCCGGCGGGAGCGGAGCAAATGGCGTGGGTGGCGATGAGGGCGCCCATGCTTTCGCCATACCAGATGATCTGCGCACGCGGATGGCGTTTGCGGACGAGTTGGGTGAAAATTTTGAGGTCGGCATACCATTCGGCGGGGTTTCCGATGTCACCGCGGCGTTGGTAAATGGGATCGCTGCCCTGGCCGCGCACTTCGTAGGCGTAGACGGCGGTCTTTGGCTGGCGTTTCACGAGATGCTCCCCGAGATTCTTATAGTCCACGGCAGCTCCGCAAAACCCGTGGATGCCGATGATCACGATATCCGGTTCGATCTTTTTGCGTTTCCACGTCCGGTAGCCGAAGGCCTGGGGCTCCATCCCGCTCTTCGCATCGTGGAAGGTCATGTAATCAGTTGGCGCACAGCCGATGGCCAATGCACCGAAAATGCAGGCCAAGAGGAGCGCGACGGAACGGAATCTCACTGGCGCAATCTGCACTAAGGGTTTCGGGAAGGCAACAGTGATGAGGCAGGCGAGGAGGTCTTGTGATGAATAGTTTACATGTAATTTACCCCTTGGAGCGTGCTTTTCGATTTCAATGCAGGTGAATCCGCCTACGATAGGCATTCTATAAATAGCATTTTTGCCATGAAAAATCCTCTCCTCCCGTGTCTCCTAGCCTTGATGGCGGTTCTTCCCGCTTGGTCCGCTCCCCGCCTCGTAGTCTCCACGCCTTCGCTTTTGCCGGAATCGAAGATTGATGTAATTTTCGATCAGCCGATGGTGGAGCAGGACGATCTGGGGAAAGAAGTCGCGAACGAACTTTTTACCACCACTCCTGGGCTACCGGGAAAATTGTTTTGGAAAGCGCCGACCATTGCGGAGTTCCGACCGGAGACGATCCCTTCGATCGGCACCCAATACCGGTTCTCCATGGGAAAAGGCCTGAAACATCTGGACGGCACGGAGGTGGCAGCGGGGGAGTTCGCGATGGTATCCAGCGAGGCGTTCCGCATCCTCACCTCGACCATCCCGAACCGCTGGTCCAGTGATTACTCCCGCTCCACCACCAGCTGGATGATCGTTTTTAACGACGATGTAGATGCCGATTCCGTTGCAGGATTCTTTACGTTTTCTTCGGATAGGAACGGAAGGGTCGCCCCGAAAGTCGTGCACGCAACGGCGGAGCAGGCGGGCTACTACCGGACCAGTTACCTGACTTGGAAATACCGCACCGATCCGGAAAAGCAGCGAGCGAATGTGGAGCCTGAAAGTTTTGTGAAAAACATTCTTATCGTCACACCGGATTCCCCCCTGCCGGTGGCGAAGAACTGGGCGCTGCAGGTGCTCAAAGGATTGCCGAATGCGGATGAGACGGGAAGGCTCAGCGGCGACTTGTCTTACACCATCGGCGAAGTGGAGCCTTTCCGTTTTGATGCAATCTATGCACAGGTCTCCGCCGACTCCCCGCGCAGCATCCTGCTGGCTTTCAACGAACGTCTTCCCGATGAGTTCGATGGGTCCGCCGTTACCGTTTCACCGGAGCCTGAGGGCATGGCAGTTTCCACCGACGGCAAGGCGTTGAGGATCGCGGGCGATTTTTCCGAACATAACAAATACACCGTCACACTTGCGAAAGGGATCGTTTCTTCCGAGGGGCAAAACCTGAGCAACTCCGGCTCACATGAGCTGGAGTTCGAGCGACTGGAGCCGGAGCTCGCACTTCCGTCCGAAGACGAAGCCCAGCTCGCCTTCGGCAAACGCGAGTATGAGATCAGCACGATCAACCTCGCTTCGGTGAAAATCCGCATCAAGAAGCTCGAAGGCAAGGGCGCGGTGCGGGCTTTCCAAGGCTACCGCAACTACACGGGTATGGGGCCGAACTATACCCAGATCGAGCCGGTCTCCGTGCTGCCCTATTCGCTGGTTCCCGGCGTGACCATTCTTGAGAAAGAGATCGTGCTCGGTACCGATGTGGATACTGGGAAAACCCTCACGCTTTCCTGGGACGAGCTGCTTCCCGAGGGTATGGATTTCGCCTCGCTGTTCATCGATGTCACCGGCACCCCGCATCCCATGGCGGAGGCCGAGGGCGGGCGCAACGCCCAAGCGATCGTCCAGCTCACCGATATCGGCTTGGCGTGGAAATTCACAGATACGACATCTCTCGTATATGCCTTTTCCTGCAAGACCGGGAAGCCGCTCCCCGGCGTGAAAATCGACGTGCGCGGCGAGGATGCGAACCTGCTTGAGGAAGCCGTTACCGGCGAAGACGGCATGGCGACCGTCGTCCGCAATGCCGATGTTCGCCACGTGCAGGCCGTGCTTGGCGATGACTCCTACACCGCCGCTTTCGATGAAACGCTGGACAGCGTCGGCCTCTGGCATTTCCCCGTCCGCTACTCGTGGATGAAACAGCAATCGCAGCAGCGTCGAGCCTTCATGTTCACCGAGCGCTCGCTCTACCGCCCCGGCGAGAAGGTGCGCATCAAGGGCATTGTCCGGAATCAATTCGGAAACGCCATCGGCCTCGCCGAGCAAAAGCCGGCGCGTATCGTGATCATCGATCCGCAGGACAAGGAGATCTTCACCCAGGCGGTGGAGCTTTCCGCGCTGGGTTCGTTCGACCTCAGCTACACCCTGCCCGACTCGACTACGGGTGGTCACACGATACGTCTGGAGTTTCCCGAAGAGCTCGAGGCGGCGGAAAAAAGCGAAGACTGGGAAGTGCAGGAAGCCCTCTTGCAAAGCGCGAGTTTCGAGGTGCCGCTACGTGTGGAGGAGTTCCGACGCAACACTTTTGAGGTGCTCCAAGAAATCAAAGATCCGGCCATCGGCGCGACGGAAGTTTTCGCCAACCTCACCGCCACCTACTACCAAGGCCAGCCGGTCGCTGCGGGCAAGGCCTCGACTTTCACGGAGATCACCGAGATCAATCCGTATCCCGAGCGCTACCGCGATTTCCTCTTCGGAAACCATCGCCGCGATGACTGGCGCTATTGGTACCATTACTTCGGCTACCGCGACCGCGATGGCGAAAACGGAATTACAGGCACTAGCTTCGATTCCGAGAACGTGCTCTCGCCGGAGGGCTTCGCCGAAATTCCGGTGCAGATCCCGCAGAATGAATTCCCTACCACAAGGCAGGTGAGCATCGCCACGGAAGTCACTGATGCGAACAACCAGACACTCACTGCGCGCTCCACGGCGACCGTGCATCCTGCTTCGCTCTATGCGGGCATCTCACGGGTGGATCGGCTGATCCGGGTGGGCGATGAAGCGCCTTTCCGCATCGTCGTCACGGATACGGAAGGCGAACCCGCCACCCAGGATGTGACCCTGACCGCCACCCTTACCCGCGAAGTCCACACCACTACCAAAACCACCAATGCCAACGGCGACACCGTCACTGAGAGCGAACCGACGGAGGAAGAGGTTTCTACTGCGGAAATCGTAGTTACCGCCGCGGATTCGGCCAAGGAAGGTCTTTCGTTTCCCGTAGCTCCGCTAAATACAGGCCTACATTTCCTGACCGTGAAAGGCAAGGATACCGAGGGCAGGGAGTTCGCCACCGTCACCCGCATTCATGTCTATGGCGCGAAGGAATACCCGTGGGCGTATGAGGACGGCCTGCGTATCAAACTCGTTTCCGAAAAGAAATCCTACAAACCCGGCGAGACTGCACGCATCCTAGTGCTTTCCCCCATCGAAGGAACCGCGCTTGTCACCGTGGAGCGTGAGAAAATCCTCAGCTCTCGGCTTGTCGAACTCAAAGCCGACAACCCGGTCATCGAGATCCCGCTGACGGACGATCACGCGCCGAACGCTTACGTCTCCATCCTCATCGTCAAAGGCTCCGCCGAATCCGCACGTGAAATCAAGGAGCCCCAGCTCCGCCTCGGTTATTGCGAGCTTCAGGTCGAGAATCTGCGCGATCGGCTTGAAGTCGCCATCGACGATCCATCGGGAAGCAGCCGACCCGGCACGGAAGTCACTTTATCGGGTGCAGTGAAAACCTCCGATGGCAGCCCCGCCGTGGGAGCCGAGGTCACGCTCTATGCCGTCGACGAGGGCACTCTGGCGGTGATGGGTTACGATACGCCAGACCCCATGGCCTATTTCTACGACAGGCGTTATTTGCACGTTAATGCAGGCACGTCGTTCCAGGATTTCATCACGGAAAATCCTGAATATCGCTCATTCCACAACAAGGGATTCTTCATCGGCGGTGGTGGGGATCCGAGCAAGCTGGCCGATCTTTTTCGGAAAAACTTCGACCCCTGCGCCGCCTGGTCGCCGACTTTGGCGACCGATGCTGAAGGTCGTTTCTCCGATAGCTTCACCCTCCCCGATACCCTGACGCGTTACCGTGTCATCGCCATCGTCCATCACACCGGAGCGAGTTTCGGAAATGATGTCTCGGAGCTGATCGTGAAAAAGCCGCTCATGCTTGAACCGAAGCTCCCACGCTTCGTGCATCAGGGAGATCTGATCACCGGAAACGTCATGGTGCAGAACGCCTCGGACTACACCGCGACCTGGGAGATTACTTGCTCGATCAGCGGTGGCGAGGGCACCCCACCTGCAACCATCGAAGGCGCATCGGCTCAGAGCCTCACACTTGCACCTGGCGAATCCAAGGTGCTCGGTTTCCCCTTCCGCGTGGTCGATACCGGTGCCGTCACAGTGTCCTACCGCGCCACCCCGCTCTCGCTGCAAGGCGGCGAACTCACCCCGGATCTGGACGCATCGCTTTCCGATGCGGTGCAGGAAACCTTCACCTCGCACTACCCGATGCCGCTGCTCAGGCAGGTGACCGCCGTCCGCACTCAGCCCGGGAAAACCACAGATCTTCACGACCTCCTCAGCAAGGAACTGCAAACCGCAAACGGCAGCGTGGAGCTCGAGTTCGCCACCTCGCCTTTGGTAGAAATCACCGCTTCGGCCGATTACTTGCTGCAATACCCGTATGGTTGTGCCGAGCAGACCAGCTCCTCGCTGATGCCGTGGTTCGCCGTCAAGAATCTGCGTCCCTATGTTCCCGCCTTCACGAAAAGGAGCGACGCCGAGGTCGAGAAAGCCATCAATGTCGGGGTCGGTCGCCTGCTGAGCATGCAGCTTCCGAACGGATCCTTCGGCTATTGGCCGGGCGCGACAGATACCAATGATTGGGTCACTCCATACGCGGGCATGGTGCTCACCCTCGCTTCGCAAAATGGCGGAAACGTCCCTCCATCCGCCCTCGATAGCCTGGCGCAATACCTCATCGGCACCCTGCGCGGTGCCGGCGAAGAGAAGAATTCCTTTGCGTTGGAACAACACGCCCGCTCGCTCTACACCCTCGCCCTGCTAGGAAAAGCCCAGGTGCCCTACCACTCGCTGATGGCGGAGAAATTGCCTTTCATGAGCGATACCGCACGCGCCCTGCTCGCCGCCGCCATGGCCGTCGGATCGGAAGGTCGTCCTCAGGTGCTTGCCGCTGCCAATGGCATCCTTTCCTCGAAGACTGCGTTCCAGGAAAACTCGGATGGCAACTACTGGTCTCCTAGTGGATCAGCGCTGCCTGCGGTGCTCATCGCCCGCCTTGCGATTGATCCCGATTCCAAAGAAGTTCACGCCACCCTCGACAGGCTCCTGAACGACCGCAATCCGTATGGCCATTGGCGCAGCACCTGGATGAACGGCTGGAGCATGCTCGCCGTCGCCCAATATGCCTCTCATCAATCCGTTGAAAAGGCAGACGCCGAACTCATCGTGAACATCGATGGGGAGAGCCGGAAGATCAGCCTCACCCCGGACAGCCCGACGGCCGCCCTGTCCTTTCCGCTCACCGCGGCCACCCAGATGACAGTCACCAGCGAAAGCTCCGCCTACGTCCGGATGAAAATCTCTGGCAAGCCCGCCATCATGCCGCTGACACCGGTCGCAAAGAACGGCCTGTCCATCGACCGTTTCTATGAAAAAGTCCTCCCCAGCGGTCAGACCGAGGTGCTCAAGCAACCCGCCCTCGGCGATCTCATCCGCGTGACCTTACGCGTGACCCTGCCGGAGGACGATAGCCGTTATGTCGTTGTCGATGATCCGCTGCCTTCCATTTTCGAGACGGTGAACACCGATTTCTCCTCGCAGTCCGGTGGCCAGAACATCCGCACCAGCGAGAATGACTGGACGGTCTCCCACTCCGAGCTCCGCTCCGACCGTGCCGTGTTTTTCGTGGACCGTGTCTGGAGAAAAGGCACGTACGAGATCACCTACCTCGCCCGCTGTACGATTCCCGGCGATGTCAACGTGCCACCCGCCAAGGTCGAGTCCATGTATGACCCGGAAAATTTCGCCCTCTCCGCCTCTGCCAAATTCTCCGCCCCTCCCGCCGAATGATATACTAGCTCCCGGCTCCGGGGGCAGCCTGTTGAAGTTTTCACGATTCTCCCCCCGCGCCGCCAGTCGGCTCGAAGAGGATGCCTTTCGCCGTAAGCTCCAGCAGGTTGCACCCCGCAGCCGGAACTCCGGGGGGATGAAATCCGGGAAAACGTGGCTTGCAGGAATTCTCCGGATTTGTTTGTTTTCGCCAAGCACCTACCAGTGCCGCTGTAGCTCAGGGGTAGAGCAGCTCATTCGTAATGAGCAGGTCGTCGGTTCAAATCCGACCAGCGGCTCCATCGGTTTTTTGCCAATGCGGCTGGGGTTACGGCCGGTTCTTTGGGCCAAAAAAGTCATTCTTGTGCCCTGCTCGCATCCGAGAAACATCTACCAGATGGAAAATCGCATGAAACCAACTATGAATCTTTTAGCCAAAGGAAGGATACCCCTCCAATCCATCCTGCGCTTGTTGCCGCTATTTCTCTCGGTCCAACTTCTATCCGCCGCGGAGAGACCGAACATTGTTTTCATCTTTTCGGATGATCACGCGCTCAATTCGATTTCTGCTTATGGCGGGCCGTTGAAGAATGTGGCTCCCACTCCGAACCTTGATCGCATCGCGGGGGAGGGGGCGATTTTCACGAACTCCTTCTGCTCGAACTCGATCTGTGGTCCGTCACGGGCGGCAATTCTAACGGGAAAACACAGCCATGTGAACGGTTACGTCGATAACAACACCTCGCGTTTTGACGGCAGCCAGACGACCTTTCCCAAGCTGCTTCAGAAAGCTGGCTATGAGACTGCTATCATCGGGAAATGGCATCTCGTATCCGATCCGCAGGGATTTGATCATTGGGAGATTCTGCCGGGGCAAGGCAGTTACTATAATCCTGACTTCCTGCAACAGGACGGCGGTAAGAAACGTTATCAGGGTTACGTGACGGATATCGTGACGGATCGGGCGATCGACTGGCTCGGAAAGGAAAGGGATGCCGATAAGCCATTCGTCCTGATGTGCCAGCACAAGGCACCGCACCGCAATTGGTCCCCGGCACTGCGCCACACGACCCTTTTCGATGGCGTGAAAATCCCCGGGCCTGCCAGCCTTTTCGATGATTATTCGAATCGCAGCAAGACGCTCGGAGAACAGGAAATGTCCATTGCGAAGCACATGTTCTGGGCCAACGACATGAAGTTCCACGGCGAGAATCTCTTCCCCAAAGACTTCATGGGCGGTCTGGTGAATAACGAATACGAACGCATGGATGAGGCGCAGAAAAAGGCATGGGACGCCGCCTATGAACCGCGCAATAAGGAGTTCATCGATGCGGTCGAGTCCGGCGAGTTAGAGGGCGATGCGATCACATCGTGGAAATACCAGCGTTATATCAAAGACTACCTCCGCTGCATCAGGGCGGTGGATGAGAATGTCGGTCGCCTGCTGGATTACCTCGATGAAAGCGGCCTAGCGGAAAACACTATCGTGATCTACTCCTCCGACCAAGGATTCTACCTCGGGGAACATGGTTGGTATGACAAACGCTGGATGTTTGAGGAAAGCCTCGCCATGCCGTTCTTGGTGCGCTGGCCCGGGGTGATCAAACCCGGCACTCGCAACGCGGCGCTGATCCAAAATATCGACTACGCCCCGACCTTCCTAGAAGTGGCAGGCGTCGAAGTGCCCGCAACTGTGCAGGGCAAAAGCTTGGTGCCGCTTTTCCAATCATCCGCCGAGCCGGAAGGGTGGCGCGAGGGGATCTACTATTTCTATAGTGGAGAAGCCACTCACCACGTGGCCGCCCACGACGGGGTGCGGAATAAGCGCTACAAGCTAATGCATTTCCCGGATACCGAAGAATGGAACCTCTTCGACCTCGAGAAAGATCCCGGTGAGATGAAATCCGTGCACCAAGATCCCGAGTACAAGCAGGTGATCGCGGATATGAAGGAACTCTACTCTGCCCTGCGTTCGGAATACCGCATGTCCGCAGCCACCGTGCCGACAAACCGAAACAGCCAGAAGTGGTGGAAGGAACGGCATAAGGCAAAGGTGGCGGAAGCTGCGCAGGGCGGGCATGAGCTAGTCTTCATCGGCGACTCGATCACCCAGGGCTTCGAAAATGCCGGTAAGGAAGCATGGCAGGAAATTACCAAGGGCAGGAAGGCGCTTAACCTCGGTTTCTCCGGGGATCGGACCCAAGATGTACTCTGGAGGCTGATGAACGGAGAGTTGGAGGGCACCGATCCCGAGCTATTTGTCCTGATGATCGGTACCAACAATACCGGGCATAACCAAGCTCCGGCGGTAGAAACGGCAGACGGCATACGCCTGATTGTCGAACTCCTGCGCGATCGCAAACCGGACGCCGAGATCCTTCTCCTCTCGGTTTTCCCGCGCGGCGAAAATCCAGAGGATCCGCTGCGAAAGATCAATGATGGCATCAACGATATCATCAAGGATCTGGCCGACGGCGAGAAGATACATTGGCTGGATATGTCCGATGTGTTTCTGGACGAGAATGGCGTTTTGCCGAAAGCCATCATGCCGGATTCTCTCCACCCGAAGGAAGAGGGCTATCGTTTGTGGGCTGAGACGATGACTCCGGAAATCGAGCGACTATTGAAGTAATTACGTCAGATGGCGTAGAAACTTCTCGGCGAGTAAGAGTTGCTACCCTGAAAAGGTTGCCCTCATTAGGGTAAATTGCGATGAATGCGCCTCTAGATCCTCAATAGAAGACTTTTGCTCTGGAAGGCACCGTCATTCCTAGGAAGATCCAAACTCACAGGCCATTCCGTGATGAAAAAAATCAGGAGTTACGGCTGTATGAAGAAACCATAATGATCATGAAGAAACTGCTATTGTTACCGATTCTACTGCTTTTTTCCCCTTTTGCGAAAGCAGAGCAGAAGGATTTTGGAACTGCGAAGATCGAATACACCTACCTTTCCGGCATCGGTAAGGAGAAAGATGTGATGCGCCGCGACCCGAGCGATATCATTAAAGTCGGCGACCTCTTTTACGTTTGGTATTCAAAAGGAGCGATCTCTCCGGGTTACGACGCGACCGTCTGGTATGCCACTTCACCGGATGGTATCGATTGGACGGAAAAGGGCGAGGCACTCGCCAAGGGCGAGCCCGGGACGTGGGAAGGTGCCAGCGTGTTTACCCCAAACATTCTAGTCGCCGAGGGGAAATACTGGTTATTCTACACGGGAACTTCCCAGGAATTCGGCAAAGCCTTCAACCCGGATTCGAAGATCGGAGTTGCGGTTTCTGATTCTCCGGATGGCCCATGGGAGCGTATTGGGACCGAGCCTGTATTGAAGAACAGCGACAACCCGGAGGATTTCGACAGCCACCTAATCGATGATGCCTGCCTGATAGTTCGTGAGGGGAAATACTGGTTTTACTACAAAGGTCGCCAACTTGGGAAAGGCCCCGGCGATACCAAAATGGGGGTGGCGATCGCCGATAAACCCCAAGGCCCTTACTTGAAACACAAAGCCAATCCCATCATCCCGGGAAATCACGAAGTCATCGTCTGGCCGCAGGGCAAGGGTGTGGCGGCTATGATCGGCACCACCGGCCCGAAGGAGATCACTCGATCCATCCTGTATGCTGAAGATGGGATTCATTTCGAAAAAACACACAACACCATCAAGGGCCCGGTCGGCGCCGGTGCCTACCGTCCCGAAGCATTCACCGACAGTGGCAAGGGCGAGCGCATCGATTGGGGCGTGGAGCTGCGTTACGAAAAAGGCTATCTGCCATTCATCCGCCGCTTCGATGTGGAGTGGTCGAACTGATTTAAATTCATGAAACGAACCATCCTTATCGCCGCGCTGGCGCTGCTGCACAACATAACATCCGCCGCTCCAGATCCGATGGAGGCTTCTGCACTCGCGAAAGCAGATAGGCCATGGTTTGCCCAATTCATGTCGGGCGAGCCAGTGGTCGCTGGTTTCCCCGGTGAATCCGAAGAAGATCGTCAGAAGCGGGTCCAGCCCTGGAAGGATGCCCGGTTCGGGCTTTTTCTTCACTGGGGGCCTCAAGGTGGAGGTGGCGAAGTGAGGTTGAAGCCAAACGTTCTGCAGAACTTCAATCCGACCAAATTCGACGCGGATGAATGGGTGCTGACCGCCAAGGAACTGGGCTTCAAATACATCGTCATCACCACCAAGCATCATGCGGGCTTCTGCATGTTTGATTCCAAATACACGGATCACGACATCATCGATGCCACGCCTTTCGGGCGCGATCCGATGAAGGAACTCGCCGATGCCTGCGCCAAACACGGCATGCTGCTCGGGTTCTATTACTCGGTTTGGGACATCGCGCACCCCGCCTACACCAAGGATATCGGCAGCCCGAAATACGCGGAGTATCAACAATACATGATCGATCAGACCACCGAGTTGCTCACCAACTACGGTCCCATCGTGACCCTGTGGATGGATGGCGAGTGGGTAAACACCTGGTCCTACGAGCGTGCCTCCGAATACCGCGATGTGGTCCGCAAACTTCAACCGGACCTCCTGTTCGTCGACCGCATCGGCCAGCGTCGGCTCGGTGATGGGGATTACAGTTCTTCGGAAAATTTCACCCCATACATCGGCGACAGCATCGGGGATCGCTTGTGGGAAAGCTGCCAGCGCTTTGACGGCAAATGGTTCTGGCAAGGAAAGGACACCTCCCAGTCCTTGGATTGGGCGCTGCGCAACTTGGTGGATACGGTTTCCCGTGGCGGAAATCTGCTGATGAACATGGGGCCGACGCACGAAGGTTTGCTGCCACCTGCGAGCGTGGAAAAACTCAAGCCTCTCGGTGAGTGGTTGCAGAAATATGGAGAAGCCATCTATGGGGCCGAACGCGGCCCTCATTACCTCCTCGATTGGGGTAATAGCACACGCAAGGGCAACACCCTGTATTACTTCATCGCAGACTGGCCACAGGACGGCAAGCTGGTGATCCCCGGACTGAATGTAGAAAAGGAAAACGCCGGAATTGTGAGCGCTTCCTTTTTGAGTGGCTCGTCAGTCAGCTTCGAGCAAACCGACGGAAACGTGGTGGTGAATGTTCCGAAGGCATCAGTCGACCCATTGATGAGCGTTCTTAAGGTCGAGCTCGATGGAGCGCCTGTCGTCGACAACGCACTCCGCCCTCTGGCCGTCCCTCTCCGCCCGCAGCAGGGAAATGCGGAGGTCGAGGTGGGTGACTACTTCCTCTCATCAGCCTTTGCCAAAATCCATGGTGAGAAGCTGCACTTCTCCCTCGGAGCAGGAGCCGGTGGCCAACGCGAAAACCTCAAAGGCTGGACCAATCCCGCGGACTGGGCGGAGTGGGAAATCGTGGTCGATCGACCTGGAACTTACGACCTACAAATCAACTACTCCAGCTGGATGAATAGCGGGAAATTTGTCGTTGAGGTGGCCGGACAATCCTTTGAAAAGGAAGTCACTTCAACATTGAAGGGCAAGCTGAAAGGCAGGCAGTCACCGTTTGCCGCAGCATTCAAAGTGGAAAGCCTCGGCGAAGTCAAATTCGACAAATCCGGTCCCTACTCCGTGACGGTGAGGGCGTTGGAGATCGATCCCAAGGCCATCGAATACGATCAAGGGCTGATGCTCTTGCGCGAAATCGTTCTGGTGAAAGTGAAATAAGAATCATTTCTCTGCCGTAGACTACAATTCTCTCGATTGGCCTGCTGTTGTTTTCGGACATGGTCACGGCATCCACTCAAAAAGAATCGACACTGGAAACTGGTGGCAGATTTTGAGTGGATCCCTGTGTTCTAGTTGAGAGGTGGATTCAAATGTTTCGAAGATGATGAAAAGACCCATAACGACTCTCTATTTTTTGACTGTATCAGTAGGTTTTGCGGATCAAACATGGATCATCGATTCTCAGGATGAGTGGCAACAAAATGTAGCGGTCCAAGAACAACTTGAGCTGAAAGACGGCATGGCCTCGCCAATGGCGGAAAAGGCGACGTTTCAAAGCAAACTGAAACGCTTCACTGAGAAACAATCAGCGAATTCCATCACCTTTGAGCAATCACCAGCTTGGCTGAATTGGGAACCGACTGCCAATATTGGCACCGCGAGCATGGGGGATGCTCCAGTGCTGTTGAGTTTAGGACCCGATAATTATTGGATGTTTGCGGCGTATCGTCAGAAGGGCAAGGCGGGTGGGAAGGTCGCGACACTGGATGGGTTCGATATCCCATTGCTCAGCACCGGGAATCCCCATGAATTTAACGCGCCGGGTGGGCTCAGTAAGAGCAAGGGCGGTTACCATGCCTGGCAAAGTCGTGACATGGTCAACTGGGTGCACCACGGGCCGGTCACCCAGCGCGGGTGCGTGACCTCTGCGGAATTTGTCGATGGGAAAGCTTATATCTATTACGATTTCCCAAATGATCAAGATCCGCATCTGGTGATTGATAGTGACCTCACCGACGGCAAGGCTGGCAAAGACATGGGCATGGCTTTCAAAGACCCATCAGATGGATCGGATGCTGCGATCATCCGCGATTTGGACGGGAAATTTCACCTCATTCTCGAGGACTGGAGCCCGATCGATGCTTCGACCCATGCTTGGGATTCGCCACTGGCCATGCATGCGGTTAGCGAAGATGGAATGAAGGACTTTGAAATTCTGGCTCCACCTGTCGACGACCGAACGGAGCCCACCGGTGAGTTTGGCGAGTATCCCCATCGAAATTGGCACACCGACGATCCAGAAAACTACTCCGGCAAACCCGCCCCGGTGGATGTTCCCCAACACAAGATCAAAGCAGGTGATGTCATCGCATTTGGTAAATATGAAGTCCACGAACCCGAGCAAAACGCTTACGGTGACTGGGCTGCCATCGCGGTCGGTGAACAGCATTACCTCTTCTGCGATTTTGATCCGGTGGGTAGCCACGGCAAAGATTCCATGAGTGTCGGTTGGTTCACTGCGTCAAGTATTAATGGCCCGTTCGAATGGTGTGACAATATCGGGAAAGGTCATCCGGATCCGGATATCATGTTCGCCGAAGGGCGTTTCTACCTAGCGACTCAAACCGCGAATGATTTTGTCAGCCCCGGGCCATGGGTGGAAACGGTCGAGGTGCGTGTGGGAGTGGATATCGACAACGATGCCGAAATTGATCAATGGACCGATTGGCAAGAAATCAAAGAGAGCTACGACTACACACCTGGCTTCGCCAAGCAGGTGCAAAAAAAGCCAGCAACCACGGACCTTTCCGCCCTGCCACAAGGTTACGCGTTTCAGTTTGAAGTTCGCATGACGGATACCACCGCGAACAAATCCAAGCCGACTCTCGATAAAGTCGCACTGAATTTTACGAACTAGGAACCCATCAGAAAATACCAATCATGGTTGGTAGGTATTAAAGGAATTTATTTAAAGTTACAAAAAAATGATTAGAAATACACAAGTGTTGGCGCTGTTCATCGGTGCCATTGGCGTCAGTGCAAACGCGGCGGAAGTTCTGTACTCGCCCAGCGAAAATATCGAGGTCACGCTGAATACCGAAAAAGGTGGCCTTAGCTATTCCGTGAATTTTGCCGGTGAGACCGTCATTTCTAAGTCAGCTTTGGGGTTAAAATCCGATGCTGCAGCGATTCTTGAAGTTACTGGAACCGAACGCTCTTCGGGAGATGAGACATGGAAGACCGTCTGGGGCAACCAGGGTGAGATCCGCAATCACTACAACGAGATCCAGCTGCAGGTTGGAGGGCCGTCGGTCCAGACGATCATTCTTAGAGCCTATGATGATGGCATCGCCATCCGCTACCAACTTCCAGAAGACGGAAAGTTCAGTGATGAAGCGTATGCGCTGGAATCGACCGAGATTTCTTTCGTCGCCGAAACACCTAAGGCCTGGTTTCCTCTGACTCAGGTTCTGGTTTCGGATGAGGTGGATCTGAACTCATGGAAACCCTCGAAGACGGGGGAGAAAATCAACAAGAATGCACGTTACGATTTTAAGCCGGATGTGATCCGCACGCCGTTTATCGTGAAGCTTTCCGAGCAGGCATACATCTCGGTGCACGAAGCAGCGGTAGTGGAATCGGATATCGCGGATCTTCACCTGAACCATCATACGCTGACGTATAACAGCCAGATCAATGCGTCCGGCGGTCAGGTCACCCCATGGCGGATGGTGAACATCGTGCAGAGTCCGGCCGGATTGATCGAATCTTCCCTAGTTCTGAATTTGAATGAGCCTTCAAAACTCGAAGATACGTCGTGGATCAAACCCGGCGTGACGATGTGGGACTGGCGTGCCCATGGCGCACATGCGGACGATGGCTTCGAGTATGGTCTCAATACCGAGAGCTACATCCGTTTCATCGACTTTGCCGCCGAGGCCGGGGTCGAATATTTGCTGATCGATGCGGAGTGGTACGGTCCCGAGCGGGCTGCCGAGTCGGATCCAAAAACCGGGATTGCCGAAATCGACATCGAGAAGATCTGCGCGCACGCGAAAGAAAAGGGCGTAGGCATGTGGCTCTACGTGAACGACAGGGGACTTACCCAATGGGACATTGATGAGACTTTAAGCGTCTATAGAAAGTGGGGAGTAGTCGGAATCAAACATGGGTTCGGCTCTTCGGAAAATCGGAAGTCGGTCGAGAAGGATCTCCATGTGGTCAAAAAATGTGCGGAGTATGGGATTATGGTTGTGCGGCACGAATCCGCCAAACCGACGGGTCTGAGCCGCACCTATCCGAATATCATGTCCTACGAGTATGTGAACAGCATGCTGGATTCCGGGCAACGTCCTCCCGCCACACCTAGCCGACTGATTACCGGAATTTTTGCTTTTGGCACTGCCGGACCGGTCGACCGCAGCTGCGGAATGTTCGATCTGGATACCTACATCTCTCGCGAGAAATGTCATCGCCAGCTTCCATCAACTGTGGTTTCGCAGACGGCGCAATGTCTCCTTTATCCAAGTGGCTTGGTGACCCTGCCGGACATCCCGGATGCCTACCGCCGCAAAGCGGATCTGTTTGAGTTTATCGGCCAACTGCCAATGAACTGGGATGAGACAAAGGTGCTAGAAGCGGATATCGGAAAATCCATCACGCTGGCCCGCAAAGCTGGAGACGCGTGGTTTGTCGGCGCATTGGCCGATGAGCAAGGACGTAAAACCAGCGTGACACTGGACTTCCTCGAGGAGGGAGTGACGTATGATGTGACCCTCTACGAAGATGGACCGGATGCTCACTATGAATACCTCGGGCCGATGAATAAGATCGAAGCCAGAAAGACGAAAACCGAGTGGAAGCCGCAGCCAACACGCAGGGAACTTTATCAGGTTAAGAGGATCACCGCGAAGAAGGGTGACATCATCCCGGTAAGCATCGCCCCCGGCGGCGGTCACTGCATGTGGATCCGGCCGTCTGCGTGAATACATCATGGTGGCTGAGTTATCAGAAACCCAAAGCGCTGTTGAAGTCAGATAAATTAAAGAACAAGAAATCAAAAACGAATGAAGCACCTAGCTGCACTTTTCCTGTTGGCCTCTCTGAGCTTTGCCTCGGCGGTGGAGCTTAAAAATACGCGTCCAAACATCATCCTCGTCATGACGGATGACCAGGGGATGGGCGATCTTGGCTGTCTGGGAAATCCGATTCTCAAGACGCCGAATATCGATCGCTTCTACGAGCATGCCACGCGTTTCACCGACTTCCATGTAAGTACGGCCTGTGCGCCGACACGAGCGGCAATCATGAGCGGTCGGCACGAGTTCCGGGTGGGAGTGACGCATACGATCATGGCGCGCGAGCGGATGGCACCGGATGTGTTTACCCTGCCGCAGGCTCTGAAGTCGGCGGGCTATACGACCGGGATTTTCGGGAAATGGCATCTGGGCGACGAAGAGGAATACCTGCCGCACAATCGGGGCTTTGATGAATCCCTGATTCACGGTTCGGGCGGGATCGGGCAGACGATCTACGGAGACTTTCCGTCGAATGGGAAGAACACGTATTATGACAGCGTTCTGCTGCACAACAACACGATCGTGCAGACCAAGGGCTATTGCACCGACCTGTTTTTCCATGCGGGCTTGGGCTGGATCAAGCAACAGCACGAAGCGAAGCAACCCTACTTTGCCTACATTTCCACCAACGCTCCGCACACGCCGAATATCGCGCCGGAAAAATACACCAGGAGGTTCACGGAGATGGGTTGGTCGAACGCTCATAAAGACGGCCCCGCTGGTCGCTTCGGGATGATCGAAAACATCGATGAAAACTTCGGCGTGATGATGGCGAAGCTTGAGGAGTGGGGTGCGTTGGAGAATACCCTTATCATCTTCATGACCGACAACGGCATGAGCCATGTCGAAGGCAAACTGAACGGAGAGATCACGCCGTTTTTCACCGCTGGATTGAAGGGCAAGAAATGCACGCCGTATGAAGGTGGGACCCGTGTCCCGGCATTCTGGTCGTGGAAAGGCGTGCTCAAGGAGGGCGTGGATGTCCCCGTGCTGAGCGCGCACTTCGATATGTATCAGACCTTTTGCGAATTGGCCGGAGTGGAGCTTCCGGAGAAAATGCAGGATCTCGATGGCCGCTCTTTGTTGCCGCTGTTGCAGGATCCCGCAGCGGAAAGTGAGGACCGTGAACTCTTCGTTCATGTCGGTCGATGGGATGCGAACCAAGCGGAGGAAGCGAAATTCAAGGCCTGTGCGGTGCGCACCCAGCGCTGGCGTTTCGTGAACAATTCGGAGCTCTACGACATTTCCAACGATCCCGGAGAAACTACCGACGTGTCTGCATCCTTCCCGGAAGTCGTCGCGAGTTTGCGCAAATCCTACGATGTCTGGTGGAATCAAACCGTGCCGCTGATGGTCAACGAAGGCGTGACCACGGAACGAGTGCAAAGCCCCTCTCCTCTGGCCGTCCGCTACAAGAAACAACTCGAAGAAGAAGGCATCCCGGAGTGGAGCCCACCTGAAATCTAATTTCCAAAAAACCATCATTCACGAAATTTCCCATGAGCCCCATGACCCGCACTATCGCCGCTTTTGCCTGTTTGTTCACCCACGCCGTAGCCGCCGCTGAATTTTCGGTAAAATCCCCGAACGCGCGGCTACAGGTCACCGTTTTCGAGGAGGCGGGCAAGGTCATGTATCGGGTCGAGGCGGATGGCAAACCCTTGGTCGAGCCATCGCGCATCGGCTTGCAGTTCAAGCTGCCGAGCGAAAAGAAAGCCCTCGATCCATCTTGGGCCTTGGCCGCCGAGCCGGTCTCGAAGCAGTCGATCGATGAGACTTGGGAGCCGGTTTTCGGGAAACGTGCGGTGGTGCGGAATCAGTGCAATGAAATCACGCTGCACGCGGTTTCCGATCATTCGAGCAAGCTCGCCGTCGATGTGGTGGTGCGCGCCTATGACGATGGCATCGCATTTCGCCAAGTGATTGGCACGGAGGGCAGCCAGATGGATCAGCTTCAAGGTCTGAGCATCGAACGCACCCTGAGCACCATGCGTTTCTCCACGCCGCTGGACTGGTGGAGCTACCGCCGCGAGAACGAGCCTTCCCAGAAAGGCGGCACCGTCGAGTATCCTCTGTTCACGGAAATGTCCGCCGACCGAGTATTGGTCGTCACCGAAGGGCATTTGCAAGAGGTCGGTGCGATGAAACTGGCGAAAACCAAGGACGGTCTGGATGTTGTCAGCGCCAACAAATTCACCCCGGCTGCTTTCCCTTTCACCCTGCCATGGCGCGTCATCATGGTCGGCGATACGGCGGGGCAGCTCCTCGATTCCGATCTCATCGTGAACCTCAATCCGAAGGTCGATAAGAAGGATTACGATTGGGTGAAAACCGGCGTCTGCCTGTGGGACTGGCGGGTCTCCGGCTACACCACCGAGGATGGTTTCACCTACGGTCAGAACCCGGAGTCATGGACACGCATGATCGATTTTGCCGCAGAGACCGGGCTTGCCTACGTCATGATCGATGCCAACTGGTATGGCCCGGAGCATGATAAAACTTCCGATCCAATCAACGGCGGGCAAGCGGAAGAAGTCCGCAGGTTGATCAAATACGGCAACGAAAAAGGCGTCGGTCTCATCCTGTATCTCAACCACGTCGGCGCGATGCGTGAGGGGATTGAGAAAGTCATGGCCGCCTATCAGAGCTGGGGTGCGAAGGGTATCAAATACGGTTTCATGAAAGCCAGGGGAGCGGAGCAAACTGTTCGGACTCATGAAGTCTCCGCATTGGCGGCGAAGTATCAGTTGCTGATCAACTACCACGATGGCCCGCTCCCTCCTACCGGCGAGGAGGCCTACCTGCCGAGCATTGCCAACCGTGAATTCTGCCACGCCCAGGCAGACAGCCTGCGGAGCTTCACCGTCAAGGGCTTCCTCGGCATGGTCCACGTGAACATGATGACCGGCCCGCTGGACATGAACAACGGGATGTTCGATCTCGATACACTCGCGGCCAACCCCCGCCCGAAGGTGAAGTCGCCGATCAACGTGACGATCGCCGGAGAAGCCGCCCGCACCCTCATCGCCTACAATGGCGCATGGACCGTGCTGATTGACTCACCGGAATCCTACCGCGAGCGTGCCGACCTTTTCCGCTTCATCAGCGCACAGAATGCGCCATGGGTGGAAAGCAAGACGCTGCAGTCAAAGATGCACCAATACATCTCGATGATGCGCCAGACCGGGGATACCTATCTCGTCGGTAGCGTGACGAATGAGGATGCCCGCACAATGGACATTGACCTCTCTTTCCTCCCGGTTGGTCAAACTTTCACCGCCACCATCTTCGAGGACGCCCCTGACGCGCATTTCATGAAAAAGCGCAACGCCTACACCACCAAGACCCAAGAGGTGACTTCAGAAACGAAGATCGCGGCGCAACTCGCCCCCGGCGGCGGTCACTGCATGATCATCGAGCCGAAGAAATAAGCGCTGACTCACCGGCTGGATTCGCTGGGAAATTTCCCTATGCGAAACCCAGTTCCTTGATCACACCTGTGCTGTTGGCGAAGGTGTCCTGGGGCACACCCACGTGGCGGATCATAGAGAGCCAAAGGTTGGCCAGGGGTGTGGAATTTTTCGAGCACACCAGGTTCTGTCCCTGTTTGATCCCGCCGCCGCCATGGCCTGCGAGAAGAAGCGGGCCGTTAGAGACCGCATGTCCTTGCCGCAAGCAGGAGCCGTAAGCGACAAGCGAGTTATCCAGAAGCGAGCTTCCATCGGCGTCTTTGGTTTCCTTCATCTTGCGGAGGAAGCCTGCCACGAAATTCGACAAGGCGATGTCCCTCGCTTGGTGCACCTTCGGGCTTTTCGGATCATAGGCTCCCGATGCCTGGTGACTCATCCGGTGCGGGTTCATCCCACGGCTGGGAATCACGGCTTGGGTGGGCATCATGTAGGACATCACCCGTGTGGAATCCGTCTTCATCGCCGCGATCATCATGTCGAAGACCAGCTCGATGTCATGCCTGGTGCTTGATTCGAGTTCCGATTGCGCGAATGGTGCATCTGGGAACGGCGTGTCCTCCCAATCCTGAGCTTTGGCCAAGCGTTTCTCAATGTTCCGGAGGGAGGTGAAATATTCATCCACCCGATCGCGATCCTCAATGCTGACCTGGCGGTTGAGCTTCTTGGCATCGCTGAGAAGGGCGTCCAGGCTGCTTTCATCGCGAGCCAGGCGGGCACGGGCATTCGCCTCCTGCCCGCGTGCACTGAACAGCGAGGTGTAGAGATCCGTCATGGTTCTGTGGACACCCACCGGTTTGCCTTCGCGGTCATACGCTGCCATGCCGCCATGGCCATCCACCCGTCCCGGGTTGCCGATCGACATGTGATCGAAGCGGGTGCTCTTGCCCAATACCTCGGCCGCTAGTTGGTCGCAGGAAACGGTGTTCGTGTAATCGTAGTCCTTGCGGGATGCGCCGCCGGCAAAGCAGGTTAGGAAATTCGCGGTTCCTGCATGGGGGTGGGGGATACGTGCGCACTCCAAGTTCTGGACAAATGAGATGTCGCTCTTCAGATCCTCGAAGCCCTGCACCAATGGTGGGAGTTCATAGTCCGAGCCCTGCTGTTTTTCGGAGGGAAACCAATTCTCAGCGTTCACGCCATAGCCCATCGGCAGGAAGACCAGGCGCTTGGGCATGCCCGCAGCGGTCGTCATCGCACCGATCCCGGAAGCCGAAGGGGTTGTTGCAGCCATCAAGCCCGTCGAGCGCCCGGCGAAAGCCTCAAGAAACGGCAGGGCGATCAACGCACTGGTGCTCCGCATGAAGCGGCGTCTTGAGAATGAATGGGGTTCTTGGTTTCTCATGGCTTTGGTGATCCTTATATAATTTCGTTCGCAGGGCGTCCAATCTTTCAGTATCGGACCATGACTTCGGAGCGCAACACGTTCTCGATGATGGTTCGGACCGGGTAGTCCTCGACTTCGGCTTGTTCGACAATGCGGTCGACGATTGCGGCGTCGGTGAGATTCGACTCCCTGCCATTGGTGAAGCTCAGCAGGGCTTTGACGAAGGCTCTCGCCAAATCGTCCTTCTTGGTCAGCAAGGTGCGTTTCAGTTGGTCCACACCCTCGAATTTTTGCCCGTCATACAGATACCCGCTGGTATCCAGCGGCACCGAGATGACGTTACTCGCAGGGTTGCGGCGCTGGCGTCTCGTAAGCGAATCGATGCCGGGATTGAGCCGGGTTTCCTTGGAGCGAAACAGTCCCACCGCATCGAATTCCTCCAAGCCCATGCCCAGCGGGTCGATCCCCGCATGGCAGTTGGCGCACTGGGGCGCAGAGGCATGCAGCTGAACCATTTCCGCGCCCGTCATGCTGGCGGTGCTTGCATCATTGGTCGGCAATTCTCCGACCAGCGGCGGTGGCGTGCCCGGTGGCTTGTCGATGATTTTGCGGGCGATAAACGCTCCCCGTTCCACGATCGATGTGCGGTCACCGGTTCCTCCCTGCATCAGGATGCCCGCGTGGGTGAGGATGCCGCCACGCCCGTGCTTTTTCGCCTCACCGGCAAGCGGGACGGCACGGAATTCCGATCCTACCACACCGGGGATTCCGTAGTGTTTTGCCATGGCGTTGTTGACGACCGCGAAATCGGAATCGATGAGGTTCTCCAATGGAAGGTCGTTGCGCACCAGATGCGCCATGAATTCTATCGTTTCCTCTTTCATCACGGGGGCGATCGATTGATCGAAATCCGGGTAAACCCGAGGATCCACCGCGATTTCATCTTGCCGGGGCAGCTCGAACCATTGGTTGGTGAAATCCCGCGTGAAGCGCGCGAACTTTTCATCCTCCATCATGCGCTGGATCTGCCGGGCCCTGCCTTGCTCATCGAGCAAGTCGCCGGATCTTGCACTCCTGACCAGCTCTGCATCGGGAGCCGAGCGCCACACGGCATAGGACAGGCGGTTGGCCAGATCCACTCCGGCGACGGTCCGGTCCTCTTTGGATGGATCGCGGTTTTCGAAATGCATGATCGCATCGATCGAGCACATGGCCACGGATAGCGGCTCGACCATCGCCTCCCAGAAGGGCAGGCCCATATCTCGACCACGCTTGAATACGATGTGGAGCTTCGCGACGAAATCCGGATCGACCGGGCGGCCTCGCTTCATCAATGCGGCGAACTTATAAATGATCGTATGCGCCGCGGAATCCGGTAGGTCATCTCCGTTTCTCAGGAACGGCGCGAAGAACTCATATGGCTGAGCGCTGACCACCTGCACATTCTTGATGCCGCCCAGAACGATCGGATGCCTCATCAGTCCTTCCTGCGCGTTTACCAGCGTCTCCTCATCCAAGGTCGCCTTCCCCAACGCTTTGATTCGCGCGGCATTTTCCGCTTTGCTCAGTCCTTTCGCGAGGTTCACCGAAGGCACATTGGATCGCTTGATATCCCATTCGGCGAAGTTCATTTCATCGGTGAGCTTGTAGACTTCCAGATCGATCACCTGCGGGGATTGCGGGGTTCCGGTCACTTCATACTCGGCCGCGTCCGTGGATGGGCTGATTACGATTTCATTCTCCGCCTTGGGTTCCCTCTGCCACCATGCCGTGCGGACCAACAGGTAGCCGGCAGGAGGGATGGCGCTGATATCGACCGCCAGGCGCGAATCCGCGAGCAGGGGCGAATACTCTACCGGGATCTCATGCATCCCCGGCTTCATGTTGCGGCTGGCGATGAAGCGTTTCACAATATCGTTCGCCTTCTGCAGGTAGGACTGGATGTGCATGTCCGTCAGGAAAAGCGTCTCCGCATTGGTCTCGAATTTCCCGACCATCAGATCATCCGGCAGCCCATCGATGTCGGTGCGCACACCCATCTGATCCCACACCGTGTTGATAAATTCCGTGCGCGTCAGGCGGCGCACCGGCCGGCCGCCGCCCGAGCTGTGCCGTGCTTTGGCCGCTTTCACCAAATCGGTGAAAATGTTCACCACCTCCACCAGTTCCTGCTGGTCGGGGCGGGGCTCCTCCTCCGGAGGCATGTTCTCGGTCGTCAGCTCATCAATGATGTTCTGGTAATGGCTCAGACTGTAAGGGTCGTTAAGGTCGGCCGCGAGGAAGTCCACCCGCAGGCTGCCCTTCTCCTTTTTAGGGCCATGGCAACTGATGCAGTTCTGCTCGAGAAACGGCTTCACCGTTTTGGTGAATACCCCGCCGCTACTTTCATCGAGCGTGGAGACCTCTATATCGATCGCTGTCTCCTCGGGCTTGGTCTCAGCGACCTCCGGCTCGGGTGACATCGGCTCGTTGAGAGCATTATCGATGGTTGACCGATCTACCACAGGCATCTCGGGAGCGGCTTCCTTTTCGGCCACTGGAGCAGCAGTCACGGGCTCAGCGGTAAACTGGGTCACGGAATCCTTCTCACCGGCGGCGAGATCGGAAGCACTTCGTTTCTTGCTGAAAATTCCGGAAGCGAACAAGCCCACACCCACCAGAACCACCGCCACCAAGCCCAGCACAAGCGCCTTGTTGCTACGTGGTTTGGCCGGAGTATTTCCTAAGGTCGGCCTTGGCACTGCGGAGCGCGCAACCTGCTTCCCGGGCAGCTCAAAGCGCATCATTCCATGGCACCCCTGGCACTCCAGTTCGGTGCCCAGCATCGATTCATCCAGCTTGTATTTCTGCGAGCAATGCGGGCAGTGAAACTTCATCCCCTCACTCTTCCGAGCATCGGTAGGCGTGGGTGCCTTGAAGCGCATGATGCCCTTGCAGACCTCACACTGCAGCTCCTCGCCCAGCCGGGATTCTGCCAAGTCGTATTTCTGGGCACAATGTGGGCAATTGACTTTCATTACAGCATGGAAAAACCCTGACCCTACTGAAATCCTTAGTATTTAGTCAAGCCAGCACCCCTGTCGGGCAGAGCTACTTCGCTCTGATTCTTTGTCGGAAATAGAGAGATGAGTTTGAATCCTTCCCGAGGTAATGGGTGGGATGGATTTTCCTTTGAAATGACGTGGATTAGAAGGGATCTGCTAATGGATAAAGAAAACCGGCGGGCAGAGAAAACTCCACCCGCCGGTAAATGTGAAAATTCAATTTACTTACGGCGACGTAAGATCAGGGCGAGTCCGCCAAGGCCGAGAAGGGCAGCGGAGGAGGGTTCTGGGATGGCGTTGACGCTACCGTTGACAGTCCAGTTATCCAGACGCGTTGCACTCGCACTTCCGGTGTTACTTTGTCTGTCGTCATAAGCGATCCGAATCGTGATCGTGGACAGGTTGTCGAATTGGCCTGCTGTGAAGGTGCCTTCACCGCCGCCACTGGTTCCCGACAGACCGGAAGTACTGAACGTATTGAAATTAACCGTTTGGCCAGTAACAGTACTAAGGGTTCCCTGATCACGGTAGACCAAATCTGCAGCAAAATCGTCCACGCTGGTTCTTATGGCCCAGTCGTTAGTGCCATTAGTCGCTCTGCCGATATCAAAAGTGAGCGTATCCAGATCGAATGTGTATCCGGAGTCAGCGGTTATGCTGAACTGCCAATATTGCCCGGAAGCCCAAGCCGCCGCCATGTTATTCCCTGTGCCATCCTGAACTCCCTGCCCTTCCGCAGCGAACAGATTCGATTCGGAGGTGACTGCCAGAGAAAAGGAAGGGCTAGTTGGGCCGCCCTCGGTAAGGTGATCCGCCAGCACGTCCGCATCCTGGTGGGTTGCGTCGTCATCGAAGTTGTATTGAACTAAGACGACGGCTTGAGAAGTAATTGCGCTTGCACAAAATGCCGCGCTGATGATGGCCAAAGTTTTTTTCATGGTCGTATCGTTTTTTTGGAGAAAGCCACTGAATGCATCTTTCTGGGGCTACCTAGTGTGCACTAATTTCAGATCCTGCCTATCCCCTCAAAAGGGTATTTTTTGCCTGTTTTCCCATTGTTTAATTCGGTTGCCATAAATTATTACTGTTACTCAGAGCGCGTCCGGCAGCCAGAACGGAGGGTTTCCGGGCGGGCGACCGACTAGCGCTGGGATTTGAAGAGTTTGTCGTTGGGTTTTCTCTCACCCTCTGGTTCGGATCCAGTTCCAAGGAGGCGGATGCGTGATGTTTGCCTCTATTTTGCGCAGAATCGCCAAATATGCCCTTTTCGGGGTATTGCGAGGATGCCCCTGCTTCCCTAAGGATGGAGGAGTGTGGAAGAATCCATGCGGCAATCCTGCCTCCCCACGCCTCATATCAGAGCAAAAGACATCCCCAAAACCCATGAAAAAAACCAAGTCACTCGCTGCCTCTGCTGCAGTCATCGCCTCCCTCTTTGCCGCCACTACCGGCTCAGATGCAGCACTCCTCCTGAATCAGACCGTTGGAATCGACTTCGGTGGCACCGCCCCTGCAGGGTCGACCACCTTCAATCAAGTTAGCGTCGGAGGCGATGCCTCGACCCCGGGACTTGCTGATATGGCCTCCACTACGGCGATATCACTCGTCGATACCAACAATACCGCCATTACTGGAACTCAATTCTCCGTAACCAACAATACCGGCCAAATTGCGTGGGACTTCTCTGGTGGCGTTGAAGGATCTGGATTGATGACCGACGCTTCCGTTTACGGTGATGGAATTATTTCGAATAACGCAAGTGGTAGAAATCTCTCCGCCGGCGCCAACTTTGTTCTCACCTTCACTGGCTTGGATGACAGCCTGACCTACGACCTCACAGGGGGCTGGGACAACAATAACAACAATTTCAACGCAACCTGGTCAGCCGACGGGAAAAACTTCTTCGCAGATACAACGGCCAGCGTCGGCTACGGCACCCTGAGCGGCCTCACGACAGATGGCAGTGGTAATCTGGAAATCACGGTAACGAAAAGCAATCACGTCACCATTGCGGGTCTCACTCTGACCGCCGTTCCTGAGCCTAGCTCAGCAGCACTTCTGCTTGGTGGTATGGGCGTCCTGATGCTCGGCCGCCGCCGTAAGTAGGTCGGCTCTTAATTACCCTTCAGGGTCGGAACCATTTCCAAGGAGGTGAGTGCGTGGCGCTCGCCTCCTTTTCTTTGGGAAGATCTTTCGAAATATACCCTTTTCAGGCGGTAGGCAGGATCTCTGATGACAGTTACTGTGGATTCCATTGGGCGTGTTGTAGCTTTCCGTCATCGAGCGGTCTTGGGCTTCCTCAATCCTTGCGTCCTCAAAGAAAATCCCACGTAACATGAAACTGAAAAGACTGACAACTCCCACCGCAGTGATCGCCTCGCTGCTAGCCGCATCCTCCCTCTCCCACGCTGCGATGGTACTTGTTTCCTACGAGTTCACCACAGACTCCACGGATAACGAATACGAGGCGGACAATCCAACGGCATTCCAAGCAACGACAACCGCGGCCAATGTCTCCGCTACTTCATTTGGGGGCGGAGGTGGTTCCTTTAATCCTCTCGTGCTTGGGGGAGCGGATGTCATCCACATTTCGGAGGGTAATGGTTTGCAAGACGGTACAGCAGCCAATATGGATGCTGCCGTCGCAGCAGACCAATACTTCACCTTCACCGTGACCGCAGATGGTGGATACAGCCTTGATTTGCAGAATCTCACCTTTGACATTAATCATGGTGCTAGAGGCGCGACTGATTACGCGATACGCTCCAGTGTCGACGGATTTACTGCAAATATCGTTTATGCCAGCCCAGGGATAACAGGAACATCGACAGGGCAAGACATTGATCTATCTGCTGTGGATTTCAACAGTCTATCGAGCGTGGAGTTCCGTATCTATCTTGATAATCGTATCAACAATAACTCTGGCGGTGCTTCGAACGTTCTTGATAACGTGATCCTAAATGGCGATGTCAATGCTGTCCCCGAGCCATCCTCGTTGGCGATGCTGCTCGGTGGAATGGGTGTCCTGATGTTTGGGCGCCGCCGAAAGTAGGTCGGTCTTTCCGCCCTTTGGGGGCGGATCCATTTCCAAGGAGGTGAGTGCATCGCACTCGCATCCTTTTTCTTTTGGGTGGCTCTTGAGGTCTTCCGATCCTAAAAGGATCACAGCCAGTAGCCGGGGGCAGTCGCTGCGCTTGGCCCCGGCTACTGGCTGTCATCCCTGCTGGGATAAAGAGACTTGAAGGGACTTGAGCTGGAGGGAGACCACAAAATCGAAAACTGTCCCTTATATAAGAATTTGCGGAATGGCTTCCTGTGCCGTCACTCCTTTTCCGTCCAGTCGGGGGCTTCCTTTTGGATGTCTTTCCAGAGAGCCTGCATCTTTTCCTTGGAGGATTCGAATTGCTCGGGCCGGAGGCTGGAGAGGTCGGTTTCCTGGAAAAGATCTACGCTGAGGTCGTAAAGAGCGAAGTGGCTGAGCTCGGCGGCTTTGACCCATTTCGAGTATTCGCGGCCGTTGATCTTGGGAGTGAACCAACCGACGATGACGTGCTCGCCATCGCGCATGGCCATGCCGGGGAGGTTGCGCGAGTCCTCGCTGACGGGGAAGGTCCAGCAGGCGGGGATTTCGCGTTCAGCGGATTTCCCGAGCAGGGCGGGGGTGGCGTCGATGCCATCGATGGTGCGGTCTGTGGGGACCGGGATGCCGGCGGCGGCGCAGACGGTGGGGAGCCAGTCGGTGCCATTGACGAGGCGGGTGGAGAGGGAACCGGCGGGGACTTTGCCCGGCCAGCGGACGATGCCGGGAACGCGGTGGCCGCCCTCGAAGACGTAACGTTTCATGCCTTTCCAAGGGCCGGGGGTGCCGAAGCAGCAGTCACGGATCGGGTCCTCCCATTGGCCGCCGGATTCCTGGATGGTGACCGGGGTTTCGGGGCCGTTGTCGCTGGTGAAGATGACCAGGCTGTTGTCGCGTTTGCCTGTTTCATCGAGGGAGCCCATGAGCCTGCCGAAGGCGTCGTCGAGTTGGGTGACGGTGCCGTAGTAGTATTTTTTGTTTTCGGAAATGGAGCGATCCAGCGGGCGGTGCACGCCGCCGTAGCCGACGATGCTTTCCTTTTTCCCGACGAGCTCGTCCTCATACATCGCGGAATATTTTTCCGGGGGATGGATGGGGGTGTGGGGTTCGTGGGAGCAGACGACGATGAGGAAAGGCTTGTCTGGGTCGGGTCGGGATTTCATCCAAGCTATGGCTTCCTCCACGATGGCATCGCAATACCATGTGCCGGTCTTGTCGACCTTCTCACCGTTGCGGACGAACTTGCCGGGGTCTTCGGGGCCCTCGAAGGCATTTAGCTCGGTGGCGAACCAATGATCGAAGCCGTGATCGGCGGGGGTGGGGTCTTTCTCGAAACTGCCGAGGTGCCATTTTCCGACGAAGCAGGTGTCGTAGCCATCGTCGCGGAGCAGGGAGGCGATGGTGGATTCTTCTTTCTGAAGATGGCAACCTTCGGGGCCGGAGAGGTAGTAGAAGCCGCTGCGGAAGGGAGTGCGGCCGGTGAGCAGGGAGGCGCGGGAAGGGGAGCAAACGGTGCCGCCGGAGTGGCAATCGGTGAGGCGCACGCCAGCAGTGGCGAGGGCGTCGATGTGCGGGGTTTGGATGATGCTGTTGCCGTAACAACCGAGATCGCCGAAGCCGAGGTCATCGGCGAGGAAGATGATGATATCGGGTTTCGATGGGCTTACCACAGGTGGTTTCTCGGCGGCACTGAGGGTGGCGGCGGCGAAGATGAAGGCGAGTGCGAGGCGGAGGATCATGGGAGTGGATTTGTCGGAGGAGGAGTTTACGCGGATCGGGGAGGGGTGGAAGTGCGCGATTTTTCCGCGAGAAAGGCGAGACGGTGCCCGGCAAGTCCATCAAGGCCGGGCGCCAAGGCCTGCGGTCCCTGCAGGAGCCCGTCGAGCGCGTTGACCAGCCCGAAGTCTCCGCCGCCATGCCCGGCATATCCGCTGGCATCGGGCTCGACGACAGGCACCGGTTCAAGCTTGCCGCTGCGATGATCGCGGAACCACAGCTCCGGCGTGCCGGCATCTTGGAAAGGCGAGCCGCCGCGCAGGGAGCCGTGGGTGCCGTGGATTTCGAGGGTTCTGCCGAGATCGAAGGCAGTCATGGTGAGTGTGGCGGTGATGCCGTTTTCCATTTCCACAGCCAGCACCTGATGATCCACCGTGTCGTTATCGCAATGGTAAACGCAGCGTCCCCACGGTGAGGTTTTGATGAAATCTGTGATGCGTGCGTCGTCGGCCTCTTCGGCGCCGTCCATCACCATGCGTAGCCAGCTGCGTTTGTCGGTGAGGTAGCGGTGGGCATCGTAGAGGCATTCGGCTGCGGCAGGGCAGCCATCACTACAGCGGGCGGGTGCTCCGGGAGGGGCGTTTTCCGGGCGGAACCAATCCCGCCTGCCCATGCTGCGTACGGCATGTGGCTCCGATCCCGAGAGCCAGCAAAGTAGGTCCGTATCGTGCGAGCACTTCGCCACGATCATCGGGGTGGATTCTGTCGTTTTTGACCAATGGCCACGAACATATGAGTGCGCCTGATGGTAGGGTTCGACGCCTTCGCTGGCGCGCAAGGTCATGATCCTGCCGAGCCTGCCGGAATCGACCACCGCTTTCACGGCGGAGTAGAAAGGTGTGTAGCGTAGGACGAAGCCGAGCACGATGCGTTTGCCGAGGGAGCGGGCGAGGGCATCGAGCTCGTCACAACGCTCGAGGGATTCAGCAGCGGGTTTTTCCAGCAAGAGATCGTAGCCGCAGCGGAGGGCTTGGGTGGCATGCTCGAAGTGATGCGCATCTTGGGTCGCAATCAACAACACGTCCGCGAGTTTCCCTGCGGCGAAGAATTTCTCGGCCGAGCCGAAAATCGCGATCTGTCCGTTCTCAGCGAGTTCGGCCACTGCGGCGGTTCGCTCTGCGACGAGGTCGGCTGCGGCGGTGATTTCGTATCGATCCGGCATAGAACCGGCGATTTTTGCGTAAGTGCGGCCTCGCGAGCCGCAGCCAAGGATGGCGATTTTCATGGGTTTGATGAAGCGGAAGATGGGTCAGGAAACGCCCCTTTGGCAACCTCGGAAGAGTTTTCGCAAAGGCGATGTCGCTCGGATGATCTGATTCCGAGGGGATATTCGGCTAGCCACGCTCCCGGACATCCGGCCACGATCATCCGCATATGACAACTTCCCTGAGTGGCTCATCTTTCATTGGTTCCTCCCGTTCTGCCGGAACCCAAGTCTGCGGGCAGGCGCTGAATCCCGCCACCGGCGAAAAACTTCTACCCGATTACGTTTCCGCGACTCCGGAAGAAGTGGCAAAGGCCGTGGACATGGCAGCGGCCGCGTTTCCCGCCTACTCATCGATGCCGGGAAAAGTCCGTGCCGGGTTTCTGCGCGCGATCGCGGCGAAGATTGAAGGCTCGGTCGAGGACATTGCCGCACGCGGGCCGCTCGAGACGGGATTGCCGGAAGGCCGGATGCGCGGCGAAACCGCCCGCACTTGCGGTCAGCTCAGGATGTTTGCAGATCTTCTGGAGGAGGGCTCGTGGGTGGATGCACGAATCGACCGCGCCCAGCCAGATCGCCAACCTCTGCCGAAGCCCGACCTCCGCTCGATGCTCTGGCCGCTGGGGCCGGTGGCGGTTTTTTGCGCTTCGAATTTCCCGCTGGCCTTCTCGGTGGCCGGTGGTGACACCGCCTCGGCCTTGGCGGCGGGCTGCCCTGTCGTGGTCATCGCCCACGAGTCCCATCCCGGCCTCGCGGAAATCGCCGGTGCCTCCATAGTTGCTGCTGCCGAGGAAACGGGCATGCCCGAAGGAGTTTTCTCGCTGCTCTACGGTGGCGGGCGAACGGTCGGGCAAGCGGTGGTGAAACATCCGTCCATCCAGGCGGTGGGTTTCACCGGATCGCGTGCAGGTGGCACTGCGCTGATGGCCATCGCAGCAGAGCGACCCCAGCCGATCCCAGTCTTTGCAGAAATGAGCTCGGTCAATCCTCTCGTAATCTTGCCGGGTGCGCTCGAAAAGGGCGAAGCAGCTTTAGCCGAGGCATATTACGGCTCGCTCATCCTCGGCGGCGGCCAGTTCTGCACCAATCCCGGCCTCGTCTTCCTGCCTGCTGATGCGGGCGATGTCTTTTTGAAAAAGCTCGCGGAACTCGTCGAGGCCGGCCAGCCCGCCACGATGCTCAATCCTTCCATTTCAAAATCCTACTCGGAGGCGGCGCAATCCTTCGCGAGCCATCCCGGTGTGGAAACGTTGGCCCGCTGCACAACGGCCGCAGCCGACTGCCAAGCCTCGCCGGTGGTCTTCACCATCCCCGTTGCTGACTTTATCAAAAAACCCGATCTTCAGGCGGAAATCTTCGGCCCCGGGGCGTTGGTGGTCCGGGGGAGCATCGCGGAAATCCAATCTGCGCTCGCGGGTTTGGAAGGGCAACTCACCGCCAGCCTCCATGCCAGCGGAGATGAGCTTGCAGGGAATCCCGGCTTAGTTGCCGCGCTACAGCAACGGGCAGGACGCCTCATTTTTAACGGTTTCCCCACCGGCGTGGAAGTCTGCTCCAGCATGGTGCACGGCGGCCCCTATCCCGCCACCTCCGATGGGCGTAGTAGTTCTGTCGGGACGATGGCGATTCTCCGTTTCTGCCGTCCCGTCTCCTGGCAGGGATTTCCGGATGCAGCGCTCCCCGCCGAGCTACGCGATGGCAACCCGCTCGCCATCCGCCGCACGGAAATCCCTCCGATTTCGTAGATCCCGACTTTTTTCGGCAGACATCGCGCCCTCCCGCTCCTAAAACACTGACTAACCCATGAGTGCAGCAACCTCCGTCTCGGATAATAAATTGGCAATGACATACGCGGCGCTTCTGCTGCGCCTCTGGCTAGCGGTTCGCGCCATTCAGACAGGAGTTGAAAAGTTCGCCGGTTCGGAGATTTCCGATACTGCGGTAGAGATCGACGGCCAGGTCAACGACTACGGCCTGACCGCTGCCAGCTCCGCCAAAACCTACGCGCTTGAAAACTACCAAGGCGTGCCGCCCTCGCTGATGGGAAAATTCAAGGACGAACCGCTGCTGCCGGATCAATTGCTCAGCATCTTCGACAAAGCGCTCGGCCCCGCGCTTATCCTTCTCGGCCTGACCATCCTGCTGGGCTTCTTCTACCGCACTTCGCTCTTCTTGCTCGGTCTGATTTACATCGGGTTGACGTGGGGGCTCATTCTAATCAAGCAGGACGAAGGCGTTTCCTGGCTGGCGGTGCATATGGTTCTCATCGTTCTCGCACTCTGGACCTCGGCAAATAATCGATTTGGCATCCTGAAAAAATGGTAACCGCATGAAGCCCGAATCATCCCACATCACGCGCAGGAATTTCCTCGGCAAAACCGGTGCCGCAGTCGGTGCCGGGCTGGTGCTCGGTGCGCCCTCCATCCTGCGTGCCGCGCAGACCGGAGCGGGTGCGAAGATCAACGTTGCTATCGTCGGCATGGGCAAGCAAGGGCGCGTGCTGTTCGAGGCCATGTCGAACATTCCCGGCCTCCATTTTTCTGCCGTCTGCGATATCTGGGACTACAATCGCAAGGGCGGCATGGCCAAGATCCGCGGTCTCCAAGGCGAACTCCCGAGCGGTTACACCGACATCGATGAGATGCTCGCCGCCGAGAAAGATCTCGATGCGGTCATCGTCGCGACCCCGGATTTCTGGCACTCCCCGCACACGGTGAAATGCCTTGAGGCCGGTCTTCATGTCTATTGCGAGAAGATGATGTCGAACACCATCGAGGGCGCTCGCGAGATGGTGCGCGCTGCGGAAAAATCCGGAAAGCTCTGCCAGATCGGGCACCAGCGTCGCAGCAATCCGCGTTACCGCTACACGCTCGAGCAGCTCCTCAACGGCAACAAGATCTGTGGCCAGATCACTAATATTAACGGCCAATGGAACCGTGCGGTCGCCTCCTCGCAGGATCTCGGCTTCAACCCGAAGCTCACCATCGATACTGCAATTCTCAACCAATATGGCTTCGAGAATATGCAGCAATTCATGAACTGGCGCACCTACCGCGATCTTTCCGGCGGACCCATTTCCGATCTCGGAGCGCATCAGATCGACATCTTTAACTGGTTCCTCGGGGTGCAGCCGAAATCGGTTTTTGCCTCGGGAGGAAACGACTATTTCACCGAGCGCGAGCACTTCGACAACGTCATGGCGATCTTCGATTACGACACCCCGCAGGGTGGCGTGCGTGCCTTCTATCAGGTGCTCACCACGACCAGTGCGGGCGGCGGTTATTACGAAAGTTTCATGGGCACTGATGCGACCATCACGATCTCAGAAAGGGCGGCCTACACAAATATATACCGCGAGGCCACCGCGCCGTCATGGGATAATCTGGTTGAGCGTGGTTTCCTGAAACGTCAGCCAGCTCCGCCGAAACCCGTTTCCACCGACGACGCGATCGCCTCCTACGAATCGGCCGCCCCCGAGGCCTACGCGCTTCCCGGCGATCTCAACAAGCCGCCCCACCAGCCGCACCTTGAGAATTTCTTCGCGGCGATTCGTGGTGAAGCGAAACTCAACTGCGATGCCCGTCATGCATTTGAAAGCGAAGCGCCGATTTATTGGGTCAACCCCTCCGCGCTTTCACGCCAACCGATAGAATTCACCGAACAACAACTCTCCGTATGAAACCCAACCACATCGTTCCCTGCCTCTCCGCCCTTGCCTCCCTGCTTTTTATCTCCTGTGGTGAAAAGGAAAACGGCACCACCACCTCCTCCTCATCTCCCGGCGGCACACCCGGCGGCGTGCCGGTGGAAACGGAGTTTCCGAAAAAGCTGATCGAAGGCACCCCGAGCCCGATGAAGGTGCCGAACCTCGTGCCGGTCCTCAAAGAGCCGGCGAAGTTCCTCGTTCCCGAGGGCACGGTATTGCTCTCCGCAGGAAAAACCGTGACCGGTAGCGATAGCGACCCATTCATCGGTAGCCTCGATCTCATCACCGATGGCGACAAGAACGCGGGCGAAGGTTATTCCGTGGAGCTGATGGAAGGCCTCCAATGGGTGCAGATCGATCTGGAAAAAAGCGCGGAAATCTACGCGATCTACATCTGGCATTTCCACTCACAGGAGCGTGCTTATCACGATGTCATCGTCCAGATCTCGGATGATCCGGAATTTGCGGAGGGCGCCACCACCGTTTACAACAACGACTACGACAACTCCGCCGGCTTGGGCAAAGGTAGCGACAATCCCTATGTGGAGTCGAACTTCGGCCTCGTGGTCGATGGCCGCGGCACCAAGGGGCGCTACGTCCGCCTTTACAGCAATGGCAACACCACCAACGCCCTCAACCACTACACCGAGGTAGAGGTTTTCGGAAAAGGTGGCTGAGCTGAAATCCGCTGCCGGATCCGGAAAAGCGACACCAGCATCTTCGCGCCGTCGCGCAGTGGGCGGACTTTTGCGTCTCCTTTTTCCGTCCAGTTGACCGGGACTTCGCGCCATGTCGATCCCGCCGAAGCGAGATGGGCAAGCAGTTCGGAATCGAAGGCAAACCCGTCTTCACGCAGGTCGGCACGAATCTTCCGGTAGTCTTCGCCACGGATCGCCTTTGCGCCGCATTGCGGATCTTCACAGTGGATCCCGAGGAGCATTCGCACGGCAAAGATGAATGAGCGATGCAGCAAACCTCGCATCATGCTCTCTTCGATGTGCGTGTTGGTGGTTTCCTTTCTGATGCCAAGCATCGACTCGCCGCAAGAAACTGCAGCCGAGATTAAGCTGAGTATGTCCTTTGCCGGGACGCTTCCGTCAGCATCGACGAAGGCCAACCACTCCGCATCTTTCGCCGAATCCCACGCCCCGCGTATCGCGGCACCTTTTCCGCGATGTTTTGAAAACCCGAGAAGCTCGATGTGAGGGAAAATACCTTCCAGCGATGTGCGTAGCGCAGTGAGCTTTTCCAACTCGCCTCCATCCGAGCCGTCGTCGGCGATCACCCACCGGATCGGCAAGGGGGAAGCCGCCAGGGCCGCCGCAAGCGCGGGAGCATATTGCGAAAGCCGCGCCGAGTCGTTCCAGACCGGTGTGACGAGCACAATTCGAGGTGGGGGATCTTCTGGGTTCAAGGCATCGGGAGTTTTGCGTTGCGGGATATCCCATCCTTTCGTCGTATCCATAGGTTGATCAAGCGTGCATCCATCATTGTCTGCTGGCTCGTCGTCATCGGTCTCGGCGCGTTCCTCCGTTTCGATGGGTTGGAGAAGCGGCCATTCCATGCGGATGAGGCCACGGGAGCCAGTATCACCGCTGACCGTATGGGGGCGGGGGACTACCGTTTCGATCCCGTACATTACCACGGCCCGTTGCTGAGTTCGCTCACGATGCCGCTCGCTCGCATGCGCGGCGAGGATAGCTGGGAAACGCTCACCAAGCTCACTCCACGCCTCGTCACCGCCAGCGCCGGAATGCTGCTTATTCTGACACCGCTCCTGCTTCGCCGCCGTTTCGGTGATCCCGCTGCATTGCTCGCCGCCGCGCTGCTCGCCACCTCGCCGCTGCTCGCTTATTATTCCCGGATGTTCATTCACGAGTCGTTGCTCGTGTGGTTCGGTGTCATTGCGCTCGCGCTTTTGACGAAGCCGCCGAAATCCCTCACGGCGATCGCTGTGGGATTTGCCGTCGGCCTGATGTTCTCCACCAAGGAAACTTTTGCGATCAGCATCATCGCCTGGCTTGCTGCCGCAGCCATCATCGCGGTGGAAAACCGCCAGCGTATTCTTCAGGGGACGTGGTCGGATCATTGGACGCTACTACGGATGCCGTTGCTACTCTTCGGTGCCACCGCACTGCTGAGCTCCCTGTATTTCTACACCGATGGATTCCGCAATCCCACCGGAGCCATCGATGCGGTGCGCACCTTTTTCGTTTATGAAACCGTGCAAGGCCACGACAAGCCGTTTGGCTACTACTTCCAGCTCATCGCGATCCCTGAAAAATCCGGAGGTGCATGGTGGTTCGGAACCCCGGTCATTGCGCTCGCCCTTTTCGCCTATGCATCAACCTTCCGGAAGCCTGCCTCGCGCGGGAGGTTGGCGATACGTTTCATCGCCTACGCCGCCGTATTTCATTTCCTGATCTACAGCCTCATCGGCTACAAAACTCCGTGGCTCATCGCGCTTCCGTGGGCGCATGTCTGCATCTTGGCGGGTTGTTGTGTTGTGGATTTCCGGGAAAGAAACCGCGCTGTGATGATCCCGGTCGCGCTTGTCGTGGCGCTCGCAGTTTTTACTCAATTCACCCAAGCACGCCGTGCGACTGGCCGCTTCGCCTCGGATTCACGCAACCCTTTCGCCTACGTCCCGACCAGCAGCGATGTGGAGCGCATTGCCCCGTGGCTCCAAGATCTCGGGACAGCCTTGCCCGGAATTGAAATGGAACCCATCGCCGTCGTCGGCACGGGTTACTGGCCGCTGCCGTGGTATCTTCGCGGTGCGGGAAAAATCGGTTATTGGGAAACACCTCCCGAAGACCTCGCGGCAATGCCCATCGTATTCACCACTCCCGATGGTGAGCCAGAAGTCGCAGGACTCCTCGCGGACACCCACACCTTGCTGCCGCGTGGCTTGCGGACAGATGCCCCGCTCATGCTCCGCGTGCGCAACGATATTTGGAAACTCTGGATGGAAAGCGAATGATGAAAACCCCGGATCGCCGCCGCTTCACCCACGAGGCGATGAACACCATCTTCCGCCTGGATCTGCCCGGCGTGGAGAACTCCGTCGCGGCGGGTATGGCGCGCGAGTGCTTCGATCGGCTGGATTTCCTCGAGAGCCGGCTCAGCCGTTTTATCGAAGGCAGCGATGTCTCGCGCATCAATCATCTCAAAACCGGCGAAACGCTCCGCATCAGCGAGGAATGTCACGCTTGCCTGCTGGCAGCCCTCGAGGGGCATGCGCGCACCGGAGGGCTTTTCGATGTAAGCCTGGGACGGCAGATCGAGCACCAGAAATCCTCGCGTTCCGGGCAGTCTCCCTCCCCCGAAGGCAGTCTCATCATCCACCCAGATACCGCCGCCGTGACCTGCCAGAGCCCCGGGCGGGAAATCGATCTTGGCGGCATCGGCAAAGGCTACGCGCTTGATCAGTTGCGGGAAATCCTTGTCGATTGGGGCGCTCCCGGTGGATTGATCTGCGCCGGAGCCAGCTCGCTGCTCGCCTTCGGAGAGGGTTCATGGCCGGTGGACCTCCCAGGTGGAGAAACCGGAGCGCGCATCGATCTCAGCGCTCAGGCCCTCAGCGCATCGGGCACCGGGATACAAGGCAATCACATCGTCCACCCCGGCGGCGAAATGCCCGCCAATCCGCCCACCCGCATCTGGGTCGCCGCCACCACCGCCACCGTTGCGGAAATCTGGTCAACAGCCCTGATGCTTGTAGAGACGGTCGAAATTGCTTCTCTCACCAGCCGCGAAGCCGAGATCAGTGAAATCTATTTCCAGCATGAACGAAAAAACGGCGAACTGTTTTGCGTAACAAAGGACTGATTTATGACCCTTGCTTTCAGGACGGAGGTTTTGACACTGTAGAGCGCTGAGAGCTCATTCATAGCCCGTCGATTTGATCCGCCAACCCACTCAGTCATGCCTCCGACCCATCAACTTTTCATCACCACGATTCTGTCCTGTGTGTTTGCCACTCAGGGCATGGCGGATGTAAAAAAGCTACCTCCTGTTCCCGAGTCCCGCACCGAGCGTGTGATCGAGGGCTGGAAAGTCCGCATCGATGAACGACTACTCGATCCCACAGCGCAGCCAGACGGGGAGCGCATCCTCGATTCGTTGAAGTCGCGGCTTTCCGATATCTGCATCATCGTGCCGGAGCCTGCGCTCGGGAAGCTGCAGGGGGTCACCATCGTGTTAGATGTTTCATGCGGCAGCCTTACAAACATGCAGTATCACCCGGGCCAGAAATGGCTGGAGGACAACGGGCATGAGGCGGACCTCGTGAAGTGCGTGCACATTCCGGTGGGAGAAATGCTGCTGCAGCCCCGCCAGACCAACGTTCAGCCATGGGTCGTGCTTCACGAGCTTGCCCATGCCTATCACGATCAGGTGCTCGGTTTCGACGAGAAGCGCATCATGGCTGCTTATCAAAAATTCAAAAAGAGCGGACGGGGAAAGGATTGTCTGCTGGTCACCGGCAATCGCCATGAGCACTACGGCCTGACCAATCAGAAGGAGTTCTTTGCGGAAATGACCGAATCCTACTTCGGCTGTAACGATTTTTTCCCTTTCAACCGGGGCGAACTGAAGGAGCATGAACCCGAGATCCTTGCCCTGATGATGGCGATCTGGGAGCCGAGTGAGGAAAGCCAATGATTCCGAGCATTTTCAATGACGTCATCGGCCCCGTGATGCGCGGGCCATCCAGTTCGCATTGCGCCGCCGCCCTGCGTATCGGCCGCCTTGCGCGCGAGTTGATGGACGGCGATTTCTGCGAGGTCCTGGTGGAGTTCGATCGCAACGGTTCGCTGCCCAACACCCACGACACGCAAGGCTCAGATATGGGGCTTTTCGGCGGACTGATGGGTTGGGATGCGGCTGATGAACGCTTGCCCGGTTCCATGGAAATTCTCCGCAGCAGCGGCGTTCGCATTTCCATCGAGACGGTGGACGCGGGCGATCCCCACCCGAACACCTACCGCCTGACCCTTCGCGGTGACCGCGAAACCCACACCCTGCGCGCTATTTCCACCGGCGGCGGGATGATGGAAGTGATCGATATCGATGGCTTCGCGGTCTCCATGTTCGGCGATTGTTTCGAGACCTTGATCACCATCGAGGGGCATGCAGACGAGGCGCTGGCGATGCTCCGTGAGAATGTCGCGGCGGATGAAATCATTCTGCACGAGGCGGGTTCCCGTCGGATGATCGAAGTGAAGGCGGCGGATTTCGTAAGCGAGAAAATCAGCACTTCACTCCCCGGCGTGCTCTCGGTGAAACACCTGTCGCCGGTGCTGCCGGTGTTGTCTGCGAAGAATACGCGCATCCCGTTTTCTTCCTGCTCGGAAATGTTGGAGCACGATGCAGGGCGCGGCACACCATTGTGGAAATACGCAGTGCAATACGAAATGCAGCGCGGTGGCCTGACTGAGGCGGAAGTGATCGCCAAAATGGTCGGCATCATCCGCATCATCCGGGACTCCATCACATCCGGCATCGCAGGCACGGAATACGAAGACCGGGTGCTCGGCCACCAGTCCGGACGTTTCAAAGAAATGATGGGGGAGGGCAGGCTGCTCGATGCCGGCGCGCTCAACCGGATCATCCTCTATGTCACCGCCATGATGGAGGTGAAAAGCTCGATGGGAGTCATCGTCGCCGCACCCACCGCAGGTGCTTGCGCCGCTCTGCCGGGAGCCGTTGTGGCCATGGCCGAAGCGATGGATCTGGATGAGGAGGAAATGGCGAAAGCCATGCTCGCCGCCGGACTCATCGGAGTTTTCTTCACCACCCGCTGGACCTTCGCCGCAGAAGTCGGCGGATGCCAGGCGGAGGGCGGAGCCGCGGCCTGCATGGCCGGATCAGCACTTGTCACCCTCGCCGGCGGTTCGCTCGCGCAATGCGTCGCCGCCTCCTCAATGGCGCTCCAGAGCATGATCGGCTTGATCTGCGATCCGGTGGCGAATCGAGTGGAAGTTCCTTGCCTCGGCAAAAATGTCATGGCCGCCGCAAACGCCCTTTCCTGCGCAAATATGGCGCTCGCCGGCTACGATCCGGTAATCCCACTCGACGAGGTCATCGACACCGCGAAAGATGTCGCCGCCCGCATGCCGCGCGAGGTGCGCTGCACGAATCTCGGCGGCCTGTCCATCTCACCCACCGCCATCGCCCTTGAGGAAAAACTCACCGCCCGCCGCGCCGCATCCTGCGGAACCGGGTGCGGCTGTTAGGTCTCCAAAATTTTCACTAAAACCCATCCATGATTACACGCCGAAAAACCCTCCAGACGCTCGCCGCGATGGCGACCGTGCAGATTCTACCCAGTCGCCTGCTCGGCCTGAACGGACAGACACCCCCTTCCGAAGAACTCACCAAAGGCATCATCGGCTGCGGCGGGATTTGCGATGCACACCTTACCATGCCGGGGCGACTTCTTGCGTTATGCGATGTCGACTCCAATCACCTAGCCCAGCGCATGACCGATGCCGGCGCGGCGGAAAACGGCATCACCGGCTACGGCGATTACCGGGAGCTGATTGCCCGAGATGACATCGATATCGTCCACATCGCCACCCCTCCTCATTGGCACGCGCTAATGGCCGTCGAGGCCGCGAAGGCCGGCAAGGATATCTGGTGCGAAAAACCCATGAGCCGTACCATCGGCGAAGGCCTCGCCATGGTGAAAGCCGTCGAGGATCAGGAACGCATTTTCCGCCTCAATACGTGGTTCCGCTTCCAAAGCGGCTTCTACGGGATGCGCGCACCCGTTTCCATGATCAAGAAAGCGGTGGATGCGGAAATGTTTGGCTGGCCGCTCACTGTCACCGTCGGAGCGGCCACCGGATTTGATTGGAAACTCGATATCTGGACCGGGAAAACAGGGCTCGAAGAAGAACCGATCCCGCCGGAGCTCGATTACGACATGTGGCTCGGGCCGGCCCCGAAAAAGCCTTACAACCCGCACCGTGTGCACCAGACATTCCGCGGCTATTGGGACTACGATGGCGGCGGGCTCGGCGATATGGGCATGCATTATCTCGATCCAGTCCAATACCTCCTCAACAAAGACGATCAGGCACCGATCTCCGTGGAAATCGACGCCGATCCACAGGACTCGGAAGCGGTCGGCACGTGGCGGCGCATGGAGTTCACCTATGCCGATGGATGCAAAATCATTCTCCTCGGCGAAGGCTCCGATCCCGACGCGGAAATCCCCTACATTGAGGGACCCAAGGCGAAGCTCTACAAGGGCTTCAAATCGGACATCCCGGATTTCGTAAAAAAGGTCAAAGAGTTGCCAGAACCCATCGCGCAGCTCACGGATTTCCACGAAGCTGTGCGCACCCGCAAAAAATTCGCCCTCAACGAACAGAATGGTTTCTGGTCCTGCACCATGGTGAACATGGCGATCACTGCCCACCGCCTGAACAAAAACCTCAAATTCGACTCCAAAGAGCTGAGATTCGATGACGACGCAGCCAACGCCCTGATGAACCAGCCGATGCGCGCACCTTGGCAATTCAAAGGCTGAACCTTCCTTTCCAAACAAAAAAATCCATGAAAACCCTATTCGCTATTTTCACTCTGATCGCCGTGCAGGCACTGCATGCAGAGCAAGCCATCAGCATGCGCCCGCTTTTCAACGGGACCGACCTCACCGGCTGGACCGGTGAAGGTTACGTGGTTGAGGACGGTGCCATCGTCTGTACCCCGGAGGGAAGAAACCTTGTCTCCGAGGAGCCCTTCGCGAACTACATCCTCGAGTTCGAATTCCTGCTCACCCCGGGCGCAAACAACGGGCTCGGCATCCATTACCCGGGGGAAGGTGACGGCGCTTACACCGGGATGGAAATCCAGGTCCTCGATAGTACCGCGGAACAATACAAGGATCTCAAGGACTACCAGTTTCACGGCGGTCTCTACACCCTCAAAGCCGCAAAGCAGGGATTTCTCAAACCCATCGGCGAATGGAACAAGCAACGCGTTACGGTGCTGGGATCTGTGGTCACCGTGGATCTGAACGGCGAAAGAATCCTCGAAGCAAACTTAGACAAACTTGCTGCTGCGAACCCGAAACACGAGGGCGTAAAACGCCGGGCCGGACACATTGCGTGGCTCGGGCATGGCGATAAAGTTTCCTTCCGTAATATCGAGATCGGCGAGCTGCCTCCGCTGGCGAACGCCGAAGGTGTCAGTGCCGCCGGATACACACAGATCTTCGACGGTAGCAGCTTGGATGGCTGGAAACACGAATCGGATATCACCAACTGGACAGCACTCAACGGCATCCTCAGGCACAACGGGGAAATCGGTACAACCAAGGATCTCTGGACGAAAAAATCCTACGGCGATTTCATCCTAGTCTTCGATTGGCGTTGGAGCGGGCAAGGTGAAATGAAATCCCAACCGATTGTCCTGCCCGATGGTTCAGAGAGCGGAAAAGCCGAGATTGAGGAGCTGGACAGCGGCATCTATTTGCGTGGCGATATCAAGAGCCAGGTGAATCTCTGGAATTGGACGGTGGGTTCCGGCGAGCTTTACGGCTACCGCACCGACCCGAAACTTTCACCCGAAGTCAAAGCTGCCTCCACACCCAAAACCAAGGCCGACAAACCCCTCCGCGAATGGAATCGCATGATGATCACCCTCCAGGGCGACAAGCTCTCCGTGGTCCTCAACGGCTCCGCAGTCATCTCCGACGCCGAGCTACCCGGCATCCCCGAGTCCGGCCCCATCGGCCTCCAACATCACCGCAGCGCCATCGACTTCGCGAATATCTGGATCAAGGAACTTTAACGATCCCAACGGATTCGCCTGAAGAAATCATGTGGGCGGATACCTAAATGGAATTACAGTATTCTTTAGGCCGGAAACGGATAAGGTCACCGCAGGGAATATGAGCCTGTCTGGTGACGAGTGCAGATGGAAAACCTTGCTGCCGCCGGGGCAGGTCCCCAAACGAGAAAGAGACGGCGCATGAGTGATAATATGAGGGAGGTAGAAATGATCCTCGTCATTGAGGATGAAGCAGAACTGCGCCTGCTTCTCCAGAAGGCGCTGCTGGACGAGTACGAAGTGCTGACTGCAAACGATGGTCGCGAAGGTCTCGAGATGGCCGTTCGGCATGTTCCCGACCTCGTGATTACTGATGTCAGGATGCCCGGTATGTCTGGATTGGAGCTGTGTGCAGAGCTCGTGGCCAACCCTAAGACGCAGCATATCCCAGTGGTTATGATGACCGGCGGCGGTAAGGAATATGACCAATTCAAAGGACTGGAAGTCGGGGCCAGCGACTACATCAACAAGCCGTTCTCCCTGCCGGTTCTGAAAATGCGTGTCCGCAATCTGCTCAAATCCAGGCGTCTCTATCGCACCCACCTTTTAAGTCAGATGGGTGACGATGCAGGTGCTGATGCGGCTCCTGCTGATGACAGGTTCATGGATCTCATGGTTGAAAAGGTGAGCCTCCATCTCTCCGATCCGGAGTTCGGCGTTGAACAGCTGGCGGAGAAATTGAACATGTCCAAGCGAACTTTTCAGCGGAAGTTTAAGGCACTGACGGGTAAGACTCCGCGGAATACGATTCGGTCAATTCGACTGAAACGCGCCAGAGACCTGCTCGAAAACAGCAGCTTGTCTATTGCTGAAGTCGCTTTCCAAGTCGGTTTCGAAGAACCGACCAACTTCAATCGCAGCTTTAAGAACCAGTTCGGATTCTCTCCTTCAAGGCTTCGTAAGGGCGATCTGGAGAAAAGTAGTGATCGTGGTGGAGGTGCCGAGGGTGCTGAAAATCCTCCTGCATGAACCGCATTTTTCCCTACCTGTCGGTGAAGGTAGAGTGATGGGATTCGCCTCAATTCAGCGACGAGGACTTCTCCCTTTTGGCGCGAAATGATCAGCTTTTGGCGCATTCCGATTACCTGCAACTTTGCGGAAATGCTATCTTGTTCTCACTGAACGCTGGGGGGGACGATATTTGCTTCTCTTGCAGTCAGGCAAAACCTTAGAAAACCCATGAAAAATCTTTTACTGATTACTGCTGCAACAGCAGGCCTTGTCGGTGTTGCCAGTGCAACCGTCATCTTTGATGCCACACCGTCAAATACAAACGAGGTCTTTAATACCGTGGGGAGTGGTGCTGGAACCCCGGCAACAGGAACAGTGACAGGCTCTGCTGGTGCTCTCGTTATTACCAATAGCGGGGTAAATTTCGGAATGTATGGAATTGCCAGTATGTCGAGTATTAACACCCTGCTGGGTGATGCTTCGATGGCCGCGTTGACATCTGCGGATACGGTGACTTTTACCGCGACGATCACGGGTATTACCGGAGATATCCGTGCAAACGGCATCGAATTCGGCATGAGTCCGACCGCTACCGGTTTTCGTCCCGATGATCACTTGCTGTATGGGCTCAAAGCGCAAAACAACGATAACACAATCGTAGACAATGCGTTCGTCGATGGTGGCAGTTCGGCAGGTGCCAGTGCCACAGAAGGCAGCATCAAGGATGGATTCAATATCACCCTGACTGCTAACAACGCCGGCTATACCTTCTTTCTCTCGGGAATCGATGCAGGTGGCGGGGTAACCACGATCACTAAATCAGGGGGCTTCACGGGCACTCAGTTTGTGGATAATTTTGCCAACGGGCATTACTATCTGGCAATTCAGAGATTTAATACCGCCCCGGATACGGTCATGAACATCAGCGAAGCATCTATCGCCGTTGTGCCTGAGCCATCTTCTCTCACGCTGCTGGGATTCGGCCTCACGGCTCTTCTGGTTCGCAGGCGCCGGGGCTGTTAGTCGGCCTCAGTCATATATTCTCCAAGCCTCTGGAACTGAAAATCCAGAGGCTTTTTTGTGCCGAGTTCATGGATCTGCCATCGCTATTCAAACTTCTGGATCAAGGAGTTCTGATTCGCCATATTCTCACGCATGCCCAAATCCCCTCCATCCACAGTCATTCGCCTCTCGGTGATGATGTTCCTCCAATTCTTTGTGTGGGGCGCGTTCTTCGTGCCGCTCGGGGGGTATTTGGGGAAAATCTTCAGCGGTCAGAACGTGGTCGGGCACATCTATTCCACCTCGAACTGGGCGGGGCTGATCGCGCCGCTTTTTGTGGGCCTCGTTGCCGACCGCTTTTTTAATGCGGAGCGAGTCAACGGCATCCTCCACCTGCTTGGCGCGGCGCTGCTCTGGAAATGTTCCCTCATTACCGACAGCCCCGACCGCCTATTCGCTTGGTTGCTCGCGTATTTCCTCTGCTACATGCCCACGCTCGCGCTGGTCAATACGATCACCTTCCAGAACGTCGCCGATTCCGACAGCGAATTCCCGAAGATCCGGCTGTGGGGCACGATCGGCTGGATCGCGGCTGGGCTCGTTGTAGCGGAGTCGATCTTCGGCCTGCTGCCATTCAATGTCCTTCCCGGGATCACCGATGCAGGAGGCACCGTCTTTCCGATCCAACTCGCCGCGGTATCCAGCCTGATTTACGGGATCTATAGTTTTACTCTCCCACCCACCGCTCCGGGCGGGCGCGGCCTTCCGGTCAGCTTCGGGAAAATGCTCGGGCTGGATGCTCTCATGCTTTTTAAAGATCCCGCCTTTGCCGTGTTTGCAGTCTGCTCCTTCCTAGTGAGCATCCCTTTGGCGTTCTATTATGCGATGACCTATCCGTTCGTTTCCCTGACCGCCTTCGGGGAAAAATCCGCCGCAGTCATGGCCTTAGGCCAGGTCAGTGAGATCGTCTTCCTCGCGCTGGTGCCGTTCTTTTTCCGCAGGCTCGGGGTGAAGCGCATGCTGCTTATTGGCATGCTGGCATGGGCGCTCCGTTACGCAGTATTCGGTCTCGTGCCATCGGCTCCTGCAGCACTCATCTTCGGCATCGTGCTCCACGGCATCTGCTACGATTTCTTCTTCGTCACCGGCCAGCTCTACACCGATCGGAAGGCCCCGAAGGAAATCCGCGCCAGCGCCCAGGGCTTGATCGGGCTGATCACCTACGGTGCCGGCATGCTGGTGGGCAACAAGGTGCTCGACTGGTGGACCGCGCGTTCCGGCCTAGTCACTACCACCCGTGAGGGTTGGATCGAGGGCGCTAAGGCGTTCTGGCTTATGCCTGCCGGGCTTGCATTTTTTGTGGCTGTCATTTTTTTGATGTCCTTCCGGGAAAAGAAAACGAGCTAGCTAACTCCTTCAGGCTCACTGACTTGTGCCGAATGAATCCACTGCGAACCTACGTATTTACGTAGGGTTCTTGTTCGGGCTTAGTTAATACCATTACTATGTAAATTTTTAAAATAAGTTTACTTTCAGGGTGATTTTTGTAATTCTGCGGCTGTCCCATTATGAAAACCAGCCAAAGCACCCTGTTGTGCGCCGCATTTTTTTTGTGTGCGCTGCCGTCCTGTTCCTCCCCATCGGCACCCGTCACGCGGATGCCGGTATCCAGCACCATCGGCAGCGATAGCTCGCTTTCCGGACAGGTATTCCAGGGAGTGAATTCCTACCGAGCGAGCAAAGGCAAGGCCGCGCTTGTGCGCCATGCCGGTCTCGATCGCCTCGCCCAGCAGCACTGCGATTACTTGGTGAAAACCCGCGGCAGCTACGGTCTTCACGGCAGCGACGTCAGCCACATGGGCTACGAAGGTCGCCTCGCGATTGCGAACCACAAATACGGCATGAGCTCGATCAGTGAAAACGTCGTCTCTTCCTCCACCAAGTCGGCAAGCCACCTCGTCAATCTCTGGACCGGCTCGAAAGGCCATGAGAACAACATGAGTGGCAGCTGGTCATGCACCGGAGTCGCCACCGCCGTGACCCCAGAGGGCACCGTGATCTCCACCCAGCTTTTCGGAACGGATCCGGGTGTTGCCAATCTTGAGCATCCGAATATGTTCAACGGCTTCCGTTGAACCATGCCGAACTTCTCCTACGAAATTGACCTAGCCACGCGTGGATTCGCACGCGTGGCCGGAGTCGATGAAGCGGGGAGGGGACCGCTGGCAGGCCCGGTCTCTGCAGCGGCGGTGATCCTGCCGTCGACCTTTTCCTGCCCGTTTCTCAACGACTCCAAGAAGCTCAGCAAAATGCGGCGCGAGGAGCTCTACGCCGAGATCATCGGCAATCCGGAAATTATCTGGGCGGTCGGGATCGTTGAGCCAGCCGAGATCGACGAGATCAATATCCTGCGCGCCACCCACCGCGCGATGGGGCTCGCCCTAAATGCCCTTTCGGAAAAGCCGGACATCGCTCTCATCGATGGGCTCCCGGTGAAAGGGCTTTCCCTGCCGCATGAGGCTCTGGTGAAAGGCGACGGGCTGTCCTTGTCCATCGCCGCCGCCAGCGTGATTGCGAAGGTGACAAGGGATCGCATCATGGCCACTATCGACGAGGAATTTCCCGAATACGGTTTCATACGCCACCAAGGCTACGGCACCCGGGATCACCTCGAATCTCTCAGGAAACATGGGCCTTGCCGCCATCATCGTCGGTCGTTTCAGCCGGTATCTCAACTCTCCCTTCCATTCACAGACGGGCCCTAGTGGCGCACGCAAGTGGATGGGGGACTACGGGGAAAAGGTCGCCCGTGATTGGTTGCGCGCCCGCAATTGCAAGGTGCTCGCCCGGAATTTTAAGGGCCGCAAAGGCGGGGAGGTGGACATCGTCGCGCGGGAAGGCAGGCAGCTACTTTTTATCGAGGTGAAGACCCGTCGGAAAGACGCGGTGATACGTGGACTCGCCGCCGTGAATCGCAAGAAGCAGGCACTCATCCAGCGCGGTGCAAACGAATGGCTGCGCCGCTTAGGCACCCGCGATGTGCCGTGGCGCTTCGACGTCATCGAGGTCGAAGTCGCCGAGGGCGAGAAACCCGTCGTCGGGCGCATCGAAAATGTTTTCGGAAATCTCTCAAACAGGAAAAAATGGTGATTGCCAAGGAATCCCCGGCGTGGTTCTTTCTCCGCCCGGTCGAAAGACCCCTTGATGTGCTCGCGTGGCGGAATTGGTAGACGCGCTAGATTCAGGTTCTAGTGGGGGCAACCCCGTGGAGGTTCGAGTCCTCTCGTGAGCACCATTTTATTTCCGGATTCCCGGCAAGCCAATCCTCTGGGTTTTTCCCCGGATTTCCCTAACGGCGATTGCTTCGCTTCACCAGAATACCCACTGCGGGCTTACGGCCAGAGGAGAATAATCGCAATTCCCGATAGAATCGCGATTCCGTAAAGCACGACGATTCTTTTCAGTAAGGCCTTGCCTCCGAGCAGGGCGACCGCGCCGCCTTTGAACAAAGTGTTAGCCAAGGTGGCGATCATGATGAGCCGCCAGCCGGTATCCACGCCTATCCTGTCCTTATTCATCATCTGGGAGGTGGAGAGGGTGATCGCATCCACAACAGTCAGGCCAGAGAGCACTGCGACAACGTAGAGGCCATTTTCTCCGAATTTCTCGCGGGTGAAGGCCACTACGAAAAGAATGACCGCGTAAAGAAGCCCGAAAATAATCGCCGGTTTGAGTTGAGCTGGATTCCCCGGATCGGTTGTTCCTGCGATCTCTTCGGATTTCTTGCGATAGAGAACCAAGGTGAGGACTAGGAAGACGCCCAGCAGCGCGGAGAACGGGGCGGCGATTCTGACGAAGAACGGATTCGCCACGGCAAAGCCAGCTCTGGCTCGCGTTCAACGAAAGATATCGGGAATGCACGAAGGGATCTTACTTAAGAATTTCCCCCAGCCGCCGCTGCGATCATTGATGCATTGATCGACTGCGCTTTAGGATTTCTCCATTCATCAGGAATCACCAGAGGCTCGTGTATGGAAAATCCTTGGGGAGGGACTTCAGGTAGATCGGACCATTCGACGGGCATGGAAACTTTCGCACCTGCGCGAGCGCGGACGCACCACGGGGCGATACAGGTAGAGCCTTTGCCGTTCCTCATCCAATCGATGAAAATCTTGCCCTTCCTTTTTGCTTTGGTGGAAACAATCACGAAGCGTCCGGGGTTCATTGCCGCTACATTCCGAGACACGTCTTTTGCGAATTTCTTCATCACGTCCCAGTGGTGGACACGGCGTATCCGTAGCATGAGGTGGAGTCCTTTTCCGCCCGAGGTTTTCACCATGGGAGAGAGTCCGAGATCGTGCAGGTAATCGCGTAGAAGGAACGCAGCCCCGAGAGTTTCCTTCCACGTTACCGCGGAATCGGGGTCGAGATCCCACGTGAGGAATTCGGCGATATCAGGCTTGTCCAGAGTGCTTCCCCACGGATGGAACTCCATCGCTCCGAATTGCGCCAAGGACACCAGGCCGCGCATATGAGAAACGGAAAATACAGTCGCGCCGTCAGCGAGTTGCTGCTGGTCGACATGTTTCGGAAGGTGATTGGGGAAGCTTTTTTGGAAGAACAGGCTGCCTCCCGTTCCCTCGGGAGCGCGGAGAATCGCAAGGGGACGATCGGCAACGTAGGGCATCATCAGCTCCCCCACCTTCTCATAATACCGCGCCACTTCCAGTTTGGTGATCCCCATGTCAGGGAATACCACCCTATCGGGATGGCTGATGGAGATTCCCGAAACCTCGGATCCTTGGTTGGGGGACACCGATTCCAAGTGAATGGAATCCGCCGCCTTGTCCTCTCGAATACCCAGAAAGCTGCCTTGTCGAATGGATCCCTCGCGGGTGATCTCCGCGAATTCGATCTCGGCAACGAGTTCGGGGCGCAGCCAGGTGACGCCCTTCTCCTTGATCTGAAAAAGCGGTTTGGAAACGACCAGGGGTTTGAACCGTTTCATCATGTCCGTGATCTTCTGATCGGTGAATCCAGTTCCGACTTTGCCCCGCGGCACCAGTTTCCCGTTCTCATGCGAACCTAACACCAGCGCGCCGAAACCCGAGCGCGATCCTTTGGGAGGTGTGTATCCGCAGATCACAAATTCCTGCCTCGCGCGGCATTTCGATTTCACCCAGTCCCTTCGGCTGGCTGGTATGTAGCGAGCGTTGAGTTTTTTGCTCACTATGCCCTCCAGTCCGTTTTCGCATGCCTGTTTGAAAAGCTGTTTCCCGGCGCTTCCCGGCCAGATATGCGAGCGGCGGACATGCTCGCCGTCCTCCGCGACGATGGTCTCCATCCGTGCGACACGTTCAGATAAAGGGAGGTCTCGAAGGTTCTCACCGGCGAAACTCAGCAGATCGAAGGCGACGAATACCACGTCTTGCGCGCTGCCTTTCAGCGCCTCCTGCAGTCCACCGAAGCTGGTGCCGCCATTGTCCTCGAATACCACCGCTTCGCCATCGAGGACAAAGTCGTTCGGGCTTACCTCAGAAATGTGTGCGGACAGATCCCCGAACCGATCCGTCCAGTCGTGGCCGTTGCGGGTGAAGAGCTTTACCTGAGCTTCATGTTTCACTGCGATCAGGCGATAGCCATCAAACTTGATTTCGTGGCACCATTCTTGGCCGCTGGGCACCGCGGAAACGACCCGGGCAAGCTGGGGCTCAATGAACGACGCTGTTTCCCGCGCCACCTTGGGTGGTGCCTCTTCGGTGGCTTCGTCCGCTAATCGCCTGAGCAACCAATTGGGTTCCTCACCCATGCGTGCAAGAAGATAGGTCCCATCAAGGCGTTTCCCCCGGAGCCGGAACTTCAGTTTTCCTTTCTCAAATCCTTTTTTCCAACTTGTTCCAAGGGGGTGCCATTCACCCGCGTCCCAGATCGCCACCTTGCCCGCACCATAGTTGCCCTTGGGGATCTCCCCCTCGAAGCTGCCGTAATCCAAGGGGTGATCTTCGACATGGACGGCAAGACGCTTTTCCGAGGTTTCTTCGGGGATGGCCTTTGGAACGGCCCAGCTCACCAAGACTCCATCCATCTCCAGGCGGAAATCAAAATGGTGGGAACGTGCGTGGTGTTCTTGAATCACATAGGAATTGCCGGACGTCGTGCCTGAAGCCTCGCCCGGTTCTGGTGTTTTACCAAAGTTCCGTTTGCTCTGATATTTGCTAAGCCGAGCGTTTGGTCTTGGTCTTGGCTGACTTTTTCGCGCCATCTTTCTTAGCGGTTTTCTTCGCCGTCTTCTTCTTGATCTTCTTGCTGGACGTCTTCGCCGCAGGCTTCTTGGCTCCGGCCTTCTTGACGCTTTTTTCGAGGTAGGCGGCCAGATCGACCACGTTTCCGCCCTCGTCTTCATCGTCCTCTTCACCGGGGTCTTTGACGTCAGAGACCGAATCGCCTTTGGAAATTTTCTTCTCGATGAAAGCCATGAGCGATTCGCGGTATTCGTCGTGAATGTCCTCAGGATTCCAGTCCTCGGTCATGTCGTCGATGAGGCGCAGCGCTAGATCCATTTCCTTTTTGACCGGTTGCCACTGCTTGTCTTCGGACGACGGAAGCTCGAGCGTGGAGATTTTCTTCACCTCCTGCGGGAATCGCAGGAGCATCAGCACTAGCACATCATCGCGCACAAACATCGCGCTCAAATATTCGCGGGTTCGGATGACGACCCTAGAAATTCCCGCCTTTCCTGATTTTCGCAGAGCCTCCCGGAGGAGGGCGTAAGCCTTGCGTCCGCGCTTTTCGGGTTCGAGGTAGTAGGGTTTGTCGAAAAGGATCGGATCGATCTCGGAAAGTTCGACGAACTCGCTGATTTCAATCGTTTTGGTCAATTCCGGCCGGACGGATTCCAAATCCTCGGGGGAGAGGAGGATGAACTTGCCGTCTTCATGCTCGTAGCCTTTGACCATTCTGTCCCACGGCACTTCTTCTCCGGTATCCGCATTCACCCGCTCGTAGCGGATGCGGGCGTGGTTGGAGCTGTCGACCATGTGCAATTGCACATCCGGCCGACTCTCGGCGCTGGTGAGAGCGACGGGAATGTTCACCAATCCGAAGGCGATGGAGCCTTTCCAAATTGCGCGGGCCATGGAATTTGTGAGGTTAGAGCAAGGGCGGGAACCTTGCGGCGCCCGCCCTCGTCGTTAGTAGTTAGATCCCGTCGCCATCAGCGTCGCCGGGAAGTTTGGATTCGACACGGTGCCATCCGGCGCGTGTCGCGTTCTTTGCTTTCTCCCACTTGAGCCGGGACTTTCCTTTGAATTGGTCCCAGTCCTTCTCTAGGTCGGATTCGTTTTCGTCCCATTTGGTGCCGCGTGCGGCCGCTTGGGTGTATCCGTAGCGGTAGGCAGGCTCGTAATCGTCATAGGTGTTGTCCGGGTCATTCGCCCATTCCTGGCGTGAATGATTTTCCCGCCAGTAAGTTTCCTCCACTGTGGGATCGATTTTCTCGGCAATGCCTTTGCCGGCATATGCCCCGGCCACCCCGCCGACCACTGCGCCAACTGCGGCACCTACCGGGCCACCTGCTGCGCCGACGGCGGCTCCTGTGGCTGCGCCGCCTGCTGTGCCGACGCCGACTCCCACTGGATGTGAGCCGGGTTCGCCGGTGATCGGGTCTTCATTCCTATCTGGTGTGTTAGCTGAGTTCATGGTTTTCGTTTGGTTGATTGAAATCGCAAAATTGCGATCCCATAACTCTTAGCAAACTCAGTACCGTGGCGAAAAACCCCGGTGCTTACAGGCTTCAGCGAAGCAAGGGCTTCTAAAAAAAGCGCCGATAGATTGCAGAGTGAACAATCAAAAATTGCGGAATGCACTCGCAGCTTGCTAGCTCATCCTCCGGTTTTTTCCTAGGTTTTCCCTGAGCGCAGAACTCTGCGTTTCACCAAAACACCCACCGCTGCATCAGGCGCGTGTAGTGTGGCATGACCACGTAGGTCATCAGCCAGACGACGGCGGCGGTGTAGAACAGGGAGTCGATGTAGTAATTCTCCTGCAGTCCCACGAACCTCATCATCGGTCCAACCACCAATGGAACGGCCAGCACCAGCGGATAAATGGCGGACCATGTCACGAGCGACTGCTTCCAGCGCACCGGGATCGTTGCCATCGCGCCCTGTGGGGCGAACCAGAAGTCCAAGCCGCTGCTGATGAAAAACTCGTCATCCGTCGCAAGATAGGGCTTCGCCTTTTCGATGAGTTTGGCACGCGTCTGAGATTCCATCCATTGCCTCAGATGGGCTTCGGTATCGAAACGGATGATCACCGTATAGGCTTCGCTGAGGCCGCGGATCGGGCGCACCATGTGCCAATCGAGGTGGCCAGGTGAGGCTCTGCACAAGGGGCCGATCTCATTGAGCCATTCCTCGTAGGGTTCGTGCATGTCTTCGCGCACCCGGTGGGTGATCACGACGGTGGCTCCCTCGTTGCGCTGAATTTCGCGCGATGTTTCCTCTGCGGGTGTTTTTTTCATGATGCCTAACTCCTTGGGTTTTAGTCGGTTTCGCCGGCGTCATACCGGGCTCCCATGACCCTTTTGTAAACACTCCAGAGGATTCCTCCCAGAAAGAATCCGATGCCGGTGAAAAGTATCCAGTCGCCCGCGTTTTGTAGCATCAGGATGCTGCTGGAGATTGCTCCGATGAGGAATGAAAAGGTGATGAGGACGGGGATGAGCAATTTCCAGCCTTCGACATGATGCCCGCGCAGCTTCATGCCCAGATGGATGCCGAAGTCGGTGAACAAGCCGGTGAGGTGAGTCGTCCGCAGCACCACGCCGCGATAGCGGCTGGCGAGGGCGTTTTGTGCACCGCAGACGGCACTTGCGATGGCGATGGCGAGCATGGGGAAACCCGCATACGCGAAATGCGCGGCCACCAAGGCGGCACCTAAGGCGGAGAGGATCCTGCCGTAGGGCTTGCTGATTTCCAGGGTGGGATGATGCAGTAGGAAACCGGAAATCGTCGCCCCGGTGATGAAGCCGAGCGTGGCGATCGTGACGTTTTTGATGTGCACCCCGTCGCTACTCCCCAGCGAGGAAAGGCCGGAGCCGATTCTGGCGATATCCCCGGTGAGGTGGCTCACGGATGTCCCCGTATTGAGAATGAAGCCGGTGTTCAGAAACGACGCCCCAAAGGCCAACAGGCATCCGCCAAAGACGATTTGGCTCGGTGAAAACGGACGCATGGTTTGTCGGGAGGGTAGGACTCGCCAATCCATGGCTGGGTGGCGCGTGTTCGGCGCAGGCTAGTTGCCCAGCTAGGGCGATGCGATCCGAAAACGCCGACCGGGCAGGGTGGGGGCTGTAGCCCTTATTCCACCTCAGTTTTCCCCAAGCTCCGCGAGCTTCAGACCGCCTCAACCGGCCCGCTTTTCCCCGCTCCATATATTTTGTGTAACGTTTCTTGGGAAACCGGCATTACTATAGTGTGAAAACCTCTTTCACGCCCCAGAGCTATGTTGAACCAATTCGGACACTTCGGAACCAGATCCCGCCGCCTGATACAGGCCGTTTCGGCGGCATTCTTGCTGAATCATGCCTTCGCGGTGGATACCCAGAAAGAACTCCAGGATTCCGAAGCCTTACGCCAAGCCACCATGCTTGCCCAGGCAGGGGAGCTGGATTTCGAAGAGCACATCGCTCCGGTCATCGATAAATACTGCACGGAATGCCACAATCCGGACGACGATGAGGGCAGCCTGGATCTCGAATCCATGCTCTCCGTCAAAGACGCCATCATGAATCCCGATCTCTGGGACAAGGTCGCGAAATCCGCGCAAATGGACATCATGCCCCCGTCCAAGCGCAACAAACGTCCCGAGACCCACGAGCGCGCCTTGCTGCTCGGCTGGGCTCTCCAGATCGGCTGGCAGTGGGATCAGGGAAAAATGGGCTCCGATCCCGGCCGCACCACCTTGCACCGCCTCAACCGCAACGAATACAACTACACCATCCGCGACCTGTTCGGCTTGCAAATCCGCCCGGCGGATAACTTCCCGGAGGACAACGCCGGAGAGGCGGGTTTCGACAACGACGCCGACGCACTTTTCCTCCCGGCCCTGCTGATGGAGAACTACTTCGAGGCCGCGGTGAAAATCGCCGACACCGTCCTCCGAGACAATGTCCTTCGCCAAAACTACCTGCTCGGTGCCAGCAGCGACGAGGTCGGCGCCCGTGCCGTCTTCACCTATTGGACGCCGCGCATCTACCGGCGCAAGGTCGACAAGGAAGAGATCGAGCGCCTGGTCGCCGTTTACAACGCGGCTCGCCAGAAAAAAGCCAGCCATGTCAGGGCCATGCGCGACCCGCTCATCATGATGCTGGTCTCACCGAGTTTCATCTACCGCTCCGAGCTGCCCATCGCCGGGGGCGGCAAAACCGTGGGGCTCACCGAGTTCGAACTCGCCAACCGCCTCTCCTATTTCCTCTGGGCCTCCATGCCCGATACCGAACTCTTCGCCCTCGCCGACGAGGGCAAACTCTCCGATCCGAAGGTCCTCGAAGAGCAGGTCATCCGCATGCTCAAGGATGAGAAATCCAGCTCCCTCTCCATGCACCTCGGCGGCCAATGGCTCGGCTGGGAAAAACTCCGCGGCAGCGCCAATCCGGATGTGAAGAAATTCCCCATGTTCGACTTCGCCCTCCGCGTGGACATGTACCGGGAGTCCTCCAAGTTTTTCGACAACCTGCTGCGCGAAAACGGCAGCATCTATGACATCATCGATTCCGACTACGGCTTCCTCAATGACCGCCTCGCCCGCCTCTACGGCGTCAGCGGCGTGGTCGGCCCGGAGTTCCGCAAGGTCTCCTTCAATAACCCCAACCGTGGCGGCGTGCTCGGCATGGGCAGCGTGTTGGTCAGCTCCTCTCTGCCGATGCGCACCAGCCCTTCGATCCGCGGCGCCTTCATCCTCGATCACTTGCTCGGCGATCCTCCACTGCCGCCTCCCATGGATGTCGAGCAGCTCCCTGCCAACGACGCGAACCTCAAGACCCAGACCTTCCGCGAAACGATCGAGGAGCACCGCGACAATCCGGACTGCCGCGCCTGCCACGCACAGATCGATCCGCTTGGCTTCGGGTTGGAAAACTTTGATGCCATCGGCCGCTGGAGGACCACCCAGAATGGCGCCCCGCTCGATACCAGTGGAGCCACTCCGGAGGGCGATGAGTTCGAGGGACCTGTGGAGCTGAAGAAACTCCTGCTCTCCCGCAAGGATCAGTTCACCCGCAACATGGTCGAGAAATTCCTCTCCTACTCGCTCGGACGCGAGCTCACCCCGTATGACCGCGCGGTATCGCGCAGCATTACCGACCAAGTGATCGCCGAGGGCGGCAGCATGAACAGCCTGATCATGGGCATCGTCACCAGCCACCCTTTCCTCAATCGTCAAAATCCCCAGAAATAAGCAACCCCCATTCCCATTATGAGAAGCAGATCTTTCAGCTCCACCCGCCGCGGTTTCCTACGCGGTGCCGGCGTCACCATGGCATTGCCTTTTCTCGAAGCCCTTTCTCCTGTCGGCAGGGCCATGGCTCAGAGCGCCAAGACCGGCGCACTCGGCCCGAATGGCGAGCCCGTCCGCTTCGCCACCTTCTTCATGCCCAATGGGGTGAACCTCGAGGAATGGACTCCCAAGAGCGGCAAGCTCGGCGATCTTCCGCGCATCCTCAAGCCGCTCGATGAGCTCAAGCAATACATGAACGTCATCAGTGGCGTCGTAAACCCCGGCAGCGGTCACACCCTCGGCACCGCGAGTTTCCTCACCGGCAATGATCCTTTCCGCACTCCGAAACCCAGCGAGGTTAATGTGTACAATGCCAGCCTCGACCAGATCATCGGCGAGGCGCTCAAGAGCAGCTCGGTCTTTCCTACCCTGGAGCTCGGCATGGGCGGATCGGCCAATGGAGTCGGCGGCATGGGCTCCTCCCATGTTTACACCAGCCACATCTCCTGGAAGGACGCCAACACGCCCATCCCTTACGAGGTCAATCCACAGCGCGCCTTCGAGCGCCTCTTCAAGTCTGCCTCCACCACCAAAGGTGGCGGTTCGTCTGGCAATTCCTCGGTCATGCCGGATAGCAGCGTCATCGATGCAGTGCTCGAAGATGCCAGGGCGCTTGAGAAAAAACTCGGCCGTGAGGACAAATCGAAACTCGATGAATACTTCACCGCCGTGCGCGAGGTCGAGGAACGCATCGCCCAGCAGAATGCCGTCACCGGCCTCAATATCACCGAGGACGTGCTCAAAGACATCCTCAAGCTCAAGGGCGATGTGCGCGAACACATGTCCGACCAAAAAGGCGGCGGTTTCCAATCGCAGCCGAACATCCCGGCCCGCGAATACGGCAAGCTGATGATGGATATCCTCGCCCTCTCGTTCTGGAGCAACTCCACTCGCTCTGCCACCATGTGCTTCGGCAACGGTTTCACCGGCGGTGGCAATATGTCCTTCCTCAAAGGGGTCGGCACCGCCCACCACGCGGCATCCCACCACGGCAACAAGCCGGACAAGCGCGAGGAGTTCACCCTCATCAATACCTACTACATGGAGCAATATGCCTACCTGCTCAATCGCCTCAAGAACATGAAAGAAGGCGGCTCGAACGTGCTCGAAAACTCCCTCGTCCTGTTCGGTACGAACATCAGCAAAGGTGTGGTCCACAACGGCAAAAACATCCCGCTCATCCTCTCCGGCAATGCCGGCGGACGCCTCAAGACCGGTAACCACATCGAGACCAAGAACCAACAGATCGGCGATCTCCACCGCTCCATCCTCGGCCTCATGAATGTCGATGCGAAGATCGGCAAGGGCAACGGCACCATCAAAGGTCTCTCGTGATTTCGTAGTAACTCACGCTCCCGGTCCACTACCCATCGACTCTCCCCTAGAATTATAACGCATGAAAAAAATACCAATGTTCTCATTGTTGCTCGTCGCCCTAACAGGTTTCAGCAACGCCGCACCCCTTTCAGAATCCCCGGATGAAATCAGCGATACCTACGCCGACCTTGTGGAAGGAAAGTGGGTTCACCAGAAGGAACCTTTGACCTCAGACGGACTGCCATTCTGGATCTATGCCGACAAGAAGCTCACCCGGGGCGACAAGCATCCACTGATCATCGTGCTTCACGGCCGCAGGAATAACGCCAAAGAAAACGAAGTCTTCAAGCCGCAGAGCATCGCCACCACATGGACTGCGGATAAGGCCTACAAAGAGAATCCCTGCTTCGTCGTGCAGCCCTATTATCCCCCGAAAGGTGGTTGGGAAAAAATCCCCGATCAACTCGATGCCTTCATCGAGGAACTCGCCAAGAATCTGCCCGTCGACCTGAAAAGAGTCTACCTGGTTGGATTCTCCAATGGTGGCCAAGGCACCTTCCTTACCCTCGCCAGACAGCCAGATTGGTTTGCCGGTGCAGTCACCCTTTCCGGACCCGTTTCTCCGAAAGACGTCGTCGGCAAAATCAAGGCTCCCATCTGGAGCTGGGTCGGTGAAAACGATTCCGATCTCAACAAAAACGTCCGCCTTCCTGCCTTGGTCAAACAACTCCAGGCAAAGGATGAGCGCGTGAAGTTGGACATCGTCCCAAATGCCGGCCATGCCTGCATCAAGCAATCCATCGCCAATCCGAAAGTCCAGGAATGGCTCTTCGAGCAGCACCTCCCTTAAGCTGAATCGCCAAAACAAAGTCTCCTCCCATCACCCCGGATTCCCTTCACAAGGAATCCGGGTTTTTTATGCGATACGCCCCCCCCCAAGCCCGTCCTTAGTCCCGTCCCCCGACCCGTCCCCCATAGCTTCAGCGAAGGGGGAAGCCTTGGCGCAGGGGGAAGCTTTGGCGTAGGGAAGCTTCCCGTCCTCCGAAGCTTCAGCGAAGTAGGAACCTGTGACGACGCCACTAACCTGTGTGACGAGGCCACTAACCTGTGTGACGAGGCCACTAACCTGTGTGACGAGGCCACTAACCTGTGTGACGACGCCACTAACCTGTGTGACGAGGCCACTAACCTGTGTGACGAGGCCACTAACCTGTGTGACGACGCCACTAACCTGTGTGACGAGGCCACTAACCTGTGTGACGAGGCCACTAACCTGTGTGACGAGGCCACTAACCTGTGTGACGAAGCCACTAACCTGTGTGACGACGCCACTAACCTGTGTGACGACGTCACTAACCTGTGTGACGAGGCCACTAACCTGTGTGACGAGGCCACTTAACCTTGTGTCGTCGTCACTTAACCTTGTGTCGACGTCACTTAACCTTTTGTCGACGTCACCTAACCTTTTGTCTTCGTCACCTTACCTTTTGTCGACGTCACCTAACCTTTTGTCTTCGTCACCTAACCTTTTGTCTTCGTCACCTAACCTTTTGTCTTCGTCACCTAACCTTTTGTCGACGTCACCTAACCTTTTGTCGACGTCACCTAACCTTTTGTCTTCGTCACCTAACCTTTTGTCTTCGTCACCTAACCTTTTGTCTTCGTTACCTAACCTTTTGTCGTCGTCACCTAACCTTTTGCCGGCGTCACCTAACCTTGTGTCGAAGCTACTTTGCCTACCAATCCCTTGAAAATCTAGCTCCCTGCACTCGCCGAACACATGCCTTCCATGGCCGCTGCCGGAAAAGCACGACCGCTCTTTACGGGATGGGAAGGGATGATATCAGGATAGGAATCCATGCTCCCGCGCGCGCCCTCGAAACTACCTGATATACACACTTTATCCCTCCAGGAAACTCCGGAAATCCTTGCCTTTCCTACAAATTTAAGCTTTCTTCGAAGCATGGATCGCAACGTGGATATCATCCGGTGACATCCTACGAATAAAGACTGTTCTCTGGAAGAATTGGCTTGTGGGATTCATTCGCGCCTCCGCATTTGAGACATGTCTCCACTGGATCTTCACCGCCCCATTGGTAGTAACCATCCGTCTCCAGTATCGGAGTTGAGCAGGCTTCGCACATCGACGTTATCCCGTATTCACGGAGCGATATTTCCTCCCCCGGCTCGTCAGGATCTTCTCCCATCTCCGCGATATGATCCGCGTGGAATCCACCGTGCCCTTTGAGGGCTATAGTGAGAGCTTCGTGAGGCGATTCAGCATAAACCGTGACGGTTCGATGCTCCATTTTTTGCATTGGTATTTGGTATTTCATAGTCGTTTGGTTGTTCGTAATTAAGACAGAGAACAAGGCGGAGGACGTGACTCCGATGGGTATCTCTAATCAAATTGGGCGCTCTTTCCCGGAGTCACGTCTCCTTGAGCGTTCGCGAGAAAACCAAGACTATGCATCGTTCACTCATCGCAGTGCTAATCGCCGCAACTCAGATTGCCGCGAGCCCAATTCCAGACTTTCCATTCACGGCGGTTTACGGCTCAGCCACCGATGAAGTCGCGCCCGACAA
>JBDWAR010000004.1:0-400718 GCA_039978775.1 Luteolibacter sp. | reverse complement strand
TGGCGTGCTCCCCAAAAATTGATCCATCTGCTATGAGAGTCTCCGGCGACAGCCGGGCTACCGACTCTCATGAAAAGGAAAAGACACACACCAGAACAGATTGTTAAAAAGCTGCGCACCGCATCCGAGGAACTCGGACGGGGAGCCGACATCGGAAGCGTCTGCCGAAAGCTGGAGATCAGCGAGGCAACATACCACCGTTGGAAAAAGCAGTTCGAGGGAGCGGAGCTTCCCACCGTCAAGCGCCTCAAAGAGCTTGAAAAGGAGAACTCGCGGCTCAAGAAGCTTGTCGCAGAACAGGCGCTGGACATGGACATGCTCAAGGAGATCAACCGGGGAAAGTGGTGAGCCCGGTTCGTCGCCGAGAAGCTGTCGATCACCTTCAGACAGCCTTCGATGTAAGCGAGCGCCGGGCTTGCCGGGTGGTGCGCCAGCCCCGTTCCACCCACCGTTACCGCTGCGCGAAACCTTCGCAGGACGCCCCGCTGTCCAAGGCGATCCGGACAATCGCGGCACACGAAACGCGGGCGGGCTACCGCACGGTCACCAAGCTGTTGCGCCGTGATGGCTGGGAAGTCAACGTCAAGCGGGTGCATCGGATCTGGAAACGCGAAGGACTCCGGGTTCCCGCGAAACCGGCCAGAAAACGTGCCAGGGGCGGTTCGGACGGCTCGAGCCAGAAGAACCGCGCCCAGGCAGTCAACCAGGTCTGGAGCTATGATTTCGTCCACGACCAGACAACCGACGGAAGAAGGCTCAAATGGCTTCCCATCCTGGACGAATACAGCCGTGAGCTTCTGGGTCTGGGCGTTGCGCGCTCGATGACAGCCTCGGATGTGATCACCCAGCTCGACAAACTCGTGGAGCGAAGGGGAGTTCCCGAGTTCATCCGGTCGGACAACGGCCCGGAGTTCGTGGCAAAGGCCATTAGGAACTGGATTGCTGAAAAGGGTTTTAAAACCTGCTTTATCAAGCCCGGAAGCCCGTGGCAGAACGCCTACAGCGAGAGCTTCAACTCGCGCTTCAGGGACGAGTTCCTGAACATCGAGCTCTTCACCAGCCTGACGGAAGCCAAAGTGCTTGGCGAAGAGCACCGTTACAAATACAACCACCAGCGACCGCATTCGTCGCTGGGAGACCTGACCCCGGCGGAATTCGCGAGTCGCTGTGCTTCTCCGCTCCGGCCTACGGCCTGCGCTCCGAAGCACAGCGACCGAAACATCAAACCAGAACAAAAACTCTCATAGAACTTGGGTCAAAGGACGGGGGCACTCCAGATCTTTCCGTCGCAAAAATATCAAAGTAAGGAAGTGCCGCAGCCGCATGCCCAAAATCGTGGAAATCGTTGCGCTTGTATTTTCTTCTCTGATCCCAACGGACAGCAGCGGCGAAAGCCGCTCGAATGGTGAATGTGGGGAAATTACCATTAAGCCGACCGAGTCGAAATGCTTCACAAATCATTCCTCCGATTTGAAAAGCAGCTTGTTTCATTTGCGCTTCCTCTTGTTGGTTGGGTGATTGCCTTAACTCACTGATGAAAATGCACCGGATGACGTTTCGTAAAATAGGAAGGTAAGCTTGCAGTCCACCGGAGAATTCCTCTGCTTCGATCTGAGTCTTCGGCTTTGCCTCTTTCGCGTTCTCGACGTTCAGGTTGTTCAGGCGCTCGGCGAGTTCGTCCCACATTTGGTTAAATTGCCCAGCCTCGTAGCAGTGGTCCTCGTCCGCTCCCAGCACTTGATGGTAGAATCCGAGTCGAGTGATTGAATCCAGGAACGACTTCTGAAGCGCTAGGTCAGTGGATGCTCCATACCCAGTAAAACTAGGCGCAATATGTCCAACTACAAATGAGGGACGAGTCCACACGAGTTTCTTCAAAGGCTTCTGCAGATGGCGACTTGAGCGAATTGCCTGAATACCATGGAATAGCTCTATTTCCAAGCGCTCGGGTTCCGATTGAAGAGCAATATTGAGCGACAATTCGTCGATTAGACGGGCGGTGGCTAAACGTGTGTTCCGGTCGGATTGTTTGTAAACCTCTGCCAGCATGTCTGCCGCGAATGGGCAGACAAGTTTGCCCTCTGCGACTCCTCTCCTCAGCTCCGCAAGAAGCTGCTTGAAAATTACGAGCACGGGTTTTCCAAGATCAGCATCCCGCAGATGAATCCAGAATCGAGTATCGAGATATACCGATTTTCGAGCCATGACTGTGTCTCCACAATCGAGATCTATTTTGCGGCGGTATTCATTGTAAGTAATTTCAGGGGTGGCCAGGTGGGTTTCGAGCGTGCTGGGGCCTAAATCAACGCCTTCAAGGAAATCAGGAATGGCGGCATACTTCTCCAAATCGCTGTAAAATTCGTTATCCGTGTCGGAAGAATCCATTGTGGTACTTTTTGTAACTACTCCCCTTTAACCGCTATGCGCGTGAACTTTTCAGTAACTTTCAACAATGGCATCGTCTCCATTGCGTTTTTAAAAGCGTCCGATTTTGCGACCCACCGATGGACGGTTTGCAAACGGCTAGCGTTTGTGCTGTGTGCTTGAAGAGGTCCGTGGAGAATTTCGTAACGCACCGCTGGCTGAGCTTTCGACAACCATTCGAAGGGATTGCCATCAGAGGGCATCCAGCCAAGCTTGGTAATCCAGATTTTCGACGGGAACAGTTTCGGGAATGCGTTCAACAGTTTCTGCTGACCTTGCACGGAAAAGCAGATTGACCGGGTTCCTTTGGATTGTCTTGGCTCATACCAGTCGTTCCAAGCCATCCAGGCGAACGTTCTACCGTTCAATGTAGTCGGCATCCCTGCATTTGCCGTGGTTGCGTCTTCACTTTCCTGAAACCAATACTCATACTTAAAATGATCGCGCCACGAGCTTGCCTCCAAACAAGCAGCCAGCACGACCTCATCATCATAGATACCTTCTAGCGCGAGGGGGCGAAGCGTATCCAATATCTTGCGAGACGATGGCGGTTGGTTGTATGCTCCCTCCAGTGAACGTTCGGACGGCCAAGCTGCCAACAAGGGATGGGGCATGGGTGTTCGGTGTAAAACCCAACCCTCTTCGCAAGGTAAGTGACCTTGTGCAAAGCGCAATAGTGACCCGGGGCTATCGACGCGCTCGACAATCACACGGTCAAATTCTTGGTCGAGTGTAAGGTCTTTATGTTCACCTCTGCATTCCCAGTCATGATCGTTTTTGATTCTTTCCGGCCATGATCGATCGCTCGCGTTATCCCCCCCTGCCTGAATCAGTTTGGGGCCCACGGAGAATCTGACATCCCTAAAGTCCTCACCAGTCGTATGCTCAACTCGATTGATCGAACTTTGAGCATACTTATGACCATCCACCAAGCGGAAAGCCCCATGCATCTGGAATCCGGTTTCAAGAATGTCATGCCCTCCAACCGGCTTGAAATCTTCTCCACTGTTACTTGCTATGAATTCGAACAAAGGTATCAATCCGTCCTGATTTTTGGCCATCAAAATTTGAGTGATCCAAGCTTGCAGTCGTATGCTCAAAGAGCCGTTCTTCGCAAATGAGGCTAAATCTTTGGATGCGCGATTTAGCTCGTCTGGAAACTTGATAGACCAAACTTCGGTAAGGCCGAGCAGCCAGCGAACACGCCAACTATCATCTCCAAAGGATTCGAAAATCTTGGGAATGATCTCCGGCTTCCAGGAAACGAACGCATTTAAGCCAGTGCATGCCGATTCCAGCACAGCTCCATAACGGGACGAGAATAGAACGGCAAACGTCTCACATGCCAGCCCCTCCCATGTCTTGCACCGTGAAACATCGGCCACGGCGATCTCGGGCAACGTAGCGGACAGATCGCCACCTCGTGCCAAGCGCTCGTGCATATCGAGAACTTTCCCGAGTCCGGATTCCAGCTCGTCATGGCCGAGTATCGAGGCTCTGGTTAAAAGCAGCGCTTGGAGATTCTCGCATACGGATGAATACCAGTATCCACCCTCATCTACACGCAGGATGGCGGACTTCGCCAGATACCAGAGCATGCGATCAGGCACGGATCTCATGATGTCTGACAAAGGTTTTTTCAACTCTTCGCGAAAATATCCCCAGCCTCCAGACATGGAGTTCGCTCTACCGAAAAGTTCCAGAACCTCTATCAACTCGCTCTCCTGATCAGCACTATTTGTGAGGAGGATCTCTCGGACTGCCGTCGCCGCTGTAGAGGGGGAAAGGCGATGGCCTGATTTGACAACCTCGCGCCAGTCCATTTCTCCTGATGACCTGTTATCACTTCCAGATGCATCCTCATCATCTTTCAACGGTTTCCGAGCGAATTCTCCCGGAGAGATCCGACGTAACAGATCCTCCATGTCCTGACGCTCATTTGTCGTTGCGCAGGATTCCAGAATCGCATTCCTGATACGGAAAATAATGGCGACATCTCCAGCGTCGTACCAACGCGCCAAAGAGATCGCCATGCACCAACAGATGATCATTTCTTTCTCGGGCATGGGCTGAGCCAGCCGATCCAAGAAACCATCAAGGAACAGGATCTTGACGTTTTCGAACCATCGCCAGTCCTCCCGGTTTCCGCGATCCGAAAACATCACGCGCCAAACATCCGCAGGTCCGGATGCGATAGCCGCAGTTCCAACGGCTGCTTGGATTTCCGAGAAACAACGGTTTTCGCCCCCTTGAGAATCGCAAGCATCCTGTAACAACAACAGGCGAAGTCCCTGGTTCCTGACCACTGAAGCATCTATTGCGGAAAGTTCCTCGAACCAGCTCCACGCCCAACGGAATGAGTAATCTTTATGGCACACATAACCGAGCCGGTGCCATTTGAGGCGGCTCTCCGCCATCTGAGCCAGATGCGATTCTCCGATTTCCCTGGCGGCTTCCAAGAAAAACATCGTTTCCGGTTCATCACTTGAACCTGAACTATCTGACCATATCCAGCCTACCTCCCCAATTGCTTTCCTGCACCACTCAGCAAGAATGTCACGTTCGCCCGCAAGTTTCAAAAGCAACCACACACTTTCGACACGGTGGTCTTGCGGTGCGAGTTCTGCTACCGGCCTTCCCGCCGCCATGAGCGCATCCCGATATGCCTGATCCAGAGGGAAAAAAGTTTTCACCCATTCCAAGGACAGGTTTCCGGCAGCAGCTGAAAGCCATAGCGGGTCGGACTTATCCATCCAGGTTTTACCCCACAAAGCGTTTGCAATCTGACCGATGGACTCAGGCCGGAACAAGATAGGCACTGCATCGCTCTTTCCTTGTGCTTCCAGGGAAGCGACTTGACCCAATATCACCGCTGCATTCAGAAGGACACGCAATCCGGTTTTGGAGCCAATGGCGTATTTGGTGCGCTTGAAGATTTCGCCAGCCAGATCAGACGATTCTCCCGCAGTGTCCAACCACCCGCTGGACTTTGCGATGGCGAGCAAGGCTTGGATGTCATTCCCACCGGAATTTTTTAAATCCAGATTTTTCTCTCCAAGGGATTCGAGCCAACCGGGACAGCTCGAATGTATCCCAGATTTGACGCTCCACCACGTAGCGAACATTTTGAAATCATCCGTGAAGTTTGAGCGTTCCTCGTGACAGTGCTGGAGGAACTCCGCGACAAGCTTCCATTCTTCAAGGTCTGCCAAAATCCTTACCGATGTTTCAATATGCGGATAGTATCTCGGCGAAAACTCGTTGAAGCAGGAAGATACGGAGTCGAACGGACCTAGCCTGCAACTTGCGGCCGCCCATCCTTCTTCATAGTGATATTCCGCTCGATTGTGCATTGGATGCTCCTCATCGTCTGACCCCAACAAAAAGTTTAGGGATCTGGAAACATCGCCGAACTCACAAAACCAAGAATCCGCAGATTGAACATTCGAGTCGTCAAGCTCACTCTTTTCGCCAGAAGGATAAGTCAGCATAGCAAGCTCACCGATTGTCATGCCGGAAAACCATCGTCTCAGAAGTGCGTTCGCCCGATCCGTTTCTCCCGCTTTTGCGATTCGGGCGGCGTCGGTCGTCACTCCGCGAAGCGAATCGATGGTCCAGGAATCCGTCGGGAGCACCACAAGTTCGGAGGGAGGGAAAAATGGAGCCATCTCCGTATTCCGATCATCAGTTGAGGTGGAGGCACCACGACTGTAGTTCTCCCATCGTTCCAAAGTTTCTGTCGCACACGCCACCTGATGCAAAATATCCCAATCCTGTAAGGCGATTGCCGCCGAAAGTGCTGCTTTGCATTGTAGGGAAACCTCCTGGAATGATTCTCCAAGCGCCACAGCTTCGAAAACCCATCGATTGTCGAATACGCGTGCCCATTCGTTGTCCCGACCCGCGGTGCGCAAGAGCTGAAACAACGATACATGGGCGACCTTGCGGTTCGAGTTTAGGGAGCAGTAGTGATCCACTAGACAGCCGGCTACCCATCTGCGCTGGGCTTCGCCACGCTCGCTGAAGTAATTGGCCAAAAAAACACGGACATCATTGTGCAGCACATGAAAACCACCCTCTCTTTCGATCACCAAGGGACCAAGTTTCGACAATGTGAGATACCACTGGTCGCTGGTGAATCCCAAACCAGGGAATGCGTTCGCAAGGAACGTTCCGGAAATACTTTCCCGCACTAGACACAGGGTTCCGGCGATGGCGATTTCCGCACCCATGTTTCCGCCGGGGTCGGAGTGATCTGGAAACGCATACCGCCAGATCGATTCATAGTAGGTTCGAAGGCCGGATCTGAGGCGCCGACTTTCCAAGCGGAGGCGAAGATCTTCCGCAGAATTACTTGTGTGCGCTTCCTCTACGGCGAAAACCACTGCGAGGGTATTGCCTAGGGTGGTTTCGGTGATTATGTCGATTGCACGATCCCATTCTTCAGAGGGCAAACCCGGACTTCTCGTGGTAAAGAGTTCCGCGACATCAGCCTTCTCCAGGGACAGGAGATCCACCTTTAGGACACCTTCTTCCTGTCCCTTTAACCATGAAGGGTATTCATCGTAATCCACCGCTGGCTGACCTGCCACCAGCATCCGAATTTCTTTCTCCGCCAATTCTTCCGGCCCGGGCAGGGAGCGGAAGAAATCGAAGGCCAATCCCGGTTCATACCTCAAGCGTCCCGCCCTTGCCGCATGATCGATACCGTCGATTACGATCACGAACTTTCTGCCGAGTTCGCGGCCGATCCTATCGGCGAGTCGCAACACGTGTCCCCTTGCCTGCTCCCAACTCAAGATCTCGTTCCTGACGGGAACCGCATAATGCCAAAGCTTCCCTCTTAGATCACTCCGCAACTGCGAGAGAAGGGAATACCATAGTCGCTCGGGATTGACCGAGTAGTCCGTTTCTGAGGGCGTTCCTTGGGATTGGGGCGTGATGGGAAGAAACGAAAAGTACCGGAGACCCACCACACCGCTGTGGGGCTTTTCAGTCCTACGCATTTCGATCCGACTGAGCAGGCTGGTTTTTCCCGCTCCCGGATCGGCGCAAAGAAAGATTACCGGAGGGCCATCGGCGGCTACGAGAATCCGTTCCAAATTTGCGGCCTCACTTTCCCTAGTAGGGAAGAAGGGCACGGGCGGAGGCGGAGCCAGCTTTAGGGTTTCGATTTCGTCCGGCAGCGACAGCGCAGTGGCGACGTCTTCTGGGGTCACTTTTTCATGGTCATCGGTCCAATGTTTGAGTGCATCGTTTAAGCCATGCAGGAGCGGTAGGGCTTTTGCCTCCGAAATGCCAAAACTCAGCGCAAGATCCCTCAGAACTTCCATCTGCAATTCTTTAAGATCCGGCCTGTTGGTCTCAATCGAGAATGCGCGGAAAAAATCCAAACGTGCTTCATCCGTTCCCGACGTCAGCTTTTCTAACCACTCCTCCCACGCGAATTCCCAATCTACAGGCACTTCAAACTCATCAATAGTAGTCCGCCCCAATGCCTCTTTCTTGAGCCAACGAGTAAACTCCAGAAGCGGCGGTCGGCCCAGATAAACTCGCTCTCCCGCTTCGCGATTCGTGTAAACGATGCATCGCGCACTTTCCGAAGACAGTCCCATCTCAAGCCATGCTTCGTAGAGGCTGCCCAAAAGGGTTTCACCCTTTGAGTCAGGTGTCAGGAATCCGCCAAATGTGAGATTACTTCCCTCTCGTGTGTGCTTGACTTGGATATATTCAATGTTGCCCTGCTCGTGCCGGACGACCACATCATCCCATCCCTTTACCCCACTTTCCTGAAAGGTGACGGAGGAGACTCCTGAATCAGGACGCATCATCTCTACAACCTTCAACAGACCTACCGTCCATTCATACCAATATGGGGTGCCTTTTCCAGCCGTCGGGTTGCTCATTTATCCTGCGAGTTTGATCAATCGATTGGGTTTTGTCATGTTTAGGATTTTCTTTCAGGCGGTAGGGAGCTTGATCAACAAAACCGCCGATGCAAAACAAAGGCGAAAACCTACCCCATTCCCGCTCGACCTCGTTACGGAACCACGCTCTTCTTGAACCCGTGCCAACGCATCCTTCCTTTTCCCATGGCCATCTCGAAAGCCTCTGCCAGGTAATCGCGGACACTGAGAGTGGACTCAAGGGAACAGAGATCGGCGTGCTTTTGCGCTCGTTGGGGATCGACGACCCAGAAGCGGGAATCACCAAATGGAAGCGCCTCTTTGCCGCACTCGATAGTCGGCAGCGACAGGATCGTTGCGGTAACAAGGTCATCGAGTTCGTGCTGGAAGCAATGCGCCCGGTCCGTTTCACGAGTCGCCCTGAAGTGTTTGAGGAACGCCGAGCGGCGCTCAATCACGTTCTGGTTTTCAGTGGCCTTGAGCTGGGGGGCGACGGCCAGCTCAGGAACCGCACTGCGGCAATGACACTTACAGAGGCCGAGGAAAGAGCGGGAAAGTTGCGGAGCGAACTTCTGAAACGTGGCGTGCATCCCGAGGTATTGGAATTCTGTCGTGCTGAGCTGCTCCAGAACAATCATTTCCATGCGGTCTTGGAAGCAACGAAAAGCGTTTCGAATAAACTGCGAGTCAAAACTGGCCTCACCGGCGATGCGGGCGAACTCGCGGAGCTGTCGCTTTCGCTGGGGAAAGCGGGGATGCCATTCCTGGCCTTCAACACCCTTCAAACGGATTCCGAGCGCTCGGAACAGAAGGGATTGAAAAATCTGATGATTGGTTTCTTCGGCACCTTTCGGAACACTACCGCCCACGCCCCGAAAATTTCGTGGACGATGAACGAACAGGATGCTCTTGATCTGCTCACAATGGCTTCCTTCCTCCACCGACGTCTGGATGGCGCGGCGAGAACGCCCCGCGTCCTATAAATCGGAACGCATTGCAGTTCTCTATCCCGAGGATATATTCTTCGCGAGTGGCCTGCCAGAGCAAGATTTCTGGTGCTTCTCCGCCGCTCGGCGGAATGCTGCGGGAGAATTTCTTGAGTTCTTCCGCCATTTTCAGTCAGTCATCGACGAAAATCTTCTTTTTATCGCAGACACCGAGAAAGGAATAGTAACCAGGAGCAAGATCACCGCGAAGATCCAATCCGCATGGACGAATCCAATACGCGAAGTGAGGAGACCCGCGAGCGGGTAAGTCAGCCCCCAACCCGCGTGGCTCAGTGCGAAATGAGCCGCGTAGATGTGGGGACGTTCTTGCTTATCGCTGTTCGCTGCCAGCAATTCACTTCCCCTCACTCCGAGCATGCTCTGGACTGCTCCGATCAGCGCCCAGGAGAGTAAGAGAAATGGGAAGGAAGGGAATACGCCCACGATGGCGAGGGCGAGAATCATTACCGGCCCGCCTGCTAGGATCATGGCGGGTCTGAATTTTTCCTTTGAATGCGAATATCCAAGGGCACCGCAAACAGACCCCAGACCATAAACTGCCATCGCCCAGGCATACCATCGGTCCGCCAGAGCCAGCTCGTTTTTCACAAAGTCCACGGTTGCGACCAGAACAAATGCTCCAGCGACACTCACCTGAAGCGCCAGCAGGAGAGCCTCCCGAAGCGCCGGACGACCGAACATCGCCCCGATGCCGTGCCATGGCGCGGTCCTTGTGGTATTCTTCACTTCTATCGCGATTCTCGGGACGAGTATTACGAGAACGGCACTGGCAAGGAATGTTCCCGCATCGAAGAGGAAACTTCCCCGGAACCCAATGGTCGCGATCAACAGTCCGGCGAGCGCGGGACCGAGGATTCCGGCGGTGTCGTAGGCAACGGAGCCCAACGCGAGAGCTTTTGGATATTCTTTCTCGGAAACAACGCCGGGAATGACGGCTTTGTAAACCGGGGTAAAAATGGCTGACCCAAGATTCAGGAAAAACGCCAGCACATAGATCTGCCAAACCGAATCGACAAAGAAGAATGCTCCGACGATTGCGATCCTGAATATATCGCTCCAAAACATCAGGGCACGTGCGCCGAACCTCTCGGCGATCTGCCCTGCCCACGGGGAGAAAAGAACGATCACGGCGATGCGGATTGTCAGGGTGTAACCGAGAACCTCGGACGCAGAGGCTCCGACAAGCTCGTGGGCGAGCAGGCCGAGCGCAATTGAGCTGATCCCGCTTCCGAGCAGGCTGATGACATGTGCCCAATAGAGCTTCTGGAAAATCCAGTTGCCCCGAAGTCCCGTTGATTTTGATTGTGAGTTCATTCTTTTATAAATTCAGGATCATTTCTCCGCCCGCTACGGAAAATCCGGTAAAGTCCCGGCAGCACGAACAAGGTCAGGACTGTGGACGAAATGATCCCGCCGATCACCACGGTGGCGAGCGGGCGCTGGACTTCCGCTCCGGTGCCGGTGGCGAGTGCCATGGGCACAAAGCCGAGAGAGGCGACGAGTGCGGTCATGAGCACGGGGCGCAGTCGGGTGACAGCTCCCTCGATTACCGCTTCATCGAGACCCATGCCATCGCGGCGGAGGTCATTGATGAAGGAGATCATTACGAGGCCGTTAAGCACGGCGACACCTGACAGTGCGATGAAGCCGACTCCCGCCGAGATGGAAAGCGGGATGTCGCGCAACCATAGGGATACGATGCCGCCGGTGAGCGCAAGAGGAACTCCGGTGAAGACCAGCAAGGAATCGCGGACGTTTCCGAAGGTCATGAAGAGCAGCCCGAAAATAAGGATCAGTGCGACGGGGACGACGAGCTTGAGCCGCTGTGAGGCGGAGATGAGTTGCTCGAAGGTGCCTCCCCAAGTGATCCAGCTTCCTTCCGGCAGCTCGATGCCCTGCGCTTTTTCCTGCGCCTCCATGACGAAAGAACCGAGGTCGCGGCCACGCACGTTTGCTGTGACGACAACGCGGCGTTTTCCGTTTTCACGGCTGATCTGGTTCGGGCCGGGACCGAGCTCGAATTCGGCGAGTTCACCCAGCGGGACGAACATCGGCATTCCGGATTCGATGGTGGAAACGGTTGTGGGCATTTCCTGTCCGGGGATGCGAACCGGGATGTCCTTCCACGCGTCCATATCTCCGCGCAGTTCCTCGGGGAAACGGAGGATTAGAGGGAAACGTTTGTCGCCCTCGAAGATCTGTCCGGCCTGTTTCCCGCCAATGGCGATGGCGATGACTTCCTGCACGTCGGACACATTCAGCCCGTAGCGGGAAAGCGCCTCGTCCTTCATGGTGATACTCAAAAGCGGCAATCCGGTGATCTGCTCCACGCTGACGTCCTGTGCGCCGGGAATCCCTTCCAGAAGGCTTCCGATCTCTTTCCCTGTCGCCAGAAGTTCGTCGAGGTCATCCCCGAAAATCTTCACCGCTACGTCGCTGCGGACTCCGGCAATCAGTTCGTTGAAGCGCATCTGGATGGGCTGGAGGAACTCGTATTTCGTTCCCGGAACATCTTCGAGCGACTCCGACATTTTCCGGATCAGCTCCTGTTTTGTCATGCTCGGATCCGGCCATTCGGATCGCGGCTTGAGCATCACGAAACCATCCGCGACGCTTGGCGGCATCGGGTCGGTGGCAACTTCCGCCGTGCCGATTTTCGAGAATGTCTCGGCGACTTCAGGAAATTTCTTGAAAGCGGTTTCGACATTGTTCTGAAGCTCCACGGCTTCCGTCAGGCTGGTGCCTGGGATGCGGAGGCTGTGAACGGCGAGGTCTCCCTCATCGAGATTCGGGATGAATTCGCTGCCCATGCGACTGGCGAGCAACAGGCTCAGAGCGACTATGACAGCGGCTCCCGAAGCGACGACGTAGCGGTTCGCAACGGCCACACGCAGCAGCGGCAGATAGAGCGCTTTCGCCCCACGCACGAGGAAGTTTTCCTTCTCCGCGATTTTTCCACGCATGAAAATGGCGATGGAGGCAGGGATGAATGTCACCGAAAGAATCATCGCGCCGCCGAGGGCAAGCAGGACGGTGTAAGCCATCGGGTGGAACATTTTTCCTTCGACTCCCGTGAGAGTGAGGATGGGAAGATAGACGACCATGATGATCAGCTCGCCGAACATGGTGGCCTTGCGGACTTCCTTGGTGGCGCTGAACGTGGTTTTCATCCGCTCATCCAGCGTCAGGATGCGCCCGAGCCTATGCTGGGCTTCGGCAAGGCGTCGTATGCAATTTTCCACAATGATGACGGAGCCATCGACGATGATGCCGAAATCCAACGCGCCAAGGCTCATGAGGTTTCCGGAAATCTTCGTATTCACCATGCCGGTGATGGTGAAAAGCATGGAGAGCGGGATGACCATCGCGGTAATGATTGCGGCGCGGATGTTTCCGAGAAGCACGAGCAGAACCACGATGACGAGCACGGCTCCTTCGAAGAGGTTTTTCTTCACTGTCTCGATGGTCGCGTCCACAAGCGTCGTGCGGTCATAGACGGCATCGGCGATGATACCTTCGGGGAGGGTGCGGTTGATTTCCTCAAGCCGCTCCGCGACACGTTTGGATACGACGCGGCTGTTCTCGCCGGCGAGCATCAGCACGGTGGCGAGCACGACTTCCTGTCCATCGGCAGTGGCCGCGCCGGTGCGGAGTTCCTTGCCGAGGCTGACTTCCGCAAGCTGTGCGAGGGTGATAGGCAGGTTGCCACGGGTGGCGACGGTGATTCTCCTGATCGCTTCCAGATCCTTGAGCTGGCCGGGTGCGCGGATGAGGTATTGCTCGCCGTTCCGCTCGATGAAACCTGCTCCGACGTTGGAGTTGTTTTTCTCAAGTGCCTCCATGATCTCCACGAGGCCGATATCGAACGAGAGCATCTTTTCTGGATCCGGCGTGACGTGGAATTCCTTTTGAAAACCGCCGATGGTGTTCACCTCTACGACGCCGGGGACGTTGCGGAGCTGGGGCTTGATGACCCAGTCCTGGATGGTGCGCAGATCTGTCGGTGTGACGGGCGAGCCATCCGGATTCTTCGCTCCGGGTTCCGGTTTCACGGTGAACATGAAGATTTCGCCGAGTCCGGTCGCGATGGGGCCCATCTCCGGGCTGATGTCCGGTGGCAGCTTGTCCTTCACTTGCTGGAGCCGCTCGGCGACGAGCTGACGGGCGAAGTAAATATCCGTGCCGTCCTTGAACACCACGGTGACCTGCGACAGGCCGTAGCGGGAAACCGAGCGCGTGTAGTCGAGCGATGGCAGGCCGCCGAGTGCGGTCTCCACCGGATAAGTGATACGTTGCTCCGTCTCCAGCGGAGAGAAGCCGGGTGCCTCGGTATTGATCTGAACCTGGACGTTGGTGATGTCTGGGACGGCATCGATGGGCAGGCTCTTGTAGTTGTAAACACCCAACGCGGCGACCGCGAGAGAAGCCATCAGGATGAACCAGCGGTGCTTGATGGAAAATTGCAGAACTTTTTCTAACATATTATTGGAAGGTTGAAATTGGGATCAGTGGTCGTGGCTTGCTCCGTCCTTGAGGACATCGGCTTTCACCACGAAGGCGTTTTCGGTGACGTAGGTGGTGCCGGGTTCAAGGCCGGAAATGACTTCGATCCAATCCCCGTCGCGTTCGCCGAGTTCGAGGAGAGCGATCTCGTAGGTCTCGCCATCTTTCATGAAGACGACATCCCAATCGCGGAAGCTCTGGAGTGCCTCGGTTTTGACAGCGACGGGGACTTCACGCTCCTGGGTGACGAGTGACGCGTCGATGAAAAGGCCGGTGCGCCATTTCCCTTCGGGATTCGGCAAGGTGGCGATGGCACGGAGTGTCTGGGTCGCTTGGCTGCCGAAGGGTGAGATGAAGGTGATCTTGGCAGTTCCGGTCATGCCGCTTGCGCGGTCGGTGATGGTGATTTCCTTGCCGACGTCCACGGCGGACAGGTCTTCGGGACGGACTTTCAGCTCGATCCAGAGACTGCTCAGATCCGCGATGGTGTAGATGGACGCATCCGAGGAAACTGCGCCACCGACGGCAATGTCGCGGTCGATGACGAGTCCGGAAATCGGTGCCCCGATTTCGTAATTTGTTAGGCTCTGATTGCTTTCCACGATGGAAAGCAGTTCGCCCTTGGTAACCGTTTCACCGAGATTCTTCGTGGACTCCATGACGATACCGGGGAAGCGAGGGGTTACCTTTGCGATCAGGTTTTCATCTGGGATGATGCGCCCGCTCATGGACACGACACTGCGGATCTTGCGTGGGCCGGCTTCTTCGAATCCCAAGCCGACGCTTGCCGCACCTGCTTCGGAAATGTTCACGCGCCCCTCGTAGGACTCGTAGGTCCACTGGGCTTTCTTGCCCTTATACTCCGCCATGACGGTGACATCGAAGGAGTGCGGTTCTTCCACCACACGGTTTCCGAGAAGGTAGTCGTCCTGTTTTTCATAGGTGAACTCGTCCACCCTTTCACCGAAACGATCCAGCTCCATGCGCAGCTTCACGGTATCGGGATCGATGGGTTTGTTTTTGAAAAACGGATAGACGCGGGAAAGCGGCGGGATGTCCGGCTCGTAGATGGTGACCTCGACTGCGAAGTCCCCGTCGCGCAGCATCCGTCCGCCATGCGGGCCGCGTTCATAGTCGGCTGCGGGAGCTTCGCCGTGTTCCCCCGATTCCGCAGTGGCGGTGGGCTTGCTGAGGATGCGTTTGCCGAGCCAAAACCCGGCGGCGAGGATTGCCACGACGGCAAGTATTCTGAGTGAGATGGAAATGATTTTCATGATGTGTGATATTTTAGAATGATTCTGATGTTTTAACGGACGGATGCGCCCATGGCTTCTTCGAGACGGCCTCCCATGGCTGCCTCCAGCTCCGCACGCGCCTCGAAGGCGGCGACGGTAAGCTCGAAGGCGCGGAGCCTTGTTTCGGTGAGTCGGGTGATGACGGGTTGGATGGCGATTGCACCGGCCTGGCCTTTGTTGATCGCCTCTTTTGTCTGCGAAAGAGCGGTTTCAAAAAGCGGAACGACTTCCCTGTTGAAGCTCGCCGCGCTGCGTTCCGCTGCCTGGGCGCTGCGGTGACGAAGCTTGACCACTGCCGCCACGCGGTCAGGTGCCTGGAGACGCAACTCGTTTCTCGCAGCGTCAACCGATGCTTCGGCTCCTGCGATAGCCGCTTCGTTTTTATTCCAGAAAGGCAGATCCATGTTGAAACCGATGCCCAACAACACGCCTCCACCGTTCGTGTCATGCTCAGCGATGACGCCTGCTTCCATTCCTGAATACCGGTCGGCCCGGACGATGGATAATCTTGCAAGCGCAGCTTCCTCACGTTTTAAGAGCGCGAGCCGAAGTGGCGTCCTCCTGATCGCAAAATCCTCAAGGGCGATACTATTTGCAGGTAGAGCCAAACCTGACGGTCTTTCCACCGAGATAATTCCGCCTGATTTCCTGCCGATGCGATAAGCAAGAGCCGCACTCCTGGCAGCAGCCTGCCCCTCCAATGCCACAGCCTCGGCTTTCTGGTTAGCGATTTCCGCATCCAGAAGTGCGAGATCGACAGCGCTGCCCTGTCCCGCTTCGACACGGCGTTGGAAGTCCTCCCGCAATGAAAGGAAGTCCAGCCGGTTTTGCTCCCGGATATTCCTGAGCTCCTGAACGGTCCATAGCTCTACATATCGGCTGTAAACATCATTTAAGACTCCGGCAATCTGGGCACGGACATCGGCACGCGCTGATGCACGTTCGATGTGGGCGTAGTTGTTTCGCAAGCCGAAGTAGCTGCGCTTGATAGGCTGCATGAGTTTCAGCTCGACGACGGGCTCGTCATTCAACGCCCGGAACTCCGCCTCAAGACGCGGATTCGGGATCTCGGTGACGGCGAGAGTTTCAGCAAGACGAACCCTAAGATCGGAGTCCGCCGAGATGATGCTCGGATGGTTTTTCAACCCGGCGTTCAAGGCCGCGTCGAGTGAAAGAAATTTGCCTTGGGCTTCCCCGAAGGCCATGCCCGCAGGGAGCATGAGTAAGATGGATAAGATAAATTTTCGGTACATTTCGTTTGTAAAATAAGAGATTAGAAGTGGATCGTGCCCGGATGTCGGCGGGGACAAGGGTCGTTTTGCAATACGTGCGTCAGGGCAAACGGCTACGTTGCGAAACGGATAGAATGCGGCCTCGTCATGAAAAGCGACGGGCTGGCGGTTCTTGCATCAAGGGCACAAGGGTGCCCGATGCGGATCAAGCCACCTGTGGCGGCTTGACGATCTCACTAAACGGAGATGGCGGACAAATTTCGTCCGGGATCGAAACTGAAAGAGCAGAGACTGAGCGAAAGACGTTCTTTTCTCCAAACGTCTCGACCGCGATGATCAGGCTCGGTGAGATCTCCACGTGATGGTGATGGTGGGAATGTTCCGTGTCATCGTGATCATCCACCGGCAAGTGATCGTCGTGATGACCATCATCATGATGCTCAGAAACTTGGAAAGAGCCAGTTGTCGCATTGTCGTTATGACCGTCGTGCGTCCGAATAACCAGTTTCGGCTGATTTCCCAAAGTGGCAAACAGCGCGAGAACGACGAGGAGAAAGAGCCCGATCACCTTTAGCGCAGTATACCTACTATCAGCACGCTCACGCCGAGAACTTTCGGGGAGAGCAGTGTTTATGGTGTGGAAATTAAGTTTCACGAAAGGCAGCGGGAACCTGTGGCAATTTGGCTTGGCGTGCAAGAATTTTCTGGAACCTCCAACAGGGGTCACGCCTTCGACTTCAGCGATGATTTCAAGATCTGTCGTGCGCGGTAGATCCGGGTTTCAACCGCTTTGGCGCTGCAACGAGTGAGTTTCGCGATGTCCGAGTAGCCCATGCCTTCGTAAACAAAAAGTGTCATCGCTTCGCGCAAATCATGCGGCAATGCAAGCAAGGCCTGATGCACTTCCGCGTAACGCTCGGAAACTTCCGCCGCCTGATCCGGAGTGCTGGAAGGATCTGTCGGCTCGTATGTGGAAAGCGTATCGTCTGCGCTACCCGCATCCAGCGACACGGTGGGATGTCGTTTTTTCCATCGTGCGTGGTTCCGGGCAAGATTCGCGGCAATCGTGAACAGATAGGAACTGAACGTTCCGGAAGACCGATAGCGCCTCCGAGCCTTATAGAGTTTCACGAACGTTTCTTGGGCAAGATCGACCGCAACTTCCCGCTGACCTACCATTTTGAAAAGGAAGGAATTGACCCGCGCCCCCCACCTTTCCATCAGGGCATTGAGCGCCAGGTCGTCACCATCGGCCAGCCGTGTCATAAGCTCCGAATCCGATATTTCGATAACGCTTCCATGGCTTTGGGCATCACTTGACATGGACATCGTCTGGCTCGCTGTGGCTGAAGTCCAATGCGTAGGGAAGCATCACCTCAAGGTATCGCTTTTTTTGATGAGGATTTAAAATCCGTGCAGTCTCATAAAGATGGGCAAGCATTTTCTCCTGACACTCCGCATGGATACCCGCGTGGTCTTCGATGGCCGCTTTCAACTCCGGCGTGACTTCATCCTTCCCTCTAGATGCCTCATCGAGCCGTTCGTGTGCCTCCGCGATTCTCTCGCACATTTTCGCACACTCGGGCAGGTAGGCTGCATGGAGTTTTCCGACCCGCGTGAACTGTTCATCAGTAAGATCGAGTTCCTTCTTGAGCCACTCCAACTCCGGCATTGTTTCCATCAGCGTGGTACCGTGATGATCGGAAATCCGGTGCGAACGCATCAGGGCGAATGCACAAACCCCAGCCACTATCGCGAACGCAACCACTGCAAAAAGCTTCTTCATTACTCGTGGGATGACATGAAAGGACTCACCGATTGGACATAGGCTGTCTTGAGATTTTCCGGATGTGAAGCGGAGCCTGCTCCGAGTCCTAATCCCAGAGCCGTCATTGCAACTACGGCAGCAGTTGCGGCGAGCGGTTTCGTGAGTTGAAAGGAAACACGCTCCAACCAGCTCCTAAAGCCAAAGCTCTCAGAGGCAGAGCTTTCGATACGCTGCCATACGGAGCGCTTGAAAGATACCGGTAACGGCAGTTCGTTTCCAGCGGAGCGGAGCAGTTTGTCTAACTCGGAGTCGTTCATAATCTTGATTTCGTAAGGATCTTTCGTCGTTTTCCCACACGGAACGTTACTCCGGCGGCGTCAGTTTCTACCATGATATACCCCCTAAGACGCTTCTCCCCTTGAATTTTCTTCAAAATATTTCCCCAAGGACGGGATTGTCCGCTGCAAATCAAGCGAGGCTCTGGCTCGGAATGCCCTACAGCATCCAGAATGTACAACTCGGTATCCGTGCCAGCTCAGTGCGTATGTAGGTAGCGGACATCGTCGCGGCCCCAGACAAGGGGAGCTCATCAATTTGTCCAGAGCACGTCACAATGCACCTTATCAGACTTTACCGACTCGCGGAACCTCTCGATATTGGTGCGGCCGGGGGCCGTATTGGCCTAAAAACGAGAAGGTTTGCTACCCTTATTTGCTACCCGCCAAGGAAAATTAGCCTACAACAAGGTAAATTCAATCCTGACCTACTGATTACAAATCAGTTGCTCTACCAACTGAGCTAAGCCGGCTAAAACCGCACGTGTGCGGTGCACGGATGTATCGGGGTTCCTGCGGGTAGGCAACGGGAAAGTTGCTCATTTGGCGGCAGTTCCCGGCAGGAAGCGGTAATAGGCCTCGAGAATGAGGATATTGAGGCAATTCCGGTAGGTCGCGTCGTTAAGACCGTGGCCGGCATCGGCCAGCTACCATCCGGGCTTTGGTGCTTGATCACCTCACCCTTGATCGCGTCGTTGTAGTTTGCCCAGTCGCTCCCACCCCGGATCATCATCGCCTGCACCTCGTAGTAGAGCGCATACAGATCGGAGTGCTCCGAGTCGTAAACGAATTTCGAGTTATCTAGGATGTCGCTGACGCCGTTCTGCACCGCGGAGGAATTTTCCATCCCGCCCATCTGAAGGCTCAGAACCCCTGCCCCGGTCAGCGACCAGTAGGTTTTTTTGCCTGCTGGTCCTCTGTTGCTCGTATACCCGAAACCGCCATGATCTTTGTTCTGCATCGCCTCGGTGTATTCGATGGCCTTTCGCTTCGAAGAGGTGAGCCCGTTGATTTCCAACCCCGGTATGAAGCGCCGCCTTCAATGCCTGAGTGTGCCATGCGGTGACCGAAAGATCCACGTGGGAGCTGCTTGAGGTATCGTAACCGTAGCCCCAACCGCCGTTTTCGTGCTGGTTCGCGATGATGAAATCCACGGCCTTGGTGGTAACATCAGGAAGGTTCGGCACGTTGATCTTGAGTTGTTTGCAAAACGCGGCGGCTTCGCACATCGCGTAGGTGGCGATCGCGTGCTCGTATGGCCAGCTCTTGCTGCCAAGACTCTGAGAGAGTTTACCCTCGTTCTGCATGCCGAGGTTCACCAGCCAGACAATACCATTGAGGCAGGACACGCCGTATTTTTCGGATTGAGGAGTCTCGCAGCGGCCGAGATAGGCGAGGATTGCAAAGCCAGTCATTGCCGCCTTGTTCGTCCCTCCCCATGAGCCGTCAGGATTCTGCGTGGCAAGGAGCCATTCGAGGCCTTTTTCGACCGCGTCTTCTGTCTCCGGCAATCCACCCATCTCTTGGACACGCGCCATCCTATCACCTTTAGAGCAATGCTTGCGCATGGTTGCCGGGATCGAGGCGAACCCTCCGCCAAGGCCGGCACCTCCATCGCCCCAGCCGCTTCCAAAATCTTCGCTATCGCCGAACTCCGCGACAGGTGAGGCAATCTCGACCTCGGGCACCGGGATGGACATCGCCGAAGCCGTGTTGGAGGCAATCACCTTGACCGAGGCGTTCGGCGGAGCGGTGGGCTTACGCTGCACTTGGTTCTGCACCTTCTTTTCCTGAACCTGATCATCATTGGAGACGTTCGATTTGTAGGTCACGATGGACACCTCTTCCTTGCCGATGTTTGGAAGCAGGAAAATCCCAAGGACCAATGCGATCAGCACAATCACCAGGACCGCGATGACAATCGAAGAAATCGTGCAATTGCGCTTCTGTGCAGCAAGCTGTCTTTGAGACTCTTCGCTCAAATGTGCATGGATACTCATGGGTTATGATCGTGAAAACGTATCGATCAGAAAATCGTCTACGAAGTAAATAAGCCGGTTCTGCCATCCCCCGTTTGGATGACCCACACTACAGCCTCATTTGTCCGTAATTTCGCGCAGCAGGTTCCGGCAGCCGTCCTCCAACAGATCGATGACGTGCCCAAATCCCGAGTCCCCGCCGTAGTAGGGATCAGGAATACGAGCGACCTCGTGCTCCGAAAGGTAATCCACGAAGGGCTTGATGCGAGCGCCAAATTTGCTGTTGCGATCCAACCGTCGGGTGTCCGCCAAGTTTTCCTCATCCATGGTCAGCAACAGGTCGAAATCCGCGAGATCGCTCTCCTTGAGTGGACGCGATCGCCCGGCAATTTCATAGCCCCTAGCCTCGAGATGGGAGCACATTCTCGCATCCGGCGGATTGCCTTGGTGGTAACCGATCGTGCCTGCGGAATCGATCTCGAAACAGCCTCCCAGCCCGGCGTCCTCCGCCATTTTCCTAAAAACGATCTCGGCGGCCGGCGAGCGGCAGATATTTCCCATACAGATAAAAAGGATGCGCGTCATCATGGGAATCCATATCACCAGAAATCGAGTGACGAAATGGCGAATCTAATTTTGGGAACCAAATGAGTGCTGGACTATCGTAAGGAGGCGGGATTCGTTGCGTTCGGAATTGCCCCACACTTCCAGCCGATAACGCCCACCCGACCGCACCTTATGCTCGACCACCTGCTTGCCCTGATATTCACCAACCAGTGGATCGTGTTCGCCACCGCCTCCTCGCTCTTGTTGGCAGCCGCCGAGTCCGGTTACCGCTTCGGGATCTCGGCACGGCGGAAGAGTTCGAAAAAAGCGGAAGGCCACAGTGGCGCGGTACAGGGCTCGGTTCTGGGTTTGCTCGGGCTGTTGCTTGGATTCAGTTTCGCGATGGCCGTGGCCCGCAACGACACACGCAGGAACCTGGCCGTGGAAGAAGCCAACGCGATCGGCACCACCTGGCTGCGCGCGGATTTTGTCGGAGAACAAAAGGCGAAACAGGTTCACACCCTTTTGCGCCACTACAGCGAACTGAGAATCGATGCCTACGGCAACGCGAAGGGTGAGGAAAACTTCCTGCCCCTGAAGGAGCAAGCGGTCGGGATCCAACAGAAGCTCTGGAACATCGCCCGGGAAGCCGCGGAGGAATCGCCGAACCCCGTGACCATGGGATTTGTTAATTCCGTCAATGAAACCATCGACATCCAGTCGCGCAGGCTGGCCGCGCGTCGCGATCATGTTCCCGGAGCGGTGTGGCTCCTGCTCTTCAGCGTTGCCGGATGCGGTGCATGGTCGAGCGGCTACGGCAGCGGATCGAACGGCCACCGTTCCATTTTCAGCCAGTTCGTTTTCCCTGTGCTCATCGGCGTGGTCATCACCTTGATTTCCGACATCGACAGGCCACGCGAAGGCATCATCGGAGTGAGCCAGCAACCTCTGGTGGAGCTCTTGGACTCGATGGAGTCGTCAGCCCGCTGATTTCCGGACCGGAATATCAGAAAGTCGAGCCGATGGCGAAATGGAGGGTGCCTGTCGGCTCGCCGGGGTCCCGGGTGAGATTGTAACCATACTCCAACCGCACCGGGCCGATGGGGAGATCCAGCCTGATGCCGAGGCCGGCCGCAAGTTCCAGCTCGCCTTGCTGGCCGCCGAGATAACCACCCGTCACCCCGCCCGCATCGACGAAGCCCACGACCTGCACCACCCCGGTGAGCGCTCGACTCACCTCGGTGTTCACCGCCCAGCTGAAATCGCCGCCATACGGATCGCCGTTTGCCATGGGACCCAGCTCCCTTTCCGGAAAACTGCGCACGCTGCGGGCACCGCCGTTGAACACGCGCAGATCGATCGGCAGCTCATTGATGTCGCCCGAGGGCACGACGAGTTGCGCGAATCCACCGATGCCGAGCTGCCAGCTATCGGAAAGCGGATAATACCAACCGCCATCGAGACCGAGCTTTGTGTAGGTATTCGTGTCATCGCCGATGGCCGCGCCGATCTGTACCGGCACGCTGAGATGCCAGCCGGATTTCGGTAAAACCGGACTGTCGCGGTAGTCCCATGTCTGGGTGAAGGAAGCACGTATGTGATTGTAACTGTCTTCCCCCAGCAGCGCAGGAGGCAGCCCGTCTTGCGAGACGGAGACATAGGAATATCCGAGCAGAACCTTCATCGAGTAATGATCCGTGACGTCCCACTCCCAGCCGCTCTCGTAGCCGTTCTCGTAGGTCGTGTAACCTTCGTAGCCCTTGATCAGCGCGTAGAGCCGGTGCGTCCGAGTCACCTCCGTCCCCCGCCACCATGGATCAGTCAGCTTCGTCTCCCCAAGGATGCCGCGTCCGCTGAGCTCGAAGCCCGATGAGAATCCCCGCAGCTTTCCACGGAAATTCCGATCCGTGTATTTCGCCCGGAACAGTGGACCGATGAACGATGCGAATCCGCCCGATAGGGTAATTTCCTTGGCCTTCGCTTCTTCGAAATGGAGCGTAGCATCGATGCGTTTCCTCGCGACCTCGTAGGTCTCCACCCGCACCGACTGGAATGCTCCCGTAGCAAGCAGATCCTTGACCTTCTTGTTCATCGCCGCCTCATCATACCAATCCCCTTCGAGCGGCTGCATGATCTGCTTCACGCGTTTTTCCTTTGTGCGTTTCAGCCCCTCTGACTCCACGTTGAGGAGCTTCACACGCACACCCAGCCTGATAACGAAATCCGGGTGATAGGTGTCGTAGTGCAGCCTGCGGGTCATCGTGATTTCCGCATCCGGATAACCCCGACTCGTGAATGCCTCCTCCACCGCCGCGCGCATCCCGTTCACATTTTCCGTGCTCGCCCACTGCCCGATGAAAGGCTCCCACGTCGTCGCCGTGCGTTTCACACCCCGCCCGTCCGGGCTGTTCACCGTCGGTTGGCCGATCTTGAACCTCGGCCCCTGATCGACATTCACCGTCATGGATACCTCACCCGTCTCCGGATGGATATTCTGTTTCACCATCGTCACCGCCGCGCTCCAATACCCTTGGGACTGGAGTTGCCGGGTTACGAAATCCAGACCCGTCGTCACATCCTCGGCTCGGAAAGGCGGCGATCCCGCACCGAACGGGGTGTCTGATTTGAAGGGTGATTCAAAGGTCTTCTTGAGCGATTTTGCATCACCATCACCCGTGATCGTGACCTCTCCGAGGGAAAGGCGCTGGCCTTCCTCCACGATCAGCGCGATACGATCCTTGGCCTCGACCCGCCCGCGCACCTTCACTGCGTAAAAACCATCGTTGCGCAGGATTTCCTCGACCATAAAAGCCGCGTCGTTCGCGCGCCATGCGGTTGCTTCCTTGCCCCTGATGTAGACGAGCCTGCCGCCGATGAGCGTCAGAACCTCGTTCTCGCTCTTGCTCTGCATGCCGCGGATCTGCACCTCCGTGGCGGTGGCGAGATGCATCTGCGCCGAGAGAACCGCGAGCAGCAGAAGCCACCCGCGCCAACTCATGCCGGCTTTGTGTCTCATCTGCGTCATCTGAATCTGAGCCTGTAAATTGCCATTACCCGCTGCTCGCCTTCCTCGCCGAGCCCGGCCGAAATGAACCATTTGTTGCTCAGCTTGACCCGCGCCGAGTTATAGGATTCCGAGTCATATGGATCGTTTTCCGCGAGGCTGAAATCGACGTTGTCCAGCAGACCAAGCACCGGGCGCAGTTGTTTTCCGAAAAGGAACCTGCCCCGGCGCAGCTCCTCGATGAGCAACTGCATGGCCCTTGAAGTTGCCGCCTGCGAGTCCTCCAGCCCGGCCGAAGTCGTGCCAGTGGCGAGCAAAGTCATGATCTCATTTTCAGGCAGGGGCGGCTGAGAGGTCAGTACCAACTGCGGATCGGACGCCCTGCCATAAACAAAAACCTCCACACGATACGGCCTCGGTTCCGCCGTGCCACGGATCTCAAGGATAGGATCAAACCCGGTCTGCGGCGTGAACGCCAGATTGCCCTCGCGGATTTCCAACGTGCTGAAAGGCAGCCTCGCCACCACGTTATAAAGCCTTACCCGGCCGTTGGGTTTCGGATCGCCGAGTTTGCCCTCGATGCGCAGTGCCGCATCCACCTTGCCTTTACCGAGGTTTCCGCGAATCAGGATGGGATCGATGGTTTTCACCACCACATTGGCCGTCCAGTTATCGAAAGGAGGCGGCACCACCGCGCCCAGATCGGAAGGGGTATCGACTGAAGGTAGCTTCGCCGCAGAGGGTTCGAGGAAAGGTTTTCCAATCGGGATCAGCTCCATGTCCTTGTAGAAAACGCTATCGATGATCCCGATTTCCCCGGTCACACGGGCATCCGTCATACCGCCCTTCACATTCAGATCCGCATTTGCCCGCACGATGATGAACTCGTTGCGCACCACCGGGACGCCAGTTCCTTTCACTGTCAGATCCAGATCGCCCAAGCCATCACGAGCTTCATTCCTCAGGCCGAGCGTGCCATCGATCTTCACATATCCGCCCTCCAGATCGTCGACCCCGCCCGTAATCGTGAGCTTCTGCAAGTCCGACTGAACATCGAGGTTCATCCCACTGAGTGCAGGGATCGTATTTCCCTCCATGCTAAATTTTCCGCCCTTGAGGCTCAGGTTTGCATCGATGACCGGCGCGCCGACCGTGCCCGCGATGGTCATCTGGCCCTCGGCAACACCGCCCAACTCCTCTGCTCCCGGGATGAGCGATTGGAAACGCGAGAGGTCGATCCGCGGCAGGTTCAGCACGCCTCTGACCTCGGCCGCCTTGATCAACTCCGGATCCTCTGCCCATTTCTTTGGCAGGAAAGGCATCTCCAACTCCAAGGTCGCGGGTGCATAATCCGGAGCAATCGCCTCGCCACTGATTTTTGCCACCCCGTCCTTCGCCTCGATGCGCAGGGTCACATCCGTCTTCGGGAGATCCGGTTGGGTCGGCGAGCTGATGTCCCTTAGCTGGATATCAGCGAGGATTTCCGGCTCCGCCATGCTTCCGCTCAACGTGAGTTCCACCTTACCCGTCGCCGTTTCATCGATCTGATCAAGTGCCGGGATCCACGGGCGCAGCTTGGCGAGCGTAAGGGTCTCGGTGGAGAAACGTAGATCGACTGACTCGGTATTGTTCGCGAGGAATTCATCGAGCTTCGAGAAATCCTCCGGCACCGGCAGCGTCCCAGTTCCTTTAGCCAACTCCTCCTCGCCATCCAGCCAGATGAATTTCTCCAACTCCAGCTTCTCGCCATCCAGCAGTGCATCCATCCGGATCGTCTGCCCTTGGGTCTGAATCACCACGTCATCGAGCTCCACCATGCCCGGCCAATTGTATTTCAAATCTCCCGCCAGCGAGACCGGTTCACGCGGCAACTCACCCTCAGTGGGCTTGAAATTCACCACCCCATCCAGCCCGGTCACCATGCCCTGGTGAGTGTTTGCCGCCACATCGCCGCTGCCTTCCCATTTCATGGAGAACACGCCCGTTGCAGGAGAAGCCAGCCCCGCCCCTTTCATCCACGGCTCAATCCTCGTGCTATCGAAATTCGTCAGCACTTCGGTGCCTTCGTAAGTTTTCTCCGCGATGAAATATTTCCCAGAAAACTCCATACCCTCCGCATCCAGATTGCGGATCGTCACCAGATCTTTTTCATAATACGCGTTCAGCCGCACCGGGCTCGCATCCGCTTCCTTGGCTGTGATCGTCACATCGCCGCCCGCCCCTTGGAAGCCATCACTCAGATCCACCTCCCAACCACCGGCCAGCGAACTCTCCGGGAATTCCGAAAAGTTCACCGCGAAATCAAACTTCCCATCCAGCGCATTGAGCACCTCCTCCACCTTGCCGATCTCCAGTTCCCCGGAAATTTTCTTCACCGAATACTTCGCCGTCTCTCCCGAGAAATCCCGCTCGAATCCGCCACCGCCGGAAATGCGCATCTCCGATCCAAACGCCTCTCCGGCCACCTTCGCAGCAAACGCCCCGTCCTCCAGAGTCACGCCTACCGAGGCCTCCGCCACATCCCAGCCATCGTAGGAGAAATCCTCCACAAAAAGCTCCGCCGTCCCCACGCCCTTTTGCCAATCCGGATAGATTTGCTCTAACGACACCGCCAGGGAGGTCAGCCGCCCCTTGATCGGCAAGCCGAGCCCGAAGCCTCCCAGCAACTTCCCGAAATCCAGCTGTCCTTCGATCAAGTCAAGCCGCACATCCTTGATGCCCTTGCCCATGTCTAGCAACATCACCGCATCGCCCAATCGGATTTTTCCGTTCGCCGCGATCTCCCCGTTCTCCGGCAAGAAAACCTCCACCTCCCGCACCCCGAGTATCGGCAACAGATCGAGTTTCGCCACCGAGAATTTCTCTGGATCCCACACGAGCTGCGCATCCTGCGGGCGCAACGTCCTGCCTTCCGAATCCGTGATCATGCCTAGCTTCAGGCCGATCTGATCCTCCCCCACCTTGTGGGAAAGCCTGCTTTTTGCGATCGCCACCAGAAGTTCATCATCCATCTTCACCGAGACGCTCACTTCTTTCAGATCGAGATCGAGCCCAAGGATCTTCTCCCGCGCTCCATTGAGTGTCTTACCAAGCTCCGCAAAATCCACCGGCGGCTTGCCCTCCTCCTTGGGTTGCTTGATTACCCGGATATCCGCATGCACCCCCTCGCCGGAAACCCCACGCACCTTGCCCTTGATCACCTCGCTGAGCGTGTAATCCGTCTCCAACCGATCCACCACCAACCGCTCCAGCGTCCCTTCCGTCGTGATATCCAGATCATAGATCTTCACCCCGCCCAGCAGTGTCCCGCCGAACCTCAACCCCTCTCCCACATTTTCCTCACCGAGAAAATGCACTGCCAGCTTCGGCGCCAACCACCGATATCCCGGTCCATTCAGCCACACTAGGAAACCCGCAAGCACGACAAGGCACACCAGCAGGGAAAACCCCAGCCGCTTCAAGCAGCCGCCCTTTTTCTTCGGCGTCTCGTCGTTATTCTGCTCCTCGGCTTCTGTCACTCGCCGAGACTAGCTCACGTCTGGAAAAATGCGAAAGGAAGTTACCGCGAAGTAATTTCAGGAGAAGCACGGAAGCAGGGTCGAATCCGCGCCGAATCCGCCCCGCACTTTCAGTGCAGAGTCTTATGCATTCCGCATGACTTCACGCTCAATTCGTCGGAAGAAAAAACGTAACCCATGCAAAGATTCGGGGAAACAACGCACCGGCGATTCCCCCCAGTAGGATACCTGGCGAAAGTTGCCATAAGAGCGTCCCAATCGGCAGAATCGTGATTCCAAAGTCAAGGCTTGTGCGAATAATGATCACCAATAACACACCGGCAACAATTCCTCCGACAGCTCCTACGAAACGTTTGAAAATTCCAAGTATCATTGATTGATCCTAAAGAATACGGGTTTGAAACCGCCGGTCAACGACGCGGAAGCCGATAAAATCGCAGGTTCACACAGATTACTATTCATCCACCTGCCGCCCGCCGGAGGATGAAAGAAAAGAAGATTTTCTTATACCTCCTCGGGCTACGACCAGGAACGGCGACGGATCGCTCCCGTCACATTTTTAGGAGCTAAAAACGCGTCCTGAGATAGGGCGCTGAGTTCCGCCAAACCTCACTCACTTGCCGTCGGCGCTTCTTTCTTCTTGTAGGTGCTTTGCACGTAAACCTCGCGCAGCTCCTTCATGCCGATCTCGCACGGGCTCTGCGCCATGAGATCCGCGCCCTTGTTATTTTTCGGGAACGCGATGACCTCGCGGATGCTGTCCTCTCCGGACACCAACATCGCAATGCGGTCGAGACCCAGCGCAAGCCCACCGTGTGGCGGCGCACCGAAGCGGAACGCATCGAGGATGTGCGCGAACTTGATCTGCTGCTCCTCGGGAGTGACGCCGAGTGCCTCGAACATTTTCGCTTGGAGATCCTTTTCGTGGATACGAATCGATCCGCCGCCAAGCTCGTAGCCGTTAAGCACGACATCGTAGGCCTCGGCACGGACGTTGGCGAAATCGCCTGCTTCGAGCTTGGCGAGATCATCCGCATGCGGACGGGTGAAGGGGTGGTGAACGGCGACCCACTCGCCGGATTCCTCGTCCTGCGCGAGCAGAGGGAAATCGACAACCCAGAGGAAGTTGAATTTATCGGAGTCCTTGTTGAGCTCCTGCATCACCGCACACTCGGAGCGCACGCGGCCGAGGATGGTGGAGACGCTTTCGCGTGAACCGGCGGCGAAGAAGACGATATCGCCCTCCTCCAGATTCATGGTTTTGGTGACGGCGGCCTTTTCCTCCTCGGAGAAAATCTTCCAAAGCGGGCTCTTGTATTCGCCGTTCTCTAGCTTGATGAAGGCGAGGTTTTTCACGGGAAGACCTGCCTGCACGGCGATCTCGTTGAGGCGGTTCATCTGGCCGGTGGTGATCGTCGCGAAGCCTTTGGCATTGATTGCACGGACCACGCCGCCGCCGCTGAGGATGCTTTTGAAAATTTTGAATTCGGTGCCTGCGAAGACCTCGGCTAGATCGGTGATCTTGATGTCGAAACGTGTGTCCGGCTTGTCGGAGCCGTAGATGTCCATGGCTTCCTGATACGTCATGCGCGGGAATTCTTTCGGCAGGTCGATGTCGAGACCGGCTTTGAACATTGCGCCGAGCAGACCCTGAACGAGGGAAATGATGTCCTCCTGACCCACGAAGCTCGCCTCAAGGTCGATCTGCGTGAACTCCGGCTGACGGTCGGCGCGAAGGTCTTCATCGCGGAAGCAACGGGCGATCTGGAAATACTTTTCCACACCCGCGACCATGAGCAGCTGCTTGTATTGCTGCGGTGCTTGCGGGAGCGCGTAGAATTTACCCGGATTCAGGCGGGAAGGCACGAGGAAATCGCGCGCACCTTCCGGAGTCGGGTTGGAAAGGATCGGGGTCTCGATTTCATAGAAACCGGAATCGTCGAGGAAACGACGCGCGGCGGAAGTGATCTTGCTGCGCTGGCGGATGTTCTTCGACATGCGTGCACGGCGCAGATCGAGGTAACGGTATTTCATCCGCAAGTCCTCATTGGAGAGCTCCTTATCGAGCTGGAACGGAAGCACATCGGCCTTGTTCACGATCTTCAGGTCGCTGGCCACGATCTCAATCGCACCCGTGGACATCTTGTCGTTCTCTGCACCCTCCAGACGCTTCGCGACTTTTCCTGTCACCTGCACCACGTCTTCTTCGCGAAGCGTGTGGGAAAGTTTCGCCACCTCAGCACCTTCTTCCGGGCGGAACACGCATTGCGTCAGTCCTTCACGATCCCGCAGGTCGATGAAAATGACACCGCCGTGGTCGCGCGCCGAATTCACCCAGCCGATAAGGGTGACGGTTTGGTCGATGTGGGATTCGGCAAGTTCGTTGCAATGATGGCTTCTCATAAATGGAAATAGGTAAGATGGTTTAACCGCAGATGGACGGGATGGACGCAGATGGAAGAGATTTGATTAGGAAAGGAGAGATGGTGGATTCGAGGAAGACAGGGTTACTCTGCGGAATTGGAGTTTGGAATGTTTGAAATTCAGGACGAGTCCAACCTGTAAACCTGTTACACGGAGATAATTGAGCATTTGGCCGATTTCGTGATCGGTGATGCGTTCGATGGTCTTCGTATCGACGACGACTTTTCCGAAAACGATAAGGTCGGGAATATATTCGCCGACCTTGATTCCACGATAGTTGATGGGGTAACGAGCCTGCTGAAGAAAGGGAATCCCGTGATGCTGAAAATCGACGACCAGAGCCTCCTCGTAGGGCTTTTCATGAAATCCATGTCCAATCGCATTCATCACAGCGAACGCACAGCCAATGATCTTCTCTGTTTCCAAAACATGAAGTTCATCTCTTCCATCTGCGTCCATCCCGTTCATCTGCGGTTATAATCTATTCAGGCGATCAGCGGGCCGTCGGGTTCCATGATGCGATCGAGCATCCACTCCACCAGGGCTCCCGCCTCGCAGCTTTCCTCTGTCCGGCTCGCCAAGACCTTGATTTTCACCAGAGGAAATTCCTCACCGATGATCACCGCGAACCTTGCTCCGCTTTTCTCCGCCGCTTGGAACTGCTTGTTCACCTTCGCCTCGGAAAGTGGCAGATCCGCCGCGATGCCTGCGCTGCGCAGAGCTGTCACGAGCAACAGCGCGTCACCGCGCCTCGCTGGATCGGGGATGACCATGTAAACTTCACAGCCCGCGGCATTGCGCTGGAGCCAGACTTCCATCTGCATCGCTGCGTGTGGTGTCTCCTCGATGAGGTTGCGGATGACGTAGTCGCCCATCGCAAAACCCGTCGCCGGCATGTCCACCGCTCCGTTGGAAATGGTTTTTACCAGCGTGTCGTATCGACCTCCGCCAGCCACCGCGCGCATCGACTTGGTCGAGTCAAACACCTCGAAAACCACGCCGGTGTAATAAGCGAGCCCGCGCACGATCGAAAGATCCAGCTCCACGAAACCGCCCAAGCCACGCGCCTGCAGGTCTTTGAGGATTTCATTGAAAGTGCCTTCCGCGTCCTCCGGCTTGGCCACGAAGTCTTTTACCTCCGTTAGGGTCGTGCCGAATTTCGAAAGCTTTTCTTCAAGCACCTCGGGCTTCTCACGCTCCAGCTTGTCCACCAGATTGAGGAAATCCGGCATCGCCTCGTCGGTGACGCCGCGCGCCTCGGCAAATTTCACCCACGCATTGCGATCCGATACACGCACCACGAAATCTCCCTGCCCAAAGCCGAACGCCAGCATCGTCTGGATCGCCAGTGCAATCAGCTCCGCATCGGCACCCGGTCCGGCCTCTCCGAGAATATCGACGTTAAATTGATGAAACTCGCGCCCACGCCCTTTCTGAGGCTTCTCATAACGGAAGCACTGACCGATCTCGAACCACTTGAGCGGCTTCGGATACGCACGCTGCTCTGCTGCGGCAATGCGCGCCAGCGAGGCGGTCACTTCCGGGCGCAGGGTCACATCGCGCCCGCCTTGATCCTCAAAGCGGAACAACTGTGAGGAGAGCTCGCCTCCGGACTTTTTCAGATACAGCCCGGTGTCTTCAAGGATGGGCGTTTCATACTCCACATACCCACTGCGCCGGGCGACTTTGCGCCAAGTTTCGAAAAGGTAATTGCGCACCGCACATTCCCGTGGGGTGAAATCTCTGAAACCTGGTAATGCTTGGAATGTTTGTCCTGCCATGGCGCGGGGCGCGACAATGCACACCCATCCCCTATTATCAAGCCAAAGTCCCCTCGATCTATGGCTCTGAAAGCCACTCAGAAAAAAAATCCATTTTTATGCAGAAAACCCTTGCAACAAATTCCCGCATCCGCTTTCTTTCCGCCCGCACCGCGACCAACGACCCGTTCGTCTATCGGTTAGGACTCCAGGTTTTCATCCTGGCAAGAAGGGTTCGACTCCCTTACGGGTCGCCATTTTTCATGGTAAACTAGCCTCCGATCAGAGCTTCGCTCCCCGGAGGCTTTTCCATTTCCACAAATAACTTTTACAGTGACTCCCCAGGAAAAAGTCGCCGCCATCTCAGGTCGCAAAGGCGCCGGCTCTATTGCCGCGCTCACCTGTTACGATTATCCTATGTCCCGCCTGCTCGATGAAGCCGGCACCGATGTCCTGCTCGTCGGCGACTCACTCGGCATGGTGGTCCTCGGCTTCCCCGACACCACTCACGTCACGCTTTCTCACATCCTCCACCATCTGGAGGCCGTCACCCGCGCCAAACCAAACGCCTTGGTCATCGCGGATCTGCCGATTCATACCTACGACACCCCAGAGCAAGCCCTCGAGACCGCCAGCGCCCTGTTCGCCGCCGGAGCCGATGCCGTGAAACTCGAAGGTGGCATACGCCAGGCGGAAAAAGTCCGCGCCATCACCTCGGCAGGCATCCCCGTCTGCGGCCACCTCGGCATGTTGCCCCAGCGCGTGCTCGAAGAGGGCGGCTACCACAAGAAAGGCAAAACCCCGGAGCAAACCCGCGAGATCCTCGCCGGAGCGCAGGCACTCATCGAAGCCGGAGTCTTCGCCATCGTCCTCGAATCCGTCACCCCCTCCGCTGCAGAGGAAATCACCGCCGCCATCCCTATCCCCACCATCGGCATCGGTTGCGGGGAATCCACCTGCGATGGGGAAATCGCCGTCGTCACCGATCTGCTCGGCTCCTACCCTTGGTTTGTCCCACCCTTCGCTAAACCCGAGGCCAACCTCTCTGGCAACACCTCCGACGCGGTCCGAAAATACATCTCTCGTGTGCGATCCCAGGGAGGAAGTTAGAAGTGATGAGTTATTCGTTAGACGTGGAAGACTCCTGGAACCAGCTCTTCATTGAGAGTTGAAAATTGAAAGTTGAATTTTGCTTCTCTACCTCCACATCCCCTTCTGCCACCGGATCTGCCCTTACTGCTCATTCTACAAGCACACCCCGGGCAAGACACCGATCGGCGAATTCATCCGCGCCTTGTCGCTTGAGGCGGAAACCCGGGGCAAAGACCTCGCCCCCACCACCCTCTACCTAGGCGGCGGCACCCCCTCCATGCTTTCGCCGAAGCATCTCACCGATCTCTTTACCTCCCTCCGGAGAGCCTTCGACTTCTCTATCCTCAAGGAAATTACCCTAGAGGCAAATCCCGCCACCTTCGACCTCGCAAAGGCGAAACTCTTCCGCGAACTCGGGGTGACTCGCGTCTCGCTCGGCATCCAGTCTTTCGAGCCGCATGTCCTCGAAACCCTCGGCCGCGAACACTCACCGGAGCAAGCCGCCGACTCCGTGAGCATCCTCCGCGAGGCGGGCATCACCTCGGTGAACATCGACCTGATGTTCTCCATCCCCGGCCAATCGCTCGCCGACTGGGAAAACACCCTCACGCGTGCCATCTCGCTCCGGCCAGACCACATCTCCGCCTACAACCTCACCTACGAGGAGGACACCGCATTTTTCGAATCCCTCCAGAAAGGCACCTATCAGGAAAACGAGGACCACGACGCCGATCATTACCACCTCGCCGAGCAACTCCTCACCGACGCCGGATTCGACCACTACGAGACCTCGAACTACGCCCAGCCCGGCCATCACTCGCAGCACAACCAAGGCTACTGGCAGGGCAGCGCCTACCTCGGACTCGGCCCCTCCGCCGTCTCCACCCTCGGCGACACTCGCCATCGCAACATTCCGGACACCGCCGCCTTCGTCCGCCAGGTGACATCCATCGGCAATGCCATCCACGAAACCGAAACCCTCACACCCGCCCAGCGCCGCATCGAGCTCATCGCCCTCGGCCTGCGCACCACCGCAGGTATCCCGCTCGAACTACTGGATCCCCAGTCGTTGGAAAAAGCGCGCAACCTTTCCTCGGAGAAACTTCTCACCCTGACGGAATCCCGCCTCCACCTCACCGCCCTCGGCCGACCGTTGGTGGATCCGATTGCCGCAGAGCTGATCTAACGATCCCCCAGCACCCTTTCCAGAAGCTCCACCATCACACGCCCGGCCGCTTTACCGGTCTCCAAGACTTCCTCGTGATTGAGGGTTTCCTGCATGCCCGCCGCCCAGTTGGTGAGGCAGGAAAAGCCCGCCACCCGCATGCCCAAGGCCTTCGCTTGGATCGCCTCGAGAACGGTGCTCATGCCCACCGCATCACCTCCCAGAGTCCGCACCATGCGCACCTCGGCTGGCGTTTCATACTGCGGTCCCCGTAGCCCGGCATAGACGCCTTCATTGAGCTTCACGCCCGATTCCGATGCCGCTTTGAGAAATTGCGCGCGCCAGGCCTTGTCATACACCTCGCTCATATCGAAAAACTGCGCACCCACCAGCGGCGTCGTCCCGGTCAGGTTCAGGTGATCGGAAAGCATCATCCATTCACCCGGCTCGAAATCCTTGTTCACCGTCCCGGCCGCATTGGTCAGGATCAGCGAGTCCACGCCCTGCTCCGCCATCCACCTCACACCGGCGGTCACCTTCTCGGCACCGTGTCCTTCATAAAGATGCACACGTCCCTTCATCAGGATCGCTTCTTGGTTACCGATTTTTCCGAAAACGAATTTGCCCGCATGGCCAGCCACGGTCGAGGAAGCCAGCCCCGCTTCCGCGAACGGCACCTCGCGTGTGACTTCCACCTCATCTGCCAATACACCCAACCCCGAACCAAGAACTATTCCGATCATTCCCATTTCTAGCTTTATTCTCCCGCATCCCACAAGCACCAAGCTCACGCATGCCACCGGGAAAATTTGAGAAAGCCCTAAGAATGCTTTGCATATCCGAAATATTTCCCCATCATGAGCCCAATGCGTTTTGCCGCCCTTTTACTGGCACCCCTTTTAGTTATACCGCTTCTTACCCAATGCGGTAATGAACCTGCGCCCACCTCTAACGCAGTCACGGGTCCCTTCGACAGCCGCGGCAACTACATCGAAGACTGGGCGGACAGTCCGGAGAAATGGTATAAGCCCTCCACTCCGGCCGAAAAAGCCAAGAAGAAGTCAGTCTTCGCCAAAAAGGAGACCCCTCCAAAAGAGATCGCAGTGGTCGAACCTAAACCGACTCCTTCGCCCACCGTCACCACTCCCAAGCCGGTTGCGCCGAAACCACAACCCAAGCCAACACCGAAACCCCAGCCGAAGATCGTATACCATACGGTCCGCAAAGGCGACACGCTCACCAAGATCGGCAGGACCTACGGCGTGACGGTAAGCGCCCTGCGCAGGAGCAACGGAATTTCCGGCGACCTCATCAGGATCGGCCAGCGACTCAAGATTCAGAAGTAAACCGGCTTCCGTCCGCTGCGTCCGGTGGAGATTTCCGGTTGGCACCGTGTGTTGCACGGCTTATGGCTTTCCGGGACTGCATTCCGTCTCCCGATCCATGAAAAGCCCCCGCCCGTTCCTTCTCTCCGCCCTCTGCCTGGCTCCTTTGATCTCTCACGCGGCGGAAAACGTCGACCTCACCCTCCCACCGGGTATAAAAGCCATTTCTAGCCCACTGGATCTCGGCGACAGCGCACCGGGCTCCCTGGCATTCGCGGAAAAGGGCGGAGTGTTGCTATTCCCCGCACACGGGAAAGACTACACGGAGTCCACACAAATCCCTCGCATTAAAAATGCCGATGGCGAGCTCGCCCAGACCCTCGAATCCCCCACCACCACCTCGGGAGCATTCAGCTACGGCGGCGCACTCTACCTCGGGGGCAGCCCGGCATTTTACATCGTGGATGAAAACGGCGAGTTCCGCGCCTTCGCCGAAGGCTTCGGCATCAACGCCGAACGCCACAAAAACGCGCCGGTCGTCTTCGCACTCGGCCTTGATGGCCGCATCTACGGCACCTTCGGCGACTCCGGCCTCTCAGTCACCGGAACTGATGGCAGCAAATCAAAGTGCCCGCAATCCGGAGCGGTCTTCCGTTTCGAGCCCGATGGTACCGGCTTCGAAATCGTCCACCGCGGCCTCATCAACCCTTCCGGCATCGCTTTCAACGAATTCGGCGATGCCATCGCCGTGGACGCGGCGGCAGGCATCGGCGACAAAGCACGTGTTATCCGCATTCTCGAAGACGGCGACTCCGGCTGGAGCACCGACTACCTCAAAACCGACCCCACAACGAGCCGCTGGATGACCGAAAAAATGTGGCAGACACGCAACGATGTGCAGCCCGCTTACGTCCTCCCCGCCGCCGCTCACCTCACCACCAATCCCTCCGGCCTCAGCTACTACCCGGGCACCGGATTTCTGGAAACCGAAGAAAGACGTTTCCTCGTCGGCGATAACACCGGAGATGTCGCCACCTCAGGGATCCTCTCATTCGGCATCCGCGAAAAACGCGGTGGCATCGAGCTCGTGAAGCCTCAGCTCCTTGTATCCGGGATCGAATCCTCCGGGATGGCATATACTACCGATGGAGCCCTCGTCCTCGCAGACACCCGTGACAAAGGAACCCTGCTCTTACTCGATCCCGGTGAAAAAATCCATTTGAGTGAGGAAAATGCGGAAGCCGCCACTCTACTTTCTGAAGGTTTCGATCAGCGTTCCTCGGAGGCCCTTGGTGACCTCTTGGGACACGCGAACTCCCGCGTCCGCCTCAGCGCTCAAATCGCGCTCACTCGCAAAAAGGATGCCGTCGAGGTTTTCAAGAAAGCTCTGGAATCTACCCAACTTCTCACACGCATCCACGCCATCCACGGCCTCGGCATCATCGCTCGCCGCGGCTCCTCCCCGGCTCCGGACGGCAAGTTCGCCGCACTCCCCGCCAAAGGCCTGCGCGATTCCGCCGCCGCACTGCTCGTGTCTCTGCTGGCCGATCCCAACCCGGAGATTCGCGTGCAGGTGCTCCGCGCCATCGGCGACGCCCCGGTCTCCGGCGACGCCCTGCCGATCGGCTCGCTGCTCTACGATGATTCCGACCGGGTCCGGCACGCAGCCGCCATCGCCATCGGGAAACTGCAAGCGCTCGGCCAATACTCAGCGATCGTCAATTTCCTCGCAAAAAACAACAACCGCGACCCCTACCTCAGCCACGCCGGCTCTTTCGCACTCCAGCACATGACCCGCGATGCACGCCAGATCAGCGCACTCACCGCCTACGATTCCGCGGCAGTCCGCCTCGCCGCAGTCGTCGCCCTGCGCCGCATGAAAAATATCGAAGTCGTGCGTTTCCTCAACGACACCGATCCCGCTGTCCAAGATGAGGTGATCCGCACCGTGATCGATGCAAACATGAGCGATGCCTTCCCTATGCTCGCCGAGCTATTGGAAGGAAAATCACGTGAATGGCCACCCGCCATACTCGCTCTGCTCGAAGAAGCGAAAGCCGCCCTGCCTTGATCTAACGATTCCCGCTCAGCGGATCAAATCTTCTTCATACATCAGCCGGAACCCGCTCCGGTTCAGCACCGAGGTCGCGAATTCATAGTCCTCCACATGCATCGCGAGCAAAGCCTTGCCATCCGGCCCGGGCAACATCGCATACGCAAAATCCACGTTCGTTTCGGCCGTCATCAGGATATCCAAGCACTGCACCAAACCCGGCCCAGCCTCCTTCAAGGCGATCACCACCAGTTGGCAGGTTGCATGGGCGATGCCTTTCTCGCAGAAAATCGCTTCTGCCGTATCCGGATCGGAAAGCACCAGCCTCGCCATCGTCGCGTCCCGCGAATCCTGCACGCTCAGCCCGATCACCTCGATGGACGAGCCACGTAAAAGTTTCACCAGTGAGGCGAGCGCGCCGACCCGGTTTGGCAGCATTACAGTGAACTGTCTCACCGGAGAGCCGTTCTCGGAGACCACTCCGGCATCGCTATCGAATTCCATGTCCATAGTCGTGAGGTGAAAACGTTCAGCCTTTCGGTCCGGCAAGACGTAGTGTCCTCACTTCGCCCGTGGTAGTGTTTTCGATGACAAGCTGACTCGGCCTCACGTCACTGACAACATATTCCCGCCCGTCCTCGGATCGGAATTTCTGCCCCGGCTTGGCCACGTAGCGCTCGCCGGTCACCGCATCTTCCACCAAAGCCACTGGATCATGCGCCGATGCCGACCTTCCGGCGAGCCACTCGCGCGACTGCCCGCTGCCGGTGTCCTGCACCTCCATAACTCCCACTTCCATCGGCTGGCTGTTGTTGAGCTTACCCTGCTCGATGCGGGTGAAAACCCTCACCACCAACAGATTCGATCCCGGAATTTTATCTCCGTCACGCACTTTCACTTGTCGCGGCTCGGCTCCTGCGAGGTTCAGCGTTGCCACGCCGCCGGAGATTTCTTTGACCTCCACCGGAAGCTCGCGCTGGCGGTAAACCCGCATCACGAGGGGAGGCACCGAGGCGTTGTTGCTTCTTTCGGAAACTTCGACCAATTCATCCTCAGGGCTTTGCTGCCTGTTGGGTGTTCCAGTTTGTCCTGCAACAGGCTTCGTCACCTCATCTGGTGACTGTGTTCGTTGGGTCGTGCTGGGATTACTCACAACCGCTCCATCGAGCGACACCACGCGCCTTGGAGTTTCGTTAGGCGAACGACTTACCGTTTCATCCCCAACGATACCGCCGTCATCTTCTATCGTATCGAAAGTCTCCTCACCGGATGGCTCTTCGCCCGCTTCATTCATCGCCAACTCATCCGATCCCTCGGATTCCCCCTCTTGCGATTCTCCCCCAAACGGATCCATTTCCGCAAAATCCTCATCCAGCGATGCCACCACATCTTCATCCGATTCCAGCGCCAGGACATCGCCGGTGAATCCCGAGGCGATCATTTCCGCGATATCCCCGTGACCGGCGGCGACCGCAAGGCTCTGCGCCGTGGAACCGTCATCCGTTGTTGCAAACCGGCTCGCGCCGATATCCATGAGTATCGCAGCGGCTTCGGTATGCCCGTTTTCGGCAGCCAGCATCAGCGGGGTGCGCCCATCCTCCATGCGCGAATACACCGATGCCCCGTAATTCGTCAGCACATCGATCGCTTTCGCCTCACCCACGAGGGCGGCGAGCAATAAGGCCGAATCGAGATCCTCGCGGTTGAACGGTGCAAGCTCTTCCACCGCCGTAGCCTTGCCTTTTGTCACCGCGAGCATCAGCGGGCTGAAACCATCCGCATCCTTGATCGTCGGATCCGCGCCCTGCCTCAGGAGCCACTTCACCATTTTCGGTTTATCCTCGAGCACCGCCACCATCAGGGGAGTGCGACCGCCAGCTCCCGCCTCGTCCACGGAGAATCCGCGATTCAACAAATATTCGCCAGCCTCCTCGTTACCCGCAGCCACCGCGGCGTGCAGTGCGCCATTGCCTGCCGCATTCAGCGTCTTCTCATCGAAGCCGCCTTTGATCATTTTTTTCATCACCGCCACGTCATCGGCAGCAATCGCTTGGAACCATCCTTCGGTGGACATCTCATAACCCGCCTCGCGCACCTCAGCCGCCGTCGATTCGGATTTTTTCCGGCAAGCGGGCAGGCCGAGGACAATCCCGAGACAAATGACAATCCTTATAAGATCCATGGCCGTAAATACTTCGGATCACTTAAGCATTCAACCCTCAAATTCCATTCTCTAAATGATCTGATAAGGATGCTGGCTTCTTCCCGTAGGCTCGTTCTAGCCTCGTAAATAGGCATTATCACACTCCTAAAAATCCGTTGAAACCTGAAAAAGAAAACCAACTTCTCGCCGAAGCCGCCGAATCGGGTGCCCTCGGAAAACTATCCATCTATTTCCGCATGTCCGGCCCCGGCTGGGTGCAGGCGGCTGTCACACTCGGCGGCGGCTCGCTCGTCGGCGCGCTCTACCTCGGGGTCATCGGAGGCTACCAGTTCATGTGGCTCCAACCGCTGGCGATGCTCTGCGGCGTGATCATGCTCGCTGCCATTTCCTACGTCACGCTCTCCTCTGAGGAGCGGCCTTTCGTTGCAGCAAAGAAACATGTCTCACCCACCCTCGCCTGGGGGTGGCTGATCGCCACAGTCATCGCCGACATCGTTTTCTGCTCCTCGCAGTTCGCTCTCGGTACGGACGCTGCACAGAAGAACCTCGGGATCCTGCCAAAATCGCCTTATGTCATCACGGCAATTTTCGCGCTCGGCAGCCTAACCCTGCTCTGGCTTTCCCGTCAGGAAGGAAAGGCCTCCAAGGTCATCGACAACGTCCTGAAAGGGCTCGTCGCCATCGTCGTCCTCGCCTTCATGGGTGTGGTCGTCGTGCTTGCGGCAAATGGCGGCGTCAATTGGGGCGCGCTCTTCACAGGTCTGATCCCCGACTTCAGCGCACTTTTCAAACCGACCAGCACCTACGCCGAGGCCATCTCCGCCACGGGTGAAAATGCCGGCTTCTGGACCAACTTCATCGCCAACAACCAGCGCAACGTGATCATCGGCGCCTTCGGTTCCGCCGTCGGCATCAACATGACTTTCCTCCTCCCCTACTCACTCAAGGCAAAGGGCTGGGGGAAAAAACACCGCGAACTTTCGCGTTACGATCTCATGCTCGGCCTGTTTGTGCCGTTCATCCTCGCCACCTCCTTCCTGGTCATCGCCACCTCATCCCAGTTCCACGCGAAAAAGGACGGGGTCTACTCGCAGGTCGATTATGAGAAGGTCGTCGACAACCTACTGGTTAAATCCGATCCAGGATACGCCAAGCTCGATGCTGCCGGGAAGACCGCCGTTCGCGAAGCGCTTCCCCAAGCCGACAAGGACATGGGAGTCATGCTGGCCGAACGCAATACCCGCGATCTTGCCACCTCCCTGGAGCCCTTCCTCGGAAAAAACGCCCAACTCATCTTCGGCATCGGCGTGCTCGCCATGGCGATCAGCACCATGATCGTGCACATGATGATGAACGGCTACGCCATTTCCGAGGCTTTCAACAAACCCGGGCAGAAGACCCTGTTCATGTTCGGTGCCGCCATGCCTGCGCTCACCGGTTTCCTCTCGCCCATCCTGTGGAGCGGCGAGTCAAAAACCGCCCTCGTCGTCCCCGCCGCCGTCATCGCCACCACCTTGTTGCCGATCGCCTACGTGATCTTCCTGCTGCTGATGAATTCTAAGAAAACACTCGGCACAGAACTTCCACAACGGCGTTCCCTCATCGACCTCCTGATGTTCATCGCCGCCGGCGTCGCCACCTTCGCATCGATCTGGAACCTAATCGGCAAATACGACAGCGCGAAAGCCTACGACCATTACTTCGGCCTCACCGGCCTAATCGTCATGCCTCTGCTCGTCATCATCGGCATCACCGGATTCATCAGAAGAAACCGCGCCTAACACCTCCCCAGACCTCCCCATGAAATTCGGAATCATTGGAGCCGGCATGATCGGCCGCTTCCACGCCAAAGCCATCGCCGATATGGCGGGTGGCGAACTCCACTCGATCTACAGCCGCAAAGCCGAAGCGGCAGTTCCCCTCGCTGCCGGTTCAGGGGCAAAAATCCATACCTCGCTCGCCGATTTTCTCGCCGATCCGGAGCTGGAAGTCGTCACCATCGCCACCCCTTCTGGAGCCCACCTGGAGCCCACCCTCGCCGCCCTTGAGGCTGGCAAACATGTGATCTGCGAGAAACCGTTGGAAATCACCACCGCCCGCATCGACCAGCTCATCGCCGCAGCACAAAAGAACAACCGCGTCCTCGCCGCCATCCTCAATCGTCGCTTTCATCCCGCCATGGATGTCTTCCGCGATGCCGTCCAGCAAGGCCGTTTCGGCACCCTCACCTCCGCCTCCTGCTACGTGAAGTGGTTCCGCGACCAAGCCTACTACGACTCCGCCGCCTGGCGTGGCACCCGCGCCCTCGATGGCGGCGGCGCCCTCATGAACCAAGGCATCCACACCATCGATGCCCTCCTCCACCTCGCCGGCCCGGTGAAATCCGTGCAGGCAAACATCGCCTGTCTCGCCCACGAGCGCATCGAAGTCGAAGACACCGCCGTCGCCATCCTCGAGTTTGAAAACGGCGCACGCGGCGTCATCGAAGGCTCCACCGCTAACTGGTCGAAAAAAGGCCACCCCGCCCGCATCCAGCTCTCCGGCACCGAGGGCTCCGCCTTCCTCGCCGACGAATCCTTCGAGGTCTGGGATTTCATGAACCCAACCGCCCGGGACGAAGAAATCCGCACTACCCTCATGAAAGGCCAGGAAGCCGGCCTCGGCGCCAACGACCCCACCGCGATCAACACCTACCAGCACCAGCGCAATTTCGAGGAAGTCGTCGCCGCCATACGCGCAGGCCGCGAACCCTCCACCTCCTCCGCCGAGGCCCGCAAATCCGTCACCCTCATCGAAGCCATCTACCAATCCGCCGCAGCAGACGGCAAAAAAATCAACCTATGAAATTCACCGGATTCGCCGACGAAGCCTCCCGCGACCTCGCCCAACAAATCGCCGCCACCCAAGAAATCGGCTGGAGCGCCATCTCCACCCGCATGATCGGTGCCCACAACATCCACGAAATGCCGGAGGCAGAATTTCACGCTGCCGCCGATCAACTCGACGCAGCAGGCATTTCCGTCCCGGAGTTCGGCTCCCTCATCGGCAACTGGGCCAAACCTATCACCTCAGATTTCGCCATCACCCTCTCCGAGATCGAACGCGCCATCCCGCGCATGCACCGCCTCGGCACCAAGCTCATCCGCATCATGTCCTACGCCCAAGAGCCATGGGGACAAGATCAGCACGAACAGGAACGCTTCCGCCGCCTCCGGGAAATCGTCTCTCGCTTCGCCGACGTCGGCATCACCGCCCTCCACGAAAACTGCATGAACTGGGGCGGCTTTTCCGCAGACCACACCCTCCGCCTCATAGAAGAAGTCCCCGGCCTGAAACTCGTCTTCGACACCGGCAACCCCGTCTTCCAGAAAGACCGCTCAAAACCCGCCGCCGACGGCACCTTCCCTTGGCAGGATCCTTTCGAGTTCTGGCAGAAAACTCGCGAGCACACCGTCCACATCCACATCAAGGACTGCCTCAACCCCGTCTCCGACGGCGTCGAACCGGAATACACCATGCCCGGCCTAGGTCAGGCAAATGTCCGCGAGATCCTCGCCGATGCGAAATCCCACGGCTACACCGGCTGGATCGCCATCGAGCCCCACGTCGCGACCGTCTTCCACGCCGCCGACCCCACCGCCGTCGATAGGCAGCAGTGCTACGACTCCTACGTGGAATATGGAAAAAGCCTCCAAGTTCTCACGGAACGCGGACTTTAGTCCGCAGTCACCTCCCGGATCCTGCGGACTCAAATCCACGTTCCGATTTCGTCGCAGGAATCTGAACAAAAAACCTGCGCCGTGCCGCTGGAGTGGTAACTTTACGATCTATGTCAGCGATCGAAGCACCCACCACCGACTCCCCGGCAGCCACCGCATGGCGCGCTTGGCTGGAGGAGCATGCTCCGAAACTATTCCTCTTTGCCCGGAATCAGACACGCAGCCATGAAGATGCGCAAGATGTCCTTCAAGACGCCATTGTGAAGCTGGTCGGGAAAATCCGCGACGGAGAATTCGTCGGCGGCCAGGAAGCGTGGCAGCCTTATCTTTACACCACCATCCGCCGGCTATCGATCGACCTCTCGCGCAAGGATGACAGGCGCAAACGCCGCGAGGACAATGTTTCTGCAGACTTCGAGTCACAGCAATACGAGGCCTTCCATCCGTGGTTCGACAACGACGGCGGCGACGATGAAACCCGTGACCAGCTTGAGGAAGCCCTCAAGAACCTGCCGCCAAAATTCTCAGAAGTTATCATCATGAAGGTCTGGGGCGACCGCACTTTCGCCCAAATCGGCGAAGCTCTTGAAATTTCTCAAAACACAGCTGCCTCCCGGTATCGCTATGGTCTTGAAGCTTTGAAGCGGGAACTCGGTTCCGCTCGCCGCCGTGGCGACCTTTCCATCTGAAAACATCCTCCACGTTCCATCTCCACCACACGCCACTATATGCCAAAAATCCCATCCATCGAAGAACAGGAACTCAGCAAGCTCTCGCCCGCAGCGCTCGATGATGGCTTCCTTGCCAGACTCACCGCGTGCGCGGATGGCAGTGATGCCGTGCTGAACTCCGACGAGATGGAATTCGAGGCCAGCCTGCGCCGCCTCAAGCCGCGCAATATCAAATCCGCTCTCAGTGCATCGTTGCTCGATTCCCTCGCTGAAACGCCTTTCGCCGTGGACGAAAAGATCGTGCTCTTCAATGGCAGGAACCGCACCGTGCCACAAAAAGGCAAATCCAACATCCTGCGTTTCAACTACGCTGCCGCGGCCGCCGTCGCCCTGCTTGGATCCCTTGCGGCGTTCATGATCCCACAGAATACTGGCAACTCTTTCAACACCGCCGGAAACGACAATCGGCCGACCTCTCTCGAAGAGGTAGCGGTGCCTTACGTACCGCCATCTGATAACTCCAACTTCTCCACCGCCTCCTTCGACACCCGCCTCAGCGAAACTCGCGACCAAGGCGTGATCTGGAGCAGCGCTTTCCAACCGCAGCGCATCATGCGCTTCACTTACACCGACGAAGTCACCGTACAAAACGAGGACGGGGAGATGGTGAAGATGAAGCAGCCGCGCATCGAGTACGTGATCATTCCCGAGAAGGTGGACTGAAAAATCACGGAACAAATCCGGCCATTTACTACGCTTATCGTATGTAAAAGCATAACATGAAAACCGGATTCACCATTTTTTCAGCGACAGGGATCGCAGGTAGCCTGACGATCTTCGGATTCACCGCCGTCCAAGCCATCGAGCCGCCGCCCGATGAATCGCGACCACCTGCTGCGCTTCTCGGAGATACCAGAGAGTCCACCGGTGCCGATGAACTTCCAGCCCCTCGCGAAAACATCGCTTTCCTAGGCATCGCCACCGCTGCCGTTCCGGACATGGTCTCCGACCATCTTGGCCTCGCCGCCGGCACCGGAGTCATCATACGCACCGTCTGCCCAGACAGCCCTGCGGAAAAAGCCGGCCTTTCGGTCAACGACATCATCACCGCCATCAATGGCACCCCTATCGACAACCCGGATCAATTCAGCCAGAGCATCGCCAGCCGCAAGATCGGCGAGCGCATTGCCATGGATCTCATCCATAAGGGGAACGCCGCCAAGGTCGAAGTCACGCTCGTCGGGCGACCCGCGGATTTGATTTCCGGGGTTGAACAGGAGCCGTTCCTTGACGGACTGCCGAAGGCACATGCCGATCGCTTGCGCGGATTACTTGAGCAGAACCTCCGGTCGTTCGGCGATGGTTTTAACATCCCCGACCTCGAGGCCATGCGCGAACAGCTCAGGAACGGTCTGGACAACAACTCTGGAGACACTCCTGGCTTTGGCATGAACTCCACAATCCGCCTGATGGATCAAGAGGGCTCTGTGGAAATCAAGAGCAACAACGGAAGCACCCACGTGATTGTGCGAGATACCGAAAACATCAAGATCTGGGAGGGTCCGTGGGACAATGAGCAAGACAAAGCCGCCGCGCCCGAACACATCCGCACCCGGATCGAAAAGATGGGGGCGGGAAATGGCTTCAACTTCCGCTTCGGAACCTTCGGGGATTGATCCGTCACTGGGTTTTCTTATCGATGTCCCAGCTGGGATTATCGATGTCCCAGCTGGGTCTTAATACCGTTGATAATCACTTCGAGCTCGGAAGTTTTGCTAACGAAAGGCAGACCGCCTTTCATTTGAAGTTCGCCGGGATCGCTGGGGTTCTCTTCCACCAATGCAGTCAACATCAGCACCGGCATCTTCGAAAGTTCCGGATCGGCACGTAGGGCGCTGACCACATCGCCTCCGTCCATACGCGGCATAACAAGGTCGATCACACAGATATCGGGACGGAACTCTCTCGCCTGCGCCAATGCCTTGGTGGGATCGTTTACCTTGCTCACTTCATAGCCGGATTCCTCCAAGTTTTCCGCGAGGAGCTCGGTAAAATCGACTTCATCATCTATCAACAGGATCTTGGGTTTGGGTATCATTGTTATATGTTTAAAAATTTATGGGTATCAGGCAAGGATTCAGTTCATGTGTTTACCACCCGTAAGGTAAGAGTAGCCATCGCGCCCTTGCCGTCCGACCGGTTAGCGAGGGTTAACTCGCCGCCGTGAAGGTCTGTGATCTTGCGCGCAACCGTCAGCCCGAGCCCGGTTCCTTTGCCGGTGGCCTTGGTGGTAAAGAATGGATCGAAGAGTTTCCCCAGAGCTTCCTCGGGAATGCCTTTGCCGGTATCCATAACGGTGATTTTTACCATTCGGTCACCCTCCCGCTTGCGCACCCTCTGGCGCGAGCCTTCGTCGTGTGCGACGTTGGACATGCTCAGCAGCTCGACTTTCACCGTTAGCTTGCCGCCACGCTCCATCGAGTGCATCGCATTGATGAAAAGGTTCACCAATACTTGCTCGATCTTGGTTTGGTCCGCTTCCACCTCAGGAAGCTCCGGATTTTCTGCATAGTCGATCTCGATGCCTGCTTGGTTGAGCTGGTATTCGACAAGTTCCAGGGATTCCGAGATCAGGACGTTCGGATTGATGTGCACGAATTCCAGCCGCCTATCCGATGAATAATCGACCAGCCCCCGGACGATCTTCTTCGCTCGATCGATGCCGCGTTTCATCCGCTCGATGGTTTCCTTGCCTTTGACATCATCTTCCGGGAGACGGCGAGCGAGAAGCTCGAGACCCATGCCAATCATTGCCAGGGGGTTCTTCACTTCATGGGCCACCCCTGCCGCCAGCCGTCCAACGGATTCCATTTTCTCCGCTTGGATCAACTGTTCATGGGCTTTAGTGAGGTTGTCGTAGGTATCCATCAGTTCCTTATTCAGGTTCTTAAGTTCCTGCTCCGCCTGCTTGCGTTCGGTGATGTCCGTGGAGATCCCGCCGACGGCATAGATCGTCCCATCAAGATCCCGCATGGGGAATTTCACCGAAACATAGGCACGTTCCCCATCGCCGAGATTGAGCACTTCATCGAACTGCACTGGCTCGCCCTTTTCGAAGACCAGAGCGTCGTTTTCCTGAAGCCCCTTTGCCACCTCCACATCCTTCACGATATCTAGGTCAGTCTTGCCCACCACATCCTCGGCCTTCACCCCGAACAGATCCTCATAACGGCGATTCACCATCAGATACTGGCCAGCACGAGATTTTGCATACATCGGCGAGGGGCTGTTATCCACGATCTCCTGCATGCGGTGCTCCGTGCGCTTGACCGCTTCCCGCGCTTTCTCCTGCTCGGTCACATCGCGGTTGATCCCTAGAATGCCGGAAACTTTTCCCTCACGGTCGCGCACCGGCACCTTGGTGGTAATCAGGTGGCGCAGTTCCCCGTTCGCTCGCTTCGAAAGGCGTGCCGAGCTAGTGACGGTCTTGCCGGCTGCCATAATTTCCGCGTCTTCCGCTAGCGATGCTTCGGCGGTGTCTTTCGGGAAAAAATCGTAAGGGGTTTTCCCTGCGACATCCTGCGGATCCTGAATCCCAACCAGATCGGCGAGTGCGCGGTTCACCACGATGTATTTCCCCTTCGGATCGCGAATATAGATGCTGTCCGGAATACTATCTAGCAGCACGCGCAGGGTGTTGCGCTCCATCTCCAGATTCTGCTGTGCGAGGATCATTTCCGTCACGTCACTGGAAATCCCGAATGTTCCGATGATGCGTCCATCGTCATCTCGGAAGGGCAGCTTCGAACTCAGCACCCATTGCTCATCGTGCCCGGGAGAATTGCGGCCCTCGATGTATTTCTCGATGCCCTCTCCGGTTTCCATAACGTGAAGCTCGTCTTGACGTTTCTTCTGCGCATTTTCACCTCCATAGTAATCGGCATCCGTTTTGCCGATCATATCCTTCGCCGATTCCGCTCCCATCAGATTGACCATCGCTTGGTTCACCTGAACAAATTTCGACTCCCGGTCTTTGAAATAAATGTAGGAGGGAACGTAATCCATCAGCGCATTGAAATAGTGTCTGAGCTCGTCCCTTTCGCGGCGCAACTTGCGCAGCTTTTGGCGGCACTCGTAGAGTTCCAACCTTGTGGATCCCGTTGCGCCAACCATAGTCATCAACAGAAGTAGCCCGATCCCTAACACCGCCCACCGGATCGGCCCGGCGATGCCCTCCCCAACAGCGAGCAGGACAACGATGAATGCTACGGCTGCCCCTGTAAATATATGGAGCCGTTCTTTGGGAAGATTCATCCCACCATTCAAACAAATTCCCAAGATCTGGCGAGATGTTTGTCCCGGCACATCACTCAATTCGAGCTGCTAGTAACAATCACCCGGTGGATAAATTCCATTTTCGCGATGACTCTGTCGCTCAGGATGAACGGGTAAAGGTCACCCGAGCCGATGCTCCTGCCGAGTTCGTTGAGCCGGAACGTTGTCGAAAGCCAGAGATCGATCATCTCCCGAAATTCAGATGGCACTCCGGCTTTCTCCGGCGGATTGAGCCCGACGGCACATGACGTTTCCACAACGTCGCGCATGTGCAGAAAGTGAGCGAAGGTCTCCGCCCAATCCTCCCATGGATGAGCGGATGCGTATTTCGAAATGAAGGTCCCTTTCCAATCGCTGAATTCGCCTTTCGCATAATGGGCGTCGAGCGCTGCTTGGTAGTCCTGCGTTTCATCGCCGAAGATCGAACGAAACTCATCAAAATCCCCTCGGTCGGCGATCAGCCTATTCCAATAATAGTGCCCGATCTCATGCCGGAAATGGCCGAGCAGTGTCCGGTAACCCTCACCCATCTGCTGCTTGCGCGCCGCGCGTATCGCATCGTCGGCCTCCGCGAGCGTGATGGTGATCACGCCGTTTTGGTGCCCGGTCATAATTCTGGTGGAGTTATCCACCAAAAACCGGAAGGCCAGCCCCTTGGCGGAATCTTCGGATTTCGGCACCGGATAGAGGCCAAGCCGGAACAGGGAAAATAGCAGACGCCGTTTCGCCTTTTCCATCACCACCCAGAGTTTGCGGTTGTTCTCGAAGGTCAGGTTGGGCGTGATTTCGGTGAACTGGCAGGAGCGGCAGTAGACGGCAGGATCATCGGCCAACACCAGCTGGTTGCAGCAGGCGTAGTCCACGGAGTTTTTGCAAAATCGGTAGGATTTCCCGTTGTTCGCCATCAACAGCCCCCCATCCGTCGCCTTCACCGAGTTCACCTCGTAGGTGCCGGGTATGATCCCGAGCGTAGAGCCGCAGGTCAGGCAGCGGATGTTCTCATAGAACACTGGCGAGGAGCAGGTATCACAATGAAAGGTGAGCATGATGGCAGGATGGAGGTGAACATGAATTCCGTCAAATCACCTATCCTGTGCATATCCGCACACTTGTTTCCTATGGCGAAACGAAATCCGGATTCATCTCCGTGGGAATCGGTGCTTGGGTCTGTTTCTGCCACTCCTCAAGTTCGCGTTTCATGTCCGCCGCCCTCTCCGGATACTGCCCGGAAAGGTCGTTTTTCTCCGAGATGTCCTCCTTCACATTGTAGAGTTCGACGTGCCCGTCTTCGAAATACTGGACCAGCTTCCAATCGCCACGACACATGAGTGAAGAAGGTGTGGCCCGCCAGTGACCTCTGTCGGTTCCAAAGACGGGAATCACCTTGTCCTGGGGAACATTGCCTTCGAGATAGAGCGGATAATGCCAGAAGATGGCTCTATCCTCCATCTCCTGCCCTTTGAGCAAAGCGACGAAAGAGCTTCCGTCCACCGGTTGAGAATCGGGAAGCTTGGCGCCCGCGACCTCCGCGAAGGTCGGCATGAAATCGACACTGGTGATCGGCGTTTCACTACGGCTCCCCGCTTTGATCGTGTTAGGCCACACCATGGTGGTCGGCACGCGGACGCCGCCTTCATAGAAACTGCCCTTCGCACCCTTGAGCGGCTTGAGCGGCGTGATCGAACCCACCCCACCGTTGTCGGAGCTGAAAATGACCAAGGTATTTTCGGCGAGACCGAGCTCGGCCAGCTTCTCATGGATACGCCCCACGCTGTTATCGAGCGCCTCGATCATCGCCGCATAGGTCGGGTTCCACTTGTCCTCCCACTTCTTCGACTCCAGCTTCTGCTGGTATTTTTCAACGATCTTCTTGTCCGCAGTGAGAGGGATATGCACTTCGAAATGGGCGAGGTAGAGGAAGAACGGACGATCCTTGTTGGCATCGATGAAATCAATTCCCGCATCCGTGATGCTCACCGAGTTTTTGGGATCTTTATAGCCACCCTGCTCGTTGCCGTAATCCTTCTCCGCACTTCCCGACCACGAACTGACGTCAAAACCCTGGGTATCCGCACCGAGATGCCATTTTCCGAAACGCGCGGTGGCATAACCCGCAGGCTTCAGCATTTCGGCCAGCGAAACAACCGCCGGATCCATCTCCTCCTTGCTCTCGAAGAACCGCCCGTTCTTGTTATTCCGATTCGGCACGACGAGTTTCATCTTTTTGGAGGAACCTTTCGAAGCCCCACCCGGCGTCCAGATATGGGTGCGCGGCGCATACATTCCGGAGATGATACATGCACGTGTGGGCGCACAATTGGGTCCACCGGAGTAGGCGCGATCGAAAATCATGCCATCTTGGGTCATGCGGTCGATGTTCGGAGTTTCGTAAAACTCGTTGCCGTTGTAACCCGTGTCCATGAAGCCGAAATCATCCGCTAGAATGAACACGATGTTCGGCTTGGCCGTTTCCCCAAACGCAGCTCCGCAGAGCCCCAGAAATAACGAGCACGCGACGGTGACCCTACGGATCGACCGCCGTGATTGGCTGGATGGTGTTTGATATTTCATAGCTGAATCGGACGCGTTCACAATACCATCCGATCACATCGCATCTTACAGCGATACCTATTTCAGGGCTCCAATGACTGGATGCGTATCGACCGAAACTCCACCTGCGCCCATTCGGCTTCCAGACCGATGAACCCCGCTTCCAATGCCTTCCACTCACCCTCTGCATCCTTGAACCGCAAACCACTGACTTCATTCACGAGCTGCCCGTTAACGAAAAATTCCGCCTTATCGCTGCCGCGCACGATGAGATCGACCGTGTTCCATTCCCCGCGCGGCTTCTCGGCATGGGCCACCACTTTGGTCCGCATTTCCATCTTTTCGCCGGGGTCCTTCTCCCCGCGTGTCTGGAGCACGGCTCCGGGTGCGTAGTTGTTCCCCTCCGAAGGGCTTTCGCCACGGCTGTTGCCGATGAGACACAGGTCTCCAGTCACCCGAACATCACCCGGCTTGCCGTCTCCTAACTGAAGCTCCACCGATGGAGGCCAGACTTTCGTGGGCTCCGAATGAATGTGAAACAACACCCCGGAATCCCGCTCCGCCTCCATGCGTGGCTGGAACTTATTTTCGCCCCAGCGATATTCGACACGAAGGTGATAGCTGTTCCATTTTTGTTCATGAACCAAGGTCGCATTGAATTGCTTGCTGCTAGCAGGAGCATCCGGGTAGACCGAGAGCAGGCCGTCTTTCACTTGGAAAATTTCATCCGCTTTGAGTGATTCATCGTCCCCGCTGTGCCCCACGTTTACCTGCCACCCTGTTAGGTCTTTGCCATTAAAAAGCTCCACCCAGTCGTCCTTCTGCGCGTGTGCGTTTGTGACAATTACATTGGATGAAAGCAGCAGAGCTGCGAAGAATCGGTATTTCATAGATAGGTTTGGGTGAGAGAACTCGGAACCAATCTTACTCGAACAACCTTCTGTCGAGCGAGCGGAACTGGATCGCTTCGAGCACTTCGTTGCCGGTGATCTTTTCCTTCCCGGCGAGATCAGCGAGTGTGCGGGAGACTTTGAGGATACGGTCGTGGGCGCGGGCGGAAAAATTCATCTGCTCCATGGCGTGCTCCAAATATCCGCGTCCTTCGGAGTCGAGCTTGCAGTGATCCCGCACCTGCTTCGCGCCCATCGCGGAATTGGTCGTCACATTGGCGGACTTCAAGCGGGCTACCTGTATGTCCCTCGCTGCCGCAACACGTTCGCGAATCGTGGCGGAAGATTCTCCCGTTGTTACCTCCGAGGTAAGCTCCCGGAAATCTACCAGTGGAACATCGACGTGGATGTCGATACGGTCGAGCAAGGGACCGCTGATTTTCTGCCGGTAGTTTTCGATCTGGCGGACAGAGCAACGGCACTGCCTTTTACTATCCCCGTAGAACCCGCAGGGGCAGGGATTCATGGCCGTTACGAGCATGAATCTCGCGGGAAAGGTGAGCGAACCGGCTGCACGAGAAATCGTGACGTACCCATCTTCTAATGGTTGGCGCATGACCTCCAACGTTTGCCTGCGGAACTCGGGAAGTTCGTCGAGGAACAGCACGCCGTGATGGGCGAGCGAGACTTCGCCGGGGCCGGGATTGGTGCCGCCACCGAGTAGTCCTGCATCGGAAATTGTGTGGTGGGGTGCGCGGAAGGGACGGGTAGTTAGGAAACCCTTTTTTGAATCCAACATACCAGAGATCGAGTGGATCTTGGTCGTCTCGATGGCGTCTTCCTCAGTCATGTCAGGCATGATCGTGGGGATGCGTTTGGCCAGCATGGATTTTCCGGTTCCCGGGGGGCCAACCATCAACAGATTATGCCCGCCGGCTGCCGCGACTTCGAGGGCGCGCTTGACGTGTTGCTGGCCTTTCACCTCATTGAAATCGACTAGGTAGTTCCGATGGCTTTCGAAAAACGCGCGCCGATCCAACACGAACGGAGCGATGCGTTTTTCCCCGCTGATGAAATCCCATGCCTGTTTGAGGTTGCGGACAGGTATGACATCGATGCCCTCGATGACCGCCGCCTCGGCTGCGTTCGCTTCCGGGACGATGAGGGATTTTCTGCCGCGTTTCCTCGCCTCTAGCGCGATGGAGAGCACGCCTTTCACCGGCCGCACCATGCCGTCCAGTCCCAACTCGCCGACGACGCAAAAGGTATCGGTTTCCAAAATCTGTGTGCCGCTCGCACCGACCATGGCGAGGGCGATGGGCAGATCGAACGACGGCCCTTCTTTTTTCAGATCCGCCGGTGCGAGGTTCACGGTCTTGATGCCGAGATCGAGATCCAGCGCGGAAGCGACAATGGCCGAAGTCACGCGCTGCGAGCTTTCGCGTACGGCAGCATCCGGCAGGCCAACGATGATCACACCCGGCACCTCGGCACCGCGTGCATTCACCTCGACCTCGACCTCTAGGGCATCGACCCCTCGCAAAGCTGCGGAAAACAATTTAGTAATCATCTGAACAATCCATTCAAACTTGCAGACATTTCGCTGACAAGCATGAAAGCGGCAGACAGCTCAGGCACCGAAGCGCTCTTCGAGCCGTTTCGCGATGGCTGCGGTGGCGATCGGCATGGTGATCTCGCGATCCGATTCCGCAGCGAGACAAGTCATGCTGACACCATCGAGCCCGCAAGGGGTGATCGAGAGGAAAGGCGGAAGCGACTCGCGGGTGACGTTGATCGCGAAGCCGTGCATGGAAATCCATTTCCTGACACCGACCCCGATGGAGGCGAGCTTGCGGTTCTCCACCCACACGCCGGTCATGCCCTCGCGCCGCCCGGCCTGCACGCCGAGATCGGCGCAGGCATCGATGAGGGCGTCCTCAATGAGACGGAGGTGGAGGTGGAGATCTTTGCCGCGCGAGGTGAGATCGAGAATTGGATAGCCGACGAGTTGGCCGGGACCGTGGTAGGTCGCTTGGCCACCACGATTGATTTCGAAAACGGGATACGGGAGCGAAGCCGCGGCGCGGAGCGAGGATTGGTCGCGCAGACGGCCGATGGTGTAGACGGGTTGGTGCTCAAGGAGAAACACCTTTTCGCCCGGCTCTCCGGACAGGACGGAGGCGACGGCTTTTTCCTGCAACTCCAACCCATCGGCGTAGGAAACCGGCTGCGGGAGGATTTCGATTTCCAGCGGCGGGTTCATCGGATCGCACGGGGGGCTGCGGGTGAAACCCGCGTCAGCGCCTTATCGGGATCGATCGGCAGGTGTTCGTGATCCAGGGGCATCCCGGCGGGGGGCTCCGGCACAGCGGCCGTGCACGCCGGGAGCAACGCGCAGGCGAGGAAGATCCGCAAAAGTTTCATCTGGCGGCATTGACCGGGATTTTCGGAAACCCGGCAAGGACAAAGCCCGGACATCCAACCCCGGAGACCCGTTGTGGAAGATGATTTCATAATCCATGAAGCTCCTGATCCTTCGTGCAATCGAGCTCACTTCCTCCGGTATATCGCGATCCATTCTTTCCCCTCGCGCCCCGGATAGGCGTTATCCGGAACCCACGCATGCTCGCGCTCGAACCAAGGAGCGAAGCGTTGGTCGAGTTCGGGGATGGTGGAGTTGAAGGGCGGGCCTTGGTCGGCTTCGCTAAGATCGTTCGGGGTGAGGAAAAAGACGCCGATCAGGTGGCCGCCGGGTTCGATGAGGTCGGCGCAGGCTTGGGCGTAATCCGGGCGGCGTGAGGGATCGATGGCGCAGTAGCAGGTGTGTTCCCAGATGGCGGAGAAGGTTTTCCCCGCGCGCCATGCGGGATCGAGGAAGTCGCCGAGTTCGTAGTTTTCTGATCCGGCGGGTTGGTGAGACTTGGCGAGTTCGATGGCGCGTGGTGCGAGATCGAGTCCCAGCGGATTGAGCCCTGCGGCGGCCAGAGCCCTGACGTCGTGGCCGGTGCCGCAGCCGGGAACGAGGGTGCGCCCCTCGCCCCAAATGGCGGGGCCTTGTTTCCCGAGGACCTCCAGCAGAGGCGGGGCCGCGCGGCCTTTTTCCCATGGGGTGTCGCCTAGCTCATACCTGCCGTTCCAATCTGTCATGGCATGAGGCTAGCCCTTGCAGGCGGAAATTCAAACCAAGCGGCGATCCAACATCTTGGCGCGGACCGGGTCGGATGCCTGAAGGTGAGCGAGGCCGATGGCGAGGGCATCCGCGGCATCGGAGGGGGGGGTCTCGGCGAGGCCGAGCAGGGCACGCACCATAAAGGCGACCTGGGCCTTATCCGCCGTGCCTTTGCCGACGACGGCCATCTTCACCTTCTTTGGGGAGTATTCATAAACGCTGAGGCCGTGATCGGCGGCGGCGATGAGGGCGGCGGCACGCGCGGCCCCCATGGAGATCGCGGTTTTGTGAGACTGCACGAAGATGATGCCCTCCACCGCCACTTCATCCGGTTGGTGCTTCTGGATGAGGTTGACGAGGTGGGTGCGGATTGCAGAAAGCGCCGCCGATTGCGGGATGCGCTGAGGGATGGAGATCACATCGTAACCGAGCACGGTTGGTTTGCGCGGGTCGCCTTCGAGGATCGCATAACCCGTGTTTCGGACGGCGGGATCGATGGCAAGGACGCGCATGGCTTGAGTTAGCCTCTGTGCGGGCGGGCTTGGAAGCGGGAAATGGCGCGAACCGTCCCGTTTTGCGATTGTCACTCCCTCCGAGAAAACCGAGACTGATCACAATGAGAGCGCTTTTCCTAACATGCATGATGCTGATTTTCATGGCGGGCATCGGGTGCCTTTCCGCACAAGCTCTCAACGATCTGCCGGCCCCTCCGCCATCCGGATTATCCGATGAAGGCCATGTGCTGGGTAACAATTCCGACTTACAACGGGAGATCATCGGGAAACTCAAGCAGCTCGAGACGGAACACGGCTACCGGCTCTACGTCATTCTTGAAAGGTCGCTCATCGCCACGACACCCACCGGGTTGGCCGCAGATCTCCAGCAGAAATGGATGCCTAACGGCGAAGGGTTGGTGGTCGTCTTCGAATCCGACACCGGGAAAATGGGCTTCGGGCGCGGACTCGACTCGAGCGAGGCCATCATGGAAGGCGAGCAAAGTGTTCCTGCTTATAGCCTTGTGGAAATCATCGCCGACGCCCTCCATGCCTGTGCTGGCATCGATGTGCCCGATCTGTTCGTGCAGAAACTCGTCAGCGAGATGTGCAAGAACCTCGACGCATATCTCGACCGCAGGAACGCGCCCGAAGAAGGTGGCCGTTCCCTGCGCCTCGCCCTTGCCACCATCGGCGCGCTTTCCTTGCTCGCCCTCGGCGGCATGGTCATCGGCTGGATGATGGGCAAGGCAGATAAAAAGCAGTCACGCATCATGAAATTCCCTGAAATCCATGTCCCCGAAAGACTGGGCGCTCCCTACGGAGGAGGAGGGGGTGGGAGTTCGTATTTCGGGAGATAAAACAAAAAAGTAAAATAACTATCGGGGTTTGGCGCGACGGATGCTAACTCTAGGTCAGAGTATTTAAATCCAATCCTATATGTTCCAAGGCTACGCCGCCGATAAATTCTACGACGAGATGTTCGCCCCTGACGGAAGTGTCAGGCCACACTGCGGACCGCTCCACGAAAAATTCCAACAGATCGAAACCGACGATTTCCTCTCTAGGAAGGCGACCAGCGAGCTGTATTTCATGCGTCAGGGCATTACGTTTAATGTCTACCATGACAATCAGGGCTCCGAGCGCATCTTCCCGTTCGATCCCGTCCCGCGCGTCATTCCCGCAGATGAATGGGAGCTTTTGGAAGCCGGGCTGACCCAGCGCATCACCGCGCTGAACCTTTTCCTCAACGACATCTACCACGATCAGGAAATCCTCAAGGACGGGGTGATCCCGCGTTTCTACATCGAGGAGGCCAAAAGCTACCGCAAGGAATTCCGCGGGGTGGACGTGCCCAAGGACATCTACATCCAGATTTGCGGCAGCGATTTGATCCGCGGGGCAGATGGCACCTACTACGTGCTAGAAGACAATGCGCGCTGCCCTTCCGGAGCATCCTACCTCTTGGAAAACCGCAATGCCCTGAAGCGTGCGTTCCCCGCTCTTTTCGACTCGCTCGGCGTCCGCTCGGTGGATTCCTACCCGCGCGAGCTTCTCAACATGCTCCAATACATCTCGCCCCGCCGTGAGGGTGAGTCGGTCTGCGTGTTGCTCACTCCCGGCTGCTACAACAGCGCCTATTTCGAGCACTGCTATCTCGCCCGCCAGATGGGCATCGAGATCGTCGAGGGACGCGACCTCGTCGTGATGGACAAGTTCGTCTACATGCGCACCACCAAAGGGCTGGTGCGCGTGGACGTGATCTATCGCCGCATCGACGATGATTTTATCGATCCGGTGGTGTTCCGGAAAGACTCCGTGCTCGGCGTCCCCGGCCTGATGAACGCTTACATGGCGGGCAACGTCGCCCTCGCCAATGCGGTCGGAACCGGCATCGCGGACGACAAGGTCATCTACTATTTCGTGCCGAAAATGATCGAGTATTACCTCGGCGAGAAACCCATTTTGCCGAACGTACCGACCTTCCTTCCCTCCGAGGAAAAGGACATGGCCTACATCATGAAAAACCTGCCGGAGCTGGTGGTGAAAGCCGCCAACGAATCCGGCGGATACGGCATGCTCATGGGGCCGACTGCCTCCACTGAAGAGATCGAGAAATTCCGCGAATTAATCAAAGCGGATCCGCGTAACTACATCGCCCAACCGGTCATTTCCCTCTCCCAATCCCCCACCTGGTGCGACGGTGCCATGGAGGGTCGCCACATCGATCTGCGCCCCTATATCATCAACGGCGAGACGGTAAAAATCGTCCCCGGCGGCCTGACCCGCGTCGCGCTCAACAAGGGTTCACTCGTCGTCAATTCCTCCCAAGGCGGCGGCAGCAAAGACACCTGGGTGCTTAAATAACCTCAAAAACCGAACCCATGCTTTCCCGCGTAGCAAACACCCTTTACTGGATGATGAGATATGTCGAACGCGCCGATAATTTGGCGCGCCTCATCGATGTCAACGAACAGCTCCTGCTCGATTTCGAGAGTCTCGACAGCGAGCGGCTGAGCGGTTTCTGGAAACCGATCATCCTCAGTACCGGCGATGAATCCGCCTTCAACGAGCTCTACGACGATGCCAGTAGCGACAACGTGATCAGCTTCCTCACCGAAGACCAGCGCAACCCCAACAGCATTTTTTCCTGCATCAACTTCGCGCGTGAAAACGCCCGCATGATCCGCGACCAGATCTCCGATGAGCTCTGGGAGGAACTCAACGCCCTCTATCTGTTTACCAAATCCGATGAGGCACTCAAACTACTGGAGGACAACCCGCCGCGCTTCTATGAAAAGGTCCGGCGCTCCTCTATGACGGTGCTCGGCATCTCCGCCTCCACCACCGCACGCGATGCGGTATGGGATTTCAAAACCCTCGGGCGCTACATCGAACGTGCCGACAAGACCACGCGCTTCCTCGATATCTCCACCTATTTCCCCAAGGGAGCAAAGGGCATCGACCTCAGCTCGCCCGGCGTGCTGCATTGGTCCGCGATCCTGCGCTCCTGCGGAGCGATGGGCGCCTTCCGCGCCACGGGCCTCGAAATCAACGCCCGCACCGTGATGGAATTCCTCATCTACTCGCCGGATTTCCCACGATCGGTGCGCTACTGCATCAGCAAGATCAACGCGACGCTCCACCGGATCTCAGGAGCAAGCCATGGCACCTTCTCCAGCGAAGCGGAACGCGAGACCGGCAAGATGCTCGCCAGCCTGAGCTTCGGGGATCCCGCCGATGTGCTTGAGATCGGCCTGCACAAATTCCTCGATGACGTACAGGCGACCCTCAACAAGATCGCGGAGGAAGTCTTCGCCACCTACGTCCTCCTTCCTGACAGCATTGATGAAATTCCGGTCTCCAAGGCACCCTCGAGGATCGCACCGCCTATAACCACGAAGCAACCTCTGCAACAGCAGCAGAAATCGTGAACGAATCCAGCGACAGGGAATCGGTAGGGTCGAAATTCTCAGTCAGACACAGGTCGGAGTTTAACTACAGCGACTGGATCGTCGGCAACGCCAACACCCTCCACCTTGAGCCGCGGGATTTCCTTTTCCAGAAAACCCTGGGATCGGTGGTGAAAGTGCTGCCCGCTACCCGACTCATCCGCTTCTCCGATCTTTTCGGAAACATCACCCACGTCTATGAAATCGCCACCCAGCACAAACGCATGGTGGTGGAGAGCCAGCTGAGGGTGATGAATCTGCCACTCTATATTCCCAACGAAGGTTACTCCGAAGGGATGGATTTTTACGACACTCCGGAGATCAAGGACAGGTGCTGGGAGTATCTTCAGGAGAGCCGTTGCATATCGCTCATCCCCACATTTTGGAAACAAGCGGTCGATGTCACCCACTCCGAGAATGCCGTTTTCGAAAAAGCCGCCGCGATCATGCGCTGGATCCATGCAGAGTTCTCTTACGAATCGGGTGTCACCGATGCTGAGACTCATGCCGAAACCGCCTTCGAGCTCCGCAAAGGTGTCTGCCAAGACTTTGCCCACGTCATGCTCGCCATGTGCCGCACCCTCGGCATCCCCGCCCGCTATGCCTCCGGCTATATCTACACAGGAGGCAGAGACGCTCTCATCGGCGCCCAAGCATCCCATGCATGGTGCGAGATTTATCTGCCAGAGACCGGATGGATCGGCTTCGATCCGACCAATGCCGTGCTCGCCGATGACCGCTACATCAAGGTCGCCGTCGGCAGGGACTATGAAGACGTCGCACCAGTAAGAGGAGCCTTTCGCGGCATCGCAAGCTGCACCATGGACATCGAGGTATCCGTGGAAAGACTCTGAACCGACATTTTAAACCAATTGACCCGCTGATAGTGCGGTGCCAAATTGTTCGCAATGAAATCCCTGCCCCTCCTCGTGCTGCCGGCTGTGCTCGCCATGGTCGCGTGCGAAACCATGAATGCTCCGATTACCTCCGGTAGCTTTGATCCGCTTCGCCCGCCAGGCACAGGACTCGAAAGTTCCTCGGACAGCAGTCCCGGCCTCACCCCGGGCCAGTTCGTGACCGCGAGCATCCCCAATACCGCTTTCTACAAAAACAAACCGAAGGATAACCAAGATGCCGACAAGCTGTTAGACGTCGGAACGGCGATGAAGGTGGTTTCGGTGGAATCGAATTTCGTAAAAGTCGAGTTGGATAGCGGAGAGACAGGTTATGTCCCATCGGTGATGATCAGCTCGGGTGCGAGTGTAGATACCGGCCCGGAATACATTCCCGGAGACGGGGTGTTCCCGGTTTATCCACCACTCCCAGATGGTGGGGGTATTGAACCGCTTCCTATCATCGATCCAAACGGTCTTCCGCCCAGCGACGCGATCCCTACCATCATCGATCCAGACGCACCGATCCCAGATCCGGGCGCACCGATCAAGCTCGATCCGATTCCAGACTTGAAGGAGACGACCACACCTGTGGAAAAAGAATCTCCTGATGCGGTCAAGGAGACCGTAGAAAAGGTCGTCGAGGAAAAGGCCGCTGAGGAATAGCATTTCCTCTAACACCTATCACCTGCCCCACATGGACAGCGAACAACTGCGTGCGATTGCCCTCGAAGAGGTGGGAATGATTTCGAAAGTCCTTCCGGAAGAGATTTCGCAAGCCGCCGCGAATTGCACCGTTCATTTCGAGGACAAACCCGACGACGAATTCGAGGATCCCGAGCTTTTGGGTTGCTTCGAGGGCAGCTCGTTAATCGACGATCCCGATCCATCCGCGCCCGCAAGGATCCGCCTGTTTCTGGAAAATCTCTGGGACTACGCCGGCAATGACGAGCAGGATTTCAGGGACGAGGTCGGCACGACTTACCTCCACGAGCTCGGCCATTATCTCGGCTGGGACGAGGATGAAATCGCCGAGCGCGGTCTTGAGTGAGGCACGCCATGCAGCTGCCTCAACCACCTCCGATGCCCGTCAGCCAGCACACCCTGGCGGACGAATCACACCTGCGCACGCTCTCGGTGCTGCACTTTGTGCTAGGAGGTTTCGGTCTGCTAGGGATCGTGTTTCTGATCATCCACTTTGCGTTAATGGCCACGATTTTCACGGTCGCTTCCAAAACACCCCCAACTTCCTCCATGCCCAAAACAGTGGAGATTGAGCAAAGCACCGCACTCCCTGAAACTCCGGAGGTAGCCGAGACCCCAGAAGCAGAAGCTCCGGAGGACGTGGAATCCGCGATCACCCCCACCACCACGAGCCTTTCTTCCCCTGCCCCGGTCACTCCGCCCGCCCCTTTTCCCAATGAAGCCATGTGGATCATGATCGCCTTCTACCTGTTCTTCGGCGTGATGATCCTCGCCTTTTGTGTTTGCAACGTGCTCTCCGGAATGTGGATCAAGAAACGGAAAAACCGGACGTTCTCATTCGTCGTGGCGGCGATGAACTGCATCCAATTCCCCTTTGGTACGGCACTCGGCGTATTTACGTTCATCGTGCTGGCAAGACCGACCGTGCAAATGAGCTACGAGGCCAATCGGCAAGTCTAGGGCACCTTGGTCTGCGCCAGCGCCATGCCGATGAGTTCGGATGGCGCGAAGGTCTGATCGCACAGGATGCGGTGCCTCATCACCGCCGGGAAAACCGCTTGCACATGATCCGGATAAACCGCGGGCGCGGATTCCAGGAAAGCATTGGCACGTGCCGCCCGCAGCAGAGCCAGAGAAGCCCTGATCGAAACACTGCCACGCGATCCGGCAAGATCACGCAGCGCCTCGCACAGTGAGGTGATGTATTCGGCAACCGCCCGCGAAACCGGGACAGCGGCGGCTTTTTCCTGAAGCGCAAGGATCGCCGCCCCATCGAGGCCGAAGTCCGGTTGCCCTCCCCCAGCCGAATCCATGGCGGCATGCGACAGGATGATTTCTGTCTGTTTGCCCGCATCAGGCAGGGTCATCTCCAGAGATAGCAGGAAGCGATCGAGCTGCGGCTCTGGCAGCGGAAAAGTGCCGGTGAGATGGGTGTCGTTCTGGGTGGCGATGACGATGAACGGCCGCGGCAGATCACGCGTTACCCCGTCGATGGTTACCCGGCCTTCGTTCATGCTCTCCAACAGCGCGGACTGGACGCGCGGCGAGGTGCGATTGATCTCATCCGCCAGCAGGCAGTTGGAAAATACCGGCCCCGGTATGAAAGCGAATTCGCCGCTGCCCGAGCGGTAAAGGTTGTAGCCGATCAGATCCGAGGGCAGCAGATCCGGGGTGAACTGGATACGCTTGAAGACTCCACCCACCGAAGTTGCCAAGGTGTGGGCGAGCATGGTCTTGCCGATCCCCGGAGCACCCTCGATCAGCACGTGGCCGCCAGCGAGCAGTGCGGTCAGCAACAGCTCTCCGGCTTTTTCGGAGCCGATGACCGTATTGGTAAGGTGATCGCGGAGCGGGGAAAGGGCGGAGGAATTCATGATTCGAGGCGTGTAGCATACTCCGCGATGACCTGCGGATAAAGGCGATGCTCGGAGAGCTGGATGCGCGCGTGCAGACTCTGCGGAGTGTCGCCGGGGAGCACCGGAACTTTTTCCTGACCCAAGATCGGCCCGGTATCCATGCCCGAATCGACAAGGTGGACAGTGACTCCCGTTTCAGAAACGCCTGCATCGATCGCCTGTGTCCATGCTTCCAGCCCCGGAAAAGCCGGCAGCAGGGAGGGATGAATGTTGAGGATGGCGGAAGGGAAAGCATCGAGCAGCGGGGGTTTTACGAGACGCATGAATCCCGCGAGACAGACAAGTTCCACGCCTGCCTGCTTCAGCATCTGCGCGGTTTTTTCCTGCACTTCTTCGGGAAATTTCATCCGAAAGGGTGAGCAGTCGATGATTCCGGTGGGAATGCCGTATTTCTCGGCACGTTCGAGGATATAAGCATCGGGATTATCCGAAAGCACCAGAGCGATGCGCGCGTCGAGACGGCCGTCTTCGATCGCATCGACAATAGCCTGCATATTCGAGCCGGAGCCGGAGCCTAGGATTCCGAGGGTGAGCATGAACATGGTTTAAACCGCCCCGGGAATCTGCCAAGGGTCAATTGCACCATCAGGCGATTTCCGTTTCAAACTCGGTAGGAACCCGCGTTTTTCAAAACCGGATCGAAAACCGGCATGGGGTTGCAGAGCCGGTCGATCAAAGTATCCCATGACTCCTGCCCGGAAAGGATCTGCACCTCGATGCGGAGGAAGTAGATTGGCACGCTGATTTCCGTGGGACGAGGGAAACGCACCGCATCTTTCTCCGTCGTGACGATCATCTCCATATCGCGCTCCACGCAGCGTTGCATGAAAAGATCGATATCGCGGCGATTGAAGCGGTGATGATCCGAGAAGCGCCGTTTGATCTCGACTTTGGCCCCGAGATTCCTCAGTGAGTTTTCGAAATTCTCCGGCACGGCGATCGCGCTGATCGCCCCCACCCATTTCCCATCCAGCATTTCCAGAGGTTCGCGTTGGCGGGTGTAGAGGTTTTCCAGATGGATCGGACCATGGGCGCACTCGATGATGTCCGCTGTGGCGTTGTACTTGCGGATCCGGGCGATGAGCTCCGCATTGGACGTGCCGTCGCACTTGGTAATGAGGATGTACGAGGCACGGCGCAGGTTTTTCGGAGGCTCCCGCAAGGTGCCGCGAGGCAGCAAGGAACCAGTCCCAAATGGGGAGCGCGAATCGACAAGCACGATGTCCATGGAATGGGCGAGATCCAGATACTGCATGCCGTCATCGAGAAGCAGCAGGTCGGCCTCCAGTTCAGCGATGGCGAAATGCGCACCTTTTACCCGATTCTTGTCCACGATCACCGAGACTCCCTCGAGATTTTTTGCCAGCATGAACGGCTCGTCGCCGGCGAATTTGGAATCCAGCAGTAGTGCGCCGGGGGTTGAAACCACTTTCGGCATGTTCTCGCCGGCAATGCGCTTGCCGTTTTTCCCATCCCACTTCTGCGCTCGATCCAATTTCTTGCTCTTATAGCCACGGGAAAGGATCGCCACATTCCTGCCACGATCCCGGAGAGTTTTGGCGAGCAATTCCACCACAGGAGTCTTCCCGGTGCCTCCGACCGTGATGTTGCCGATCGCCACGACCTGGGTCCCCATGTAGGCTTGGCCTTTCCCTCCGTTGCGGTAGCGGGCAATGCGCAGCTGAACCAGACCTCGGAAAATCCCGGATAAGCCCGACATGAGCGCCCGGGTCATGGTCGCCCGGAAGCCCTTGGCGCGCCCGAAAATCACATCCGCGCCCCATTGCTCTAATTCGTCGATCCGCTCCTTCATGAATGCATCGGGCAAGATGCTGCTCATTCGTGCGCCATCGGACAAGCTCTGCTTGCGCCGAGCTTACCAGAAGAAGAACCTGCGCTTGGGCTTGCGGCGGTATTTGCCGTCACCAACGGAAAGCACCTCGACCCTCGTTTGGGTTAGACCTTGGCCGTGAAAGCCGAGTTTCTTTGCGGCACGGGGTGTCACATCCAAAAGCCGCCCCGCGATGAACGGGCCACGGTCATTGATCCTCACCTTCACCGATTTACCGTTTTCCACATTCGTCACCTTTACCAGACATGGCAATGGCAGGGTCTTGTGAGCTCCAGTGAGATGCCACGGCTGGACTTTTTCGCCCAACGAGGTGGTTCCGCGTTTGAGTCCGAAGAAGCTGGACTCATCATACCAAGAACAGACACCGGTTTCCTCGTAACCCAGCGCCTGCTCGACATCCATCGGGTGATAGGTTTGCCCGCGCACGGTGTAGGACCTCGTCATATATCCGGAATAGCCGGATGGACGGGAGGAACATGAAACCGCACCCAGCAAAAGGCAGGCCTGCAGCGCAAGTAATGCCATGCATCGAATCCGTCGGGTCATTAGGACAAAGTTCAATCAGATTCGCGTTCACGGATGAGATGCAGGGTCGTAGCGACCTTCTCCCTCATCTCCTTGCCCGGCTTGAATTTTACCGCGGCACGAGCAGGAATCGCCACATCTTTGGTGGGATCCTTGGGATTGCGCCCAACCTTGGCTTTCATTTCCCGCACCTCGAATGCCCCAAAATTCCTCATCACCACATTTTTCCCCTGCGCCAACGAATCCGTCACCTCATCGACCAAGCATTGTACAACCTCAAAGACATCCTGTTGAGTGATGTCCATACCCTTTTCTCCCAGTTTATCGGTGATCTTGATGACCAGTTCTCGTTTGGTGATTGTTGCCATGATATGCGCCTGCGGCACCGCGTCCGCTTGAAGGAGTTTAAATCAGGAACCTGCTAGCATGTCGCGAAAAAAATCATTATCATTCCAATAAGCCCCCTCAAGCCCGATCCAACACAAGATCATCCGTCGACGGACACTTCCAAAACCAAGCAAAAACAAAGAAAACCTACAATGTATAGGCATTTGATAACTGCCATACCATCAATTTTCCTACGGAAAAAGGCTTTCAGCGACCTTTCACAAACCAAAACACCACAGAAAATAGGTATTTTCACCACCCAAGCCCGACGAGGGACTTTCACCAGATTTATTCCAACAACAATCAGATGATACGGCGTAATCATCATCGGGAAGAGCGTGCCGGTATCGCGTGCCGGTATCCTAACCCAAACAATCCGGAATGATTCACGGCATACGAATCCATCTTTTGCATGTTATATGAACATGATTCATTGCAGAATACCCACAAATACGATTTCTGAATACCCATGGAACTCATGCCCAAGCAATTCCGGGCGCACCATGGCCTTGGAATCCCTGTCGGATGAGAAGCATAGCGACCCATGGGAATGTAGGCCGTGAACACGATGGGGCATATGCTGATATCTAAGAAACAGGAAAGATTGACTCTGAGTCGCATTTATTCTATGAAATGCCTGTTTGAATCCGTCTGAATCCATCACCTTCTTTTGTCCGGCGTGTGATACCCGCCTGACGGTTCCCGTAAATCTGGCAGGAGTTACTGGGCCTTGCCCCAATTGCCAGACGTCCATTCAGGCGCCCTCTCCTGCAACGGGACCGGCGCAGCCGCCTCAGCAGCAAGTTCCTCAGACATATGCGCAGTCACCGCCTGTTGCTCAGCACCAGCCTCAACCCGTAGCCCAGCAGCCCGTCTACCACGAGCCGCCGCTCCAAGAAGCCCACTACGAGCAACCCCCGGTATACCAACAGCCTACTCAGGCAGCGCAATATCCACCGGAAGCTTATGCCCACCAAGCACTGGAGCACCAGCAACCCGTGCAACAGTTGCCCGCCGTTCTCCGACCGGAGCCAAGACAACTGCCCAACCGCACAGAGCCTATTGCACCGGTAACCCGCCAGCGCTCGGAGCCGACTGGTGATCTGCGCGCACTCACAGGTAGCCCCGGCCCACCACCACAGCGCCACCATAGGAGCCGTATTCTACGCTTTGCTGTGCCGGCCATCTTCCTCTGCTTGGTGCTCGGTGTCGTTTTCGGAATGAAAACCTTTCTCCAGAAAGACACGATCGCTTCGGGCGGCGGAATCACGGATTCGGAAGACAAAGTCCGGATGATCCTGCCCGAACAAGACGGCGATACTTTTGATTCCCTGACGGGTGGTGAAGAGGTTGGAACCCTGCCGACCGATCCCCTCTCCATGCCCGAAGTCGGGGAAACCGATCAGGATTTCCCGCCGGAATACCAACCCGTGGATGGCGGAATCGCCGCGCTTGAGGTCCTTGAGAAATTCTTGGCCATGAGCACGCTCGAGGAGCGTTTGCCACACCTCGAATCCAAACTCATGAGAGCGGAACTCGCCGTCTCGGTGCTCAACGCCCCCCTTCCCGAGGTCTTGAAGATCACCGTGGACATCCGGGAGACCAATCCCATCGAACAGCTCATCGACTACTACTACCACGTGGATTTCGCCGATGGCAGCGACGGAGTGAATCCACAAACCATGCTGGTAAGGACTCGCGGCGGCGGTGATCCGGTGGTTGTGGTGGATCCGTTCCTCGATCTTTTCGGCGGACGTTTCGCGGAATACGCGGAAAGCCCGACTGCGGAATCCGGCACGTTCCAAGTCATCATTTCCGCAGGCGCGTTTTGCTACGACGATGTTCCCGGTCCCGACAAGAAATTCACTCTGAAAATTCTATCGCGCGAGGACACCAAGGAAATCGCCAAGGCCTATTTCGGCAAACGTTCGAAGATTGGCGACATGCTCGAGGACGAAACTTCCGGACTGGCATACGGCCAAGCCAAGGCCTGCACGGTCTTTATGAGATGGAATACCGACGAAGATCCGCAGAAGCCGTTCCTCGAAGCGCTCGATCTGAAGGCTCTCAATTGGAATCCTTGAGAGCATCCCACCCGCCGTAGAGCACCTTCACCGGCGGCCCCAGATCCAGCCTCCTGATCCTATCCGCGATCTGACGGCTGGTGCCACAGGCTTCGCTCCCGCAGTAGACGACCACTTGCGGCGCACCGATGATCTGCATTGCGGCATCGCGCTCGAATTTCCCCGCGTCTTCTGCGGGATCAAAATTCCAAAGTATTGATCCTGTTACGCCATTCCTTTCCCAATCGGCACGGGGCCTAGCATCTACCCAGAGCGCGCCTTCCGCCACATCAGCCAAGCAAATTTCATCCTCTGCGATGGCAGTGGGATCACAGGCAAAGGGCTGTGGCGGTGCCGGCGGGGTGCGCAGCAGCCAGCTGCCGCCTGCCGCCAATGAAGCAAGAATCCCGATCGCGGCGAGCTGTGCTACGGCATTCATGGCACCTGCTTATGAGGTGCGGCGATCACGGCGAATGCTTGCTGGGAGCGCTGCTTGGGCACATCGACATCCGTCTCGATGCGCACCACCGAAAGCCCGGGTGACTTGCTGCTCAGCGGAGTCACCTCCACCTGATAATGCTTCCCCTCCTCAACGATGATAAGCTTCAAATTGAAATTTTTGTTACTGGTATCCACAGAAGTCACGCGGATCGGTTTTTCGTAAGTCATTTGCACATCGATCACCTTGGGGGCGGTGTCATCTCCGACCTTCCATTTCAGGGTCTTCGGCTCGAGGGCGATGATCGTGGGAATGCTGACGCTGAGCACTACCGTGGAGGAAGGGCTCTCGTCTGGATCGCCCTCCAGCCAGATATGAATCGGTTTTTCCACGGTCCCCTGGAAACTCCCGACCTCGAAGTTTGCGCGCAGCACACCGGATTCTCCGGGTGCATAGGTGAATTTTCCTCCCGAGATTTCCGTCGAGATACAGGAGCATCCCGCATCGGCGGCCTTGATCGTGACGGAGGTCTTGCCGTCGTTGGTGAACTTAAAATCCCGGCTCAGCGAAACCTCATCCAGACCGGCCTTCGCGGAGATTTTTGATTCCTCGAACTTCAATGCCGCACTCAGGGGCAGGATTCCGATAAGGAAAAAAAGTAAGGCGCAGATTTTCATGGCGAAACCATATCCCCGGCAGCTTATTCCGCAAGCGCTGTGGCAACGATAAGACGCCCGCCACGCCACTCTGGACCAAGCACATACAGGGGGACTCCGGGCCGTAGCACCGCGTCGGTTTTCAGGATCTTTTTCCGCGCCAGCCAAAGCTCAAGATCCAGCGAGATTGCCTGCTCGGTGGGCTGGTTGCGGTTCTCGAATCGGACAAGGATCTCATCCGAAGGCCTGAGTGGCTGCGCCCAGTTCTCGTAGCTGCGGAAAATGGTCTGGGTGTCCGCACCGAGCGCCCGGTAATGGCTGAACTTCAGCTGCTTCTCGCTCTGTAGGCGCTTGACCGTTTCTGCAGGAATCTCTGCGGCACGCTCTCCCGCAGCAGCTGGATCACCATTAGTAGCGAAATACACCGTGACTTGCAGTTTACCGATCTTGCTGCGCCCCGGATCATCCTGCCCGAAGACTTTTCCTGCCGAAAACGCGACCAGAATGGTGATCAGGATGCCGATGAACGGATGTAGCGGAGATCTCATTGAGTGCTTGATTCAGAATTCCCCGTCGCGGCGTGTGGCAGTCCTATCTGACTCCCGGATCGTCGGCACATACACCGTTTCGGAGAAATCCACGGAGTCCGGAATCGCACTGACTCCGTCCAGAACGATCACCGTCGCGCTAGCCTTGCTGCTGGCAAACCACTGCGCCTCCACTCCTTCTTCCGGGGTGTAAACAATCGGAGTGACATCCAGCTGTGTCGACCTCCATTTGACGACCTCCTCCGGATCACCGCTGTTTCTGCCGATCCCGAAGGCAAGCACCATCCCGGCGCATGCGGCGACAGGCATTAGCCATGATTTCCAAAAAGGAACCGCTGCTACCGCCTTGCGCGGGGCAGGGGCCTCGGCGGCCTGAAGGTCGCGAATGCCTTGGTTCACCCGGCTGAGGAAAAAATCCGGATACGGCGGCTCTTCGCTGGCGGGCATGGCCGTGGCGATCATTTTCCTGTAGCTCCTCAGCTCTTCGCGGGCACAAAGGTGCTCGGGCTGTGTGGCGGCCCATGCATCCATTGCGGCGAGTTCATCGCCGCTGAGTTCGTCGTCCATCCAGAGGGCGAGACGTGTTTCATCGGGATTCGTATTCATCTTTAAGGAGGGTTTGGAGTTTTTGGCGTGCGTAGAAAAGGCGGCTCATCACCGTGCCGAGCGAGCATTCCATGACATCGGCAATTTCCTTGTAGGCGAGACCTTGGACATCCTTGAGGATGACCGCTTCGCGGTGCTCGGGGCTGAGCTTGGAGAGAGCTTCTTCAATTTTCCCGCGCAATTCCGTATTGGAAAGGGCGTCGTCGGGTGCCTCAGCGAAGGAAGGTGCGGTTTTGGCGGAAGCATCAATGCTGTCGCGGTTGAAAATCTCGTCGTTGAGCTCGCCGGCACTCTCGATCTTGCGTTTGCGCACCCAGTCATAGACCACGTTGTGGGAGATCCGGAACAGCCAAGTCGAGAAACGCGAGCGCGCCTCAAAACGTGGCAGCGCTTGCCATGCCTTGATGAACGCATCTTGGGAGAGATCCCAGGCGTCCGCGTCGTTTTTGACCATGTTCCTTATCATTGCGTAGATTTTTCCTCGGTGGCGGATGACAAGCTCGTCGTAGGCGCTCATGTCACCCTGTTGGGCAAGTGCCACGAGACGGAAATCCTCTTCGTGATCGTCCGCCGACGTAGCTCCGGAAGCGCTCGCCGCCGGTTCTTGTGCTGGTTTGGACGGATCACCGCTCGCCATATTCATCAGTTCGTGAAAAATCTTCAGGAGGTGGAACCTTCCCGCCAGAGACCTTGGAGGCGCCATCGCCCCCGTGCAACGCCCAATCTCTGTCCAACGATTGGGTTTTCCGGCCCAAAAGGCTCTCGGCCACCCGGTTTCGCACCTTCCTTGCCATTGCCCTGCGACAAGACCGCAGGCTCCGTCGTTATTGCTCCGGCTCCCCCATAGGAACGTTGATTTCGACCACATCGGCAGATTCCGGCTCCGCGAGGACTTCGGCCCCCGGGCGGCTTTCCACTCGAGTCTGCCTGATTTGCGGTTTTACCAATGCCTGTATGACATCCGGTGGGGTCTGACCTAACAATTTCCACCCGAAATAGAGCGAGGCAAAACTTGTGCCTGCACACAACAACGCCAGCCCCGGCTCCCACCCGAACCTCATCGCCCGCCGCGGCAACATCGCGCGCAACAACAAGCTAGCGCCGACCATGCAGACACCGAAAATGAGTGCGATGGCGGGAAGTCCGCGGTCGATTTCCCCCGTGAGTCCAAACCTGCCGCCAAAAAGTCGACCGGCAGACGCCACCATGCCGCTGGAGCTCACCAGCAAAATCGTGAGCCAAGCCAGGGAAACGGGTGGCAACGGAAGGCCTACTTTAGCCCTCACATTTGTTTTTCCCGGTTCATCCATCGCAACCTTCGCCTTGAGGCACGTGATCCTGCGGCGAGTGTCCAACGCCTCGCGTTTTTCATTCTGAAATGTGGCCTGCGATCCCAGCTGCTCCATACGGATCCGCGCGTAGTGAGCCAGTGTTTCATCACCACGGCCGCTTCTATCGCCACTCGCAGCTACTGCAGCCGCCCAGGTGCTGGCGTCAAAGCTCTTGTGCAGGATCTCCTGCCCGACTTGACGGGCAATACGAGAATCGTTTGAGGGTGGGATGGATTTGCCCGGAACCGCTTTCTGTAGGATCTCAGGATTGACGCTTGGTTGGAACCGCCTTTCGACCGGCAAACTCGAGATCAGAAATGGTTTCATGGGCGGATGGAACGGACAGCAAAAAGGCGCCTGATCCGGCGACGGCTCAGAAGCGTTGAGATCCCGACCAAGAGCCCAAAGGTTACCGGTGGATTGGGAATTTCCGCCATGGCAGAAATGGAGTTCCGCCTCAGCACATCTTGCGCTCTTGAGGCTGTGATGCCGCCGATCTCCAGCACGACTTGATTGGAGACGGATTCTTCCGGTTCTACATTCGCCCCTTGGTATCCCGCCGCACGTCTCCGGCAAATGGCATCCATCAATTCATCCTCCGGAACCCCGATTCCATGAACCGGATTCTCATGAATTCCCCACTCCCGCTGAACCGGGATTTCCGCAAGCTCCGATGCCGGACTCGGAATTTTTCCCAGCACTGTCAGCGAAGCGACTTTTCCGAGTGAACCCGACTGAATCGAATCCATAACCTCGTCAGCGCTAGGCAGATGCGAGTGCCTCGCCATCATTCGCTCGAAAGCGGTAACACTCTCTGCTCCTGAATCGCCGCCCTGAGTATCCGCACTCTCATGATTCGCCGCAGCTGCGAAACCGCCGCCGTGCAATATAGCAATCGCAGCAGAGCACACCAGAAACTGGGAGCCCAAAGATCGGTGGATGGAAAGGTGTTTCCGGAGACTCATATGAACGAAATCATCGCCTGCTGGAGCCGTAAATAATATTAATCTTGATTGATTATCAAGGACTTTCTACAAATCGGCGATGCTCGATCCGAAAACCACCTGTCGCAGTGATCAACTCTCACAGTTCGCTCTGGTATGCGCATTATTTCTGGCGGGAACTTTCGGATTGGTGGCTTCCGTGTTGCTTCCTACGAAGCTTCCACGGAAATCTCTGGCGCAATCTGTCCCCGTTTTCTCCGATCCTGCGGAATCACTGGAAAAAGTGACTAACGACCCGATCGAGACTCCCTCACCCGAAGCTATCAAGACGTTGACACAGTTTTGCTCCAAGCATGTCACCGTGTTGCGCTCATTCGTGCTTTTCCGCAACGGCACTTGCGTGATGATCGACGAACCCTGCGCAGATCCGTTGGCCGAGGCGAACCACAGGTTGAGCATCTGCGCAAAAGCCGGTGCCCGCTTTGTCTCGGAATTCACCAGTGCTGGGGACATTGTCGTGGCGTTCGAGGAACCGGTGTTCCATCTCTTTCCACTACAGGAACACGGCCACCCCGCCGCCTGGCTCGATCAAATCACTCCCGATCTGCTCACTTCGGAGGAAACCGCTGCGACAGAAAGCAATCCCCAGCTAACTCTGAATGCACAAGCCGGCCTGCTGGCACGGCGAAACTTGCTTGAAGACGCCGCCGATAGGGTGCCGATCAAAATCATCCGCGCGAAAAACCGGCAAACCGTCGCCCGCTGATAGATTACTCGCCGAAGGAGATGAACGAGCCGTCGCAGTGGAAATGCTTTTTACATTTCCAGCACAGTGGATAGCCTGCTGGGAAAATGGACAGTGGGATCAAACAAAGGCTCGACGATTTCATCACCCGGAAAGGCCTCCGCCGAACCGGCCAGCGCGAGCGTATCGCTGAGGCGGCTTTCTCGCGCGACGAACATTTCACCGCCGACGAACTGTTCGAACGCGTCCGCAAAGTGGATGGCGAAACCTCACGCGCCACAGTTTACCGCACCCTCAGCCTGCTGGTAGAGGCGGATCTCCTGCGCCAGATCGATCTCGGCGACAGCCAGGTCACCTATGACCCGAATTTCCACGACAAGCCTTCCCACAACCACCTCGTTTGCATCGATTGCGGGAAAGTCGTCGAGTTTGAGGACGGCAACGTCGATATCCAGACCGATTGCCTGACACGTCGGCTGGGCTTTAAAACTGTGCGCCAATCCATCAAGATCGAGGCAAACTGCGAACAGCTCCGCGTCAACGGCCGTTGCCCGAATCTCATCGCCACCCGCCTATCGGGAAGACGCCTTCGGAAAAAACGCTGATGCCTGTCGTAAAACCCCGGCACCAAGCCTCGCCGCTGGATGACAAGGAAGGCTTCCGCAGCTCGCTGGCGCAATGGTTCGGCAAGGTTGGTAAAGATTTTCCCTGGCGCAGAACTCACGAGCCCTACGCGATCCTCGTATCGGAGATGATGCTCCAGCAGACCCAAGTCACTACGGTTCTGGGAAAAGGATATTTTACCCGTTTCCTCGCGAAATTTCCCGACATTCAGACCCTCGCGGCAGCCGACGACACCTCCCTGCTCAAGGCATGGGAAGGCCTCGGCTATTACCGCCGGGCGCGCATGCTCCGGGAAACTGCGCGAGCGATCCTTTCCAGACACGATGGGCGTTTCCCCGAAAACGAAACCGAGCTGCTCGCCCTTCCTGGCATCGGCCCCTACACCTGCGCCGCTCTGCTATCTTTCGCTTTCGGCAAGTCCTCGGCACTGGTCGATGGCAATGTGTCACGCATCCTCTCTCGGCTCACTAACGACGCGTCGCCTATCGATTCCACACCCACCATCCGCAAGCACCGCGAGCTTTCACTCTCTCTCTGCGATCCGGCCCACCCTCGCATTCATCACTACGCCATGATGGAGCTCGGCCAAACTCTCTGCCGCCCCGGAACCCCGCACTGCCTCGAATGCCCGGTCTCAAAATATTGTGCCGCTACGTCTCCCGAGACACTACCGGTGAAGAAAAAACGCAGCCCCATCTCGGCCATCACCGAACACGCCATCTGGGCACGTAATGCTGAGGGTGCGATCCTGCTTCACCGGGAATCCGGAAGCCGCCGCAACGGATTATGGAAGCTCCCCCTGCGCACCGCGGAGGAATGCAAATCCCAGCATCTCATCGCGAAAGACACCTACGCGATCACCCGCTACAAGGTCACCCTACGGGTTCACCTAACCGAAATTTCCTCGTTCGATATAGCTGGCGGCGATGAATGGATTTCTCCGGAACATCTCGAAACCTTGCCTCTAGCAGCTCCATTCCGGCGCATGATCACACGATTGTTACTGGATTTCTGAAATCGGATGTGACTGTCAGCCAACCCTGTGCTTCCATGTTCGCGAATGCATCGTCTCCTACTGAATCGCTGCGCCCCTATGGTCGCACTGGCCGTCGCCGCCTGCGCCCCCCTTTCCAGCCCACCCCTGGCAGAAACCACCATACCCGGTGCTACCACCCGACAGATTGTTAGGGAACGCCTCTCCGCCGTGGTTGTCACGGGACGCAGCGAATTGGGCAACTGGGTCCGCGGGAAATTTTCCATGGATAAGGCCCCTAAGGACGCTGACGGAGGATCCGCCGCCCCCATCACTCCCGATGGCTATTTCCTCACCGCCGATCACGTCCTCGCCCGTGCGCCGGGGAAAAACGTCTTCATCATCTATGGCAGGGGCGGAAACGTCATCTACCGCAAGGCCCGAATCGTCTGGAGATCCGAATCCAACGACCTCGCCATCCTCCATATCAACGAGAAAACCCCTTATTTCTACCGCTGGACTCCTCCGGAAAAATGGCTCTCTGTCGGCCACCCTGTGATCCACGGCGGCATGGCCACCGGATTCAGCTCTTCCCCAGGAAAACTACGCACCGCCCTCGCCCCCGAAGGCTCCTTCACCGGCAACCGCCCCTTCAAGATCGACATCCCCCTCAAGCCCGGCGACAGCGGCGGCCCCATCGTCGACGCGTTCGGAAATCTCGTCGGCATCAACTCCGCCGTCGAGTTCCTCATCCCTTTGGAAACCGCCATCTTCATCGATTCCGAGGGAAACCGCCCCAATACCCAGAAAATAGCCTCGATCATCGCACGGGATCGGGGAGACCATCCATGAGTCAGCGCCTCCCCGATGTCCCTCCTGAGAAATAGAATCCTTGCACTCCTGGCCGCTTGCATTGCTCCGGTATTCCTACTGGCATGCACTCAGGGCGGCGACGCAGACTTCCTCGATAACACCTCCTCTGCCGCTAAAAACCGCATCATGTATGTGCGGGAAAAACCGCCCACCTTCGGCCATTTTCGCCTCCAAGCGCTTTCAACCCATTATCCGGATCTCGCCGCCTTCATTTCCCTAAAGCCCTCCCCCGAATTCCTTGCGGAAACCGACAAGGGCGACAGCCACTACCTCATCCTCTACTACCTCGGAGAACGAGAGGCCTATGCTTGCCGCTGCGGAACTGACTCTTCCCTCAAGGTCGAATTTTCCGGCCCCTACCCCATCACCGATGGCGAGGCCAAGACCCTCCGCAACCTCCGTGACGGCGGCTCCGCAACCGACTCGTAAGGCTGGAGTTTGCTCGTTTGTAGCTCTCACTATTAGCTTGCAACGACCTCAGCCGATTCTATCTTGCTCCCTACCCACGGGACTTCCCGTGTGGAAATAAAACGGGCGCTTGCCCACTATAACCGAATAAAACCAAACATAAAAAATAACCAAAATGAAAACCAACTACACCACCAGACGCGGCTTCACACTTGTGGAGCTTCTTGTCGTTATCGTGATCATCGCATCACTCGCCGGTCTGACCGCTCCCATGGTCATCCGCCAACGTAAAAAAGCTGACCAAACCGAAGCAACCTCGAACGCACGCCAAATCGGCCTCGCCATGTTCGAGTTCGAAACGGAATACGGTTCGTTCCCCGACGCAGACACTCAGACTGCTGTCGTCGCCAACAATCCTGACGGAGACGTCGTCCCAAGCGCCGCCGATGCCAATGGATACTTCAAGCAACTCTTCCGCGCGAACATCACTCAGTCCGAGCAAATGTTTTACGTCAAAACGGGTGCTACCAAAAAGCCTGACGGCTCCATCACCAACACCAACTGCTTGGCTGCTGGTGAAAACGGCTTCGCCTATATCATGAACGGGGACCAAGGCCTCAGCACCGCAGGAAACCCTTCCCGCGTGATCTGCGCCACCCCACTCATCGAAGGTGAAACCAACTTCAACCCCGATCCATTCGACAAGAAGGCCGTCATCCTTCGTATCGATAACAGCGTCACCTCGGTGAACATCAACGCATCCGGTAAGGCACTCATCGCCGGCGGCAATGGTCTTACCGACACTGGCTCGAACACCGTGTGGGGCACAACCATCACACCGACGATCATTCAGCCAAAATACTGATCCACTTTCAGGATATTCCTGATTTCCTAACCGGGCGGCCTCACGGCCGCCCGGTTTTTTCGTTTGCAGCATGAACCATTCTGAACGAATCAACTGGAGCCTCCATCGCCATGTCCGAAAGAATCGTCTCCCAGGCATTCATGCCTTACCCGGTCTCAACCCTGAGCCCGAAAATCATCCCCACCGATCTCAGCTCGTTCAAATCACGTGGAATCTCTGAGGTCGAACGGGAGCTCCAGCAAAAACTCATCGAAATCCGCGAGCAATACCTCGCCACCATCGACCACTTCAACTGGAACAAACTCATTTACGAGGCAGACATCAACTTCGAACCCATCGTCGGCGAAACCTACCACCTTTACGAAATACGCGGGCGCAAGCTGCTCTCCATGATCGGCCCCGACCAATGGAACCACAAACACCTCGCCACCGTCCGACTCAACGTGGATCGCCAGTGGAAGCTCGAGGAAATCTCGGAGGACATCGACCAACGCTCCCTCTTCGGCACCGCCGAACCGTAGCTCCCCAGTCTCGGGGCAGGCCGTGGAAACCCCGTCTCGGGGTAATCCAACTTTCTCCCAAACGCAAAAAAGCCCCCGGAAATGAATCCGGAGGCTTTATGAAAATTTACGCTGGGAGCGCTTAGTTTGCAGCAACCACGTTCACACGGCCGCCTTCGCGGTCGAATTTCACCTGACCGTCAGTCAGTGCGAAGAGCGTGTGGTCCTTGCCGCAGCCAACACCCACACCTGGATGCACTTTCGTGCCGCGCTGGCGGATGATGATGTTGCCGGCGATGACAGCTTGACCGCCGAATTTTTTCACGCCGAGGCGCTTGCTGCGTGAGTCGCGTCCGTTCTTGACGGATCCTTGTCCTTTTTTATGGGCCATGAGGGTAGTCGGTTAAATTTTTGGTTTATCCAATGGAGGTGATCTCCAGCTTGGTCATGTGGCGGCGGTAGCCTTTGGTCTTGTGGAAGCCCTTCCGGCGCTTGAACTTGAATGCAATGCCTTTCGGTCCGCGGAATTGATCGATGACCTTGGCTTTCACACCTACACCATCAATGAATGGGGCGCCGATCGTCACGCTGTCTCCTTCGCCACGGAGGAGAACCTCTGTGAATTCGATTTCAGTATCGACCTCTGCGTCGAGCTTCTCGACATCGAGTTTGTCGCCTTCTTGGACGCGGTATTGTTTGCCGCCTGTTTTGATTACTGCGTAGGCCATGGCCGTAGTGGGAAATTGGTGTGAATAAACTCCGTCCTTGCGACGGGCGGGGAACTCACCACGAATGAACGCGGCTTGCAAGATTTTTTTGGTGTTTTCCGGATACAGAGCAAAATTTAGAATAGTTCTTGCTCTAAACAGGAATGATTCTAAGTTTCCTGCGCGATGACAACCCAAGCAGCACAAACCCCAAACAAGGACATCCCGGAGGACATCAACGGCCTCCGCATGACCCGCCAGCGCCAAGAAGTCTATCGCTTTTTAATGGGCGAACGCACCCATCCCACCGCAAACGAGGTATTCATCGGTATTAAGAAGGCCCTTCCCAACGTCTCACTTGCCACGGTCTACAACTGCCTCGAAGCCCTCGTGCAGCACAAAATCATCCGTCAGGTCAATTTCGACCGCGAACCTTCCCGCTATTGCCCAAATCTCGACGAGCACGGCCATTTTCACGATGAAACCACCGGAACCATCCACGATGTGAAATTCAAACCCGGAATCAACCTCACCGACATCCTCGACCTCCCTCCCAACACCGTCATCAAAGACATCGAAATCACCCTCCGCGGCCAACTCGCCGCCTCCTAAGCTTCATATTTAGAATTTAAAATTTTCCCACCATGTCCCTAGTAATTACAGACCTACACGCAACCCTCGAAAACGGCACCGAAATCCTCAAAGGCGTTACCCTTGAGATCCCCGCCGGTGAAATCCACGCCATCATGGGCCCCAACGGCTCCGGCAAATCGACCCTTTCCAAAGTCATCGCCGGCCACGAGTCCTACATCCCGACCTCCGGAACCGTCACCCTCGACGGCCAGGACATTGCCGAAATGTCCATCGACGAGCGCTCCCGCGCAGGCATCTTCCTCGCTTTCCAATACCCCAACGAAGTTCCCGGCGTCTCCAATGCCAACTTCATCCGCGCCGCCCTTCAGTCACGCCTCCCGAAAGGCGAGGAAATCGACGCCGTCGCTTATTATAAGTCCCTTTACGAAAAAATGGATCTTCTCGAAATGGATCGCAAGTTCACCGGCCGCGCCGTCAACGAAGGCTTCTCCGGTGGTGAGAAAAAACGCAACGAGATCCTCCAGATGATGATGCTCGATCCGAAATACTGCATCATGGACGAAACCGACTCCGGCCTCGACATCGATGCCCTCAAAATCGTCGCCAAAGGCGTCAACGCCATGCGCTCCCCGGACCGCGGCATGCTCCTCATCACCCACTACCAGCGCCTGCTCGATTATATCAAGCCAGACCACGTCCACGTCATGTCCGAAGGCCGCATCGTCAAATCCGGTGGTCCAGAACTCGCCCTCGAACTCGAAAAAGACGGCTACGAATTCCTCAAAGAACCCGCCCTCGCCTAATCAGTCCTAAAAACTGAACACTCCTAACTAGCACACTTCCCCATGTTTACCGAAAATACAGCCTCCGCCGTTCTCGATGCGGAAACCCAAGACGCGATCGATGTCGATCGCACCAAGGGTGACTTTAAATTCCCGGAGAACCACAAATTCGACGCCGGTTGGGGACTCACCTCCGCCACCGTCGATTACATTTCGGATGTGAAAGACGATCCCGATTGGGTGCGCGAATTCCGCCACAAGGCGCTTGCTGTCTTCGAAAGCAAAAAAACGCCTACCAACTGGGCCACCGAAGACCTCAACAACATCGATTTCGACAAAATCCGCTACTATCTTTCCGATGGACAGAAGCCAAAGCGCAGCTGGGATGAAGTCCCGCCCGAAGTGCTCGAAACCTTCGAACGTCTAGGCATCCCCGAGCAGGAACGCGCATTCCTCGCCGGTGTAGAAGCTCAGTATGACTCTGAGGCCACCTACTCCAACATGAAGGAAGAGCTTTCCAAACAGGGCGTCATTTTCGTCACCTCTGCGGAAGGCCTGAAAGAGCACGAAGAAATCTTCCGCCCTTATTTCGGAAAAGTCATTCCTACTGGTGACAACAAATACTCCGCCCTCAACAGCGCGGTTTTCTCCGGCGGCTCGTTCATCTACATCCCGAAAGGCGTGAAGTTGAAACAACCCCTCCAAGCCTATTTCCGCATCAACTCCGAATCCTTCGGCCAGTTCGAGCGCACCCTCATCATCGCTGACGAAGGCTCCGAAGTGATGTATATGGAAGGCTGCACCGCCCCGAAATTCGAAACCGCCACCCTGCACTCCGCGGTCGTCGAACTCGTCGCCCTCAAAGGCGCGAAAATCCAATACGTCACCGTCCAGAACTGGTCGTCCAATGTGTTCAACCTCGTCACCAAACGCGGCCTCGCCATGGAAGACGCGGAAGTCCGCTGGATCGATTGCAACATCGGCTCCCGCCTCACCATGAAATACCCTGGCGTCGTCATGAAAGGCGAAGGCGCACGCGGCGAAGTGATCTCCATCGCACTCGCCAACACCGGCCAGCACCAAGACACCGGCGCGAAAATGATCCACGCCGCGAACAACACCACATCCAACGTGGTTTCGAAATCCATCTCCGTCGGCGAAGGACGCTCCACCTATCGTGGCCAAGTCCACATTCCCAAGCACCTCAAAGGCTGCAAGAACAACACCGAGTGCGACGCCCTGCTCATCAACAGCAATTCACGCACCGACACCTACCCGGCCATCACCGTCAAAGGCAACCAACACGCCACCCAGCACGAAGCCAGCGTCTCCCAGGTCTCCGAGGAAATGCTCTTCTACATGCAACAGCGCGGCCTCGACGAAGGCCAGGCCATGTCCCTCGCCGTCAACGGCTTCATCAACGACCTCGTCCGCGAGTTCCCGATGGAATACTCCGTCGAACTCAAGCGCCTCATCGACCTCGAAATGGAAGGCTCCGTCGGATAAACGCAAGGAACGCGGACTTTAGTCCGCATCCTCTTCCACTGATCACTGTCCACTTCCCACTTTTTACTTTCAGAAATGACCTCCACCCTCCCCGCTTGGTTCCAAGCACGCCAGCAAGCCGCACAACAACGCTACGAATCCACTCCCACCCCGAAACGCGGTGACGAGCAATGGCGCTTTGCGAACATCAAGCAGCTCAAGTTCGACAACCTTTCCGGTGAATCGAACGCAGCCGACCCGGCCGACATCATCGCCCGCTCCACCGGACTTGAGTCCCCGACAGCGAAATTCATTTTCCTCAACGACGATGTGATTTCCACAGAATCATCCCTCCCGGAAACCGTCATCTGTCTGCCTCTTGCCCAAGCATTGGAGAAACATTCGGAACTCGTGGAAGCACATTTCATGAAACAGGAGACCCGTCTCGGCTCCGCGAAATACGCCGCCCTCCACGAAGCCTCTGTGAAAAACGGGCTCTTCGTCCACGTCCCCGACGGTGTGGAAATCGAAGGCACCATCGAAGCCCATCACTGGATCTCCGGCGAAGCCACCGTCTTCCCGCACACCCTCGTCGTCACCGGGAAGTCATCGAAAATCCGCGTCATCGATATCTTCCGCTCCGCCGATACCACCACCCCCGGCCTCGTCATTGCCTTCAATGACCTCTGCGCCGGCCAGAACTCCTCGCTGGACTATATCGCCATCCAGGAACTCAACGAAGTCTCACGCCTCATTTCCATCAATGAAACCTCCACCGCTCGTGACGCACGCGCCAAGGGTTTCATCCTCAACACCGGAGCCGCATGGGTGCGCAACGAATCGCTCTCCCGCCTCGAAGGCGAAGGCTCACGCTCCGACATGCTCTCGGTCTCCATCCCGGATCACGAACAGGAATACGACCAACGCACCTTCCAGCACCACGTTTCCCCCAGCGCAAACTCGGACCTGCTCTACAAAAACACCCTCTACGGCCACTCAAAAACCGTTTTCTCCGGGCTCATCTATGTCGGCGAAACCGCCCATCATACCGACGCCTACCAGACCTGCCGGAACCTCTTCATGTCCAATGACTGCGAGGCAAACTCCATGCCCGGCCTCGAAATCAACGCCGACCAAGTCGCCTGCTCCCACGGCTCCACCTCCGCCCAGATCTCGGATGAGGAAATCTTCTACCTCCAAGCACGCGGCATCGATCCCGTGCAAGCCCGCCAGCTCATCGCCCGCGGCTACTCGGTCGAAGCCGTCTCACGCCTCGAAAACGATGAAACCGAAAACCTCGTCCTGAAATTTATCGACGCAAAATTCGCACGCATCGCGAAAGCGTAAGCAACTCCTCTGAACCGCGAGCGGATTTCAACTCCTCGAATTCCTGGGGCTTGAATCCGCTGGGGGCCTTCCGGCATCAGAGGCAGTGATAAGATTGAGCCGTGCGATTGGGTGCATTGATTGAATTCTTTCTGACCCTGTGAGGCGAGGGGGGCACCGATTCCCAACAAGAAGATTCAATTCCCGCACCGATGCGGGTCACTGTTCACTCTCCGCTGGACGTTCCGCTTCGTTTCATCGAACGTCTCCCCCCAATGCGCATCCTCAGGATCCTCACCAGAAAGGAACTCAACACCTACTTCCTCAGCCCCTTCGGCTGGGTGGTGCTCGCCTTCGTGGTGTTGATGCAAGGGCTTTCCCTTTCCTCGGCCATGAAAGGCTTCCGCGACACCCCGGTGAAAGACAGCCTGGTTTACGTCACCTTTCACACCCCGCTGTTCTGGTTCTATTTCCTGTTCATCTTTCCTCTCATCACCATGCGACTCTTCGCCGATGAGGAACGCAGCGGCACCCTGGAAACCCTGCTGACCGCCCCCGTGCGCACCTGGCAGGTCGTTTTATCCAAGTATTTTGCGGCGATGATCTTTTACACTATCCTGTGGATCCCCGCCTACCTCCAGTTCCAGGCATTCTCCTGGTTCACGGAAATTCCGCCCGCTTACTCCGGCGGCGCACTGCTCGGCAGCTTCGGCATCCTTCTCCTGATGGGAGCCGCTTTCACCGCGATTGGTTGCCTCGCCTCCGCCCTGACATCCAGCCAGATCATCGCCGGTATCATCACGATCACGATCCTGGTCATCCATTACTTCCTCGGTTTCGTCACCATCATCTGGGGCGAGTCCTTCGCCGGAGCCAGCTTCTTCCACTACATATCCTCCCAGCGTCACCTCCATTTCTTTGCCAACGGCCTCATCGATTCCGCACCCGCCGTTTACTACCTTTCCCTCGCCGTCTTCGTCCTTTTCCTCACCTACCAGGTCATCGACCTCCGCCGCTGGCGCCCTTAATTCTCAACTTTCAATCTTCAACATCCGAAAAGACTCTCACTTTGCGGCTCCCTCCGCGACCTTTGCGCCTTTGCGTTGAAACTCTTTCCCCATGCCAGTGAAACCAAAACGTCCCTCACGCCCGAACCGCTTCGGCATCGGTTTCGTGTCCATCCTCCAGATCGCCCTGGTGCTGGCTGCCGTGGTTTTCGCCAATTACCTCGCTTCCCAGAACCGCCTGCGCGCCGATCTCTCCCGCACCGCCGACTACACCCTTTCCTCCTCCACGGAAAATTTTCTCAAAAGCGACACCATCGCCAAAAGGGAGCGCCCGGTGAAGATGACCATGGTGTTCCGACGCTCCACGCCTTTCCCTTTCATCGACCGCGTGCGCGCCCTCGTCGATGAATACACCCGCATTTCCGGCCAACAGATCGAGTTAGAAATCATCGATCCGCTCCGCTCGCCCGACCGCACCCAGCAGTTCGCCGCGACCTACAATTTGACCCTGATCCGCGACCTCATCCTCATCGATGCGCGCCCTGACGATGAGACCCCGGTTGTCACCGAAACGGAAACCGGCACCCCGGCTCTCAATCCGCACATCACCCTCGCTCTCGCCGAGGAAATGCTCACCTACACCATGGACGCCAGCGGCCAGCGCCGCCCGGATGCCTTCCGTGGCGAGGATCTCATTACCGCCCGCCTCGTCGAGGCCGTCGAAGGCAAGCCCCGCAACCTCCTGTTCCTTGCTGATAAATCGCGAATCGATTCCGAAGGCGAGAACTCACCTTGGAACAACCTCGCATCCACCCTCCGCTTCCAAAACATCCACCTCATCCAGGCGAATCTCTCCAGCCTTGCGGAAATCCCCACGGGGATCGAAGGCATCGCCATCATTGCCCCGAAATATGATTTCACCGATGCTGAAATCGCCAAGCTCGATGCCTATTGGAACACCTCCCGCTCCGCCATTCTCATCTTGCTGGAGGCGAATTCCTGCCCGCCGAAGCTTCGTTCTTTCCTCCGCAGCAAAGGAGTCACTCCACGCCGCGATCGCATCATCACCACCACAGATGGCAGGGTCGTCACCACCGCGCGCGGCACTTTCAGCGAAGGCGTTCCTTTCCTCAAAGACCTCTCCGGTCAGGCCGCCGTCTTTGAGGGTGCCTCCTCATCGATGGAAGTCCGCGAAGGCGCATCGGATCTTTCGATGAAAAAAATCGCCCCCGTCCCCTTGATCACAATTGCTCCCGGATTCTGGGGTGAAGCCGATTTCGGGAAAAATACGGAAGGTGCAAAAGAGGGCGAAACCTTCGACGCCATCCGCGACACAGCCCCCCCCCTTCACATCGCCGCTGCGGTGACACGCGGCGCTGCAAACGACGACCGCTTCGCCGCTGACACCTCACGCATGATCGTCGTCTCGAACACCGACTTCCTCGATCCCGACCGCCAGCGTGCCGAAAACATCGATTTTCTCGCATCCGCCTCAAATTGGCTCGTCCGCCGCGAGTCGCTCACCGGCCTCTCACCCCGCACCATCGGTGTCTACATGCTCCCCTTGCTCGACACCCAGGTCTCTTTCATCAACCGCCTCAACCTCTTCTTCGCCCCGCTGTTTTTCCTCCTCCTCGGCGGCCTCGTCTTCTCTTCAAGACGCTCGTAAGCAAGGGCTCGTCCTTGAGATTTAGAGTTTAGAGTTTAAAATTTCAGACCTCGTGAGATCCCTCTTTTTCACCCTCCTGCTTCTGGTCGGCACCGCCGTGCTCGGCATGCTCGCCTCATGGCAGTTCATCGAGGGAAATCTCAACGGACTCCTCGGCACTCCTCCCACTGAAGTCGGGGCAAAAATCTACCCCGCATTCCAACCAGAATCCGTCACCTCGATTTCCATCAAATCCGCCGAGAGCATCGCAAATTTCGTAAAAACCCAAAACGGCTGGCAGGCGACCGAGCCGTGGGAGGACCGCATGGATCCTCGCGCCGCCATCTCCATCCTGACCTTTGCCAACACCACTATCGCCATAGATGCCATTGAGCGCGACAAACTCGATGAGAAGCTCGCCGGACTCAACGGAGGCAACACCGAGATCCGCCTCAGGGATGAAGACGGCGAAACCCTCGCCATGTTCCGCCTCGGCCGCCGCACCCCGCTCCTCCACCTGCCCGATGTCGAAAACCCCGAGCCCATCCCCACCACCTACCTGCTCCCGCTGGAGCGCGGACACAAGTCCCACGTCTATGCCGCCACCGGCGATATCCTCCCGCTCTTCAAAGACGGCTTCACCTATCTACGCGACCACCGTCCCTTCTACTTCAATCCCCTCGGCACCCAGAAAATCAGGATCCGCACCTCCCAGGGAGAGCTCACGATCGGCCGGGAGAATCCGGATTCTGCCTGGCGCATCATCAAGCCCCTCGAGCTGTCCACCGATCCTGTAGCGGTGAAAACCCTTCTCGAAGGCCTCATCAATCTACAGGCGATCAGGGTCAGCGATCGCGCCCAAGTCACCCTCCCTACCAACGGAACCTCCCCCCAGAACGACCAAATCGCTCTCACCCCCTTCGGCTCCACCACCGAGACCATTCTCGACATCCTTCCCCCTGCCACTCCCGACGCGGCGGAAACTCGAGCTACCGTCAGCGACCGACCCGACACGATTTTCACCCTCCCCCTTAAGTCAGAGCCAACCCTCGTCTCCATCCCGGATCTCCCACTCACCGTCAACGATCTGCGCGATCCCACCCTGACCAACCTAAACATCGCCTCGATCCGCGGCATCGCCATCGAGTCAGCCACCTCACCGACCATCCTTATTTCCCGGCAACCGCCCGCCCCCTGGATCGCCACGATCAACGGCACCGAACAACGCGCCAACGAACAGCGCCTCTACGAACTCCTCAAAGCCATCACCACCACACGCGCCATCGCTTTCGAAACGGATGCCGCGCCCGAAGACCTCTCCCCATGGGGTCTGGACAGGCCTATCATCAAACTCACTTTCCTCGCCCAAAACAACCTCTCTCTCAGCGTCGCTTTCGGTCTCGATAGCCGGGGAAATCTCTTCGCGAAGCGCAAGGACAACGCTTCGATCATGCGTCTCGATAACCGCATCCTCGATGAAATCGCTTCCAATCCCCACGACTGGCGCCATTCCCTTCTGTGGTCCGTCAGCAGCGTCGATCTGAAATCCATCACCCGCATTGAAGGCAGATCCGCGCCCCTGAAGCTGAATTACAATTGGAACAATGACGATTGGGTCGCCCTCTCCGGAGAGGCTGATGTCACCGAGGACCTCGACCCCGCCCGCGCCAAATACCTGCTCGGCGCGCTGGAAAACCTGCAGGTCTCACGCTGGCTTTCGCCCACCGACGCAGACGCGCTCGCCGCTCTCGTGGAGCCCTCCCTGATCTTCCAGGTCGAAGTGAATACCGTCGATGAATTCGGCGAACCAACCGGTACCACCGTGACCCGCACCCTCGCACTCGGGATCGATCCCACCACCCAGACAATCTACGGAAAACACAGTGACGACCCCATCCTATTCACTCTCCCACCAGAAACTTTCCTGAAACTCTCCATCCCCCTGCTGGAGGAGTGATCGGCAATCAGCGCAATGCCTTTCTGCGCAGCACCTCTTTCACCGCTGCATGGCAGTCGATGAGACCGTGCCCGGTTTCGTAATCTAACCCGGGAGGCCCCACATCCGTGGCAGTTGAGGTGATGATTTCCTGCAAGTCCCAGGGCAACAGATCTGGATCGGCGGAAAGCATCAACGAGATCGCTCCGCAGAACATCGGACCCGCAAAGGAATTTCCGCGCAGCAAATCCGGCACGACCGTGCCATCGGGATACAGGCATGGGACATCGATATTAAACGCGCACACCTCCGGCTTCTGCACCACCCCGTCCTGATAGTGTTCAGTATTCCACTCCACCGGCCCAACGCAGGAAAATGACGTTTTGCTGAGGTCTCGTTGCACCCCGGCGGCGGCGAAAACTGCCCCCGGTATATTCTCCGGGACATTCATCGAAAATGGAAATTCTTCACCCCGTTGCACGTTCCCCGCTCCGGAAATAAAAAACACCCCGCAAAACGATCCGTGCTCCATCACCTTTCTCCAGTGTGATTGATACTCACCCAGATCTCGCTGCGAGAAACTCATGCTGTAGGTGTCCGCCCCCTGATCGATCGCCCACTCCACCGAGCGCTCGATCCCGCCCTGATTGATCACGCCGGCCCATCGACTCAGCGGCGCCACCCCGAACTGCGGCACAGCGCCACCATCCCCCGCCCCACTGACAATCGTCGCACAACTCGTCCCGTGCAGGATCTTCCTCTGCTGCGGATCGCCATCGAATGGATGGGTGTAAATCTCTGCCGTGTTCCTGTCGAAATTGTAGCCACTTGCATCGTCAATATAGCCGTTACCGTCGTCATCAATCCCGTTTCCTGGCACCTCGCTCGTGCTGCGATACATCGTCCGCACCAGATGACCCGAGGGGACGAAATTTCCATCATGGATCACATTGAGCGTTCCTTCTCCCGCGATCCCGAACTCCTTCCATACCCGATCCGCCTTGAGCTTCTCAATATACCACGGGAGATCTTCGAAAGAGGGTTTCTCCGGTTTCGGCAATTTTGTGACCTCCGGCATTTCGGGCATATCACGCTTCGACGCAACTCTCACAGGACGTAGGAACACCTTCCGCACTCCCGGCACTTTCCTCAACTCGTCCACCCTATCTCCCGCCACGGTGCAACTGAAACCGTTGACAATCCAATGACGCTCGACGTCGCTGATAAGCTTTTCTTTCACCAACCCATCCAGCGCATCCTTCGCCGCTCCGAACGACTTCACGCTCTCCGCTTTCAGCGCAGTGAAGACCTTTTCACGAAGTTCTAACCGGCCAGACTCGGAGAACTCCCCCGCCCTTCTTTGATACGCTTTCCCATCGCCGAGAAGCTGCTTATCGAACCACACCGTAACCCGTAGAGGCTTACCGGCTTGATATTTGCCGGGAGGCGGAGAAATCCAAAGCCCTTCCCCCTGCAAGCTCTCCATCCGGATCTCCGCACCGACAATGGCTTGGGACAAAACGCCCAGAATAAACACGATGTGAAAAATCTTCATAATCTCTTTCTCACACGCTGGGTCAAAAAACCGGATCCACCAATCCGATTTATCCTGCCGTTCAGAGTTCTCGGCAGGCGCCGAAAACTAGAATGAGGAAAATCACCTCAACAAAAACTTCTCCTCCGGCGGCACATCGGCCGCCGTCGCCCGATCCACCACCAGCACTGCCTGCAGCGTACCGCCCTCCTCGGGAAAAGTCATGGTCCCCGCCACTTTCACCCAACCATTCTCCGGAAGCATCGGCGGCTCGCCTCCGAACTCCAGCACGATGGGAATCGCCCGCGAGTCCGCCACGCAGCAGGTCATAAACATCCGGTAAAGCCTCATCCGCGTGCCGCTTTCATTGCGCACCTTTTCCTCCACAATCCGCCCTTCGGTCTCCACTTCCAGCCCACCGAGCAAGCCCTGCAACTCCCTGTCGCCGGTCGCGAAATACAACTCCATCAGGCTGAACTCCAGATACCCGTCCGATGTCCGGCGGTGGCTGCTTTCAATCTCTTCCATCGACAACGGTGGGAGAACCGAGGCGAAGAAAGGCGAACTCGCGCTCGGGGCCTCATCATACAGACCTTTGCGCGCCAGCGTGGATGCGGAGAACCCATCCTTCGTCCACGCCATTGACAGCGCCACCGGCAGGGTCATCAGCGCCAGCGCAGTCCATGGATTCATGTCGCCGCCTTCATGGTCGTGCTCCTCGCCGTGGTCATGCCCGCAATCCGCTTGGCGGAACGCCGTGAGCAGATTGAAAAGTCCCATCACCGCCAGCCCCAGCCCACCTGCCAGCGCGATGGGGCGGAAATCAGGCGCCAGGTATTTCACGATCCTTCCCGAGCCATAGAAATACAACAGGCACGCCGCCCATAGGACGACCGCCAGTGAAAACAGGATTCTGCGCAATTCCGGTTTCATATCTCAATAAGCCATGCCTGCGCCGCCATCGACGCCAGCCAGATCACCACAAATAACGACACCCCTAGTGCCATGATGAATTTCCGTTTCATCACCGTCTGATAAAGGAAAATCAGTTTCACATCCAGCATCGGCCCGAACACTAGGAACGCCAGCTTCGCTCCCCAAGTAAACTTCGCCAAGGTCGCCGCGATGAATGCGTCCGAGGTACTGCACAGGCTCAGGATGAAGGCCAACGCCATCAGCGCCGCCGGTGCCGCCACCGCATTGCCCGCCAGACTGTCCAACCACTCCGCACCCGGCGCGATACCCGTATTGAACAAGGCCGTGATCGCCACGCCGATGGTGAAATACACTCCCACATCCACGAAATCCTTCTGCGCTGAGCGCATCGCCGCAATCAACCGCCCGTCGTCATCCTTCGCCCCGTGATCATGGTCGTGGTGATCGTGCCCACAGCATCCCCCGCATTCCTCTTCCTCTTTGAGCGGTGTCTTTTCGATTTTCTCCAGCAGGCTTTTCCGCAGCACCCGCTTCATGGAAATCCTCGCCACCACCAGCCCCACGCCGACCGCCACCAGATACCCCAGCAGCAGTCGCCCACCTGTCATCATCCACGGTGCTTGCCCCTGAAACGCCTTCCAGGTGCTCAGCGCGGTGATCGGATTCACGATAGGCGCCGCCAGCATGTAAGTCAGCGCACAGCTCATCGGCAGGCCCTTCCCTACCAGTCGCCGGATCACCGGCACCACCGCGCATTCACAAACCGGGAAAATCGACCCCAACAATCCCGCCACCATCACGGCCAGCGTTTTGTTCTTCGGCAGGAAACGATCCATCGTGCCCGCCGGCAGGTAGATATCGATGAATCCGCTGATCAACGTGCCCAATAAGATGAACGGAGCACCCTCAAAAAGTATGCTCAGGAACGCCAATGCGAAATCCTGCTGCGCGTCTCCATTCATCCCGGCAAAACAAGCGGAGATCCCTCCCACCCGCAACCTAAACCATCACTGCACAACCTACCTCATCGGCCATTTCCTTGCCGCATAGGATTTTCACCAGCTCCAGCCCGAATTCCACTGCCGTCCCCGCGCCCCGCGAAGTCAGGAACTCCCCATCATAAACCACCCGCTCGCCGGTGTTTCCAGGCAGCTCATCACTCGTCGAAAAATGTGCGGTGATCCGCTTGCCATCTATCAAGCCCGCATCTTTCAGCAACAGAGGAGCCGCACAAATCGCCGCGACAAGTCCATCCCGTTCATGAAAACCTTGGATGATCTCGATGATCCTCTCGTCCTTTCTGAGCTTCATCACCGCCGGACCACCCGGCAGAAACAACACATCGAATCCAAGGAAATCCACGTTGTTTAGTTCCACGTCGGCCAAAACCCTCACGCCGCATTTGCCAGTCACCTCCAAGCCCGAAACTCCTGCCATCACCACCTCGATCCCCGCCCGCCTCAAAAGATCAACCGGCGCTATCGCTTCAATCTCCTCAAACCCGTTTTCCAGCAAACACAGCACCCTTTTCATGACCCTACTGCTATCTGGAATCATCCGGATTTCCAGAAACAACCTGAACTCACGCGAAAAAACACCTATTGAGAATAATTCTCAAATAAACCCTTGCTAATGAGAACTCTTCGCAATAGATCGTTCTCGTCCCCGCGAAACGGGACCACTTTTCATGAAATCAGCAAGACCAAGCACACTCGCCACCACCGCCGCGCTCTGCCTCGCAGCCGCCAATATCGCCGCAGCAGATACCTTCCGTGAACGCTTCGCCGAAGGAGGAAATCTTTCCGCCTCCGACATCGATGCCACCTTCTCCTCCACGCAGGATCGCGCATGGTATGACCGCTTCAGCTTCGGCTCCTATGGCGAAGCCCATTTCAATACCGGTGATGTCGCCGACAAATTCGACGTCCACCGCCTCGTCCTCTTCACTGGCTACGAGTTCAACGACCGCCTCCGCTTCGTCTCGGAAGTCGAACTCGAGCACCTTTACTCCAACAACCCCGGCACCGACCTCGTCTGGGAACTCGAGCAAGCCTACTTCGAGCTGGATCTCGGGAACGACTACCTCGTCCAGGCCGGTGGCTTCCTCGTCCCGGTTGGCATCACCAACGAAATCCACGAACCCACCACCTTCTACGGCGTGGAGCGCAACGCCATCGAAACCGAAATCCTCCCCACCACCTGGACGGAATTCGGCTTCCTGCTCCGCAAAAACTACGACAACGGCCTTCAGTGGGACTTCGCTGTGCACCGTGGCCTCGATGTCGACACCGCCAACATGAACCTCAACGGCGCCGACCTCCGCAACGGTCGTCAGAAAACCGAAGGCTTCGATGACCTCGGCTCCGCCGCCACCGCCCGCGTCCGCTACACCGGCATCAACGGCCTCGAACTCGGCGCAAGCGTCCAATACCAGGACGACATCAGCACCGGAGGCGACGACAACAGCGCCATCCTCACCACCGCCCACTTCATCTACACCAACGGAGGCTTCGGTCTCCGCGGCCTCGTCGCCAACTGGAGCATCGACGGCGACACCTCGGTCGCCGGCACCACCGTGGCGGGACGTGAAATCGACGACCAGTTCGGCGGTTACATCGAGCCTTCTTACAAGTGGGTGTTCAACAACGGCATGGCGGTCGGTGTTTTCGCCCGCGCCATGCACTGGCGCAACGAAGACGCCCCCGACGGCCAGACCAACTACCAAGCCGGCTTCAACTACTGGCCGACCGAAAACGTCGTAATTAAAGCCGACTGGGAGCACGAAGACCGTGCCAACGGCCGCACCAACCGCGACAACTACAACTTCGGGGTTGGCTACGCCTTCTAATCCTTCAAAGTGGGGGCGACCTTCGGGTCGTCCCCACTTCTTTTTTCCATGAAATTCCTCACCTGCATCCTCGCCACTACCCTCGCGTTCCTCGCATCGGTGCACGCCGGAGATCAGGTTTTTAAACAACCCTCAGAGTTCATCAAACAGGCATTCGGCGGCAAAATCCCGACCACCTCCGTCCTCAACCTGAGCGGCGACATCAAATCCCGCGCCAAAAACATCATGGCGCACAACTACCGGGAATCCCGCGTCCGCTATTGGAAGCAGGGCAACCGCACCGTGTGGATCCTCGAGGAAATCGGCAAAACCGAACCCATCACCACCGGCTTCCTGATCGAAAACGGACGCATTAAATCAGTCGAAATCCTCATCTACCGCGAAAGCCACGGATGGGAGGTCAACAAGCCGTTTTTCACCAAACAGTTTTCCAACGCCTCCCTCAAAGATGGCGATCAACTCTCCGCCGACATCAAAAACATCGCCGGAGCCACCCTGTCCGTACGCGCCGTCACCAAGCTTGCGCGCCTCGCCCTCTACTTCCACTCCCAGGTCTGATCCGCCGTGCCTAGAACCCGTAAAGGCCGCACCTACGCCCGCGCCTCACACCGTTGGCTCGGCATGGCTTTGCTCCTGCCCCTCGTCATCGCCTGCGTCACTGGCATGATCCTCAACCACACGGTTGATCTAGATCTCTCCAATCGCCACATCAACTCGTCCCTCATCCAGGCACGTTACGGCATGAACCTCGAAGGCGAGCCCATCGCCTTCGGCCTCGATGAAAAAGCCTACGCCGCCACCTGGGACGGCCGCCTTTTTCATCGCTCCGCCATCATCGATGACAGCTCAAAACTGATTGGAGCCGTCCCTCTGCGCGATGGCATCGCGGTTGTCACCTCCACCGCCGTCCATTACTTCGGCCTCGATGGCGAACTCATCGAAACCCTCGATTCCGTCTCCCTCCCCGCCACCCCGATCTCCCGCGCAGGCCGCACACCCGATCTCAACCTCGTGCTCGAAACCGCAACCGGCACCTTCACCAGCGATGCGAACCTGCTCGGATTCAGCGACTCCCCGGCCGCTCAGGAAACTGCCTGGTCTGTTGCTGTCATGTCCACCGAAGCCGACAAGAAAACTTGGAAAACCGCCTTCTCCGGCGACGGCATCCCGCTCGATCGCGTCATCCTCGACATCCATTCCGGCCGATTCTTCGGCAGCATCGGAAAATGGATTTACGACCTCACCGTCATCGGTGTGCTCATTCTCTCCGGCACCGGATTCCTCCTTTTCCTGAGAACCCGCCGCCGCGCCCGATGAACCGCCGCCGCGCCATCACCCTCCTCGGCGCAAGCACCCTCGCCGGCATAACCTCCTGCCGCCGCCCCGCCCAGCTGCGCACCTTTTCCACCGTTGCCTTCGGCACCGACGTCCACTTCCAGCTCCACGGCGTCTCCGAAACCGTTTTCAAAACGCTCTCCGCCGCCTGCATCATCCGCCTCCGCGAAATCGAAGCCCTCTTCAGTCTCTACGATCCCGGCTCGACTATTTCCCACCTCAACCGCGACGGCACACTCGAAAATCCTCCCACGGAATTCCTGACTCTCGTCCGCACCGCTCTCAGCTTTGGCGAAAAAACCGGCGGTGTTTTCGACATCACCGTCCAGCCGCTTTGGGATTGGAGGACGAAATGGAAATCCTCGAGCCTCCCGGAGCGGGAAAGCATGGACGCCACGCGGGAAAAAGCCCTTGCTCTCGTCGATTACCGCAAAGTCACCGCCACCGAGTCCGTCATCGCCTTCGCCACACCCGGCATGGCGATCACACTAAACGCGATCGCCCAAGGCTATGCCACCGATGAAATCGTCTCCTTACTCAGAAGAAACGGGGTCACCAACGCCTTGGTGAACATCGGCGAATACGCCGCACTCGGCTTCGCACCCGACGGAAAACCATGGAGCGTGGAGCTCTCCGCAACAGGAGAAAACTTCGCCCTCCCCTCCGGCCGCGCCCTCGCCGTCTCCGCAGGCAGCGGTTACACCTTCGATCCCGAAGGCCGATTCCATCACATCTTCCGCCCTTCCGATGGAGCCAACACTCGCCCGAAAAGCACCATCGTCGTCACCGCCGCTTCAGCCACGTTGGCGGACGCGCTATCGACCACGTTCACCATCGCCACCGAAACGGAACGAAAAACGATCCTCGAAATATTTCCGGAAGCCGATTTCAGGGAAATCAAATAAGGCCCACGGCCCTCTTGATTCTATCCAGCACTTTAGCGGATTCTTCCCGTGCCCGCTCCGCGCCTTTGGCCAGCACCTCATCCACGTATCCCGGATCCGCCAAGATCTCCTCACGCTTGGTGCGCATCGTCGCAAAATAATCCCAATAAGCCTCCGCCAGCCGCTTCTTGAAATCGCCGTAACCGAAGCCGCCGCTTTCGTGATCCGCGATCATCTTCGTCAACTCTGGCTCCCCGGCGAATAGCTTGTAGAGCGCGATCACGGTCGAGTCCTGGGTCGGCTTCGGATCCTCCACCGGGGTGGAATCCGTCACGATTTTCATCACCAACTTCTTCAGCGGCTTCTCATCGCCGAAGATCGGCAGCGTGTTCCCATAGCTCTTGCTCATCTTCCGCCCGTCCGTGCCGATGATCAATTCTGTCTCCTCCTTGATGATCGCATCCGGCATCACCGCGGTGCCTTCGCCATAGGTTTCGTTCAACTTCGTCGCCAGGCTGCGCGTCACCTCCAAATGCTGTTTCTGGTCTTTCCCGACCGGAACCTTGTTAGAGTCGTAGAGCAAAATATCCGCCGCCATCAGCACAGGATACGCAAACAACGCATGGTTCGGCGAAATTCCCTGCGCCACCTTGTCCTTGTAGGAATGGCACTTATTCAGCAGCGGCATCGGGCAAACCGTCGATAGAATCCACGCCAGCTCGTTGACCTCCGGCACCGCGCTCTGACGGAAAAACACGGATTTTTCCGGATCCAACCCGCAGGCCAGGAAATCAATCGCCAGCTCCCTGACATTCTCACGCAGCGCCGCCCCATCGCGCCCCGAAGTCATCGCATGATAGTCCGCGATGAAATAAAAGCACTCGCCCTGCCCCTGCAGCTCCACCGCAGGTTTCATCGCTCCGAAATAATTACCCACATGCAGTTTCCCGCTCGGCTGCAATCCCGTCAAAATCCTCATGCCCGAAACCATGCCTCCCCCCTCTCCCCCCGGTCAAGCCATGGAACACATGCTCTTCATTTGAAGTTTGAAATTTAGATTCTGAAGTTTAGAACCGCCCTATGCGCATCCTCATCACCGGCGGAGCCGGATTCCTCGGCTCCCACCTCTGCGAACGCCTCCTTAACGAAGGCAACGACGTCATCTGCCTCGATAACTACTTCACCGGCCGCAAGCGCAACGTCGCCCACCTTCTCGGAAACCCGAACTTCGAACTCGTCCGCCACGATGTCTGCGAGCCGTTCATGTTCGAGGTCGACCGCATCTACAACCTCGCCTGCCCCGCTTCCCCGCCGCACTACCAGCACAACCCGATCAAGACCACCAAGACCTCGGTTCTTGGCGCGATGCACTCCCTCGGCCTCGCCAAACGCATTGGAGCACGCGTCTTCCAAGCCTCCACTTCCGAAGTCTATGGCGATCCTGAAATCCATCCCCAGCCAGAATCCTACAAAGGCTGCGTCAACCCCATCGGCATCCGCGCCTGCTACGACGAAGGCAAACGCGTCGCCGAAACCCTCTTCTTCGACTACCACCGCCAGCATGGCGTCGAGATTCGAGTGGTCCGCATCTTCAACACCTACGGCCCTCGCATGCTCCCCGATGATGGTCGGGTGGTTTCCAATTTCATCGTGCAAGCACTCCGTGGAGAAGACCTCACCATCTACGGCGATGGCACCCAAACCCGCTCTTTCTGCTACACCGACGACCTCATCGAGGGCTTCGTCCGTCTCATGGAAAAGGACAACATCACCGGCCCGGTAAACATCGGCAACCCCGGCGAATTCACCATGCTGGAACTCGCCGAACTCGTCCTGAAAAAGGTCGGCGGAAAATCCAAACTCACCTTCCACCCCCTCCCCGGCGACGATCCGAAACAACGCCGTCCCGACATCACCCTCGCCCAAACCGAGCTCGGTTGGGAACCAAAAGTGAAACTCGAGGACGGCCTCGACCCCACCATCGACTACTTCAGCAAACTCCTCGCGGAGTGATGTGAACGCGGCTTCGCATGCCGCAGAATGACGCCCACACAAACGGCAAATGAAACGCACAAGAATCTTCCTGCCTTTCATCTGCCTGATGGCGTTCGGACTGGCCATCTGGCTGCTGCCGATTGCCTTCCAAAAAATTCGGGCAACTCCTCTCGAAGGCCACTTCGGCAGCATCATCTGCGCTTGCGGCCACGAGATTTTCTACGAACTCCACGGAAGTGACGCCTACGAAACCTGCCCTGCCCACCGCGAGCGCAAACACCTCGGCAAAGTCATCCGCACCCCAAACGCCGCCACAGTCATTTCATCAAAAACAGGCAAACCCGACCTCGTTTTTACCTACGATGGTTCACAGCACCGCTGCGATTTCCTCTATTCCGGAAGCTCCCCGAACATCATCGATCAGGTCAACAACCCTTGGCGCACCATACTCCCAAAATATCTCCCCGAGAGCTGGTAGGACGCACCCAATTCCCTCCTCGCTTTCCCGGAATTTCCACACTACTTTCGGAGAATCATGAAGACTCTCATTGCCCTGATCGTCGTCGCATTTGCGCTCCCCACCGCCTACGCACAATCCGCTGGCCAGCAGGCGGAGTCCTATTATCAGAAAGGCATCGCCGCCGAAAAATCCGGTGATCCCGATGCCGCACTTGAGGCCTACAACGCTGCACTCAAGCTCAACCCACAGCATGCAAATGCCCGTTACCGTGCCGGGCAGGTGAAGATCCATGCAGATTCGATCAAAGCCAAGGGCACAGAAGCGGAGATCGGTGCGGTCGTCATCCCGGTTTACCAACTTGAAGACGCCACCGTCCAAGAATCCATCGACGTTCTCAGCCTCGCCATGAACGAAGCCACCGAAGGCAAGATCGCCCCGAATTTCATCATCGAGGATCCTAGCAATAAACTCGCCGACAAGCGGGTCACCCTGAAACTCAAGAACATTCCTGTTAGTGCACTGCTCGGCTACATCCACGGAATCGCCGGCACCAAAGCACGCTTCGATGAACACGCCGTGGTGATCACACCACTCTGAGCCAGAGCCGCTGGACTTTTCCGGCACTTCGCTCATCGTTCCGGACATGCGCGAAGAGCTTCTGAAAAATCCCGTATTCTCCATGGCGGTCGCGCAGTTCGACCGCGTCGCCGATTTCTTAGCCCTCAACGAAGAAATTCGTGAGCGCTGCAAGTGGCCCAAGCGCATCATCACCGTCACCGTCCCGATCCGCCGGGATGACGGCAGCACCGAAGTCTTCTTCGGCCATCGCGTGCAGCACCATCTCACCCGCGGTCCGGTAAAAGGCGGCCTGCGCTACCATCCGGATGTCGATGTCGGGGAGGTTGCCGCGCTTGCCATGTGGATGAACTGGAAATGCGCCCTGCTCGATCTGCCATTCGGCGGCGGCAAAGGCGGGATCTGCTGCTTACCCATGGAAATGTCGGAAGGCGAACTCGAGCGCATGACACGACGCTTCACCATGGAGATGATCCCCTTCATCGGCCCAGAAATCGACGTCATGGCGCCGGACATGGGCACCAATGAGCAGACCATGGCCTGGATTACCGACACCTATTCCACCCACTCGGGGCACCTGGTGCCATCCATCGTCACGGGTAAACCGCTCACCCTGCAGGGCTCCGAAGGACGCACCCAGGCAACAGGTCATGGCGTCGCTTTCCTCGCCGCTGCCGCACTCCGCAAGATCGGGATCGATACGGAGGACGCCACCGCCATCGTCCAAGGCTTCGGAAACGTCGGCATCTACACCGCCCTAACGCTCTCCTCCTACGGCGTCCGAGTCACCGGCATTTCCGACGTCAGCGGTGCGATCTGGAATCCCGAAGGCATCGATGTGAAAGCCCTCCGCGACTATACCGCAAAACACAAAGTCCTCTATGGATTCCCCGGAGCTGAGTCCATCGATCCTGCGGAAATGATCCTCCGCCCCTGTGATGTGCTGGCTCCCTGCGCCGTCGGCGGAGTCATCACCGCAGCCAACGCCGCATCCCTCAAATGCCGCATCCTCGCCGAAGGTGCGAACGGCCCCACCACCCCCGAGGCCGATCTCATCCTCGAGCAAAGAGACGACATTTTCATGATTCCCGACGTGCTCTGCAACGCCGGCGGCGTCACGGTCTCCTATTTCGAATGGGTGCAGAACCTGCAACGCTTCCAATGGACCGAACGCGAGGTCATCTCCAAGCTGGAAACCAAGCTACAGAAGGCCTTCGACCAAGTTATCGGCTTTGCGAAACGACGCAAACTGCCGCACCGCATGGCAGCCCAAGCCATCGCCATCAGCACCGTTGCGGGAGCTAAAACCGCACGCGGACTTTTCCCCTGACTCCCGAAAACGAAAAAACCGCCCGGCCATGTGGCGGGGCGGCTTCAGGAAAAAAGCGCTTACTTGGCTTTCACGGTCATCACGCCTTGCATGATGGCGAAGTGGCCTGGGAAAGTGCAGAGGTAAGGATAGTCACCGGCAGCAGGTGCAGTGAAGGTGATCGTGTCAGACTCGCCGCCACCCAGGAGCTTGGTATGAGCAACGATCGCGGCCTTGGACTCCTCATCCTCAGGAATGTAACCGTTGTCCTTGGCTGGAGCGCACTTCGCCGAAAACATCGGAAGCTCGGTGCCGGGCTTCACGAAGACCACATTGTGCCCCATTGCTACGGCAGGAAGTTGGCCGATGTGCTTGAACGAAATCGTAACCTTGTCGCCTTCTGTCACCTCGAAGGCCTTGGTGTTAAATTGCATCTGGTCGTTGCCGGTGATTTCCACCGTCACATCGGCGGCGGAGGCAAACTGACAAGCAACGGCGGACAAAACACTGAATAGAATCTTTTTCATAGTGGTTAGGAATACGCCCGGATTCTTGCGCAGCTTTCATCCCGCCGCAACCCAATGAATCAAAAAATTTCAATGGCTTTCGGGTTTCGGCTGGCAGGCTACGCCAATTTCGTCTAGTGACTGAAGGATCGGAATCACGGTGACCGAGAGATTGGCACACCGCTTGCTACGACCCCACTTACCAATCCGCCGCAATCATGAAAAAAATAGAAGCCATCATCAAACCATTCAAACTTGAAGAAGTTAAGGAAGCCCTCGCTGAAGTAGGTGTTCAAGGCATGACCGTCACCGAAGTTAAAGGTTTCGGACGTCAAAAAGGACATACCGAGATCTACCGCGGCTCCGAGTACACCGTTGATTTCCTCCCTAAGGTAAAGATCGAAATCGTCGTCGACGACGAGCAAGCCGAGGGCGTAGCCCAAGCCATCGTCAAGAGCGCCAACACCGGCAAGATCGGTGACGGCAAGGTGTTCATTTCCGTTGTCGAAGAAGCGATCCGTATCCGTACGGGTGAAACCGGTTCGTCTGCAGTCGCAGTCAACTGATCGCCACCGCAAGCAACTTTCCGAAAACCGCCCTCTCCTCACGGAAGGGCGGTTTTTTCTTACCCAATTTCCCCACCCACCTCGCAGTTCCGTGCCTCAAATGGTTTGAAACTTCGAGATCCGCATGCATGCTACGCCCGTGATCCCACCCTCTTCCGCCGCCTCGCCGAAGCCCCAGAAGTCCAAGCCCTCCAAAGGCTGGTCCCCCGAAAAATCCGCAGACCTCTACGGCGTCGATGCCTGGGGTCATAAATTCTTCCACGTCAACAAGGACGGCCACGTCACCGTGAAGCTCGAGGACGGTGAAAAAACCGCCAAAGTCTCGCTCCACGAAGTTATCGAAGGCCTCCGTGACCGCGGCACCCACCTCCCCGTCCTGCTGCGTTTCCGCGACCTGCTCCACTCACGCATCACCGAGATCAACGAAGCCTTCCGCGAAGCGATCAAAATCACCAAATACCAAGGGAACTACCGCGGCGTTTACCCGATCAAGGTGAACCAGCAGCGCCAAGTCATCGAGGAGATCGCGGAGTTCGGGAAAAAATACCACTACGGCCTCGAAGCCGGATCCAAGCCGGAGCTGATCGCCGCTCTCGCGCACATGCACGATCCCGAGGCCTACATCATCTGCAACGGCTACAAGGACGAGGAATTCATCGATCTCGCCCTCCACTCCCAGAAAATGGGCATGAAAATCATGCTAGTCTTGGAAATGCCCAGCGAGCTGAACCTCATCCTCGAGCGCTCCAAAAAAATCGGCATCCTCCCCAATCTCGGCATCCGCATCCGTCTTTCCACCAAAGGCTCCGGCCACTGGCAAGAAAGCGCCGGTGACAAATCCGTCTTCGGCCTCAACGCCGCGCAAGTCATCGATGTCGTCGATTCCCTCAAAGAATCCGGCCACCTCGACTGCCTGAAAATGCTCCACTACCATCAGGGCAGCCAGATCCCTAACATCGCCGCGATCCGCGAGGGCTGTACCGAAGCCGTGCGCATCTACTGCGATCTGGTCAAAGAGGGCGCACCCATGGGCGTGCTCGACATGGGCGGCGGCATGGCCGTGGACTACGATGGCTCCCATACGAACTTCGCCTCCTCCTGCAACTACTCCATCCAGGAATACTGCACCGACATCGTCGAAGTCGTCGCCCAACAATGCGACCTCGTCGGTGTGAAACACCCCAACCTCATCTCCGAATCCGGTCGGGCCGTCGTTTCCTACTACTCCGTCCTCGTCTTCAACATCCTCGACGTCACATCCGCGCAGACCTCCGAGAAAGAGCCGGTGATGCCTGACAAGGCTCCTCAAAACCTCACCAACCTCTTCCACGTCAACAAGACCCTGAGTAAAAAGAACCTCCAGGAATCCATGAACGACGCGGTCTATTACCGCGATCAAGTCCGCGCGATGTTCCTCTACGGAGCCGCCACCCTGCGCGAGCGCGGCCTCGCCGAGGCATGGTACTGGCACATCCTCACCCGCATCTCGAATCTCATCTCCGACATGGACGATGTGCCGGAGGAACTCACCGAACTCGCAAACAGCCTCGCCGATTTCTACTACGGAAACTTCTCGCTGTTCCAGTCGCTCCCCGATTCATGGGCCATCGACCAGCTTTTCCCCATCCTCCCCATCCATCGACTTGATGAACGACCTAAGCACCGCGCCGTGCTCGCCGACATCACTTGCGACTGCGATGGCAAGATCGACCGCTTCATCGACAAGGAAGACGTCGCAAAAGTCCTGCCTCTCCACGACCTGAAACCCGACGAACCCTACTACATCGGCATTTTCCTCGTCGGTGCCTATCAGGAAACCCTCGGCGACCTTCACAACCTCCTCGGCGATACAAACGTCGTCGGCGTCCACCTCGAAAAAGGCAAACCCGTCTACACCCACGAGGTCGAAGGCGACACCGTTGCCGACGTGCTTTCCTACGTGGAGTTCGACCCCAAGGAACTCGTCTCAAAATTCCGCACCTTCGCCGAAAAAGCCGTCACCGACGGCCGCATCTCACCGAAGGAGCGCAAGGAGATCATGGACCTCTACCGCGCCGGACTGGGTGGATACACCTACTTCGAAAGCTGACGTAGCTGTGGCGTCTCGCCGCATACAATCCTTGCCAATACCCAACAGAGTCACTTCCCTACCCGACATGGAATCACACGAATGGAACGAGACCACCGAGGACGGAAAACGTTTCTACCGTGGCAACTACCACGCACAGGAATGGCGCGTACTCACCAAAACCAAGAGGCGAGACGACGAATGGGATCACGTTGAAGAACCCACCGAGGAAATCTGGCGCGCCCTTCGCGACATCGTTTGGAAAAAATACCAACGCAAGCGCTGCCCATGGGAACGTGTCGCCTCGCTCGATAAGATTCTCGGCGAAGAAACGCCGAAGCCTTAGCTCTCCAGCGGCTCGACTTTCAGCTCGAACTCGCCGACCGAAGTCACCCTCACCTGGCTCCCCGGGGAAACCGTCCCCAGCGCGATCCGGGCGTCGTAGCGCTTGCCGCCAATCTCGATCTGACCTGATGGGAATAATGCGGTGACCGCCATTCCCGTTGCACCGATCAGTGACGGCTCCGCACGCGCCGTGCTTGCCAAGGTTGTTTCACCACCAATGGCACCTTCCAACACCATCTTACCCCACAGTCCGCCATGAGGGAGAAAACGAAGCAACAAGGCGAAGATCACAATCGCCCCGCCAATACCGGTGATGAGGTTCAGCAGCGGTTTGAATAGGAAATCGGAATTCCAGACAATTGGCTGATCCGGCCAAATGTCTGACATGCCCCACAACAGGGAACCGATCATCATCAACGCACCCGGCACCGCGAGCAGGAAGAAACCGGGGATGAAAAACACATCGATCAGCACCAGCGTGAAGCCGATGAAGAAAAACAGCGCCGGCTCATGCCCGGACAGCCCCGCCGCATGGTGACCGAAGAAAACGATGGCCAGCAGGATGCCCCCGCCGATACCGAAAATGCCGAAGCCGGGCGTCTTAAACTCGATGAAAATGAGCACCATCCCCACCGCCAGCAGGATCGGCGCAAGCGTGGTGAGATATTGAGCAACCCTTTCCGACCACGTGACCTTGAGCACGGTGGCGGTGTAGTTGCCCTTTCCAAAAAGAGATTCCATCAAGGTCTCAACCGTCGGTTCGATCCCGGCGGCAAGCAAAGGGTGGGGCGGATCGCCGTATTCCTGCATCGCTTCGGTGGCGGTGAGGGTCAGGAGTTCACCTTTCGGCTTGAGGATCTCATCACCCATCTTGAGTTCATACTCCGCATCGATCATCGCGGAAATCGCCTTGGCGCGATTGGTTTCATCACCCGACATGGAGCGGACGCGCGCCTTCAGGTAGGAGACGACCTTTTGTTTCATCGTCTCATCGATATCCTGCCCCGCACCTGTAACCGGAGCCGCGGCACCGATGATGCCAGATGGCGAAAAGTAGATCTCCGATGTCCCGGCGGAAATCAGGGCGCCTGCGGAAATCGCTTCCGAATTGATGTAGGTGATGACTTTTCCCGGAAATTTCTCGATCGCCTTGAGCATGTCGAAGGTGACATCCAACCGCCCACCCGGTGTCTCCATATCCAGAATGACCGTATCCGCCCCCTGCGCGATGGCCGACTTCAGCCCCCGGCGCAGGATGTATAGCTCCGGTGGCGCAATCTGATCCCGGATCGGGATGACAATCACCTTCTGCATTCCAGGCGTTTCCGCCTTCTCCTCCGCTTCCTGCGCGGAAGCCATGAAGGGAAGCAAAAGCAGAGCTAGGAGGAGGGTTTTCATATGGGCAAACATAACCTCTCTATAGGAATCGGAAACCCCATTTGAAGTAACAGCAGGCGATCACAGCCCAAACACCAGTGCGGTGCGTGAGGTCGTGTAGAACTTGATCTGCCTGTCCCCCGAGATCGGGTAATCCACGGAGTGATCGATGCGGCCATGTCCTCCGTATTTCTTTTCGTCGGAATCCAGGAGCAGTTTGTGGGTCACCTTGTTGAAAGGCTCAATGCCGTAGTCGGGGATCGATTTGTCGGGGGAGAGGTTGATGACGAAAATCAAGTTCGCGCGCTCGGCGATGAGGATCTTGTTTTCGAGATCCACATGCAGGAGCTGCCCGGGCGAGGAGTTTAAAAGGTCACGCTCTTTGGCGAGGTTCACCAGATCGCGATCCCACTCGGCGAGCCACTTGTATTTCAGCTCCGGATTGTCCATCAGCGACCACTGCCTGCGGCAATAGTGATAAGACCAGCCGTTGCCTTCACGGGGGAAGTCGAGCCATTCGGGATGGCCGAATTCGTTGCCCATGAAGTTCAGCCAGCCCTCGCCGCCGAATGCCATGGTGAGCAAACGGATGATCTTATGCAGGGCGATGCCGCGCTCGATGACCGGATGGTTGTCCTCCTCGCCCATGTGCCAATACATCTCCTTATCCATCAGCCAAAAGGCGAGGGTCTTGTCGCCCACCAGCGCTTGGTCATGGCTTTCTGCGTAGGCGATGGTTGCTTCGCCGTGGCGGCGGTTGGTGATGACGCCCCAGAGCTCGTCGAGGTTCCAGTCCTCGTCCCGCTGGTGCTTGAGCAACTTGATCCAATGATCGGGAATGCCCATCGCGAGACGGTGGGTGAAACCGACTCCGCCTTCGGAATTCGGCCTGCACAGGCCGGGCATGCCGGACATGTCTTCTGCCACGACGATGGCACCGGGCTTGATTTCGTTGATCAGCTCATTGGCGAGCTTGAGATACAGGATCGCTTCCTCGTCCGCATCGTCGCCGAAGTAATCGTCATAGGAGCCGAAGGCGCGGTTGCCGTGGGAGTGGTAGAGCATCGAGGTGATGCCGTCGAAACGGAAGCCGTCGAAGCGGAATTCTTCCAGCCAGTAGCGGACATTGGAGAGCAGGAATTGCTTCACCTCAGGACGCCCGTAGTCGAAGCACTTGGAATCCCATTGCGGGTGGTCGCCTTTTTCTCCGCCATGGAAATACTGGTGGCCGGAGCCGTCGAGGTTGTTCAGTCCCTCCGCCATGTTTTTCACCGCATGGGAGTGGACGACATCGAGGATCATCGCGATGCCCATGCCGTGCGCGGTATCGACCAGGTATTTCAGATCCTCCGGAGTGCCGAAGCGTGAGCAGGCGGCGAAAAACGAGGAGACGTGGTAGCCGAACGAGCCGTAATAAGGATGCTCCTGCACCGCCATCAGCTGCACGGTATTGTAGCCGGCCTTTTTCACACGCGGAAGGATGTCGTCGGCGAACTCGCGGTAGGTGTGCACCCGCGCTTCCTCACCCGCCATTCCAGTGTGGGACTCGTAGATGAACGGCGCTTTGACTTCGCGGGGATCGAATTCGTTTTTCCAGACATATTCCTTTTCCGGAGCCCAGATCTGCGCGGTGTAGTCGTGGCTGACGGGATCCTGCAGCGCACGGGTGATCGTGGCCGGGAGGCGGTCGAGGTGGGAGCCATCCGCTCCGTGGATGTGCAGCTTCACCTTGTCCTGGTGCGAAAGCTCGCCGGCCAGGAGGGTCGCTTCCCAGATTCCGCCGTCCTTTTTCTCCATGGGATTAGCATCACGGTCCCAGTCATTGAAATCACCAATCAGGGAAACCGCCTTCGCCTCCGGAAGCCACTCGCGCACCGTCCATTGCTCCGCCGATTTGTCAAAATGAATGCCGAGCGTTTTATGCACTGTGGAGTAATCCGCCAGCGATCCAGCAAAACCCTTTATCCCCTCCAAGGCATCCTCAAACTTCGCGGTGCGACGCCGTATCGCATCGGTTTGTGGCTCGAGCCATGGGTCGTTCTGTACGATGATCGGGAGAGCCTGGTGTTTTTCCATAAGTGATTAAAGTCTCGACCCACAGTTATGTGAACTGAAAAGGAATGATTACCCCAATCAATTTGAAACTTGGTTGGAGAATTCGAATCCCTAGCCTCCCCGCATGTTCCTTTCTGCTATCGAGACGCATTTCACGGGTTTGGATTGGGTGGTCGTCATCGGCTACATGCTGATCACCACATGGATCGGACACGCCCTGAGTGGGAAAAACGCCACAATCCGAGACTTCTTTCTAGGCGGCAAGTCCCTGCCTTGGTGGGCGGTCAGCGGTTCGATGATCGCCACAGAAATCAGCGCCCTGACATTCATCGGCGTGCCGGGAGGAGTTTTCGCCCTTTCCGGTGATTGGACTTACCTTCAATGGGGTATCGGCTCGATCATTGCCCGCTTCGCCGTCGGCTACTGGCTCGTCCCGCTCTATTTCAAAGAGGAAATCTACAGCCCGTATGACTATATGGGCGCAAAGCTGGGCGAAGGGGTGAAGCGCCTCGTCACCGGACTGTTCTCCCTCGGCGCCATCCTCGGACAGAGCGTCAGGGTGCTGGTCACCGCCTTGATCCTCGAAACGGTCACCGGCCTGTCCACCGAAGCATGCATCATCGCCATCGGCGTATTCGCCGTCATCTGGACGCTTATCGGCGGCATGCGGACGGTCATCTGGACAGATGTCATCCAGTTCTGCATCTTCCTCTTTGGCGGACTTTTGGCCCTCAGCTGGCTGGTCGGGCACATTGGCGTAGACACCATATGGCAGGTGAACTCCGCCGCCGGCCCGGACGGAAACATCGACAAGCTCAGGGTCTTCGACTTCACCTTCCCCTGGGACAGCCCGCTGCTCCACTACACTTTCTGGGTGGGCGTGATCGCGATGCCTTTCCAGAACTTCGCCGCCTTCGGCACGGATCAGCTCAACGCCCAGCGCATCTTCTGCTGCGGCTCCGAAAAGGATGCGAGAAAAGCCGTCATCTGGAGCAGCGTCTCCCTTTTTACCACCCTCCTGATGCTCGCCGTCGGCTCCGGCCTCTTCGCATGGTACACCGTCAAAGGCCTCTCGCCTGACGAAGCCGCGAAATTCGCCGAAAATCCGAATTTCGTCTTTCCCGTCTGGATCACCACCGTGCTGCCACCCGGACTGACCGGACTCATCTTGGCTGGCGCATTCGCCGCCGCCATTTCCAGCCTCGATTCCGTGCTCGCCGCCCTCTCCCAAACCAGCCTCTCCGCCATCTACGGAAGGGAGAAACTGGAAAAGGAATCAGACGGCAAGAAGATGGTCTTCCGCTCGCGCATGGCGGTGGTGATCTGGGCTATCATTCTTTCCGGGGTAGCCGTTCTGCTCGCCGGTGGATACGCGCAGGCAGAAAACAAGAACCTTATCGATCTCGCCTTCGGCATGGTCGCCTACACCTACGGCCCTCTTCTCGGAGTGCTTCTCGCGGCAATCCTGCCGGGCCGCAGAAGCGTCACCGGACTCTTCATCGGCGCTACCTTGTCGATCCTGGTGGTAGCATGGATACGTCCCGAGCTGGGGCAGCTTCTGACTGCCCTTGGTATGGGCAGTATTGCGGAATCCATCGCCGCAAGCCGGCCTCAGATCGCTTTCCCATGGTTCTACCCAGTGAATGCCGCAATTACCTTCCTCGGTGCCTGCCTGCCCTTTGCCGTGAAAAATCGAAACTAGACATCGGCCCCACGATCCGTCTCCAAAAGGGGCCGCCACGCGCGCACCTACTTGATTCATAGTAATTACCCGGTCACCTCAGCCAACCGGGTAACTACTCTCATAGCACGCAAGCTTCGCGGGACCGCATTGCATCCGTATCCCAACATGCATGGGCACCGCCTGCCCACAACCAGCGCTTTCTGTCGCCGCCACTTCCGCGCCCTGCGCATTCTCAAAAGTTCCGCAAAGCCATGTTACAATTTCGTTACATTGCCTCCTCATTCTTACTCAACGAGTTACGACAATTTTACACCACAAAACATCCGAATACTTCAGGAAGCCAAAATATTTTACCGGTCAATGTTTTTAAAATTTTAAACCGTGGAACGCCCGTAGAACACCGAGAAAAATCGACTCCCTGTTAGAGCCTTTCAAAAAGGAATTTCCGCGAACCGAATCCTTCCTCATCTTCCTCAAGCCGCAACGTTCCGGTCACCCTTCGGCAAGGGTTTCCGGTAGGCGGCGAACCCCGAAGAAAATCACACAACGATGGAATCCTTACACAAGCAGCAGCACCCGAAATTCATGAACAACGGCCGGGAGAATCCCGCCAAGGGACATGACGATTGGTCGGCGATCTCGAGGCTGCTTAGTAAGTCCATCGGCAACGACGCGTTCCAACGTTGGTTCGGATCCGCAGGCTGGAGCAAAGCAGAAGACGGACATGCCACGGTGACGGTTCCCGGCGAGATCCATCAGGTTTGGATCGAGACAAACTATCTCCCCGAACTCATCCTCGCCGCCGGTGAAATTCATGAAGGTCTTCACCATGTCAGAGTTGCTGTTGTCGAAGATTCCCAGCCAACGAACGGAGCGCCAACCACAGAAACTCCCGCCTCCAACCCACGCACCGAACTGTCCGGCGACATCCTCGGAAAGCGCAGCAAGGCCGCCGGCCTCAACCCTGACTTCTCGTTTAAAAATTTCGTCGTCGGCGCAAACAGCCAGTTCGCCCACGCCGCCTGCCAAGCGGTGGCCACGAAAAAAAGCGCCGGTTACAACCCGCTCTTCATCCACGGTGGATCCGGCCTCGGCAAGACCCACCTCATGCACGCTGTCGGACAGGAAATCCTGCGCCGCCGTCCCGATGCACGCGTTATTTACCTCACCTGCGAAAAGTTCACCAACGAGTTCATCGAAGCCATCCGCAAGGGCGACATCGAAAAATTCCGCCGTCGCTACCGCAGCTCGGATGTCCTCCTGATCGACGACGTCCAGTTCCTCGCTGGAAAGGAGCGCTCTCAGGAAGAATTTTTCCACACCTTCAACACCCTCATGGATGGCCGCAATCAGGTCGTCCTCACATCAGACCGCCCCGCCTGCGAGATCAAGAACCTCGAACCAAGGCTCGTTTCCCGTTTCGAATGCGGCCTCACCGTCGAGCTCCAGCCTCCACAGCTCGAGACACGCATCGCCATCCTCGAGAAGAAAACCCTGGAATGGAAGGTCTCGGTCGACCCCACCGTGCTGATGTTCCTCGCAGAAAAAATTCGCTCGAACGTGCGCCGTCTCGAGGGCGCCCTCGTCCGTGTCGCCACCTATGCCTCGCTCGCCGGGGAAAGCGTCACCGTGGAGAAAGTCTCTCACTTGCTGCGTGACTTCATCCAAGAGGAGGCCGGCCGACAAGTCACCATCGACGGCATCCAGCGCGCCGTCGCGGAAACCTTTGATATTCGCCTCGCGGATATGATTTCCCGCCGCCGTCCGGCCAGCATCGCCTTCCCGCGCCAGATCGCTATGTACCTCAGCCGCAATCTCACCCACAACTCCCTCATGGAAATCGGTGAAAGCTTTGGCGGCAGAGATCACGGCACCGTTATCCACGCTTGCAAGAAGGTAAAAGTCGAACTCAACAAACAGCCTGGCCTGCGCGAACGTATCGAAAGGATTGAGAGCCAGCTCAAGCGCTAGAGCGCCTACAGTTGCAATGCCCTCGCGCACTTTGCAAAGCTCCCGCCCGTCCCCAGCACCGCCTCCCCAAGGCGCAAACCCTGCAAAGTCTTCTTGCTCCGCCACCATGCGGGTGTAATCTGGCCTTGGAACAGTACGTGCTGAACCGAAACTGCATCCATCACCACACCACACCTATGAACGACAATCCATTTTCCACCCCCCAACCTGCCACTGCAGGTGACACTCCGTCCGTTTCCAGTGCTGCAGCCGATCTCCGAAATGCCGCAGGCGAATTCAAAGATACCGCCGGCGTCCAAGCCGCCAAGATCAAGGACAAAGCCGTCGAGACCGCTAACGCGTTCAAGGCAACTGCAACCGAAAAAGCGGAACACTTCAAAAACGTCGCTACCGACAAGGCACAGCATTATAAAGACGTCGCCACCGAGAAATCCCAACACGCAAGGGAATCCGCTCAGAAGCAATGGGACGATACCCGCGTGAAAGCCAAGGAAATCCACGTCACCGCCGAAGACTACATCCGCCAGAACCCCACCAAAGCGGTTCTCGGTGCCCTCGGCGTCGGCTTCCTCATCGGTCTCATCTCGCGCAACTGATCTCCACACCCGGCAATTCCGGCAGTGGAAGACAGTCCCAGCACAAAGCGAATGACACACGAAGACGGTACAACTCCGCGAGCAGCCAATGCCGCGGCAGGTAGCGCTGACTCATCAGCCTCGGCCAGTGAAAACTGGCCCTCCGCACTTGGCGCCCTCGTTTCGGCGAGAATCGCGATCATTTCAGAGGAAGCGCGCATCGCCGCGGAATCCACCGTTAAAAAGGTGGCACTAGCCGTCGTCGCAGCCATCACCGGTCTCCTTTTTTGGGTGATCCTGATGGCTGGCCTCATCGGTTTCGTCCCTTCCCTAACAAGCGGCTTGGCCTGGTTCCATGTCGCCCTCATCATCGCTGGGATTCATCTGCTCGTCGCCATTATCGCGATCTTGCTGCTGAAAAAGAAAAGTCCACCGTCCTTCTCACTTACCCGCTCCGAATTCGAAAAAGACCGTCAATGGCTAAGCAAATCCAAGCAAAACCCGACCTCGGGGAGCTGATCCGACGCAGCGAGGCCGCACGTGCCTCCCTTTCTCAATCTGGCGCGGAACTCAAACAAAAGTTCAACCTCGCCGGACGGGCGAAGGATGCTGTGAAAAAGGATCCAGCAAAGGCCATCGGAGGCTCGCTGGTCGCCGGCTTCGTTTTGAAAAAACTCCTCTTCCGAAAGAAGAAGCCTTCTTTGAGGAAAGCCCACCAAGCAGAGAAAATCACTCACCTCAAAAAAGAACGGGGTTTCCTGCTCGGCCTCCTCGCATTGCTCGCAACCTTGGCAAAACCCGCGGTGAAAATGTACGCGACCAAGCTCCTGAAAGACTACCTGCAAAGGCGCTTCCTTGTCGGCTCTCAAGGCCGGCCGCGGGCCGCTCCATTCCGCCATTATTGACAGCCGTAGCCAATCCTGCGTTTACATTGCAGGCAGTGAACCGTTCGCTTGCCCGCCTCGATTCTCTCATTTCACAAAAAACTCCTTTCTTAAAAACCATCTCCGGCCATGTCCGAACACACCGTCCTCGACCACATCGACGAATACCTGAAGCTTGGCCGTGAATACGCATGCTCCGACGTCCATATCGCCACTGCATTCCCTCCCGCATGGCGCATGAACGGACAGCTTACTCCCATCTGGCCGGATCATCTTCCGCTCACTCCGGATGAAACCGAAAAACTCGCAAAGTCATTCCTCGGCGAAGAGGAATGGAATCGTCTCCAAGAACGGGGCGATATCGACTTCGCCTACATCGGCACCGACGGCCGCTACCGTGCATCCGTCGTAAAGCAACGCCTCGGCTACGACATGGCCTTCCGTGTCATCAATACCGAAATCCGGACGATGGAAGAAATCGGCCTTCCCGTCGAACACATCGTCCCACTCACCCGCTACCAAAACGGCCTCATCCTCATCACTGGCTCTGTCGGCTCGGGAAAATCAACTTCGCTCGCGGCCATCGTCGATTTCATCAACCGCGACCGTGAGGATCACATCCTCACCCTCGAAGACCCCATCGAATACGTCTTCGAATCCAAGGGCTGCCACGTCAACCAGCGCGAGGTCCACAGCCACACCGAATCCTTCGCCCGCGCCCTGCGCGGTGCCCTCCGGGAAGACCCCGATGTCATCATGGTCGGAGAAATGCGCGACCTCGAGACCATCCAACTCGCTCTCACCGCCGCGGAAACCGGACACCTTGTCCTCGGCACACTCCATACCGGCAACGCCCCACGGACCCTCGACCGAGTCCTCGACGTTTTCCCAACCGACCAACGCGACCAAATCCGCATCATGGTCTCCGAATCACTGCGCGGAATCCTTTCCCAGCAGCTCATTCCCAACATCGAAGGTGACGGCCGGGTGCTCGCCACAGAGCTACTCGTCAACACTCCCGCCGTTGCTAACTGCATCCGCGAAGGCAAAACCTTCATGCTCCCGGGCGTCATGCAGACCGGCAAGCACGTCGGCATGGTCACCATGGATGAATCCCTCCGCCAGCTCTACGTAAAAGGGAAAATCAGCGCCGACGAACTCCTCTTCCGCGCCGACGACAAGGCGCAGATGCGCGTTTATCTCCAATCCTGATCCCCCTTTTCGCTCCTTTTCCCAAAAAAACTCTCCGACCCATGGCCAGAATCGACGCACTCTTCCAGAAGCTCATCGCAAGTAAAGGCTCCGACCTTCACCTCTCCGAAGGGCAACCTCCGAAACTCCGTGTCCACGGAGCCGTGAGCGCCATCGAAGGCGAGGAAATCCTCGAAGGCGAATCCTTCCATGATCTCCTCGCCGAAATCTGCGATCCCAGAGCTTTCGAGAGATACCTCAAGCAGGGCGACCTCGACTTCGCCTACGAGATGGATGAAGACTCCCGCTTCCGCTGCAACTACCTCAAGCAGCAGAACGGCCTTGCCGCCGTCTTCCGGCTCATCCCCACCGAGATCATGGCCCTCGAAGCACTTGGTGTTCCAGAAATCGTCAAAGAATTCGGCCACATGCGCTCCGGCCTCGTGCTCGTCACCGGCCCCACCGGCTCGGGAAAATCCACCACGCTTGCCGCCCTTCTCGACTACATCAATACCAACTTCTCCCGCCACATCATCACCGTTGAGGAGCCCATCGAGTTCGTCCACCGCAACAAACAATCCATTCTGACTCAGCGCGAGGTCCCCATCCAGACCCCCTCCTTTGCAGACGGCCTGCGCGCCTCTCTCCGCCAAGATGCGGACATCGTCCTCGTCGGCGAGATGCGGGACCTGGAAACCATTTCCCTCGCACTCACCGCTGCGGAAACCGGACTCCTCGTCTTTGGAACCCTTCACACCAACAACGCCCGCAAAACCGTCGACCGTATCATCGACGTTTTCCCCGCCAATCAGCAGTCACAAGTGCGCACCATGCTCGCAGCCTCCCTGCGCGGCGTCGTCGCCCAACTCCTCTGCAAGCGCGTTGACAAACCCGGCCGCGTCGCCGTCCACGAAATCATGTTCGGCACACCCGCGGTCGCCGCCATCATCCGCGAAGGCGCCACCCAGAAGCTCTACGACGTCATTACCGGCGGTAAAAACGAGGGCATGCAGTTCATGGATGAATCCATCTGGTCCAAGCTCCGCGAAGGCATGATCTCTCCCGCCGAAGCATACATGAAGGCCATCGACAAAACCCGCTTCAAGAAATTCCTCCCGGCCGAGGAACAGCACCTCGGCGATGCTTCCGGAGAAAATCCCCTCTCCCATTAGTCCTCTTGAACGAGGATTGAGAGTTGAAACTTAAATTTTATGACACTCATCATCCTCCTCTTCGCCATCGGCATCTTCCTGCTTGCCGCTGAGGTGATGATCCCCGGCGGTATCCTCGGCCTCGCCGGCGGTGTCCTGCTTTTCACCGGCTGCATCGTTTCTTTCGTTCAGCTCGGCACCACCGAAGGCCTCATCGCCATCGGCATCAGCCTCATCGCCGCATTCATCGTCTTCTACATCCAGTTCAGGATCCTCCCCAAAACCCGTTTCGGGAAACGCTTCTTCCTCCGCCGCGAAATTTCCGGCTCTTCCACCGCACTCGGCAATGATGCTCGGGATTTGATTGGCAAAACCGCGCAATCCGTCACCGTCCTGTCACCGAGCGGATATGTCAGCATCGATGGGAAACGCTACGAAGCCGTTTCCCAATCCGGACAAATCGCCCCCGGCACTCCCCTCGAAGTCATCGCCGCCAACCATTTCCAACTCACCGTCCGCACCAAATCCTGAATCATGATCGATCTCTCCACCATCCTCCTCATCGTCCTCGGCATCGCCGGCCTCGTCATTGTCGGCATCGTCCTTTCCTTCTTCAGCGTCTGGCTCCGTGCATGGCTGGCCGGGGCATACGTAGGTTTCTCGGATCTCATCGCCATGCGCCTCCGCCAAGTGCCATACGGCCCCATCGTTGACTCCCGCATCACCGCCAAAAAGGCCGGGATCGAAATCGATATCGACGAAATCGAAGCCCACTTCCTCGCCGGCGGCAACGTCCTCCCCACCATCCAAGCACTCATCGCCGCCCGCAAAGCCGGCATCGAACTCGATTGGAACCGTGCCTGCGCCATCGACCTCGCCACCAAAGGCTCCGAGAAATCCGTGGTCGAAGCCGTGCGAACCTCGGTCGATCCGAAAGTCATCGACTGCCCCGCCCCCTCATCCGGCCGCTCCACCATCGACGGCGTCTCCAAAGACGGCATCCAGGTAAAAGTCCGCGCCCGTGTCACCGTCCGCACCAACCTCGACCGCTTCGTCGGCGGTGCGAAAGAAGAAACCATCATCGCCCGCGTCGGCGAAGGCATCGTCACCACCATCGGCTCCGCCGAAACCTATAAGGTCGTGCTCGAAAGCCCCGATTCCATCTCGAAAGTCGTGCTCGCACGCGGCCTCGACGTCGGCACCGCTTTCGAAATTCTCTCCATCGACATCGCAGACGTCGATGTCGGCGAAAACGTCGGTGCCCAGCTCCAGGAAGCCCAAGCCGAAGCCAACAAGAACATGGCCCAAGCCGAAGCCGAAATCCGCCGCGCCGCAGCCGTCGCCCTCGAGCAGGAAATGATCGCCCGCGTCGCAGAGATGAAAGCCAAGGTTGTCGAAGCCGAAGCCCAAGTCCCCCTCGCACTCGCCGAAGCCTTCCGCTCCGGAAACCTCGGCGTCATGGACTACTACCGCATGGAAAACATCAAATCCGATACCACCATGCGCGACTCAATCTCAAAATCCGAGTAGCGCGTAGCTCGTCCCGGCGCAGGCCGTGCAAACCCCGTCTTGGGGTGTATCAACCCGTAGCTGGGGCATCCTGCCCCAGTCCGTTACCCCAGCCATCTTGGCTGGGGTTTTCCATTTCCCCTCTTCTCTGAAATTTGAAGTTTGAGGTTTAAAGTTTAAAGTTTCACCCTCCCGCCGTGAGCAACAGCAACAAATTGGGAATCGGCCTCGCGGGCTTCGGCACCGTCGGCTCTGGCGTATGGAACACGATCGAGAAAAATGGCGAACTTATCTCCGAGCGCACCGGCAAAGGCGTCTCCCTCCACATCACCAAAATCCTCGTCCGCGATCTGAACAAGACCCGTGCCACCTCTTCCGCCGTCCCCAAGGAAATCCTCACCACCGACTGGCACGCCCTCGTCCAGGATCCCGCTGTTGACATCGTCGTCGAGCTCATCGGCGGCACCACCGATGCCTTCGAAATCGTCGCCGCAGCCCTGCTCGCGAAGAAACCCGTCGTAACCGGCAACAAAGCCCTGCTCGCCGAGCGCGGCGTCGAGCTCTTCGCCATCTCCCGGGAAATGGAGACCCCGATCTTCTTCGAGGCCGCTATCGCAGGAGGCATCCCCATCGTCAAAACCGTCCAGGATTCCTTCGTCGGAAACCAGATCCATTCCTTCACCGGCATCATCAACGGCACCTCGAACTACATCCTCGAGCAGATGACCCTCCGTGGCATCGACTACCCGACCGCCCTCCAGGAAGCCCAAGACCTAGGCTACGCAGAAGCCGACCCCGCCCTCGACGTCAACGGCTGGGATGCCGCCCACAAAGCCATCCTCCTCGCCACCCTCGCCTACGGATTCCCCATCGATCCCAAGGAAATTTACGTCACCGGCATCGAACAAGTCCGCCCCACCGACATCCAGTTCGCGAAATCCCTCGGTTACGTCATCAAGCTTCTAGCCATCGTCCGCGAACGCGAATGCGGTGCCGTCGAGCTCCGCGTACAGCCCTCCTTCATCTCGAAAAACCACATCCTCGCCGCCGTCAACGGAGTCTTCAATGCCGTCGCCGTCAACTCAGATGCCGCAGGCGAATCCCTCTTCTACGGCCGCGGCGCTGGCCAAGGCCCCACCGCCTCCTCCGTCGTCGCCGACCTCGTCGAAGCCGCCCGTGACCTTGCCCACACTTCCCGCCACCGCGGTTTCCTCCCCTACCGAGAAACAGGAACCCTCGTCCCCATCGAGGACACCACCACCGCCTACTACGTCCGCTTCGACGTTACCGACAAAGTCGGAGTCGTCGCAGAAATCGCTACCACCTTGGCCAAGCACAACATCGGCATCTCCGGAACCCATTCCCCCGTCGATTCCTCCAACCCCGACGCCGCCTTCGTCGACATGGTTTTCCTCCTCCACACTTGCCCCTTCGGAAAACTCACCAAAGCCCTCCAAGAAATCGAAGCCCTTGACTGCATCAACTCGCAACCCGTCGTCTTCCGCATCGAAAACCTAGGGTAAGAAAGCATTAAATCCTAAGCACGAAATCCGAAACCATTTCACCACCCCGCACGATGATCTTCGTTTAGAATTTCGTGCTTAAAATTTAGAATTTCAGAATGAGCTATCTCGTTACCATCGGCCTAGAAGTCCACGCCCAAGTCAATACCGACACCAAAATGTTCTGCGCCTGCCGCACCTCATTCGGCGACGACCCGAACACCAACACCTGCCCCGTCTGCCTCGGCTACCCCGGCGCACTGCCCACTCTCAATCAGCGTGCCATCGAGAAAACCCTTCTCACCGGCCTCGCGCTCGGTTGCGGCTCCCCGGAGTATTCCCGCTGGGACCGGAAGAACTACTTCTACCCGGACATGCCGAAGAACTACCAGACCACGCAGATGGACTTCCCCCTCTGCCTCGGCGGCGGCGTGCCCCTTTTCGATGACTGCTACCCCACCGATGCGCGGAAAAACATCAAAACCCCCGACAAAATCGTCCGCCTCAACCGCATCCACCTCGAAGAAGACGTCGCGAAATCCACCCACCTCGCCACCACCTCCCTCATCGACTTTAACCGCGCCGGCACCCCCCTCATGGAAATCGTCACAGAGCCTGACATCGAGTCCGCCGAGGAAGCTTTCGCCTACCTCCGCTCCCTGCAAATGGTCCTCCATTCCTGCAACACCTCGGATGCCGACCTCGAAAAAGGCAACCTCCGCTGCGACGTAAACATCTCCCTCCGGAAAAACGAATCCGATCCCCTCGGCGAGAAAGTGGAGCTAAAAAACCTCAACTCATTCTCCGCCATCCGCCGCTCCATCCATTACGAGATCGCCAGACAGACCGAAGAACTCGATGCGGGTATCCCGCAGATCCAATCCACCCGCCGCTGGAACGACGACCTCGGCGAGACCCAATTGATGCGCACCAAGGAAAACGCCCACGACTACCGCTACTTCCCCTGCCCCGACCTCCTCCCCATCGCCACAGCGCCTTTGTTAGAAACGGTTAGACCCCTCGTCCCCGAGCCACGCCTAGCGCGCATCGCCCGCTTCGAGACCGACTACCAGCTCAACAAAAATTCCGCCGCAGAGCTCTCCTCGAGCCTCGCCACCTCCGCCCTCTTCGAGGAACTCGCCGCCAGCTCCCCGAAACCGCAGAAACTCGCAAACTTCATACTTAATACCTACTTCGGCTCCCTCAACCAGGCAGGCTTCACCATCGAAACCTCCCCGATCTCCGAGGCGAAGTTCAAACAGATCGCCCAACTCACCTCCAGCGACACCCTCTCTACCGGCCAAGCCACCGAAGTCCTCGCCGAGCTACTCGAAAACCCCGACCAGGAAGTGGAAGCAATTGTAGATAAAAAAGGCTTCAAACCCGCCTCCGCCGGAGACCTCGAAGCGTTGGTGGATACCGCCATCGCCGAGAATCCCACCGAAGTGGAAGCCATCAAAGCCGGCAACGAAAAGCTCCTCAACTTCCTCACCGGAAAAGTCATGAAAGCCGCCCCCACCAAGCCCAACCCCAAGGCGGTCACCGACCTCCTGCGGGCAAAACTTCTGTAAGGAAAGTGGGCATTCCTGTCCCCTCTTGACTCTATCCGGAATAAGGAGAAGGGGATTGCATCCCCTTTGCGCAACATAAGCGAACCGAGTTCCCAGTCCCGCAAAGGGCTTACAAAGCCCTTCTCCATCTTGGGAATGGTCGTAAGGTCTAGCCCTTCGCTACGATATTCCCATAGCGGTGCAGCGTCTCGCTAATCGCCTGCTCGCGCAGCCAGGCCGGCCATTCCAGCCTCGCGTTCCACACCACCGGGGCTGCCGCCACCCGAATTCCTGCACGGTTCGCGGCCTTTCTCAGTTCGCCGGAAGCATCCGGTGCCCGCAGGAGATCCGTCGTCTTCGGGCCCGTAGGAAATCTCCCTAACAGCTCGTCTTCAGACTCCACCGTCACCCGGATTCCAAGCCCTTCCATCCACTCCCGGCGGATTTCCGAAGAAACCTCATATGGCATTCCGACGGCCTTAGCCACGAGTAGCAAACGAGCTGCATCGCGATCGCTCAAACTTGCCTCGATACGCACCAAAGCTCCTTTGAACTTCCGGTAGCGGAAAATATTCGCCTCACAACGCAGAGTGCTCGGATCGTGCTCGATCCCGAATTCCTTTCCGCTCCAATATCTGTCGCTGCGAGAAATCGCCGCCAAAGCGTCCGATTCCCTTGGAAGGACCCGCTGCAGTTTTTCCAGAAACTCGTTCTTCCCGTCTTTTCCTTTCTCAGGCAGCGCCACGTTTTTCCAAAGACCGAATTGCGCCACATAGTTTGGCCCGCCCGCCTTCGCCCCGGGACCGAAGTAAGACCGCTTCCATCCGCCAAATGGCTGACGCTGCACAATCGCCCCGGTGATCGGCCGATTCACATACGCATTTCCGACCTCTACCCGTTCTTTCCAAAGCCTCGTCTCCCTATCGTCCAGTGAATGAATCCCACCCGTCAGGCCGAAGGGCGAATCGTTCTGGATCCGCATCGCATCTTCGAAATCGTTCGCCCGCACCACGCCCAGCACCGGACCGAAGCATTCGGTCCGGTGGAACCACCCACCCGGAGCAACCCCCAGCTTGATGCCCGGAGACCAGAGACAGGGATTTCCATCAATCATCTCAGGTTTCAGCAGCCATTCCTCGCCCGGTTCCAGCGTAGTCAGCGCCCGCTCCAATGCCTCGCCTGCAGGCCGGATGATCGGAGTCGCGAAGGATTGGAAATCCCATGAGGAACCGACCACCAAGGAATCCGCCGCATCACGCAGATGCCTGCGGAAACCCGGTTGATCATAAACCTCCGCCTCTACGATCGCCAGCGAAGCCGCCGAACACTTCTGACCCGAGTGCCCGAACGCGCTCTTCACCAGATCTTTCACCGCCTGATCGAGATCCGCCGCCGCCGTGATGATCAGAGAGTTCTTGCCGCTGGTTTCCGCGAAAAGCCGCAGCTCCGGCTTCCAGCCCAGGAACATTTCCGCCGTCTCGTGACCTCCCGTCAGCACCACCGCGCCAACGCGTTCATCCGTCACCAGCGATTGCCCCAGTTCGTTGTCGGGACACGGGAGAAACTGAAGCACGTCGCGAGGTATCCCCGCACGCCACAGCGCCTGCACCATCACCCATGCCGTCAGGACAGTCTCAGGCGCCGGTTTCAAAATCACCGTATTCCCCGCCACCAGCGCCGCCAACACACTGCCGCACGGGATCGCGAAAGGAAAATTCCACGGCGGAGTGACCAGCACGGTTCCGAAAGGTTCCAGCTCCGCCCCGTCAGCCTCAATACTGCGCGCGTAGTAGTTAGCGAAATCAATTGCCTCGGAAAGCTCCGCATCGCCCTCCATCACGCTTTTTCCGGCATCTTTCACCATCGTCGCAATCGCCTCACCGCGAATCTTCGCCAGCTCCACCGCCACATCCCGCAGGATTTCCGCACGCTTCTCGAAACCAAGGCCAACCCATCCCTCACGACAATCCACCGCACACACCAGTGCCCGCTCGATCTGCTCCGCCCCGCCCATCGCATGCCTGTAGGAGACATGCCCGGGGATCGATGGGTCCTCCACCGTGTCATTGCTGAAGCCCTCTTCCTCCTGCCCGGCGATGACCAAAGGCACCAGCGGGACTTCCGCTCCACGAAGCTCGGCCACCTTGCCGCGCGCCCACTTGGAATTCACCCGCAACGCCCAATCCGTATCCGCCACATTTTCGAAAACATCCTGCACCGCAAAGACCTCCTTGTTCCGGTCCTCCTTCCGCTTCGCTGCCGAAGCCACCTCATACTTCCGCGCGCATGCCGCCAAGAAACGCTTCTTCTGACTATCCCATGCCGCATTGCCTTTCTCGATCGCGAACAGATCGTGCAGGAAATTTTCCTCAGAGGTATTTTCATCCAGCCTCCGCACCAGATAGGAAATCGCGTGGTGGAAATCCTCCCTGCGCACAATCGGCGCATACAGCAACAGCCCGTCAGCCGTATCGCGCACCACCCGTGCCTGATGATTCGCCATACCCTCGAGCATTTCGAACTCGATCCGATCCGCCACACCCTCGCGCTCCCGCAGCAAAAGCGCGTAGGCCACATCGAAGAGATTGTGACTGCCCACCCCGATCCGAACCGCCTTCGCGTTCTCCGCCTTGCAGCCCTCGTGTAACATCCTCTTGAAATTCGCATCCACCTCTTCCTTGGAATCGTAGGGCGCGGTTTCCCAGCCATGCAGCTCGGAATCCACCGACTCCATCGCCAGATTCGCGCCTTTCACGATGCGAATCTTGATCCCCGCCCCGCCTCTTTCCTTCCGCGCGATAGCCCAGGCATTCAGCTCTCTTTGGAAATTCCACGAATCTGCCAAATAGGCCTGAAGCACGATCCCCGCCTCCAATTCCATAAACTCCGGCTCATCTAGTAGTTGCCGGAATACATCGCAGGTAAACCGCAGATCCCGATATTCCTCCATATCCAGGTTCACGAATTTCGGATGACCATCCACCGGATTCGCGATCGCCGCACGGTATAGCCGACGCATCCGCTCCTTCACCTCCTTCACCGTTTCCTCATACGCCACCAGGTGGATCTGACTGTGGATCGCCGAAATCTTTACCGAAATATAGGTCACATCCGGATCCTCGATTTTCTTAACCAGTGCCAAAATCCGCTTTTCCGCCTCGTTTTCGCCCAAAATCGCCTCACCTAACAGGTTGAGGTTCATCCGCATCCCGGCTTCCTTCCGGTTAGCGAGCAGCGGCTTCAGCTTCTCATTCTCCGCAGGTAAAATCACCGAAGAGCTTTCATGCCGCATCGCCCCGGTCACCGCCGGCATCACGATCCCGGGAAGCACCGCCGACACAGCAGAGCCCACCACCATTGCCGCCCGCTCAGGCGCGGACAGATATTCCGGCACCCCGAACGTCTCCACCAGATTGCGGAACTGCGAAGCCGCTCTTTCCGAGGAAGGCGGACGGAATACCTGATCCGCCATCGCCAAGGTGAACGCCTTGCCGGGAGCATCCTTCATCATCCGCGCAAGCTTCGCGCCCTGTCGTTTTTCCGCCCCCTTCATCGCCAACCGACTCTCACCCAGCAACTCCCCGGCAAGCTCCACCGCCGTCTCGGCAAGCAGCGTGTCGTCCTCCGGTTGAGTTTTGATTTCTGAGATGAGCTGGTCGATTCGCTGATGAGTCATAGGAAAAATTCGGCTTGATCGAGAACTCTCCGTCCTCGGTTATTTAGGCGATGCCACACCATGACAGGGAAGCCAGAGTTATCAAACGCTTCTCCCCGCCACCACACTCTCCTTTCCAGTTACACTTCTTTACGTTTCATTTCTCCCTGTAGAAACCGATTATGAATTGCACCGCCATCCTTGTCGCCGCCGGATCCAGCCGCCGCATGGGTTTTGACAAACTCGCCGCGCCCTTCAACGGCATCCCCGTCCTCGCCCGCACGGTCGCCGCCTTCATGGAGTGCCCAGAAATTTCCGAAATCATCCTCGTCTCCCCGCCCGAGCGCATGGAATTGCTCGATGAGAAAACTTTTACCAAACCCCTCACCCGCATTGATGGCGGGGGCGAGCGCCACCTCTCCGTCGCAGCAGGACTCGCCGCCGTTTCTCCGGATGCGGAACTCATCGCCATCCACGATGCCGCCCGTCCCCTCGTCTCCCAGGCTGACATCCTTGCCACCATCGCCGCCGCCCGCGAGCATGGCGCAGCCTCCCTCGCCCGCCGTGTCACCGAAACCCTGAAACGCAGCGACGAATCCGATTTCACCGACTCCGCCGTCGCCCGCGAGAACCTCTGGTTCATCGAAACCCCGCAGATCTTCGAGACCGATCTGATCCAGCACGCCTACCGACACGTCCTCGAAAATAATCTCCCTGTCACCGACGAGACCTCCGCCCTCGAGACCATCGGCGTAAAAACCAAGCTCATTCCCTCCACCTCCCCCAACCCCAAGATCACCACTCCCGCCGATTTTGCCAGCTTCAGCCCCGAAGCCTAGTTCTTCCACTGCTCACTGATCACTTGGCACTGATCACTAAGAAGCTACGCTTCGCCTGTGCCCGCCACCTATACCTCCCACGACCTCCCCGGCGGCCCCCGCCTCGCCCACGCGCATCTTCCGGATTCTGAGTGCGCCGCACTCTCAATTTACCTCCCGGTCGGCTCCCGCGATGAAACTGGGGACATCCCCACCGGGCTCGCGCATTTCTCCGAGCACATGGCCTTTAAAGGCACGAAGACCCGCTCCGCCAAAGAACTCACACTCGCCATCGAATCCGGTGGCGGCCAAGCGAACGCCTGCACCTCCGAGGATCACACGGTCTACGAAGCCCAAGGCGAGGCCGAACTCATGCCCGTGCTCATCGAGGTGCTGGCCGACATGGTCTGGAACTCCACCTTCCCGGAACATGAAATCGACCTTGAGCGCGATGTCATCGGAGAGGAAATCACCATGATCCGCGAGTCTCCCTCGGATCACATCGGCGACCTCCTCGCCTCCGCCCTCTGGCCAGAGCACCCGCTCGGCCAATCCATCTCCGGCTCCGTGGAATCCATCGAACGGATCTCCCGCTCAAGCCTCAAAAACTTTGCCAAGGAACATCACTTCCGCAGCGACCTCGTGATCGCCACCGCCGGCCCGATGCCTGCCGAGGAAATCCTCAAAAACCTCCTCCCGCTCCTACCCAAGAAATTCAAGAAGCCTCCCCTCCGCCTTGGCTATAGCCCATCGCCTTCCCGGGAAATCATCGACACCCGCCCCACCGACCAGCTCCAACTCGCCCTCGCCTGGCACACTCCCGGCCGCCATGCCGAGGAACGCCACGCCCTGCGCTTGCTCTCCCTGATCCTTGGCGAATCCTCTTCCTCCCGCCTTTTCACTGAGCTGCGTGAAGAACGCGGCCTCTGCTACCAAATCGGTTCGGAAACCTCGCTTTTCCACGAAACCGGAGCCCTCCAGATCGTCGCGGGTCTCGATCCGGATTCTCGCGAGGAATCCCTCGAAACCATTTTCAAGGAAACCGAAGACCTCGCCGCTAACGGCCCGCGCCCCGGCGAACTCGAACGCGCCAAGCGCCTCGCCATCGCCCAATCCAAGCTCGCCTTCGAATCCACCGCCTCCCACGCCGCATGGGCGGGAGAGGGGCTCTTGTTTTTCAACCACATCCCCTCCCCCCAGGAAGCCCGCGAGAACCTCCTCCAAGTCACCGACGTGCAGGTCCAATCCATCGCCCGCCAGATTTTCTCCCAGCCACCCGCCACCGCGGAGATCCGCGCATAAGGAAAGCCCATGCCCTTCCACCCCTTCACCCCCGCCCACTACATCACCCTAGCCATCGGCTTGGCGGTGACGGCGGTGCTGATCCTTTTCGCGAGGCGATCCGAAGGGAGCCAACGCCTCGTCACCGCCATCCTCGTCTTCTGCAACCTTGCTGCCTACCCGCTCGCGCTGTTCGCGTGGCGGGATCATCCCCGCGCGCTAGATAACGTCATTCCGCTCCACCTCTGCGATCTCGCCGCCTTCGTGGCCGGATTCGCCTTGTTCTCGCGCAAACCGTTTCTCCTTACCCTCACCTACTATTGGGGGCTGGCAGCGACCCTCCAGGCGCTCATCACACCCGCCATCACCATCGGTCCTCCGTCGCTTCCCTACCTCCATTTCTTCATCCAGCACTTCGCCATCGTCACTGCTGCACTGTACATCCCTTTAGTTCTGAAATGGCGGCCGGAGCTCCCTTGGTGGAAATCTCCGCTCAAAGTTTTCGGCGTTTCGGTGATCTACCAAGGTTTCGCCCTTCTCGTAAACACTCTCCTGAAAACCAATTTCGCCTTCGCCTCCCGTCCCCCAGACAATCCTTCGCTCATCGATCACCTCGGCCCTTGGCCGTATTACCTTTTCTCCATGCAGGCGCTCGCTCTGGTGCTTTACCTACTGCTGACCCTGCCATTCCGGAAATGCCCGGATCCTCATTCGCGTTGATTCGTGGCCGTTCGCGGGTAAGACTTCCTCCAGATGCCGAAGCCCGCCACCAAACGTCCCAGAGTCAACGTCCGCCGCCCGGATGTAATGGAGCTCGTCTCCGCCCAGGTCGCCGTCCATTACCAGTCCTCTCTGGTTGAGAAAATCAAGGATCAGGGCGGCAAGATCACGCGCGGCAACACCACCCTGCTCCTCGCACAAGACTTCGGATTCTGCTACGGGGTCGAGCGTGCTATCGATCTCGCCTACGCCTCTCGCAAAGTCTTCCCGGAAAACCGCATCTTCCTCATCGGCGAAATCATCCACAATCCCGATGTCAATCAGCACCTCAGGGATATGAAAATCGTGTCCCTGCCGTGGAAGGAAATCGAAGCGGAATACGATGACCTCCAGCCCGAGGACGTGGTCATCGTCCCGGCCTTCGGCGCCCCCACTCATTTCATGGAGAAGATCGAAGAGCGCGGTTGCTACACGGTCGATACCACTTGCGGTGATGTCATGAAAGTCTGGCGGCGCGTGCGTGGCTACGCCAAGGAGGGCATCACCTCCATCATCCACGGCAAAGAAAACCACGAGGAAACCCGCGCCACAGCCTCCCGCGCCCTCGGCGAAAATAAAGACGGCCAATATCTCGTCATCCTCACCCTCGCCGATACCGATTACGTGGGCGACTACATCCGCAATGGCGGCGACAAGGACGCTTTTCTCCAGCGCTTCGCTGGCTCCTACTCGAAAGGCTTCGATCCCGATCTCCACCTCCAGAAAATCGGCATCGCCAACCAGACAACCATGCTCAAAAGCGAGACCCAGGAGATCCAGAAGCGTCTCGCCAAAGCCATCGAAGACCGCGATGGCTCACCCGACAACTTTTCCGTCTTCGATACGATCTGCGGAGCCACCCAAGAGCGCCAGGACGCCCTCTTCGAGATGCTGAAAACCAAGATGGATCTGCTCCTCGTTGTCGGTGGCTACAATTCCTCGAATACCGCCCACCTCGTCGAGATCGGCGAAAAGGAACTCCCTACCTTCTTCATCCGCAACGCCGGCCAGATCACCTCCCTCGAGGAAATCGTCCACTACGACCTCCACCGCCACGAGGAAATCACCTCCGACTACGCCGCCGTCTTCAGCGGCAAGGATCACGTCACCATCGGCCTCACCGCCGGCGCCTCCTGCCCCAACAACCTCATCGAAGCCACCATCCGGAAAGTCTTCGAACTGCGCGGCCAGGAGCTTGAATCGGCTTAAAATATCTCCAAGTTCGGCATTATTCCATCAGCGATTGGGCGAGGCGGTAACCCTCGGCATCGGGGGCGTTTCCGTTTTCGGAAAAGAGCGTCTGACAGCGGATGATGCCGCGCTTGGCGATGTAGCGGGCGGTTTCTAGGGATTGTTTATCGCCCAAATCGTGGGCGCGAGAGGCACTGAGGGAAATGGTGAGCAACTCGGTGCCGACATCGACGAGGCGCGCGAGGAGGAGCTGTCTTTTTTCCAGCCCTGGGCCGTAGCGGGCCATGGAGTGGAGGATGGTGCGGGCGAGCCTGCGGGATAAAGCGGAGGCTTTCCTGAGATCGGAGGCCAGCTCTGTATCAAGATCGCCGGGGATGCCTCGGCTGGTGGGGAGCCAACGCATGGGATACCAGCCAGCGTAGAAAAATCCTGCACTGATCATGGTCTTTAGGCGGACGGCAAATTCTTTTCTCGTATCGAGCGCGGCGGCTCCCCGGCGCAGGTGCGGATCGAGAGCTTCGCGGGCGATGAAAAGGTGCATGATCTCGGTGGATCCCTCGAAAATCGTGTTGATCCGGGAGTCACGCATGAGGCGCTCGATTGGATCTGGGATCTCGCCGCGGTTGCGGAGGGAGTCGGCGGTCTCGTATCCGCGACCGCCTTTGATCTGCATGGTGGAGTCTGCACCTTTCCAGCCAGCCTCGGTGCCCCAAAGCTTGGCCATGGCGGCCTCCATGCGGATGTCGGCGTTCTTGTCCTTATCGACGAGGGCGGAGGTGTAGAGGACGAGCGACTCGGTGGCGAACTTGTCGGCGGCGAGATCCGCGAGCTTGGCGGCGATGGCGGCGTGCTTGCCGATTTCCTGCCCCCACTGGACGCGAGTGGACGACCAAGCCAGTGACATTTCTAGGCACCTATCCAGCAGCCCGACGCAGGCGGCGGGCAGGGTGAGGCGGCCGGTGTTGAGAGTGGTGAGGGCGACTTTGAGCCCCTTGCCCACGCCACCGACGATGTTCTCAACCGGCACTTTGACATCGGTGAAACGGACAACGCCGTTGTAGAGCGCTTTGAGCCCCATGAAGTGGCATCGGGTGACGATCTCGACTCCGGGCTGATCCATATCTACGATGAATGCCGTAGTGGCGTGCGGTTTCTCCGGAGTGGCGGTGCGCGCCATGACGATGAGGGCGAAGGCTTTGAGGGAGTTTGTGCACCAGAGCTTCTCGCCGCTGAGTGTATAGTGGCTGCCGTCCTCAGAAAGGATCGCTTCGGTCTTCATGCGCGCGGGATCGGAGCCGACTTCCATTTCTGTAAGAGCGAAGGCGGAGACTCCCCCGGCGGCGCACTTGGTAAGGTATTTCTCCTTCTGCGCATCCGTGCCAAAGACGAGGAGCGGCTGTGGCAGGCCGATGGATTGGTGGGCGGAAAGCAGGGCAGTGAGGTTCCCGCAATGCCCGCCAAGCATCATCGCAGCGCGCGAGTAATTCGTCTGAGAGAGACCGAGTCCGCCGTAGCTCTGCGGAATCTTGATTCCAAAAGCACCCATTTCCCCGAGGCCTGCGAAGACGCTGTCCGGTATCTCCCCCTCCCTATCGATCGTATCGGGAGCGGTCTTCTCATCAAGGAAGCTGCGGAGTTTTTTCAAGAAAGCATCGCCCTCCCCACGGTCATCCGGCGACTGGCTGGGAAACGGAAAGATCGTGGAGAAATCTGGTGCGCCGTTGAAAATTGAAGCGGCAAAACCGGAGAGTTCGCGCATATCGCGGGAAGATTCGGCGAGTTCCAAAGCGGCGCGCTGCCCTTCGGACATTTTCGAGGTATCGATGATGGAATCAGACATGGAGTTGGATGATCTAACTGATGAATGTAACTGCAAACGGAGGCCAATAAACGCGAAATCTCAGACAATGTGACGGTGACCGAACATCGCCGCTACGTGAGCGGCCCGCCGCGGAAGGGCGGGTAGCCGGTGCCGAGGATCATGGCGAGGTCGATGTCGTCGGCGGTTTCGGCGACTCCTTCTTCGAGGCAGAGTTTCGCCTCCGAGGTCATGAGGTTAGAGAGGATTTCCTGGGCGTTCTTCGGGGTATTTTCGGTGCCGGTCTGGAAGCCGATGGCCTGCGCGTTGACGGCGGGCGAGGCGCCATCATAGACATAAAATCCACTACCTCCCTTGCGACCCGTGTGGCCGGCTTCGAGGAGTTTTTCCACGACGGTGGGAAGTGACATGCGCTGTGGGAAAGCGGCGGCGAGGGTTCGGGCGACGTGCATGGCGACATCCAGCCCGACTTCATCCAGCAGGCGCAGGGGGCCCATGGGCATGCCGAAATCGAGCATGGCCTGGTCGATTTCCTCAGGGTCGCCGCCTTCCTCGAACATGGCGGCGGCCTTGACGAGGTAGGGCATGAGGATGCGGTTCACGAGGAAACCGGGAGAGTCTTTGACGACGACCGGGAGCTTGCCAATTTTCCGAACAAAGGCAACGGCGGTGGCGAGCGTTTCGTCCGAGGTGGTCTCCGTGCGGACGACCTCGACGAGCTGCATGCGGTGCACGGGATTGAAGAAATGGAGGCCGACGAGGCGCTCGGGGTTCGTGATGCTGGCGGCAAGTTCACCGATCGGTAAGGCGGAGGTGTTCGTGGCGAGGAGGGTATCCGGGCTGCAGCGGGCAGAGAGATCAGCAAAGATCTTTTGCTTGATGGCGAGATCCTCGACAGCGGCCTCGATGGTGAGGTCGCATTGGTGGAGCGGGATAGTTCCGGAAGCCGGGTGGATGCGATCCATTCCACGGGCGGCTTCGGTTTTTGTAAGAACATGATGTTTCACTGCATCGCCGTAGAGGTGGGAGATGGATTTCATGCCCTTGGCAAGGGCGTCTGGAGAAATATCTTGGAGGACGGCATCGAGTTTGCGAGTGCTCAGCCAATAAGCGATGCCGGAGCCCATGACGCCTGCACCGATGACGGCGGTGCGGCGGATGTTGCGCGGCGCCGCGTCGGTGTGGCGGTGTTTCCTAGCACGTTCCTGAAGGAAAAACAGGCGGATCAGCTGCGCTGTCTGGGGAAGTCCGGCGAGGCGGGCGATGGCTTCCCTTTCTGCCTGCTGCGATTGGATCCGAGTGCGACCGATGGAGCCGACGGCGACTTCAAGCGCTGCTTCGGGTCCGGGGTAATGGCCATGGGTTTTCTTCTGCAATTCCTTCTGCGCCTGCACGCGAATGAGCGCGGAGACTGCCTGATTGTGGGTGATGGGATTGTGCGTGTGGTGGCGTTTCCCCTTCGCAAGGTAGCTGAGTGCGTGGGCTTTCAGGTGCTCATTGGGGACAATTTCATCGATTAGGCCTTTGCGCTTGGCGAGCACGGCGGAGTGGAGTTTCCCGGAAAGGATGATCGGCAGCGCGTCCTGGAGTCCTAGTAGATCCGGCAAGCGGGTGGTGCCACCCCATGCGGGGATGATGCCGAGCTGGGTTTCGGGGAGGCCGATCTTGGTTTTTGAGGAATCGCTGGCGACGCGCCAATCACAGGCGAGAGCGAGCTCGTAGCCGCCGCCGACGCACGCGCCGTGGATGGCGGCGACGGTGGGATATGGGAGATCCGCAATGCGATTGAAAAGGGTCTGGCCGGTGGCGATGAGGTCGTCAAGTTTGCCGTTGCGCGCGGTGGAAAGCTCTTTGAGATCGGCTCCGGCGATGAAGATGTCCGGCTTCGCGGAACGGATCAGCAGGCCTTTGACTTCTGGCTGGGTGGCAAGCTCATCGAGTTTCCCTGAAAGCTCTTTGAGCGTCGCGGAGTCGAAGATGTTTGCCGAGGAGCCCTCGCGGTCGAAGACGAGGATGGCGGTGGAGTTGGAGAAGCTGAGGGTGATGTTCGGCATCTGAGTTTGCTAGTTTTCAGTTTTCAGAGTTCAGGAAGACGGATGTTAGGGGCGCTCGAGGTAGAGGGCGGCGCCTTGGCCTCCTCCGACGCAGAGAGTGGCGAGGGCTCGGTGGCCGCCGGTTTCGCGGAGTTGATCGAGGGCTGTTAGGACGAGTCTGGCACCGGTGGCGCCGACCGGATGACCGAGGGCGATGGCTCCGCCGCGGCGGTTGAGTTTTTCCCTGGGGATGTCATAGGCGGGGAGGTCGAGGTGATGGGTTTTCGGATTTTTCAGAGAAGCGAGGCAGGCGAGGACTTGGGCGGCGAAGGCTTCGTTGAGCTCGATAAGATCCGCATCGTCGGGGGTGAGGCCGGAGAGTTGTTTGGCTTTTGCGATGGCGTGGACGGGGCCGAGGCCCATGCGTGCGGGGTCGCAGCCGGAGTAGGCGTAGGCGGCGAGGCGACCTAGCGGCTCGATGCCGAGGCGGTTCGCGGCTTCTTCGGTACCGACGAGCAAGGCGACGGCTCCATCGGTGATCTGTGAGCTATTTCCCGCAGTAACGGTGCCGGTGGTGCGGTCGAAAATGGGGCGGAGGGTGGCGAGTTTTTCCGGGGTGGAATCGGTGCGAATGCCATTGTCCTGGGTGATGGCTTCGCCAGCGTGGAAGAGCGGGGTGATTTCCGCATCGAGCTGCTCGCGGTGAGCGAGGGCTTTGGCGTGCGACTCTGCGGCGAAGCGATCCTGTGCTTCGCGGGTGATGCCGAACTCGCGGGAAAGGATTTCGGCGGTATCGCCCATGATCAGGCCGCTGTATGGATCTGTTAGACCGAGCTCGAGACCGACGCGGGGTTTAAAATCGGAGAGGTTGAAACTGGCGGCTGCGGAAATTTTCTGGCCGGAGGATTTTGCGCGGTTGAGCTCGGAGAAATGGATGGCGGCCTCGTGAGGAAAGAGCAGCGGGACATGGGTCATGCTCTCGGTGCCGCCGACGAGAAAAAGATCGCCCTGCCCTGCGGCGATGCGCTGATGGGCGGAGGTGACCGCCTCCATGCCCGAGGCGCAATTCCGGTGAACCGTGGCAGCGGGGACATGCTGTGGCACGCCGGCACGCAGGGAGATAACCCGGGCGATGTTTGCCGCCTCGGCGGGTTGGGCGACGCAGCCGAAAATAACTTCCGAAATTTCCCCGGGATCAATGCCGGTACGGGTGAGCAGGGCGGAGGCAACTTCGCGGCCGAGATCGACCGCGGTGAAAGGGGCGAGATCGGTGCCCATCTTGGAGAAGGACGTGCGGGTGGCGGCTAGGATGAACATGGTGATTTAAAATTTCAAAATTCAGTTCTCAACTTTCAAGTGAGAGGGAGTTTCGGGTTTAGTGCTTAGGGTTTTGGCCTGCTGTCTTTGACCTTTTGCTCCTTGAGTTCTTTGCCGACGCCTTGCATTTTGCGCATTTCGTCCCAGGTGTGGAATAGGATTTCGTTGGGGGCGAATTCAGTGGCGGATGTGAAGCGGTCGTGGATGGCTTCGCGGAGGGCTTCCTCATCGCCGTTCATGACGACGGCGTGGACGAGGACGATGTCGGATTCGAGCGGGTCGTCGTTGCGCTTCTTCAATTCGATCTGCCAAGCACCGAGGCCTTCGGTATCATCGAGGATGTTTTCGAGTTTGTTGAAATCGACGAGGGTGCCTTTGAGTTTGTCGATGGCGAGGTTTTTGAAATCGGAGACGCGAGAGATTTTCCCCATCAGGCGGGGGCAGGTCAGGCCGCAGTGGGGGCATGGCTCGTGGGTTATGCCTTTCTCTATGAGATCGCCGGTGCGATAGCGCAGGACGATGGTGCCGCGGGAGTCGAGGTGGGTGAGGACGATCTCTCCGGGGTTGCCATCGGGGACGCGTTGTCCAGTTTCCGGATTGATGATTTCGATGAAGCACATATCCGGATAGGCATGGAAGCCGGAGGGCTCGGCACCATTGGTGGGGAGGCATTCGGTGAAGGCCATTTTCGCCTCGGTGAACCCGTAGGTGGACATGATGGCGACGTCTTTGGCGCCCATTTCCAAGCAGAGGGCGGTGAGTTTGCGACGCATGCCAGCCGGGACTTTTTCGCCGCCGAGGACGAGGCGCTTGAGATTTTTCCAACGACCACCGGAAGCCGCGCCTTCTTGGAGGAGGTGGTAGAGGAAGGTGGGCATGGCGATGATCGCATCCGGATCGATCTTACCGATGATGCGGATATTGCCTTCGGTACCGATGGTTTTCCCGCCGCCGGTGGAGAGCATGAAGGTGTTGTGGGCGGTGCCCGCGTAGTGTGCCTGCCAGAAGGCGAGGTGCGGGGCGAAGGGGAAGGCGTTGACGTGTTTGTATGCGGAGTCCGACTGGCAGAGCTGCATGAGGCGGCGGCCACCTTCCTCGAGCCGGGCGATATCGTGCGCGGTATATAAAAAGGGCACCGGCTCGGCGGAGCGTCCGGTGGTGCTGGTGAGAAGGATGGGGCGCAGCTCCTTCTCCAGAACGGCCTTGGTGGCGGATGGTCCGGTGGTGAGCGCGCGGACGAGGGTGCGCCATTGTTTTTTCACGGTGGCCTCGTCCGGGATGATGACAAAATCGCGGGGATTGATGAAATCGGCTTTCGAGGTGAATGGGAGTTTCACCAAATCATCGGTGGAGCGAATGTCGCGTGGATCGATGCCGTTTTCGGAAAACATTTTCCCGTAGAATTTCGTAAACGGGACGGCGCGCGTTTGCAGGAAGCGCTTGAGCAGCGCATCCTGGCGGATCTGTTGGTTTTCAGGCGACGCGGTCGCCCACCAGGCTGTCATCGGATCGTTCATCGGGTGGGGTTTCTTCGGACATTCCGGCGAGAGCGCGGATCTCGTCGAGGTGTTCGAGCGTGACTTTGCGGCCGGCTTCGATGAAGCGCTCGAAGTTCGAGTAGTCATTCCACGGTGCGGAAAAATGCTCGGGGCGCAGGCAAAGATCGGCGCGTTTTACCGAGTCATGGGCGATGCGCACTTGGGCGCAACGGATGGATTGGCGGAAGGTATCGACGATGTTTCCTTTGGCGAGGAAGTTGATGTTGCGATTGATGGAGGAAAGGAGTCGGCGCGGTAGGGAAAGTGGGGGGAGTTCCTCTTCGTCGTCCTGATACATGCCGGAATCGACTTCCTCGAAGGTGGGGATCACCGAGACGGCGATGACACGATCCACGTCGGCAAATTTCCTGAGGACTTCGCAAGGCACGGGATCCACGACGCCGCCATCGACACAGCGACGGCCGTTCAGATTGACCGGAGCGATGATGCCCGGCATCGCGCAGGAAGCGTGGACGGCGTCGGCAATTTTCCCGGCCCTGAGGACAAGACGCTCTTTGGTATCTAGATCTGCGGTGATGACGAGGAGTTTGCGCTCGAGATCTTCGAAGCGCAGGTCGCCGAGCGAACGCTCGAGATGGGCTTTGGCCTTGAGACCGTGGAAGAGGCCGCGGGTGGGTGGAAAAACGGGGTCGGCGAGCTTCCAGAGCTGACGGCGGTCGTGCATTTCCTCTGCGAGATCGGCGAGTTCCCTTCCGGAAAATCCCGCTGCCCAAAGTGCGCCGACGTATGAGCCCATGGATGAGCCGGAGATTGCATGGATCTCGATACCGTTTTCCTCAAGCACCTGAAGTACACCGACGTGGGCGAGGCCACGTGCGCCGCCGGAGGAAAGGGCTAGCCCGAGCTTGGGTTTCCCCGCAGGAGCCTCAAGGGGACGCCCGTGCCTTTCCGGCCGGGAATTGCCTTTGAGCTTGCGGAGGAGCTTTCCGAACATGGGTTTCGTAGGGTGACAGCGCTAAAACCAAAGCACTGACCTAACATACTAGCCGGAAACATCATGTTGGCAAGATTTCCCCAACTCAGAATGCGGCGAAGCCTCAACGGGAGGGCATATCGCGAGAGAGGAATCTGGTGGCAAAGGGCGGATTTGAACCGCCGACCAAAGGCTTATGAGTCCTCTGCTCTACCACTGAGCTACTCTGCCGGATTCCTGAACGCCATTGCTGGCGGGGCGAAGGAGATGCCCCAATCCCCCGGGTTTGTCAAATGGAAGAATCGTACTGGAGGAAAATTCATCCTTCTTCGGGAGGAGTCATTACGATCACGCGGTCGATACCGTTCTTGGAAAACTCCGCCCAATAACGTTTTTCCCAGCCAACGGTCTTCTTGCGGCGCTCTTCTTCGGTGAGCGCTTCCCAGGCTTTGAGACCGATAGATTTCACCAAATCCCTGTCGGCAAGGCGCACGGTCAGCTCATCCCAGAAGCTCTCGTTGCGGAATTCCTCGTAACATTCGTGATAGAAGAGCTTCTCCTCCACATCCTTGCGCACACGGAAACGCTTGGTTTCATGATCAAACTCGATCATCTCGCCAAGACCGTTCTGGGCGGCCTTTTCGAGGATCTTGCTCTCGAAAGATTCATAGTTCCCCAGCTTCGCATCGGCGGTTTCTTTCTGATTCCACGAAGAAACGTTCACCGCAAGGCTGAGCATTTCAACCAGCGTGGCGAGTTCCTGTTCTGTGAAACGAATGTGCATCTGGGCGCAGAGAATCACCATGCCGCCCGCCATGCAAGACTGCATCGGCCCGTGTATAACCTGAGCGGATACTTGTGAAAACTTTCACAAGCCCCGGTTTGCCCTTGTGGGGAAAGCGTGCCAGAGTCCGCCACATGGCAAGCAAAGATCCAGCACCGAGAAAGGTGCTCATCATCGGTGGAGGTTTCGCAGGACTCGAATGCGCGCGTAAGCTCGCCAACGACGACCGCTTTGAGGTAACTCTCATCGACCGCACCAATCACCACCTTTTCCAGCCGCTGCTCTATCAGGTGGCCACCGCATCCCTCGCCTCACCGGACATCGCCCGCTCGATCCGGCAGATCCTCTACAATGCGAAGAACGTGACGGTGTTGATGGACGAGGTGAAATCCATTTCGCCTGCGGCAAAGACGGTCTCGGGAGCCTCGGGCACCACCTATGACTACGACTACCTCGTGCTGGCAGCAGGAGCGAAGACCGGATTTTTCGGCAACGATCACTGGGAGGAAAACTCGCTCGGCCTCAAATCGCTCGCCGACGCGCAGGACATCCGCCGCAAGATCCTTTCCAACCTCGAACGCGCCGAACTGACCACCGACTACGCGGAGCGCGAGCGCCTAATGACCATCGCCATCGTCGGCGGCGGCCCCACCGGTGTCGAACTCTCCGGCGCCCTCGCCGACCTCATCCACCGCTCGCTGAAATCAAATTTCCGCCGCATCGACACCAGCAAACTGCGAGTTATTCTCATTGAGAACTCCCCAAAAATCCTCGAGCACTACGACGCGGAGCAATCGGAATATGCCAAGCAACGCCTGCAGAATCTCGGGGTCGAGGTCTGGAACGGGATGATGGTGACCAACGTCCTGAAAGATCGCCTCGAGTTCAAAGATGGCAGCCATCTCGCAGCGAAAGCCATCGTCTGGGCGGCCGGAATCGCCGCCAGCCCCTTGACCAAGGATCTCGGTGTAGATGTTGACCGGGCCGGGCGCATCACCCCGAACCTCGATCTCTCCATCAAGGGCAATCCCAACATTTTCGTAGCAGGCGATCTCACCAACATGCGCGACAAAGAGGACAAATTCGTTCCCGGAGTCGCGCCCGCGGCAGTGCAGATGGGAGACCACATCGCCAAGCTTCTGAAGGAGGAACTGAGGCTGGAGGGGACGAGGTTCTCCGAGCGCAAACACGAGCTCAGACCGCTATTCAAATACACCGATAAAGGCATGATGGCCATCATCGGCAAAAACGCTGCGGTGCTGAAAGCAGGCAACCTAAAGATGAACGGCTACTTCGCCTGGATGGCGTGGCTACTGGTCCACATCCTTTTCCTCATCGGCTTCAAAAACAAGATCTCGGTGTTGATCGGTTGGGCATTTTCCTACCTGAGCAACAAGCCCCAAGCGCGCATCATCGTCCATCCGCCGGCCTTCGCCGAGACGCCAGCGGGAGGTCAGTGAACGGTTGGCTTCAGGACGAAAAGTCCGTTAGTCGCCTTATACGCGTCGGACATTTTCATTTTCTTCTGCTCGTGGCCAGCGCCCCATGAGTCGCTGAAAATGATGTCATCGTCGTTTTCATTGTAGCCGATGATAAGACGCATGTGCCCGCCAGCTGTCTGCGGATTGAGGTTCGGTCGCTCGGGAAACAGGCCGAGCTGGAGGCCCCATAGCAGTGGCAGCCCGTCATCGACATAGCTTTTGATTTCCTTGAGGAATTTCTTCTGATCCACGGGCTTACCGACGTAATACTCGCCTTTCTTCTCGATCACTTCAGTGAATGGTTTACCAAGTCCGATGATCTCCAGGCGGGTATTGAAACGGTAGTCGATCTTATCCAACTCCTTGGCCATTTTGAGCGGATTTGTCCCGCTGTCTGGATCTGCATCCGAGATTTGAGCGATCTGGTGCATGTCCGCGCCGATGCCGTAGTATTCGAACACCCGCTGTGTTGTCGCCACCACGCAGTATCCCTTATCACCCTGATCGACCATCGGGACGTTCGAGACGAAGACATCCCCATCGTTAGACTCCACCACGTTTGGAGGCAGATCTCCGAGGCGCGCTGCGGCTCCACCCCGGCTATGAGACATCGATGTGGCGAGGGCTCCTTTGGCGTTCGGGCGAGCGAAACGCAGCCTGAGGAATTCGAGGTCGCCGCCCTCCATCGCCTTGTCGTTATGCTCGAGCAGCGCGGTGCCGTTCTGCTGCGAATACCAACTGTATCCAGCCGTGAGCAGCCCGCTGTTCGGGTCGGCATCTTTGCGGCGCGGCTTCGAGCCGACCTTCGTGCCCATGGCTTTTCCGGCGGCGGTAAAATACGAGGTAAAATCCTCCTTGGAGATCTTTCCGCCGTCCCCTCGGTTGTAGATCGAAACCGAAACCATATTCAGCCGACCATCGGCGAAATCCACGATCGCCTCTTCCACCGGCACCTCGCCGCCGAAGATTTTCAAATCAATCACCGCATCCCGGTATTTTTTGCGCCCGAGCTTCGCGCGTGTCCGGTCTTTTGTGAGCCACGTGACGAGGCTGTTTTTCCCGGCTGAAAATTCCTTCTCAAATTGATCCGGAGTCATCTGCCAGCTTCCCGGAGCCTCTAACAGGGAGTCCAGCGGGCACGGGATTTTATCGGCGGCCAGGGCTGCTGATGCGGTGAAAAAGAAGCACAGCAGGTAGGCGGATTTTTTTCCGGAAAACATGATAAAAAACTATGTCCGGAGCCGCCCCATTGGCAAGAGCCACCCTAGAAATCCCGCCGGCCTTGGAGCGCGCGCATCAGGGTGAGCTCGTCGGCGTGCTCGAGGCCGCCGCCTGCGGGGAGACCTTGAGCGATGCGTGTGACGCGTGCGCGTTTGCCCCGGAGCATGTCGGCGAGGTAGTTTGAGGTGGCTTCGCCTTCGACATCGGCACCGAGGGCGAGGATGACTTCCATGCCCTCCCCTGCGGCATCCACGCGGCGCATGAGTTCGGGGATGTTCAGATCTTCCGGGGAAACGCGATCCAGCGGGGAGAGCTTGCCGCCGAGGCAGTGGTAGCGCCCTTTGAACGCGCCGGATCTCTCCATCGGCAGCACATCGGTCGCTTGCTCGACGACGCAGAGGAGGGTGTCGTCTCGTTTCGCATCGGTGCAGATTTCGCATAGCTCACGGGTCGCGAAAAACCCGCAGACTGGGCAGGCGATGATTTTTTCGTGTGCCTCGGCGATCGCGCTGGCGAGCACGAGCGGCTCCGCCTTTTTGTTGCGCAGCAGCCATACGGCCATGCGCTCGGCACTGCGCGAGCCGATGCCGGGAAGCCGTTTCAGCTCCGCGACGAGGTTTTTCACCGGCAGTGGGAGGTCAGCTTTGGCCATGGGATTTGTTTTTCGTGTCTGGCCGATCGACCGGGAGCACGTGGTTGAGCGTGTAGAACATTGCGCAGAAACCCGACCATACGACGGCGATGAGCGCCACGCCAATCTCCGGCATGCGCGCCGCGAGCACCAGCACGGGGCCCCACGAGACGGTCAGAGCAATCGTCACACACCAGATGACAAGCCGCCGCCATAGCCCGGGGACATTCAGGATCACCGCAGGCAGCAGGAAGGAAAGGATCGCCGTGGCCGCCCACAAAATGAGCGGTTCGAGAGGTCGTTCCGGGACTTTCATCGCATCCGGCGAAAAGGCGGAGAGGAAGTAGCCATCGATGCGTGCCATCAGCCCGAGTCGTTGGAGTCCGAAGGCAAGACCGAGCGCCATTGCCCCGGCAGTCGCGATCGCCAGCCCGACGTGCGGGTGGTCCAGTTTTTTCCCTGCTCCGCTCATCCGAGGATTTCGGAAAGTTTTTCCGTGTGGCTCACCGGCGAGACCTTCTCAAGGATCGCCTCGATTTTGCCATCCGTACCGATGACGAAGGTGCTGCGCTCGATGCCCATGAATTTTTTCCCCATCATGGATTTCTGCACCCATACCCCGTAGGCTTCGCAGATTGCCTTGTCGGTATCCGCGAGCAATGGATAGGGCAATTCCCGCTTCGCGATGAACTTTTTGTGGCTTGCCGCGCTGTCCGCACTGACCCCGAAAACGCGAGCCTTGTCTTTGATCTCCGCCCAATGATCCCGCAGCGAGCAGGCTTGGATCGTGCAGCCGGGCGTGTTGTCCTTCGGATAAAAAACGAGGACCACGCGCTCACCGCGCATTTCCGCAAGCGAGACCTCCGTCTCCGTTTCCCCTTCGACTGCGATTGCGCGGAATTCTGGCGCCATTTCCCCGACCTGTGGTTTCATGCCCCCATCATCATCGCCTTCGCCCGCCAAATCAACCCCGCTTCGTCACCCGCGGCGATTCCGATATTGCGGTTGTCTGCACGGTGGTATTCGTTACCTTTTCCATTCCACCTACCGAAACGCCATCCACTCGGAAATTTTGCTCAGACGCCTTTCCATCTTCCTGCTCGCCGCTCCGCTTCTCCACGCAGAGGCATCCAAGCCCGACGTTAAGAAAAACCCGATTTCCCTGCTCCCGGACGGCAGCGTGCTACAAGGAGTTCTCCTGCCGCGCTACGATTCCCAGCGCAGGCTGGTCGGCGATCTCAATGCGGAAACCCTGACCCTGATTGATCCGAATCGCATCCAAGGCGCGAATGTCCTCATCCGATTCTTTAAGCCCGACCGTTCTCTGCGCGCAAAAGTTTTGCTCCAGAACGCCCTCTTCGACGGTGAAAAATCCCTGCTCCGCGCCAACGAACCCGTAGAGATCACCAGTGACCGCATCATCGCCAGCGGCAGCGGCCTAGTTTACGAATTTCAAAGCGGCGAAGGCTTCCTCCTCGGCCCCGCCAGCACACGCATTTCAGCCCCACCGAAAGAAACTTCCATGAAAATGAGCCCGCTTCACACCGCAGCACTCTACGCCATGTGCCTTGCGCCGACCGCCCTCCAGGCAGAGCCGCCGGCCTATGTATCGGAGGAGGAAATCCAAGCCGTCGAAGCGGATGCCACGAGCATGAAGCAGGAAATCGATGCCGCCAACCTCACCGCCGGCGAAAGCCTCGCAGCAAATGAGAAAGCAGGCGATGAAGCCAGCGACGCAGCCCTTGCCTTCACCGATAATGCAGGCATCAAAATCGCCGCAGCCCCGACCGACGGGGAAAAAGCCAAGCCGCTCGACATTGAGCGCGGCCCCGACGACACCGTCATCACCTGCGATGGCGGCATGTATTTCGATGCCGAAGAAGGCGTGCTGGTTTACTTGGGCAATGTCCGGGTGGCCGACCCACGTTTCGGTCTCAGCGGAGCCAATCAACTCAAGATCTTCTTCGGCAAGAAAGCCGCTGAAGAAGGCAAGGAGCAGAAAGAAGGCGAAACGGGAGCCACAGCGGATTTCGGAAACGTCGAGCGCCTCGTTGCAGAGGGTGCCGTCGTGATCGATCAGAAATCCGTCGGTGGAAAGGATCCCGTCAAGGCCAGCGGTCGGGTGCTTACCTACAACGTTGCGAGCGGAGAAATCATCATCCACGGCGGTTTCCCATGGGTGCAACAGGGCGCATTTTATGCCCGCGCCAAGGAAGCCGACCTGACATTGCGACTCCTCACCGATGGCTCATTCTCCACCCAAGGGAACTGGGAAATGGGAGGCAACCTCAAGATGAACCAATGAAAGGTCCCGAACCTGAAAACGAATCCTACGCCCCAGTGACAAGCCAGCAATCGCCAAGCAAAGCCCGACTTTCCGAGACCGGGCATGAAACCGTCCTGTCAGCTCAGGGATTACGCAAAACCTATGGCGGCCGCACGGTCGTGGATGGCGTCTCAATCACTGTACGCCCCAAGGAAATCGTCGGCCTGCTCGGTCCCAACGGCGCAGGGAAAACCACCTCGTTTTACATGATCGCCGGGCTCATTCCCGCCGAACAAGGTTCCGTCCAGTTGCTCGGGCAGGATATTTCCAAGCTCCCCATGCACCGCCGCGCTAGGCTCGGCCTCGGCTATCTTCCGCAGGAAGAATCGGTTTTCCGCAAGCTCTCGGTCATGGATAACCTCCTCGCCATCCTTGAGACGCGTCCCGGGCTATCCCACAAAGAACAGAAAGCACGGGCGGAGGAATTGCTCGAGCGTTTCGGCATCACCAAGCTCTCAAAATCCCAGGCAATCACCCTCTCCGGCGGAGAAAAACGCCGCCTCGCCATCGCACGTTCCCTTTGCTCGGATCCGAAAGTCCTCATGCTCGACGAGCCTTTCGCCGGCATCGACCCCCTTGCCGTCGAGGACATTCAGCGCATCGTGCGCGACCTGCGCGAGCAGGACGGCCTTGCCATCCTCATCACCGATCACTCGGTTCGTGAAACCCTCTCGATCACCGACCGCGCCTACCTCATCCATGACGGCAAAGTCATCCTTGAAGGCGCCTCCGACAAACTCGTCAACGATCCGATCGCCAAGAAATATTACCTCGGCGAAGATTTCAGGATGTGAGCAATTTCACGGGTCTTTCACACCTGTGACCCGCAGCCCCTCCGCCCTCGCCAGCTTCGCCTGGCGCTCATCGAAGGTGAGGAATTCCGTCGCGTTCATTTCAAGCGACGCCGCAACCAGCAGCACATCGTAGGTGCGGTGTCCTTGGGCGAGCGTATAGCGGCGACTGAGCTCAGTCGCACGGGCGATCGCATTAGCGGGATTGAATGGAGCATAATTGAGCCTTCCTGCTTCCACTTCCGACTCAAAACGCGAGATGATCAGGTTTCCCAATCCAGCTTCAAGATGCCCGGCGAATTCCGCCTGAAGAGCGGCGTTGGTTAATTCTAAGGAATTAAAAATACTGATGCTAACCGCTGCGTTCAAGGACTTGGTCAGGGAACGGGCTTTTTCAGTCCAACCGTCCTTGCCGTAGAGAGAGAAAAGGAAACTGGTATCAGCCGCAGTGCGCATCATCCGTCAATGTGGTCGAAAATTTCCTTCACCTGCGCGTCCGTGAGAGTTTTTTGGGTCGGACTAAGATCCCTCATCGCCACGCTCTGCGACCAATCCACGATATCTGCCTTCTCCGGAAGCTCCGGCACCAGTCGAGCTACGGACTTTCCACGTTTCGTGATCACGACCTCTTCCCCCATTGCCACCCATTCGAGCAGGGTATTGTAATGGTTGCGCAGCTCGCGCACGGTTGCCGTTTTCATTGTGCTACATTAGCGTAGCACAATCCCTGCGTCAAGAACGCTCAAACCGTGCAGATTCCGATTCCCTGCCTGAGGCTGGCGAGCTTGTCCGCTCCGGTGGGGATGAATTCCTGCCCCACGTAGCCGTTGTAGCCGGTCTCTAGGATGGCCCGCATGATGGCTGGATAATTCAGCTCTTGAGACGTACCGATCTCGTTGCGCCCCGGCACGCCGCCCGTATGGTAGTGGGAGAAATGACGGTGATTCGCGCGGATCGTGGCGATCACATCACCTTCCATGACCTGCATGTGATAGATGTCGTAGAGCAGGCCAAAGTTCGGACTGGAAAGCCGTTCGGCAAGGGCAACGCCCCATGCGGTGTGGTCGCACATGTAGTCGGGATGGTCCACCTTCGAGTTCAGGAGCTCCATGACCAAGATGATGCCAAGCTCCTCGGCGAGCGGCAGGATGCGCTGGAGACCTACGGCGCAGTTATCCAGACCTTGTGCATCGTCCATGCCTTCGCGGTTGCCTGAGAAACAGATCAGGCGTTTTGCCCCCACTGCCGCGCATTCATGCAGTTTCTTGGTGTAGATTTCCTCAAGCGTGTCGTGATGTTCCAGACGGCTAAAAGCCTTCTCGATCATGCCGACCTTGGTGCCGTCCTGGGTTTCACCTGTCGGAAACGTGACCATCGCGCAGTCTAGGCCGTGCCGCTCCAGTACGGGAAAATCTGCGGTATCTAGAAGCTCGACGGACTTGATGCCCATTGCCTTCGCAGCGATGCAGAAATCCTCCAACGGAATGGAATCGTAACACCAGCGGCAGACCGAATGCAGGATCTTCTGCGTCGATGTCGCGTCATTGTTCTTTTCCAGCATCATGTCGGCTACGACCACCCTCTCAGCGGGTGGATTTGTTTGCCTCTCCCGACTCGATCACATTGATCATGTGGTTCGCCACCGCTTCCATGTGGTTGTTGAGGTCGATGAAAATCATTTCCGTCTGCACAACAGAACCTTCCTGCATGCGCTTCGCAGCGGCCTTGTTGTGACGCTTGCGCAGGCGATCCACACGACTTTCGATTTCGTGGGCTTGGGCGCGCGTGGTGCCGTCGATGCCCGAAAGCGAATTGCGCGCGACGCTCAGCAGCATGCGCACCTGGGTGCCGCTCTCGATCAACGCATCATGCTGAGTTTCGCTGAAATCGCGGCTCTTCTCGTACTTCCGCTGCACCACTTTTACCATGCGGTAAATCCGATCTGTAGCTTCCTCCATCTCCGCCACGATCCTCAGCAGCGCGGTGATATGAGTGGCATTCCCGGAGCCGATCTCATGGGTGGAACACTGGATCAAATAGGAGGTGATGTCGTGGAGCATTTCGTCGCAAACATCTTCCATGTGCTTGAGCTCAGCGACGCGGCTGGAGAGGTCCTCTCCTGGCTTGCCTAGGACCTCGATCATACCATCGAACATCTCGCAGGTGAGGTCGGCCATTCGTATTGCTGCGATATCCGCCTCGGCGAGGCTCAGCTCACCGATATCCACGAGCGAGCTGCCCATGTAGCGAAGTTTGGTCTTTCCGGCGGATTCACTGGAGGACACCCACCAAGTCACGAATCTCTCGATCTGAGGGATAAACCATACGAGCAACAGGATATTCGCGAGGTTGAAGGTGCTGTGAAAAATCGCCGTGGCGAACGCGATTTCCGACTGAGACATGCCTTTATTCGCAGAACGCAGCCATTGCGGGAGACTGTCCGTGATGCTCCATACGAAATTTGTGAACGGATAGAATAAGACAAGACACCATATCACCCCGATGACGTTAAAGGTAAAGTGTGCCCGAGCGGCTCGTTTTGCGTTGGTGCTCGCACCTGCAGAGGCGAGCCAGGCGGTGACCGTGGTGCCGATGTTCTCGCCGAGGACGATGGCGGCGGAGCTTTGGAAAACACCCAGCGGATCCAGCGTGATATCACCGAACCAGCCATTCAGTGCACAGGTCATGGTGATCGCCATCGCCGCAGAGGAAGACTGAACGAGCAGCGTCAGGACGATACCCGCGATCATGAACAAAATCACCGATCCAAACGCATGTCCGCCCAGCATCCGGATGATATTCTCGATCTGATGCGCGGTCCCCGGATCGGTTTCCAACATCAATTTCAGATCCGGGACCGAGTCTTTCAGAAGCCCCAAGCCGAGGAAAACCAAGCCGAAGCCGATCAAGGCCTCACCGCGGCTCTTGCCCTTGTCCTTGCCCATGAAAAACATCGGCAAACCAATCCCGATCACCGGCAGGGCGATTTTTGCTACAGAAAACTTGCCGATCAGCGCCACGATCCACGCCGTGGTGGTGGTGCCGAGGTTTGCCCCCATGATGACCCCGATCGCCTGCATCAGCGAAAGCAGGCCGGCGTTCACGAAGGACACCACCAATACCGTCGAGGCCGATGAAGACTGAACCATTGTGGTGGTGAAAAAACCGGTCAGCACCCCGCGGAAACGGGTACTAGTCATTCCGGAAAGTGCTGCACGCATGCGGTTTCCCGCCACTTTCTGCACCCCTTCCGACATGATCTTCATGCCGTAAAGGAAGATACCGAGTGACCCCAGGACCTGCAGCAAGGCGATCGCTGTGGACCAGACGGATATTGAGGCGAAAGTCATGTGCATGACGAATTCCTCACATGAATCGACCCAGCGACCAGAAAAAAACTCTCCGACTCGCCTGCCATCCATGAAAACAAGCGACCGATCCTATCTGGATAGGCATTTCGTATCCCCGATGAATTTATTTTTTGATTCCTAATCGGTTTCCTCTGCCTCAATCGGGGATCCTCACGCAGGCTAGGGCGAACACCCAAAAAAAAACTCCCCTTATGCGGGTATTTTAACCCGCAACCACTTTTGCAGCTTGGAAGCGGGTGGATCAAATGATCCATTCCCCGACCATTCGATAAGTTCACTCGATTCAGTGAAAAACCCTTTCACGGTGAAAAACCCAATTCACATTCTCTGCTCCGTTTGTTTCGGAGTGTGGGCGAGTACCTCACAGGCGGGGTTGCTCGCAGGGCGAGGCATTGGCATCGATTTCGGAGCTACGACACCCACGACAGGATTGAATTTCAACCCTCATTCCGACGTTGTTATCCCAAATGGCAATACGGAGTCATTTCCCGGAACGCTGATCGATACAAGTGGAGCGGCGGTGGCCGGGGTGGGGTTCAGTGTGAAAAATCTCACCGGAGACGATACAGGAGAGGCTACCGTCGTGGGTTTGCAGGGGACTGCTTCCGGCCCATTCTCCAACGCGAGCATTTATGCTGATTCGCTCATCTCGAATGACAGCGGAACGACCGGGCGCCTAACCAGTGGCGATTCGGTGATCGATGGCTCCGGTGATCGGGCTCATTTTGTTCTCACGTTCACCGGTCTGAACGACGGCCTACGCTACAATCTTATCGGCGGATACGATCAGAACCATGCGAACTTCAACGCGATCTGGCAGGCGGACGGGCAGGAATTCACCACGGATAACGACGGGGTGGGGTTTGGCTCGCTGTCGGGTCTAGCGACCGATGGCAATGGCAATCTGGTGATCCATGTGATCAGGGAAAGCAATACCAACGGCAAGCATGTCACGCTGGCGGGCTTGCTGCTTGAGGCGACTCCGGCGGACGAAGCATTGAATTTCCCGATGACGGTGCCGCAGGGCGGATACAGCTTCCCGGATGCGTTCCCCGGCGTGAGTTTCACCGATTCCGGCACGTGGATCACGGCCATGGAGTCGCTGCCCGGCCATCCCGAGAAACTCTTTGTGGCGGTGTCCAACGGAAGGCTCTGGATGATCCCGGATATCAACTCCGCAACTCCCACCAAGGTTCTCATTCTGGACAGGGCATCGGTAGATAGCCTCGGCTACTTCAACGGCACGGGAGGGGTCGCGTTTCATCCCAACTTTGACAACAATGGCTACCTCTACGTGACCTACCCGAGCAGCAGCGGAAAATGGACGAGAGTCTCCCGCTTCACCGTTGCTGATCCCTCAAACATCGGACTCATCGACAATTCCACCGAGCAGGTTCTCATCGAAGAATACTTCCACCGCGCCCATGGTTTCAATCGCTTGCTCTTTGGGTCGGATGGCTACCTCTACATCCCGGTTGGAGACGGCAAGCAACACGAGACCGAAGCAAAACGCCCGGCAGACCGGATCACCCAAACCATTGATGAAGGCTTCTGGTCGTCGGTGCTTCGCATCGATGTGGACAAAAAGGCCGGCAACTACGAGCCCCAGAATCTCACCAGCAACGATGCTAACGGCAAGTGGACGGTTCCCACCACCGCAGGCTTGGCCCACTACTCCATTCCTGCGGACAACCCCTTCCTCGACCAAGCTGCCGCCGACGGAACGGGCATCAGCACATTCTACGGCAAGGCGGCCGACCCAACAAAAGTGCGCACCGAGATGTATGCCATCGGTTTCCGCAACCCGTGGAAAATCGGATTTGTCCCCGGCACCAGCGACCTCTGGGTGGCGGACGTGATGAACGCAAAGAAGGAACGCTACATGATCGTGCCCAAAGGCGGGAACGCCGGTTGGGGATTTTTTTCCGGCACCGGGGATGTGGAGTGGCTACAATCCGAGCCGAACATCACTTTCCCCACCGGATTCCAATGGATCCAACCCGTGGTCGAATACTACGTCACCGATAGTAGCAGCGGATCAAACAACAAATCCATCATTGGTGGGGAGTTCTACCAATCCACCGCCATCCCCTCACTGACCGGGGCTTTCCTGATGTGCGACTTCAATCGTGGCGACATCTGGGCCATGCACCGTCCCGATCACAGCGACTTCCAGATGGTGAATGCGGTGAGTGCCGGGGGCAGTGATGTGACCCTTGACGATGTCGGAATGACCGATTCAACCGTCGGCGGGGTCTTTTCGTTCAGCACGTATAATTCCACCATCGAGCTCATCGGCGACGAAACCGGCATCACGGCCATGCTCCCGAGCCCGACCACGGGGGAAATGCTCCTTGCCGACAGCGACAACAAGATCATCCGCAAGCTCGTTTACACGCCGGGAGACATCGACAGCCAGCTCCCGCAGACCCTTACGGAAACAGGAGCCTTCCTTGATATCGAGGATTTCGTCGTCAGCCCGGAAATGCATCCTTATGAGATCAATCTCGGCTTCTGGTCGGATGGTGCGTTGAAAAAGCGTTTCCTCAACATGGCCGCTACGACGGAAGCCATCCAATACTCCAGAGATGGCTTTTGGCAATTTCCCGCAGGCACCGTGACGATGAAGCACTTCGACATGGATCTCGACAAAGATCACCCGGGAACCGATGTAAAACGCATCGAGACGAGGTTTCTCGTGAAAACCGAAGCCGATTACTACGCCATCACCTATCAGTGGAACGAGGGCGGGACGGAAGCCACATTGGTCGGAGAAAACGGGGTGAACCTTGATCTGGACATCACGGAGAACGGCCAGACCACCACCCTGCCGTGGAGAGTCCCCTCGCGATCCGAGTGCCTCCAGTGCCATACCGACAACAATCACGTGATGCTCGGGCTGAACACCCGACAGCTCAACTACGAGGGCGAGCTCGGTGACGCGACCGGCAATTTCCTCACCCTGCTAGAAACAGCAGGCTACCTGTCCTCCATGGGTGAAAACCCGGCCAACCTTCCCAAGCATAGCGATCCGGCTGAAACGGCAATCAATATCGAGGACAGGGTAAAATCCTATCTCGCAGTGAACTGCAGCTACTGCCATTTCTCGGGAAACCGCCTAGTTCCGGATTCTTGGAGCGGCGAGCCACACCTTTCCATCGAGGCCACGAAACTGCTCCACGGTGAAGCCATCGGGTTCAATGTGATCGATGAAGCGGATCGTCTCGTAATTCCCGGAGATGCCGCGAACTCGATCATTCTCAGCCGCGCCTCGGCCAGCAACGGATACTCGCGCATGCCTCCGCTTGCCTCTAACGTCATCGACCTAGAGGGCGTCGCATTGCTCCAAGAATGGATCGAAAATTACGCCAATGCCAAGCCGGTGCTCGATGCCACCGCTGGCCCCTTCTCGGTTGCGGAAAACTCCCCGGCAAGCACCCCGGTGGGTGACGGCCCCTTGGTGCTCGACGCGGATGCTCCCCGCGCCGACCGTGGCACGCTCAGCTACTCCATCATCGACGGCAACGATGGGGAATACTTCGCCATCGACCCCGCCACCGGAGCAATTTCCTTGACCGGAAACAACTTGGACTACGAGGAAATCACCTCGCGAAATCTCACGATCCGGGTGAGTGATGGTTTTGCTCCGAACCCCGGTGAATTGACGACCCAAGTCTCCATTCTCATCACAGATATTCTCAATGATGACAGCCAAGGGGACGGCATCGAAGACGGCTGGGCGGTGACACATTTTGGACAGTCCAGCATTGATCGCACGGGGGACTTCGATCTCGATGGCACTCCCGAGCTTCTGGAGTATTGGGCAAAAACCGATCCCAAAAACGCGTCGGAAAGCTTCTCCATTTCGGGAATCCCGGCGGGCAGAATCACCACGGAAGGTGCCGATGGCTACTACTTCGAATGGGTCATCAGGACAGGCTTGACGGTAGGGAGTGACTACAAGATCCAAGGCGCAGAAGATCTCGCCGAAGGCTTTCTCACTCTCGATTCCGGCGAGGAGTTTTCCGTAGAAAGCGTAGATGCACTACCTGAAGACCCCATCCTCAGTCGTGTACGCATCAAGGTGAATACCCCGTCGGAAAAGTATTTCATCAGGATCACCTCTCCTTGAAGAGAGACACCCGCTTGATCTATTGAATTTCCAAGTGAGATCGACCGGCGTCGGGTTGTCGATCGCATGCCTATCGCATCTCCCTTTTGCCGCCCAGCACACAAACCCAGGACACCTCACACTGAACGAGTAAATATTTTATTTCGCATTACTTGACTATTTTCTAGCCACAGTGGCCGGTTTTTTGCTAAACGGGTCACTATGTTGGACGAATGGATTGCCGCCAGTCGTGACCGCTTCACTGGAGCGGACTTCGATTTTCTCACCGAAGTGCTTGCCAGCGGCAGGCAGCGGGTCTGCATGGCCAAGCTCTGGGAAGACCCGGATGCGCTGCGCGAAATGCTCGATCTCAAGGAAGTCTTGCGCGGCATGCTCGACTCTCCTTCCGCCTTGCGCGTCTCGCCGGATTTCTATTTCTACGTGCTCGTCCGCCACGCCTTCATGCAGGCGGACATCTCGGATCCAGACATCGCGAACTACGTCGCAGCAGTGCTCTCGAACCGCATCCGCAGGCATGCGAGCGATCCCATGCAGGACATCGCCGGCGGTTACACTCACGCCTCGGATTTCCTTGCGGTCATTTCCCCGGCGCAGGGCAGGATGAAATTCCACCTCCAAGTCGCCGCCGGAAACCAATTCCTTGTCCTCACTGGATTGTTCCCTTCCTTTTTCCAAAAGCGCAACGAACGCAACGGCGCACCCGACCTCGCCTTCTACGAATCCTTCGCCAAGCGCTCCTTTCAAGGTGCCGCCGATTGCCCGCACTCGCGCTGCAGCAGGCACCAGCGGCATGTGCTCGGATCACTCGCCGAAGTGCTCCCCACCGCACGCCGCTCCCTCAACCGGGTGGCCGAGGAGTTCGTTTTCCTAGGAGACTAGAGGCTCCTCCAATCCACCTTTTCAAACCTCCATCCATCGCCGCCTTTCTTCCAGGTGATGATGACATCGTGAGTCCCGTCCACGGGGCGGAGAAAAGCGAGTTGCATATACCCTTCCACGGTTACCCACACCACCGCCTGATCGCCATCCACCTCCACGTTGCGGAATTCGGTGATGTGGAAGTTAGCACTTTTCGCATTCTGGCAGATCCAGGAAAACGCCGATTCCATCTCCTCTTTGTCGAAGGTTCCGTTCGCTTCCGATGTTCCGGGAATGGTTAGCGTCACCTCGGGTGCGAGCATGGCATTCATCGAAAAAACCTTCGCCTGCCGCAACGGACCTCCACTGCCTTCGGAAAGGCTCAGCACCTCCATCAGGTGCTTCGTCCGTCGCATGATGACCTGATCGGGCGAGAACCACCACGTCCCGAGCGGGATGATAACCAGCAAGGCACCGGCGAGAATGATGAGCTTCTTCATGGGTTTAAGATCATCGAGGATAGACGCATCGATTTGATTTGTCCTGCAATCTTTCACCGAGCCTCCAAGCGCAGGGCATCAAATTAAAATGATACGCCCCCAATTTTGCTCCTATACCCGGCATGGAGACTGTTTTATACAGAGGGACTTATGGAATCTGAAATCGCAGGCTGGTTCAGCGTGGTGCTTCGTTTTGTTCACGTGATCGCCGCGATCATGTGGATCGGAAACTCGATCCTTTTCACCTGGATGGAACTCAATCTCATCCCCCCCGCCGCGGCGAAACCGGATAAGGACGGGAATGTGCCGGAGAATCCCCTGCTCGGCCACCTAGACATGCTGCATGGCGGCGGGGTGTTCCATTTGGAGAAACGCACCATCGACCCCAAAGCCATCCCTGTGCCTCTGCATTGGTTCATGTGGCAGTCCTACACCACATTCCTCAGCGGCATTCTTCTTCTCATTTCCGTGTTCTACATCCACGGCGGCAGCGCCCTGATGGATGCCACGAAATCCTCCCTCACCGGCTTCGCCCCGATCGCACTCAGCCTCGGCGGGATCATCGGCGGCTGGCTGATCTACGACGGAATCTGGCGCACGAAGCTCAAAGAGCACAAAGCCATCGCAGTCCCCCTCAGCCTCGCGCTCATTCTCGCCGCCGCATATTTCTACAACCAGTTCTTCAACGGCCGCGCGGTCTATATCCAGATTGGTGTGATGATGGGATCGTTCATGACGGCGAACGTTTTCATCCACATCATCAGCAACCAGAAGAAATTCATGGCCTCGCTGCTCGCCGGAAAACCGCATGATCTAAAATACGGCAAACAGGCGAAGCTGCGCTCAATGCACAACCACTACATCACCTTTCCGGTGCTCTTTCTCATGCTGAGTGGTCATTTCCCGCAACTATCCAGTGCCGAGCGGAATATCCCGATCCTCGGGGTGCTGATCGTTTCCCTCGTCGCCGTGAAATTCCTTATGAACTCCCGTTACTATTTCCGCCAGTGGCTCATCGCCATCTTCGGGACTTTCATCGCCGCCTGCTGCCTTATCGCGCTGCTCCTGAGCACCCCCACACAAGCCGCCACCGCCGGCGCAAACGCCGATCCCGCAGCAACTGAAGGCGCGAAGCTTTTCCTCAGCCAGGGCTGCGCCGCCTGCCACCAATCCGGATCTTCCCAGATCGCCCCAAACCTCCAAGGCCTGCTCGGCGCCACCCAAGTCATGGCAGATGACACCACACGCATCGCCGACGAAGCCTACATCCGCCGATCGATCCAAGAGCCCGCGGCCGAAATCGTGAAAGGCTACCCGCCCGCCATGCCGCCCTTCGCCCATCTTACCGATGAGCAGCTCGACGCTCTCGTAGCCTACATCAAATCGCTAAAGTAATTCGCTATTCCCAAGAAGCAGGTGCGTCTGGGCCTTCTCCCTTGCTAAGCCTTCCCTTCTTTCGCCACCCTTCTAAAGGCGGATTCAAGCGGGCTGCTCATCCCACTATTGAGCAAGTAATAAATGAGATGAAGAAATTGGCTCTATATTTCTTATTGCTCATCGCAGGACTGCTCATTTTGACGACAAAAAAATTGCTGCGAGATGGAATGGGATTGGGGTTCGAGTGGAGTTGGGCAGACGCCGTTGGCGCAGCGGTAATAGGGCTTATTATTTTCGGATTAAAATACCACAAAGATGTCGACAGAGATCTTGAAGCGGATGGTGATGAATCCAACTGCGACGATAAAGACAGGAATGATTTGTAACTGTCTTGTTGGCAACAGGTGCAGGATCGTGACTTTTATCAACTCCGCCAGAGACTTCACATCTACAGGCAATCTGACATCAAAAACATCATCCTTTACCCATCGTCTTTCATGTATGGGCGGGCACGGGCAAGGAAGTCGCGAGACGCCGATTTCACGGCCTGCCGCGAGACGCGGCAGCTACGGCTTCCTCACGCATGCTTGCTCGGATCGTAGAAAATGCGGATGTCCGCTTCCTTGGTGCCGAGGAGGTGCTGGGCGCGACGGAGGGCATCGCGCGTGGAGATGTTCGGGTTCGACGGCATGGTCAGGAAGATGTTGCTCTCGCCCTGTTTGCGGTCCGCGCCTTTCTGGAGTTCCTCGAGGATGCCGGAGCGTTTGAGGACTTTGTAAACGTCCTTGGTCGCACCGGAGATCAGGAGGAAGAGGCCTTTGCGGCGCATGAAATTATTCAGGTCTTCGAGCGCCATGACGCTAGTGGCATCGAGGTGGCGGGCGTTTTTCAGGCGCAGGATGATGACCTTGATCGCAGGATCCATGACGGTCCGCTGGATCTGGGTGCGGAACAACTCTGATGCCCCAAAGAAAAGGTCTCCCTCGACATGCACGATGGAGATCGCGGGAATAACGCGGGCGTTTTTCCCCTCCCGTTCGCGCAGCTCCCCGGTCTCAGAAAACTCATATTCCGCGAGGTGCGGCTTGCTGGCCTTCCTGAGGAACAGGGTGATAGAAATCGCCACACCGATGAAAATGGCAACGTGCAAAGGGGCGAGCAAAGTGGCGAGAAAAGTGAGCCCGATGACCACGGCATCATCCCCCGTGGAGCGTAGGCAGATACGGATTTGGTGAAGGTTGAAAAGCGAGAATGACACCGCGATCACCAGCACCGCCAGTGCTGCCTTAGGAATATAGTCGATGATATTGAGTCCCGACTCGCGCGACCACGCGATGAGTATCACGAGCACCAAAGTGAAAAGACCGGTGAAGACCGGGGCAGCCTTGGTCGCCGCGCCGGAGCGGAAGTTCAACATCGAGCGGGTGAGCGAACCAGAGGCGGGCATGCCGCCCGCAATTGCCGAGCCAAGGTTGGCGAAGCCGATGGAGAGCATGTCCTGGTTCGCATCTAGCTTATCGCCGGTCTGAGAGGAAATGGATTTCGCCATCAGGGTATTTTCCAGAGAGGCGAGGAAGGCGATGGCGAGCGCGAGCCCCATCAGCGCGGAAATGTCATTAAAGATCCCCTCCCGGATAAACTCCGGCATGGTCGGGATCAGATCGCTGAAACCGAACGTATTGAATACCGCCTGCCCTCCGAAGGGGCCGACATTAAAATGGATCAGCGGCCCGAAGATCGCCGAGCCAGCGACCAGCGCGATGGAAAACGCTGGCCAAGTCTTTTTGTAGCGCTTGAAGGCGAGGTAGATCGACACAGTCACCGCCCCGATCACCATCGGCACCCAGTCGGTATGCACGAGGGATTTCAGGAGTTCTCCCACCAGTCCGAAAAAGGTTCCGGTCTTCCCAGTGTCCACGAAAGCACTCAGCCCGAGCAAGGGCTTGAGCTGGTTGCCAATGATGAGCACCGCCGCCCCGGCCATGTAACCCACCAGCACGCTACGCGAGACATATTGGAGTAGATCCGCCACTTTCAGGATCGCACCGAGCATCGAACAGACCGCGATCAGCACCACCAGCAGCGGAAGCAGCACGGGGATGCGCGCCTGCAATTCTGGATTCACCGCAAAAAAGCTGAACAACATGAACGCCGTCGCATTGGTCGGCCCCAGCACATTGTAGCGCGAACTCGCGAAGAAGGGCGCGACCATCGCCGCAATCGCCGCGCTCACCACCCCGTAGATGACATCGAGCCCCGCGATCGCTGCATAGGCGATCGCTTGTGGGAGCGCGAGCAGGGTGACATTCATCGCCGCCCGCAAATCGCTACCAAGTTTCGCCTTCGAATAACTTTTCAGCGGCCCGACGCGGGGCAGAAAATCGATTTGCTCCTCCGCGAAATAGGCACGCACATGGCGGTAGGTCTTCTGGATAAAATGCCCTGAAATCATGCGAAGCTCCAAGTTTACCGGAACCTCACGCGCCTGAACAGGAACAAGCCGAGCAATACGCAGAAAACATTCGGTGCCCACAGCACAGCAGTCGCCGCCGCATCCGTCTCAAAATCCTCCGCCGCCACGGTTACTAGGAAATACGCCAACCCGATCAGCAAGCTCATCACCAGCCCGGAGGAGGTATCCTTGCGCCGCGACTTCAGCCCCAGCGGCACCGCGACGCAAGCGAAGGAAAGACAGGCCAGCGAGAAGGTATAGCGTTTCGTGATTTCCGAGCGAAACTCCACTTGCTTCTGCTTGGGTAGATCCGGATTCTCCGCAAGGTAACGCGTGATCTCGTCGTTGGTCATCGCGCTGGACTTGATTTTCTTCCCCCGGGTCGACCCGAAATCGAACAACCACGGCTCCGCCTGTTTTGCAAAAGCGATCTCCGTCGTGCCGTCCTCCGACTTGGTTTCGATGAAGGTATCGATGAGCTTCAAGCGCAGCTGCTGCTTCGCCTCGTCCACCACCAGCGAAACTTCGCCCGCATGCACGTAAGCATCCGCACGCGCTGGCTTTCCGTCTTCACCATCGGATACCTGATAGAGATGGAATCCTTTGAGCGAATCCCCCACCCGCTCCTCCACGAAGACTTTCTGATTTTCGAAATTTGACTGCACCACTCCCGCATCCAGTAGTGATCTCGGATCCCGCTTCACCTGTTCGTAGATCATATCCCTCAGCGACGCCTTCGAAGCCGGCACCACGTTCACATTAATCCAAAGACAGACCGCAGAAAGCGCCGCGCCGATGACAAACACCGGCAAGGCCAGCCTCCCCAGGCTCCGGCCAGCCACCCGGAACGCAGTGATCTCATTATCCCCGGACAATCTCCCGAAAACCAAGAGCACCGCCGAGAGAAATCCCCACGGGATGGTGAACATCAGGGAAAAGGGTAGCACGTTGAGCACGAAGCGAAGCACCAAGCCCGGCGGTGCATGTTGCTCCACCAGGAGCGGGCGGATCTTTTGAAAAAGGTTCCCCATCACCAGCACAACACTCAGCACCACGATCGCATAAAGCGTCCCCACGAGGATCTGTCTTGCAATGTAGCGGTCGGAAATGCGCACGGCACAGCCTCACGACCTGCGGCGGAAGTTGCAAGTGACAAGATGCCAAGAACCTCATCCGCTTCTTTCTTGAAGTTTGGGCGTTGAAATTTGAGATTCCGGTGTGCCTTCCGTCCTCATCATCGAAACCTCCACCGAGGCCGCCTCCATCGCCCTCGTGACCGAGGAGGAAATCGTCGCGGAAAAATCTTTCCTCAGCGACCGCCGGCACAATGCCCTCCTCTTCGAACCGCTTTCCGAACTCTTGGCCGATCACGGTGAAGGTGGCTTCGATGCAGTCTTCGTCGGCGGCGGGCCCGGCAGCTACAGCGGCACCCGCGTCGGCATCGCAGCCGCCCAAGGAGCCGCCCTCGTAGCTGGCTGCAAGGCGCTTGCCATCCCCTCCATACTAGCGACAGCCGAGGCCGTTTCCGGAAAACCCTGTCTCGCCGTCGGCGATGCCCGGCGCGGCTCTTTCTGGCACTGCCACATTGCCGATGGCCACCTCCTAGAAGAGCCGCAGCTCACCGATTCCATCGGACTCGACTCAACCATCGAATCAGCCAGCGCCGCCGGCAACGAGATATTCTGCATGGAACCAGTGAAAGGCAAGGCGCTCCAACTTTCCCGCCCGACCGCCGCGGGGCTCTGGCAGGCATGGCAGGCCGCCGATACGAAAACCCGCAGTCTATGGGCAGGAAAAGTGCCCCAGCCGATCTACCTCAAACCGCCCCACGTCACGCCTTCGAAGAAAAAAGTCTTCGGCTGAGCGCGGTCATTGACCGAAAAAGTGGCGAATACGGTTCACGATCGATTGGTGGCTGGAGGCGTTGGAAACCCCTTTTGGCAGCGCATCCTTCTCCGCTCGGCTCAGGCCTTCCTCTCTGCTTTTTTTACGACTTTCAAGCACCTCGCCGATGCTCTCCGCCAATTCCGGGCGCTCGGAGATGAGAGGGGAAAGGTCATCTTTGCGGATCTCCAGCACCATCACGTCCGACACCGCCCGCACCGTGGCATTGCGCGTTTCACCGGTCACCAGCGACATTTCGCCAAACGAACTACCGGCCGACAATGTTGCTAGCACCACCCGCGGTCCATCCTCCGTCTTCCCGACGACCTCCACGCTGCCTTCAAGAATCAGGAACATGGAGTCCCCTTGCTCACCCCGCGTCACCAGTGCCTCGCGCGGCCCGAACACCTTGAAGCTGCCTTTCGAAACCAAATCCGCCGCTTCGTCATCGCTCAGGCAGTTCAGCATCCCGCCGGCATTCAGGATCTTGGCCGCGTTATCGCGAGCTGTCGTGAAACTCGCCGGCACATTATGCGTGCGCACTTCCAGACTCCGGATTGGGAAGGGGATGCGCATGTCGCGCCTGCCCAGCTCATACCACAGGGCGGTGCGTATTTCATCGCAAGTCGCATTATACAACCGAGCGTATCTCATCCAGAAGCGCACCTCGTAGGTGATTGATGAATCGCCAAACTCTCTCGTAAACACCACTGGAGCAGGACTTTCCAGCACTCCCTGCGCATCCTTGGTGCACTTGATCAGCACCTCTTTTGCCAAAGCGGGCGGCGTATCGTAATCGAGCCCGATACGCAGCCTAACCCCGTGTTCCACCCGAGGATGATTCAGGTTCACGATGCGCTTTTTGACCATCTCGCTGTTCGGGATTTCGTAGGAGATCTGGTCGTTGTCGATAGCACGCGTAGAGCGCCAATTGATCTCCGCAACCTCCGCACGACGGCCATCCTCCTCCAACAACAACCAGTCACCCACCTTGTAGGCACCGGTCATGTGGATGCTGAAACCCGCGATCACATTCGCCAACAAATCCTGCGCCGCGAAACCCACGATCACCGCCGCCACCCCCGAAGTAGCCACCAACCCAGTCAGCTCGACGTTGTATCCCCATTTCAGGATGAAAGCCACGGCCACGAGTGCCACCAGCACTCCCCCCAGCTGGCGCAGGATGATGGGCATCGGTAATTTTCCTCTCTTTTCGAGCAAACCAACGCCGATGATCAGATCAAAAAGCACCCATCCAAAAATCGCCCCGAAAAAGATCAGACCGGATCCGAGATGCCCCACCCAATCCTGCCCCGGATAGAAAATCGTCGCGCTGATCCAGAACCCCAGCGAGAGCGCAAAAAAATGCAGAGAAAGCACCGGTGACTTGTCGGATTTCTTCCAAATCATCCGAAATCCCAGCCAGACAATCAGGTAGACCGCCGCCGCAACGCCAACCGACTCTGCCACCCTTGCGTCAAATCGCATCCTACCCTGTTAGCGTATTCGCCAGCCCTTGTCACGCAAAGGCTTATACAGAGCACTAGACCTGGTAAAAATGCTCACGAGTGGCTCAGCCCCCCCTCAGATCCCACGCACTCCAGATCACACCTGCCGCAGCTCCTCCCCTCCTTCCATTTTCCGCGCACCATCCTTCCTCCTCCCGGAAAAAAGCTCACGCGAGGCCATAAGTGCATCATTCACAAAAACCTTGCTCCCTATCACAGCTCCATCTGTGAAATACCTCACCCAGCACCGCAACATCTTCGCCATGGAAAGCTCTGGCAACTCACCCTGGCGGCAATCTTTGCTCGCCGCCTCCACAGTCCCATTGCTCTTCTCTGACGCCATTGCTTTGAAAGCCGCCACCCAAAACAGCCTACGGCAAGATGACTCAGCTACTATTTCAACGGAAAAGAACCGCTCCATTATCCTTGCAAAGTTATGTAAAATCAGGGAAAAACCTGCATTGGTAATGCGTTGGATTTTCATAGCTTTTTTACTCTCTCCGGCATCGTCGTTGTTTGGTCAGGGATTGACGCTCAGTGATGTCCGGACCGTTGTGGCTCAGGCGGTGCAGGAGGCGAAAATCGTCTCCCCGGATCGCGTAGTCGCAGTCGTGGATCGCGAGGGATTTGTGCTCGCGGTCTGGGATGTAAACGGAGGCTCGGCTCCCAGCGCCACAGATGTTGCCCGGGTGGTATCTGCTGCCGGAGCTGCGGCATTCCTCAGCAGCGACCAGCATGCTTTCACCACCCGCACCGCCGGCTTCATCATCCAGCAGAATTTTCCGCCGGGCGTGGACAATCGCCCTAACGGCCCGCTTGTCGGGGTGAATTTCTCGAGCATGGCCTTCTCGGATACGAACAAATACAAGGCTCCCTCCCCTGCAAACACCTTCCCCGCGCCTCCGGTTCCCGGCGTCAACGATCTCGGCAGTGCGACCCCCGCCGATTTCTTCCGTAGCGTGCCTTTCACGGCTCTCGCCCTATCGGGAAACCCCGGTGGCGTCCCGCTTTTCAAAAGCGGCAGATTGGTCGGTGGCGTCGCGGTCGTGGGTTATGCCGATCCGGCGGTATTGGGTTTTGACACCACCTTCCAAGCCAGCGACAACGAACGCATCGCCCTGAGCGGGCAGGCGGGATTCCGTCCCGACCCGGTGTTCGACGGTAGCAATGTCCTCATTGATGGCATCCGTCTCGCCTATCAGGTCGGAACCGGCTCCAACGCCACGGTCGCCAATCCTGCCGGCTACCTTGCCAACCCTGCCAACGGGCTCCCTGTGATCTTTGCCGACATCGACGGCATGCCGGCCTCTGGCGATGATGCTGCGGTCGATTATTCACCCAAAGCTTCTCCGCCGCCCGTCGTCTACCCCAACACCTTCGGCCTGATCGGAACCAACGCCACCCCCGGCGAACTACGCTCTGCCATCCGCGCTGATCCAAAGGCTGGCCTCATCAATGGTCAAGCCCGTCTGAACGCTGCGGAAGTCAGAGAAATCCTAAGGCTTGCGGCAGAACGCTCAACCATCACCCGCGCCGGCATCCGCTTGCCACGTGGACAAATCGCCCGTGTCTGGATCACCGTAGTCAGCAACCCGGCGACCGACCAAGAAGAGCCAGCCGTCCTCGGCACCTACCGCACTCCGGATGCGACGATCTTTAGTTGGGATGTGGCGACCCAGAAAGCCCGCACCGCGATCTTCTTCTCACGCGGCACGGAAAGAGCCGCAAATGGCCCGCCACGCGCTTTCTCTTGCCGCTCCGTCGGATGGCTTTCCCAATCGATGTACCCGCCCGGCATCAAGGGCACCCCTGCCGGCCCGTTGAATGGTTTTCAGCCAATATTTTCGGTCAAGGATTTCGGGGGAGCCGTCGGTTTCCAGGTTCCGCTTACCCCCATCAACACCAACATCCCTAACGGCATCACCATTTTCCCGGGAGGTTTCCCCCTGTATCGGAACGGCGTGCTTATCGGTGCGATCGGGGTATCTGGAGACGGCATCGAGCAGGATGACATCGTCGGTGCCGCCGGTGCCGCGAATTTCCTCGCCCCCAATGGCAGCCGAGCGGATGACTTCGTCTACGAAAACGCCCGCATCCCCTACGCGAAATTCCCGCGTGCCGCGACGAGCTTTTAATAGCCCAGCAACAAGATCCGATAGATCCCCTTGGGTTGATTTGCGGGAATCGGGAAGCTGATACTTGCTGACTTGGCCGTGGCACGCACCACATCACCCGGGGCATTGCCCCAACCTGCGTCGCCCAAGATCTGCAACCGATAATCACGGCCCGGCAAACTGTCCCAAGTGAGGGTCAGCTGATTGCTGCCGCCAGCTTTCGAAATGGACATCTCGAACTTCTCTATGACGAGCACAACCTCCTGATTGAAGGTATCCGCCACATAGACATTTCCGAGATCGTCGCACACTACGGAGCTGGGGCCAGAAAGTGAACTCTGCGGTTTCGATCCATCACCCGACAGGACGCTCACCATGCCACTGCCATTGACTCGGAAAATCACATTACCAAAAGCTTCACAGATGATGAAGCCACCTTCCGGATGTGGGGTGATGTCCGAAGGGCTGCGATAACGGGCGTCAAGACGAGGCCCGGTCTGGAAACCGACCACGGATACACTTCCCGAAAATGTGGTCACAACACCATTCGGGGTCATGCTGCGAATACTGTGATTCCCGGAATCCGCGATGTAGACGTTGCCATCGGCCCCCATGCACAAGCCCATGGGCGAATCGAAACGCGCGGACGTCCCGGTCCCATTTACTGAACCCCATTCTCCTGCTTTGCCGGCAACCGTGACCACATTCCCATTTAAGGTTACGCTGCGGATGCTGTGGTTCCCGGTATCGCTCACATAGAGCAAGCCGCTGGAGGAATAGACGATCCCTCCCGGTGAATTAAACCGTGCAACCGAACCAGTCCCATCCAGATTCTGAGCAACGGCTGTGTAGCTCCTGCCGTAACTTGTAGTGACGTCATTCGCATTGCCGAGATCACCGGCAAGGGTGCTGACTGTCCCGTTGGCCTGCACCACTCGTATGCAGTGGTTCCCGCTATCGGCGACATAGAGGACACCCGACGGAGAGATGGCGATGTCTGCAGGAAAACGGAAACGCGCATTGCCACCGACCCCATTAACCGCGCCCTCCTCACCCGCTTTCCCGGCCAGTGTAGTGACCACTCCGGTTTTAGAAATCTTGCGGATCACATGGTTGCGCGCATCGCAGACAAAAAGGTTGCCCTGAGCATCGCGTGCGAGCCCCATGGGATCGTTGAAAACCGCTCCGCCGCCGGTTCCATCCTGGTGTCCCGCGCGTCCGTTTTCACCGGAAACACCCGAGATGACACCCTCCGCAAAAACGCAGTGAGCACCCATCAGCAATGCCGGTATGACCAGTAGGTGTCTCATCGTTCCAAATCCTCGGGACCTCTTCTTCTCTTCAATCGTCCACTGTAGGGCTTATCGGTATCCTCCGCCAGTGCCGGATCCTTGAATTCTTCACCGGGTCCTTCCGCCCGACCACCGAGCAGCATCTCACGTTTGCTTTCGCCCGCTTTTGCATCAGCCACCTTGTAGACCGGCCCGTCGCGGCGGAGCGAAGCTTCCCCGTATTCTCCGGAGCTGCGCTTGCGGTAAAATACCTTCATGTCATCCAGACTGAGCGGCCCCGAGCCACGGCGACCGAAAACCACCGTCTGGTTGCCGCTTTCATCCACCACCCGGTCGCGGTCGAGCCCCCGTGAAACCGAGACCGCCTCCCCTTTCGTTGGGTAGGTGGCGATCAATTTCGGTTTCGGAACCGGCGAGAAGCCCATGTGCCCCGGCACGTTCTCGGGAGAGATCATCTGGATCACCCGCAGGCCGTTGTGCCCGTCGGCGACCAAGGCATACATCGAAGCATGCACTGATCCGATCTGCACATCCCGCACATCGGTGAGCGCTCCATCTGCATTGTAGTTCATGATGAAACTCGGTTTCTCTGGATTTTCGATATCGATCATCGCCATTCCCTGCGAGCCATTCGCCACATAAAGATAGGTTCTCGCTGCATAGAGCCCATTGGCATTTCCGAGCGAAACCTTCGCCCCATTGATCGGGCGTGGGCTCGCGGGATCGGACACATCGAAGACCTTCACACCCTCGGCATCGGTGACAAACAAGTAACGCCACTGCAACGCCGACTGACGTGCACCGCGCAGCGCAGGCCCGGAATAGCCGCCGACCAAAACTGGATTCAGCGGATTCGAGACATCCACCACCGAAAGCCCCTGCTCGGTCGTGATGTAGATCCACTGTCCCGCCATGTTCGCATGGCGCGCGCCGGTCAGGACACCGCCGGGATTGAAGCTCACGTCCTTTTGGATGAAATTGTTCTCTGGATTTCCATCCAGCATCACAGAGACATCCGTCACGATCAGGCCTTCTTTCAGGTCGGTCACAAAGGCATAGCCGTAGTAGTCGGCGATCGGTCTTTCCTCGTTCACCTCGAGCCGATTGCGTTTCGGATCGTTGATCAAGGTACTCGGTAGGGCAACTGAGGTCGCGTAGTAGGTGTTGAAGAACGTATCATGCCCGAGCGGCGAGAACGGGGTGGCGACGATGCGTTCCGAGAAATTCTTGTTGTCGATATTGGCGATATCGAAAATCCCGAAGCCCTTCTTGCCGAGTGCCGCGTAGAGGTATTCACCGCGATGCTGTAGATCCGTCACCGCTCCGCCTTTAGCGCCATGGTGATAGGATGTCTTTAGCTTGGATCCGTTGTCTTTGTGATCTTGGTAGTTCGAAGGATACGCGTTCTTGTGCAGGTAGCTGCCGATCGCCGCCTGCGGCTCCGTCCGCTCCGTCCATACCACCCCACTGAGGCCGTGGTCATCGGTCCCCACGAAGGCAAACCTTCCGAAGAAATTCACGGTGCCGGTGCCGAATCCGAGCAACTGCGTCATGATCGCATTGTTGTCGTTGTTTTCCGAAATGTGGCAGTCCGTGCAGTTCTTCGTCGTCCCCACCCCGCTGGTGGTATGGGCGAAGTGCGGATTGAAAGCCTGTCCGGAATAGCCCTCAGCGGAAACTGTCTGCTGCTGGGTGTAGAACCATTCGCGGTTCGATCCCTGCGACCCGACCACCACCGCACTCGATGAGCGCAGCACCGCAAGCCGATGACCTTTCACCGTGCTGTCCCTGCCGAGCATGAACACATCATCGCGCACGACCTGTGGATTGTAGGAGGAGTAATTCCGTGTGCTGGTTCCCTCGAACTTGTTGGCGGCCATCTTGTAATTCGCCTCCATCGGCATGTGGCAACCGAAACAACTCGTCGCCCATGAGGTGTGGCAGGTCTGGCAATCCATATCCTCATTGCTGTGCGCCAGATCGTTTTGGCATTGCTCTGGATTACTCGGGACATTGCCCCAGGTCTTACCGTCACGTTTGAGCGTCTTCGCATACGCGCTCATCGCATTGTAGTGATCCGAGTTCGGATTGACCGTGTCGATCGTCTGCGGAATTTCCCATACTAGCCCCTCTTCCATCGAGGACTGCTGCATGAGTCGATTCCCTTGCCACGTGAAGCGTGGACCGAATGGGGTGTTGCTTTCGCGGAGGTCGATGGGCACCACCTCTCCATCCTTGGTCAAATCCCCGCCCTTACCGCCGGTCATCAGGGTCGAGCGTGTGTTGGTGGTACCGTGGCAGTCCACGCAGGTGATCGCGGTGGCCGCGCGGGGCTCCACGTAGAGCAGGCCGTTGCCGTGGGTGTCGTTGAGGAAATGGCAATCCACACACTGCATGCCGAGCGCGAGGTGCACGTCCTTGAGGTGCACGGCTTTCTTGAACTTGTCCTTGTCGCTGTGGGAAATTTTATCTCCATGCTCATCGAGCAGATTGCCTTCGCGATCCTTCTTGAAAACCGCTCGGAAAACCCAGCCGTGACCGTGGTAATCGGCGAACTGAGTGTCTTTCAGCTCCGGATTGAGCTCCGCAACTTTTTCGAGGAAATTCACATCCCCCCACTTGCCTCGGGCAGCAGCAGCTTCCGGGTTCTTGCGGAGCGATTGCGCCATTTCCTTGTCCGTCGGATCGTGCTGTTGCTTCGGATACATGTGCTCCGCATCCGATTCCTGATCCCACCAAGTGTAGCCGAGATACGGGTTCACGAAGAGGTTCCCTTGGTGCATGTGGCAGGTCATGCACTGGCTGGAAGGGATACTCCGGGTGAACTTGTGCTCAATGGGATGGCCCTTCTCCTTTTTCGAAATCATCGGATCCGGATTGAAAGACAATCCTTGGTTTCCGTAGGCACTGTACCAGCCGGAGTTCGAAGGTGAGCGGTCGTTCGCATACACTACATGGCATGCCGTACATCCGCTCGAGCGGTAGTCGCCGGGCCTGTCGTTGGAGCCGAAGAAATCCAGCAGCGGATCATGGAGGCGGGTCTTGTGTGCGCCGATGATGACAGGATCCACCCGCGAAAGGGTGCCGAGCCCCCGTTCGCCGAGACGCCTGAACGGCTTGCCCGGAGGATCGAATGGATCGGGATTTCCCAAATCCAGCAGCCTAGTGCCGCCTTTCTCAAAGATCCGGAAAACATTACCAGTCTGCCCGACATTGAAACGCGGAAGCGGGAAAATCTCCTGCACGATCCCCATTTTTTTCTGCGTCTCTGCATCCACCTTGAACGGGCTCTTCAGTGCAAGAGCCACACCATTGGCTCCGTAGGCCTGGCCGAAAATCGAATCCTTCACAGGAAACGCCCCGTTGTTGTATGCGGCCGCACCCCACAACATCGCCCCGTGCCGCATCATGCTATGGCCGACATCATCAACATGCTCCGCATGGCAGTCGCCGCAGGTTTTTTTCGCCACCCGCAGATCGCCAGGGTTCACGAACTGAATAAAATCCGGAGACTCATGGTTAAGAAGCACTGTGCTATCGCTTGGGTTGGCGGAGCTTTCGAAAAACACCGGGTTGAGCGGTGCCACGTGCGCTTGGCGCATGGTCAGACCTTGCGTTGCATCGCCGCCATGGCAGTCGGTGCAGCCCAGCCGGACATGCTCACTGTCGTGCGGGTCATGCGAGTGCTCATGACAATCCACACAGCCGCGGCTTTTCGCCATCATCGTAGCCTCCGACTGATCCACCTTGTTTGCAGCCGGAATCCCGCCGCTATAGTGCGTGACTGGAGCTTTCGCCGCTGTCTGCGGGCCGAAAAGACTCCGGTATTCCGCGTCCTGTGCATGAGCCGAAACTACCAGTCCTGCGGCAGCCAGGAAGGTAATGAATCGGGATTGGATTGTGGAATTTTGGGTCATTAGAAGTTGATGGTTGCGGAGACGAACCCGCTATAGAGCACATCGTCTATATCACCCGACTGACCGGAAGTGAAGCCAGCGACGGTAGGCGTGGTGGTGCGATAAATGTCTTTGAGCCCCTCTCCGGGAAACAACATTCCCAATCCAGCGGCGAGCTTGAGGTTCTCTGTCAGGAACGGGCGGTATTCCACGCCGAAGCTCAAATCCCAGCCGATCTCGCGGTCGATATCGCTAGTGACCAGCGCGGTGGCGATGGCATCGGTTTCCATGAACATCAGGTAATTGAGGTTCGCGAAAAATCGCATCTTCGGAGTCACTTCCCATTCCTCTCCGACTCCGACAATGAAAATACCCGGGTTCACAAAACTCGACTGCCCGAGGTTTTTGTTGGAACGCAGGTTAGGGATCAGGCTCAGGCGTTGCTTAAGAGCGACCGCGGTGCCGCCGAGGTTGGGCCCCTGCCGCTGCCAGTAGCTGAACGGTCCGCCGATGAAATTCGGGTTGTCCACGATCGAGTCCCATCCGGTCGCCTTGCCGTCCGTCGCGTTATCATCTCCCGAGGCATAAAACATCGTGAACTTGTGGCGCATCCAATCCGTATCCACGGAGAGTTCCAGTGCCGCCATCCAAGCATCAATATCCACCGATTGCCCGGCGATGCCGTTCAGATCGTCTTTGCCGAACACATGATAGAGCGAGTGGCTGATGTTCATGCGCCCGAAGTGGCCTTCCCCGTTCCAGCCGAGGTAATACGCCTCCAGGTCGTGCGGTGCGACGGTGCCGAGTGGCGAGGGTCGGGCGATGTTTCCGGCGCTGTCATATGTCAGGCCCGCATCCGTGCCGTTGTCCCAGTTCGCGAGGAAACTGATCTGCGCGGTGTAGCCTTTCACTAGAAAATCTTGCCAGTAAAGGTTTGCGACAAACACGTTCTGATCCCGGTCGTCCCAGGTGTTCAGCTCGGAGAACGACTCTTTCTCGAAGAGATCGAAAAGCGCGATGTTGTACTGAAGCCGATTCTTCAAGAGGTTTCCGAACAGGCGGTAGCCCCAGTTTTGCTCAAAGAACACATGCCCTCGGAAGTCCGCATTAAAAGTCTGGGTGCCCACTCGCATTGCGGCGAAATCGTAGTTGTCCGAGAGATCCAGCAGATGCACCTCGAAGAAAAATTGCTGCAGGGCGAGGTGCGTCTCATGACGTTCGGTCGCCCGGGTGCGGTAGAAATCGGTTCCGGCGGGGAAAAGCAATGGATCGAGATAGCCGTCGATATCGCCGGGATTCACATTACCAGGATTGCCACCGAAGGGATTGCCGGGAGGGTTCGAAGTGCCCTGCCCCAGCCCCCGTGGATCAGGAGAAATCAAAGTGGTTTCACGAACCGTCACATAGTTCGAGTTGAACACGGGCTGGATGCGGAATAGCCACTCGACCGGCTTGAATGAGGTCTCCCCTCGAAAGACGTCGATGAGCAGACCGGTGTTGGTGATGATCGCGGACTGCTCGCCGTCTCCATAAAACTCCGAACCACCCGGACGCGCCGTGCTGACACCGGCCGGGGTGGGGATGCTGCGCGTTTCGATATCCGTGAAGTTCGTCAGTGTGATCGCCGCGAAAATGTCCTGCCCGTAAACCGGCACATCGCCTTTGAATTTGCTCTGGTAATAAGGATGCCAGAGATAAGGGGTATCCCTTTCGTAGGGAGTCTCTGCGAGATTGTCGTCGAGGTAACGCTGCCATTTCCCGGTCGCGATATTCCACCGATCTTCGACCGACTCGGTATTTTCTGGATCCTCCGCATGCTCGTGGTGACCCGCATGCCAGTGCTCGTAGATCCGCTCCTCGAAACGAACTTCACCGCGCGGCAATTGATAGGACTTGGCGATATCCGGATCATACCGTTCGAGATCTTCAAGCTGGAGTATCTCCGCCTCGACCAAATTCTGTTCAACGTCCAAGCGAGGCAGCACCATACCATCGGGTATCACTGCGGTCTTTCTCTGGCCTTTCTTGCGGGCTCCGGCATCGCGCCCAAAATAGCCCTCATCCTCCTGCGCCGCATCGTTTTCGAAAAACGGGCGCCTGCTCGCAAGCGGCTCATTGAAAAACGGAACATTGCCCACTCCCCTATCCTCTTCCGGCATACCTGGCACCGGCAGGGTATCGGGAGTGTTTTTCCAACCTGCCCCGGGATCCGGATTGAATTGCGTAGGCGGAAGTGGGGCCTCCTCGGTGATGATCCTTTTCCGGTCGATCTGCAGGATCGACTGCGAACGCCCGCCGATTTCGCGAGCCACCCCCGCATCTGGGGAAAAGTCATTGGGACTTTTTGGCGTTGTCGTCGCCGACTCCTGATGGGCCGTCGCACGATCCGGACGCCGCTCGCCTGGCTTCAGATCCCAGTCTGGGGTCCGGCGATGTGGCGGATGGTAGCAGGTCGTCAGCAGCACGCTGATGCAGGCTGCGGAAAGCCGTCTGGTTTTCGTGAGCCTTGCTTCCCTCATCTGATGTCAGTCGTCATGGGTTGCGAGTTCACATTAGGGGTTGCTTGAAAAGGATTCTGCAACCGCAGCCAGCTTGGCGATGAAAACGTCGGAGGCCACCGAATCGAATGCCATCGGCGGCTTTGCGGCATCGAAGAGCGCATTGAGCGGCTCATCGGCGATGGGCGGTTTTTGACCGGCATTGACCAAAGACTCGTTCAGCCGATCAATCGCTAGCACCAAGCGCTCGGCGTAACAACCCGCCGCCCATGAGCGATATTCCTTGGGAAGGGAATCAAACGCCCCTGCCCGGAATGGTTCTTGGTTCTTGAGTAGCCGACCCAGGATGTCCCGTGTTTGCCCTGCGTTGATCGGGGTAGCGGAAATGAGTTTGGCATATTGATCCGCCTCGCTCACCAGCGCCTTGCCTGTCCCTTTGAATGCCGTACCACCCGATTTCAGCAACTCCTTGATCGCCTCAATCTCGGCGTTCCTGCGTTCTTTGAAATCCTCGGCCTTGTCTGCCGCAATGCTTTCAGCGGGTTCACGGAGCGACTGTGCGGCCACTTCACGCAACGCCACGGCTTGGCCCACAAGCCACGTTTGCGCATTGGAAAACTCCTTATCTTCCCGCCAATGCTTACCCTCCGCGACGAGCATGCCGTCGAGTTCGAAAATTAGTGGCGGATGCTTTGCAAAAAGCAGTTCGTCGCTCAGATTCTGGTGACAAGCCACGCAGCTATTCGCCCTTTCATAGGAGCTTCCCAGCTGACGCATCCCCAGTTCGGCGAGAGCCCCCCTCGGATAATCCGGCCGGGTATGTGAAAGGAGCCACTTCTCTGCCCCCCCATGGCAGTTGGCGCAGCTCACCGTGTTCATCTCCACGGAATTCTTCTCCAACAACACGGGATCGGCGAACATCGAAGGGCTCACCTGCCGGTTGGGCGCGTGACATACGGTGCAACTAGTAGATTGGGTCGCATCGTCGATCCCAAGCTTCCCAGCCATCGCCCTGGACCTCCCCGTCGAGAGAGTCGCTGCGGAAGCCGTATGCGGATCATATCTCTTCCAGATCGTATGCGCCCCACGGTTCGGCCCCGCTCCACCGTGACATCCACTCGTACTGCAGGACTCAGAACCCAGCACCTTTCCTGTCGGAAACAGCTCTGCGGAAAGCGTTCCAGAGATGAAAACCGAGAGCGAAATCACCACAAAAAGTGAACCCGTTGCCACGGAGGATGGAATTTCACTCGTTATCCTGCGCATCTTGCAGGGTTTTATGTATTTCTTGGAAAAATGGCAAGTCAAATGGGGGAACTAACCGAACTGATACAAGAGTTCATTTGCGTACATTCAGCAGGACATCATTTCTAATCCTTTTCGCTAAAGGAAAATCACAGCATGTCCCGCTACGGAATCACCCAACCCTTGTTTCGCCATCACGCGAACACTCGCTCCCAACCATGCAATCCTTGCAGTTTGAGATCGACAGAAAATGGATCAATCCATAACCTACAAATCATGCCCAATTGAGGCATTACGATTGTGAACTTCGATTTTCTAAATTTCATACAGTCGAGCCCCCTACTGACTCTAGGATCGACCGGGGGGGTGATCATGGTCGGCTACCTCGCCACCCAGTGGTGGGCGGTAAGCACAAGATCCCGGATTGAAAAAAAGCGCAGCCAACTTGAGCTAGATGTCATCAGGAGAAGGATCGAGATTCTCAACCAAAAAGCAGAGGCCGCTCCCGAGGTAGCTTGGAACGGCTATCGGAAGTTCACCGTCGCTAAAAAGGCGCTAGAAGCTGAAGACACCTACTCCTTTTACCTGAAACCGCACGACGGAAAGCGGCTTTCCAACTTCAAGCCCGGGCAATACCTCACCTTCCAATTGCAAGCCCCCGGCGGGAAGAAACCGGAAATCCGGTGTTACTCACTCTCGGACGGCCTCATCGACGGCGACCATTATCGGGTCACGATCAAACGCGCCACCCCATACGAGTGCAAGAAACGCAAAGAGCCTTTTGACCCATCAAAAATCGGAGTTATTTCAAGTCACTTTTGCGATGGCGTGAAGGAAGGCGACATTCTTGATGTCAAAGCACCTTCCGGAAAATTCTTTCTCGATGTGGATGTGGACCGTCCGGTCGTCCTGCTCGGCGGTGGAATCGGCGTAACGCCCATGCTAACCATGGCGCGCGTCCTCACCCACATCAAGGACACCCGGGAAATCTACTTTTTCTTCGGATGCAGCAACGGCAAGCAGCATATGCTCAAGGACGAAATGGTTGCCCTCCAAAAAGCCAACCCCAAACTCCGGCTTCATATCTGTTACAGCAAGCCGGATCCCGAGGACGACCCAAGGTCATTCAACCACAAGAGCAGGGTTTCCCCGGAACTGCTGAAGGAAGTCCTCCCCTCTAACAACTTCCAATACTATCTCTGCGGACCAGGCCCTTTCATGGGCACTCTCATGAACGGTCTACTTGATTGGGGCGTCCCTCTCAAGGACCTGCACTACGAGGACTTCGGCCCATCGACATGGGAAATTGACGACAAATATAAGGAGAGCAAACCCGCTGCGGCGAAGACGGATCAGGTAACCTGCGAGGTGACTTTCGAAAAGTCATCCAAGGTTTGCAGTTGGGATCCGGCAACGGAAGAAAACCTCACAAAAATTTGCGAGGAGAATGAGGCGGCCATTGGGTGGGGATGTTACAAGGGAAGTTGTGGCGAGTGCATGACCGCGATAAAATCCGGCGAGGTAAGTTACCCGGATGGCCCCCCGGACTACGAGGTAGAAGCCGGTTGCTGCCTCCCATGTGTCTGCTGCCCAAAAGGCAACCTAGTCCTCGACGCCTAAAGCAAACGCCATGGCAGAACCAAACATTTCACTGGCCGAGCTCACCCGCAAAGCGGCCAAGCCGGAGCGTTGGGACGACCCGCTGGATCCGAAGATGACGGATGAGGATGTCGACGGTTTGTTAGCCGTCGAGCCATTCGCCAGCATGGATCAAGAGAAGCCTTCCGACCTCAGTCGGCTCCGAGGGCTACTGAAGGGCGATACTGCCATCCGCGATTACGAGGCCGGGGGCATCGTAGTGCGGCGCGGCGACTATGGCACATCCGCCTATCTGGTGCTGGAAGGCGAGGTCGAAGTGGTTCTCAAACCCCATCTCGACCCGAAGCTCCTTGGCCGGGCGGATACCGGGAAGAAAAAGGGATTCGCCAAACGCTTGGCGCAACTCTGGTCGAACCACAAGGAACCGGAAGGCTGGGATGAACAATCCCTCCGGGTCAGTGACAAATTCCAAAATACGGTGAACGATGGCCAAACCGTTTACCTCCAGGATTTTCCGAACGTCATTTCCGGCACCGAGACCGTGGCCCTGAAGTCGGGGCAGTTTTTCGGGGAGCTCTCCGCACTCAGCCGCATGCCACGTACGGCAACCGTCGTAGCTGCTACCAACGGCGCAAAGCTTCTGGAATTAAGATGGCAGGGTCTTCGCGACCTGATGAAAAACAATCCTGCGCTCAAGCAACAGATCGACGACATTTTCCGGAAAAACTCCCTCAGCTCATTCCTTTCGAAAATTCCGCTTCTTTCCCACATGGAAGTCAACAGCCCGGAGTTCCAGACCCTCTGCCATGAAGCGGAATTCCAGAACCTCGGAAGCTATGACTGGGCTGGCGAATACAAACGGCTCGCGGCAGACGGAGACTCCACCACCCACGCCAAGGAACCTCTCGTCATCAAGCAAGGGGAATACTGCAATGGAATCTATTTCGTCAGGGCGGGTTTCTGCCGCGTCAGCCAAAACTATGGCGGCGGCGAGCGCACCCTGAAATACATCGGCGCGGGCAAAATGTTCGGCTTCGATGATGTTGCACGCCAATGTGAGGATCCGGAAAAAAACATTCCCTCCTCCATGACGCTCCGTGCAGTCGGATACGCCGACCTGATCTTCATCCCTACGGCGACCTTGGTGAAATATGTGCCACGGCAGTATCTCAAGCCGGATCTGCCCGACGAAGTGGTGGCCAAAAACCTGCCGGGCAAAAAGATGAGCACCCGCCTCGCGGAGGAAGGCATCCATATCCCCACCAACCTCATGGAATTTGTGGCTGAGAAACGTTTCTTCAACGGCACCCAATCCATGGTCATCGATATGGATCTCTGCACCCGGTGCGACGATTGCGTGCGCGCCTGCGCCTCCACTCACGATGGCAACCCTCGCTTCCTCAGGCACGGCCCGATGGTGGACAACCTCATGGTGGCAAATGCCTGTATGCATTGCGTCGATCCAGTATGCATGGTCGGCTGCCCCACCGGCGCGATCCACCGCTCCAGTCATGGCGGCGAGGTGGTTATCAACCCCGCCACTTGCGTCGGCTGCACGATCTGCGCAAACAACTGCCCCTACGACTCTATCCGCATGGTCGAAGTCAGGACCACCAAGGGCCCATTCTGGGTGGACGACAACCAGAAGCCCCTTCTCAAGGCAACCAAATGCGATCTCTGCATCGAGCAGACCAGCGGCCCGGCCTGCCAGAACGCCTGCCCACACGACGCGCTCAGCCGTACCGACCTTTCCCAGGAAAACTCCCTCATCCAGTGGCTCAAGAAAAGATAACTCCCACCAAAAGAAGATCCGCTGGCGTGACAATCACCACGCTGGCGTCGGTCGCTTTGGCCGCCGCATCCCTATGGTTTATACCTCGCTTCCCCCATCACGCCTACATCAGCGGTTGGTTCCTGTTCGCGCTGATGCTCATCCTCACCTTCTTCAATCTGCGCAAAAAGGTGCCTTTCCTACGCATGGGCAAAGCCAGCTTCTGGCTAAAAATGCACATCTGCCTCGGGATTTTCTCAGGCATCCTGTTCTTCGTCCACATGGGCTGGTCCTGGCCCAGCGGCATCTTCCGACAGATCTTCGCGTGGTGCTTCCTCATCGTCTTCATCTCCGGCCTAGTCGGGTGGTGGATGAGCCGCACTTTTCCAAAACGGCTGACTCTTGCCGGATATGAAACCCCTTTTGAGCGAATGGCGGACGCACGCAACAACATCCGGCAGAGAGCCGAGGCACTCGTGCTTGCAACGGAAGAAAACAAGACTCCCTCCCTCGCCTCTCTGAAATATGCGGATCAACTGGGCATATTTTTCACCAAACATTGTAACTTCCTGGCTCACCTTCGGGCATCGCGTTCTCCACAGGCCGCGCACGCTTCGCAGTTCGACGAGATGCGCCGATTCATCGCCAAGGATGATCTCCCCGGCTTCGAGGAACTCCAGGATCTGGTCGAGCAAAAACACATGCTCGACTACCAGTATTCCCTCCAGCTTGCGCTACGTCTCTGGCTCTTCGTCCACATCCCCCTGAGCTATTCCCTGCTGATCTTCTCAGTGCTCCACATCATCCTCGTCCACTCGTTTTCCGCAGCCGTTTCATGAAGGACAAAAAGATATCCTCCGCATTCTCGACCACGGACTATGTCCGTCCAAACCAAGACTGGGTCTGTGGACACCTCTGCAAAGGCGAGGCATGCAGGATCGGCCCCTCTCCGAAGGGAAAATGCCGCGCAACCTACGAATGCGTGCCCTTGCTGGATCTGAAGCCAGGCGAAACTAAAGGCCAGTACAAATGCACCCGCCCTGCATCAGCTGGCGGCAAATGCGACCGCGGCCCGATGCCGGATGGAACCTGCTGCAACGCGATTCCGAAATGCCAACCACGCCGGACGCTCCGAAACATTCGCAAGCGCTTCGTGGTTTTCACCGTCATCGCCAGTTTCATCGTGCTCTTCATCGGCCTCGACCGCACCACGCGCGACAAGTTCGTGAATCCGGCACCGATTTCCAGCCCCCACGCGAGCAAACATTTCTCCGATCTCACCAAGCAGATCACCGGCGACGACAGCAACTGCGCCGGCTGCCATGAAAGTGCGCGCCGGAATGCAGGAACTTGGCCGGCCAAAATCGGTGAGGCTCTCTCCGGCGGACTCGCTCCCTTCGAGCTATTCAATAGAGGCCCCGCAGAACCTTCCGGAATGGACAACAACTGCCTCGCCTGCCACGCGGGTAAGAGCTTCCACCAACCGAACATGCCCGATGAATATGCCTGCCATACCTGCCACAAGGAACATGCCGGCAGCGGCTTCATCGCGGAAGTCACCAATGATTACTGCCTCACCTGCCACTCCTCCGAGAAACTCATGCAGGAGGCTGCAAAAATCGCCGCTCACCTGGATCCACACACCTTTCCCTCATCCCCCGATTCCAAGGGCTTGAATTCGTCTCTCGGACGCCCGGAGGACGGCTACACCCAAGTGATCCGCGACTTCCACGATGGCCACCCGGAATTCCGCGTCATCCGTGAAGAAATCCGCGATAAAAATACCCTGAAGTTCAATCACGAGGTGCACATGAAAACGGGCGGCGTGCAGAAACTCGACGGCTCTGCTCTGAGCTGCATGGACTGCCACAACAGCGACGCCAAGGGCGAATACCAACTCCCCATCACTTACGATCAGCACTGCTCGGATTGCCATGCTCTCCAGTTCGATCCCGACACCATCGGCGACGCGACCAAACCGGGACTTGTCTTGCCTCATGGCGATCCGTTCTACGTCCGCTCCTTCCTGCGCAGCCTCAACATCCAATACGAAACCTACGCCAAAACCGAGGAAGGCATCACCGGCAGAGATGAGCTCAAAGCCTACGTTGAGGAGAAACGCGCAAGCATCGAAGAGTTCTACGAAACCGGTGAAGAACTCGAGCGCGCGGTCTTCTTTTCCGGAAAAGACAAACGCCTTCCCAACGGCGAAGTCGCCCAATTCGAAAGCTGCGCCACCTGCCACGAAGTCTCACCGCCAGCCAAAGACAACGGCACCCCGGTGATCGCCAAAGTCTATGCCCCGAACCGCTGGATGGAGGTCGGAAAATTCAACCACGAGCTGCACAAAAATGTCCTCCCAGAGGACAAGAAACACCTCAACGCAGATCGCGGCGAAGACGCCCAATGCCTCGCTTGCCATGAAGTGCTGAGTAGCACCGAAACCAGCGACGTGAACCTGCCGGGCATCGCCAGCTGCACCACCTGCCACAGCCCGGATGGAGGCATCGATCACCGCTGCGTCCGTTGCCACACCTACCACAACAGCCCATCGGGATCGTTGTTCGGAGGCATCCCGCACTCTGCGCCGGATGGGAAGAAGCAATCATCCGGCGAATGATTTCCGCCGCCGGCCGCATGGCACACCGCCTTGCCCGGACATCTCCCTTGACCTGCTCTGAATGCTGCAGACTCTTGCCCACGTCCCCATGATCCACCGCATCCTCCCATCCACCTTGATCCTCGGTATCGCCGCCGTCTCGTTTTCCTGCACTGAGGAAAAAATCCAAACCTACCGCGTCGCCTCCGATGACTCCGGATCGGAATCCGTGGAGACGCCCGATCCCGATCCCGCGCCACCCACCACCGCCGGCTCGCTCCGCTGGCAGGCACCGTCCGCTTGGAAAGTGGAAACGCCGGGACAATTCCAAGTCGCCCTCTACAGCCTCAGCCAAGATGTCAGCGTCTCGGTCTCTTCATTGCCCGGCGAGGCGGGAGGAGAAGCCGCCAACGTGAACCGCTGGCGCCAACAAGTCAGACTGCCACCCATCGATGACGTTGGCGGCAAAATCCTCGGCGTGGAAGGCGATGGCATCTCCGCGAAATGGTTCGAAATCATCGGCGAGAGCGATGGCATCCTCGCCGCGATCATTTCCCTCCCCTCGGAAACATGGTTCTTCAAACTCAATGCACCCACGGCCGGGATCGAGTCGAGGCGCGAAGAGTTCATGGCTTTCCTCTCCACCGTGAGTTTCGGCACGGAGCCTCCCGCGCCTGCGCCGGCACCTTCTTCTGACAAACCCAGAATTTCCCTGGAAGCTCCCGAGGGCTGGGAAAAAAGCGAAGGCAGCGCGATGCGCGTGGCCAGCTTCCGCATCCCCGCTACAGATGGCATCGACGGCGATGTCTCCGTCGTCCCGCTCATGGGCCAGTCCGGCACGGCACTGGAAAACGTCAATCGTTGGCGCGCCCAGCTCAAACTTCCCCCGCTCGCATCCGAGGATGATCCCGCGTTGGGCCAAATTGCCGAAGGAGCATCCGGCACCATCCTCATCACCCACATGGTCAGCGACGGGCCACTCCTCGATGGTGACCGCAAAGGTGCCATCAGCACCGGTATCCTCAAAGCAGGCGACTGCACCTGGTTTTTCAAAATGGGCGGTGAAGCCGGACTCGTTGGCGAAAACCGCGCCAAATTCGAGGCCTTCATCCTCTCCGCAAAACTCCCGTGAGCCACCCCCAGAAAAAGCGCGGCATCCTTGCGATGCCAGTTGCGATCTTCAGCTCGCTGCGGCTCACCGTGGTGCTGCTTTCCCTGGCGATGATCCTCATCTTCGTGGCCACGCTGCTGCAGGTCAAAATGGGCATCCATGAAGTCCAGCTACTGTATTTCCAGTCGTGGCTCGCGTGGCTCGATGTGCTTCCGGGGGAAAAGAAATTCTCTATCCCCTTCCCCGGCGGGATGTTGCTCGGTGCCCTCCTTCTGCTCAATCTCCTCGCCGCACACATCCGCCGCTTCCAGCTCAGATGGCAAAAGGCGGGGCTCATCCTCGTCCACGCAGGCATCATCCTTATGCTGCTTGGGGAGTTCTTCACCGCGATCTATTCCGTGGAGTCCCACATGCAGCTCGATGAGGGGGAAACCTCGAACTACTCGGAAAGCTCGCGCGAAACCGAACTCGCCCTCATCCAGCAAACTGCAGACGGCTTGGAGACGGTGCATGCCATCCCTTCGAGCCGCCTCAAAGACGGCGCCAGCTTCCCCTTCGCAGGCTTTGAACTCCGAATCGCACGCTTCTACCGCAACAGTAAAATCGAAGATGCCAGCGCCGCAGACACCAGCTTCGATCCCCTCCGTGCAGACCGCGATATCGGTGCAGGCCTTGCGGTGCGCGAAAAACCCCACGAAACCGCAATGGATCGCCGCGACCTCAGCACCGCCTTTGTCGAGATCCATACTCCCGACGGGAACTCCCAAGGTCGCTGGCTCCTCTCCAACGCGCTCCCCGGCAAACAGGAATTCCTGATCGGTGGCACAACTTGGAAAATGATCCTGCGTAAAAAACGCTACTATCACCCATTCTCGATCCGCCTCGAAGAGTTCACCCACGAGAAATACCTCGGCACCGAGATCCCGAAAAACTTCTCCAGCCGCATCCGTTTCATCAATACCGAGACCGGCAAGAACATCCCCGCCCTGATCTACATGAACCATCCTCTGCGCGATGAGGGACACACCTTCTACCAGTCCGGCTTCGTGGACAGCAAGGGATCCGACAAGCAAACCAGCATCCTCCAGGTCGTGCGCAACCCCGCATGGACCATGCCTTACGTCTCCTGCGCAATGGTCGGGATCGGCCTCATCTGGATTTTCCTGCAACACCTGATCAAAGCCATCCGCCGCCGCCCCTCCGCCGCATGAAATCTCTCTACCGACACATTTCCTGGCTGATCCCGGCGATTTGCATCCTGCTAATCGCCGCCTACACATGGCGCGCCACCCGCCAGTCACTAGGCTTTGACCTCCGCGGTTTCGGCAAACTCCCGGTCGTCTCCAACGGCCGTGTGCAACCACTCGACTCCCTCGCCCGCAACCGCATCCTCGCCATCCTCGGCAAACAACGCGTCCCCGGTGATGACGCTCCGGCTTCCCCCACCGAGTGGCTCGCCGAACTCGCTTTCGAGCCAACAAAAGCCGACCAACGTCCCGTATTTCTCATCCATCACGATGGCGTGCTCGGCGTCCTCAACCTCACCCAAGAGGACGGGAAATCATTCTCCTTCGTCCAAATCCTCCCCCACCTCGCCGACGTGGCGGAAGAAGCCAGACGCATCGCCGCCAAGGATTCTCAGACTTGGAATCCTTATGAAAAAGGCCTGATGAACCTCTGGCGAAACGTCGGACACTACCAGCAGCTTAAGTTCGCCATCGCCCACCCCGAATCGCTCAGCCTCGCCACCGATCTCAACCTATTGTTAGAAAAAGCCGCAGAAGCCAGCGCTGAGGAACAGAAACGTGACCGTGGCGAGCCATTCGACGCCACCGCCATCGAAGCCGCAGAAACACGCAAACATGTTCTCGAGGAGTGGTCGTCCGGCACGGATGTCTTTTCCCAGCCACCGCCGCCGGGAGGCGATACCACCGGATGGCGCAAGCTCCCGGACTCCGCCATCGCCTCCATCGAAACCGGATCTCTCCATCCTTCCACATCCGCCTTTGCAAAACTCGGTGATGCCTGGCGTGGCGGTGACGTTGTCGCCTTCAACTCCATCGTATCCGATTACCAAGCATGGCTCTCGGAAAACCGCACCGGCGATCTACGTAAAACCGGAGCAGAAACTCTCTTCAACGAGCTCGCCCCATTCTACGTTTGCATGGCGGTCTATGTCGGCGCATTCCTACTCGCGATCTTCTCGTGGCTGTCCGGCGGAAGCGTTCTTCGCATCGCCGCCTTCCGCATCCTCTTCATCGGCCTCGCCATCCACACCATCGGCCTGATCGCGCGCATGTGCCTCGAAGGCCGCCCGCCCGTCACCAATCTCTACTCCTCCGCCGTGTTCATCGGCTGGGGCGCGATCATGCTCAGCGTCGTACTTGAGCTTTTCTACAAAAACGCCATCGGCACTGCGGTCGCCGCAGTCGTCGGCTTCGCCACCCTGATCATCGCCCATCACCTCTCACTCTCCGGCGACACCCTGGAGATGATGCGCGCCGTGCTCGATAGCAACTTCTGGCTCGCCACCCACGTCATCGTCATCACCCTCGGCTACTCCGCCACTTTCCTCGCCGGGATCGTCGCGATTTTCTACCTCATCCGCCGTCTCCTCGGCCCCATCCCTCCTGCCACCGCCACCTCCCTGCGCGGCATGGTCTATGGCGTCATCTGCTTCGCCACACTCGCCAGCTTCGTCGGCACCGTCCTCGGTGGCATCTGGGCGGATCAATCATGGGGCCGCTTCTGGGGCTGGGATCCCAAGGAAAACGGAGCCCTCCTCATCGTCATCTGGAACGCCATCATCCTCCACGCCCGCTGGGGCGGCATGGTCAAAGAACGCGGCATGATGGTCATGGCCATCTTCGGAAACATCGTCACCAGTTGGTCATGGTTCGGCACCAACATGCTCGGCATCGGCCTCCACTCCTACGGCTTCACCGATGCCGCATTCTTCTGGCTCAGCGCATTCATCGCCAGCCAGCTCGTCATCATGGCGTTAGGCTTTATCCCGGTCAGGAAAAAAGCCACCGCCTGATCAGAAGCCCTTGCGCTTCGCCTCGTCCCAGACATCGCCCATCACATCCCGATTGGCTTCACCGAGAGGATTGCCCATCTCCTTGAGCATCTTCTCCATCTCGCCGAAACGCTTCTCAAATTTCGTGTTTGCGCGCGCCATCAGGATTTCCGGATCGATTTTCCGGAACCTCGCCAGATTCACCACGGAGAAAAGAAGGTCGCCAAGTTCCTCATCCACCGCCTCCATATCGCGTTCGTCCACCGCGCATTCCACCTCTGCGAGTTCCTCGCGAATCTTCGCGATCACACCCGTCTCCGTAGGCCAATCGAAGCCCACTTTGGAGGCCTTCCGGAGGAGCTTTGCGCCACGCACCAAGGCCGGTAGACCCTTGCCGACACCGTGCAGATATGGCACCTCCTTCTCGCCCTTCTCCTTTCGCTTGATCTCGTCCCATTGCTTCAGCACCTCATCCGAATCCGCTGCATTGGAGGTCGCAAAAACATGTGGATGCCGCCTCACGAGCTTTTCGGAAATCCCCCTCGCCACATCCTCCAGATCGAAACGCTTGTCCCCCTCCGCGATCTCACTGTGGAAGATCACCTGCAGCAACAGGTCGCCCAGTTCCTCAGCCATATCCGCATCGTTGCCACGCTGGATCGCATCGACCACCTCGTAGGCCTCCTCGATGAGATTGCCCACCAAGGACTCATGCGTCTGCTCCGCATCCCACGGACATCCGCCCGGAGCTCGTAGCCGGTGCATGATCGCCTTGAGCCGCTCCACCTCTCCACCCGCGCCTGTTCCGGCGATCATTTCCTCGTCTGTCATCATCTCAGTTTTCTTGGCTTTTCGCTGCGCGATGCAGCAGATCCCGCTCCTCTTCGGTCAGGCTCTGGAAGCCGTCCTTTGAAATCTTGTCGAGGATCCGATCCACCTCACCCTCGCTACGCAGATCCACCCTGGTCCTCGGCCGGATCTTCGGCTCGATGTCATGACGCGGTCCGCGCGGCTTTCCGGAAAAGCCCACCCTTCCTCTTTCGGAATACCATATCCATACCTGCATCAGGAAATATCCCATGATCGCCCCGCCTAGATGACCCGCCTCGCCGCCCTCGTTGCCGCCGATCTTGAAAACAATCAGCACCACGGAAATCGCCATCAGGATTAACGCCAGCCTGCGCATGGAAAGTGTCACCGGAGGGAAAAGCAGCGAAACACGCATCGCCGGCGCGATCACCGCCACCCCGATCAAAATCCCGTAGATCCCTGCGGATGCTCCGACCAATGGAACCATCGTCATGGGGAAATTCGCCATGGTGCCGTCATCCAGTGGAACCGCAACGCTCTGCGGAAGGATTCCAACCCCCATGAGCAACACATAGAAGAGCGCGCCGCTCGCCCCGCACAGCAGATAGAAAAGCGTGAATTTCCCGGAGCCCCACCAGCGCTCCATCCACGGTCCGAAAAAATACAGCCCGATGGAATTGAACACCACATGCCCCAGGCTGCCGTGGATGAATTGGAACGTGATGAACTCCCACCAGCGTTTCTCCGCCAGCGCCGAAGTGATCGTGAATGCACCGACCTTTGCGATGGCTCCGTCGAAAACCAACAGATCCGCGAAGAAGATCCCGAGGTTTGTGATCAGCAACCATTTCACCACTGGCGTCAACTGCGCCATCATTCCACTTCCGTATGACCTACTCCCTCCAAAAGACATTGCGTCGGCATTATCACCGCCACGTCCCTTCCGGCAAGCTCAGGGCTACTCCAATTTGCAAAACAACGCCTCCGCAGAATCCCATCCCTGAAAACTGCAAACTAGCACCCTATCAAAATCCTCTCGCTCTCAATCGAACTCGATGCACAGCGCTTTAAGATATCCCGCCTCCCGGAAATCCGCAGGATGATCCGGCGCGTGACCGCTCCTCCAAAGCTCCTTCCAGCGTCTCCCACTGCCATTCGCCGCTTCCTCCACCAATCGGAAAAACTCCTCCGCCCCGACATGCGCCGTGCACGATGCCGCCACCAGAATCCCACCCTCATCCAACATCGAGACCGCCCGTGCATTCAGTCGCCCATAAGCGCGCAACGCCCCTTCCTTTTCCGCTTCCCGCTTCGCCAGAGTCGGCGGATCCACTACGATCAGATCGAACTTTTCCGCCGTCTCATCCAACCACCGGAATGCATCCGCCTGCACCGCGCGTCGCTTCACTTTCGCGATGCGCGCATCATCCTCATTGAGAGAAAAATTTCTCCCCGCGCTTTCCAGTGCATGCCCGCTGATGTCCAGATCTGTAACCGATCTCGCACCACCCCGCGCCGCATACAGCGAGAACCCTCCGGAAAAACTGAATACATTCAGCACGTCCCGCCCTTCCGCCAGCAACTCCACACGCGCCCGGTTGTCCCGCTGATCGAGGAAAAATCCGGTCTTCTGCCCTTTGAGCACCGCCGATTCAAAACGTATCCCGTTCTCTGAAAACGCCACCACCTCATCTCCCGCCGCACCGCGAAAACCTTCCTCAAGCCCCAGCCCTTCCGCGAAGCCCACGATGTTCCGGCTCATCCTCAGCACCAGATACCGCGGCGAAAACACCTCGCGAAGCACCTCCTCGATCTCCTCCCACCTCACCAGCCAGCCCGCTGCATAAACTTTCACCACCAAGGTATCCGCATAGCCATCCGCCACCAGCCCGGGGAAGCCTTCGCTCTCCCCGTTGATCATGCGCGCGCCATTCGTGCCCCCGTTCAGCACGCTTCCCTGCCGCTTCGCCAGGCACTCGCGCGCCTTCTCCAGCCACCACTCCCGCCCGATATTAGCCGGCTTGCCGCAATGTAAAATCCGCAGCCGGATCGGCGACTCCGCCTCATACATTCCCACCGCAAAAAAACGATCCCGCTTGTCGTAGATCACCGCCAACTCCCCGGTCTCACCCTCACGGTTCTGCGACTTGATGCTGTCGGCGAAAACCCACGGATGACCGCCGCGCACTGCCGTTTCCGCCCTTGGAAAAAGCCGCAGCCGCAACCTTCCTTTTGTTTCCGCACCTTCAGACATCGCCTACCTCAGCCCCACGGGCTTTTCCAAAATCTCCTTGAGCACAAAAGCATCTTTCAGCTCCCGCCGGTTCCCCAGACGTGCCTTCACGCCAATGCTGCCTGTCGTCGTCGGCTTCACCTTTTTCCTATGATCGAATACCGGCGACCGAGTCTTCTTCGCGCGTTTGAACTCACGGATCTGCTCGGCCAGCAGCGCCTGCCGCTCCAACTCAGAACCCATGTCCGGCAATGGCGGAGCGTCGGCCACCGCCCGCTTGTTACTCCTGCGAAGTTCGGGCGCCTGCGCGGCACCTCCCGCTGGTAGGGGCGGCGGAACTGCCGCCTTCGGAAGCCGCATTTCGGCCTCCTCAATGAACTCTTCATAATCCCGCGCCTCACGCCGACGGGCTTCTTCAGCTGCCTGCTCCATTTTCGCCTCTTGCGTGGATTTCCACCACTGCACCAAACCGGCGGCAGCCATGACGAACCAGATGATGTTGTCGAAAATGAAATCCATGCGCTCAACGCCCACCGGACGCTCCCCATACCCTCCTACATCCTCACCCCCCTGCCCATGAAAAATTTCCTCTCCCCTCTTCCCTGAAAACTAAAAACCAGCACCTAACAAACTCCCTCCGCGCTTTTGCAGGGACATCCCGCCGAGTTTACCTTATCCATAGCCCCGCATGTGGCTCACCCGGAGGATCAGGCAGGGAATACCCAAAACCATCGTAGCACTCCTCGCACTCGCCTGGGCTGGCATGTCATGGCTCAGTTACCGCAGCTTTTCGGTGGAGGAAATGGGAGCCGATGGCGATGTCGTCCTCCAATACTACGATCGCGAGATCCGCCTGCTCGAGGCCTCGGATCGTGCCAACGCCTATCAGAAATGGTTGTATGGCGGCTACGATCAGGAGCAATGGCTGCGCGACTCCGAAGCACTCATCCATGAGAAATACCTCCCCGCCACCGGCGACGAAGGACAACGCCTGCTCGACTGCCTCGAATTCCGCCTCACTGGCCAATCCGATAGCGAGAATTTCTCCGACGATCCCGACTACCTCGCGGAAGTGAAGAACTGGCTGCTGGATGACGGCGAGACCGAGCCGCGCAGTTGGCATTACGAAATGTTCCTCGCCCTCAGCGACGACCCCGAAATCTCGGCGATTTACCAATCCCAGAACGACCGGCTGCTGGCACGCGTCACTCTCGTCAGCCTGCTTTACGATGCCCTATTTGTCCTCGGCTGCGCATGGGCGGTTTACTGTTTCATCCACCGGAAAAAACACCCGCCCCTGGCACCCCGCATCGCCCGCTCATGGGCTCCATCCACCCTCCTCGGCACATTTTTCGCCGCGAATCTCCTGCTCACCCCATGGCTATACGCCGCCGGAGTCATCTACGAGATCCACGAGCTCTTCTTCGGCTGGTGGCTCTCCTACCCCCTGTATGAACTCATCTGGCGCAGCTTCCCCGCCTTCTGCCTCATCATCCTTTTCCTGAAATGGCCGCGCAATGCATGGAAAACCTTCGGCCTCGGAAAACCCGTGCACATCCCCCTCCTCGTCGCCGCCTTCGGCATGGTGTCCATCGCGGAATACGCCCTCTTCCAGCTCGCCCCCGTCACAGAAATCGATCCCACCGACTTCCTAGACTCCGCCACCGCCGACTCCTACTACATCTTCACCACGCTTTTCACCACGGTCATCCTCGCTCCCGTGTTCGAGGAAATCGTCTTCCGCGGCTTCCTTTTCCAAGGCCTCCGGGGAAAAATCGGCACCCTCCAGGCAGGTATCGTTTCCACCGCCCTCTTCGCCCTCATCCACACCCAATACGACCTATTGGGTTGGCTCTCAGTCGGCATCACCGGCGCCGCGGCCGCCTTCCTCGTCTGGCGCACCGGATCGCTGAAAACCTCCATCGCTCTTCACGCTCTCACCAATCTCCTCATCACCTGGAACGTCTACGTTCAGTACCAGTCTCCGCTGTAAAACCTCACTTCACGTCAGTCATCCTCCGGGAAAGCTCCGCATGGACATGCCGGGGCGTCCACGGATGAAGGAAGTGATGGCAGCCGTGCCTGTCCGGCGCGGCGTAGGCGGATGCCGCGACAGCGATATAATAAACCGCAGGCACGACAATCACCGAGATGCCAAAGGTGGCGAGCCCCAGCAGCAGGGCGACGAAAACCACCAGCGCGTTGCCACCGATCAGGATGAAGAATCCGGATGTGTAGTGATGCTTGTAGAGGTGACCGAGACCGGGGATCACGCTGAGAAGGAGCGCCACGGTATTCCGATCGACCTTTCGCCATGCCTGGAGGAGTTCGTTCATAGGACTACGGGTTGTTACCACCTATCAAGATGCCATGGCACGCAGCCGGATTCAAGGCCGGAAATGGTACCGTCGTTTCCAACCTCCCATCCGCGACCACCTGTCCGCCGTAGCCATGGCGTAGGAGGAACCGTATCTCCCGTCATTCGCCGCCCACAAAATTCTCCGCCACGATGCGCTGAAACTCCCCTCGGATCTTAGACATATCCCCATTCCCGAAGCCCGTGCGCTGTATCATCAGAATATAGATAACCTTGGTTACCGGATCCACCCACGCCTGCGTCCCGTAGGCTCCACCGTGCCCATAGGTTCCCGGGTTCAGCATCGCCGTCACTCCCTGCGGCTCCCTGATGTGACCAAAACCCAAGCCCCATGCCGTCCCTATTACCGGATTGGTTTCCATCTCCCCCGTCCAGTTCCGCGTCAGATCCTTGACGGAATCTTCCGAGATAATGCGCCCTCCCTCATATACCCCTCCATGGAGCAGCATCGAATAATAAACCCCCACATCCCGGGTGGATGAAATCAGCCCCGAAGAGGGATTCGGCTTCACCCCCTTCCGGGGAGGTGTCCGGAAATAAGCATCATCCACCGGCATGATCCCACCGTTTTTCCGATCCGGCTGATAGACCACAGCCAGACGATCGTCCTCCGCATCATCCACATAATAAGCGGTATCCTCCATACCGAGCGGATCGGTGATCTGCTCTTTCAGAAACACATCGAACTTCTTGCCCGAAACGATTTCCACAATACGCCCGCACACATCCATCCCTTTGCCATAGCTCCACCGCGTGCCTGGACGGAACTGAAGCTTCTGCCCCGCAATCGCCTTCGCAGCAGCCTCCAGATCAGGAGCTTCACCGTAGCTCTCGGGAATATCGACTCCAGAGGTGTGCGACATTAGGTGCCAGATCCTCAAATCCACCTCACCCGCCCTGTCATCTTCCTTGAGCCGGATGCCTTTGAACTCCGGCAAATACGTTTCGACCTTATCGAAAACACTCAGCTTTCCCTGCTCCTCCAGGATCTTGACCAGCACACTGCTGTAATTCTTCGTCAAAGACGCGATCCTGAACAACGTGTCCTTCCCCATCGGCCGGCCTCTTTCCTGATCCGCCATGCCCACCGCACTGAAATGGATCACCTCCCCTTCATGCATTGCCATCGTCACAGCACCGGAGATTTCTCCATTAGCTACGAACCGGTTCATCGCCGCATCCACTTTCTCCGACAGTTCAGATGCATGTCCCAGAGTCGAAATTGCGGAAGTGAAGACGAGCAAGCTCGACAGAGCGAATAGCTTGGACAGCTTCTTCAACTTTAACATTTGAGCGCTGATGCACGACCAGCGGTGGCAAGCGTCGAGTGTGAGCTTAATATTGGAGTCCCGAGGAATCATCAAAACTGGGTCGCTTGTGGGGTGCTATGGCTCACCTTGTTCTGCCTCTTTTTCGATGTTAATAGATTTCATCCTCATTTGGATTAATGGTCGGCAATCTTAAGGAGGATCAGCCTCAGGCGAACATCGATCTTAAAATTCCTGAGCTTCGAAGTATCAATGCCCGCCTCCTTAAATTCAGCTCTCCGTCAGGTTTGCTCGCGCATTTGGTTGGTGACGCACCTAGGATCGGTCTTGGGTTGTGGTTGTGAAATCATTCAGCATCAGTGAATTGTTTCGGTTCGCCGGTGCGTCGTTGGTAAGGCTCTCGTGGAAAAGGTCGGTGTGCAAGTCGCGATGCTTCGTGACAGGCGTCCTCAACGACCTTGCCGGCGAGCTGCGGCACATGGCCGAGGGCTAGAAGAAGGGGAGTCTCGAATCGTTTATCTCCCTTCTCACCGACACTCAGAAAGCCCCGGTCCGCGCCGTTTGCATTGACAGCAACGGAGCCTAGCGCTCCGGAGCAGTGCGGATCAGGCCGCTGCGCCGCTTCGCACGCGGATTGCTTCGGGACCCGCCAGCAATCACCACCTTTTTCAATCACCGCATCAACTCAGGCATGATCGAGAGCTTCAACAGCCAAATCGCAAGGATCATCCACCGGGCATGCGGAATGCCCAACCTACGCCACCTATTCCTCACGATGCGGGCTCAATCCATTATGCAAACCTGACGGAGAGCCAAAAAATCCCGGCATCCTACCTGCTATCCCTTTCCAAAACTAAATTATGGAAACGAAAAAACCTGGCCTCGCCATCATCACATCCGGGGGCGACTCCGCGGGCATGAACCCAGCCGTCGTCTGCGCCGTCGAATACGCCACCCGCCGCGGCTACAAACCCTACCTCGTTTATGACGGGCTCAAAGGACTCATCGCCAACCACATTGTCCCAGCCTCGAAAGATCTCGTCTCCGGCATCATGCACAAGGGCGGCACCGCCCTGCGCTCCTCACGTTCTCCGGAATTCTTTGATATCGTCCACCGCACCGTTGCTTACAAAAACATCCAATCCCACGGCATCGAAAAACTCATCGTCATCGGCGGCGACGGCTCCTTCCGTGCGCTCAACCAGTTTTACGCAGATTTCGCCATCCCCTTTGCCGGCATCCCCGCCACCATCGACAACGACATCGCCGGCACCGATTACTGCCTCGGCGTCGATACTGCTCTTAACGTCATCCGCCAGTCGATCGACTCGATCCGCGACACCGCCTCCTCCTTCTCCCGCGCCTTCGTCGTCGAGGTCATGGGCCGCCACTGCGGCTACCTCGCCGTCACTTCCGCCCTTTCCTGCGGTGCCGAAGTCTGCCTCGTCCCGGAAATCGATTACAACCTCGATACCATCGGCGCCCGGCTCAAGGCAGAGATCGCGGACGGTCGGAAATACGTCATCGCCGTCGTCGCCGAAGGCACGAAAATGGGGGAATACATCACCCGATACATCACCGAGAGCATCGGCATGGAGGCGCGCCTCACCGTTCTCGGCCACGTCCAGCGCGGTGGCTCGCCCACCGTGCACGACCGCATCATGGCCTACAAATTCGCCGTCGCCGCGGTCGACGCCCTCGATGCCGGCCAAACCAATGCGATCATGACTTTCAAAGACGGAACCTACAGCCACCTCCCCATCGATCAGGTCGCGGATTCGAAATATAAGCTCGATCCCGCCCTCCTAAAGCTCGCCGCCCCGCTCTCCTGCTAGACACGTTTTCCAAAAAACTTGACACCACCGCCAATTCAGCCATTTTCCCCGCCCCGCGCGTTGGCACGTGTGGCAACTCCGAACACTCATATGAAAAAGGATCTCCATCCACAATACAACCCGGTCGTCTTCGTTGACATGACCACCGGTGCTCGCTTCGTCACGAAATCCACCAAGTCTTCCGATAAAAAGGAAACCATCGATGGTGTTGAGCATTCCGTGATCTCCGCAGGTATCACTTCCGATTCCCATCCCTTCTTCACCGGACTCGCGCAGTTCGTCGATACCGAAGGCCGCATCGACAAGTTCCAAAAGCGTTTCGGCGCAGTCCGCCGCGTTGGCAAGCCAAAGGTTGGCTAAGCCACGAACGGAAATCACTTTCCGTTCCTCTCAGAAAACGGCGACCCGCAAGGGCCGCCGTTTTTTCGTTTCCGAAACCTCCCTTTCTTCATTGAAGTTTAAAGTTTAAAATTTGAAGTTTCCGCCGTGCTCGCCAAACGAATCATCCCCTGCCTCGACGTCACCAACGGCCGCGTCGTCAAAGGCGTCAATTTTGTCGATCTGATCGATGCCGGAGATCCCGTCGAGTGCGCCATCGCCTACAACGAGCAGGAGGCCGACGAACTGGTTTTCCTCGATATCACCGCCTCCTCGGACGCCCGCGATACCATGGTCGATGTCGTGCGCCGCACCGCGGAACAATGTTTCATCCCCCTCACCGTCGGCGGCGGCATCCGCTCAGTCGACAACATGCACACCATGCTCCAGGCCGGAGCGGACAAGGTCGGCATCAACACCTCCGCCGTCACCAACCCCGGTCTCGTCGATGAAGGTGCGAAAGCTTTTGGCAGCCAATGCATCGTCGTCGCCATCGATGCGAAACGCGAAGGCCCGGGAAAATGGGGCGTCTACACCCACGGCGGCCGCACCCCGGTGAACCTCGATGCCGTCGAGTGGGCCAAGGAAGTCTGGCGCCGCGGCGCCGGCGAAATCCTCCTCACCTCCATGGATTCAGATGGCACCCAGGCTGGCTACGATTGCGAGCTCACCGCCGCCATCTCCTCCGCCATCGGCATCCCCGTCATCGCCTCAGGTGGCGCCGGCAACCTCGATCACATGGTCGAGGTCTTGGAAATAGGCAAAGCCGATGCCGTCCTCGCCGCATCCATCTTCCACTTCGGCATGCACACTGTCGGCGATGCCAAAGAGCATTTCGCGAAACACGGCGTCCCCGTGAGGCCTAGTTTCAAGAGATCATAGACCGGTTGAGCGTCCCTAGTGCCCTACGTGAACAGGAAATATCCGGTCACCGCCAGCATCCCGAACCAACAAGACCAAACCTGAGTCAGGTTCAGCGATCTGGCGCCGGGAGTCTCCGCAGGATCATCCGGATGACTTCCGAAAAGCCCCTCAAAGCGGATCAGCAACCAAGCTCCAAAGCCGAGCCAGAAAACCATGAACGCGATCAGCAAGAGTTTCGTGAGGATGACAAGCATAGGAGCCCTACGTAGGGAGGCATCCCGTAGGATTCAAGCCTTCTCCAACCAGAATTTATCCAAAACCGAATCCTCATTTGCATATTCCCACAGCAAAATCGGCAGTAGAATCCCAACAACTCTATGAAACCCGCCGCCTTCGCTGCATTCTTCATTTCTTGCCTGTCACTCTGCGCAGAGACTTCCCCCACCTCCTTCGCCTACGTCCTCCAAGGCGATTCCTTTGCGAAGTCCAAAGCCGCCGCCGTTGAAAAACTGGCCGCTTCCGAGCGCGAATGGATCGTGCTCGATCCCACCTACGGCGATGACGTGAAATGGTCACACGCGGATCTCGATGCCATCCGCAAAGCACGCCCCGGCAGAAAGATCATCGCCTACATCTCCATCGGAGAGGCCGAGGATTACCGCCCGTATTGGAAAAAAACATGGCTAAAAAACGGCAAAGCAACCGCCGCCGCGCCCTCATGGCTCGGCGAGGAAAACCCGGATTGGAAAGGAAATTTCCGCGTCCGGTACTGGCAACCGGGCTGGCAGGAAATCATGCTTCCCGTCATCGCCGATGCCATGAAGCAAGGATTCGACGGCATCTACCTCGATATCATCGACGGCTTCGAGACATGGGAATTCGATGGCAAGGACTGGATCGACAACCGCCCCAATCCAGAAACCCAACAAAGCTACCGCCGCGACATGGTTGATTGGGTCAAAGCCATCGCAGCACGTGCACGGGAGGAAAACCCCGATGCCATCGTCATCCCGCAAAACGGCTCGCAGCTCCTCGTGCACAAGGATTTCGTCGAAACCATCAGCGCAATCGGCGTCGAAGACCTGTTTTCCATCGGCAACAAAAAGCAATCCGCCTCACACACCAAAACCGTCCTGAACTACCTCAAGCCTCTTACCGCCGCAGGAAAACCCGCTCTTATCATCGAGTATCCGACCAAGCCGGAGAAACAGGCCGCCAGCCAAAAATCCGCCGAAACCAACCACCTCACCTGGCTCATCACCGACCGCAATCTAACGACCCTCGGCACCTCGGGAAGGTGAACACCCGTCACCTGGGCAATCCCAATGGATATTATGAATGCTCGACTCGCAGGCGCTTAGACCCCCACCCGCAGATCTCGCATACTCCAGATCACCCCCGCCGCTTCCAAAGCCACAGCCTCATTTTTCCCCGCCGCCGGGCTACTCTTCCTTGGAGTTTCAAGTTTAGCGTTCAAAGTTTTCCTCTCCAGCCCCATGCCCATCAACCGCCTGTAAATCCTCGACGCCTCCCTCCATTTCCCGGCATCAAATCCCACCTCCTTACGGCTCAGGCACGCACGCACCAGCCCCTCCCTAGCCTTCTTCCGATTGCCTTTCCTCCCCCACCGACCGCCTCCCCATAGCTGCTCCACCGGTATTCCGCCGGATCCTCCACCATGCCCGTCCGCACCGGATTGAGATCGATATACGCCGCCATCGTCCGCGCTGCCGTCCCGCTCTCCACGATCACGCTCTTGAACATCTCCTCCACAGCGTCCCCTTGCGCGAATGCTTCCTGTTGAACCAACGGGTGAAACGGATCAGCAACCCCTTCATATACTCGCTCAAGCCGTGCATCCGCCCCGTGAACCTCCCGTAGATCTCCTGCACGCGCGCCTCGTTCCCACCGACCAATCCCCCCTCCGTCCGCGCCGCAACCAGCTCATCCGCAACGTCTTTCAAAAAATTCTCCCCATACAGAACACCCAGCCGCCCCAGCAACTCCCCATCCGCAATTCCGCCCTCCTCCATCGAGGGAACCTCAAGCAGGATATGGAAATGATTCGACATCACGCAGTATGAAAGCACCCGGCAACCGCTGAAAATTCTCATACATGCGCATGAACATCCGGAACACCTCCCGCTTCTCGTCCCCGAATACGAAGCGACGATCCACCACCCGGGAAATGCAATGGTAAATCGCAGGTTTCCCCTGCTTATCCGCCCATTCTGCCAGCCATCTCGCCTTTCTCATGCGCGCATCCTACCCTCCCCAAAATCCGTTGTAAGTGGATTCCTATAAAATGTCTGTCACCTTGTAGTGGTGTAGTGGTGGTCACCTTGTAGTGAGTCGTTCACGCTGGTATCGCGCAGCCCCTCCGACATCTCCGGCCGGGACGCACCCGTGAGATCGCCAGACTCAACGAGGTGGTCGGCAAACACGGGCGATGGGGCTTCCGGAAGTGTTACCACTGGCTGCGCCAGCCCGGGTTCGTGAGCCGCTCGACGTGCCGGCCGTAGCCGGACGGATGTGATCGATGGACTTCATGCACGACACCCTCTACTGCGGCAAACGCTTCCGCATCCTCAACATCATCGACGAAGGGTGCGCGAGACGCTGGCCATCGAGGTGGACACATCGCTGCCCGCCCTGCGTGTCATTCGCGTCCTCGAATAGCTCAAGGACAGCCATCCTCTGCCCGAACAGATCCGTGCCGACAACGGCCCGGAACTCATCTCTTCCAAGCTCGTCGCCTAGTGCGAAATGAACGAAGTGCGCCTCCACCACGTCTAGCCGGGCAAACCCACCCAGTACGCCACCATCGAGCGCTTCAACCGCACGATGCGCAGAGAAGTCCTCAATGCCCACCTCTTCGCCAATCTAACCGAAGTCCGCGAAACCCTCCATCACTGGATGATCTCCTACAACGAGGTGCGTCGCCACGCATCGCTCGAAAACCTACCCCCAGCGACCTTCAAACGACAGCTAACCAACCAACCTATAAAAATCACCTCCCAGATCTATTTACACAAAAAAGCTTACACTCCCCGGCCTAAAAACTCTACTTTTGAAATGTGCCGTTGACGGGTACTCTTACAGTATCTTTGTATTACCTTTGTATTACCTTTGTAGTGCCTTTGTAGTGCCTTTGTAGTGTTCAAGCCGCTCCCCCCGGCGCTGACCGCTTGAATTCGCCTCCTATTTACCCTTGAACCCATCGGATATATAAGTATTTTCTCTTAATGTGAAATGGAACCCCCCTAGCATTCCAAGCTCAATAGCGCTAACATTTCCAGCTTGGCTATTGTTGATCTCCTCCGGATTTATCGCCTCAGCAGCGGGAATCCCATCTGGGAGTATGCCCAAAGGCCTAGAAGAAGCAGATTGGCATGGTATCCGCGACACACATGAGGCGTGGCGGCACGAATTCCGCGAGGTAAACGGGAGGTGGCAGGCACGCAACCCCGGACAGCAGTGGAGCTCGAGCTTCAACGGGCGCGATTTCTCTGTAAAACCCGATTCGGCAGCGTGGATCTGGGGACTACGGCTGCGCAGCTACGGTTTTGCAAAGAACCCGCAAACTGTCTCCGGGTCGCCGGAAATCAGCGCCTCCGCCCAACGCCTCACCTACCTCTGGGAAAGCGGCTTGGAAGAGTGGTTCGTAAACGACCACCGCGGCCTTGAGCACGGATTCATCGTGCCGGAGCGGCCTTCAGGAGCCTCAAAGGGGGAGCCGCTTACCTTCTCCCTGAGCATCCTCGGCACTCTGCTTCCAACGGTTTCCAAGGATGCACAATCGATTCGCTTTTGCGACAAGTCCGGAGTAGCTATTTTAAATTATTCGGGACTCAAGGTGTGGGATGCCGATGGGGTGATCCTCGCCTCCCGCTTCAAGCAACTCTCAGACGATTCGTTCAGCATCGTGATCGATGAGGACAACGCCCGTTACCCGGTCACCATCGATCCGATTGCCCAGCAGGCTTTTCTCAAAGCTTCCAATACCGGGGCGGGAGACAATTTCGGCCGATCCGTGGCAGTGTCCGGAGATACGGTGGTGGTTGGGGCTCCTTTTGAGGATAGCCCTACCGGGGTACCTGATGAGCAGCCTTCAGTTTCCGGTGGCTCTGGCGCTGCGTATGTTTTCGTGCGGAGCGGAACGACCTGGAGCCAGCAGGCCTTTCTCAAAGGTTCCAATACCGAGTTAACCGGTCGCTTCGGCGACAACTTCGGCTGGTCTGTAGCAGTATCTGGGGACACGATTGTGGTAGGGGCTCTTGGAGAAGACAGTAGCACAACCGGGGTCAACGGCACTCCCAATGAGGGGGCTTCAGACTCTGGAGCTGCGTATATTTTCGTGCGGACCGGAACGACTTGGAGCCAGCAGGCCTTCCTCAAAGCTTCCAACACAGGAGCGGGCGACGGATTCGGCCGTTCTGTTGCAGTCTCTGGCGATACCGTGGTGGTAGGTGCTACCGGAGAAGACAGCAGTACTACTGGGGTCAACGGCAGTCCCAATGAGGGGGCGTCAGGTTCTGGGGCGGCATACGTTTTCGTGCTTAGCGGCACAACCTGGAACCAGCAGGCTTTCCTCAAAGCCTCCAATACAGGGTCGTCTGACATTTTTGGATTTTCCGTGGCACTGTGCGGAAATACATTGGTAGTAGGGGCTACCGGAGAAGATAGCAGTACGGTCGGGGTTAATAGCGCACCTGATGACGGGGCGTCGGCCTCCGGCGCTGCATATGTGTTCGTCCGAAACAGCACGGCTTGGAGCCAGCAGGCCTACCTCAAAGCTTCCAACACAGGAGCGAGTGACCGCTTCGGCTATAGCGTAGCGGTGTCCGAGAACACGGTGGCGGTAGGGTCTTATAGAGAAGATAGCAATACAACCGGGGTCAACGGCACACCCGACGAGGGGGCGTCAGGTTCCGGCGCAGCATATGTGTTCATACGCGGTGGAACGAGCTGGAGCCAGCAGGCCTATCTCAAGGCATCCAATACGGGGATGAATGACAACTTCGGTCATTCCGTAGCGCTGTCCGGGGACACGGTGGTGGTAGGATCTGTTGCAGAAGGCAGCAGCACGATCGGTATTAATGGCATATCTAATGAAGGGGCTCCAGGATCCGGTGCGGCATATGTCTTCGTTCGCAGCGGCACGGCCTGGAGCCAGCAGGCCTTCCTCAAGGCTTCCAATACCGGGGAGGATGACGGATTCGGATGGTCTGTGGCGGTGGCCGACGACACGGTGGTAGTCGGGGCGATTGGGGAGGCCAGCAGCACGACCGGGGTGAACGGCACAAGCAACGAGGGGGCGTTTGGGTCCGGCGCGTCCTATATCTTCACTGGTTTCAACCCGGAAAGCCAGCCACCCGTCGCAATCGCCGATTTCAAGATTCTTAACACGGGCACAGGAACCGTCTCGCTTGATGCAAGCGAATCTTCGGATCCGGACGGCAACATCGTTAGCTATACATGGACATGGGCGCAGGGCAGTGCTTCCGGCGAGACCACCAGCAGCACGTTTCCCCGAGGCGAAAATATAGTGACGCTTACGGTAACCGATAACGATGGAATCAGTGCGTCAACCACGTTTGCATTCAGCTACGCAGAGGGCGAGCCTCCGGAACCTATCCTCATTATCGACGATGCCGGTTTCTTTACTGGCATCGAGGACGTGGGCGTCGATCCCCTAGGGAACATTTTCTCCGTTGGCACTTTCGGCGGAACGGTCGATTTCGACCCCTCCGACGGCCCCGACGCCAGCGATACGATAACGGCGGAAATACAGGGCACCGGTTTCTTGGCCAGCTACTCGCCAGACGGTAGTTTCCGCTTCGCGATCCCATTGTCTCACGACTCGAGGATATCCAGAGTCGGCTTCGATCCGGCAGGCAATGTATTCATCGCAGGCAAGTTTTTCGAAACCACCGATTTTGATCCGGGCGTAAATAATACCGCGACAGAATCCAGCGGCTCCGGCACCCTCTTTTTTGCCAGCTACACCAACACCGGCAGTTTCCGCTTCGTAGCTCCAATCTACCTCTTGGGGGACGCGATTCTGGAATCGTTTGCTATCGATGTCACCGGCAATGTGGTTTTAGCAGGAGCACTCAATGGAATTGCGGATTTCGACCCCAGTGACCAGATCGCCACCCTCGAAACCGACGAGAACTTCGATACCTTCATCGCGAGCTACACCAACACCGGTAATTACCAGAATGCGTTCATTTTCGGAAGCGCCCGGGACGATTTCAGTGCCAGCGTGGCGTTCGATGGAACTGGAAACATCTACGTCGCCGGCAAGTTCGATGAAACCATCGACTTCGCCCCCTCCAACGGTGCTGATGCGTCCGACACCTTCACCGTCACACCGCCGGAAACTCCCGGCACCTTCCGCAGCGATCTCTACCTCGCCAGCTACACCCCGGCAGGAGCCTTCAGGTTCGCTCACACTACCGGTAGCCCCGAAAATGACGCAGCCACAGCGGTGGCTGTTTCAAGTCAGGGCTTCGTTTTCATCACCGGGTCAGTCAGACGCCTCACCGATCCCGATGCGCCCCGCGCCGACTTCGACCCAGGGCCGGAAACTGCTTCGCCTGCCGTGGACGGGAGCTTTTTCCTCGCCAGTTACACCACCTCCGGAGCATTCCGCTATCTCGTCGATCCCTCATCCATCGGAGACACCGCGTTTGTGAGCTATCTAAGCATCTGTGATGACGGGCCGGAGGGCATCGCTGTCTCCGGTGGGCTCGAAGGCTCTATGTTGTTTCCCAATGGGACGGTTGCCACCGGTGACCAGTCAGGTGACAGGACTCCGTTCGTCGTCCGCTTCGATGCCGAGTCAGGAGCCGCAAAGCAAGCCATCACCTTCAACGCCCTCAACCCTGGCAATGCATCCGGTAGCGTTCGTGGTTTCGCCCCCACCCCTGAAGAGGGGCTGATATTGGCAGGTATGTTCAGCGGCCCGATCAACTTCGATCTAGGTGGCGGCAACTCGGTCTACACGACTACGGGAACCGACATGTTCATCGCCGGCATCCCTCCGCTGCCTACTTCGGTGCCCCCAACCATTACGAATATCACCGTGAACCCGGGTTCGATCACCCTCGTGTGGCAGCCTTTCGGAGATGGCACAAACTACATCATCGAAGCCAGCCCGGATCTCACGGAGGGCTCTTGGGTTCCACTCGGATCAGCGATCACCGATGGCTCGACGAGCGCCACCCGGCCTCGCCCAACGGGAGGGCGATTCTTCTTCCGCATTGTGCAGCCATAAGGCCTTCCAAGCCCCCCCCAGACTTATGAAACGAAACGATCAAATGATGCGAAATTATAGTGTTGATCGTTCGAGCGCGATATCGGATCAAAAAAAATCGCTCGGGACACTTCGTTTCATACGAACTGCAGTCGTGCTGTTCGTAGTTGTGGCTGCAGGAACAATCCAATGGTTGGCAAATCAAACAAATCGCTCATCCACCCTGCCCCCACGCGCTGGAACCGAAACAAACCGATCAGAGGCTCTGGCACCAGTATGGGTTCTCTCCCGAGAGGAATGCATTCCTAATATTAAGAGTCGGAGCTTCGAACACATCACCGATGACTCTCCGGATCTTGAGTTCGACAAAAGCTCCTCGCTCGCCACAGTGTTAAATACTGCCCGCCATGCGTTTGTTTCGTTAGACCCGGGTGGGGCACACTCACGAGGGGCAAAATATTTCGCAGCAAATCCGGGTCAACAGATCCGTGCTTGGATTTCAAACAACGGAATCGAACTGGCAAGCGGACTTCTAACACCCGAAAATAGGGAGCCATGGAGCTTGGGGCTCATGTTGTCTTCGTTCGGTCGCGAAGACACCCAGGTGAAAGCCTCACCTGATAGAATGCTCTCTGTTTCCTCCCGTACGGAGTCAATCGATGAAGCAATGGGTCTGACCCAATGGTTTGAAAACCGGAGCGAGGGTATCGAACACGGCTTTACATTAGACACTCCGCCCCATGGTCAGGGTGAGATCGAGATCATCTTGGAGGTAAAAGGAACAGCCAGCCCAGAATGGTTCTCCCGGCGGGACTCTGATACCGAGGGAGTCCGGTTTGTGGAATCAGATGGGACGGCAGTCGCAGAATACATCGGCCTGAAGGCATGGGACTCTTCAGGCCGGACGCTCAATGCGGAAATGATGGTTCGCGGGCAGGATATTGTCCTGCGACTTGATGATCAGGGAGCGCGTTATCCAATCACCATCGACCCTCTCTTTGTTTCCCCGCAGGCAAGGCTGACGGGAAATTCCGCCTTCATTGATGCCTACTTCGGAGATTCCGTTTCGATCAGCGGAGACCTGGCCATCGTCGGTTCTTACCAGGAGGATCTCCCATCCGGTGCAAATGCCGGTGCAGCATATCTATTCGCGCGCGATGGTGCAACTTGGAAGTTCCAGGTAAAGATCAGCGCTGCGGATGGCGGAACTGGAGACGAATTCGGGCGATCGACTGCAATCGATGGAACCACAGCAATCGTAGGCGCTCCCAGGGCAGCTAGCTCAGGCGAAAGTAACGTTGGTTCGGCTTATGTCTTCACTCAAAATGGAGCCGCATGGGAGGAGCAAGCTTCACTTACATTTGCCTCCGGACAACCTGGAGATCAGTTCGGTAGATCGGTCTCGATCTCAGGCGATACCGTAATGATCGGGGCGCGGGGTCGCGACACAGCCGCCGGGACGGATGCCGGGAGTGTTTCGTTCTATCTTCGCACGGAAACGGCTTGGGGATTGCAGCAGACGATTGATTCCACGGTTTCCGGAGAGGAGTTCGGACATGCGGTTGCCATTGATAGGGACATTGCGATCGCAGGTGCGCATTTATCCAATGCAGGTGCGGCGAATCAATCCGGAAGAGCCTATGTCCTGACGAGAACCGGCTCCGCCTGGACTCTTGGACCAACGCTTCAAGCTCCCTCACCTTCGGCATCCGACGAATTCGGATACTCGGTAGCCATCAGTGACAACACGGCACTTATTGGAACACTCCAGGCAAATAGCGCCTACGCGTTCATTCAGAATTCAGGTGCATGGGATTTGGAAAGAATATTTTCAGAAAGTGTAGGTCTGTTTGGTGTTTCAGTCGCCATAGACGGAGATACCGCAGTCGTTGGTGCCGAATACGACAGCACAACGGGAGGCATTAATGCGGGTGGCGCTTTTGTATATACTCGCAACACAGGGTTATGGACGGATCAAGCCAAGCTTGAAGCATCCGATTCATCGGCCTTTGACCTATTCGGACGTTCGGTTTCCGTGTCAGGAAATACGATTCTCGTGGGAGCTCCCTACGATGACACATCAACGGCAATCAATGCTGGAAGCGCCTATTTTTTCGAAAGATCCGCTGGTATCTGGTCGGAACAGACACGGGTGACAAATGGAGAATCGGGAGCTACAGGTCTTTTCGGATTCTCAACCGATCTGTCAGGCGATACAGCGATCATCGGGGCAACGCTCGAGGACACCGAGGCCGGCATTGATGCAGGGGTTGCTTACGTTTTCCTGCGGCAGGCCGGAGGTATCTGGAGTCAGCAAGCTAGGCTAACCGCCGATGATGGCTCCGATGAAGATCACTTTGGAAACTCGGTTGCAATCGATGGAGCCTTGGCTGCGGTGGGTGCTGTCGATGACGATACACTAGCCGGCGTAGATGCCGGAAGCACCTATTTTTTCACTCGCTCGAATTCGAGTTGGACTCTGCGAGACAAAGTCTCGGGAACCGATAGTTCAGACCAATTTGGAGAATCAGTCGCGTTGGATACAGACACGGTCATCGTAGGCTCCCCTCTCAATTACACATTCATTCCACCTAGATTCGATCTAGTGATCGGCAGTGCCTCAGTTTACCGCTGGGATGGTTCTTCATTGGTATTCGAGGAGAAATTGTTGCCGTCCATGGAGACAGGCTTCCTCCGCTTCGGCGAATCTGTTGCGATCAGCGGGGAAACGGCTCTGGTGGGCGCTCCTTTCGGAAACACCCCTTCAGCAACCCAAGCTGGAGCGGCGTATGTCTTCACCAGAGCCGGCGAGAGTTGGAGCCAACAGACGAGATTATTCGCTTCCGACGGCCAACAAGTCGATCAGTTCGGAGATGCAGTGGGCATCGACGGCGACATTGCAATCATCGGGGCTCTCACCGGAGACACCGCAGGAAATTCAGATTCCGGGAGCGCCTATGTTTTCGAATGCAATGAAAACTCCTGGCTCCAAACGGCACGCCTGACTCCTACGACAATTGCTGCCGATGACTTTTTTGGATACTCGGTCGCTGTCAGTGGAAATACCGTGGTGGTCGGGGCGCCATCGACAAACGGTTCAGTAGGACAGGATGTGGGAAGCGCATACATTTTTCAAAAAAACGGCCAGCTATGGAACCAGCAGGCTACGTTGAGCGCTGGATTGACAGCGGCGAGCACCGGCTTTTTCGGAGCCGCGATGGCAGCGGATGGAGATACGGTGCTTATCGGCGCCCCCGGAGAGGATTCCACCGGAAACGAGGCATCAGGATCACTCTACGTATTTCTAATCGGAGAGTTGCCGCAAATCACCCAACATCCGATCTCGAGAACGGTTCCACTGACTGAACCCGGAAGTTCGGTTAGTTTCACGGCCAGCGTTACCGGCTACGCTCCGATCCAGTTTCAGTGGCGGAAAAACGGGGTCATTATTCCAGAAGCGAGCGGAATACTCGAATCCGGAACCACCACCTACACGATTCCCGAGACAGAAGAAGCTGATGCCGGGATCTACGATGTCGTGATCACCAACGCGGGTGGAGTTACAACGAGCGCGCCCGCAACCCTTACCGTCAACGCCCTCTCGGTTTTCGAGCAAATATTTCCGAATTCGCCACCGGATGCTTTGGGCTTCGTTTTCGTTACACTGTCACCCCCCGGTATCGGCGGCTGGCGTTTTGAAGGCGAACAGAACTGGCGTGCTTCCGGCATACCGGCCACCGGTCTTGCGACGGGCGATCGCGTCGTCGAATTCCGCCCGGTTCCAGGCTATCTCCAGCCCCCTCCCGAAACAGTAGGCGTGATTAGCGGAGGCGCGGCAACTTCCCTTCAGCGTATTTACTACGAAACTCCGGCCTCTGGTACAGGGGGCCTCACCGTTACTCTCAAACCAGAGGATATCACGCTCGGTAGCATTCCAGTCGCCGAGCGTGCCCAATGGAAGTTGCTCGGTGAAGAAGACAGCCAGTGGCGCGATTCTGAAACCAATTTATCCGGCCTGATTCCGGGAAATTACCTCATCGAATTCAAACCTGTGACCGGACGAACCACGCCCTCGCCAGGCACGGTCTTCATTTCAGATGGAGAGACTGCGAATCCTGTCATCACCTACTTCATTGAGGACGCCCTCACCGGGACACCGCCCGATTTAATCCCCTTTGAAACTGTCACCACTGACCAGACAAGACCTTACGCATTCGTGGGTCAGATCCGAAGCGATGTGGGCGCCAGTTCGGGCTTCGTGATCATGCCACGCGTTGTCGCCACAGCTGCTCACGTGACCTTCGATGACGGCACTCTCTCCGCAGTGACCGGCCTGCAGTGGCTTTTTCAGCGCCACAACGGCACCAATGAACCCAAACCACAAATTCCCCGTGGATTCTACATATTCGAGGGATACGCCGCCCAACGGGAAGCAGACGGCACTCCGGGAAGCTCCACACCCGAATCCCAAAACCTTGACGCAGCCGCTATTTATTTCTCGGAAGACGCTGGACGCGGTGGCTCCGGAGGATTTCTTGCTAGCGACTCATCCGAGAACGAGTTCCTGCTCTCCCCAGCCGCAAAGACCCTCGTCGGCTATCCGGTCGATGGCATTTCACCCGTGAACCAAGGACGGATGCATGCCACTCCTCCGGCAAATATATCATTCACTCCTGCATTCGGAAAAACTTACACGACTCATGACATTCGAAGTAACGGCGGAGCTTCCGGGGGCCCCATCTGTGTGCAATTTGAGGGAGGATCCTACTACCCAGCCGCGATATATCTCGGAGGCACCGGCCAGACGGTCGTTCGCGCCATTGACAGCGATGTCATTGACCTTTTCTCCCGCGCCCAAGTCAGCGCCAACGGCGGCGACAACAATACCGGCGGAGGCATCAGCCACACAAGCGTCGCAGGAAACCTTAATATCACTCAAGCTGGTTCGTTGAAAGTCATCATCGAGCCCTCGGATGCCGTTGCCATGGGCGCGGCTTGGCAGCTTAAACCTGAAACCTTAATTCGTCAGAGCGGTACACAGAAAAGTGGACTGACACCCGGGACATACAATTTGCAATTCAAGGATGTGTCCGGTTTCCAATCACCCACACTCCAAGCTGTCAGCGTCACCGGCGGTCCACTCACCACCATCACCTTCACCTACCAAGAAGAGGTCGTGGCAAGCCCGCTCGAGACTTGGCGACAGACGAACTTCCAGACCACGGAGAACACCGGCGACGCCGCAGACGATGCCGACCCTGACAAGGATGGTCGAACCAACATCGAAGAATACACTGCTGGAACCGATCCCAACGCTCCAAACGACTTCATCAAGATCCTCGAACCCACGATTTCCGGTAGCACCTTCACCGCAATGATCGCAGGTAAAACCGGTCGCACATACAAGCTCCAGCGCAACCCGACATTAGCCGGCGATTGGATTACCGTCGCCACTCAAGCCACTCTCAGCAGCGACCAAACAGTCACCCTCACCGACACCTCCGCCCCGTTGGATCAGGCTTATTATCGTATCGAGGTGTCAGTAGGAGAGTGATTCATAAATCATTTTCATCATGAAAACCGAACCAAAGATCAAATCCCGCAACCTCAGTTTCAACGGAAGATTGAGCGCAGTCCTGATGATTTTCGTCGGTTCGCTTTTTTTGACGAAACCCTCACAAAGTTTGGCAGCGCCGGTTTACCCTGCTGACTCATTCACACAGATTTCTCCTGCGCAGGTGACACGGCAGTTCGTAGCTATGATTCAGGCGGGAAGCCGATTAGTCAGGATCTCCTCGCGTGGCGACGTTGAGATTTCTGAGGACAACGGGAACTCCTGGGTCAACCGAAGCCCCGGTGTCCTGATCGAACTTAACGATATTGCTTGGACCGGAAATCGACTGGTCGCAGTAGGTAGGAACGGGCGTATTATCGGTTCCGACAATCTCGGCGTCACCTGGGTGAATCAGCCCTCGAACGCAACTGGTGACTATTATTCCATTTCTTGGACTGGCACACATCTCCTCGTTTCAGGGATCAACGGCCTCACTTCCCAGTCCGCCGATGAAGGCGACTCTTGGGAAACCTACTATTTCCTCGATCCCGGCCAGTTCTACGGAACTAACGGAGTCGGCAATACCTGGACGATCGTGGGGACGAACAGCCGGATCCTTTTCACCTTGGACGATGGGGAGTCCTGGTTTGCAGCAAGGGAAGGAGTGGTGGGCACTCCAACCCTCAACGACATCATTTTCACTGGCACGGTGTTCATCGTCGTCGGTGAAGACGGCACGATTCTGCGCGGATCGAAACCCGAGTTCTTGGATCCGGTCAACTCCGGAACTACCGTCGAACTGACCGGTATTCGGCAAGTCGGATCACGAATCTTTGCCTTCGGAGGCCAAGAGCACGGAGGCTCGAGCGAGTTGCAGACCATCATCTACACGGACGACGACGGCCTGACTTGGTCAACTGCCTTTGAAGGAATTGTGGGCAGGGTTACCGGAGTGGCGGGAGTTGCTCCCAACCTGGTCGCAGTCGGAAGTTCGGAGCTTGCGGCCCGCTCCAGTGATGGCGGAGCAACATGGACTCCGGATATTGCGGCGCTCACCGCACCAACGACCGATGACTTTTTCACGATGATCGAGTCCAGCGGCCTGATCGTGGGCGTGGGAAGAGAAGGAGCCATCAACACCTCCTCGGATGGGGGACGGACCTGGAGCGAAAGGGATAGTCAGACAAGCGTAACTCTCCGGGATGTCATGAGGACCGGGAATCGGTTGATCACGGTCGGTGATGCCGGAACAGTCCGGGTTTCCGATGACAATGGACAGACATGGCAATCCAAGAGCGTGGTAACGAACTCTTTCTTCTTAGGCCTGGCTGACACCGGCAGTTCGCTCGTGATCGTCGGAGCGACTTCTTCGGCGACCGCTCCCATCGCTTATTTTTCAACTGACAATGGCGAAACCTGGTCTCCGGCAACCTTACCCGTGGGAGGTTTCCTCTTCAGTGTCACTTGGACGGGATCGCGACTTGTTGCCGTTGGGTCGGCCGGGGAATGTATGATATCCGACGACGATGGCCGCACGTGGTCCAAGGTCACCACTGACTCGAGTCAAAGGTTACTCGAAATAAAAACCGGAAACGGGGTTCAGATCGCCTCAGGCGAAAATGCGACGATCCTGCGTTCCATTGACAACGGCAGCACATGGCAACCAGCCACTGTGGACGCTTCGACTTTCGGTAGTATCGATAAACTGGTCTTCGATGGAAGCTCTTGGTTCGCTCTATCATGGAGTGGTCTGATGTCATCGACCGATAGCGGTTTGACCTGGGTACAGGGATCACACTACATCACACAAAACGACTGCAGCTTGGTTCACGACGGAAGCAAACTCATTCTCGCCAATACCACCCTGAAGGAAGTCTATAGCTCCATCGATGCTGGGAAGTCATGGATCGGACTCAACGTGAAGACGATTCGCAATATGAACTCATTCGCAAGCAAATCGGGAATACGCGTCGCTGTTGGAGACATCAGACAGATTATGGTTTCGGAAGATGGTGGTTTCAATTGGACCATCAGTTCGGCGCCATTGCTATATAACGATTTGAATGACGTCCAACCGACGCCCGACGGCTTCATCATCGTTGGAGACAGCGGACTGATTCTGACCTCGGAGACCGGAGCTGAATGGACTCTTGCAAGCTTTCCCGGTGGCAACACGGATCTTCAAGGTGTCGCGGCCGGCGGCGGTCGACTGGTGGCCGGCGGCGAGGCTGGCAACGTTTTCGTATCCACCGATGCCGGGATCAATTGGACCAGCTATCCGACGGGTGTTACCACGGACTTGCTGGCTGTCACATACGGAAACGGACAGTTCCTCGCCTCAGGGGATTCGGGTGTCATTCTGACTTCTCTGGATGGTGAAACCTGGACTCCAAGGATTTCGGGAACCGACAAACGCCTATTCGATTTGGTTTGGACTGGAACGCGGTACTTGGCGGTCGGTGGTACTTCCCAGTCCTCATCAGGTGGTGGAATCATCCTAAGTTCAGATGACGGGATATCTTGGGCGATCCGAGAGCAGGATCTAAATATTCCCCCGCAAGCCATTGAGATCATTGGCACCCGGGCAGTGGTGGTGGGAACTTCCATGGTTGGTATTTCCGATGATGGTGGTTTGAACTGGAGCATTAACAATGGCAGCCTGACGTTTTTCCAAGCCTTGCACTGGGACGGCAGCGTTCTGCTTGCCGGTGGAGCGAACAACAACCTCTGGGTTTCGCAAGGGAATGCCGAAGGACTCGCGGCACTCGGCCTCATACCCAATCTCGAAGTCCGCAACGAAATTGGCGCTCTGTTGACAAATGGAATTGGCGAAATTACCGCATTGCCCGTTTTGATTGGCGAGCAAGGCGATCCCATGGATATCCGGATCTCCAATACCGGCACCGCGCCACTTGCCATCAGCGGCGTAATTCCCGGCACGCAACCCTCCGATGATTTTGACCTCGATGTGACGGAATTGGTGGTTTCGCTTGCCCCCGGAGAGATGACTAATTTCAGCGTCACTTTTACCCCGAATTCCTCGGAAGTGCTTTCCGAGACTTATACCATAGGCAGTAATGACCCCGACGAACCAACCTTCACCGTCACGGTCGCCGGCGATGGATTGACCCCCCAGAACCTTTTCAGCAACGCAATGGCTGCAAATGGCCTGATTGGGAATGACGCACTGGCGGATGCCTCTCCATATAGTGACGGTATTTCAAACCTTCTGAAATACGCATTCAACCTCGATCTCACCGGTCCAGATATCCATCTTTTGGAAGCAATGGGCAACTCGGGACTCCCGGTTTTTCAATTGACCGAGGTGGATGACACTCCATCTTGGCAATTGATTTACATCAGAAGGAAAGCCAGTGGATTGATCTACCAACCGCAATGCTCCGAGAACCTCCAAAATGGAACATTCGAGCCGATTTCAGGCATCGAGAAAATAGAGTCGATTGATGATACTTGGGAACGGGTGAAAATTTCAGCCCAATTCGACCCCTCAGCCCAACCCGTCCTGTTTGGACGGGTCATGGTGGGGTTCCGGCCAGAGAACGGCTCTCCTTAAATCCTTCAAAAATAAAGATGATGGGCAGGATTGGATTCGAACCAGCTTACTCAATGAGAGTAAACTTATAGTCTTTCCCACCAAACTCATTTTTCTCATACCTAGAACATTTTTCAAAAGCCCGTTCGTTTACGGGCTGTGAGTGCTGCATACTGATTTCAGCAAATCCTGCTGGTGGAGAAGCTCCAGGATGGAGGATTCCAGTTTGTCCGCCAGCTCGTCACCTTTATTAGTCATGTAGCCTGCATGCTGCTGCCCTTCGAGATACTGCCAAGGTCTTTCGATCGGATAGAAATCCGGACTGTAGGCAGGTAGGAACTTCACCTTGATTCGGTGCCAGTTGGGCGATTTGGATTTGTGCCAACTCGCGTTATCAAGCACCAGCCACACGCTTTGCCCTTCTTCGGGGACGTCCCTGGCCACCGGAGTAGCCTTGTGTCGGGCGTAAACCGCGTTTCACCCACCGTTGCCTGGGGCGCGGGTCACCTTCGAAACCTGCCTCGTCACCGAAAAACACCTTATCGGAAGGATCGTCGAGTAAGTCGAGAAGCTCGAAGGAAAATTCTTCCCTTTCGCTCCTGTCAAGCCTCGCGATCCGGCGGTTCGGGAACCGGACGGGGGATGCGCCGGGCGTAGTTTTTTTCGTGCAGATAGCGAACGACAGTAGGATAGCTGATGGCGATTTCCTTAATCTCGCGCAACCAGCCGCAGAGCTTCACGGCAGTCCAGTGGCGTTGCCCCGCTTCGCAAGGGTTGTCGACGACGGGCAGTATGATGCGCTCAACCTCGTTGCCACTCATCAGGCGGGGACGGCCTGACCTGGGACGGTAGGTGATCCCATTGATGCCCTGCCGGTTGAAACTTGAGGTCCACATCTGCAAACACCGTTCCGAAACACCTGCCTGTGCTTGTGCCAGATCGAAACTTCCGCCACAAAACAAAAGAAGCATGGCGTTCATGCGCTTTTGCGCCTTCCTATCCGGGCAGCAGTCAATGGCAACCCGCAGCTCCTGAACGGACCAGTTTTCAAAGTCTGGAAGCTGACGTGATCTGCCGATGGACGAGCCTCTGAAACGTCTTCGAAAAGTACAGAGAAATTCCAGAAATTTACGAACGGACTTTTGAGAAATGCTCTGGAGCAGTGAAATGAAGACCAAAAAACCATCCGCTTCTAAACGCGCCGCGTCACGAATAGGCGGAGGTTTTTCACCGCTCAATATATCGGAAATCTGCTTAATCCCGTGCCATTCGGGTCAGTTCTTTCATCTTGTCGAAATTTCGGGAAACACTTTACCAAACTCTCATCCAATTCCGGTTTCGGGGCAGGAGTCGCATCGTAACATTTTTTTGAGTTCATCCAGCTTTTCACAATTCTTGGCTTCTTTCTGGAAGTTCCCATCAACTTACGCCGCCCCTATGCTCCAATCACGGGGTGCCTCCAAAGTCTGCGGGTTCTCTACGCTGGAGCTCCCACGCCACCTCATCGGAACCGGTTCCGCCCCCGCCGGATACTCCATCCTCGTCGGGTCTTCATAAATGGATCTGTCCGATCCGGTGCCATCGGTGCTGGCGACCTTCGCCTCGTAACCGGGGAACATCATTTAGGTTTTAAAGTTCAGGGTTTAAAGTTTAGGTTCCCACACATGCTCGTTTTGGCACTCACCGGCGGTATCGCCACGGGAAAATCCACCGCCGTCCGCCTCTTCCAACAATTCGTCCCGGATATCGTGATCTTCGATTGCGATGCTTCGGTGAAAGGTCTTTTGGGGAATGCCGAGGTCGTCTCCGAACTCAAAGCCCTCTTCGGCGAGCACATCGCCGATCCTGAAACCGGGGCGATCATCCGCGAAAAACTCCGTGCCGAGGTCTTCGAAAACCCTGAAAAGCGCAAGCAACTCGAAGGCGTGCTCCACCCCAAGGTGCGGGAGGAATGTCTTGCCCTGAAGGAAAAATCGACTAAAGAAGGGGCGCGGTGCTTCCTTGCAGATGTCCCGCTGCTTTTCGAAAACGGCTTCGATTTCGGGCACGACCGGTCCATCACCGTCTCCACCACACGCGCCACCCAGATCGCTAGACTCAGGGAACGCAACGGCTGGGACGAAGAACTCATCGCCTCCGTCCTCGACGCCCAGCTACCCCTCGAAGAGAAGGCGAAACTCGCCGACATCGTCTTCTGGAACGAAGGCTACCCCGCAACGCTCGAAGCGCAGATACGCCGCTTCTGCGAAATTTTCCCACCACTCTCCATGCCAGACAAACAAGATACCGAAACTCCGGAAACCACGGACGAAACCCCGGCCACCACCGCCGTCGCCGAAGCCGCTCAGGAGGAATCCGCCCGCCCGCCCAAGGAGGAATCCGCCCGCCCACCCAAGGAGGAGCCGGAGCCGTTTCCCGTCCCGGAGCACATCGATCTCAACGCATTCCGCCTCAAGCCGCTTTCCGAGCTGCAACAGATCGCCGCCGAACTCCCCGCCCGCATCCAGGGCGGCATCACCAAGGCACAGCTGGTCTACGAAATCATCTGCTTCTACGTCGCCAACGGCACCGATGTCACCTGCGTGGGGGTCATCGAATTCGGCAAAGAACACTTCGCGATGATCCGCGATCCCGAGCGTTCCTTCCGCCAATCCCAAGACGACATCCACATCGGTGGCCCAGTCCTCAACGATGCGAATCTCCGCAACGGCCAACTCCTCAAGGTCAAGGTGCGCAAACCCGTCCAGCGCGACAAATACCTCACCACCGAGGCGATCCTCGAAATCGAAGGCAAACCTGCGGAAGATTGGAAAGAACCCACCGAATTCGAGAAACTCACCCCGATGTTCCCGGACTCCCGCGTCCACCTCGAAGGGGAAGGCACGGAATACCTCGGCGTGCGCATCATCGACCTCATCGCCCCGCTCGGCAAAGGCCAGCGCGGCCTGATCGTCGCCCCACCACGCGGCGGCAAAACCATCCTCCTCAAGCAGATCGCGAAATCCATCAAGGCCAACAACCCTGAGGTCGAACTCGTCATCCTGCTGCTCGACGAGCGTCCGGAAGAGGTCACCGATTTCGAAGAGACCGTGGACACCCCGGTTTTCTCCTCCACCTTCGATGAAACACCCAAGCGCCACGCCCAGGTCGCCGATCTGGTCATCGCCCGCGCCCAGCGCATGGTCGAGCAAGGCAAACACGTCGTGCTCCTGCTCGACTCCCTCACCCGCCTCGCCCGCGGCCACAACTCCGCCATGCAAGGCGGCCCGATTGGCTCCGGCGGCGTGTCCCCCGCAGCCCTCCAGAAGTCGCGGAAATTCTTCGGCACCGCCCGCAACATCGAGAACGGCGGCTCCCTCACCATCCTCGCCACCGCCCTAGTGGAAACCGAATCCCGTCTCGATGACGTGGTCTTCGAGGAGTTCAAGGGCACCGGCAACATGGAAGTCCGGCTCGACCGCGAGCTCGCTGAGCGCCGCGTTTTCCCTGCCATCCACATCCCGGAATCCGGCACACGCAACGACGACCGCCTCTACCACCCGGCAGAGTTTGTGAAAGTCATCGAAGTGCGCAAGCAGCTCGCCGCCCTTCCGATTGGCGATGCCCTCGTCACGCTCATGAACAATCTCAAGCCAACCAAGACCAACGCGGAATTCCTGCTCCGCGGCTTGCGCTGAATCCCCCGATGAGCCGGCTCCTCCTCTTCCTTTTTCTCACCATCCTACCCGTGAAGGCAGATTGGCAGAATCTCTGGCCGGGAGATGCCCCGGGAGCCGCCCGGCCTCCCGCAGGCACCGAGATCACCACCGATCGCGGCCACAAGGGATACATCGAAACCCCGCAGTATTGGCTGCACCTGCCGGATTCGGAAAAATCCAATGGAGCCGCCGTGGTCATCTTCCCCGGTGGTGGCTACAGCATCCTCGCCATGGAGCACGAAGGCCACGCCTACGCGAAATGGCTCAATGAGCGTGGATTCACCGCTATCGTCGTAAAATACCGGGTTGGCCCCGGCCTCGGCTACCAATACCCCGTGCCTTTCCTCGATGCCCGCCGCGCCATCCGCACCCTCCGCCACCGCGCCGTAGAACTCGGTCTCAAGCCGGATCGCATCGGCGTCATGGGCTCGTCCGCCGGTGGCCATCTCGCCAGCCTCTGCGCCACTCGTTTTGCCGACACACTCGATGCCGAAACCAGCGACGAAATCGACGCAGTTTCTGCACGCCCCGATTTTGCCATCCTCTGCTACCCGGTGATCACCATGAGCGCAACCGGCCACTCCGGATCACGCAAGAACCTCGCTGGCAAAGACGCCTCACCGGAACTCCTAGAGAAACTCTCCACCGAAAAGGCCGTCACCAAAGCCACCCCACCCACCTTCCTGCTCACCACCTCAGACGATCAGGTGGATTGCCGCAACAGCCTGACTTTCGCCGCCGCGTGCAAGGAACACAAAGTCCCGGTCACCCTCCACATGTTCGAAAAAGGCGGCCACGGCTACGGCCTCAATGGCAAAGGAGCACTTGCGGGATGGCCGGATCTGCTCGACGTGTGGCTCGCCGAACGCTTCCCTGAGCCCTGAGGGCACCTCCGAAGCCGCTTGCAAACCCTTCACATCCCCTGTTTCCTCACCCAAGCCCATGACTTCTCCGGAGCAGATCGTCTGCAAAACCACCCCCTGGTTCACCCTCCGCGCCGCCGCCATGCTCGCCATGTTCGGCGTGTTTTCCGTGCTTTTCTACATCGATGGCACCACCGGATACCGGAAGAAAAACCTCGAATACTACGTCCACGCGACTTTCGAAGAAGCCGGTCAGGCATTTTCCCGGAAAAATTCGGATGGCAAACTCACACCAGCAGAATGGAAAGACTACGCGGAGCAACAGACCGTCAAGCTCCCCGACGCGTCGCTGATCCCTGCCGACACCAAGCTTCCCATGCCTTGGCCGGCAGTCCTGACCGACTTCGAGAAAGTGAAGCCGCTCCAGACCCACTTCCTCTGGCAGGAGTATTCGGGCGCTAACGGCATGAACGTGAAGCCTGCGGAACACCCCTTCGATGCAGGGAAAATCCGTGAGCAAATCATCGTCTTCTGGATCTGCCTCGGCCTTTTCCTCATCACCCTGTTTTTCCTCATCCGCACCCTCCGCCGCTCCATGCGCGCGGACGACGAAGCATTCACCACCGTCAAAGGCCAGCGCATCCCCTACTCGGATATGACCACCCTTGACCTGCGCAAGTGGGATACCAAAGGAATCGCTTTCATCGAATACTCCGGACCCTCCGGAAACGGCCGCGCACGCATCGACGGTCTCACCTATGGCGGCTTCAAAAAGGAAAACGACGAGCCCGCCGAACGCCTGATGCGTAAAATCCGCGAAAACTTCTCTGGAGAGCTCATCGAATACACCACGATCAGCGACGAAGAAAAAACCACAGATCCCCAAGAAATCGCCTGATTTGGAACGTTCCGCACCATTTTCCGGCCTTCCGCCCTTTTCATGGTTGCCAACATACGCCCCCACGCGCTAACGCTCTTCAACACCAACTCACAACCACACAATTTATGTCAGACAAATCGATCGCAGAACGGGTAAAGGAAATCATCGTGGATCAACTCGGCGTCAGCGCTGATCAAGTGACCTCCGAAGCAAAATTCGTCGAGGATCTCGGCGCAGACTCCCTCGATACTGTCGAGCTTGTCATGGCTCTTGAAGAAGAGTTCGACGTAGAAGTTCCAGACGACGAAGCCGAAAAGCTTCAAGCCGTCAAAGACGTCGTGACCTTCATCGAAGGCAAAAAAGGCTGATACGCTCCAAAGCGAATCTTTTCACGAAAGGGCGGGCACCGAGAGGTTCCCGCCCTTTCCTTTGCATTCAACCCACTTTCAGTGGATACTGGTGCGGAGTCTGTTGATTTCAGCGTTCAGTTTTCAAAATTTCAGCTTTTACCTACCCGTGCCCAGCCAAGACGACATCCAATACGCTATGGAGACCACCCGCGTGCTCCATGAGCCGGATCACCGCATCCAGACATTCGGAGAAACGCGCTTTGAATTCCAGCTCATCAGCGAGCCGATGGATCAGGTGGGTAAAGTCCGCATCCGCACCGGCGAAGTGGAGGCGATGAAGCCGCGCATCCTCCGCCCCGAGCCCTACCGGGATATCGAGCTGGAAGGTTTCGACGAAAGCGCCCGCGCCCGCTTCGACGCCATGGTCGAAAAACTCAAGCAACAAGGACAGGATCTCGCATTCCTCCAGTATGGCTTTCGCTTCAAGCGCGGTGCGGTGAACGAGGAACTCATCCACGACTCGATCGAAGCCGTGCGCGAACGTGTCCTCGAGGACATCCGCCGCACCGGAAACCCCTCCCGCGCCATAATCGAAGGCGTCGACGACACTTGGGAAGTATCCATCCTCAAGTTTTCCTTCGAGATGATTCTGCGCTCCCACCAGATCAACACCTTCGATTTCAAACGCAAAGGCCTCATCTGAATAGGCCGCGGCAGGAAGCATTTTCCATTTTCACCTTCCAATCGGCGACCGTTCGCGTTCTGTTGCTTCTGCAGTGACTAACACATGAGATTCGGGATCATCATCAAGATCATCGCAGCCTTCGCGGTCATGGGCGTGGTGACATTCACCGGCATGCTCGCCTACCACATCGTGGTCGAGCCACTTGGCGGCATTTTCGAGAAAATCATTCCCGAAGCCGGTACCGTCCTGCGCGTCCCCAAGGAGGAGGACTTCGCCAAAGTCCTCGATGCCGCCGAAATGCCCGATTTTGAGCCCGGCGACCGCGCCTTTCAGAAAGCCCATGAAGACATCGCCCTCGGCAAAATCGCCGAAGGCCGTGCCAAGCTCATGAGCATCGTCAACGTCTTCCCCTCATCCCCCGCCGCGCCCATCGCCCGCCGCATCGTCGGGGAAATGAACCTCGACGAAATCCTTTCCAGCGATTTCACAGAAGGAAAAATCACCTATACCGTGAAGCGTGGGGACTCCTACTTCGCCATCGTAGGGCGCACCGAGACCTCGTTGGACATGATGATGCACCTCAACGGCATGATGGAGCTCAAAAACCTCCAACCGGGTGACGAACTGCAAGTGATGCCACTCAACTACCGCATCCTCATCGAGCCGGAACGCAATTCCGTATCCGTCTGGGACGAAGCGAAATTCATCTGCGAATACCCCATCGTCAGCATGTCCGGGGTCAACCTCAAGGCAGGTGTGACCACCATATCCTCCCGCCGTGCGGTCATCAATGGCAGCACCATCGCCCCCACCGCTAGGAACTATCGCTCTGCTACGAAATCCATCCAGCTCAAGAGTCCTTCCGTCGCCATCTACCCCTACGACGAAAACAACGAAAACGCCCCGATCGGCATTTTCCTTCGCGAACCCGATGTCGAAGAGCTTTTCCTCCTCACCCGTTCCGGCAATCCTGTCGAAATACGTATCCGCAAAAAATAGCTCCCCACCCAAGGCTATCCAGCCTAGAATCTCCCCGATCCGACGCCACGCCGCCGGACTACTAACGCCACTTTCTCATGCAACTTCTGGAATTCGAAAAACCCGCAGCCGAGCTCGAAAAAGAAATCGAGAAACTCCGCTCCAAGGCCTCCGCACAGGATCTCGACCTTTCCGAGGAAATCACCACCATGGAGCGCAAGCTCGCGGCAACCCGCTCCAGCATCTATCTCAACCTAACCCCGTGGCAGCGCGTTCAGATCGCCCGTCACACCCAGCGCCCGTTCATGCTCGATTACGTCTCACTGGCATTCTCCGACTTCACGGAGCTTCATGGTGATCGCCACATCGGCGACGACGCCTCCATGCCCGGTGGTTTCGCGATGCTGGGTGACCGGAAATGTGTGGTCCTCGGCCATCAAAAAGGCCGCGACACTAAGGAAAACCTCAAGCGCAACTTCGGCTCCGCCCACCCGGAAGGCTACCGCAAATCCCTCCGCCTGATGAAACTCGCGGAGAAATTCTCCATGCCCATCATCGCCCTCATCGACACCCCCGGCGCCTTCCCCGGCATCGGTGCGGAAGAGCGCAACATCGCCGAGGCCATCGCCTTCAACCTCCGCGAGATGATGCTTCTCAAGACTCCTGTCATCGCCGTCGTCATCGGCGAAGGTGGCTCCGGCGGTGCCCTCGGCATCGGCGTCGCAGACCGCGTCATCATGATGGAAAACGCCTACTACTCGGTCATTTCCCCGGAAGGCTGTGCCGCCATTCTCTGGAAGCACCGCAAGCACGCTCCGGAAGCCGCAGAGGCCATGAAACTCGTCGCCCCGGATCTCCTCAAACTCGAACTCATCGACGACGTCGTCCCAGAGCCCACCGGCGGTGCCCACCACGATCACCCTGCCACGGCAGCATCTTTCAAGGAGGTCATCTCCAAGCACCTCGATCACCTCTGCTCACTCCCCACCGAACAACTCCTCAACGAGCGCTACGAAAAGTTCCGCAAGTTCGGCGAGTGGAACGAGGCCTAAGGCTTCGGGGCATCCCCGCCCCGACTTAAAATCTCTGGAATAATTTAGCCGCTAAGTTATCCTCTCTACGTGATCCTGAAAAAGTTCATAGCTGTAGTCATGGCGTTGGTGATTGCCAACCCCGCCTGCTGCTGTGCTTTCAAGGCGCAGGTTCAGAAGGCCTCCCAAGCTTCCCATTCCTGCTGTTCGGAGAAATCCAATTCCTCCCATAGGGACAAAGAGAAGCCCTGCAGCTGCTCTACCGCTCACGAAAAAACCACTCCCGACACGGACTTTTTCAAAGCAGAATGCGGCAGTTGCCAGCTTCTCCCGCAGCTCACCGTTTCCACTGAAACACCCCTCCCAAAACTTTCCGAGGCTGCTGACTTCCTCGCAAAATGGCCGCCCGGCCGATTGCCCGTGGCCTCCACGCAGACCCGCCTCGCCGGGAAATGCTCCTATCTGATCTGATCCTTTGGATTGCGGCGACTCTTCGCCGCCTTTCGCGCGGCACCCTTGTGCCCGCGTAACCGCACAAACGCCCGCTCTTCGGGTCGTTTTTCCAAGACGTTTCAACTATCAGAATCATGAACATTTTCCTTTCATCCCTAACCGGCATCCTTGTGTCCGGAGCTCTCGCACTTGCCGTCCAAGCGAAGACCCTGGACAGCACCACCCTCGATGCCATCCGCGCCGAGGCCTCACGCGCTCACCCATCCGCACGCTCCGCCAAGAACATGGAAAACGCGGCTCAAGAGGAAATCCGCGCCGTCCGCCTGTGGGATGATCCCAGCGTCGGTATCGGATTCATGGCCGCACGCAGCCCCCAGATGCGCCGCGAAGAAGGCGACCTCATGCTCAACCTCGAAATCCCTTTCCCCAAACCCGGGCTCTACGATGCAAATCTCCGCAAAGCCGAAGCCCTGTTCCGCGTAGAAACCGAAAAGACCCGCGCCGCCTACATCGGTTCCGGCGCAGAAGCCGCCATGCTCGCCATCGAACTGGCCCTCGCCGACGAGATCGTCCGCCTGTCCACAGGCGAACTCTCGTGGCTTTCGGAAATGGAAATCAACGCTAACCAAATGGCACTCGATCCAGCCTCCACCAGCATCGATAGCATCCGCCTCTCCACCGAACGGGTGAAACTGGAACAAGATCTCGCCTCATCCAAGCGCACCCGGGAAAGCATCGCCCAACAGCTCAACATCGTCATGGGAAAACCCATCGATCATCGCTGGGAAACGTTCAGCCTCCCCAGGACACCGCCCCCCGTCCCGATCGCCGCCGCCGAGGTAGCGCGCATCCCTTACGCCAATCCCCAAGTCCGCGCTCTTAGGGAAATGGCCGGTGCCGCCGAAGCCGATGTCCGCATCGCCGACCGCGAGCGACTCCCCTCCTTCTCCGCAGGCATAGAAACCCGCGGCTACTCGGACGACGGATACCGCGGCACCACCCTCGGCCTGAAAATGTCGATCCCGTGGTTCAACCGCGACAACTACCAGGCAAAGATCGACGCCGCGAAATTCAAAACGGATGCCGCCGTCTCCGACATCGAAACCACCCGCCGCGAAGTCGCCGCCCAGGTCGTCGCCGCTGCCACCGAGGCCGCCAACGCCGCCTCCCAAGCCAAAGCCTTCGCCGGAGAAATCCGCACGAAAGCCATCGAAGCCAACGAATCCGTCCAAGCCTCATGGATCCTCGCAAAAGCCCCCCTCACCGATCTACTCGAAACCCGCCGCCTCCTCTTCTCCGTCGATCTCGAACAACGCCGCCAGATCGCCATGCAGCTCGCCGCCATCGAAAAACTCAACCTCCTCGTCCCCGCCCGATAACATCATGAAAACGTTTCTAACCATTATCATTACTGCGCTCTTAGTAGGTTTTGGATCTTGGTTTTTCCTCAAGGGAGATTCCGAGTCCAGCGCCTCTACGGAGAAAAAACCGCTCTACTACCAGAGCGCCATGCACCCATGGATCAAATCGGACGAGCCCGGCCGCTGCACGATCTGCGGCATGGAACTCACCCCCGTCTATCCCGGCGACAAAGGCTTCGATGAATCCGGTGGCGAAGACATCGTCGCCCTCAGCGATTCCCAGATCCGCGTCCTCAATGTCGCCACCGAGGAAGTCGCCGTCCGCGAGCTCGGCCAAACCGTCCAAGTCGCAGGCACCATCGATGACAACGCCAGCACCCATCGAATCATCAGCGCCTATGTCGATGCCCGCGTCGACAAGCTTTTTGCAAACTACATGGGCGCCCCTGTCGTCGAGGGCGAGCCTCTCATCAAGATTTACAGCCCCGCCCTGCTCCAAGCAGAACGCGAATACCGCCGCCTCTCAGGAGACCTCAAAAATGCCGCCGCCCTTCGCCTCAAACAGATGGGTCTCACTGATGCACAGATCCGGGAAGTCGCGACTAAACCCGATGACGCGCTCCACTCCATGATTCTCGCGCCCCTCACCGGCACCGTCGTCACGCGCAACGTCTATGAAGGCCAGTATGTAAAAGAAGGCGAAGCCATGCTCGAAATCGGCGACTTCAGCACGATGTGGTTCCTCTTCGATGCCTACGAACAGGATCTCCCTTTCATCAAGGTCGGCCAGAACATCGATGTCACCCTGCCATCACAGCCCGGAAAAATATTTCCCGGCACCGTCAGTTTCATCGACCCGAATTTCAACGAAACCACCCGCACCACCGAAATCCGTGTCGATCTTCCAAATCCGGAAATCGACGGCCGCCGCGAACTTTTCCACAAGGTCTATGCGGAAGGCCTGCTCAAACTCGACAGCCCTCCCGTCCTCACCGTGCCTCGCTCCGCCGTCATCCAGACCAGCCCGCAGGCCGTCGTCTATGTCGATGAAGGAGGAGGAGCCTACCGACAGGCTCCCGTGAAACTCGGACGCCGTGGCAACGACTACATCGAAGTCCTCTCCGGCGTGACCGCAGGCGAGCAGGTCGTCACCAACGGCACACTCCTCATCGACGGTCAGGCGGAAATGAACCGTTCCTACTCCGCACCGGCTCCCGAAAAAACGCCAACCGGCATCGAACTCACCGAAGCCCAGACGGCAGCCATCCAAGCATTTTTGGAAACTGCAAACAGCATGTCCGCAGCCCTAGCCGCCGATGATCTCGCTGCCTTCGACAAAGCCTCCGAGCCAGCCATGATGAAAACCGGATCACTCATCGAAGCGCTCGCCTCCACTTCCATTCCCAAGGAACAACTCGACGCGCTAGATGGCTCACGCCACTTCCACGGATTCGACGACCTCGCCACAGCCCGCGCCGCCTATCTGGAGTTTTCCATGGCAGCCGTATCCGTCCTCCAGGAAATCAAAGTCCCCGAAGCCCGCATTTTCGAATGCCCCATGGTCGACCAGGCCGTCCCCGACGCGGAGAAAAAAGGCCGCTGGATCCAGACCGGTGACCGCGAAATCGCCAACCCCTACTTCGGTTCGGAAATGCTCAGCTGCGGAAAGGAGATCCAACCATGATCGAAAAAATCATCGAATGGAGCCTGAAAAATAGGTTCCTCGTCCTCTGCGCCACCCTGCTCATCGTCGCGCTCGGCATCCGTGCGGTTTACCAAACACCCGTCGATGCAATCCCCGATCTCACGGAAAATCAGGTGCTTGTCATCGCCGATTGGCCGGGGCGCAGCCCTCAGGAAGTGGAAGACCAGGTCACCTATCCCCTCACCACCGGCCTGCAGGGAGTCACCGGAGTGAAGGAAGTCCGCGCCACCTCCATGTTCGGGTTTTCACTCAGCACGATCATCTTTGAAGAGGGAGTGGACAACTACTTCGCCCGCACCCGCGTGCTGGAGCGTCTGAATTTCCTCCAGAACCAGATGCCCGAGGGCGTCACCCCGCAGCTCGGCCCCGATGCCACCGGCCTCGGCTGGGTCTATCAATACTACCTCGACGTCGATCCCGAGAAAGCCCCCGACGGCGGCTACGATCTCGCAAAACTCCGCTCCGTCCAGGACTGGAACATCCGTTACCAACTCGCCGCCGTGAAAGGTGTCGCCGAGGTCGCCTCCATCGGCGGTTTCGTGAAGCAATATCAGATCGAGCTGAACTCCACCAAGATGCGCCAGTCCGGCGTCACCACCATGGAAGTGATGACCGCCGTCCAGAACGCGAACCTCAATGTCGGCGGAAAAGTCGTCGAGGAAAACGGCGCGGAATTCGTCCTGCGTGGCATCGGGCTGATCACCAGCACCGAGGATCTCGAGCTCGTCACCGTAAAGGAAATGAACGGCACCCCGGTGTTCCTCAAAGACATCGCGGAAGTCCGCATCGGCGGCGATTTCAGGCGTGGTGCTTTGGACATCGATGGCCACGAGACCGTCGGCGGCACCGTCGTCATGCGAACCGGGGAAAACGCCAAGGCGGTCATCGAACGGGTGAAGGACAAGATCGCCACTATCCAGGCCAGCCTGCCACCCGGCATCACGATCAAGCCGTTCTACGATCGCAGCGAGCTCATCGACAACACCATCGGCACACTCAAGCACGCCCTGGTCGAGGAGATCACCCTCGTCACCCTCGCCCACATCATTTTCCTGTGGCACTTCCGCAGCATCCTCATCGTCACCCTACCGTTGCCGATCTCCATCCTCGTTTCCTTCCTGATGATGAAACAGTTCGGAATCACCAGCAACATCATGTCCCTCACTGGCATTGCCATCGCCATCGGCGTGCTTGTCGATGCGGCCATCGTGGTCACGGAAAACGTCCTCCGACACTGCGAGGCCGCGGAGGACAAAAAAGGCGACAAGCTCAACCCGAAGGAGACCTGGGATGTCTGCCTCGTCGCCTGCAAACAGGTCGGCCGCCCCATCTTCTTCTCCATGTCGATCATCATCCTCGCCTTCGTCCCGGTCTTCGCGCTGACCGGTCAGGAGGGGAAACTCTTCCACCCGCTGGCCTTCACCAAGACCTTCGCCATGATCGGAAGTACGATATTCGCCGTAACCCTGGTTCCCGTCCTCTGCTCCCTGCTGGTGCGCGGCCCCTTCCACTCGGAAGACCGGAACATCGTCATGCGGTTTCTCCTGAAAATCTACGACCCCGCCCTCAACTGGGCGCTCCGTTTCCGAAAAACCGTCGTCGCCCTGGCCTTCGCAATCCTCGCCTTCTCCATGCTGCTCGCCTTCGGCCTCCCGCGCACCACCGTGAAAAAAATCGCGGACGCAGGCTTCCCCAACACCGCGAATCTCGTCACCGGCTTCGGCAAGGAATTCATGCCGCCCCTCAACGAAGGCGGGCTCCTCTACATGCCAGTCCTGATGCCGAAAACCGGACTCTCCGAGATCCAGCGCGTCATGTCATGGCAGGACAAAGTCATGGCGGAGCTACCGGAAATCGAAGTCGTCGCCGGCAAGCTGGGACGCTTCGAGACCGCCACCGACCCCGCCCCCACCGAGATGCTCGAGACCACCATCATGCTCAAACCGGAATATATCCCCGACGGGCGCTTCCGCGTAAAACGCAACCCCGCATGGCGCGAGGGCATGACCCTGGAAAAACTCCGCGCCGAGCTGACCGAAAAGATGAAGGAAGTTCCCGGCTACGTGCCCGCCTACCTGCAACCCATCGAAAACCGCATCCTCATGCTCTACACCGGCATCCGCGCCCAGGTCGGGGTCAAAATTTACGGCGACGATCTCGACAAGATCCAACGCAAGGCCTTCGAGATCGAGCGTCTCATCAACAGCATCCCCGGAGCCGACGGAGTCTCCCCCTCCCGTGTCCAAGGCAAGCCCTACCTGAATATCGAAGTCGATCGCAAAGCCATGGCCCGCTACGGCCTTAGCGCAAAGGATGTGCTCGATGCGGTGGAAATTTCCATCGGCGGGAAAAATGTCAGCACCACGATCGAAGGCCGCGAGCGTTTCCCGATCCAGATCCGCCTTCAGCAAAGCGAACGCGATGACATCGAAAAGCTCAGCCGCATCCTCGTCGCGACCAAGCCCGGTATGAGCGAGGCCACCCAAGCCGTTGCCGGAGGAGGCAACATGGGCGGTATGGGAGGTGGCGCAGCCCCGACTCCGGCCATGGGAGGCGAAAATAACTCGCAAGCCTCCTACATCCCCCTCGGCATGGTCGCGAAAATCACCCGCGAAATCGGTGCCAACGAAATCGCTTCGGAAAACGGCATGCTACGCTCCTATGTCCAGGCAAACGTCCGCGACCGCGATCTCGGCGGCTTCGTCCAGGAGGTAGAGGAAAAACTCGCCGACTTCGACATGGAGGGCATGACTTACAAACTCACCGGTGAGTTCGAAAACCAGAAGCGATTCGTGGATACGATGAAGCTAGTATTTCCCCTCGTTCTTCTCGTCATCTTCGTCCTTCTGTTTGTCGTTTATCACAGCGCGTTGGAGGCCGCCCACGTCATGCTCGCCGTGCCCTTCGCACTCAGCGGAGGTGTGATTCTCCAGAAAATCCTCGGCTACAATTTCAACGGAGCCGTCTGGGTCGGTTACATCGCCCTCTTCGGCACCGCCGTGCAGACAGGAGTTGTGATGGTCGTTTATCTGGAGGAAATGGTCAAAGAACGCATGTTGGAGAAAGGCAAAAACTTCACCTACGCCGACCTCGTCCAGGCGGTCAAAGATGGCGCACGCCTCCGCCTCCGCCCGAAAGTCATGACCGTCGGCACCATCATCGCCAGCCTCCTGCCCATCATGTGGAGCAACCGCCAGGGAGCCGAAGTCATGCAGCCCCTCGCAACCCCGGTCATCGGCGGCATGATCTCCAGCCTGCTCCACATCCTCATCGTCACCCCTGTCATCTTCCTCTGGCTCCGCGAACGCGAATTCAAAAAAGGAACTCTCAGAAAATCCCTCCGACTCGAACCGATAGAATCTCCAACCATTGAAAACATATAAAAAAAAAAACATACATCCTACCCGCCGCAGCCGCCGTCGCCCTGCTTTTCACCTCCTGTGAAAAGCCAGCGACCACATCCACAACCCCGCCCGCCGAGGAAGCCGCAGCAGTCGATGACTCTTACCCTCTGACAACCTGCGTCGTCTCCGGCGAGGCTCTCGGCGAAATGGGCGAGCCCTATGTCTTCGAGCACGAAGGCACCACCGTGAAGTTCTGCTGCAAATCCTGCCTCAAAGATTTCAACAAAGACCCCGAAAAATACATCAAGCAAATCAAGGACGCAGAAGCCAACTAACGCTGCTATCCTTCCGGCAGGCCGGCACTCGATGTGTGCCGGCCTGCCATCTCATTTACCCTCATGAAAAACATAAGCGAATTTGCAATCTGGAGTCGTGTGGCGGATTTTTATGCGAAAAACTGTAATCGCATCCGCGCCCGTGCGTTAGCTTTGATAGAATGACGAATCTCATGAAATCACCGGCAACATCCTCCAATCTCGAGCTCGAGAACGTTCTGCGAGACAATCTCGCAGAATTCCTCGGCTTCGCCCGGTGGCGCACCGGAAACGACCAACTCGCCGCCGATGCGGTGCAGGAAAGTCTCTTGCGAGCGCTAAAAGCCGAAGAGACCCTCACCCACGAAGAAAATCTGCGGGCGTGGTTTTACCGCATCCTCCGCAATGTTCTGACCGACCTCCATCGGCGCGAAGCCAGCCGACAACGGGCCATGCGTGAGTTTGCCTATGAATTCGGGCACGACCTTCCACCGGAACTGGAGGATACCGTCTGCCGTTGTCTCAATTCTCTGATCCCGGCGCTGAAACCGGAATACGGCGAGGTGCTGCAGCGCGTGGAATTGGACGGCGAGCCTCTGGAGGACGTCGCCGACTCATTGGGAATTTCCCGGGGAAACCTGAACGTCCGCCTGCACCGCGGCCGCCGCCAGCTACGCGAGCGTCTCGAGCAAACCTGCCGGATCTGCGCCACCCATGGCTGCCTCGATTGCACCTGCAACCCCAACCAAACACGCCCATGAATCCGGATAAAAAAAGCTGCTGTCATGGCGGAAACCACCACGACCACAAGATCGATACCAGCGAGACCAAAGCCCGCCCCGGCCAGTGGACTTGCCCGATGGATCCGGAAGTCATTTCCGACAAGCCCGGCGACTGCCCGAAGTGCGGCATGGCTCTTGAGCAAGTGCCCTCCATCCCCGACCAGATCCTCTACACCTGCCCGATGCATCCGGAAATCGTGGAGGAAGCTCCGGGCGACTGCCCGAAATGCGGCATGCCCCTTGAGCCTATGACTCCCGTCAGTGGCGACGAACACGCGCAGCAGGAAATCCGCTCGCTCTCGCGGAAATTCTGGGTCGCCCTCATCCTCACGGTCCCCGTCTTTTTCCTCGCCATGGGCGGCATGATCCCCGGGCTCGACCTCCATTCCCTGATCCCGAAATCCGTCTCGAAATGGATCGAACTCGCGCTCGCCACTCCTGTCGTTTTCTGGGCGGGTGGCATCTTCTTCGTAAAAGGCTGGCGCTCTGTCATCGCACGCAGCCCGAACATGTTCACCCTCATCATGATTGGTGTCGGCGCGGCATGGTTGTTCAGCACGGTGGCCGTTATTGCCCCGGGAATCTTCCCCGCTTCCTTCCGTATGCATGGCGAGGTCGGACTCTACTTCGAGGCGGCAGCGGTCATCACCGTGCTTGTTCTGCTTGGCCAGCTTCTCGAAGCCCGCGCCCGTAGCCGCACCGGCGCGGCGATCCAATCCCTTCTCGGCCTCGCCGCAAAAACCGCCCACCGCATCACCGATGGCAAGGAAGAAGAGGTGCCGATCGACCAGATCAAGAAAGGCGACCTGCTCCGTGTCCGCCCCGGCGAGAAAATCCCCATCGACGGAAATATCACCGAGGGCAGCAGCAACATCGATGAATCCATGATCACCGGCGAGCCGGTTCCCGTTTCTAAAAAAACGGACGATGATGTCATCGGCGCGACTGTGAATCAGACCGGTTCCTTCGTGATGCGGGCGGAACGCGTCGGCGGCGAGACCTTGCTTTCGCAGATCGTGCACATGGTTTCGGAAGCCCAGCGCAGCCGTGCGCCGATCCAGAAAATGGCCGATACCATCGCGTCCTACTTCGTCCCCGCCGTTCTCGTGTGCGCGATTATCACCTTCATCGTCTGGGCCATCTGGGGTCCCGATCCCGCGATGGCCTACGCCCTCGTCAATGCCGTCGCCGTGCTCATCATCGCCTGCCCGTGTGCGCTCGGCCTCGCCACCCCCATGTCCATCATGGTCGGAGTCGGCCAAGCAGCGGAGAAAGGCATCCTCATCAAAAACGCTGAGGCCATCGAGACCGCTGAAAAAGTCGACACCCTCATCACCGATAAAACCGGCACCCTCACTGCCGGCAAACCCGAAGTCACCGACTTGCTCGCCATCGATGCGGATGAAATCGACAAGCTGCTCGCCGCAGCCGCCGCACTCGAGGCGAGCTCCGAACATCCGCTCGCCCGCGCCATCGTCGACGCGGCAAAAAGCGAATCGCTGACCCTCCCAGAAAGCACCGATTTCCAATCCACCACCGGCGGCGGCGTCAGCGGAAAAATCTCCGACCACATCATCCGTGTCGGAAAAAAAGGTTTTCTCGAAGACTCCGGAGTCACCTTCCCTAAAGAACTTCTCAAGGAAGCAAAACGACTCCAGGCAGAGGCAAAAACCATTGTCTGGATCTCACGCAACGATCGTGCGGAAGCCCTCCTCGGCATCTCCGATCCGATCAAAGAATCCAGCGCCGCCGCGATCGCGGAGCTCCACCGCCAGGGGATCCGCGTCATCATGGCCACCGGCGACAACATCCATACCTCCGAAGCCGTTGGCAAAGCACTGGGAATCGATGAAGTCCACGCCGGACTCAGCCCCGCCGACAAAATCGCCTTGGTGAAGGCACTCAAAGCCGCCGGAGCCATCGTCGCCATGGCGGGCGACGGCATCAACGACGCGCCCGCCCTCGCCGAAGCACAAGTCGGCATCGCGATGGGCACCGGCACCGATGTCGCCATCGAAAGCGCCGCTATCACCTTGGTGAAAGGCAACCTCGACGGCATTTCCAAAGCCATAGGCCTGAGCCGGGATGTGATGAAAAACATTCGCCAGAACCTGTTCTTCGCCTTCGCCTACAACGCCCTCGGCATCCCCATCGCCGCCGGAGTCCTCTACCCCATCACCGGCACCCTCCTCAGCCCAATGATCGCCGGTGCGGCCATGAGCTTCAGCTCCCTCTCCGTCATCCTCAACGCCCTGCGCCTCCGCAAAACCCTCTGAACCAACCTCAACAAGCCATGAAAAAACCACTCATTCTCTTAGCCATCCTCAGCACCTTCGCCTCGGCGAAAACTGTCGAATACCACCTCACCATCGCCGAGCAGGAAGTGAACATCACCGGCAAGCCTGTGATGGGCATGACTATCAACGGCGGCATCCCGGGTCCGACCCTGCGCTTCACCGAAGGCGACACCGCCGTGATGCATGTCACCAATTCCATGGACATGCCGACCTCGATTCACTGGCACGGACTGTTGCTTCCCAACGACATGGATGGTGTCCCCTTCGTCACCTACCCACCCATCGAACCCGGCACGACCTTCACTTACCGTTTCCCCATCCGCCAGACCGGCACTTACTGGTATCATTCGCATTCCGGCCTTCAGGAACAACGTGGCGTCTATGGCTCCATCGTGATTCTTCCGAAGGAAAGGAACCGTGGAGCGGACAGGGATCACGTCGTCATGCTCTCTGACTGGACCGATAAAAACCCCAAGGAAATCCTCCGCAACCTCCGCCGCGGCTCGGAATACTTCGGGGTGGAAAAGAAAACCGCGCAGAGTGTGCTCGGCGCAGCAAAAACTGGTAAACTGCGTGAGTTTTTCGAACGCGAGGCGATGCGCATGCCAGCGATGGATCTGGCGGATGTCGCCTATGATTCCTTTCTCGTGAACGGGAAACCCGAAGAACACCTTTCTGCAAAACCCGGTGAAACCATCCGCCTCCGCGTGATCGATGGTTCGGCCAGCACCTTTTTCCACCTCAGCTATGCGGGCGGACCGATGACCATCGTCTCCGCAGATGGCCAAGCGGTAGAGCCTCTGAAAATGATGAAACCCATCCTCATGGGTGTCGCCGAGACCTACGATGTGCTCGTAAAAGTTCCCGCAAACGGAGCCTACGAATTCCGCGCCACCGCCCATGACGGCTCCGGCCACAGCTCGCTTTGGATCGGCTCCGGGGAACGGAAGTCGGTCGCCGACCTGCCCAAGCCTTTCGTCTACGACACGATGATGGGCTTCAACTGGAAGAACGCCTTCGCCCTCACACCAGCGGGCACCATGGGCATGCCGGACCGCGATGTGAATGCTGGGAAATTCGACAAGCCTGGCATGAACATGGATATGGACATGGGTGGAATGGCGCACGGCGGGATGGATCACATGAAAATGCCCATGGCAATGGAGGGCATGGATCACTCCGGAATGGATATGTCCGCCATGGATCACGCGGAAATGGAGAAGCCCGCGGTGGATCACTCGAAGATGACCAAGAAAGACATGCCTTCGATGCCGGACATGGAGAAGGACATGGGCGTGAAGCACAACCCGCCGACGTGGTATGATTTCCTTCTTCGCGAGGATGCCGCCCACTCACCCATGCTCGCCACCGATTCCATGATGTCGAAGCAGCGCCCGTTTCCTCCTTATGAGAAACTGCGCGCGGTGAAAAACACCTCGTTCCCGAAAAACGCGCCGCACCGCGACTTCCGCCTCACCCTCGATGGCGACATGAACCGCTACGTCTGGACGATCAACAACAAACCGATCAAACCCGAGGACGACATCCTCATCCGTGAGGGCGAAGTGATTCGTTTCATCATGATCAACCGCACCATGATGCACCACCCGATGCACCTTCACGGTCACTTTTTCCGCGTCATCAACGGCCAGGGCGACCGCTCGCCGCTCAAGCACACGGTAGACGTCGCACCGATGACCACCACGGTGATCGAGTTCATGGCCGACGAGCCGGGCGACTGGTTTTTCCACTGCCACCTGCTCTACCACATGATGAGCGGCATGGCGCGCGTGGTGGAATACGAAAGCTTCACCCCGGCTCCCGAGACGGCAGCAGTGCGCGACGAAATCTATGCGGAAAACAACCCGTGGTTTTTCTATGGCTACGCCGATGTCCTCAGCAATGAGACCCAGGGGATGATCACTTTCTCCGATCCGCTCAACATCATCGCCCTGAAATGGGAGGCCGGCTGGGACGGCACCGATGGCACCGCATGGGAAGGCGACCTCACCTATGGACGCTACTTCAACCGTTTTACCACCGTCTTCGCCGGAGTATATGCGGAAGGGATGAACTCCACCCGCGAGGATGAGCGGCTCATCGCTGGTATCCGCTATTTGCTTCCGGGAAATTTTATGTCCCAAGCATGGATCGACGATGAAGGCGAAGCCCGTTTCATGATCGACCGTGAACTCATGCTGACCCCACGCCTCGGTATCTTCGGCGAAGTGGAATATGATACCCTAGAAGACTGGTCGTATCAGGCAGGCCTGTCCTACACGCTCACCCAATACATCTCCGCCACCGCGCTCTGGGATTCGACATACGGGGTTGGCGCGGGATTCACCTTCCGATTCTGAATCATGCCCGGCTTCAGGCCCTTCCGTCAGATGGAGTCCTGTCGGACTGACAAATCCTCATTTGACGGAACGCTGGACTGGAGTGAGTTTGATAGACGGGGTCATCCCCCCCAAGCCCATTAACCCACCAAATCATGAACCCAATAAACCCACTATCAACACCGTCAAATCCGACAAGAAAGTCAGCACTTGGAAGATTGAAAATCATGCTCCTGTGTTTTGGTGCGACTGCTCTGGCAAGCTGTGCCTACGACCCTTACTACAGCTCGGGGCACCATGGATACAGGTCATATTCGGGACGAACCTATTACCCGAGGTATCATCAAAATTACCATCACAATAATCACGATAGATACCGCGATCATCACAACAACAATCGCCACCATTCTCCACCGCGTGGTCATGATGATCACAGAGGCGGATCGCATGGGAACGACCATCGGCAGCATCGTCGTTAAACCATTCTGGGAGAGATAATCCTGAGCGAGTTCCGCTAGGTTTTTCCTGGGGATTATTTCCAGCGCGACGATCACAGAAGCGCATTCACCGTGAATGTCGCGGCACTTCCCGGGGCTCTAGCCGTCATGAACATTGGGTGAGGGAGCATGCGCGCCTGTCCGCCACAATTGGGGGGCCATCACCCATGCTGTCGAAGGGTTTCTCGAAATGTTGGAAACCACCGGACGCTACGAGAATGCCACTGAACCCGAAGGGATCGATCCGGAAGCATTGCGGAGGGAACGCATTCCCATCGTCGATGGAGGATTCCCGGCAGACGTATCGGATCGTCTCCACCGCCAGAGGACTCTGCTCAAGGCGGTCATCAAGGAAAGCGGGAGAGAATAGAGCGATGTGATTCCGCCTTCCGAAAGCAAAAACTGAGATTGCAAAATCCGGAGACTGCAAGGACGCGCATTGCCATATGCACCAAAAAATTCGTTAAGAACGGTAAACCACATCTCGTTTATGCACCATAGTTGAGGGATCTGCGAGCCTCTCGCCGTCTGGCATAGATCAAGCGAAATGAATCTATCCGAACCGCTCCAGCGGCAATTTCTCTAGCCCAATCCTATGAAGCTATGAAAACAACGATACCTCTCGGATACTCCTCCTCACTCCTTGCAGCCATATTAGCCACCTCTTCCACGTGCGACGCAGCAGGAGAACATGACAGCGGGGGTAAAGATAAAGACATACCGGCGCCCAAGGCCCAAGCGGCGAAGGTTTTGGAAGGTTACGCAGTTGAAGTGTTCCTTTCGGATCTAACCTTTCCTACCAGCATCGAGTTCGACGCTGAGGGAGACATCTATGTCGCGGAATCTGGCTACACCTACGGCGATGGGGACGCTACCCCGCGCATCATCCGTTACGACAAATCCGGCGAGCGTAAGGGCGAGATCACCGAAGGACTCATTGGCCCGATCAATGATCTGCTTTGGCACGAAGGGAAACTATTCATCTCCCACAGGGGGAAAATCTCCGTTCGGGAAGGTGATGGGATCAAAGATCTCGTCACCGGTCTGCCCAGCAACGGTGACCACCACAACAATCAGATCGTCGCCGGGCCGGATGGAAAACTTTATTTCGGCCAAGGGGTCGTCACCAATTCCGGCGTGGTAGGCACGGACAACGCGAAGATGGGATGGCTCAAGGATCATCCCGGTCTCCATGACGTCCCCGCCAGAGACATCAAGCTGACCGGGGAAACTTTCACGACAGACAACCCGCTCGCAGCTGATGGCTCCGAGAGCGCGGTGACAGCACCGTTTCAATCGTTCGGCAGCGGTGACATTGAAAAAAACATTGCAGGGGAAACCAAGGCCAGCGGCACGATACTCCGCCTAAACCCTGACGGCACAGATCTCGAGGTGTTTGCGTGGGGTCTCCGCAACCCCTACGGCCTCTCATTTGCCCCGGACGGCACGCTCTTTGCCACCGAAAATGGTTTCGACGTCCGCGGCAGCCGCCCCATCGCAAACGACAAAGAAGATTTGTACAAAATCGAAGAAGGGGGCTGGTATGGATGGCCAGACTTCGCTTCGGGTATTCCCGTAACGGATGCTCAGTTCAAGCCCGAGGGAAAGCCACAGGCGAAGTTTCTTATGGCGGAGCATCCCGAGGTGAAAAAAACCGTCGCCACCTACCCCGAGCATTCAGCCATCGCCAAGATGACCATCAGCGACGGCGGCGCCTTCGCCGAGAAAGGAAAAATGTTCATCGCCTTCTTCGGCCACATGGCTCCGATGACCGGCACTGTGGATAAGCACGGCGGGCATCGAGTGATTATGGTGGATCCTGGTTCTTTTGAAGCCACCGACTTTCTCGCCCAGAAAAGCCACGGTCATTCCGATAAGGAAGCCGGAGAGTCCTCAGAGGAAAAGTCGGATGATGGCAACGCCGCATCCGCCGGGCCACGCCGCTTGCTCGATGTTCAGTTTTCTCCGGATGGCAGTGAGCTGTATGTGGTCGATTTCGGAGTGATGTTCGTCGATGATGAAGGAATCACGGCAAAACCCGAAACCGGCGTGGTGTGGCGCATCAGCAAAAGCGATGAAGGCGACGATGCGAAAGTTCCGGCCGCGCGTCGTAAGGAAACGGATCCGAAAGAAATCCAGAAAGATGAGGTCAGCGTAGATTCCGGCGAAGAAGTCGAGCAGATGACAAAGAAACTCCCGGATCGTGCCGATATCGGATTCAAGGACGGGATGACCGGAAAGGTCTTCCACAATTATCTGCATCTCCGTATGACCCTTGCGAACGCGGATACTGATGCTGCCAAGGAAGCCGCTGGCAATCTCGCCGAAAGTTTTTCCGATGAGCGGGCGGAGCTGAAGACAACCGCCACGAAAATCGCGGAGAGCGATGATATCGGCGAGCAACGCATCCATTTCCAAGAATTAACCACAGAGCTCGAGGAGCTTTTCACGGGAAACCTTTCCCAAGGGTCTTTCTACAAGCAGAAATGCCCCATGGCCTTCGGAGGCAAAGGTGGGACCTGGTTCTCTGATGTGAAAGAGATCAACAACCCCTACCGGGACGACATGAAAACCTGCGGCAACATCGTAAAAACCTACAAAAAATAACCCCTAAATATCATGAAAGGATCCTACCTCAAATTCGCTCTGATGATGGCCGTCTCGTTTGTCATCATGTATGCCGTGATGTTCCTCAATGCCGCCGCGTGGGATCATGTGATGCTCAGCTACACCCGCACCTATATGACCCTTCTGATGATCGCTCCGATGGCCGTCGTCATGCTCGGCTTCATGTGGGGCATGTACAAAAACACCGCCCTGAACCTCACCATTGTGATCGGCTCCATCGCGGTCTTCGCCATCGTCCTCGGTCTCCTCAGGACCCAGACACCGATTAAGGATGTTGCATGGATGAAAGCGATGATCCCTCACCACTCCTCCGCGATATTGGTCAGCGAAAACGCCACCTTCGAGGATCCCGAAGCCAAGCAGCTCGCCAAAGAAATCATCGAAGCTCAGAAGCGCGAAATCGCTGAAATGAAGAAGATGATCTACCGCCTGGAAAACTAACCTGTCTCTCTTTCGTTATGTCCAAAAAAAACGCCGTCATCTACCGATTGGTCACCCCGGATCACCTCTGCCCGTGGGGACTCAAAGCCTATGACCTGCTGAAGCGAAACGGCTACGAGATTGAGGATCATCATTTTGAGACAAGTGACGCTGCCAAAGCCTACAAAGAAGAGCACGGCTATAGCGAGACTCCGCAAATCTTCATCGATGGCGAACGCATCGGCGGCTACGACCAACTCCGTGAGCACCTCGGACTCGGTCCGGACCCAAAGGAAGGCAAAACCTACCAGCCGGTGCTCGCCGTCTTTGCGGTGACTTTCCCAATGGCAGTCACCGCAAGTTTGGCCATGCTAGGAGAGATCGATATCATCCGGATTCTCGAACTTTTCATCGCCTTCAGCATGTGTGTGCTCGGCATCCTGAAACTCCAGGATCTGCTGTCCTTCGCCACCGGCTTCATCCAATATGATATGATCGCTCGGCGCTACGTCCCTTATTCATACGTCTATCCTTTCATCGAGGCAGGAGCCGGTGTCCTCATGATCGCCGGCATCCTCACCTGGATCGCCGCACCCGCCGCGCTTATCGTCAGCACCATCGGCGCGATCTCCGTTTTCAAAGCCGTCTATATCGAGAAACGCGACCTCAGCTGTGCCTGCGTCGGCGGTGGCAGCGAAGTCCCGCTTGGCTTCATTTCGCTCACCGAAAACCTGATGATGATGACCATGTCGATCTGGATGATCTTCAAAGCATTATAAGTTCAGTGCCTCAATCTTCTGCCTTCGTAGCGAGAGCGGCTTCGATTTCCTTGCGAGATTCCTCGGAAAGTTTTTCGAGGGGATATTTCACGACTTTTCCAGCAAACATCACGAAGGTCACCTCGGTAGCGGTAGCCTCGCTCACTGCGGCTTCAATTTCCTTCCCTTCGGAATTGGTCCACGTCTTTGTCTCAAAAAGATTTCCGGAGGAGGCGGATGATTCATCTCCTGCTGCTTCGACTTCTTTGAGTGCCTTCTTGATCGAACTTTCGAAGTCGCTTTCTTGTGGGTTGCCGTTGAAAATCAGCTGACCCTTGACGTCGAACACGAATGCCCGAGGGATACCACTGAAACTGATCGGCCCTCTAGCTCCGGATGTGATGGTATATTCAATATCGTTTTTTTTGATCAACGGTTCGATGTCCTTCTTCGAGTGATTCTGACTTTCCGCGCCGATGATCAGCAAGCCATCTTCCCGGTAGCGTTTGTCCATCTTGGCCAAATGGGGCAACAGGGCGAGACATGGCGGGCATTTTACTCCCCAGTGTTCAATTACAACGACCTTTCCTTTCATGTCGCTCTCCGAGACCTTCTCGCCGAAGAGCGTTTCCCCGAGGCTCCACTCAGAAAGCGTATGCTCGGATTCCTCGGCGGCGGTAGCGGCCAACGCCATTCCGAAACCCAACGCAAACAAGCGACTGATATGCCTTTTCATAAAAAAGATCAGGCCACAGCTGACACGGAAGTCAATTGGATTCAGTGGTAGTGACAATGCCGAAATTGAACGTCTACCCCCCTTGCTACCGATATGCAGATCAGTCCCTTACTCTTTCGAGACGTATGTCAAAGATGAGAGTCGCGTTGGGCCCAATCTTGTTGCCCGCGCCCCGTTTTCCCCAAGCAAGATCCGGTGGAACCACGAAACGGAACCGGCCGCCTTCCTTCATCAAAGGCAAGCCTTCCTTGAGCCCGGGAATAGCTTCTTCCATGGCAAAACGATCTTTGTCCGGCGTGCGGAAGGTGTCCTTGATGACCGTCCCGTCGACCAAGAGAATGCGCTGATTGACCTCGACCGTGCTCCACTCCGTCGGGCTCGCTCCCTCGCCCGGATCCACAATGGAATATTGGAGTCCGCTCGCCGTCTCGATGACATCGGATTTCAGGCGATTCTTCTTCAGAAATTCCTCCGTCTCTGCACGACTGTCACGCGCCGTCCCGCTCTTGCGCTTCTTGCCGGATCCTCCGTGTTTTTCCTTCTGTCGTCTCATAGCTGTATCCTCAAACCGTTCAATCAGAACTCCCTAACAATCGCAATGTAACACGACGGTATATGAGTCAGGAATCAAATCCCCGGCAGCATCGTCCCCGACTTCCAGTCTTGTAAACGGATGCCCGAAACGGAAATCTGCGCCGAGCAATGACGGATGAACGAATACTGACCGCCTACCACGAAGCCGGGCACGCGGTGATGGCGCTGCTCATGGGGCGCTCCATCCAGAAGGTCAGCATCATCCCTTCACAAAACCGTCTGGGAGCGTGCACTTTTCAGAAAGGCCGCGCGAAGCAAGTACAAGACAAGCTGGAGGCGGAAATCCTTATCCTCCTCGCCGGCATGGCTGCCGAGGGGCGAAAATCCGGCCGCTACAATCTACAGGGGGCCGCGCAGGATCTTCGCATGGTCGAGAAGCTGGCGATGGCCCGCTCCGGTAATCCGCGGCAGGCGACAAAGCTCGTCCACAAGATGCTCGATAAAACCCAGCACCTACTCACCAACCGCGCAACCTGGGCTGCGGTCAAAATGATTGCCGGTGAGCTTATCGAGCATGAGTCCATCAGTGGCAGAGCCGCCAAACATCATCTCGCGCTCGCCCAAAATCAGAGCGACTGAAGAAATTTCCCGAACATCGAATCGCAACGAAACCCGTCAGACTTCCGCGCCCGGCTTTTCCTTCTCAATCCCCAACTCCTTCTGCAGCAACAGGTCGAGTTCGGTCTCGCTTGGCTTCAGGCACTCCGAATCCCCGAGCTTGATGATCTGGCTCTTCTTCGCGGTCTCCCCGATCGCGAGGAAAATGTTTCTACCTCCGGGCAGTCCCACATACATGGTCGCCACCACCTTTCCCAAAAACCGCCCATCACCCTCTTCACTCGTCATCATTTCCCCAGACTCCGTCGTGTAGTCGGAGAAGTTTAAGCGGATCGCGGTATCGATGTATTGTTGGATTTCTTGGGTGGTCATGGGTGCCTGTTCGATCTTCGGTTCAAGCCTCGCAGTTAAATACTCCAGTTCAAGTTCCTACCCACCGGAGAAAACCGGGTTGAAGCCGGCTTCTGTGAGGATGCGTTTCACTTCTTCTCGTTTGTCTCCCTGGATCTCGATGTTGCCGTTTTTCACGGTGCCGCCGACGCCGCAGGCTTTCTGCATTTTCTTGGCGAGTTCCTGTTTTTCGGCAAGAGCGATCCCGGTGAAATTCTTGGCGACGGTGACACCTTTGCCGCCGCGATGAGCGGTGGATCGAATGATGTCCACGCGGCCACGATTGGTGTTTTTCTGACCGCGTTTAGAGGCTTTTATGGGAGCGGATTCTTCCGGCCCTGCTGGAAGATCACCGAGTGCATCCAAGGCTCCGAAAGCATTGGGTGTTTGCGGCTCTGCAATAGAACGCGCGGCCTTGTCTTTTTTCCGACTCATGCCGTCCATTCAACGCCGGATCCTACGAAGCTCAAGCGGATACCGTTTGTCGATTTCCGGATTAGCAAGATTCACATGACCTCTTCTAACCAGGTCAGCATGCGTTTGCGGTAGGCTCCACCATCGCGCGCTAGGGAATTCCCATGAGTTCCCCCTTTGACTTCGAAAAAAGTCTTCGGCTGGTTCGCCAAGTCGTAGAGTTCCTTGCCCTGAGAGAGCGGCACCACATTATCTTGATCACCATGAATGACTAGAAGCGGGGTTTCGGTGATGAGCTTTACACATTTGCAGGGTGAAAGATCATCGGTGATCAGGCTGGCGCCGATTTCGCCTCCCATGATCCGCGCCATCGCCTGATAGGAGGAGAACGTCCCATCGATGATGATCGCGCGGAGCCCTTTGAGTTTCCCGCGGGCGAGGGCTGTTACCGATTTCGCCCCGCCAAGGCTGTGGCCGTAAGAAATGAGTTTTGTCGCATCCACATCCGGGCGCTTCACGACATAATCGAAGGCCGCCCTCACATCCTGGACCATGCCTTCGCGATTTACGACACCCTCGGATTTGCCGAAGCCGCGGTAGTCATACATGAAAACTTGGTAACCTGCCTCGGCGAGCCACATCACAAAGCCAAGATGATGCCCGATCGAGCCCGCATTGCCGTGGGAAAAAACCACCGTACCTTTCGGCTTGTCGGCGCGCGCTTTCAGGAACCAGCCATGGAGCTTGGTTCCGTCTGCCGATTTAAAATTCACATTATCATAGGCGAAGCCCCAGTCCGAAGGGGTCGCCGGTTCGTCATGTGTTGGAAAATAAAAGAGCCGATTGGTGTCCTGCGTGCCCAACAGGCTTTTCGCCAATGCCGAAACATCATCACTGTTATCCTCAAGCAGCTTGCGGAGATCCTCCGTCTTCAGCAGAGGCGTTTCCCCGCTTGTCTGTGCATTAGCCGCAGCAAATACCGCCAGCACGGCCAGCATCGCTCCTTTTCCCAACAATTTCATACACTCACCGGTAGCTCAGTTTCTGGATTTGTCGAGTAAACCAGCTCGACCTCCATCCCAGAAGATGTTAAATGCAATTCCATGAGCGAAGATCCATCCCTACCCACAGACTCAACCGAAATTACTCCTCCGGCGGTTGAAGTGGCCACCACTTCAGCCCCCGAAGCCGATCTGGGCAAGCGCATCGCCGGCGCCTTGATTGACTCGCTCGTCGCCATCGCCGTCGCCTACGCCCTGTCCAGAGTCTCGAGCGGTCTCTATTATCCTGCCTACGCCGCATACATGCTGACGCGCGACTCCCTGCCATTCCTCGACGGCCAGAGTATCGGGAAAAAAGCGGTGGGCACACGTGCCGTTTCCGAAACCGGAGAATCCCTCTCGGGAAATTGGAATTCCGGCATCATTCGTAACGTCCCGATGATCATTCCGATTTTCCCACTGGTGGAGCTCATTATCCTCATCATCAACAAGGACAAGCCCGGCGGCCTCCGCAGGCTCGGCGATCAATGGGGCAAGACCCATGTCGTGACTATTTAGGTCGATAGACTGCATTATTTGCGTGATTATACGCGATCACGTAATGGATATGGCGCGGTTTTTTGCTACTGTGGGGCTGTTCCCTTAAAAGAACATCCCCCACCCCCCCCATGAAAACACAGCCCTCCCCCCGGGCGGTGAGTAAACGCGGTCTTACACTGATCGAGCTTACCGTCGTCATTCTTGTCTTACTGTCTCTCGTCGCCGTTCTCTTTATCGGAGCACGTGGCTGGAAGAACGGAACCGACCGCGCAACCTGCATCCTCAATATGAGGTCCATGCAGCTTGCCACCCGCTCTTATCAGAATCTCTACGGCTTCAATCCCGGCAGCCTCCCGTATGCATCCGGCGGCACCCAGTTCATTGCCCAGCATCTTCTCGACAAGGGCTACATCAAGCAGAGCCAATTCGATAGCGCCATCGGAGAGGATCCATGCCCCTCCAACGGCACCTACAGCACGCCCTTCCCGGATACCTTCCCGCTCGTCGGCAGCCTTTACATGACCTGTTCGCTTTCCGAAACACAGAACCACGTTCCGCAAACCCATGCGGATTGGTAAAACCGGTCTAGTGCCGACGTCTTGGTAGGGACGTAGTGTTTAGTAGCTCCGTCCCCATATGGCGACGGGGCTACTTTGTTTTCCGGTTAGGATACAAGCACCCGCAGCGGCCGACAGCAGCGCTTCGGGAAGGCCGGCGTCTTTGATCGGCATGCAGCGGATCGCGATCTTATGCTTTTTGGAAAGCTCGTCCTCCTCCTCAGGAGTGCCCGCCCATGGGGTCGCCAGCCAGCCAGGGTTTTCAGATGACCAATGAGCATGGAAATCCTCCAACGAGGTGCAGGCATGAATGTTTGCGTCGCGAAACTCGCGGGCTTTGACCAACAGGCTGTCATGGATGTCCTGCAGGATGTTCGGGACGGTCTGGAGAAACTCCTCCTTATCCATGAACTCCTTTTCGTTCGCTGCACGATCCCTGCGCTGCACACAGACCTTGCGTGACTCGATGTCGCGCGGCCCGATTTCCACACGGATCGGTGCGCCTTTCTTCACCCAATCCCATTTTTTCTGCCCGCCCTGCATGTCGCGGTTGTCGACATGGACGCGGATCGGATCGTCGTGGTAGCTGGTCTTTTTCCGCAATCTCTCGGCTAGCGCATTGCACGCCGCAAGCACCGCTTCCCGGGAATCTTCCTTCGGTGTGACCGGGATGATGATGACCTGCTGTGTCGCCACTCGCGGCGGCAGCACCAATCCGTCGTCGTCGGAATGCGCCATGATCAGCGTGCCGATCAGGCGCGTGGAAACTCCCCACGACGTCGTGTGGGCAAATTCCTGACCGCCCTCGCGGCTTGCGAAACAGATGTTCTGCGCTTTCGAGAAATTCTGCCCAAGATAATGGGAGGTGCCGGCCTGGATGGCTTTTTTGTCCTGAACCATCGCCTCGATCGTCAGGGTCATATCCGCACCGGGGAAACGCTCGTTCTCGGTTTTCTCACCCGGCACAACAGGGATCGCCAGGTGATCGCGGGCGAATGTCTCATACAGGCGGTGAATCATTTCCGTCTCCTTGATGGCCTCCGCCTTCGATTCATGCGCGGTGTGGCCTTCCTGCCAGAGAAACTCCGCCGTCCTCAGGAACAAACGCGGACGCATCTCCCAGCGCATCACGTTCGCCCATTGGTTGATGAGCAACGGAAGGTCGCGGTAGCTCTGCACCCAACGCGCAAACGCCGCTCCGATGATCGTCTCGGAAGTCGGGCGGATGACATAAGGCTCCGCCAATTCACCGGTCGGGATCATCTTGGTTTTCCCCGTCTCCGGATCTTTCACCGCTTCAAGACGATGATGCGTGACCACCGCGCATTCGGTTGCAAAACCCTCGGCATGCTCCGCCTCTTTCTCAAGATAGGAGAGCGGGATCAGCAGTGGAAAATAAGCGTTCTGGTGCCCGGTTTCCTTGAAACGCACATCGAGTTGCTTCTGGATTAGCTCCCAGATCCCGTAGCCCCACGGCTTGATCACCATGCAGCCGCGCGTCTCGGAATTTTCCGCAAGGTCGGCGGCCTTGATGACTTGTTGGTACCATTCGGGGAAATCCTCGTGGCGGGTGGGTGTGATGGCGGTCTTGGCGGCGGACATGGTGTGCCGCAAGGGTGGTGCCAAACAGTCGGATTTTACAAGCCGCTATGCACAAGAGTTGCGTCCCGCCTGCAAATCACATCCCGGATACCTCGACGATGCCGAAGGCCTTTGGAGTTACTGCAGGATCATAAGGCTGTCTGACAACGACCCGCTCGAATTTGCCATCCGTACCGACGGGCGAGACAGTCTCAGTGCCGGTCATTTCTGAAAACGAATCTGGCAACAAGGTGGTCGAGATTTTCGGGGTGTATGTCAGTCCACTTCCTTTACGGCGAATGAATTCTACCTTGAACTCTGAGCCGACCGGGCCGCGGGAAGCAAATTGACCCTCCGATGATGAAGCAGTAGCCGTGGCTGACCCGCTTCCTTCCACGTTGAAGACAGGAAGTCCGGAATTTCCGCTACCGGGAGTAAGGGTGCTCACATCCGCCATGCTAAGATCCATGTTAAAAGCATATTTGAGGATATTTTCGACCCCGTCTGCGAAAGGAATTGCATCCGGTTCCGCTGAAGCCCCCATAAGTCCGGCTTCCTCTGCCGCACCGGAAACGAGTTCGGAAGCACTCATCGCATTTACCGGCAGGTCCAAGGTAATGCTATGGCGAGAGGAAAATCCAGATACACCGAATCCGCCCGCACCATTTGAAGCGTTAAGAAATTTCGAAAATTCAAGGTAACCGTAGGCGTGGAAACCTGCGGGCACGCTTTGGGCGGGAATCGTGGTTCCCGCAACAAGCCCCAGATTGTAACCGTCGAAAAACTCCGTGCCACCCTCGTTTGGCAGGCTGCTGACCACAAAGGAAACATCGGTTGAGTTGCTTGGTGTGTTCCAATCTAGATCAAAATCAAGGGTCGGATCGATCGACTGAGCATCGGTGAACACCGCATCGACGAGGTAAGGGATTGTGGGAAAATCTTTGCCGCCAATGTTGATTTCCTGGGAGACAGTGCCCAGTTCCCCGCCACTGATGGTGATCGTATACACCTGGCTGTCAGGAAATTCTGTATCGAGCAAATTTTCTGTCGCGTAGTCCTTTTCGTAAAACCACTCGCCCGGATCATCTAGGCCGTAGGTCACGGGACTTGAAAGACCGCCACCACTCAAACTGACCGTCGTCGCATCGTCCGCATTTCTTGTTTCCACCTGGCTATGCACATCCCAGAAAATCGCCGTTGTCGGGGCGGTGTTGTCGGCTGCCTGATTGAAGTTCCGAGCCTTGTTCAGCCTCCAATCGGGCATGACTGCAGCATTCGTGACCCGGTGAAGATAGAACCGTTCCCCATCGAATACCTCCATGACTCTTGGAGTTGGGAAAGTTGCAACATCCGTTCCGTTCAGAGGATCGGACAAGCCGTTATCGCCGTTGGTATCCACTGCCTGGGTCGAGGCAAGAACTCCCGTCCCGGGATTCCAATTGTATGTCCCGCGTTCCATGCCGTCATTCACACCATCGACTTCCGCGTGGAAATAGATTCCGTTGTCTAGAAATACCAACACCCCGGTATTCGAGCCGCCATTGTCGCAAATCCGCCATCCACCCTCGATGTGATTGACGGAATTGAAAGCCACCCGCTGCAAAAATGAGGTCTCGTCGTTGTCGGTGAGGCTCATGGTATCGCCGTTGATTTCCACGATATCGGTGCCGTTTGGATGCGATAGACCGATGCTTCCGTTGGTGTCCACCTGCGGTGTTGCCGTTAGCACACCACTGCCTTCATTCCATGTGTAGGTGCCGCGCTCAATTCCGTCGGAATCGCCACCCGATCCATCAGGGATGTCTTCCGCGTGGAAGTAAACGCCATTGGCCTGGAAAACGAGAACCCCGGAAGCATCTGATGCACCATCACCGAACTGCCATGCCCCGACGATGGCATCGACCGAGGGAGAAAGGACGGTCTGGAGATCAAAGGAAAGGTTACGTGAATGCTGGATGTAACCCACCGTTCCGAAGCTACCTGCACCACTTGCATCGGTTACATTCTGAAAACTCAAATAACCTTCGTAACTGTGACCGCCCTCAAGTGAGTCCGCTGCAGCAGCTAGTAGGAACTCTTCGGGAAGGGCGCCGTCGAATTCGTAATATCCCACTTCATTGTTGGTTTGCCGTTCATCAATCTCCAGTAACGCCCCGTTCCCGAAAGTCCCCGGACTGTTCCAGTGGAAGACGAAATCGGATTCCGCATCGATCGATTGGACACGGCTGAGGTCGGAGCCAACTAAGTAAGGAACATTCGGATAGTTCGCCGCTCCAAGGGTAAATGTTTGAACCACTAGCCCTAGGCTTCCACCCTCGATCGTAATCGTATAATCACTGTTACTGGGGAATTCAGCGTTCATCGCTGCCTCGCTCTGATAGAACTTATCAAACGTCCATTCCCCGTCATCAAAAACCAATGGATGGCTCACTCCGGAGCCGACCCGTGAGATGCTTGCTGTGCCGATTTCACCCGGATCTGTCGTCTCCACGGCTACTTCGATCGTCCAGTTCACCGCCACCGATGGCTGCACTCCGTCTGCGCTCTGTTGATAAATGATCCCTTTGTCCATAAACCAATCCTCCACCACTCCATGGGCGGAACTTATGAGAAAGACGGGAACGAGCAGGCGAAGCAAACGGGTATAGCAAGACATGGTGAGAAATATTGTTTTGGGAAACCATCGGAATACCCGGCGGCAAAAATGGAATTTGCTTTTACTGAAGAATCCAGCAGCCAAAAAGGCAAAAAACTAAAAAGAGAGCACCTTCGCCCCATTTCATTTCCAATCACCACAAGATTAGGAAGTCACAGAAGTCTTCCCCACACTGATACAAATACGAAAGGATACTCACTATAGACGCCTCATTTTCTTGGCTAACAGCGCGTGGACATACACAGGGGCGAATGCTGCCACTGCTGAAACAGAAGCCACGAACAGAGCCATCCGAGTTTCCGGAAATTCCTTCCCAATCACGAACATGCCGATGATGCCCACGGCCTCCGCCATTGCGAGTCCGATGATCATCGCGGGGAGGAGTTTTTCCGTCGTATCGAGCTTCGGGATCACAATGAAGCGGATCAACATGGAAACGAAGGCAAGCGCTCCGGCGACCGCAACAAATACCAGTGGGGCATCACCCACGTTCTCCCCTGTGGGAATCCCTCCCGCCGCGAAAAACTGAAGGATGAACAGGCCGTTGAAAATCGCAAACCAGATGATCCAGAATACGATGACTTTGGGGGCGTTCTGTTTGTTCTCGGGAGGATTCACGATTAAAAATTAATCCACGCCCCATGAAATACAAGCGTGACGCTTCGCCATCTTCCCCCCCTGTCATTAGAGCAATCACAGATCCTCGCAGCCAATGATATTTCATATGTCGGGGCCGCCGGATGCGGCTCCAAAAGTAAGACAAGTGATTACTTGAACTCCTTTCGCACACCATCCATCCTCCGCTCAAATGAGTGAAGCATCCAAACCAAAGCCGTTGTTTTTCATAGTCCTCGCTGTCGTGATCCTTGGGCTCTTGGCCTATGGTTTCCGCTCAGTGCTTTTCCCGGAAAGCTCAACGGACACGCCACAGGAAATCACCCTCGATGAACTTTCCGGCGCACAAGGAGTGGAAGCAGCCGATTCTAACGTCCCGACCACGGTCAAAGAATACACCTTCAAACCCTCCGAGAAACTCCCTCCCATCAAACAGACCAGCGGCTACGATCCACTGAAGGCGCGCACCGTCAAATTTGCCCTCAACGTTTGGGCCGGTTGGGCACCCATCATCCTCCAAAACGGCGGTGGCGATCCCGGAAAAGTTTGGACCACTCCCTCCGGTGAACCTTTCAAGGTCGAGCTCGTCCTCATCGACAATCCCGTCGCCATGCGTGACGCCTACGCCTCCGGACAGGTCCACATCGGCTGGGCCACCCTCGACATGGTTCCACTCTTCATGGACGAGCTGAAAAAAGACCCGCGTATCATGCCGCGTATCTTCCAGCAGGTCGATTTCTCTAACGGCGGAGACGGGATCGTCATCCGCAAGTCCGCTGCGAAAAATCCTGACAAGCCCACGATCTCCGATCTCCGTGGCAAAAAGGTCGTGCTAGCCCAGAACTCACCTTCCGAATATTTCCTCCTCAACGCCCTCGTGAACGGCGGCGTCCAGCCTGCCGAAGTGGATTTTATCTACACCGAAGACGCCTTCCAAGCCGCAGCCGCTTTCGGCAGCGACAAATCCATCGCCGCCTGCGTCTCGTGGGCACCGGATATCTACAACCTCTCGGAAATCAATGGCAACCACCTCCTCGTCTCCACCGCCACCGCCAATAAACTCATCGCCGATGTCTGGTTCGCACGCGGCGACTTCGCGAAAGATCATCCCGATATCTGCGAAGGCCTCGTCCGTGGCATCTTCGAAGGCATGGCGAAAATGAAAGAGGAGTCTGGCCGCAAGCAAGCCGCCGACCTCATGTCCAAGCTCTACAGCATCCCCGCCGCAGATACCCTCGCCATGCTCGGCGACGCCCACTCGACCAACTACGCCGAGAACCGCGACTTCTTCATGAACCAGAATAACCCCGCCAACTTCGAGCGGACCTGGAACACCGCTTACCTTCTCTACCGGAAAATGAACCGCATCGGCCAAGCGGTTTCCTTCGACCAGGTCATGGACTTCTCGATCCTCCAGAAGCTCGAAAACGAGGAGCCTTACAAATCCTCACGCAACGAATACCAGATCAACTTCGCACCAAAGACCGTGCAATCCATCAATGCGGAAGGCTCGGAAATCCTCACCAAGGTCGTCACCCTCCACTTTTTCCCGAACTCATGGGATCTGCGTAAAACCGTCACCGTTCGTGAAAACGGCAAAGACGTGGAGAAAGCCTACGAGGAAAACACCGATGCCGTCCTTGAGGAAATCGCCCAACTCGCCAGCCAATACGGTGCCGCCAACGTCATCGTCGAGGGCCACACCGATGCCTCCATGAAAGGCCAAGTCAGCACACAGCTCGTCAAAGAGCTCTCCGCCAACCGTGCAGCTTCGGTCAAAACCGAGTTGCTCAAGAAATTCCCCGAGCTCAACGCCAACCAATTCTCCACCGTCGGCCTCGGTTGGGAACGCGCCTTCGATCCTAGCGACCCGAACAATCACGCCCTCAACCGCCGCGTGGAAATCAAAGTCATCGCCCTCGAAAATCCAGAGTAACGGAGTGGAAAGGAACGCGGACTTTAGTCCGCAGGATTTCTTCCATTCGACGTTCGATGTTCGACGTTTGTGATCCACAATCCCAGATGAGCAAACCTTCCTTCATTTCCAACTGGTCCAAACGCACCCGCACCATCCGCGACAGCCCCTCCTACATCGAGGGACTCTTCTTCGGAGCGGGCTGCATCGCCTTTGTGCTTTTCATCTGGTGGTTTCTCACCGTCGGTGAAGGCGACGCCCGCCTAGTCGACGCCTACACCCTCCCCACGCCTACGGAAACCTTCGGTTCCTTCGGCGAGCTTTGGAAACGTGAACTCTCGCGCAGCATCGTCATCTCCCTCGCCCGAGTGCTCGGCGGCTTCCTTCTCGCCGCCTCCATCGGCGTCCCGCTCGGCGTCATGTCCGGCAGTTATCTGCGCCTGAACTGTTTTCTGAAACCTCTCGTCCTCTTCGGGCGCAGTATCCCCATCGCCGCACTCATCCCGCTCACCATGGTCTGGTTCGGCCTCGGCGAATTCAACAAGGTGATGTTCATCTTCCTCGCCACCATCGCCTTCATCATCTTCGACACGGTCAATACGGTGCACGCCGTCCCCGACCGTTTCATCGACACCTCCTACACCCTCGGCGCACGCAGCTCGCGGAAAAAAGGAGCCATCCTCGCCTCCATCGCCGGTGCCTGCTACGGCCTCCTGATCCTGCTCGGCTGGTATATTCTCCGCGACGATCCCACGAAATCCTGGGCCAAGGAATTCTCCTCCGCCTCAGCCTATTACCGTTTCCTCGGCGGCTTCATCGGCGGCTTCGCTCTCTGGTTCCCCATCGCAGGTCACCAAGTGTTGCGGAAAGTCATTTTCCCCCTCGCCCTCCCCGGCATCGTAAACTCCCTCCGCCTCATCTTCGGCCTCGCCTTCGGCTACATCATGCTAGCAGAGGTCATCAACGCCAAGACCGGCATCGGCGCGCTCATCATCAACAGCCAACGCCGCGGCTACCAAGAGCACATCTATCTCTGCCTCTTCATCATCTCCCTGCTCGCCTGGCTCATCGACCGCTCCATCATGCTCTGCCAACGCCAACTCTTCCCCCACATCAAACACGGGGAGAATTAGATAGACCCAAGAATCCAAGACATAAGACACAAGCCACACGAATCCGATCCGCGCTAATCCGTAGTTCCTCTTCCATTCGATGTTCAATGTTGGGCGTTCAATGTTCGACGTTCCTTTCCCCATTCCAAAATGCCCCACCCCTCCCCAAGCCCAACCGAAGCCCCCTGCGAGCTGAAGGACGCGAAAACCCCGCCTCCATCCGCCCCGCTGGTGGTGGATTTCCAGAACGTCACCAAGACCTACGACCACGGGACATCCAAAGCTTTTACCGCCATCAAGGACGTCACCTTCTCCGTGGAGAACATTCCCAAGGTCGGTGAATTCATCGGCATCCTCGGCCCCAGCGGTTGCGGGAAAAGCACCATCCTGCGCCTCATCGCCGGCCTCGCCCCGCAATTTCCCGCCACCTCCGGAAGCGTCCTCGTCCACGGCCAACCCGTCACCGAACCCGGCCCCGACCGCGGTTTCGTTTTCCAGGACTACGCAAATTTCCCCCACCGCACCGTTCTCGACAACGTCGCCTTTGGCCTCGAGTGCCGACAGGTCTCGAAAAAGGAACGCCGCGAGCGCGCCCTCGAATGGATCGGAAAAGTCGGGCTCGACCCAAAAAAGGACGCGGGAAAATACCCTCACCAACTCTCCGGCGGCATGAACCAGCGGGTCGCCATCGCCCGCACCCTGATCATGCATCCGCGCATCATCCTCATGGACGAACCCTTCGGCGCGCTCGATCCCACCACACGCCAACGCATGCAGGATCTCCTCATCTCCCTCTGGCGCGAACTCGAAGCCACCGTCTTCTTCATCACCCACGACATCCCGGAAGCAGTCTATCTCGGCGACCGCGTTTTCATTTTCAGCCCCTCACCCGGCACCATCGCCCACCAGTTCGCGGTCGCACCGCCCGACCGCCCTGCCCGCGCCATGCAGACCGAGCCGGCCTTCCTCGACTCCACTCGCCACGTCCGCTCCCTGCTAGACAAGCTGGAGGAGAAAGCCGATAAATCCCCGGAGTGAAAAAGGACCCAACGGACAGCCTCGGTGCCAGCCTCAAGCGGGCTTTCACCTGGCACTGGCATCTACTCGCCCTCGGTGCAGCAGGCGGAGCCGCCGTCCTCAGTGGTGTGCCGCTACTCTTCCTCCCCTTCATCGGAGCGGCGGAGCTTGGTTATCTCGGCTTCCTCGGCATCAACCCGCGCTTCCAGAAAATCCTTAAAGCCACCGGCTCGACCAAAACCCCGCCCCCTCTTCCCACCGATCCCGCCGCCCGCCTTCGCCGACTCGTCGCCTTCCTCAGCCCGGAGGATCTCGCACGCTTCGAAGCCCTGCGCGACCGCTGCACCGACCTCAACAAACTGCGCCGCAGCATGAACGCCCGCGAGGGGAATTCCGGAGTCGAAGATTTCCGGGGCGAATCCCTCGACCGCATGCTCTGGCTCTACCTGAAACTGCTCCACCAGCGCTCCGGCCTCGAGCGTTTCCTCACATCCACCGAAGAGGAGAAAATCAAAGCCGAACTCCAATCAGCCGAAGCCCAGCTCGCCACCAGCCAAGCCAAAGACCAAGCCTCCGGCACCACCGAAAGCCGGCTCACAACCTCCGTCCGCGATCGCCTAAAAACCATCCAAGAGCGCCTCGAAAACTACCAAAAGGCCACCGACTCTCTCGAACTCGTCACCGCCGAGATCCACAAAACCGAGCAACAAATCACCCACCTGTGCGAGGTAGGCATGACCATGAGCGACTCCGCCGGCCTTTCCGTTCAGATCGATTCGATCTCCGAGTCCCTCCAATCCTCCGAGGAAATTTTCGCCGACACCTCCTTCGCCTCATTCGCCGTCGAGGACGACACCCCGCCGCCCATCCTCAACCCGGTGGCTCAATAAACGCCCAATCTCCATTTCCATGGCATTGGAAAAGTCCTTCCCCGCTGCCCAAATAACAAATATCCTTTAACTGATAACTTACAAAACCATGTTCCGTCGACTCTCCAACATCTTCCGCGGTTTTCTCAGCCTCTTCGTTTCCGGCCTTGAAAAACGCAACCCCGAAGCCTTGCTCGAACTTGAGAAGGAAAACCTCCGCAAGCAGATCGCCCAGTTTAATACCGGGCTCGCCGCCCATGCCGGACTTTGCGAGAAACTCATCTCCCAGGTGAAACGCCAGGAAGCCGAGGAACAATCCCTCAAGGCAAAAGCCGCCGCCAACATCCGCGCGGGCAACCAACGCCTCGCCGGAGAAATCGCCCTCGAACTCCAGCGCATCCGCAAAGACCTCGCCGACAACCGTTCACAGCTCGGTGATGCCGAAAAAACCTACAAGGAACTCGTGATGTCCCGCGACACCGCGATGAAATCTGCCCGCGAAAAAATCGAATCCCTGCGCAAAGATCTCGACGGCATGAAGATGAACAAAGCCCTCGCCGAGATGAACGAAATGGCTAGCGGTATGCTCACCCAGATCGGCGGCTCCGGCGATACCCTCGACCGCCTCCACACCATGGTCGAAGAGGAAAACACCAAGGCCGCCGGCCGCGCCCGTGTCGCCCGCGACAGCATCGACACCACCCGTTTCCAAGAGAAAGCCTCGGAGCGCGAAGCCCTCGAAGATATCGCCCTCGCCGACCTCGCCGCTGAGCTCGGCATGCCTATGCCCGGTGCCACAGAAGCCCCGGCCGCCGAGGTCAAAAAGGAAATGTCTCCGGAGTGAACACACCAACAGTTCTTTGAGCCTGAAGAGCATGGTCGCTCTTTCGTTTCATCCCCGGGGGAATCCACCCAGCCATGAGCACAAACCCATCCCTCCCCTCCTGGGCTTCCGAGGTCATCGACCTCTACGAATCCGGCGCGAGCTGCCAGTTCATCCTCCACGGCAATGTCGATGACTTGCTTCTGCTTCCGGGCAGCGATGGCAAACACCGTTTCGCGTCGCTTCCCGAGTTCCTCCGCGAGCGCCTGCTCAGCCGCTTCGATGTGGTGCTCGGCTATGACCTGGGAAACGGAATCCGTGTAGAAAAAGGCGGCGAACGTTTCGCGGAATGGCCGCTCGCGACCAAAGAATCGAGTTTCCCGAAAACCCCGCGCGAGGCGATCCACATCCTCACCCACTACCTTCGTTTCTGCGCGAATGTCGCACGGATCAAACCGGAGCGAGCTACCAGAGTTGCAGTAGTGGTGAAAAACACCGGCCTCATCGTCCCGCCATCCATGGGCGGGGCGGCTTACGAGCTGAGTGCGATCGCCAGCCAGCTCCGCGATTGGGCGGGGGATTCCGCGATCGCTGAGCAGCACTGCACGACCTTTCTGCTCACGGAAAACCTCAACGACCTGCACCCGCTCGTCTCGAACAATCCGCAGGCATCGCGCATCGCGATCCCGCTTCCCGAGCAAACCGAGCTCCTCCCTGCGCTCAACCACCTCGCCACCCACTATCCGATTCCTCTCGCCCCTTTCGGAGACGATCTTTCCCAACCCGCCGCCGCCCTCACCGGAGCCACCCTCAGCTCCATCGAGACCCTGCTCCAGTCACGCCAGCACCACGGCAAGGAACTCACCTCACAGGATCTCGTTGGGCTGAAAAAAGACCTCGTTGAAAAAGACGCCCAGGGACTCATCGAATTCATCAAGCCGGATCGCACCCTTGATGACCTCCACGGCCAGGAATCGATCAAACAATGGCTGCGCCAGGACATCGCGCTCTGGAATGCCGGCGACCTCGCCGCCCTGCCCATGGGCTACCTTTTCTGCGGCCCGGTCGGCACCGGGAAAACCTTTATGGTCGAGTGCCTCGCCGGTGAGGCAGGCGTTCCCGTGGTGAAGATGAAAAACTTCCGCGACAAATGGGTCGGCTCCACGGAAAGCAACTTGGAGAAAATCTTCCGCCTTCTCGATGCGCTCGGGCGCTGCATCGTTTTCGTCGATGAAGCCGACCAAGCCCTCGGCCGCCGCAATGCCGACTCGGGCGATTCCGGAGTCTCCGGCCGCGTCTATGGCATGATGGCCGAGCGCATGAGCGACTCCCGCAAGCGTGGAAAAATCCTTTGGGCTCTCGCCACCAGCCGTCCCGATCTGGTCGAGGTCGATCTCAAACGCCCTGGCCGCGTGGACGTAAAGATCCCGCTTTTCCCCACCGCTACCCCCGAGGAAGGCTACCAACTCATCCGCGCCCTCGCGAAACGCCGGGGCGTCGTATTAGAAAAGGAACTCCCGGATGCTTTCCGCCAGCAGATCCCCGATCTCCTGACACCCGGTGCCGCCGAGGCACTTTCGGTGAAACTCTACCGCGCACTCAAAACCGGTGCCTCCGATCCGGCGGAAGCACTCACCGCCACCTTGCGCGATTACCAACCGCCGGTCTCGCCCGCCATCATCGCCGCTCAGATCGATCTCGCCGTCGCCGAGACCACGGATCTGAGCTTCGTGCCGGAACGTTTCCGATAGAAAAAGACTCGAAAAAGCCATCCGTATCGTGCGGAAGATTTATCCTTCCCCTCTCCCACGCGCCCGCTTAAATCATTCGGAAACCCGAAACCCACACAATGAGCCGACTCCCCACCGAACAAGAGAAACGAGATTACTGGAAAGCAAACCTCCGCTGGCTCGGCATCCTCCTCACCATCTGGGCAGTCGTTTCCTACGGCTGCGGTATCCTATTTGTCGATTTCCTCGATCAATTCAAGCTCCCCGGCACCAACCTGAACCTCGGCTTCTGGTGCGCCACACAGGGCAGCATCTACGCCTTCGTCATCGTCATTGTAATCTACGTCCGCGTGATGAACGGCCTCGACCACAAGCTCCTCGCCTGCACCGACGACGGCGAAAGCTCCTGATCCGCCCCCCCCTTTCGAAGAATCTCTCTCAAAAAAACACCATGGAAGTCACCACCTGGACCTACCTTTTCGTAGGCCTCTCCTTCGCCCTCTACATCGGAATCGCCATCTGGTCCCGCGCCGGATCCACCGGAGATTTCTACGTCGCCGGTGGCGGCGTGCCGAAAATCGCCAACGGCATGGCCACCGCCGCAGACTGGATGAGCGCCGCCTCATTCATCTCTATGGCCGGCCTGATTTCCGTCATGGGCCGGGATGGCTCGGTCTATCTCATGGGATGGACCGGCGGATACGTCCTCCTCGCACTACTACTCGCACCGTACTTGCGCCGTTTCGGCAAATTCACCGTCCCTGACTTCATCGGAGATCGCTACAACTCCCGCACCGCCCGCATTGTTGCCGTTTTCTGCGCGATCTTCGTGTCCTTCACCTACGTCGCCGGGCAAATGCGCGGCACCGGCGTGGTTTTCTCCCGCTTCCTTGAGGTGGATGTGGATACCGGCGTCTACATCGGCACCGCTGTCGTCCTGTTCTACGCCGTGCTCGGCGGCATGAAGGGCATCACCTACACCCAGGTCGCCCAATACTGCGTGCTTATCTTCGCTTACCTCGTTCCGGCTATTTTCATCTCCATCATGCTCACGGGAAATCCGATCCCGCAGCTAGGCCTCGCCTCCGACGCAGCAGGTGAATCCAACGGCCTCGTCCAGAAGCTCGACGGCCTGTCCACCGAGCTCGGCTTCGATAAATTCTCCACCGGGCGGCGACCCATCATCGATGTCTTCGCCATCACCCTCGCGCTCATGGTCGGCACCGCCGGATTGCCCCATGTCATCGTCCGTTTCTACACCGTGAAAAAGGTCAGCGATGCCCGCAAATCCGCCTTCTGGGCCTTGCTTTTCATCGCCATCCTCTACACCACGGCTCCGGCGATCTCGGTCTTCGCCCGCACCAACCTGCTCAACACCGTCGCCGACAAGCCTTATCAGGAAATGCCGACCTGGTTCAAGAAGTGGGAGAACTCCAGCCTCATCGCGTGGGTCGATAAGAACGCGGACGGCAAGATCCGCTACGATGGCTCGGGCGATGCCTTCAAGGCCATGCCCGACCAGAAAAAGGCAGCCCCGGATTTTGTCAAAAATGACAAGCCCAACGAAACCGGCTTCTTCGGCGAACGCCTGCTCAACAACCCACCCACGGCCAACTCCAACGAGCTATACGTCGATCCCGACATCATCGTCCTCGCCAACCCGGAGATCGCCCAACTCCCCGGCTGGGTCATCGGACTCGTCGCAGCGGGTGGTCTTGCCGCAGCCCTTTCCACCGCTGCCGGCCTCCTGCTCGTCATCTCCACCTCCATCGCACACGATCTGGTGAAGAAGACCCTGAATCCGAACATCACGGATAAGACCGAACTCATGCTCGCACGTCTCGCCGCGACTGCTGCAGTCCTCGTCGCCGCCTACCTCGGTGTCAATCCTCCAGGCTTTGTCGGTGAAGTCGTCGCCTTCGCCTTCGGCCTCGCGGCGGCATCCTTCTTCCCTGCCATCGTGCTCGGCATTTTCACCAAACGCGTCAACCGCTTCGGTGCCGTCTCCGGCATGATCGCCGGCATCATCTTCACCGCCTCGTACATCTGGTATTTCAACTTCGGCTACGGCGAATTCAAAGGCACTCCCGATCAGTTCCTGTTCGGCATCTCCCCGCAGGGCATCGGCTCGCTCGGCATGCTGCTGAACTTCGCGGTCTCCCTCACCGTCTCCTACCTTACGCCAGCACCTCCGAAACACATCGAGGATCTCGTGGACAGCATCCGCTTCCCACGCGCCGCTCTGGGACAAGCCGACAGCGGACCTTCCAGTCACTAAGCACCAAACTCTAGACTTGAAACCCGAAGGAGGAGGTTAAAAAACGGCTCTTCCTTGAAGTTTAAAGTGCAAGATTTAGAGTTTTCCAATGCTCGCCTTCTCCTCCTGCTGGAACAACAGCCGCCATACGGATGGCGAAGAAATGATCGCGGAGATCGTGGAGCTGGGGTTCCGTACCATCGAACTCTCGCATGGCATGACCATCGCCAAGCTCCCCGGCATCCGCAAAGCCTACGCAGCCGGCATGTTCACATGTTCCGGCGTGCATAATTATTTCCCTTCCCCAGTCGAGGTCATGATCGATGCGCCGGACGCTTACGAATACACCTCCCACCGCCCCTTCGATCGCAAGCGGGCGATGGATATGACCTTGAAAACCCTCGAACTCGCCGCCGAGTTCAAGGCACAATACCTCGTGCTCCACATGGGCTCAGCCCCAATGAACACCGCGAAGTTCACCAAGCCCCTGACCAAACTCGTCGCCGCCGGAGAGCAGCGCGATGCTTCCTTCGTGAAGAAGAAAATCGCCTTCATCAAGAAGCGCGAAAAACTCGCCCCCCTCTACTACCACCGCGCCATCGAGGCACTCGAAGAACTCGCCCCCAAGGCGGAGGAATACGGGGTCAAACTCGCTGTGGAATCCCGTTCGCGCTTCGAGGATATGCCCAACGAACGCGAGATGGTGAAACTCCAAGAACACTTCAAGGACTGCCCATGGATCGGCTACTGGCACGATTTTGGCCACGTCCAGCTCAAGCACAACCTCGGCGTGCTCGACCACATGGAATGGCTGGAAACCATCGCCCCGCACATCATCGGCGGCCACGTCCACGACGTGCAATGGCCCGCCCGCGATCACCGCACCCCCTTCACCGGCACCCTCGACTACGATGCCATTCTCCCGTTTTTCCCGCAGGGCTGCCCACTCATCTGGGAACTCAGCCCGACCCGCGAAACGGATGAGATCAAGAACTCTCTCGAAGTCTGGAAACAAAAGTTTCCGGAGCGCTCACTTTAGTCCGCCGCACCGTCCACAGAGGGCTCAAAAGCCGGTTTTGATTGCCTCATCATCAGGGTTTTTACTGAAATTCCAGAGGCTAGGCCTCCAGAAATTATTTTCCGACGCCCCTCAGCGAGCGTGATAGGTTTCAACAAGCTGAGACGTATTTTCTCAAATCTAAGGAGTTCACATCGTCAATTTGGATTCACTGGCGCGGCTTCGATAGAAAACGCCAAAAACCTAAGTAACAAACCCTTCCTATTGCCATGATTAGTCGAAGAAAATCCCTACAAATGCTCGCATCCGGCTTCGGAGCCGCCGTTGGAACATCGCTGTTTCCCGGAATCGCCCGAGCCGCCACGACCAGCCCCCTTCCTAATCTGAACGGCGGCCCGAAACGGGTGATCTTTTTCCTTCAAAACCAAGGATTCGATCCGGCGACCTGCGTTCCGGCAGGGATGAACAACAGTGGTTCTCTGGCTGGCGTCAAATTACCTGAGCCAATCGAAGCTCTTGAGCCTTTCAAGGAGCGCATGCATATCATCAACGGCCTGCACGGCCGGCACACCAGCCCCGCGCACAGTGCCTTCTTCGGTGCGCTTGGCGGCTACCGTGGCAGCGACGGCGTAGCCCCGAGCGGCCCCACGATTGACTATGAGCTGAGCAAGGTGCTTCCCGAAACCCTCCTTCCCCACTTGTGCGTCGGGATGGATTCCATGGAAAACATGACCAGCAAACCGACGGTCGCCAACCTCTCGGCGCGCGGTGCGGGTGAACCCATCTTCATGCATTCCAACCCGAACCATCTTTATCAGATGCTTTACGGGAGTATTTCCGAAGGCGGCATCCGCAGCCATCACGAAGCCCGATCCAGCATGCTTGATAGCATCGAGCGATTGGCCGCCACCGGAGCCCAGGCACTGCCAGGTGCTGATAGGCAGCGCTACAGCCAGTTCGTCGACGGATTCAATGACATCAACGGCTTGCGCGAGCGGCTCAGCAAAGTCTCTGATCACCTCAAAAATTTCGCGCCCAAAGTGGACGATGCATATGCCCGCCCCGAATTCGAAACCGACTGGCACGATCGCATTCTCGATCTTGGTATTTCCGCCCTTAAATCCGGCATCACCAACGTGCTCACGATTGGCTCAGGACGAGGCGAAATCTTCGGCGCGTGGAAAGGCCTGGGTATCGAGAAGCAGGGACACAATCTCGGCCACATGGTCCAGAAGGACAATCCGATCTGGATCAAAATCCGCCAATACAACAGCAGGATGCTTGTGAAACTGATGGAGGAACTGGAAAGCGTTCCCGAAGGCAGCGGCACGATGATGGACAACACGCTCATCGTTTACACCAGCAACAATGCCGACAAGCAGCACACCAATGGAGCCAACTGGCCAGTGGTGCTCTTGGGCAATTGCAACGGCGCTTTCAAGACCGGCCGCTTCACCCAGTTGCAGGGTGATCGCCCGATCAATGCGCTCTATACCTCCATCCTGCGTGCTTCCGGCGTGGAAGTTGACCGCTTCAATATGACGGACAAGATGGCGGCCAAGTACGACTCCGGCACAGGTCCACTCAGAGAGATTCTAGCGTAATGAAAAAGCTGACCTTTGAAGCGGCGCTTCTCACCATGCTCGGTGCGATAGCTTGCTCCGCCGAGACCTATACGCCGGGCGAGCCTGTTAGCGGGACCTACGAAAGTTTCGCCGCACCCTTTATCAATAATTACTGCATCGATTGCCACGACGATACGACGTCGAAGGGGGATCTCATGCTGCATGATATTGGTCCGGTGGACGAGACCAACGCTGCAATCTGGAAGTCGGTTTGGGCACAGGCCACCCTTCAGGAAATGCCTCCGAAAAAGGAGTTTCAACCGTTGTTGATCGAGCGGCTTCAATTCTCTGAATGGATTGTCGCCGAGTTGCAGCGCGTGACGAAGGACGAAGGTGGCTTTACCGCCCACCTCGATCCCAAGAAGGCGAATTTCCTCAACCACGATTTGCTTTTCGGCCAACTTCCCGAAGAAATCCAGCTGGTCCCCACCTCCTCGCCAGCCCGTATCTGGCGAGTCACGCCCGAAGAGCATATCACGCGGCTGAACGAACTGATCAACATCGAACCGGAGTATGACCCGGAGAAGCCCGGCCTCCGCACCCATGGCGACGCGGTCCCCACCAACCATGGTGGCGAGCTCAAGCTCTATTTCGGCACCGACCAGATCATCAAGTGGCAGGGCGGAACCGTGGCCTACGCCACCGCAGTCAAGAGCGTGCCAGCGGTTCTTTCTTCCAACCGCAAGCACGGCTTCGAAAACTACGCGGACTTCAATTCGGTAAACAGCGCGGAATCGACTCAGATTCTCGGCATGGCGGAAAACATTCTCCGCTTCATGGCCTACGGGCCGCTGAGTATCGCCAACCCGGAACAGATCACCGACGATCCTGACTCCTACGAGATGGTGGGCGACATTCGGGGGCTGCCCACCTCGCTGGTGTACAGCACTGAGGTAAAGCGCCCGCTGACCCCAGTATATGATCTGATGAAGGCTCCCGAGTTTACCGACGAACTCCTCCTAGAAGCCGTAAACTATCTCTTCGAGGCTCTGACTTTCCGACCGCCCTTGGAAACGGAATCCGCTGAATACATGAAAATCGTCAAGGACTCCATCGCCAAGATCGGCAACGAAGATGGTGCCTTCATGGGACTATCAGCCATCTTCCTGGATCGCGACGCGTTGTTCCGGCCAGAGCTCGCTGAAGGCGGAAAACCCGATGAACACGGTCGCGTCATGCTCCAGGATTGGGAGCTCGGTTTGGCGGTGAACCACTCGCTGCGTTATCTCAAGCCCGACGAGGAACTCCGGAAGGCTATCGTCGAGGGGCGTATGCGAACCAAGCAAGACGTCGAGCGCGAAGTCAGCCGCATGCTGGAAGACGACAGCATACGGAAGCCGCGGATTCTAAGGTTCTTCCGCGACTACTTTGACCACGATCTGGCAGGTTATATTTGTAAGGACTTCGATGCGCTTACCGCCACAGGTGTCAAACTGGGTTTTGCAAATAACAATGCTCATTACCTCTCCATGTTTGGTGCCACGGCGAGCACCGACCGCTTGATCGAGCTGATCCTTGAGCAGGACATAAACGTTCTTAAGCAGTTGCTCACCACTCAACAGGTCGTGGCCAATGGGAAGGACAGAACTTATTTCGGCAGGAGGCTCACCAAGGAAGAGGAAGCCGCTTCAAATAAGGAACAGCTCGAAGCGATGTCGGACGAAGACGCAGCCACACTTAAAGTGTTAGATGCAGAAGCTGCCGAACTCGAAGCCAGGTTCAAAGCCGATACCAACAATAATGATATCCGCAAGGCCCTGGCTCGAAAAACCAAGGAAATTGACGCGTTCAAGCGAGACCTCCAAGAAGGCAAAAAGAAGAAAGGCGCAGGCGGAAACAAAAGCGTTGCTGAAGCAGATCTGAAAGGGCCGAAAATTTATGCCCGCGTTAGCAGGCGCTCTTTCGGCAATGGCAGCATGGACCCCGAACGTATCCTCGCAACGGCTCCCGAAGGGCAACGCTTGGGAATCCTCACCCACCCGGCGTGGCTGGTTTCACACACCGATGCCATGGACAACCATGCCATTCATCGCGGCATCTGGATTCGCGAGCGACTTCTTGGTGGAGGCATTCCCGATGTCCCCATCACCGTGGACGCCATGTTGCCCGACGAACCGGATCACACACTTCGCGAGCGAATGCGCGTCACCCGGGAGAAATCCTGTTACGTCTGCCACGAAAAAATGGATCCGTTGGGACTTCCTTTCGAGATGTACAACCATGCGGGTATCTTCCGAACAACAGAGCAGGACAAGCCAGTGGACACCAGCGGCGAAATTATTGATTCCGGCGACCCTCAACTGGACGGCCCTGTAGAGAATGCCATCGACATGATCCAAAAACTGGCCGAGAGCGAACGGGTCGAGCAGGTCTTCGTCCGTCACGCATTCCGCTTCTGGATGGGCCGCAACGAGACCATTCATGATCGCCCGGTTATACAAGCAGCGCACAAGGCCTACCGTGATAGCGGCGGCAGCATGAACGCCCTGATCACTTCACTGCTGACTTCCGATGCCTTCCTTTATCGCAAGATCGCAGACTAGCGATTTTCCGGGAAAACTGTCCATTGACAGGGGCACTTCCACCCGACTCGCGAGACTGTCGAGATCTGCTGATCCTTTGCCGCTGGTAAAGCCAAGTTCGCTCTACGAAGCTAACCGACATGCCACCCCCCGACTGGATATCCCGCCCACTCGCCGCTGGCGAAAAGGAGATTTCCCGTCTCATGTTCGGTGACGCCATCGAGCCATCGTGCGTCCGCATCCTTCGCGAGAAGGCCGTATTTTTCCAGCCGCGCAATGTCACCATGACGCCCGATGGGAATATCTGGCTACACCCCGCCGGCAGCATCGCCAACTCTCCCCACGCCGCAGATTTTTCCAAAGCATCTCTCGATATCCGCGCCCACTTCGTCCACGAGCTGACCCATGTCTATCAGCGTCAAAATGGATTGAACCTCATTCTCGAAAAAACCCTCATGTTCTTTCGTCACGGCCCGCTCGGCGGCTATGCCTACGAAATTATCCCGGGAAAACCCTTCTCCTCCTACAATATCGAGCAGCAGGCATGCATCGTAGCAGACCACTACATTCACCTCTGCAAGGAAGATTCAGAAACAGCCCGCAGCCGGCATTTCCCCAAGCCATCCCGCGCTGGAATTCTCTGATTCAGCACGACTAAATTCCTTCCGTTAACCTGCATTGTATCGCAAAACACCACTTATTGCGAATGCGTCTCATTATCCTATTGACGGTTTTTGGGCGACGCTTAGAAACGTCGCACCCGGAAGTTCCACCCACCTCTCGGGTTCGAACATTTAGAAAAATCATGAGAACCAACCGAAAACAACTCATCGCCCTCGCCGCCACTGCGATGCTCACCCACAACGTCAACGCGGAACCGGAAACCCAGACCGCGGAACTCGCCGCACTGTTGATCAAGGCCAAAGCCGCCCCCGGTGATGTCGCCGCAAAGCTCCAGAACACTCGGGAAAAACACGCAGGCTCCGTCTCTACCGTCACCCCTGAGGAGATGAAGCTCCAGAGCGCCACCAATCTCGGCGAAATTTTCTTCCGCATCCCCGGAGTCAACTACATCGATGAGGACGGACGCGGCACCAAGCCGAACATCGGCCTGCGTGGACTCGATCCCATCCGCAGCCAATACGTCCAACTTCTCCACGACGGCGTGCCGACTCAGCCCTCGCTCTACTCCGAGCAAGCCGCTTACTACGGCGTGCCTGCGGAGCGCGTCGCCGGCATCGAGGTGCTCAAAGGCGGCTCATCCATCCTCTACGGACCCAATACCGTCGGGGGCGTGATCAATCTCATCTCCCGCGGCCCTTCGGAAAAACCCTTCGCTGGCGTATTCGACACACGGGTCAGCTCCTACGGCGACCAAGAGGGCAACCTGTTTCTCAGCGGCACCCGCGACAACTTCACCTACGGGCTCGAATACATGAAAAAGACCGGCGACGGCTTCCGCGACGGGCTCGGCTACAACATCGACGATTTCGAAGCGACTTTCGACTACCAGATCACCCCGGACGACTCCGTCCAGATCCACTTCCAATACTACGACGAGGAATCGGAAACCCCCGGCGGCCTGCTGCCTTTCCAATTCAATGACACCTCCGCCAGCAACAAGCCGAACGACGATTTCTTCGGCGAACGCATCGAGCTAGACATCGACACCACCCATCAGCTGACGGAAAACCAGAAATTCGAGACGCTCACCTACGCCTACAAGTTCACCCGCGATTGGTTCCTCCAGAATTACGTGAACAACAACGACGCAAGCACCACCCTGGCCGACAACAACGGCCAGTACCTGCGCGACTTCAACGTCTTCGGATTCGAACCGAAATACACCCTGGACTACGACCTCGGCCATATGACCGGCAACCAGCTCATCCTCGGCGGACGCTTCTACTACGATGAGGTCAGCCGTCGTTCCGCCACCGGGAACACCGGCACCTCCCGGGAAAACGATGCCTTACTCACTGCCCATGACGAACTCACCACCACTGCTATCGCCGCCTACGTGCAAAACGAATTCAGGATCACCGATGCATTCAGCGTCGTGCCCGGCCTGCGTTATGAAAACATCCAACAGACACGTATCGACCGTTTCGCCGGCACTCCTGAGCAGGAGAAAAACTACGATGTTTTCGCTCCGGGACTCGGATTGAAATACCAACTCCCACAGGAAACATTGCTCTATGCGAACGCCACCCGTTCCTTCCGTCCGCCATCCTTCGGCGATTCCTTCAATCCCGCCATCGGCGCATCGAACCTCGATCTCGATTCCTCCACCGCGTGGACTTACGAGGCCGGCGTCCGCACGAATCCTTTCCCATGGTTCTCCGCAGACGCGGGTGTGTTCTACACCGATTTCAAGGATCAGGTCGTCGTCAGCGGGAGCACCGCCGCGAATTATGACACCCGCACCTACGGATTCGAGAGCATCGCCCAAGTCGGACTCATCGGACTCAGTGAAATACTACGCAATGGTAACTGGCACCACGATGGTGATCACGAGTTCTTCCTCCAAGCGGGCGCGACCCTTCTGAAATCCACCTTCGAAGGCGGTGCTTTCGATGGCAACGACCTGCCCTACGTCCCAAGCCAAGCCTACACCTTCGGGATCATGTATGATTGGCGCGACAAGCTCAACGTCGTATTCCAAGGCCGCTATTCTGATTCCCGTTTCTCCGATGGCGCCAACACCGTCGCGGAAAGTGTCAACGGATCGGTCGGTGAAATCGGCGCTTATACGGTCTTCGATCTCAAAACCCGCTGGCAGATCAACGACTCCCTCGCCATCGGCGCAGGCGTGAACAACATCTTCGACAAGACCTACGGCACCCAACGCCGCACCAGCCAGCAGAAGGGACTTTTCCCCGGCCCGAACCGCGAGTTCTACCTCTCGATGAACCTCGAATTCTAATCCGGCCATGGAAATCCAATCGCTTTCTGCACACTCCTTGTGCAGATCCACTATCGGATCGGAGACTCCGCTTGCTTATCCCGCTGACCTCGGATGAACATTACTGCAAAATTGCGGAAGGCGAACTACCGATTCCACGCGTGGGTGGGTTACCTCGGTGCGTGGTTTCTCATTCTTATCGGCCTGACCGGATCGGTGCTGGTTTTCGAGAAGGAAATCAGCTCCGCCATCCATCCGGGATGGCATGAGGTGATGGCTTCCGGAAAAAATATTTCACTCGATGAGATCGATTCGAAACTGCGAGCTACGTATCCCGAACACATGCTCACTGGATTCAGACTTCCGCAGGGCAAAACCGAATCCCTCCAAGCAAGCCTACTGCGCGAGGGAATCTTCTCCATGGCATACGTGAGTCCCTCCGACGGTGAATTCCTCGGGCTCAGCACACCCCACTGGAGACACATCCTGCTGAAAGCCCACAACGCCCTCGTCCTCGGAGATTGGGGCATGGCCGTCCTTTTCTTCATCGCCTGCTGTATGATTCTGTTAGGTAGCAGCGGTCTATGGATGCAGAGGAATCTTCTCAAAAACCTCTTCCGACGCCCCCGCTTCGCACGCAGCCCGAGACTCGGCTTCACCGATCTCCACAAAATGTGTGGCGTGCCGATTTCCGCCTTCCTCATCCTACTTGGCACCACCGGAGCACTTTACAACTGGCCTTCGTTCGGAAAAATCGCGGCAGGCAAAGCGGATAAGCCCGGCTTCGCAACCAGCCATCGGACACATCAGGCGGCGAAAATTTCTCTGGAGAAAGCGGTCGCGCGAGCCAGGGCAAGTATCCCGGATTTTTCTCCGAGCTACGTTTCCTTCCCTAGAAATGGCGATGGCAGACTGCGCGTATTCGGCTCCGTCCCAGGCCAATCGTTTTTCGGCATTTTCGCCTCCAGCGTCGAAATCGATGCCGCAGATGGGAAAATCCTCGGAACCAAAGACATCCGCAACCTCCCATGGCAGATGAAATGGCGCAGCTTCATCCGCCCCCTCCACTACGGGAATTTCGGGGGGATCCCGGTAAAAATCATCTATTCCCTTTCCAGCCTCTGCCTGGTCGCACTTTCCATCACCGGTCTTGGAATTCGCTCCTCCCGCATGAAAAGACACCCGCGACCGTGACTGACTTAGCATTTGACCCTTCCACCCACCGTCCCAACATCCCGGAGACCTCTTTAATTACTCTCATGCACCCTCAAATCGCACTCCTATTCCTTCTGACCACTCTTTGGTCTGCAGCCCAAGAAACCGATCCCGCAGTCATCGAACTCAGGGAAACCATTTCCAAAATCGTCGATACCCAGACCCTCGAAACCAAAGAGCGCCTGGACTGGCAAATCCGCAAAGCGGAAATGCAAGCCCTCCTCGAACTCCATCAGCGCGAGCTCGCCCTACTTGACGAGGAACTCGAAAAAGCCGGCCAGTCCGCCCCCGGACACGAGGGTTCCACTGAGTCCCTGAAATCCGAGATCGAAGCACTCAAAGCCTCCCGCCGCGCCACCGCAGAAGCCGTCGCTCGCAACGTCCCGCGTGCCATCGCACTCGCAAAACACTTCCCCACCCCGCTCCTGAAAGACACCGGACCGGAACTCGCCGCCCTCGGCGCATGGAAACCCTCCAACGAACCCCGCGAAGCGCTCCAATCTATCATTTCCCTTCTCGCCAAAGCCCACCAGTTCAACCGCCGCCTCACTCGTGTTTCGGAAATCCGCGACAACCGCGAAGTCGAAGTCCTCTACCTCGGCCTCGCCCGCGCCTTCTACGCCGACCGCAAAGGCAATGCCGGCATCGGCCAGCCCGGCCCCGATGGCTGGACCTGGCAAGCACGCCCCGAAATCCACTCCGAACTCACCACCGCCTTAGCCACCCTCGACAAGAAGCTCCCCCCCACCATGGTGAAGCTGCCCTTGGAAATCAAATAGCCGAGCAAGGAACGCGGACTTTAGTCCGCATCCCCCTACCATCTTCCCCATTGTGAAAAGTCTCCTCTTCAAATCCGCGTCCATCCGCGTTTATTTGACGCAACAGTTCAAGCTGTCTAGTGCGTCCATGTCCGCTGCGCTCCCATTGTATTTCTTCTTCTGCATCAGCCCGCTGGCAGCCCAAACCAGCGTCCCCGAAGCTCTCACAAAAGCCAAAGCCGACCTCACCTCAGCCCTCTCCACTCTGGAGAAAACCCGCACCGAAATCGCCTCCGAGAAACCCATCCTCTCCGCCGATTTCGAGAAAACCGAACAGGAACTCCGCGAAAAACGCCGCCTCGTCCGCATCGCACGCCTCTCCAAAGACGACCGCGCCCAAGAGCTCCACCAACTTCAGACCGACGCCACAACCCGCAGACAAGACGCCACCTACCTCGCCAGCCTGCTCAAAGACCACGCGCTGAAAACCTCTACCCTCGCCACTCCCGGCTCACCGGCATTGGACATCTCTCCGGAAATCCTCGCTGCCGAATCAACCGTCCCCGCCGAATCCCTCACCACTCGCCTCCCCATCCTCGACTCCGCCATCACCCAGATGGAAGCCCTGCTCGGCGGCTCCATAGCTCCCGGCCAGGCAGCCGATCCCGAAGGAAAAATCCACACCGGCACCCTCGCCGCCCTCGGCCCCGTCTCCTATTTCCTCTCCGAAGACAAATCCACCGGCGGCGACATCGTCACATCGAAATCCGGCGGCCCGCCCCATTTCACATCCGTGCCAACAGACAGCATCGCCACCCTCCTCGCCGGAAAAGAAGCCACCCTCCCACTCGACCCCACCGGCGGCAACGCCAGAGCCATGGATGAGATCGACGGTGGCCCCGTGGACCTCATCCGCAAAGGCGGCCTCTGGATTTGGCCCATCATTTTCCTCGCCCTCCTCTCCCTCGTCTTCGGCGTCATCAAACTCGCCCAATTCGCGAAACTCCGCGAACCCTCCGAAGCATGGCTCAATGCCATCCTCGCCGCCCTCCGCACCGGCGACCGCGAAAAAGCCAGCCAACTCGCCCACGGCCAAGCCCACCCCGCCGGCTCGGTCATGGGCAAACTCATCGACGTCTCGGAAAACTCCGCCGACCTCGTCGAAGAAACCCTCTACGAACAACTCATGGGCGTTCAGGCAAAAGCAGGAACCCTCCTTCCCGTCATAGCCATCACCGCCGCCACCGCCCCGTTGCTCGGCCTCCTCGGAACGGTCTCCGGCATGATCTCCACCTTTAATCTCATCACCCTCTTCGGTTCCGGCGATCCGAAACCCCTCGCCGGAGGCATCTCCGAAGCCCTCATCACCACCCTCTTCGGGTTGGTCGTCGCCATCCCCGCGCTCGTCCTCCATGCCTTCCTCTCCCGCCGTGCCCAAGGCATCACTCAGACCACCGAGCGCCTCGGCCTCTCCTTCGTCAACAGCCTGCGAGCAAAATGATCCACGCCATTCAACTTACCCTGCGCGAAGGCGGCATCACCTTGTACGCTCTCCTTACGCTGGCCATCGCCATTTACGCCACGCTATTCAGCGTCTGGCGCCACCTTTCAACTACTAGAAAGACCGTATCCGCTGGCAAATGGCAGGCATCATCCGTAGGAAGCGACCTACCTTGGAAAATTTCCACCCCGTCCTCCCGCGAAACCCAACGCTCCTACGCAGCCTACGAACTCGATGAAATGGCATGGGTCGAGCGCCGCCTCCCTTTCCTCGCTATCCTCATCTCATCCGCCCCCCTGCTCGGCCTGCTCGGCACCGTCGCCGGCATGCTCATCACCTTCTCCGGTATGGCCTCTGGAAACAACGCCCCCATTGACACCATCTCCACCGGCATCTCTAGAGCCCTAGTCACCACCCAGGCCGGGCTCGTCATCGCCATCCCCGCCGCCTTCCTCCTCGCCCTCCTCAAACGCCAGGCCGAAACCACCCACCTCGCCATGCAGCAGCAGCTCCACACCCGGCTCGCTTCATCCTCTTCCCTTCAAACTGGAAACTGAACACTAGCAAACTTTCATGCGAAGATTCCGCCACACCACCAACCCCGAAACGACAGGAGGCATCGACATCTCCCCCCTGATCGATGTCGTCTTCCTGCTGCTCATTTTCTTCATCGTCACCACCGTGTTCGTGAAGGAAACCGGCGTCGAAATCTCCAAACCCCGCGCCGCCACCTCCGCCGATCTCGACCGCCAGGCCATCCTCATCGCCATCACCGCCGAGTCACGCGTCTGGCAGGGTGGACGCGAAATCGGCCAAGACGGAGTCCGCGCCGTCGTCTCCGCCCTCCTCGAGGAAACCCCAGACACCCCCGTCGTGATCCGCGCTGACGAAGCCACCCCCACCCAAGCCACCGTCTCCGTCATCGACTCCGCAAAACTCGCCGGAGCCACCTCCGTATCCCTCGCCACCGAGAAGTGAATCTGCGCTCCACCATCACCGGCATCGCCGCATCAGCCATCCTTCTGGCTGTGCTTGGAATCGCGCGCCTGTTCACGATGGAGAGCACCGCTCCCGACCTCGAAATCCGCGAGATCGAGACCTCCACCTTCGAGCCTCCACCACCGCCACCACCGATGGAAGAACCTCCACCGGACGCACCGCCGCCACCTCCCGCCCTTACCAGCGTCAGCTCACTTCCCGATCCCACCCGCGTGCCCGTCCCCCAGGCGCAGATGCCGATGGACATCACCGCTCCGGTGGAAAATTTCTTCACCGATCTCGCTCCAGCTCCCCTGCCGACCCCACCAAAACCGCCCGCACCGAAGCCGCGCAGTTCTTCGGAGCAGTTGTTCAAAAAGGAGGAAAACTACCGCCCCGACCCAGCACCTGCCGCAAAATCCCACTATCAGGCCAGCGAGCTCGATGGCACCCCGCGCCTCCTCCGCCACGGCTCCGCCACCTTCCCATCCTCCCTAGCGCGCCAAGGCGTCACTCGAGGAACCGTCACTTTTGAGGTCGAACTCTCCACCTCCGGCTCGGTGAGCATCCGCAGCGTCATTTCCTCAACCCACCCGGAACTGGTTACGCCGGCCCGCCGAGTCGCCTCCGGCGCACGCTTCACCCCGCCCATGAAAAATGGCCAGCCAGTCAAAGCCATCATGCGCTGGCCCATTGTTATCCAGAAATGAACAAGATAGTTTTCAGTTTTCAGTTTTCAGCGTTTGCCTATCAGCCGCCGAGCCCCTTCCACTTTCCACCGCCTATTGGAAGGACCCCGCCTTCCTGAAATCTTTCAACGGCTCATATCGCATCGAGGCGCGTATCGAGCCATCCGTCACCACCGAGCAACGCGGGCTGCTGGTGGAGATCCAGAACCTCATGGCTGCAGAGAAGCGCACCGCTGCTTTGGAGAAACTCCAGTCCAGCGATCTGACCAAAAGATCCCCCGCCCTCACCTTCAATCTCGCCAATCTCTATTTCGAAACCGGCGACATCGAGAAAGCCATCGCCGCCTACCAGTCAGCGCTCAAAGACTTCCCCTCATTCCGCCGCGCCCATCATAACCTCGCCCTCGCCCTCGTGCGCGAAAACCAACTCGCCGAAGCGCTCGAACACCTCACCGAAGCCATCCGCCTCGGCGATTCTGAAGGCAGCACCTACGGCATGCTCGGCTACTGCCGCCTCGCCCGGGAGGAATATGCCAGCGCCCTCCAAGCCTACCGCCTCGCCCAAGTCACCGAACCGGAAGTCGCCGAATGGAAGGCCGGCATCGCCCAATGCCTCCAGAACCTCGACCAGCAAACGGAAGCCGCCGCCCTCCTCGACGAGGTCATCCGCACCCGCCCTCTGGAAGCTTCCTACTCCGTGCTTCAGGCAAATATCCTGATCGATCTCGGCAAATCCGATGCCGCCGTGAAAGCTCTAGAACTGCCCTACCGCCTTTCCTTGCTCGATCCGGACACCACTCTCCTCCTCGCCGATCTCCACCTCCGCGCCACCCGCCACGAGTCCGCCAACGAAGCCATTACCACCGCATTCTCTGGTGAGAAACAACCCAGCGAAGCCGCCGTCCTGCGCCTCATCACCACCGCCTCCTCCCAATCCGAATGGCCGCTCGTGAAGGATCTTTTGGAAAAGGCGAAACAGGAAACATCCACCCGCGCCCTCCGCCTTGCCACCGCCCGCTACCTCATCGAGTCGGGTGAAAACCCCAGCGCCGCAGCAGAAGAACTCGCCGAGCTCATCCAGGAAGACCCCACCGACGGCCCTGCTCTTCTTACCCTCGCCAAGCACCAGACCACCACCGGCCAAAACGATTCTGCCGAGCTCCTCTTCGAGCGCGCCACTGCCGACGACTCCACCGCCTACGAAGCCCACATCGAGCTGATCCGCCTCCACGTCTCCCAATCCCGCTACGCCGATGCCCTGAAATCCACCGACGCCGCCCTAGCCCTCAACCCCACAGAAGCTCTCCGCACCTACCGTGCAGCCCTGCAGCTGACCCTTGCAGCCTCGGAATAATCCCAACTCTTAAAACCTGTCAATTTCTGTCAAATTGAGAATAAACTTGCCGCATTGGCAGATTTTCTACTAATTTTGCAAAAATTGGTAGAAAATGAAAGTTCCGGTAACTCCGCCCACTCTTGATCAGCTACACGGGAAGATAAGGCCATCTTGGAAAATTGGCATTCATCTTTATCAGCAGCAGACTGAAGACTATTTTCACTGGGAAGAACTCAAATACCTTAAGCCACCTGGAGACCTTACCCGCGAAGAATGGTGGTATGTCCTCAAAATACAGCGTCTGGCTCAGATAAAGTCTGTTCCATTGGCTGATCGCTCCGGAAAGAAGTTCTACTTCACCATTCCCGACAAAATTGCCGCCCAGCTCCACAAGATCGATCTCGGGGCCGGCGGGCGTATCGGCATGCCAGAGCCGGTCACGAATCCGGATACCCGCGACCAATACCTCATCCGCTCCCTGATGGAAGAGGCGATCACTTCCAGCCAGTTGGAAGGTGCCGTCACCACACGCGAAGTGGCAACCGACATGCTCCGCTCGGGCAGAAAACCGAAGGACAAGAGCGAGAAAATGATCCTGAACAACTACAGGACCATGCGCCGCATTCGGGAAATCAAAGACCGCCCCCTCACGCCGGAATTGGTGTTCGAGATCCACCGCATGATCACCGATGGCACCCTCGACAAACCCGATGCCGCAGGCCGCTTACGCCGCGAGGACGAACTCGTCACCATTGAGGACGACGAAGGCGAAATCATGCACATGCCGCCCCCTGCAACGGAGCTATCCGCCCGCCTCCAAGCAATGTGTACCTTCGCCAATGAAAAGAACACAGAACCCTTCATCCATCCTGCAATCCGTGCCATCACACTCCACTTCTGGTTGGCCTACGACCATCCCTTCATCGATGGCAACGGCCGCACCGCACGAGCTCTTTTCTATTGGGCGATGCTGCACTCGGACTATTGGCTCTTCGAATACATCTCCATCTCCGATGTCCTGAAACGAGCTCCCACAAAATACTACCGCGCATTCTTGCATACGGAAACGGATGGAAACGACCTCACCTATTTCCTGCTCCACCAATCTGATGTCATCCGCAAGGCCATCGATAGCCTTCATAATTACATCGCAAAGAAGACCCGAGAGACGCGGGAGAATCAAATTCGCTTACGGGACATGCGCCATCTGAATCATCGCCAGCAAGCATTGATGGGTCACGCCCTGCGCCATCCCGGCACTGTCTATACCATCGAGGGGCATCAACGTAGCCACGATACGGCCTACAACACCGCCCGCACCGACCTCCTCGATCTTGAGAAACAGGATCTCCTTCTGAAGGGCAAAAGCGGCAAGAAAATGGTCTTTCACGCGTCTCCGGGGTTGGAGGAAACATTGCAAGCCGCCAATCTCTGAGCCGATGGAATCCCACCCCCCCATGCTCCCGCAGGCGCCCGCTCCGCCACCTACCTCACCGCCGTCAGGCGATGACAATCTCTGGATCATTTTCTCCCATCTCTCCCTGCTGTTAGGTGTTGGACTGGTCGTTCCCCTCATCATCTATCTGGTGAAAAAGGACGAATCGGAAAGGATCGCCCACCACGCCCGCGAGGCGCTCAATTTCCACATCTCCATTGTCATTTACTCCTTCGCCTGTGCGATCACCTGCATCGGCATCCCCTTGGTGTTCGTCATCACCATCGGCGGAATTGTATACGGAATCATCGCCGCCACCCGCGCCTCGGACCCTGTTCCATACAGGTATCCGCTGACACTCAGGCTGGTGACTTAGTGGGCTGCAGACTTTAGTCCGCAGCCACCCCTTTTACGTGCGACTAAAGTCCGCGTTCCACTACTGCGCGTAGGCCTCCACCGAGTCACAGGTGCAGACGAGGTTCCGATCGCCGTGCACATTGTCGATGCGAGAGACCGCCGGCCAGAATTTGTGGACACGGAGGTAGGGCAACGGGAATCCGGCTTGGGAGCGGGTGTAGGGATGCGTCCATTCATCTGCGCAAAGCACTCCGCTGGTGTGCGGGGCGTTCTTGAGCGGGTTGTCGGTCGCATCCATTTTCCCGTCGATGATTTCCTGGATCTCGCCGTGTATAGAAACCATCGCGTCGCAGAAGCGGTCGAGCTCGGTCTTGGATTCCGATTCGGTCGGCTCGATCATGAGAGTGCCTGTGACCGGGAAGGACATGGTTGGCGAGTGGTAGCCGTAGTCCATCAGGCGCTTGGCGATGTCCTCGACGCTGATGCCAGATTCTTTGGAAAGCGGGCGGCAGTCGATGATGCATTCGTGAGCCACCAAGCCGGTTTTGCCGGTGTAGAGGATGGGGAAAAACGCTTCGAGGCGCTTGGCGATGTAGTTCGCGTTGAGGATGGCGATTTCGGTGGCGGCTCTCAATCCGCCGGCACCCATCATGGCGATATACATCCAGGAAATGACATTGATCGAGGCGCTGCCATATGGCGCGGAACAAACGGCATGCGATTTTTCCTCCATCGCGAAATGGCCGGGAAGGAAAGGGACGAGTTGCTTGGCAACACCGATGGGGCCGACACCCGGGCCGCCTCCGCCGTGGGGGATGCAGAAGGTTTTGTGGAGGTTGAGGTGGCAGACATCCGCGCCGATGAGGCCGGGGGAGGTGAGCCCGACCTGGGCGTTCATGTTCGCGCCGTCCATGTAGACCTGGCCGCCTGCATCGTGGATGATCGCGGTGATCTCGCGGATGGTTTCCTCAAACACCCCGTGTGTGGAGGGGTAGGTGATCATCAGCGCAGAAAGGTTCTCGCGATGCGTTTCCACCAGCGAAATGAGATCCGCCATGTCGACATTGCCGCGGGCATCGCATTTCACGCCGACCACTTTCATCCCGCACATCACGGCGGAGGCAGGGTTGGTGCCGTGAGCGGAAACCGGGATGAGGCAGATGTCGCGGCCGCCTTCGCCACGGGATTCGTGGTAGCGGCGGATCGCCAGCAGGCCGGCATACTCGCCTTGGGAGCCGGCGTTCGGCTGCAGGGAAACGGCGGCGAAACCGGTGATCTCCGCCAACCAGTTTTCGAGCTGGGTGAGCATTTCGATATAGCCTCTTGTCTGGGACGCGGGCGCGAAGGGATGAATCGTGGAAACCTCCGGCCAGCTCAGAGGCAGCATTTCCGAAGTTGCGTTGAGCTTCATCGTGCATGAGCCGAGCGCGATCATCGACTCGTTGAGCGCGAGATCCTTGGACTCGAGGCGCTTGATGTAGCGCAGCATTTCCGTCTCGGAATGATAGGCGTTGAAGGCAGGGGCGGTGAGGAATTCCGAGATGCGGTCGAAGGATTTTTCCCATTCCGTGCCAGCGGGTGCATCCACCCGAGAAACCTCGAACAACCGGCAAAGCGTCCAGATATCCGCGGAAACCACCGTCTCATCCAGGGAAATGCCGATGTGGCTGGCGTCGATGAGACGCAGATTGAAACCATGCTCCGGGGCGGCAGCTACGAGCTCCTCCGCCTTGGCGGTCTCCACGATGATCGTATCGAAAAACGCGCCGTCCTCGACCGTGATTCCTCCGGCGACGAGTGCGGCTTTGAGTTCGCGTGCCTGCGAGTGGATCTTGCCGGCAATGCCTTTGAGCCCCTCCGGCCCATGATAGACTGCATACATCGAGGCCATCACCGCCAGCAACACCTGCGCGGTGCAGATGTTTGAGGTCGCCTTGTCGCGGCGGATGTGTTGCTCGCGCGTCTGCAGCGCGAGACGGTAAGCGGGTTTGCCTTCCGCATCGATGGACACCCCGATCAAGCGGCCGGGCATTTTGCGCTTCAGCGCGTCCTTGCACGACATGAAACCTGCATGCGGCCCGCCGAAGCCGAGTGGCACACCAAATCGCTGGGATGAACCCACGCAGATGTCCGCGCCGAACTCGCCGGGCGATTTCAGCAGCGTGAGCGCCAACAGATCCGCCGCGCAGATCGTCACCGCACCCGCCGCTTTGCATTTCGCGAAAAATCCTTCGAAGTCATCGATGCGCCCGCGCGTGTCTGGATATTGGACGATCACCGCAAACAGGCCTTCGGCCGCCGCCGGATCGAAGCTCTCCCAATCCCCAACGATCACCTCCAAGCCCATCGGCTCGGAGCGGGTTTTCACCACATCGATGGTCTGCGGGTGGCAGCGGTCGGAAACGAAAATCGCCGTGCCCTTGGGCTTGCCGGAAAGTGCCAGAGTCACCGCCTCGGCCGCTGCGCTGCCCTCATCGAGCAGCGAGGCATTCGCCACATCCAGCCCCGTGAGATCGGTGATCATTGTCTGGAAGTTCAGAAGCGCCTCCAAACGCCCCTGTGCAATCTCTGCCTGATACGGCGTGTAAGCCGTGTACCAGCCTGGATTTTCCATCACGTTGCGCAGGATCACCGCCGGAGTGAGCGTGCCGTAATAACCTTGGCCGATGAAACTTTTCAGCACCGCATTTTTCCCCATCCATGCTCGCAGCCAGGCGAGGGCTTCGTTTTCCGAAAGTGCCAGCGGCAGATCCAGCTCACCCGTCATGCGGATGTCCTTAGGAACTGCCTCGGAAATCAGCTCGTCTAGGGAGCCGTGCCCAACCCTCCCAAGCATCTCTTTTTGTTCAATTTCGGTGGGTCCGATGTGACGAGGAAGGAAGGAGGATGTGGCTGGCATGGTGCTGACAACGTTCATGATCCAATTCCGCCCGCCCTGCAACCCCACATGATCCTTTCCGTCATCTTCTGTTTGACCCGACAGGAAACCACCGGATCATATACATTATGTCAGATACAAAAAACCTCATTGCCGACGAAGCTGTTTCAAAGCTCCAAGAACTCGTCGAAAACTCCCGGACCTGCATGTTTGCCACGCAACTCGAAAAGGCGCCGTTCCACGTAATCCCGATGCGCGTGCAAGAAGCGGATTATGAAGGAAATCTGTGGTTCTTCAGCTCGAAGGACAGCACCCACAACGCCCAGATCAATGCCGATCCGCGCGTGCAGCTCATTTTCGCAAACTCCCCCGACATGGAATTCATGACAGTCTTCGGAACCGCATCGATTTCCACCGACAAGGAACAGATCGACCGCCTCTGGGATGCCATGGTCGGCTCATGGTTCGATGGTGGAAAAGACGATCCGAATGTCTCCCTGATCCGCGTCCAGCCCGCACTCGCCCATTACTGGGATACCGAAGACGGGAAACTCGTCACCATGACGAAAATGCTCACCCGAGCCGTCACCGGATCCGACATCGACCCCGGCGTGGAAGGCAACCTCAGCATCTGAGGTGCTTTCAGCCTTGCTTGATGAGTTTCTGGCGCAGGGCGTGGAGGGTGATGCCACCCTTCACATCGCTGGCGGCACATGACGCATCCGTGTAATCGGCTTCGCGTTTCACTTCCTCGCCCACCCTCAATCTCACGGTGATCTCGTCAATGGTGGTGCAGCCGCCGTCGGGCTCGTCCGCGTAGAACTTCAGGAGCTTGTCGAGAGCTGCAGCATCGGCCTTATCCAGAGCCATTTGCCCGGCAGGATTCCTTGCGATCTCGACGTGTTCCTTTTTCTCCGCATCCCACTCCATGCGGATATCGAAAAACTTCGCGACCCCTCCTGAAATCACGATATCGGTGATACTGAAATGGAAACAGCCCCGGGATTCGTAATGAATCTCCAGCGACTCACCTTCCTTCAGGTCACTCACCGAAAACGGCTCCGCTCCTAGGCAAATGCCCATACTAGCGGCCAGTAACAGGAGAGCTTTCATCATTTCACATCCATTTAAGCTCCCGGAATCACTCCGCGGAGACGATTTTGATCGTACCTTCGGCAGTCATATTTCCTGACATATTCATCTCCATCGTCATGCCTGGCTGAGGCTCCATTACGCTTTCCATCACCATGCTGCCCTTCATCTCTTTGCGAACATCATAGCGCCCTTCTAGGGAGCGGTAGGACAGGTAATCCCCTTTGAGGGAAATTGTCATTTCGCTCTCACCCGCATCAGCATCGGGTCCCAACCCCTTGATTTCATAGGTTCCGGTGATCTTCGCACAACGTTCACCCTGGAAGTCCTCGATGCCCTCGAACTTCACTTTGAAAGTGCCTGCGCCGTTGTCGATGCCCATCAGGTCGGCGCTTTCCACGTCCCATTCATCACCCACCTTGCGCGGCACGGTGCCATACAATTTTGCGTCTTCATCCTCGTTGAGTCCTTTGGCGACGTCCTCCAATTCAGAAATCATATCCGGCGTGGCCTCCCCTTCCTCAAGCTTCGCCACCCAGACTCCGTCGGCCCCCTTTGTGACCATCACAGGCTTGCCGACCAGCGGATTGACCTTCGCCGGCATCTCCTGCGGCTGACCCATCATCGTCATCTTCTGGGTCTCCACTTCCTCTATCAAAAGATAGCGGTAGCTGCCGTCCGCCAACGATTCCACCCGGCGTTTTTCCACAGTCTTCATGTCGGCACTGCCGTCCATTGGCTGACCCTGCATCGTGACTTTTACGACGCCGTCGCTCATCGACATGACGGAAGCGTATTCCGCAACGGTGCCGGCCGGGATCGGCTCGCCGGCAACTGCCAGAATGTAAGAATCATCCTCCCCATACAGCGGAAGCACGATCGAAGCGGATAAAACGGAGGCTAGGAATAGGTTTTTCATAATGAAAATATCCTATCCCCTACTCATTCGGTCGAGCTAAAAGCTCATGAGAACTCATTCCCTTAGAGTTGGCTATAGGGCATCGAAAAGGTGTCACCATCCTCGATTTTTCCGCTCTCCAGGCCTTTGTTGAACCAACGCATGCGCTGCTCCGACGTGCCGTGGGTGAATGAATGCGGAACCACCCGCCCCTGTTGTTTCTTTTGAATCGCATCGTCCCCGATGGCGTTTGCGGCACGCATCGCTTCCTCGATGTCGCCCTTGTCGAGATACTCCCGGGAGTGGTGTGCCCAGACTCCGGCGTAAAAGTCCGCCTGCAGCTCCAGCCTCACCGAATATTCGTTGTAATCCTTCTCCGCGCGTTTTTCGGCGACCTGATCCGACGCCCCTAACAACTTCTGCACGTGGTGACCGACCTCGTGGGCGATCACATAGGCCTGCGCGAAATCTCCGGGTGCATTGAAGGTCTTCGCGAGTTCATCATAGAAGCTCAGGTCGATGTAAATCTTCCTGTCTCCCGGGCAGTAGAACGGGCCCATCGCCGCATTTCCCGCCCCGCAGGCGGTGGAGATGGATCTGCGGTAAACCACCAGTTTCGGCTCCTGGTAAGTTCTTCCGATCCGTGAAAACTGCTCCGCCCAGACATCCTCCGTCACATCCAGCACCTTGCCCACGAAGTCATACCGCTGCTGCTCTTCGGGGCTGATCTTTGCCGGGGCGCTGTTGGTTGGGGCTCCTCCGAGAAACATGCTCGGGTCGACAATTCCGAGTTTCCACAAAACCACCCCGGCAATCACCGCCACAAGGATGCCTTTGATGCCGAACTTCCGCCCGATCAGCGTCAGCAAACCCATTCCCATCCCACCACGGCCGCCACCCAAGCCGGCGCGGCTGCTGCGCCCACGCGCATCCTCCATGTTCGAACTGCTTTTACGCCCCCTAAGATCCATGCTCCATGATCTAGCCGCTATCACGGCCCGAAGCAAGCAGCGGAATCAGCTCAAACCACGAGCTCCGCGCCCTTGATCAGGCGGCAGAATTCCTTTTTCGACACATCGTGCACCGTGCCCTCCTCGGCATCCGGGCTATCGGTCTCCTTGTATTGGATCGCAAGGCGCTCCCAGACAACGATTCGGAAATATTTTTCGCCCTGTTTCCAGAGCTGGCCTTGTTCGAGTGCGATCACGGTGCCGGTATGGCCGATTTCGCCGTCTTTGTCTCTGTGGAAATATCCGGAGCCCTCAGCAAATGCGAAACGATCACGCATTTGCGGGCGCCTGCCGCTATGACTTCGGTGAGATTGTCCGGCTTGATCCCGCCGATGCAGAACGCCGGAAGCTCCCGACCGACCTCTGCCTCCATGCGGGAAACCTCTTCCATCCCGATGGCGGGGCGGCCTTCTTTGGTTGGTGTCGGAAACAACGGACCGAATCCGATGTAGTCGGCTCCGTCAGCGAGCGCTTGCTTCGCCTGCGCGAGGCTGTGCGTGGAGCGCCCGATGAGCATTTCCTCGCCGACGATTTTCCTCACGTCTGCGATGGCTCCGTCGTCCTGACCGATGTGGACGCCGTCGGCACCCAGCTCGACAGCCATCTCCGGGTAGTCGTTGAGGACGAAAGGGATGCCCGCCGCCTTGCAAAGCGGCAGGATGATTTCCGCCGCCTCGTGGATCACATCCAGGGCGATGCCTTTGGCCCGCAGCTGGATCACATCCGCGCCGCCATCCAGCAGAGCAGATGTGACACGGGCCACGTCGTTTTCCGCGACGTAGCCGAAGTCCACGATGCCGTAGAGCCGCGCTGGAGCGAGCCGGTTTCTCCGAGCCTCTGAGGTCACAGGCCTTTTTCCTCAAGGAAGCGCGCCACCCAGCCGATGTCGTATTTCCCCGCAGCGAAATCCGGATGATCCAGGATTTCCTGTTGGAAGGGAATCGTCGTCTTGATGCCTTTGATCATGAACTCGCCAAGCGCGCGCTTCATGCGTGCAATGGCGATTTCACGGGTCGCACCGGTGACGATGAGCTTGGCGATCATCGAGTCGTAATACGGTGGCACCGAGTAGCCGGAATAGACATGGGTGTCCACGCGCACGCCTTTGCCGCCCGGTGCATACCAGAGCGAGATCGTGCCGGGGCTCGGCATGAAGTTGTTATAGGGATCCTCCGCATTGATGCGGCACTCGATCGAATGGCCACGCGGATTTACATCGAGAACGTGGCGTGAAAGCGACTCCCCGGCAGCCACACGGACCTGCTCCTTGATCAGCTCGCAGCCCATCACTTCCTCAGTCACGGGATGCTCCACCTGGATGCGAGTGTTCATTTCCATGAAGTAGAAATTCTCGCCCGCCTCATCCACGAGATACTCGATGGTGCCTGCATTGCGGTAGTCGATGGCCGTGATCAGCGCCACGGATGCATCACCCATACGCTTGCGCATTTCCTCGGAAATGAGCGGCGAAGGGCACTCCTCGATGATCTTCTGGTTCCTCCTCTGCATCGAGCAATCACGCTCGCCGAGGTGGATGAAATTCCCATGATTGTCCGCGATGATCTGGAACTCGATGTGGTGCGGATTAAGCACCAGCTTCTCAAGATAGCAGTCACCGTTTCCGAAACATGCCACCGCTTCATTGGAAGCCGCTTGGAAGAGCGATTTGAATTCTTCCTCTTTGAAACACGGCCTCATGCCGCGTCCGCCACCACCGGCAGTCGCTTTGATCATCACCGGCAAGCCGATCTCCTTCGCCTTCGCGAAAGCTTCGTCTGCATCGGCCATGAGCTCGGAGCCGGGAGTGATCGGCACGCCGTTGGCAACCGCCGTGGCACGCGCCGTCGCCTTGTCGCCCATCATCCGGATCACGTCAGCGGACGGCCCGATGAAAACGATGCCCGCCGACTCGCAGATGTCCGCGAAACGCGCATTTTCCGAAAGGAAACCATAACCCGGATGGATCGCATCCGCGCCGGTGATCTCCGCTGCCGCGATGATGCGGTCGGACTTCAGATAGCTGTCCTTGCTCGGCCCCGGCCCGATGCATACCGCCTCATCGGCCAGCTGCACGTGCATGGAATCGATATCCGCCTCGGAATATACGGCGACTGAGGCGACACCCAACTCACGGCAGGCACGGATGATGCGGAGCGCGATCTCCCCTCGGTTTGCGACCAGGACTTTCTTGAACATTTCTTGGAAAGGCGTGGGTTATTTGATGCGGAAGAGCACGTCGCCGAACTGGACGGGATTCGAATCCTCCGCCACCACTGCGCAGATCGTGCCGGAGCGCTCCGCCTTGATCTCGTTCATGACTTTCATCGCCTCGATGATGCAGAGCGTCTGGCCTTCGGAAACCGCCGTGCCGACTTCGACAAAGTTCGGGGAGTCCGGTGCGGGCTTGCGGTAGAATGTGCCGACCATCGGCGAGGTGATTTCTGCACCCTCGGAAGCTGCGGCCGGAGCCTCGGCAGCCGGAGCGGATGTTTGTGGAGCAGGCACATAAGACTGAGCCGGAGCGGAATTACCACCACCTCCCGAAGGAAGGCTGGCCAGCAGGCCGCTGAGTTCGTCCATGTCCAATCCCTTTTTCAACTTCAGATGAAAGTCCTTCTTCGATAGATCGAAATGGGTGAGCCCATGCTCGTTCATCAATTCCACAATGCGACGGATTTCTTGCAGGTCCACGAGTTCTTGTTCTTAAAATTTCTTGTGAGTGGAAGGAACCACCATGATTCCGCCACTCGCCCCAGCCTAGGAATCCCCGGCAAAGCGCGTCAAGCATCATCACTGCAACCGGAGATCATCCGTGTTTGACCTTCACCCGCCGCCATTCACAATCCAGTCATGCCTCCAGCCCCAGAAGCCGATCCCCGCTTCAACGATTTCATCCTTCTCCAAGCGCAAAACGCCGGGCTTTTTCTCGGCCAGATCCCGAATCCCGCCACCGGAGAAAAAATCATCAACCTGCGCGCCGCAAAATCCGTCATCGACTCGCTCTCGATGCTGAAAGACAAAACCGCCGGAAATCTCACCGAGGCCGAGCAAAAACTTCTCGATGCCGCGCTGAAAAATCTCATCCCACTTTACAAAACCGCCCTCAACGAATCCGACGCATGAAATCCTTCACTCCATTCCAAATCGCCAACGTCCCCGTCGGCGGCCCCACCCCGTTCTTCATCCTCGGTCCCTGCGCCCTCGAATCCGAGGAATTCGCATGGGAAATGGCGCGCTCCCTCAAGGAAATCGCCGACCGCACCGGCATCCCCTTCGTTTTTAAAGCTTCCTTCGACAAAGCCAACCGCACTTCGGTCGGTTCCTTCCGCGGCCCCGGCATCGAGGAAGGCTGCCGCATCCTCGGTGAAATTTCCAAGGAACTCAAAGTCCCCGTCACCACCGACATCCACACCGAGGCACAAGCAGACATCGCCGCCGAGCACATCGATCTCCTCCAGATCCCCGCCTTCCTCTGCCGCCAGACCGACCTCCTCGAAGCCGCCGCCAAAACCGGCCGCGTCGTGAATGTGAAAAAAGGCCAGTTCCTCGCGCCGTGGGACTGCGTCAACATCGCCGACAAAATGCGCGCCTTCGGCTGCGAGCGTTTCCTCATCACCGAGCGCGGCACCACCTTCGGCTACAACAACCTCGTCGTCGACATGCGCTCCCTGCACATCCTCAGGAAAGAAGGCATCCCCGTCATCTTCGACGCCACCCACTCCGTCCAGCGCCCCGGTGGCCTCGGCGGTGCAACCGGTGGTGATGGCGAACTCGCCCCCGTCCTCGCACGCGCCGCAGTCGCCACCGGCCTCGACGGCCTGTTCATGGAAGTCCACTCGGATCCCGCCAACGCCATGTCCGACGGCCCGAACCAGATCCCCCTCGAGTTCATCGAAGACCTCCTCATCAAACTCCTGGCCATCCACCACGCCAGCCACTGATAGAGAGGAACCGCGAATGGACGTGAATAAAAATCCCATACACTAGCCCACATGTCCCTCCGCCAACGCCTGCTGACCTGGATGCGCGGCGGCGATGGCGATTTCGCGGAGATTTCGCTCGAAGTCTTCGCCCACCAGTTCCGGGAAAACTTTCCCTACCGGAACTACTGCGAAGCCCTCGGCAAATCCCCGGAGAACGTCGTGTCATGGCGAGAAATCCCCGCCGTCCCCACCGACGTCTTTAAAATCCCGGACATCCCTCTCCGTTGCTTCCCCGCTGAGGAGACCATCGGCCGTTTCCTCACCTCCGGCACCACCCAGGAGATCAAAGGAACACACGAATACCGCTCCCTGGAGCTCTACGAGGCCTCCGCTCTCGGCACCTGGCGGGAGATGAACCTCCCGAATCTGGAGAAAGCCTTTCTCTTCTCCCAATCCCCCGCAACCGCCCCCCATTCCTCGCTCATCCGCATGTTCCACATGCTAGCTCCGGATGGAACATGGCTCATCGATCCTGCAGGCAATTTCACCTTAGAAAACTTCACCCCCACCCAGCCCTCCGCGATCCTTGGCACCTCCATCGCCCTCCTCAAAGCCTGCGACGAACTCCCCCCTCTCACCCTACCCGAAGGCTCCTGGATCTTCGAAACCGGCGGCAGCAAAGGCCTCAAAAAATCCTTCACCCCCGAGGAAGTCCGCGCCCGCCTCTCCACCCATTTCGGCATCTCCCCATCCCGCGTCCTCAACGAATACGGCATGACCGAGCTCTTCTCCCAATTCTACAAATGGGGCGACGAGGAAACCCACAAAGCCCCCCCGTGGACTGCCATCCGCATCCTCGACGTCCACACGGGACAACCCGCCGAAAAGGGTCAACCCGGCTACCTCGAAATCGTCGACCTAGCTAACCTCGACTCCGTCTCCGCCATCCGAACACAGGATCTCGCGATCGCTCACAACGACCGCGAATTTATCCTGCTCGGTCGCGATCCGGCAGCGCTGGCAAGGGGCTGCTCGCGTGGTGCAGAGGCCGCACTTTCTGGCCAATAAGCTTACTTGTTTTATCGTGCTTTCGTGCTACCGTGCTACACGAAGCCATGAACGTCACCCTGAAACTCCCCGACGAACTCTGCAAAGCTGCCCGCCACCTTGCTGTCGACGATTCAAAGTCCTTATCCGCATGGATGGTGGAAATCATGCGCCGGGAAGTCGAAGCAAGAACCGCCAAACCAGAAAAACCGAAGACTTGGATGGATGCTTTCAGTGGCGACGAGAACGATCCCTACCTCGGCCGTGATTTTCCACTCGAAGATCGGAAGACGATGAAGGTTCGTGAGTTTAATTTCGAGGATTGATGGCTATCCTACTTGATACCGTTGCGCTTTCGGAACTCAGGAAAAAATCGAAGGCAGCAAGCTCCGTGATCGGGTGGCAGAAAGCAGAAGGCGGAGCCCTTGCATACGTGAGCGTTATCACGATGAACGAAATCCGCTATGGAGCGAAGAAGGTGGCAGACCGTGACCCTGGATTCGCCGCAAGTTTGGAGAAATGGTATGGTGAGATTCTGATGGCAAATTCGCTCTACTCCATTCTGGGAGTAACCCTGCCCATCGCGGAGGCAGCCGCAGACATCCGTGCGACGTACGGCACAGCGTTCAACGACTCCCTCATCGCTGCCACCGCTAAAGTCCACGACCTTACTCTTGCCACCCGCAACACCTCGGACTTTACGGAAATTGGCATCGCTCTTGTGAACCCCTGGAAATTCCAAGCATGAAAATCCTCTCCGAACGTATCGCCTTCCTCGTCTCCCACCGGGAGTCGCTTGAAAAATGGGTCGGAACCTACGATGAAGCATCCCTCCGCAAATGGCTCGATGCGGAACTCGGAGACTCCCGCCGCCTCGAAGCATGGATAGCCGGCTCAAAAGTCATCCCCCGCACCCCCATCCTCCACATCGTCAGCGGCAACACCCCACACGCCGCTTTCCAATCCGTCTTCCGCGCCCTCCTCCTCGGCTGCGAGTCATGGGTGAAAATCCCTTCCGCCGGCCTCCCGGAATTCGAAGCCTGGGCATCCTCCATCCCATCCCTCCAAATCCGCCGCGAGCTACCGGACGATTGGAAAAGCCCCGAAACCGCCGTCATCTACGGCGGGGCCGACACTCTCAGCTTCTTCCGCGATTGGCTCGCCCCCGGCACCCGCATCATCGAGCACGGCCCCAAGCTCTCCGCCGCTTTCGTTTTCGAAAACATCCCGGATCTCGCCTCCCGCCTCGCCTCAGACATCATGCGCTACAACCAGCGCGGCTGCCTCTCCGTGCAGGCCGTTTATTGCAGCGGCGACATCGAATCCTTCGCCCAAGACCTCTCCGCCGCCCTCGCGGCCCACCCCACCGAGCCAGCCACCCTCTCCGAGGCCGGAACTGTCCGCAACGAACGCGAAACCCTGCGCTTCCGCATCGCCAACGGCTCCCCCGACACCCTCATCGAATCCGAAAACTCTACCGACTGGACCCTCCACATCGACCGCACAGATCCCACCCTCCGCCCCGGACCGGGCAGCGGCTTCGTCCGCCTCATCCCCATGCCGCCGGAAATTTCCCCGGAAACCCTGGGGCCCGAAAGCGCCTTCCTCTCCACCGCCGTCGTAGAACCCATTTCAGAAGCCGACCGCCTCGAAAAAATCTCCCCGCCCCGCATCTGCGCTGCCGACCAAGCGCAGGAACCCGGTATTTTCTGGCACCCGGATGGAGAAATGCCGTTGGCCGGGCTTGTGCGTTGGCGCGATCTCGGCTGAACTGCGCCCATGTCCGAAGCCGCCATCGAAACCACCGGAACTGTCCTCGAGCGCAAAGGGGAAATCCTCTACCGCGTTGAGCTGATGAACGGCAAGGTCATCCTCGCCCACCTCTCCAAACCCCTCACCGATGCCAAAGCGGAATTCCCCGACGGCGCTGAAGTGTCACTGGAGATGACCCCCTACGACTTCGACCAAGGTCGCATCGTCGGCCCATTGGCGCCTTGATCGCCGGGGCGGTTTTTCATTTCCTCACCCTCGGTGCTGGAATTCTGGGCGAGCGGTGATAGTGCTAGGTAAGCATAACGCCCAAAAACCATGAAAATTCACCGTCCCCTCGCCATCGCATCGATCGCCTTCGCCCTCTCCACCCCACTCCACGCGGAAAGAGACAAGAAGCAGCCCGACCCTCAGGATAAAAAGCAGCCGACCATGAGCGGAGCTGAAATCGAAAAGAGCATACGCGACATCGAGAAAGAACTCGAAGCGACCCGCAAGAAAACCCTCGAAGCACTGTCGAAACACGACGCTGCCCAGAAGGATCTCGAAGCAGAGAAGAATGCGGCCAAGGAACTTCAGCAAAAGGCGACGGAACTCTCCAAAGAGCTGGAGACCATTCGTAAAAACGATCGCAGCAACGAAATCGATTCACTCAGGAAAGAATCTTCCGATCCGTCATTCAAAAACCTCCCTCCCGAGGTCAAAGACGCAACCCTTGCCGTCGATGCCCTGCAACTAAAGCTGGAAGAAACCTACGGCACGAAAAAGGCCAACCAAGAGCTTGAGAAAACCAAGAAACAGCTCGAACAAAGCCAATCCGCAAAAGCCAAGGCCGAACAAGCCGCCAATGAATCACGGAAAAACACCGCGGAACTCGAAGCCCAAGTCACTTCTCTCAGGAAACAGCTCTCTGACACCAGCGCCACGGAGAAGAAACTGGCGGAGACCCAAGCCAAACTCGACAACGTCAACCGCGCCCTGGAAGCCCAGCTCAAGACCCTTTCCGACACCCGCAAGCAAGCCCATACCTCCGCTGCAGAACTCGTCAAAGCCAAGGAAGAGATCAAACGCCGCGATGCCGAAATCGAAAAACTCCGCAATGCCCCTGCGGAGAAAAAAGAGCGCCCCAAAAAGCGCGACGGCGGAAACTGAGACTCCCACCGGAAAGCCGGAAAATTCTCACGTTGCACCTCACCGGATCGCTCCTACCCTAGCCCATGCCGATTCAATGCAGCGGGGGAAAATGCCGGGCGATTCGCTGGATGCGCATCGCCCTCATCCTCGCCGGAGCTTACCATATCATCTTCGCTTTCTGGGCGAATTGCTGGCCATTCCATTGTTTCGATTTCCTCGGCATACCCCGCCCCAACCACCCCATGCTGTGGCGCACGCTGGGTCTCATCTCTGGTTTCCTTGGGCTCGCTTTCCTTATCGCCGCCACCGATCCCCTGCGCCATTGGCCCATCGTCCTCTTCGGTTTCATCAAATTCATCGCTGCATCCGTCATCGTCGGCATCACCGTCTGGGACTCCGGACTTCCCCCCGCCTCGCTGTTGTTCATTCCGGCCGATGATCTGATCTGGATCCCACCCTTCGCCGTCATTCTTTGGGCCACCATCCGCGCACACGCTGGCATCCCTCCTTCCCGCTCCGCGCCCTATTCCATCGAGGAGGCCGCGCAAACCTACTCGCTCTCCTCCGGTGATACGCTCTTCGCCGCTTCGCAGAAACGCCCGCTCGTCCTCGTATTCCTCCGTCATTTCGGCTGCACCTTCACCCGACAGATCCTCCGCGGCCTCCAGGATCTCGAACAACAGGCCAAGCAGCACGATGCCGAACTCATCCTCGTCCACATGCTCCAGTCCGGGCAGGAAATCGATTACCTCGGCAACCACTCCAGCGTCGCACGCATCGCCGATCCCCGCTGCGAACTCTACCGCGCCTTCGGCCTCGGCAAAGGCGGATTTCTCGAACTCTTTGGCCCCCACGTTTGGTGGCGCGGCCTGATCTCGGTATTCAAGGGCTGCGGAGTGGGCCACCTCGCCGGAGATGGCCTCCAGATGCCCGGCGCTTTTGTGTTCCAGCGTGGGAAAATCCTATCCTCACAACCCGCCAAAACCGCCGCCGACCTGCCCGACCTTTCCGAGCTCTTCAACAGCACCTCCACTATGCCCACAGAGGCAACCGGAAGTCCCACCCAACAGAACAGCGCTCCTATCTGACCTCTTCCTCTTCCTTGAGGTTTGAAATTTAAAGTCTAGAGTTTCCAACCAAGTGATCCCCCTCAAAGGCAAAACCTTCCTCGTCACCGGAGCCTCCAGCGGCATCGGCAAAGCCCTCTGTGAGCAGCTCCTCGCCCACGATGCAAACGTCCTCGGCGTCACCCGTCACCCCGGGTCCCTGCATCCCGATATCTCTCCGGTGCAGGCAGATCTCACCCAGCGCGAGGACATCTCCGCGATCTTCCACAAACTCGGAAAAATCGACGGCCTCGTGAACTGCGCCGGCATGGCCTACCTCTCCCGCATCATCGATGGCAACCCCTCCGACTGGGAGGAAATGTGGCGTGTCAATGTCCTCGCCCTCGCCCTCTGCTGCCAGGGCGCCATCCGCCATTTCCCGAAAACCGGAGGCCGCATCGTCAACGTCTCCTCCATGTCCGGCCACCGCGTCCCTCCCTCCGGCGGTTTCTACGCACCCACCAAATTCGCCGTCCGCGCCATCACCGATTCCCTGCGCTCGGAGCTCAAAGCCATCCAATCCCCCGTCCAGGTCGCCTGCGTCTCACCCGGATTTGTAGACACCCCACTACTCGACACCTATTTCCTCGGCCGCGAAGACACCCTCTCCAAAACCCGCGCCGGCATGAAAATGCTCCAGCCCCAGGACGTCGCCAACTGCATCATGTCCATCCTCACCGCCCCACCCCACGTCGAGATCGGAGACATCCTTCTCCGCTCCTCGGATCAGATGGCGTGAACACACATTGCCATCTTCTTGGCAAAAAAAGTGCCGCCAGGAAACCACGGCAATTGCGGACAAACTACCGTTGCTCCGATCAAGGCCTGGCGGGGTTCGTCTGCCGCAGCTCCATGGCTCCTGACAGCGCCGTGAAGGAAACCCACCACAGCCCTCCCCGCAACCTTAAAAATTTCACTCTCAGCAAAGACTGCCCCTTGAAACTGAAAACTTGAAACTAGCAAACTTCCTGGATCACTCCCAGCTCCGCACACGCAGCGCCTCAGCCGCAGCACGCGCTTCTGCTTCTTTTTTGCTCTTCCCTTTTCCCACCGCAAGAAGCTGTCCACGCCACTTCACCTCGGACTGGAAAACCCTGCGGTGATCCGGCCCCGACTCGCTGACGATGCCATACGATGGCGCTTCGGGATGAATCGCCTGAAGGCATTCCTGGAGTTCTCCCTTGGGATTCCTCTCATCAGGGCTTTCCACCATGCCATCGATCTCAGCTTCGAAAAGTCGCAGGATCATGACTTTCGCCGCTTCCTGCCCGGAATCGAGATACACCGCCCCAATCAGCGCCTCGAAGGCATCCGCCAGAGTCGATAGTCGCCGCCGACCTCCCGTCGCTTCCTCGCCTTTCCCCAGCAACACATAATCGCCGAGGTGGATCATCATCGCAAACCTCGCCAGCGCACGCCGGGAAACCACACGCGAACGCAGTTTTGTTAGATTGCCCTCAGGCGCGTCGGGAAACCGTCGGAATAGCTCCTCGGTCACCACCAGTTGCAAAACCGCATCACCAAGGAACTCCAGCCGTTGGTTGTCGAAGTGCGGGCGCTGAGACTCGTAAGCAAGGCTGGGATGGGTCAGAGCCTCCGCAAGCAAAAGCGAATTGCGGAACTTGTATAGGATTCTGCTCTCCAGCGGTTGCATTCAGGAAATCTTCTATGAATCACCTCTTTCTCCGGCCTCGGCAACCGTGCCGAAAACGGGGAAAAGGGTGGGGTGATCGACGGGGCTCGAACCCGCGACAACCAGAATCACAATCTGGGGCTCTACCAACTGAGCTACGACCACCGTTTAAAGACGGGTGGAAGGGGATATATCGCGACCCACGCTTTTGCAAAGGGAAAAATCATTCTTCAGGTCAAATCTTCCAGCGCTTCCTCAAGTTTCCTGAACCGAAACTTGAATCCAGACAGCTCTAGCCTTTTAGGCACCGCCTTCTGCCCCTCCAAAAGCACCCCTCCGAATTCCCCCAGCACGAGCTTAAGGAAAAACCCGGGAACCGGAAAAAACACCCAGCGATGCACCGCTCTGGCCAGCTTTCTCGACAGGTCCTTGTTTCGCTCCGGCTCGGGCGCCGTGCCGTTGACCGCACCCAGCAGGCTATCCGAGAGGATGCAGTGCAGCATCGCCCTACGCAGATCATCCACATGCACCCATGGCATCCACTGCATGCCATCGCCCAGCCTGCCGCCGATTCCCGCCTTGAAAACCTTCTTCAGCTTCTCAAAGGCCTGCCCGCCCTTACCCAGCACCACACCTGTCCTCATCATCACCACCCGCACTCCCAGCGGCTCGGCGCGCTCCGCCGCTTTTTCCCACGCCCAGCAGAGATCCGCAAGAAAGCCCGCGCCCCTGGAAGAACTCTCATCGAGCAGCTCATCACTACGGTCACCGTAGATCCCCACGGCGGAGGCATTGAGCAACATCTCAGGCCTCTCACCCTCCGGCAGCTCCGCCATCTTCTCCACGATGTCATCCGTCACCCCCACACGGCTTTCGTGGAATTCCCGCTTCTTCTCTTTCGTCCACCGCTGGTCGATGGGCGAACCGGCGAGATTCACCACCACCCCACATCCCGTCAGATCGACATTCTCCGGCTTCACCCATCGCCTAACACCCATCACATCGCCATCACCCTTCCGGCTCACACCGGTCACCTCAAAACCCTCCTCCGCAAGCAGCGTGCACAGCCCAGAACCCACGAATCCGCTCGCTCCGTAAACCACTGCAGTTTTTTTCATGCACCTAAGACTTACACCAAATTCGTCCCGTGCAAAACACTGCTTTAGAAAAGCTCCATCTGTTCTGTTCCGCCAATATCGTGGAACCTAACACCCACCCCCAGCAACCGCGCCGGCTTCCCATCGCTGCGCGAATCCGCCTCCTCTAACAACTCACGGAAAATCGCCCGATCGAGCTCCCCGTTTGCCCGCTCGGCGGTCGTCCTCTGGAAGTCGGAAAATTTCAGCTTCACCACCAACGACCTCACCCGCCGGTCGGTATGCCGCGAAGAAAGTTTCTCCTCCAGTTCATCAAGCATCACCCGCATCTCCCGATCCAGTTCCCCGAGCGTATGTAGATTTTCGGAAAACGTATTCTCGATGCTCAGGGACTTTCTCGGACTATCCGCATTCACTGCCCTGTCATCCCGCCCCCAACTCCTCTCCCACAGCTCCGCCCCATACCCACCCAGCCGCCGCACCCACTCGAATTTCTCGACCGCCCGATACTCCCCGCAGGTCTCCACTCCCATCCCGGAAAGTCGCTCCGCCATTTTCCCGCCCACCCCCGGGATCTTTCGCAGTGGCAGGTTTTTCATGAAATCCGCCGCCTGCAATGGAGCCACCGTGAACTGCCCGTCCGGCTTCCTCCAATCGCTCGCAATCTTCGCGATCAACTTGTTCGGCGCAATCCCCGCCGATGCCGTCAGCCCCGTCTCTTCTTTGATCAACGCCCGGATGCGCGAAGCAATGATCGTCCCCGGCTCCGCAATGTGAGTCACATCCAGAAACGCCTCATCCAGCGAAAGCGGCTCCACCAGATCCGTGAAACGCGAAAAAATCTCCCGGATGCGCGCACTGTCCCGCTTATAGACATCGAACCGCGTCGGCACGATCACCAGCTCCGGGCATTTCCCCAACGCCATAAAAACCGGCATCGCCGAGCGGCAGCCAAACTTGCGCGCCTCATAATTCGCCGTCGTCAGCACCCCCCGCCGCGAGCTCCCGCCAACCCCCACCGGCTTGCCCCGCAGCGACGGATCGTCCCGCTCCTCAATGGCCGCATAGAAGCAATCCATATCGATATGGATGATCTTTCGAACAGCACTTTCCGCCATGCCGCAACCATGCCCGAAACTCCCCCCACCGCAAGCGTCGGTGATTGCCCACCCACCCAACACCCTATAAAACCCACCCGTGACCGCTGCGGATTGGCAAATGTTAGGACTGACCTTCGGACTCGCTTCCTTAGCCGTCCTCCTTGCCCTCCCCATCGCCATCGTCCTTGCATGGCTACTCGCTCGCAAGGACTGGCCGGGCAAAACCCTCGCAGAAACCGTGGCGATGCTCCCTTTGGTCATGCCTCCCGTCGCCACCGGGCTCATCCTCCTCAAGCTGTTCGGAAAAACCGGTGCCATCGGTTCATGGCTTTCCGGCACCTTCGGCATCGAGGTCATCTTCACATGGAAAGCCGTCGTCCTCGCCCTCGCGGTCATGGCTTTCCCCCTCCTCGTCCGCTCCCTCCGCACCGCATTCGAGGACGTTCCCGCCCACCTCGAAGCCGCCGCAAGATCCCTCGGCGGTTCCGGATTCCACGTCTTCCGCAAAATCACCCTGCCCCTCGCCAAGCGCGGCATCATCGCCGGTATCCTGCTCGCCTTCGCCAGGGCCATCGGCGAGTTCGGTGCCACCATCATGGTCGCCGGCTTCATCCCCGGCCTCACCGAAACCCTTTCGCTCTCCATCTACCGCTCCGTCCAGACCGGTGACGACTCACGCGCCCTCACCCTCGTCGCCATCTCCGCCCTCATCGCCTTCGCCGCCGTCTTCACCTCCGCAAAACTCAGCCCGAGGCGGGTGAGGTAATCAAACACCTCAAAGGGCAGCGAAATCGCAGTGGACAAATCTCACCTGGACGTTATCCTGTCCATGTGAAAGCGATCTCTTATACAGCAGCAAGAGAGAATCTTGCCTCGACCATGGACAAAGTCTGCTCAGATCACGATCCGGTCATCATCACCCGCAAAAGAAACCAATCGGTGGTTTTGCTCTCACTTGAAGATTTTGAATCACTTCAGGAAACCGCTTATTTGCTCCGCTCTCCTGTGAATGCCACCCGCCTTTCCGAAGGGATTGCCGAACTCGAATCTGGAAAAGGGGTATTCAAGAATCTCGAAGATCTCCCTTCATGACCCTCCAGTTTTCCACCAAAGCTTGGGAGGATTACATGTATTGGCAACAGCATGACCGGAGGATATTGAAGAAAATCAATTCACTTCTCGCAGACATCGGACGAGACGACCCATACGAAGGAATCGGAAAACCGGAGCCACTCAAGCATGCTTTCTCCGGTTTCTGGTCACGCCGTATCACTGACGAGCATCGTTTGGTCTACCGTGTCGCCGAGAATACGATCCAAGTCGCCCAAGCACGCTATCACTACCAGTAGGCATACTTTGTCAGCCTAAGGGTTTCCCTTGCTTTCCCCGCTCCTCCTCCATGAAACTCCGCCAGCCATGCTGGATATCAGAATCATACGGGAAAATGCAGAGGATGTAAAAACACGCCTCAAGGCACGCGGCGGCGACCATTGGAAACTCATCGACGAAGTCCTCGCCTGCGACGAATCCCGCCGTGCAGCAGAAACCTCCAAGCAGGAGCTCCAGGCAAAACGCAAGTCCACCTCCAAGCAGATCGGCCAGCTGAAATCCAAAGGCGAAGACACCTCCCACATCGAAGCGGAAGTCCGCGCGATCAATGAAGAGATCGCCAAATTCGATACCGCCGCCGAGGAGGCCACCGCCAAACAAAACGATCTCCTCCTCAATATCCCGAACCTCCCTCACGAAGCTTGCCCGGTGGGTGACAACGAGGACGCGAACCCGCTCATCCGCGAATGGGGCGAAAAACCTGATCTCACCGACCCGAAAGATCACGTCGATCTCGCCACCCAGCACGGCCTGATCTCTTGGGACGACGCCATCCGCCTCTCCGGCTCGGGCTTTGCCGTGTATCGTGGCCAAGGCGCCCGCCTTGAGCGCGCGCTCATCAGCTTCCTGCTAGATACCCAGTCGGACAACGGCTACGAGGAGGTCAACGTGCCCCACCTCGTCCTTCGCGAGTGCATGGAAGGCACCGGCCAGCTCCCGAAATTCGAGGACGACATGTATGGCACAGAACCTGCCGAGTCCGATGGTCGCGATACCCTTTTCCTCGCCCCCACCGCAGAAGTCCCGGTAACAAACCTTTACCGCGATACCATCATCCCCGCCGCCGATCTGCCGGTGAAAATGGTCGCCTACACCCCGTGCTTCCGCCGCGAGGCAGGCTCCGCTGGCCGCGACAACAAGGGCATCATCCGCATGCACCAGTTCGACAAAGTCGAGCTCGTTCAGATCGTCGATCCGGAGACCGGCTTCGAAGTGCTCGAGCAACTCACCGCAAACGCCGAAAGCATCCTGCAGAAACTCGGCCTCCATTACCGCGTCATCGAGCTCTGCACCGGAGACATCGGTCAATCCGCCGCCAAGACCTACGACATCGAGGTCTGGGCACCCGGCCATGGGAAATATCTCGAGGTTTCCAGCTGCTCCTGCTTCGGCGACTATCAGGCACGCCGCATGAAAACCCGATTCAAGGATGCGGAAGGAAAAAACCGTTTCCCACACACCCTCAACGGATCCGGCACCGCCCTCCCGCGTCTCTACGTCGCACTCCTCGAGCAATGCCAGCAGCCCGACGGCTCGATCCTGATCCCTGAAGCCCTTGTGCCATACTTCGGCTCGACCCGCATCGGATGATTGCGGTATAAGAAATGGCACTCATGCGATTCCTGAAATCAGAAGCCGGAGCCATCATCCTGTGGCTTGCTGCGTCCCTTTTCGTCGCCGCCCTACTCACCCCGTATCTCTACGACGCAGGAAAAGACCTCGCGCTAAGCGCAGAAACCGCAGACTACCCCGCGATCATCGAATCGGTCGCGGGTTCCGCAGCCCGGGCCGAGCCGGATCGCTTCTTCAGCCGCGCCCTTCTCATCGGTGGACTCGCCCTCGTCCCCCTGCTTGTCAGGAGAATCAAAGCCATCCCGCGTGATCCGGCTTTCATCCCCCCTCCGAAGTCAAAACTCGGTTGGAAACAGGGCCTTGCCCAACTCGGCACAGGCCTCCTCGTCGGAGCCACCACCTTGGGGGCACTTGCGATAATCCTTCACCTCACCGGAGCCGCCGTTCCGAAGGGTGAAGCCATCACCGCATCGCGCTTCTTCTCAAAAGCCCTTGTCCCCGCACTCGGTGCCGGGGTCATCGAAGAGCTCGTTTTCCGTGGCCTCATCCTGGGCCTCTGGCTGCGCGCCAGCCCGGTATGGATCGCATGGATCGGCAGCTCGCTATTTTTCGCTTTTGTCCATTTCCTCAAAGCGCCTCCCGGCATGGAAATCAGCGACCCACGTGCCTGGCACGCCGGCCTCGAAATCCTCGGCAACACCCTCGGCCATTTCACCAATCCGATGTTCTTCGTCACCGAGTTCACCGCACTCGCCGTCCTCGGCCTCATCCTCGCGTGGTCCCGCACTCGCACCTCCGCGCTCTGGTTTCCCATCGGCCTTCATGCCGGGCTGGTGCTCGCCCTCAAGACCTTCACTCTCACCTGCGTCGTCGACACCAACTCGCCGCTCCATCCTTGGTTCATCGGCACCGACCTGAAAACCGGAATTCTCCCCATCCTCACCCTCGGAATCTGCTTCGTCGCCTGCTCTTTCGCCGTCAGGCTTTTCGAAAAGCCCACCGCCATCCGCTAACCGCGCATCACGGTCAGCACCGCCACCCGCTCCACCCCCGCCTTTCTCAGCACTTTTGCGCAGGCATCTACGGTGGATCCCGTCGTGAAAACATCGTCCACCAGGATCACTCCCGGCGTTTCCGGCATCTTCACCACCCTTCCCCACGATCGTCTCAGAGCGAACGCCCCTTTGAGATTCTCCATACGCTGCTTCCGGCTGAGTCGTGTCTGTGTCACCGTCTTGCGCACCCGCTTCAACAACCGCAGCACCTCCAGCCCGGTCTCCGCTGCGATCCCTCGTGAAATCTCCTCCGCTTGGTTGAAAAACCTCTCCCGCTGCCTGCTCCGGTGAAGCGGCACCGCTACCAACGGCCAGTTCTCCTCCATCGCCACCGCCAGACGCCTGTCGGAAAACGCCGTGCAGGCCAGTCTCCCCAGCTCCGCCGCCAGATGCACTTCGCGCCCGTATTTCAGCCGATGCACCAGCCCCAGCACCCGCTCCGATCTTAGCATCGCCGCCCTCGCGAACTCGAAGTGGAACGACACATCCCGGCAGTTAGGGCAATCGAACGCTCCGTCGATCTGCCCCTCGAACCCCTCGCCGCACACATCACAAAATGGCACCACAATCTTCGGCAGCCCCGCCGCACAGCCCTCACATAGCGCCTCCCCGCCGGCCAACCCGCATCCGCAGATCTCGCACACCGGAGGGTAAACCCAATCCAGCAATTCAATCGCTGACTTCGCGTCCCCTTGCATGGCGATAGGTAAAAATATGAACCAACCCGCCCACCGCGAGCACCCCCAGGAACGGCGCGATCCCCTCGTGCACCGAACCTGCCGAAACAAACGCTGCCAACCTGTCGGGTATTTCCACCGCATCCGTCGCCTTCGCAAACAGCCGATCCGCAAGCAGCCAGCCCATCAGCAAGGATGCCGGCAACCACAGCGAAGCCGTCCGCCACCGCGCCCAGCCCAGCACACAGCCGAAGGCGAACCACGGCAAAAACACCGCCACGATACGCAACGCCAGATCCCCCCCCGCCAACAAGGTTCCGGTCAGCTGCACCGCCGTGAGCATCTCCCCGTCCAGCGCCTTCGCCACCGCAAACCCGCTCATCAAGAAATGCACCCCGCCGAACATCGCCGCCGCTAGCCCAATCGCCGCCCACACCCCCATCGCTCTCAGGAAAATACCTAGCAACACGCAACGGAAAAACACCTCCATCACTACCGCCAAGGTCAGCGCCCAGCCGATGTCGAAAAACAAGCCCTCATGCCACGCCCCGCGATCCGCCGCCCACCGGAACGACCCGGCTTTGAGCAAAGCATATCCAATCAGCACGAAACTGCCGAAGCTCAGGCAAAAACCCGCCGCCCCGTGAAGCGGCCCCCAACGGCTGGGCTCCAGCGGCTGCCCCGCGCCCTCACCCGTTGCCCCGTGCGGCAAGCGCACCGACCACACCCGCTTCCCGCCCCTCTCGTTGCCAAGACGCAGCCATTCCAAAAGGGGAAATAACAGCAACAGCGCCGCCAATGGCCAACACACCTTGAAAAAATCTCCCATTTCCGCCGCACCACACCACGCCGCCAACTTGTTCACCGCCCCGTTGAAATCCTTCGTCGCGGAAAGTTCGGAAAGCGCCTTGCCCCCGTTGTAGCAAATCGGCGTCGCCCACAGCGCGACGACCAGCGAGCCGAGCGCCCACACCCATACCTTAAAAACATCCGTTAGGGCGGAAACTCGCACGCCCCTTTATCCCACAACGCCCAGCGCATTGCAACACGTCTCCGCCCCTCAGTCCTTCGATGACTTCGGATCCAGCGCATCGCGCAATCCATCACCAAGGAAGTTCAGTGCAAACAAGGTCGTCGCAAAAAACAACGAAGGGAAAATCAACAGATACGGCGTGATCTCCATCCTGTCAGCACCCTCCTTGATCAAAATACCCCATGATGAATTCGGCGGTTTCACACCCAACCCCAGGAAAGAAAGCACGCTCTCTAGCAGCATGATTCCTGGCACCGCTAGGGTCGTGTAGATAATCACCGGACCGATCACGTTCGGCAGGATGTGGCGGAAAAGGATGCGCGCTTGGCTCAGTCCCAGAGACACCGCCGCTTCCACGAATTCCAGCTTTTTGATGCTCATCACCTGCGCCCGCACGATGCGCGCGATCGTCAGCCACCCAATCGCCCCGATCGCGATGAACAACGGAATCAGGGTCGAGATCGGCGCCACCCGGTCGCGCGGCCAACCGGTCGTTTCCACGATCCACGTCGTGAATTCCGCCGAAGGCTCGTCCGCCACCAGCGCAAAAAGAATCACCAGCACCAGGAACGGCAGGGCAAAGAGAATATCCACGAAACGCATCATCGCAGAATCCACCATCCCGCCCACGTAACCGGAAATCGCCCCGTAGATCACGCCGATCACCACCGCCACAGCGGTCGCCACCAACCCCACCAGCAGCGAAACCTGCCCACCGGAGAGCACCCGGGAAAACAGATCACGCCCCAGCTGATCCGTGCCAAACCAATGCTGCCACGTTGGTTCTGAAGCCGCATTCGAAAGATTGATCTCCGTCGGGCTCTTCACAAACGGCAGGAACGGCCCCACGAAACACAGCAGCAGAATCACCACCAGCACCGCCAAGCTCACCAGTGCAGCCTTGTTCCTGGACAGTCGATGCCACGCATCGCTCCACAACGAACTTCCCTGTGTTTTTGCAATCTCTCCTGCCACACCCGAGAACCTAGAATCCTTCAGCCCCCCTGAGTAGTAAAAAACTCCCCCCTTTATGATCCCCACCTCAAAACGGCCACATCCATGGAATCACCAACACCGCCACCCCCCACAAAATCAAATTCAACGGAATCCCCACTTTAAGGAAATCCCCGAACTTATATCCCCCCGCCCCATACACATACGTATTCGTCTGATACCCGATCGGCGTGATGAAACTCGCACTCGCCCCAAACATGATCGCCACCAAAAACGGCCTCGCATCCACCCCTATCGAGTCCGCTATCGAAATCACAATCGGCGTCATCAGGATCGCCACCGCATTGTTCGTCACCAGTTCCGTCAAAATCGAAGTCAGCAAATAAATCGCCGCAAGGATTGCCACCGGCCCATACGCATCCATCACCCCCACCACCCCCATCGCGATCCATTCCGCCCCACCCGTCTTCTCCATCGCCAGCCCCATCCCAAGCATCCCGTAGATCAGGAAAAGCACATCCCACTCGATCGCCCGATATGCCTGTTTCATTTCCAGACAGCCTCCCACCACCACCACCAGCGCCCCCACCAGTGCCGCACTTGTAATCGAGAGCAAATTAAACGCTGCCGCCAGCACCACCCCCACCAAAGTCACCACAGCCAGCACCACCCTCGATTTGATGCGCGGCCTCACCAAGGTCTCGTTCAAGCTCAGGAAACTCCCCTCCCGGCTCAGCCTCAGCATGCTCGCCGTCGGTCCTTCCATCAGCAAGGTGTCGCCAAAAGCCAGCCGCACATCCTGATAACCCTCATCCAGATTCACGCCCTTCCTGTGCACCGCCGACACCACGATCCCATACCGCCTCCGGATATTCGATTGCCTGACACTCTTCCCGATCAAGTCGCTGTGCGGCCCGATAATCGCCTCCACCATTTTCACCTCCTCCACCTGCCCCTCTTCATCCCCACCCTTCTTGCGATGGATCATCTCCACCTCCTTCGCCGCCTGAATCTCCGCTAACTGCTTCGCCGTCGCACGGAAGAACAGCACATCCCTCGGCTGGATCGTGATCGCATCCAGCGGCACATCATCCACCCGCCTGCCCAACCGCACCACCTCATAGACGATCGTCCGCTTCCCGCTCCGGAACAGCGGATGCTCGACCAGCCTTTCTCCCACCAGCGACGAGCCCTCCCTCACCTCCACCGCACTCACGAACTTTCGCGTGTCTTCCACATCCAGCAAACTGCTCACGGTATCCCGGTCAGGCAGCAAATACCTCCCCACAAAATACAAATACCCAAACCCCACCACCGCATAAATCACCCCCAGCCCACTGATCTCGAAAACGCCAAACGTCGGCTGCCCATGCTCCTTCGCCAAGCTAGAAACCAAGAGATTCGTCGAGGTTCCGATCAAGGTGATCGTCCCCCCTAGGATACTCAAAAACGAAAGCGGAATCAGCAACTTGCTAGCTTTCAGCCCCGTGCTCCGCGCAAACGCCATCAGCACCGGCAGGAAAACAATCACCACCGGCGTATTGTTCATAAATGCCGATAGCGGCATCACAATCAGCGCCAAAATTACAAACGCCCTCCCTAGCGAAGAGCCCGCCCATTTCTCGAAGCGCACCGCAAGCCAATCAATCGCCCCGGTATGCGTCAGCGCCTCCGCCAGGATGAACATCGCCCCGATCGTCATCGGTGCCGAGTTACTAAACACCTTGCCCAAATCCTTCTCATCCAAAATCCCTGAAACCAACATCACCCCCATCCCCACAAGCGCCGCCACATCAGTCGGCAACCACTCCTTCGCAAACACCACAAACACGCCTCCCAACACCAGGAACGTCACCAGCATCTGTATTTGTTGCATCTCCATAAACCCAAAACCTAACCACAAACCCTATCAAAACAATCCCACCTCAACCGATTCTGAAAAAAACCTCCCGCCCACAGCACCCACCTCTTCCTTGAAGTTTGAAGTTTGAAATTTAGAGTTCCGCCATGCCCCGCGCCATCATCTTCGACCTCGACGGCACCCTCGTCGAGTCCCTCCCCGGCATCGCCGCCTCGCTCAACCTCGCCCTCTCCCATCACCGCCTGCCCACCCACGACCACGCCGCCGTGCGCTCTTTCATCGGCGATGGCGCACAGATGCTCGTCCAGCGCGCTGTCCCAGAGACAACCCCCGAAGAAACACGCGCAAGCATCCTCAAATGTTTCGCCGAAGACTACGCCGTCTCATGGCCCACCGGTACCAGTATCTATCCAGGCATCCAGGAACTCCTTGCCGATCTTTCCTCAAAAAACATCCCCCTCGCCGTCCTTTCTAACAAACCCCATCCCTTCACCGTGGAGATCGTCGAAAAGCTTTTCCCGGAAAACACCTTCGCCGCCACCCTCGGCAACCGCGAAGGCCTCGCCCACAAACCCGACCCCACCGGAGCCCTTGAAATCGCCTCCAGTCTCAACCTGCCTCCGCAGCAATGCACCGTGATCGGCGACTCCACCATGGATCTCGACACCGCTAAAAACGCCGGCATGCAATCCATCGCCGTCACCTGGGGCTACCACGACCGCGAGCGCCTCGCCGCCGCAGATGCCATCGTCGATGATGTCGCCGAGCTAGAAGCCTCCCTTGTTCGCTAAAGCCGCGAAGCGCAAGGAGAGGCGTGCCTATGGCCGCCTGCACCTTCACGGGAAAGGTCTAGGCCAGCTATTTCCATATCTTTATCCGGCGGCCATAGGCACGCCGCTCCTTGCCCTCCGGACGCTAAATCTCCCGCTCGAGGAAACAACCCTCGCCACCTTTCCCAACCCACTCGCCACCGCGCACCAGCACCTGCCCGCGCACGGTGACCAGCTCCGCGCGGCCTTTGACTTGTTTGCCCTCGAAGGCTGAGTAATCCGTCGCCATCGAATGGGTTTCCACGGAAATTTCTCCCCGATATTCGGGATCCCAGATTACGAGATCCGCATCGCTGCCGACCGCAATGGTACCTTTCCTCGGATAAAGCCCGAAGATTTTCGCCGCATTCGTGCTGGCGCAGCAGACGAGGGTGATGAGATCGATTTTCCCTTCGCACACCCCATCGGTGTAAAGCAGTTTCACCCGCTCCTCCACACTCGGGATGCCATTGGGGATGAGCGTGAAATTCCCCGGCTTGCCGGTCGGATTCATCTCCGCATCAAGAGCATTTTCCGGGTGCCCCATGTGCTTCTGGGTTTGGAAATCGAAAGGCGCATGGTCGGTTGCTACGGTATTCACCGTACCATCCGCGACCATCTTCCACAGGAAATCCCCATGTTTCTTTTCACGGATCGGCGGGGACATCACATATTTCGCCCCCTCAAAATCCGGCAACTCCGCATGCGAACTATCGAGCGTGAGATACGGCGCGACCGTTTCGATGTGCGCCCTCACCCCGCGCTTGCGTGCCGCTTCAATCGCTTCCACTGCCGGAATGCAGCTGGTGTGTACGACGTAGACCTCGGCACCGGTCGCCTCCGCGAAGGTCATCAGGTGATGGCAGCCATCCGCTTCCACCGAAATCGGGCGGGAGGGCTCGTGCCATTCCGGGCCGACTTTACCTTCGGCGACGAGTTGCTTCTGCTTCTCCGCAATCAGATCGGCGTTCTCGCAATGCGCGGTGACGACCAGCCCGCGCTCCGCCGCAAATGACAGGGTCTCGTAGAGCTCATGGTCGTCGATCCCGAGCGCGCCTTTGTAGGCGAGGAAGACTTTCAGAGAAGTGATCTTCTCATCGCGGACGATGGCATCCAGGGATGCGGTGGTCGTTTCATCGAAACGTGTGACACCCATGTGGAAGGTGTAGTCGCAGGAGGAAATCCCCGCCGCCTTGCTTTTCCACAACCGGATCGCCTCCAGCGGATCATCGCTGCGTGCCGGGCAGCACATTTCGATCAGAGTGGTGGTGCCGCCCATCAGCGCCGCCTTGCTCCCGCTGACATAATCGTCCTTCGAAAACGTGCCCATAAACGGCAGGTAGATGTGCACGTGAGGATCGATGAATCCGGGGAAAAGATATTTGCCGGTGGCATCGATCACCTCCGCATCCGGTGCCGACAACCCGGCCCCGATTTGCTGGATGACCCCATCTACGGCAAGCACATCACCGGCAAAAGTTTCGTAAGCTGTGACAATCGTGGCGTTTTTGATGAGTAATGACATGGCCTGGATTTTTTAACTGCTAATACGCGAAGTCGCAAAGCTGGGGTTATAAAAAGTCTTTCTATTTAGCCCAGATCTCCCCGTCGCCGAAGCCGAACCAACGCGTGGTCGTGGTCTTACGCTGGGTGTAGAATTCCACGCCCTCCTTGCCCTGGATATGGAGGTCACCGAAGAACGAATCGTTCCACCCGGTGAAAGGGAAATACGCCAGCGGAGCCGGTACACCAACATTGATGCCGACCATACCCGCGCTCACCTTGCGCCGGAATTCACGTGCAGCCTTGCCGGAGTTCGTGAAAATCGCGGCACCATTGCCGAATGACTGACGGTTCGCTTTTGCGATCGCTTCGTCGAGGGTTTTGGCGCGAAGCACCGCCAGCACGGGACCGAAAACTTCGGTCTCCATCAGCGGGTTCGATTCCTCGACGTGATCGATGAGCGTGGGGCCGAGGAAAAAGCCTTCCGGTGCTTCATCGACCTTGGTCGGGCGACCGTCGGACAGGACCTTCGCCCCGGCACGCTCGCCCGCATCGATGATGCCCGCGACTTTTTTCCGATGTTCGGAAGAAATGACCGCTCCCATATCCGGCTGCGAGGCCACAGTATCGGTGGTACCGACTTTCATGGAACTCACCAGATCCGCGAGCGCTGGAAGCAGCCTCTCGCCGGCATCACCTACGGCAACCGCCGTAGATCCTGCCATGCAGCGCTCTCCGGCACATCCGAAGGCACCGTCCTTCACCGCCTCGACGGTGCGGTCAGTATCCGCATCGGGCATGAGGATGATGAAATTCTTGGCACCACCCGCCGCCTGCACCCGTTTCCCATTCAGCGTGCCTTTGCGGTGGATTTCGCGGGCCACCGGGGTCGACCCGACGAAGCTGATCGCCTTCACATCCGGGTGCTCAAGAATCGCATCTACGCACTCGCGCCCACCGTGCACGATGTTCATCACGCCGGGTGGCAGCCCAGCTTTTTCGAGGATCGCCACCACGCGCTGCATGGTCAGCGGCACCTTCTCGCTGGGTTTCAGGACAAAGGTATTCCCGCAGGCGATGGCCAGCGGCCACATCCACATGGGGACCAGCGCAGGGAAATTGAACGGGCATATCCCGGCCACCACACCGAGCGGATGGCGATCCGTATGGCAGTCGATACCGCGTGCGATGTTTTCCAGGCTTTCACCCATGAGGAGGGTCGGGATGCCGCAGGCGTATTCGACGACTTCGATGCCACGCCGCAGGTCGCCGCGCGCTTCGGAAAGCGTTTTACCATGTTCTGTAGCAATGCCGAGACAGAGATCATCGAACGCCTCCTCCAGCATGATCTTCGCACGGAACAACACCTGCGCCCGTTCGTTCGGCGGGGTGTCGCGCCAGTCGGGGAACGCCTCTTTGGCGGAAGCGACGACGGCATCGACCTCTTCCTTGCCGCACATCGGCACGGTGGCGATGACAGAACCGCGCGAGGGGTTAAAGACACTGCCGGTTTCTTTCCCGGAAGGTGTCACCCATTTTCCTTCGAGGTAATTTGGGCAGAGAGGTGTAGCTGAGTCACTCATGGTTGCGATGGTTTGGATTTTGGCTCATAAGGAGCTGTGAAAAGCGAATTACGTGCCACGTGACGGGCACCTAACCCACACAATGTAAACCTTTGAGCCATGACTGCACCATCCGAATCACTCGATCCGCAAAGAATCATCGCAGAGTTGAAAGAACTTCGCCAACTGACAGGAGATGAGGACGGCGCGCAACGTGTCGCTTTCACCGAAACATGGGCGAAGGCAAGAAAGTGGCTTAAAGCAAAGATGGATGAGTTACCCGTGACCGCGACGACCGATGCTGCGGGAAACAGTTGGTTCACCCTCCCCGGCGATTCCGAGAAATGCCTACTCATCGGCGGGCATATCGATTCCGTGCCGAACGGCGGCTGGCTCGACGGCTGTCTCAACATTATGGCGGGCGTGGAAATCCTCCGGCGCCTCAACACCCAATACCACGGCAAGCCACCGGTCACGATCCGCGTGGTTGATTGGGCGGATGAGGAAGGCGCGCGTTTCGGCAAAAGCTTGTTTGGATCGGCCGCCTTTTCCGGAAACCTCAATATGGATGAAGCCCGAGGCCTCACGGACAAGGACGGCATCACCCTACAGGATGCGATTGCAGAATACGGCATCGATTTCGAAAACGTGAAGCAGGCGATGGCAGAACAGGCAAACGCTGCCGCATATCTGGAACTGCACATCGAGCAAGGTCCGGTGCTGCTCGATCTCGACCAGCCTTTGGCTGCGGTTCTTGGCACTTGTGGGGTCGAGAGACACAAAATCACCTTCAGAGGCCAGGCCGCCCACTCGGGAAGCACTCCCATGGATCGGCGCAAAGATGCCTTTCTCGCCGCCGCGAAGATGGCCCCCGAAATCTACGCGATCACGCAGCGCAATGGCGGAGTCTGCACCATCGGCTCCTGCAAAACGAAACCGGGAATCGTCACCAGCGTCGTCGCAGAATGTGAAATCACCCTCGACCAGCGCCACATCGATGCAGCCTCTCTACAAACCATGCTTTCCGAGGCAAAAGACGCAAGCCAGCGCTTCGCCGGAGAGGCGGGATGCGATGTTTCTTGGGAAAGGATCTGGCAGATCGCACCGGAGCCTTTCAACCCAGAACTCGTAGATTTCTGCGATCAGGCAATCTTGGAAACCTGCGGGATCTCCCACAAAATGCCATCCGGTCCGCTGCACGATGCGGCGGAGGTTTCCCTAGCCGAGATACCGACCGTGATGATGTTCGTGCAGAGTCTCCACGGCATCAGCCACAACAAGATCGAGGACACGAAGGAGGAGCACATCGCGCAATCCGTCGTGGCCATGGACAAGCTCGCGGACAAGACCATCGACTGGATCTTATCGCGCTAATCTCGGATCCGGCTCGAAGCGTTGCTCCTCGCCGATGCGGATTTTCCCGTAATCCGGGTGACGCGGGTTGAGCAGGTAATTGACCTCTCCCGGGGTTACCGCAGAAGGCACGGAAAGCACCGCGCTTTTCATCGAACGTAGCCACGCATCGCCCAACGCCGAGGTCTGGGGGAAGGCGCCCTCAAACCGCCAGTTAGAAGGAATTTTTGCCGGATCAAGCGGTTGGATCATCGCCTTGGGAATTGCGATTTCGAAATACGAGAAGTGGCGGGCAAGGATTTCCGGCTCCTCCAAGTGGACAAGAATCTCAAGCGTGGCCAGTGACAGGGAGGACGAGCAATAAACCATGAGCAAGCCCGGCGAATTCCACCGACCGCCCGCCATCTTCGCATCCTCCCCGCTAAATGCTCCAAAAGCGTAGCGGGTGGAACATATCCGGTACGCCGGGATCATGTGAAAACGCCGTGAGCGATACGGGTGAGCAACCTGTCCACCTCCCGCGCGCCGAACTCGGTGTCACAGCAACGCAATGGGGTAAGTCCGGAGAGCGCGCGTTTTTCGCGAGTCATCCAGCGGGCGGCGGCATCCTTTTCCACGAGGACATTCAACGCCTTCCGATAGACCGAAGCGACACGCAGAATGCGTTCCGACTCATCCGGTTTGAAGCGATCCGTGCGCCGCGCAAGCGTCCGCAGAGGAATGCCGAGCACCTCCGCCAACTCTTCGTGGGTCGTGCCGAGATCCGTGCGGAGTTTCTCAAAAGCCGCGCGCGGAAGGCCGTTCTGAAGTGCGGCGCGGAGCCTCGGCAGGGCTCCAGCGATTTTCGTGGATACCTTGACCCCGAGATTACGCATCACCGCGAGCCCTTCATCGATGCCGTCTGCATTTCCGATGGCCAACGATGTATCATAGGCGCTAGCGCTCTCCCTCAGCCTTTCCGAGGTGTCGTCTCCACCCTGAAATTTCCCTGCCATCTGGCGATAATTCTACGCCAGATGGCAGGGATGTAAAATCCTTTTCCGTTACCTCGAAAGCGAGTCGGACTGCTTGACGAAATCATCGCCGTCCCACTCCGCGTCAGTTTTGACAGTGGAAGCTTCCTTCTCCGCCTGTTGCTTCGCTTTGCGCTCGGCCTGCTTGTGGACGAGATCGGCATGGGTCGTAAAATACGGAAGGCTCGCGCCCTTGAAGTCGGCGATCGTATCGAAACCCTTGCCTTCCATGAACTCCAGCAACTCGTCGCAGAGTCCCTGCACCATGCCGTAGCCGAATTTCATCACGCCGGTGCAGACCTGCACGGTATCGCTGCCGAGCAGGATGAACTGGGCAGCGTCGGCTCCCGTTTCCACCCCCCCGATGCCGGAGAGGGAACGTCCCGGGAAATCCTTTTCGATGAGCTTGGCGATCTCCATCACCATGCGCAGGGCGATGGGTTTCACCGCCTTGGAAGAGTAACCGCCGGGAGTGGTGTAGCCCTCAACGGTCGGCTCGGGACGAAGCGTTTCGAGATTCACCCCGACCACGCTGCGAATCGTATTGATGGCGGAAATTCCTTGGCACCCGGCGCGCAGGGCGGCGGCGCTCGGCTCTTCGATGTGGGTGACGTTGGGAGTCATTTTCGCCCAGACAGGGATCTTGGCAGCTCCCATGACCCATCCACAGACCTCTTCAAGAATCGCAGGATCCTGACCCATCGCGGCACCCATTTTACGTTCGGGAAGTCCGTGGGGGCAGGAAAAATTCAGCTCGAAGGCATCCACCCCGGCGTCTTGGCAGCGTTCGATGATTTCGCACCAGGCATCCTTGTTATACTCCTCCATCACCGAGGCAATGAGCATGCCATCCGGATGCGCGTCCTTGGCCTCTTTAAATTCATCGATCCAAGTCTCGAGCTTGCGGTCGCTGATGAGCTCGATGTTTTCCCAACCGATCACCTCCTTGCCGTCATTGGCCATCAGCTTGCCGTAGCGTGGGCTGACGTTGATCACCTTGGAACTGTCGAGGCTCACGGTCTTAGCGATCACACCGCCCCAGCCTTCCTTGAAAGCACGTTTGATCACCTTCACGTTGGTCCCCGGAGGGCCCGATGCGATGACGAATGGGTTTTTGAAATTCAGGCCGTCAACGGTAGTTGTTAGAGTGCTCATGGTTTTCCAAGGATTAGAGGTAAACCGCTTTTGTAGCTTAAAATGTGCCCGAAGCGAAGTGTTCTTTCACTCCTGCAAGACTTGCGAATATCAAGCCCGTGGCAATAGTTGCCACTTCCGACATGAAATTCCTCGCCCTTTTCACCTCCCTCTTCGCCTGGCTGCTTTTCCAAACCGCTTCCGCCCACCAAGTTGACTCGGTCGAACTGGAGCTGCTGCGCACCGATGGGAAGTGGAAATTGGAGGGCTTGCTCGATATCGCCTATATGTTACCGGAGTCGCGCGGCGTGGAGGGTGCGCCGCCATTGTTCCGCAAAGACGTGATGGCGGCCCCGGAGCAGGAGCACGACCGCATCGTCCAAACCGCCGAGCACACCATGCGTCAGCTGCTGAAGCTGCACTACAACGACAAGGAACTGAAATGGGAGATTCGTTTTCCGGATTTCGAATCCAAACCGCTCGTCCTGCCACCCGAAGAGGGCGGATGGGCGTTGATGAAAGCAGAAATCACCGTGGACCAGCAGCAGGGGCCCGGGGAGCTCACCGTCTCGTGGCACGACGACCAAGAGTCTGAGCTCATCATCATCATCGAGGAGGGTGACGATATCGGCCTACTCAGCGTTTCATCCAATATGTCGGACACGTTGCTGAAAGTGAGCGCCCCGGCACCCGGTGTAGCCGCTCAGGTCTCGAGCACGCCGACCCAGAGCTCGCAGGCCGAGAGCTGGATCATTTCGGGATACCGCCACGTCATTCCCCTCGGTCTCGATCACTTGCTGTTCATCCTCGGCTTGTTCCTTTTGGCTCCGAAATGGAAGCCTCTGATGGGACAGTCACTTATTTTCACCCTCGCCCACTCGATCACGCTTGCCCTCGCGATCCTTGGTTTCATCACCCTGCCATCGCGGCTGGTGGAGATATTGATCGCCGCAAGCATCGCATGGATCGGCATCGAAAACCTGCTGGTGAAAAAGCTCAAGCCATCGCGCATGATCCTTGTTTTTGGCTTCGGGCTCCTGCACGGACTCGGCTTCGCTGGGGTCTTGCGTGAAAAACTGGGAGACCTCAAAGGCAAGCAAGTCGCCCTGCCGCTGGTGTCGTTCAACGTCGGCGTGGAGCTCGCGCAAATCACCGTGCTGCTATGCGCTTTCCTGATCCTGCAGCCATTGAAGAAATGGACGAAACAGGTGCAGACGATTGGTTCCGCATTTGTCGCGCTCGCCGGAATTTTCTGGATGATCGAAAGGATCTTCGCCTAGACCCCACGTGACCACTGGTGCAGGATCGGAACAGAATGTCGGGAGCCAATAACAATGGGTGAAGGAAAAGGAATGCTGATCGCCGCGCCCGAACGCTGGGACGAGGCTTGCTTTTCCGTGCCTGCGGTGAGGGCGCTGATCGCCTCCGGTCTCGTCGGCGGGCTGCTATGCCGTGAGGAGCAATCGGCATTTTGGAAAACCGTCAGCCAACTCCCGCAGATCCTTTTCACCGCGAGGTCGAAGGCACGCAAAGTCGCTGCCGAAATCGGGGACGGGTGGGATGCAGCACTGGTCTGGGAAGACGGGATTGCCGCGAGCGCCCTTGCGAAAAGCGGGATCGAAAAGCGACTCGGTCCGGTTGATGGAAAGCTCGCAAAGCTTCTCACCCACCCACTGGCGGCAAAAGAAGGCGCCACCGAGCACCGCGTGCGCATGTACATCAATGCCTGCTCGCAGATGGGCGTTGCCGTAGACAGGCCGGAGTATTTTATGGCCGCCCCGCTGGGAATTCCTGCCGAGCCGAGAACCGTTCTCCTGTGCCCGGGTTCGGACTTCGGACCTAGCCATGAGTGGCCGCTGGATCGCTGGCAGGAGCTGGCAGAAGCGCTATTGGAAAAAGGCAAAAGAATCACGGTCGCGGGCGTGGTAGGCGGACGTGGTCTTGGAAAAATTCTTGCCGACAGGCTCGGCAGCAATGCCGAGTTTTTCCATGCCGCACCCTTGCAAGCCGCGCTGCCACTACTCGCCGTCCATCAACTCGTCATCTCCGCAGACGGCTCGCTGCCGCACCTCGCCGCGCATGCAGGATCCACATGCGTGACCCTTTTCGGCCCCAACGATGCGGTTTGGAAAAGGCCTCTGGGGAAACGCCATGTCGTAGTGAAACGTCATGTCGAATGCGCCCCGTGCCTATCACCGAAATGCCTGCTCGATGGCCGTTGCCAGACCGAACTTGAAGTCGAGCGTGTGCTCGCGGCGATCCCGGGAAGCTTCTGAAAGGGCTAGCCCTTAATCAACATTCGCGCGCCAAAGACCACCAGCACGACGCCGAAAATTCGCGTCAGCGTCTGGTTGGACAGCGAGCGCATGAGATCGCTGCCAAACCATGCGGTCAGCGCCGAGGCGATGCCCACTGCCGCGACGATGCGCCAGTCGATGAGATTCCCGGCACGGGCGTTGTTGATTGTCGAGGACAAGGAGGTGATGATGATGATCGCCAGGGAGGTTGCGACCGCCTGCTTCTGGCCGAATCCCAAAACCGTCACGAAAGCCGGCACCATCACGATGCCGCCACCGACACCACAAAGCGCACCGAGCACGCCGGCGATGAGTCCGATGACAATGGAGAGGGCGATGACTTTCACGGATGCAGATGACTGTTTTCCGACCGGAAGTTCAACCGCGATCTTCAGAACAGGAAATACCGCTGTGCCATCGGCAGGACCGAAAGCGGCTCGCAACGCAGCTCCCGGCCATCAGCGACAACCGTATATGTCTCGGGATCCACGGTGATTTTGGGAAGTGCATCGTTGTAAGCGAGGTCGCGTTTGGTCACGGCACGGCAACCTTTCACCGCGGAGAGTTTTTTCTGCAGACCGAGGTAATCCAGCCCGCCGGATTCGAGGGAAATCGCGCTGACGAAGGTCAACGAGGTCGTCGCGATGGAGCGACCGAACGCGCCGAACTGGGGACGGTAGATCGTCGGTTGCGGGGTGGGAATGGATGCATTGGGGTCCCCCATGTTCGCCCATGCGATGAATCCTCCCTTTAGGATGGTCTCGGGTTTCACGCCGAAAAATGCCGGCTTCCAGATCACGATGTCTGCCAGTTTCCCGACCTGCAAGCTACCGACCTCATGGGCGATGCCGTGGGTGGTGGCGGGACAGATCGTGTATTTCGAAACATACCTCAGGGCGCGAAAATTGTCGGCTGCGGGATGGGTTTCATCCTCCAGTTTCCCGAACTGCACCTTCATCTTGTGCGCGGTCTGCCAAGTGCGGGTGATAACCTCGCCCACCCGGCCCATCGCCTGGCTGTCGCTCGACATCATCGAAATCGCGCCCATGTCATGCAACAGGTCTTCCGCCGCAATGGTCTCCGGCCGGATGCGGCTTTCCGCGAAGGCGACATCCTCGGGAATGCGCGAATCGAGGTGGTGGCAGACCATCAGCATGTCGAGATGCTCGGCGATGGTGTTGGTCGTGAAAGGACGGGTTGGGTTCGTGGATGACGGCAGGACGTTCGCCTCGCCACAGACGCGGATGATATCGGGAGCGTGTCCGCCGCCCGCTCCTTCCGAGTGGTAGGTGTGGATGGTGCGGCCTTTGAAGGCATCGAGCGTGCTTTCCAGAAAACCCGCTTCGTTGAGGGTGTCGGTATGGATCGCCACCTGGATGTCGAGCTCGTCCGCGACAGTCAGGCAGGAATCGATCGCAGCAGGCGTGGTTCCCCAGTCTTCGTGGAGTTTCAGCCCCATGGCTCCCGCCATGACCTGCTCGCGCAGGGGCTCGTGGGTGGAGCAATTTCCCTTTCCGAGAAAACCGATATTCATCGGGAATGCCTCCGCCGCCTCTAACATGCGGTGGATATTCCATTTCCCCGGCGTGCAGGTGGTCGCGTAAGTGCCGTGTGCCGGCCCGGTGCCGCCGCCAAGCATGGTGGTCACGCCGCTGGCCATGGCGTGCTCGATCTGTTGCGGGCAGATGAAATGGATGTGGGAATCGATCGCTCCCGCCGTGACGATATTCCCCTCCGCCGAGATGACCTCGGTGGCAGCTCCTATGGTCATCGTAATTCCATCTTGGATCAGCGGGTTGCCCGCATGACCGACGCCGACGATGCGACCGCCCTTGATCCCGATGTCTGCCTTGATCACCCCGTGGGCGGAATCGAGGATGAGCGCATTGGTGATGACCAGATCGAGCGAGTCCGCATCGAGGGCCAGAGGAGACTGCGCCATGCCGTCGCGAATGACTTTCCCGCCGCCAAATTTCACTTCGTTCCCGTATCCACCGCCTTCCGCGATGAGATCCCGTTCCACCTCGATGAAAAGTTCCGTATCGGCGAGTCTTACCTGATCCCCGAGCGTGGGACCGAAGGTGCCTGCATAGTTTTTGCGCGATTGTTTCATCGTTTAGAGTTTCCCGTTGATGCGGCCATTGAAGCCATGGATTTCCCGCTCCCCGGCAAAAGCGACCAGCGGCACCTCACGGGTGTCCCCCGGCTCGAAACGCACCGCGGTGCCCGCCGGAATATCGAGCCGGAAGCCCTTCGCCGCCTCCCTGTCAAAATCGAGTTCGGCGTTCACCTCCGCGAAATGAAAATGACTGCCGATCTGCACCGGCCTGTCGCCGCGATTCGCGACGACCATATTCAGTTTCTCCAAGCCCACATTGAGCTCGATGTCGGGTGCGCCTTTGGGCGTGATGATTTCCCCGGGTATCATCGGATCGGGTCGTGCACGGTTACGAGTTTGGTGCCATCGGGAAAGGTCGCCTCCACCTGCACATCGTGGATCATTTCGGGCACGCCCTCCATCACCTTATCGCGCGAAAGCAGGGTCGTGCCATAGCTCATGAGTTCGGAAACGGTTTTCCCGTCGCGCGCTCCTTCTAGGATTTCCGCAGTGATGAATGCGACCGCTTCGGGGTGATTCAGCTTGAGACCACGATCCATGCGCCTCCTAGCGAGATCCGCCGCGACGACGATGAGCAGCTTTTCCTGCTCTCTTGGGCTTAAATGCATATTGGAACCGTCGAGTTAATGTTTGCTGTTCGCATCCGCCCAGATGCCGCCTTCTTTCTGGAAAAAGGCAAACCCGAGGCAGGCAGCGATGCCGGTGAGCACAAGGATGCCACCCAGATCGAAGTTTCGCGAAGAGGCAGGATCCACCATGGAAACCTGATCAAACTCATCGACTTCGTCCGGATGAAAATGACCCGGAGGACCGGGATGAGCCTGCGCCAGAACACCGGATCCAAGAAAAATGGCGAGAGCCGCTGTACGGAAATGTTTCGTTCGGTGTGCGTTCATATGGTTCGGAGATTACTTCATCCTCTGAGCAAACTCCATGCCACAAAATAAAACCCCGGGTCCCATCAGGAACCCGGGGTTGAGCCGAACGCAGAGCGCTTACTTGTAGGTGCCTTTGAGGAAAGGCTCACCAACGACGTCCTTGTATTCCTTGAGGATTTTGAATTGTCCGTTTGCACGGGTCTCACCGATGAAGACATTCTTGGTGAGGTGATGGTTTTCCTGGCTGGTCACGGTGCCTCCGGGACCATCGAAGCTGATGCCCTTCTTGAGCTCGGCCATGACTTTTTCAGGCTCGAAGCTTCCTGCCTTTTCGACAGCGGCCTTCCAGAGATAAACACCGACGTAGGAAAGAACCATCGGGGAGCAGGTGACGCGGTCATCCTTGACGATGCCGGTGACATCCGACTTCCCGAGCCATGCCATGAAATCGTCCACAAATTTCTCGTTGGCTTCGGATTTGATCGATTGAAAGTAAGTCCAGCAACCGAGCTGACCGACAAGCTGATCTGCAGGGAGACCACGGAACTCATCCTCGGAGATCGAGAAACTGACGACCGGGCAGATCTCAGCATCCAGGCCGGAGGCAGCATACTCCTTGAAGAAAGGAACGTTGGTATCGCCGTTGAGCGTGCTGATCACGCAGGCATCACCAGAGGCAGCGAACTGCTTGATCTCGGAAATGATCTGCTGGTAATCGGTGTGCCCGAACGGGGTGTATTTGCCGGCGGAAATGATGTTCCCGTCACCATCCTTGGTGAAACCACCACCGATGTTCTCAAGCGGCACCCCTTTGCTGAGGAGATACTCGAGGAGCACGAGATTCGTCGTCTGCGGATACACGTAGTCGGTGCCGAGCAGGTAGAATTTCTTCTTCCCTTCCTCAAGCATGTAGTCGACCGCCGGAGTCGCCTGCTGGTTGACCGCTTCTGCGGTGTAGAAAATGTTAGGGGACATTTCCTCACCCTCGTATTGGACGGGGTAGAAGAGCAGACCTCCTTTTTCTTCGTAGACAGGGAGCACGGATTTGCGGCTGACGGATGTCCAGCAACCGAAGGTGACCGCCACCTTGTCTTGGTCGAGGAGTTGCTTGGCTTTCTCGGCGAAGAGCGGCCAGTCGGAAGCGCCATCGACGACGACGGGTTCGATCATCTTGCCCATCACACCGCCGTTGGCGTTGATCTCATCGAAGGTGAACAGGAGGATGTCGCGAAGCGAAGTTTCGCTGATCGCCATCGTGCCACTCAGGGAGTGGAGGACGCCGACTTTGACGGTTTCTTCCGCTTGCGTAAGCGGGAGGATCATTGCGCTAGCCGCAAGTGCTGTGGTCAGGATGCGTTTCATGATATTTGTGTGGAAATTGGTTGGATGAAAGGCTGCAAACGGAAGGGTCCTCATCAGATAAATGAACCGAACCCTTCCGCGAGCAACCTAACAACAGGAGTGGATGGAGGGGATTAGAAGGAGAGGCCGAGACCGATGTTGGTCGCGACGAATGTGTCCTCAGGATTGTTAGGGATTACGCCATCGTCCGTGACGTAAAGGGTGACACCGGCATTAAGTGACCAATCACCATATGCATCGCCGATGAGAGACGACAGTGGCACGGATGCCTGAAGGCCGAGGGTTGCGTATCCGAAGCCATCGTCTGCACCTGCGGAATGGAAGTTATCATCTAGGAAGTAACCGACAGCGAAAGGAATGCTGAAGGAAACCGGACCGGCTTCGAAGCCGTGCTCGAGTCCGAGGACAAGAATGGTTCCCTCATCATTCGCCGCGCCGGCATCGATCCGGTTGTGGATCGTGAAGGACGGGGAGAGGAAGGTGTCGTAGGAGAAGGTGATATCCAGGATATCCTCGACATCGCTCAGATAAAACCAGTTCTGATAGGTCGCACCGACGGTGAAGTTGCCATGGGTGTAAGCAAGACCCGCATAGATGTCGATTTCTTGGATATTTCCGCCGATGGTGGTAGTCGCACCAGTCTTTTCATGGACTTCCGCCCATACACCCACGGTTGCGGAGAAGCCAGCCGGAAGTGCGAAAGCGAGTTCGGCCGATGGATAAAAGCCCATTTGGAACGCGTCGTCACCATCACCCCAGACATCCAAACCATAGGAGAAGAAGTGGGAATTGTAATCGAGGTTGAACGATCCGGAAACCACATCTTCCGAAGGAACTTCAATCGGTGGGGCTGGGGTCACTTCGACCGGACCGGCAAGAGCGATGCCACTACCCAAGACGGTGGAAATTACGGCTGATTGGATGAGCTTGCGCTGATAATTGTTTTTCATGTTCTGTATGTGTTGTGCGGATCATCGGAGGCGATCGATCCGCATCCCAATTAGCGCATGGCGTGCCAGCCATTTGGAATTTTACAGATTTAGATGAATCACGTGGCAATTACTAAGACCTTAGTATGAGTCACCCTCATAGTCATCTGAACGCAATGAATGGCCGCAATATTTTGCAGCTAAGAAGCAATACCGGAGCCTAGCTCAAACGGTGAGAAACTCCTTCACGATCCCATCAGAGAGATCGCCCATTTCGCCGGAGGCGCAGACAGAGCCGCGATCGAGAATGGCGAAGTCGTCGCCGAGCTCGCGGCAGAAATCGAGGTACTGCTCCACCAGCAGAATCGCCATCTTGCCTTCCTCGCGGAGCATCTTGATGGCGTCACCGATCTGATCGATGATGTTTGGCTGTATGCCTTCGGTGGGCTCGTCGAGGATGAGGAGCTTGGGTTTTGTCAGAAGCGCCCGGCTGATGGCGAGTTGCTGCTGCTGGCCACCCGACAGCATCCCCCCCTTGCGGTGGAGGAAATCTTTGATGATTGGAAACAGCGTGAAGACCCGGTCGATCTCTTCCTTGTCCTTTTTCGCTCCCCGCGCCTTGAGGCCGATATAGAGATTCTCCTCCACGCTGAGATGCGGAAAAATATCGCGCCCCTGCGGAACGTAGGCGAGGCCGGCACGCGCGCGCATCGCGGTGGGCATGCGGTGGATACTTTTACCCTCCAGTTCGATCGCCCCTGAGTCCAGGGGTAGTAATCCCATCAAGGCTTTAAGCGTGGTACTCTTGCCGACACCGTTCCGACCCATGAGGCAGAAGACGGATTTCTCGCGGATTTCAAAACCCACCCCACGCAGGATGGCGCTGCCACCGATGGATACGCGGAGGTCATCGACGAGGAGTTTTTCAGAAGTTGGAGCGGCTACGGTCATGGCATTCAGGCGGCTTTGGATTTACGTCCGAGATAAACCTCGAGGACGCGTTCATCGGACTGAACCTTGTCGACTGGACCTTCGCAAAGGACATGCCCCTGGTGCAGGACCGTCACAGTTCTTCCCTGGGAAATCTGGCGAACGAACTCCATGTCATGTTCAATCACGACGATGGTGTGTTTACCGGCAAGGGAGAGCAGGAGCTCGCCGGTGCGGTAGGTTTCTTCATCCGTCATTCCCGCTGCCGGTTCATCCACAAGGAGAAGGCGCGCTTCCTGTGCAAGTAACATGCCGATCTCCAGCCATTGCTTCTGACCGTGGGCGAGCTCGCCGGCCTTGCGGTAGGCCTGGGTGTTCAGCTTGATAGCCTCCAAAATTTCGGCGAGGCGCTCTTTCTGAGGTTCCAGGATTTTTCCGAAAAGGCTGTGCCAGATGCTGCGCGGCCCGGCCATCGAAAGGATCAGGTTTTCCATCACCGTATGGTCTCCGTAAACTGTCGGGGTCTGGAATTTCCGGCCGATGCCGTGTCGGTAGATTTCGTATTCGTTGAGCTTGAGGAGATCGTGTTCGGCATCCCATTCCAAGCTGCCGGTGTCCGGCTGGGTGCGGCCTGTGATGATGTCGAGGAAGGTCGTTTTTCCCGCTCCGTTCGGGCCGATGACCGTGCGTAACTCGCCTTCGTCGAGATAGAAATTCAGATCGTTGATGGCTTTGAAGCCGTCGAAGGATTTGTTCAACCCCTCGGCGGCGAGCAGGTAAGGTTTCTGGAAAGGATCCTGTTTCATGATTCGCTAATTTCCGCTTCGGTTTCAGGAAGGGTGGTGGTGGCTTTGTTGGTGCGCCGGTTCTTCATTTTCACCAGCCAATCGCGGATCTGGCCGGGGATACCGACGATGCCCTTTGGCATGAACATGACCACGAGGACGAAGGAGCCGCCGAGGATCAGGAGCCACATGTCGGGATAGGCGCGTGTCGCCCAGCTCTTGAGTGCATTCACTCCCACCGCGCCGACGACCGGTCCGACGAGGGTGCCGCGTCCGCCGAGAGCCACCCATACGACTGCCTCTAGGGAGCGCTCGGTGGTCATTTCGCCGGGGTTGATGATGCCGACCTGGGGGACGTAGAGCGCGCCGGCCATGGCGGCGATCATCGCGCAGATCACGAAGATGAAGAGCTTGAAATTCGCGGTGGCGTAGCCGGAAAAAAGCACGCGGTTTTCCGAGTCCCGGATGGCACGTTGGATCAGGCCGAAGCGTGATGTGGTGAGCCATTTGCAACCCGCAATCACCCCTACCAGCAACAAGGCCGTGACGATGTAGAGCACACGTTGGGTGGAAGGATCGCGGAGGTTTGAACCAAGCAATGTCCGGAAATCGGTGAAGCCGTTGTTGCCTCCCATTAGCAGCTCATTTCTGAAGAAAAGCAGGGCGGCGGCGTAGGTGAGCGCCTGGGTCAGGATGGAGAAATACACCCCTTTGATGCGCGAGCGGAACGCGAGGAAACCGAACACCAGCGCGAGCAGCCCTGGCACGAGGAAAACCATCAGAGTGGCGAAGGGGAAGGAATAGAATGGCTCCCAGAAGGCGGGCAACTTCTTGTGGCCGAGGAAGACGAGGAAGTCCGGGAGGTCGCTGTTATAGGAACCGAGTTTCCCGATCATCAGCATGAGGTGCATGCCCATCATGTATCCCCCGAGCGTGAAGAACAGGGCTTGGCCGAGACAGAGCAAGCCGGTGTATCCCCATAGCAGATCGATGGAGACTGCCATGATCGCGTAACACAGATATTTCCCCCAGACGTTGAGGGTGAAATCTTCGATGTGCCCGGTTACGTTTAACAGAGGCATGACGATGACAAGAAAGACCGCCATCACGGCGAGCAACGGCATTTGGATCTTTGAAGTGGCTGGAGCTTTAGTCATCAGTCGAGGCTGCGGGAACGGGTTACGAAGAGCCCTTGCGGGCGCCATTGGAGGAAGAGGATGATGAGGGCGAGCACGAGGATTTTGCCGATCACAGGGTTACCGAGGTATTGCTGGAGACCTTGGTCCGCCATACCGATGCCGACCGCACTCACCACCGTGCCGAGAATATTTCCGACACCGCCGACCACCACGGTCATGAAGGCATCTACGATGTAGTTCTGGCCGAGCGATGGGCCGACGTTTGAGATCTGCGAGAGGAACGCTCCGGCGAGCCCCGCCAAGCCGCAGCCGAAAGCGAAGGTCATCATGTTCACCCGCTCGGTGCGCACGCCCATGCAGGCGGCCATGTTGCGGTTTTGCATCACGCTGCGAATGAGAAGGCCGAGGGAGGTTTTGTTGAGCACCAACCAGGTGGCGGCGATGATCAGCACCGCGAAGCCGATCACGAAAAGCCGATTCCAGCCGAACACCACATCGTTCACCGTCCAGTTCCCCGAGAGCCAAATCGGGCTGGATACCTGAACATTGTTAGGACCGAAAATCAGGCGGAAAAGCTGCTGCATAACCAGGGAAACACCCCATGTTGCCAGCAGGGATTCCAGCGGCCTGCGATACAGGAAGCGGATCACACCGCGCTCCAGCAACAGCCCGACCAGCGCGGCGACGATAAAACTCAAGGGCAGGGCGGCGGCGAAATACAGGTTCATGCCGAACTCACCGAACCCGAATCCCGGGATCGCGATCGATTGCCCGAAGGGCGACAGCTTGATGCCTGTTCCGAAAATGTTCTGCACCATGTAAGCGGTGTAGGCACCCACTGCGATGAACTCGCCGTGCGCCATGTTAATGATACCCATCAGCCCGAAGGTGATCGCTAGCCCGATTGCCACCACCAGCAGCACCGAGCCGGAGGAAATTCCGCGGAACAAAGTGCCCGCTGCATTGATGCGTGAAATGTGCGCCTCGATGCGTTTCACACCGACCGTCGCGGCCTCTTCCATATCCTTGTCGCCGGATTCTTTGGATTCACGGGCGATGGCCTTGAGCAAATCGAATGCCGGCAAAGACCCGCGCCTGCCGAGCAAATCCGCTGCCGCCAAACGCTTTTCCTGATCGTCGGAGCGCAGATTGATGAGCGCGATCGACTGATCCAGCGCCCGCTTCACCTTGCTGTCGGCTTCGATTTCCAGAAGCTCCAGAAGCGCCGGCAGCTTATCCTGCCTCTGGCCGACCGCTGACTTTTCAATGGCCTTGATGCGATTCTCCGGATCCGGATCTGCGAGTGATGCCAGGTTTGAAACCTCGCTCATCGCGCGCCGCAGCTTGGAACTGGTGTCCGCCATATCGAGATCGTATTTCCCTACACCAACAGGCTCCCCGGCCTCATCCAGCAACGGCGACTCATCTATCATCCTGAGTATGGCGGTCTTGCGGGTGTCTCCGATTTTATCCCCCATTAGGACGGGAATGATTGTCCCATCGGGAGAATCGTAGAGATAGATAACTCCCTGCTTCCACTTCTCCAGCCACTCTACAATTTCGGGGCTGGGTGTTTTTTTTAGGGCCAGAACTGCCTCGGTTTGCTCGGGACCTTCCCCCATCGCGATGACCGCGGCAATCTTCTCCCGGACCCCGGATTCATCGGCACGGACGAGCCCGGAGAAAGCCAAGCATATGGCAATCCATGCCATGAACGTAACTGATTTCCCGAAAAACTGCATAAGGTTCCTCGATTCAGCAGCAGCCGTGCCACCCCTAAGCAAAGACCCTTCATAAGCGAACTATTCGAAAAACGTATCCTCGTGCCGATAGGGCGGAGCGCAGCAGCAGAGAAATACGAGATCCGTGGTAGCTGTGATCGCATGCCATGCCCCCGCCGGGATCAGAATCGCATCCCCCACTCCGACGTCCCGGATTTCCCCACTGATCTCCATCACTCCCGCCCCTTCGGAGATGTAGTAAAACTCCTCGCTATCCCTGTGATAATGACGCTGGGTCGATCCACCCGCGGGGATACGGGCTTCCGCAAGGCTCTGACTCTTCACTGGTGCGTTGGCGGAATCGAGCAGGCTCGTGATCGTCGATCCATCCTTCGTCGTGAACGGAGCCTGGGCTGCCTTGTTTCGAATTTTCATATTACCAAAAGACTACCCGCCCGCAGGCTTGTCACCCAAGGATTTTCCCGCAACCATTCGCCCTCTTTCAAAAGACTCTTCCTTTGAGATTTAGAGTTTAACATTCAAAGTTCCCAACAAAGTGCGCCCCGGACTCATCCTCAAGCTATCCTCCCCTGACCATCCCGGCATCGTCGCGAAGATCGCGTCTTATGTTGCCTCGCATCAGGGAAACCTCATCGAGTTCAACCAGTTCTCCGATCAGATCGGGAAGAAATTCTTCGCGCGTCTTGAAATCGACACCACCGACATAGACGTGGACATCGAGGATTTCAAGGCAGGCTTCGGCACGCTCGGGCGCTCTTTGGGAGCGCAATGGCACTTCCGCAACCTGCCTTACAAGATGCGCACCGCCGTTCTTGTCACCAAGACGGATCACTGCCTCAACGAGATCCTGATGCGCACCGAACTGGGCGAACTCCCCATCGAGATCACCTCGATCATCGCAAACCGTGATGTCTGCGCTCCCATCGCCCAACGCTCCAACCTCCCCTTCCACCACATCGAAATGGACGGCGCCGAGCGCGAACCTGGGTTCCAGAAAATCCGCGATCTCCTCATCGAGCAGGACGTCGAGCTCATCGTGCTCGCCCGCTTCATGCAGATCCTTCCGGATAAGTTCTGCCAGGAATTCTCGGGAAAAATCATCAACATCCATCATTCGTTCTTGCCCGCCTTCATCGGCGCAAATCCCTACAAGCAGGCACATGAGCGCGGGGTGAAACTCATCGGCGCGACCTGCCATTACGTCACTGCAGATCTCGATGCAGGCCCGATCATCGAGCAGGAAGTCGAGCGCGTTTCCCATTTCCACTCCCCCATCGATCTAGCCCGGCTCGGCCGCCATTGCGAGCGCGCCGCACTCGCAAAAGGCATCCGCCACCACGTGCACGATCGCACCATTATCGATGGCCACCGCGCCATCGTCTTCCCGGACTAGACGATTACCCTCGAATCGCGGGGGTGGGAATGTTATGTGGGATGGCTATGAAAATTCCATCCCCTCAATGCATTTTCTTACTCATTTCATGCTTTTGGCTGATACCTGCAGTATCTCAGGCGGAAATCATCGGCTACGATAACTTCGATTCCTATCCAGACGGCTCACTGGATGGGATGACGGGCGGAAAATTCTGGGACTGGGACAATCGCGTAGGAAGCGCCAGTCATACCGGGCAGACAGCATCGTGGAGAGAGGTCGGCACAGCCTCGATCGCGGGAGGAAAACTGATCACCCAGAGCGGTGGATGCCTCCGCTCCTACAATGGCACCTCCCTCGGAGCCGCGCCCTCAGACGAGGCGAACGGTGGCATCAACGGCTCGGCGAGCAGCTTCCACAAGGTGATCTACTACCGCGTGGATATCACCCGATCCATCGGATCCACAGGATTCGCCGGGCTGAGCAGTTTCGAATTCGGAGCCGAACCGCTATTTTTCGGCGTTCCATTTACGTTCGGAAGGGCTCCGTTTTTCGGCCTTGTCGACGGGGGCAACTTTTTTTCCACGAGGGTCGCAAACGTCGATCAGATCTACACGATGGTCGTGAAAATTGATTTCGAAGGAGATGAGTTAAAAATGTGGCTCGATCCCGATCTCACGCAGCCAGAAGCATCGAATGTCCCGATTTTTTCCAAAGCGTATACGAATGAAGACCTCAGCACAGCGATTCGCTTGGCTTCGTCTTCAGAAACGACCTGGGACAATCTGATCGTCACGGCGGGAAGTGGGGCATGGGAAGAGCTAGGGACGATCGATGGCGCTCCGGGGGAACCTCTCGATTCGGAGCGGCGGGTGGCAGCGGGTGGGGCAAATGACCATGACCCGTATTTCCAGGATTTCGGGAACGCGATCACGCTGAACAACGGAAACATCGTGGTCAGCTACGAGGCACGTAGTAAAACAGGTACCACCCCAGAAAGTCCGGACGGTGATGAAGCTGGCGGCTACCTGAGGATCTATTCCCCGGACGGTGAGCCCCTGACTGCCGCGCCTATCATGCCCTACGACGACATCAATCCCCTGGGCACGGGTTATCAGATAAAGCCGATCGTCACAGCTCTTTCACAAGGCGGGTTCGTGGCGACATGGGGTTCTTCCGACGGCCCAAGCGATGTGGGATTCGGCAGCTTCGCTTTTGGTACCGGCGACGCCTATTTCAGGGTCTTCGACAGCCAAGGAGCACCTGTCGGAGGGACTTTACGGGTCAATACCGGCGAGCCAAACGGCGTGGATGACAACCAAGCCCCACTCGCCGTCACCGCCCTGCCGAGCGGAGGCTTTGTGATCCTGTATATCGACGAAAACGACAACACGACTCTAACCGATCCCAATAGCGATGACCTTTTTATCCGTCAATTTGGAGCCACCGGTTCAGCGATCACTAGTAGTTTGAGGCTCGGAGATACTGCGATTCACGGCCCGCTTTTTCAGACAGCGGTGAACAACGGCCCGGACTCCAGATCGCTGATTGCATTAGACGACGGCGGATATGCCGTAGCTTGGACTTCGCGCTCAAGTGGAACCGGAGCCAGTGCGGATGGCGACAGTTGGGGATGTTTCGTCCAGACATTCACATTTTTCGGAACTGCCAGTTCCGCAGTTTTCACCCCCTACTCGGATCTGAATCCAACGGGGACCGGTGCTCAGCAGGATCCGATTCTTACCCCGCTCAGCGGTCGTTTCGCAGTGACATGGAATTCGGTCGGTGCCGCGGGGGATGAAGGCACCGGATTCAACTCGACCTCGGGAGGCGATGCCTATGTCGGCATCTTTTCAAACGATGGCACACGGATTGGATCCTCAGCGAAGGTAAATGATCAGACAAATATTTCCCAAGAGCGCCCGGTTGCGATCCGGAGCCTGACGGGTGGCAATATCGTCGTGGTATGGGCAGACGATGAGGACTCAACTGGAACTCCCGCGGGCGACAACAAAGACGATTACTTCGTACGCGTTTACAATGCTTCGGGTGTGCCATTGGGCGCCAGCACTCGCTTGGGGGACAGCGTGGTGCATGAAAGCCTTTTTCAAGACTTTGGAAACATCGAACCTTTAGCCGATGGAGGATTCGTGACCTGCTGGAGAACCCGGGACGACGGAGCCACCAACTCTGACGGAGATGGGTATGGCGCGTTTTTCCAGGTCTTTAATGCCGATGGATCGGCACGAACCACATTCCTCACCCCTTATGCAGATATCAACCCGGCGGGCACCGGTGATCAGGGATCGCCCGTAGTCAGCGCATTGTCTGACGGCAGCTTCGCGGTAGCGTGGCAGTCGGAGGATGGTTCCGGGGATGTGTTGGAGGACGTTTATACTAGGGTATTTACCTCTCAAGGAATCCCGGCGAGCTCCTCGATCAAGGCCTATACCGCTCAGCCTGCCGGAGTGGATGACGACCAGTTCCCCGAAGCATTGGCTCCAACTGATATGGGATACGCTCTCATCACCAGAGACGATAACAACGACGTAGCCGCCTCCAATGGCGACGATTTTTTCATCCGCTTTTTCCGGGATGCCACAGTGCGCCCTGCTGCTTCGCGGGTGGTCACGGTTACCACACTAGATGACGATGGCGTAGGATCGCTCCGGGCTGCAATAGCGGAGGCTGGCCCGGGTGCCACGACCATTCAATTCGATCCCTCCCTATCAGGAATGCGCATCGTGCTGACTGGCAGTAAAATATCCATGTTTGATGAAAATACCTTGGCCATCGACGCAACCACACTTCCACGTGGCATCACACTGGATGGAGGCGGCAATTCAGGCATTTTTGACATCGGATCAGGAACGGCGGCATCCATTCACGGCCTAACCCTGACCGGAGGAAACGCCTTCTTGGGCGCAGCCATCTTAAACGCACATGGAAGGCTGACCGTCTCTGCATCCACATTCTACGGAAATACGGCAACAAGCGGCGGAGGCGCGATTTTCTCAGACACCGACCTCAGCGGATTTTCAAAAACGAGCCTGATCCGCTGCACCTTTACCGAAAACTCCGCGGACTTTGGCGGTGGAGCCATCCATAACGATGACGGCCTGACTGCTCTGATGTTCTGCACGATCGCCGGGAACACGAGCATTCCAGATTCCGGCGGGGGCATTTCCAGCTTTGGCGATACCATAACCACGACGACATTGCTCGGCACCATTGTTAGGGACAATACCGGTGGCGACCTCGAGAACAAAGGAGCTGCAACAGAAGTGCAGAGCTTCGTGAGCGAAGGATCGAACATCGTCGGCACCGGAGACGGGGTCGCGGCCTTCACACAAACAGGGGATCAAACGGGAGAGCCATTTCCCGTGGGTCTGGCACCGCTCGGAGACTACGGAGGGAGTGTTCCGGTGATGCACTTGTTGGCAACATCCCCAGCGATCAACGCCGCATCGACCGCTGTGTCCGATGGTGACCAGCGCGGTGTCACCGTGGACTCTACGCCAGATATCGGAGCCGTTGAGGTAGGCCCAGTAAGCCTTGTGACAACTGCTGCCGATGGAACCGACCCCGGAACCCTGCGCACCATTCTCGCTTCCCCCCTTCCCCATGGCGCCGTGGTCAGATTCGATCCCACGGTGTTCCCTGCCACCATCATGCTTACAGGGGCTATCGAATTTGTCAGCACTGCGGGGGTCATTGTCGATGCCTCTGATTATTTCGGGACCGTGACGCTCGACGGGCAGGGGTTAAATCAGCACTTCTCAGTCGGCAATGACCGCTTTGCTCTCCACTCCCTAACCTTGCAGAACGGGATCTCCTCACTTAACGGAGGTTCGATCTTTTGCATAAGTTCCAATCTGACCATTGCGAATTGCTCCCTTCTGGACAATCAGGGAACTTTTGGAGGGGCGATAGCCGCCTTCGACAGCGATCTTACGATAGACCACACGACATTCAGCGGGAACACGGCCACCAATGACGGAGGTGCGATAGGCATCGATCAAGGGAGTGTCCGACTTACCCACATCACGGCGATCCGTAATTCCACCTCAGGCGAAGGGGGCGGAATTTACCTAATCAATGGCGAGCTAGATCTGCGAAACAGCATAGTCGCCGAGAATAGCGCCGGATTCGCAGCGGATTTTAGAAGCATCACTTCAAACGTGAATGTCAGGGGTAAAAACCTGTTCTCGTCTCTCGCTGGCTCGGATTTGGTGGCGAATGCAAACGTTCTGGTCAGTCCGGAGATTCGCCTCAGCGAGCGGGTGGATCTAGGATCTGTCGGACCATTCTTCCTCCCGCTACCGGGCTCACCCGCCATCGACCAATTAGACGACATCCCACTCAATTCTAGCGATCAGACCAATGCGGTTTCCCCTTTCAATGGAATGACAGACATCGGAGCCATCGAATATCAAGGAGCTAACGATCTCCAATATATTTGGCTCACCGATCAAGACGGGGACGGATCCACCTACGGCGTGGAGTTCGCACTAGGTACCAATCCTTTCGTATCCGATCCGGAAAACCTGCAGAATCCGCAATTCAGCGTAAACGCCCAAGGTCAGCCGGTTTATCGATTCGGCTACGATTATGCCGCAATTGGGACCGCCAATTACATCGTCGAGCGCTCGTTCTCGCTCGAGCTAGGTTCATGGGAGGAGGTTTACGTGTCGGCAGATCCTGACAACGGTGAGACCACGGATTTCGATGTATCGATCGATGCGGCAACCGCCGTCACCATCACTGATACATCCAGCCCATTGCCGGAAAAGGTCTTCTTCCGTTTCCTCACTGTGGGTCCCTGAGCGGAGGTAGCGGGCTCAAAAAACGCCCACCCCCCAAATTCATGGGGTATACCGATTCGTCTGCGATGCTAGATTTTCGATCGGCGAGAGCAGATCTGTATCCGTCATTGCAAGCGTTGGACACCTTTGGGTTTCTGTGTTCTTGGGGGGCTAAAAATCCCGAATGCCCCAAATCCACAATCGTATTTACTTTGTAAAAATGGATTTGTAGGGAGCAGCAAAGAAGGCAATGTGGATTTTGCATAGTTTCACGTCACTCCCATTTCAAATATAGCCATGAAACTCACCGAGCCAAAAAGACTGAAGACCTTCGGGGTGTCCGGCTTCGCACTGATTGTGACACTCACCCTCATGGTGTTGCTATTGATCCTCGCGGTCGGCCTTCTGAGCCTAAGTGCGGTTCAGCTCAGATCCAGCGGACGGGACTCGTCCATGGCCTTGGCACAATCCAATGCACGCATGGCCCTGATGCTGGCGATCGGTGAGCTCCAAAAGGCCGCCGGCCCGGATCAGCGCATCACCGCCGGAGCGGACATGCTTTCCGGCTCTGCCGCAGCCACCGCCGGCCGCGCCCACTGGACGGGCGTCTGGAACACGGAGAATTACAGCCCCAAGACTCCTAACAAACGGGAGTTCGTGCGCTGGTTGGTTTCCTCACCCGACCCGGACGTGCCTCCCGTCCCCGGCGATCTGGCAAACGCGGACGATTTGCTTATTTTCGAGGGCAAAGACGCCGCGGCATCGGTAAAAGTGCCACGCGTCAAAACCGTCAGCACCTCAGGGGCTCCCGGTGCCTACGCCTATTGGGTGGAGGACGAGGGAATCAAGGCGGACTTGGCATGGAGCCAGGGGAATTTCACTACCGACGAGAGAAGCCAGGCAGCCCGTCTTTCCACAGCTCCCGGTCCGGACTACAAGACCTTTGAAGGGCCTTTTAACGGGAAAGTTTCCTATCCGGTTAAGCGGGAAACCGGCAACACATGGCTCGCCAATATGGGCAAAGCACTCAGCGTGGAGGACATACCTTTGGTGCTGGATGCCACCGCCAACCAAAGCACTTGGTTTCGGGAAAAACGCCACGACATCACCCTCGGCAGCTTGGGGGTCATGGCCGATGCCAAACTGGGAGGCCTGCGCCGCGATCTCAGTCTCGCCTTTGAAATGGACGGCGTAGCGAATTTGAGCTCCGGGGCTGCCAATCATCCCAAGTTATTCAATCAGCAATACGGCGAGTTCGTCGGTCATGAACCCGGCATTGATCCTTTGACCGCTGAATTCGGTGTCGATGGGCTGATCGCAAGGTATGTCTACGGTGACAAAAAAAATGCGGGACTCACGTTCTCAAGCGATATCGGCAGCACGGATGCCGTGATCCGCGGGCCTTCTTGGTGGGCTTTGCGCGACTATGCAAATTCCTACAAACGCCTGTCCGGAAACTTCGGCAATTACGAAATCAAGGCGCGCGCCTACTACCCGAATCATGGCGCACAGGTCGACGGTCCCATCGCACCGATTCAATCCAATGTCGGCACGCTCGCTGATGTGGCGTCGGCTCAAAACCTGAGCGACAAAAACATCATCACCGGGGGAATAGGAAATGTCTTCTATGTGGAGAAGCCCTTTGAGACCAACGTCACCCCGGTGCTGCTCGGCTACACCTCGCTCTTGAGCGTTCTCTCGTCTGGCAACGATCCCGTCTCGGCGAAGCTAGCCCTCGGGCTCGATCCGATCTTCTACTTGTGGAACCCCTACAATCACCGCCTGAAAGCGGATCGATTCGCGATCGCATTCCGTGCCGGCCTGCCAGGGCAGATCAAGATTTGGGTCAATGGCTCTCAACGCCGGGCTGAATATGTCCAAGACTACATTTCGCAATCGGCCGGTGTGGGAACCAAAAACGTTGGCTACTGGCTTTCCTATTCCATCAAGGATGTGGACCTGGCACCCGGCGAAGTGAAAATTTATTCGCCACCTGTGAATGCCGCGAAAGTATCTGCCAATTCCAGCCATCCCTACAACACCGACGCATTCGAAGGTGCCGATCTGAGCGCGGGAAGCGGTGCCCTGATCACAAGGTTCCCTGCCGCGGCAGGCGGCAACGCGTGGGGTGAAATTCTGCTGTCGAGTGTCACCTCGATCAACGTCGGATTCGCCATGACCGGCTCTGCCGTCGACAACCAGATCTCGACCAGCATGCCTCCTGTTTCCACGAAAAACAGCAGCCTGAGCAGTAAGGGGAATTTCCAATTCTGGGTGCAGAGCTTTCTGCCCCGCTTCGCCTACTCGGCAGGGATGACCCAGATCGATCACTTTCAGCCTGCCAAGGCAATGGGCTCCATGGCCATAGGGGATGCCGCAGGGCCTTATTCGGGTGCGTCCATCTTGGGCAGCAAGCAGTTCTGCGGAGTGTTCAGCCTGCTCACCGCGCCCGCGAACTTTTCAGGACCCAAGCCCAATCCAGTGGAGAATTTCGCGCAATTCAATCCGTTCGCGATCGGCTCGCTCGGCAAGGACGGGAAACGGGTTGCGGCATGGAATCAGGAAGCCGTGGCAATCAACAAGGATTTCAGCACCAACTATTCCGGAGCCTTGGAAGCCACTGGAGTCGTTCTCCCCTCTCTCCCGGGGCTATTGGCAAATGGCTATTGGGGTGCGAACTACGGTGATTCCAGTGGAGTGTCCGGTTCCACCTCCGTCCCCATGCTCAACATCCCGACTGAGCCACTGTTTTCGATGGCTCAGTTTTCCCACGCAAACCTTTCGATCCGCGCCGAAGAACCCCTGAACGCAGTCGGGAGTTCGTGGGCCAGCATCTTTGTAAACCCCGTTTCTACCTACGGTGCACTTGCGGAAGACACGTCGATCACCTCATCGGACATGCCATGGCTGATCAATGATGCCCTGTTCGACCGTTACTACCTTTCCGGCATCGCTCCGGAGTTCAGCATCGGGCCGGGAGGATACTCGACAGGAGGAAAAACCGTAAAGGACACACTGGATAAATTCTTCCAGATCGTGGGAACGGACTACCGGACAGCCCAGGCCAGTCCGGTGTTGCGCCCCTATTTACCGAAGGGAACAATCCCGCAACAGGCGGTCTCCCGGCTCAACCCGAATTCGCCAGACGACCATGCGGACGGCTACCGGAAAATGGCCGCCTATACCCTGATCGATGGCGTGTTCAACGTGAACTCCACTTCGCTCGCCGCATGGACTGCTTTGTTGCGCGCCAACCGGAGCCTGCCAGTGGCCTACGCCCAAGGGGGTAGTAATAACGGCTCTAACGACACCCCTTTCCCACGCGGCACATCCCCGGTATCCAGTGGAAAATCCGCTCCCTTCTGGTCGGGAGTCTCGCGTTTGTCGGATTCCCAGATCGATTCCTTGGCCACTGAGATCGTCAAGCAGGTGAAGCTGCGCGGCCCTTTCATGAGCTTGTCAGATTTCGTCAACCACCGGGTCGGCTCACCGGTCAGCAACGACACCCATTACCTCGGAGCTCTACAAGCCGCCATCGAGAAATCCGGGATCAACTCCAGCGTGCATGCCGGCGCAGGTGGAACCATGGTGAACTATGCCACGAGCCCATTGAGCGCCAGTTTCTCCAGTCCAATCTCGGGCAATCGGCCGACCACCACGGGCATTGTCACCGCGATCACTCAGGCAGATTTGCTCCAGCCGCTTGCTCCCCGGCTTGGTGCCCGCTCCGACACCTTCCGCATCCGCGCCTACGGCGAAGCCCTTTCCAAAGACGGCACCAAAGTTCTCGCAAGGGCCACCTGCGAGGCGGTGGTGCAGCGCACTCCGGAATACGTGGACACCAGCGATGAACCATGGATCGATCCGAACGCGGATCCTTATGCCATCCCGGCTGTCGAGACTCTCAACGAAACCAATAAGATCTTCGGACGCCGTTTCCAAATCGTTGGTTTCCGCTGGTTGAACCCCGATGAAATCTGAATTCCCATGATCGCTCCTTCGAAAAAAACTCCTCTCCGTTTGCTGCTCACCCTCTTGGTATTCTCGGTACTTTCCATTGCCCACCTCCAGGCAAAGGAAGGAGCCAGCAAGTTTTCCTGCGTGAGCTGGGACAACCTGCCTTTTACGGAAATCCTCTACCGCAATGGAACCGAAACCATCCCCTTGGAGATCGGCCAGGGCCGCCGCGCGCAGCACTATCCCTTGGGCTCCGATGGGTCTTTCGAACTCTATGTCCGCGAGCAATCCTCGGAGGGCAAAGAAGAGCTCAGACTCATCGGTAAGGCCGCCTTCCAACCCGGTGCCAAGCAGATGCTTTTCCTCATCGGCCTAGCCGACCCCAAATCGAAATTGCCTCTGGTTCTGATCGGCGTCGATGACTCGCTTTCCACCTTCCCCGCCGGATCCTTCCGCTTCGCCAATTTCACCAACCAACCCCTCAAAGTCGCCTTCGGAAACGTGGCCGAAACCCTACGCCCCGCACAAATCGAGGTTTACAAAGCCAAGATGGCTCCGGACGGAGGGCTAATGTCCCTCATCGTCATGGACAGCAAAGGCAAACCGATCTTCGCAAGACGCCTGTTCGGCCAACCCCGCGATCGCAGCATGGTTTTCATCACTCCTCCCCAAACTCCCGAAGGAGGATTGAGCATCCGGATCTTGCCGGAAATCGTGCCGGAGAAACCCGATGAACCGTAGGACGGCTCGGTCGTCGCTCCTCATTCCAAGATCCCTGAGCGGAACGCTTTGGAAATCGCCGCCGGGGCGTTCTGGACCTGCAGCTTCTCATAGATATGAGAGAGGTGCTCTGCCACGGTATAGACGCTGATCTTTAGGTGCATCGCGACCTCCTTTTGCGATAAACCCTCGGCAACTTGGGTCAGGATATCAATCTCCCGCGGCGTGAGTTTCATTTCCTCCTCCGCCACCGGCTTGCGGCGCTGCAACTCACTGAGCACATACTTGGCGAGCGTCGGTTCGATCACGGCACCGCCTTGCATGACAAAGCGGATTCCCTCCTTGATCTCATCCATGCTGGAAGATTTCAGAAGGTATCCGGCCACCCCGCGTTGGATCGCCAGAAACACAGTGGCCTCCCGATCCGACTGACTGAGAATGATGACTTTTGCCTCCGGAGCATATTGGGCGATCCAAGGAATGGCCTCGAACCCAGGCATACCGGGAAGATCGAGATCGAGGAGAATCACATCCGCCATTTCCTCACCGGGGTCCTGCAAGGAACGCAGGGCTTGGTTCGCATTGCCGAACAGACCCACGAGCTTGATGTCCGCTTCTTTGCTCAGCACATGCTGGACCGCCTCCCGATATTCCGGATGGTCTTCGACGATCATGACACGGATGGCTTTTTTCATGGGGTTTCCGGTTGGGTTGGAAGGGGGAAAACGGGTTGGGAAATCTTCGCCTTGCGTTTCCAGAATTGCCACCACTTCCGGTTGCTTATTTTCAAGGTCACACGGGTCCCCCCATCCTCATCGTCTTCAATCAAAAGCTTACCACGCACCAGCCGGGCGCGGCGCAGTAGCGAACGCGGGATCCCGTCCCTCAGCTCCTCTGGCATCCCCTTCCCATTGTCGGAGACCGTCAGCACAATCTCCGTCGGCAAGGCCACTAGGCTTGTCTGGAACTTCGTCGCCTGAGAGTGGCGGTAAATGTTCACTAGGCATTCCTTGTAGAACAAATAGATATCGACGCGCGTGCTTGAATTAAAACGCTCCAAATGCTCTTCCCCCTCAAACGTAATGCTGTGCTCAAACTGCCCCGTAATGCGCCTGACCGAGCGCTCCATATCCTCGATCAGCGAGGTGTAATTGGCGGCATTGTCCACAAACTGAGAGCAACGCCGTATTGCCTGCCCCGTCTGCTCCGTCAGCGCGCGGATGCGGCGGTGCAGCGCTCCCCATTCTTCGGAGGATTCGTGGGAGGCATTCGCACTGTCGCTCAGCAGCCCGATGGTGTGGAGGTTCGCCCCCAGCTCGTCATGCATATCTGCGGCGATTCGCTCCTTCAGCTTCGCGATGCCGCGCATACGGATGATGCGGTCAATCAGGATGATGAAAAGGATGCCCCCGGCAAGCAGGGCGACCAACCAAGAAAGGCGGGCCAACAAAGATTTCTGCTTCTCATAGCCGATCCTGATGGCTGCAGCGACCTCGGGGCGCTCCCTTTCCAGATCATGGCGGCGGGCGAGCTGATCCATCCATACTCCGGTTGGCAGAATCTCGCCGAAATGGTTCAAGCCATCCGTCAGGGAGGTTTCGTTGTTAACCCTATATCTGTGTTTGTTGGAAACGTTCGGGAGCAAAACTGGTTTGCCGACCGACACGTTCCGGCTGCCCGCAAAGACCTCCATCTCCGCAAGGCTGAGGGAGGAATGGCTTTTCGACGCTTTGAGTGCCGCATTCGGCTCCAGCGCGGTGAAGCGCACATAGCGGCACTCCCTTTTAGGAAAGCGCATCGTAATGATATTTCCCGCAGCGTAGGGAGAGTCCCGGCGGAACTCTGCCAGCGGCACCGCATCCGAGAAATCTTCCTTTTCGTAGCCCTGGATCAGAAAGCGGAACGGCATCCCCGTATCCGCCGCGCTGATCTGCGGGATGAACTCCGCCACATCCGCCGCGTGGATGCTGATCATATCCACCGCGCAGCTTTCCCCCAGATCAATGGTGAACCACAGCTTCACCCCCTTGTTCATGAATGCCAGCAACGCATCACTGCTGTTCCCCGTGGAGGCATCCATCACGAAAGGCGTGAGCCCATCCACCAGCGCATCTTTATAAATCGCATCCGCCCCGTAACCGCCGATCGAGGACGAGACCTTCACCTCCCCGTGCAGCGCCACATTCCGCTCCCCCGAGAACACCATGATCTCCGAAAGGGCGAACAAATACCGCCCATCCCTCGCACATGGCGTCATCTCCAGCGATTTGATGCGCACCCATCCCGCCTCCTGCGGAGGGATGCGGATCACCAAAGGCGCCACCCTCGGCAACACTTCATCCTCCGCGCCGAATCTCGCCACCACCCGCCCTTCCTTCTCCCCCGCAGCTCCCGCAATCACCTCGAAGACCAAAGGAAAACCATCCGCCTGCGGCCCCTTAACCGCATCATTCCACAGCACCGGAGCCAGCACGATGCGGTCGATCTGGACATCTTCGGAAAAAAACACCTCCGCCCACTCGGCGGCATCCACCGTCTTGTGCGGCCGCGATAGCCAGCCAACATTCCCTACCACATTGCGCAGCGTGAACCGCGCCAGTGTGCCCAGCTCCTCATCAATCTCATCCACCCGCGCTTCCAGATCAGGAAGCGACATATCGTGGATCTCCTCACGCCCTGTCGGAGAAACGGCACAGACGGACTGCACGGAACCTAACAAAACCGCACTTAAAAAGACCCTCTGCCATCGCATCCCCAAAAGTATCCAGCACCTGAACCGGCGGCAACCATCGAAACTCCTATGCAGCGATTTCGAGCACCCAAAAAACAAGACCTCCCCCCCAGATTCATGGGGTAGGCAGCCTTCGGGAAAACGCTATTTTGACAACGCTCGAAAGCACTTTTCCTCACACCACAAGGAGTGTTTCACGAGCGTAAAATCAAAACTCCAAAATCATTCCCCAAAAATGAAACCTACCAAACTTCTGGCCATCACCGCCATCACCGCCGCCCTCAGCGGGGCTTCTTCCTATGGCGCTGTCGTCATCACCGCCGTCAATTCATCCACTGGATATGCCATCTCAGGTGCCGAAGTCGAGGGATTCCGCTCGACCGGAGTCGCAAAGACTTATGATATTGGAACCACTCCCGACAACGCTTACGGGACCGCAGGTTATCTCGTTTTCGGCGGGGCCAACTCCGACCTGAATGGTCAAGGCTTCTCTGGTGCCAGCACGGCTCAGTCGAACCCTTCGTTCGCAACGATCGCAGCAGGCGCGCAGTTCCTTTCCGTCTCCAGAAACACTGGATATTCAAATTATGACAATCCGTCTTTGGCAATTTCGACGACGGTCGCAGATTTTGGCGCGAGTGCGATTGCCATCGGAAATGCTAAAACTGGCGTGGGCGCGTGGAACGAACTGCTTACGTTCACCATCAATGGAACCGCCCCAAGCAACTTCCGCCTCGGAATCATGGCGGGAAATGAAGGCACCGCTGATGGCCGATGGGATCCCACCGGTTTAAGAGTTTCATTCGCTGGCGGCACAGCAACGGCGATCACAGGACTTCCCAATTTCACGGGAGCTGGAAACACAACAGGCATGGTCTTCTTCGATATTGCTGTCACCGGCGGAAGCACGGGCACGTTTTCCATTGAGTCACAAAGGAGAGCCACCAACGGTGGATCCTCTATTGCGGGCATCACCTTCGATGCCGTCCCGGAGCCCTCCTCATCCGCCCTACTTCTCGGCAGCCTCGGCATCCTGATGTTCTTCCGCCGCCGGGCTGCTTGAATTCATTCAATTGGAATTTCTCTGAAACGCCGTGGCTTATCCCATAAGCCACGGCGTTTTCATTCCAAAAAGTTAGATACTTCACAAAACCACCCGCGCACACTGATGCAAGAATCCCAGTCACCCGCTCCCAATCCACCTCTCCAGGAATCCCCTTCCCTCGGGCGTCGCCATTTCCTCAAAACCACCGGCCTGACTGCGGCGATGCTTGCTGCAGCGCGTTTCGATATGATGGCGGGGCCGTTCACCAACGCGGATTTCGACAAGATCATCCCGGCGGACAAGAAGCTGGGCAGGGATTGGATCGCCAGCCTCTACGCGCGCGGCGAGGCTCTGAGCGCAACGGGGCAGGATCTCCAGCGCATCGGCATGCCGATCAATGGCATCACCACCGGCCAGGTCTATCTCGGCGGGGACGGCAAGCTGTGGTATTGGAACCTCGACGGTGTGCGCGACAAAGGGGTTTCGGTGAAAGGCCCGCGTTTCCTCAAACCGGATATCGCCCACTCCCCGTTCAGCCAAGGCTTCGCGCTCCAGGTGGGAGGCAAGGCTTTCACCCTGGATTCCGAGGGCTTCAAGAAAGTCGTTTTCACCAACGAATACCCGATGGGCCGGGTGGATTACACGGACTCATCTTGCCCCCTCGCCGTCCGTCTGGAGGCTTACACCCCTTTCATCCCGCTGAACCGCGACGACTCCAGCCATCCGGTGATCGTGATGCGCTACACGCTCAAGAACACCTCATCCTCCGCGCAGCAGGTCTCCATCGCCGGCTGGATCGAGAACATCTCGAACCTGAAATCCGGAGGGAAAGCCAAGGGTCAGAAGATCGCAAGCTACCGCGAGCTCGATGAAATGAGTGCCGTGGAATGCAGCGCGGAATTTAAAGACGCGAAGATGAACAAGGCTCCGGACAACTGCACGTTCGCGTTGGGCATTTTCGGAAACGAGCGCCCGGAGATCGTGGATCTCGCCCTCACCCAAGAGGGAGCCGAGGGGCTTTTCAGCGGACAGAAAGATGCGGTGAGAAACGGTGCGGTGGAGAAACAAGATTTCAGCAAACCCGCCTACGCCTCACTCGGCAGGACATTCACCCTCCAGCCCGGCGAAACGAAGACCGTCTCGTTCTCCGTGGCATGGCATTTCCCCATTATCCAATACGCGAACGCTTTCGGGATGAAGACGGTGAAAGCACCGAGCCACTACGGCAGCCTCGGGAAAAACGCGACGGAGATGGCCAACGCCGTCGCGAAGCGCGAAACCGAGCTCTACGAGACCACCCGCAAGTGGACGGACACTTGGTATGACTCGACCCTGCCCTACTGGTTCCTTGAGCGCACGTTCATCCCGAACAACTGCGTGCAGACCCAAGTCGCCCAGCGCATCGCCGAGACAGGAAAGACACCCGAGTTCTACAATTTCCTCGAGGGAGTCCAGTGCTGCCCCGGCAACTGCACCCACGTCTGGCACTACGCCCAAGGCCTCGCCCGGATTTTCCCACAGATCGAGCGCGAATGCCGCGACAAGATCGAATACGGCATGGGCTTCGACCCGAAAACCGGCTCCATGCAACACCGCTACACCGAAGCGAAGTTCGGCGATGCGGTGGATGGAAACTGCGGCACCATCCTCCGCGTCCTGCGCGAGAGCCAGATGACCACCGACTACCGTTTCCTCGAAAGCATCTGGGATCGCGTGAAACTCTCCATGGATCACGTCATTGAAAAATGGGACAAAGATGAAAACGGCCTGCTCGAAGGCTCGCAGCACAACACCCTCGATGAGCCATGGTTCGGCCAGGTGCATTGGCTGATCAATCTCTACCACGCCGCGCTCAAAGCCTCCGCCGTGATGGCGCGCCAGATGAAGCAGCCTGCGGTCGCCGAGCGTTATGAGAAAATCGTCGCGAAAGGCGCTCCGGCCATGGTCGGTCTCCTGTGGAGCGACGAGTTCGGCTATTTCATCCACAAACCCGGTCCTGCGGAAGACCAGAAGCACGGTTCCACCAACGGCTGCCACATCGACCAAGTCCTCGGCGATTCCTGGCTATGGAACATCGGCCTCGAAGGAATCTTGCCGAAGGAAAAAGTCCGCGCCGCGCTCGAAGCCCTCTGGACCTACAACTTCACCCCAGACGTCGGCGTTTTCCGAAAAACCATGAAGGAAGGCCGCTGGTATGCGGAGGCAGGAAACGCCGGACTCGTCATGTGCTCATTCCCCAACGGCAAGATCGAACCGAAGAGCGGCAAGGCCAGCTACGCCGGTTACCTCAACGAATGCATGACCGGCTTCGAGTGGCAAGTCGCCGCCCACATGATCTGGGAAGGCATGACCGAGAAAGGCCTCGCCATCGGAAAAGCCATCTACGACCGCTACCTCCCCCGCGACCGCAATCCCTACAACGAGATCGAATGTAGCGACCACTACTCCCGCGCGATGTCTGCCTACGGCGCATTCCTCGCGATGTGTGGCTACCAATACGACGGCCCAGAAGGCAGACTCGCCTTCGGCCCGCGCCTGCAACAGGAAGACTTCCGCGCTGCCTTCACCACCGCGGAGGGCTGGGGACAATTTTCCCAGAAAGTCACCGCTGGCAAACAATCGCAAGCCATCGATCTCCACTACGGAGTGCTTTCCCTCAAGGAAATCGCCTTCGACCAAGCCGAAGGCACCAACGCCACCAGCGCGCAGGTCTCCATCGACGGCACTTCCGTGGCTGCGGCGTTTCAGACCGTGGAAAAGCGCTACATCTTGCATTTCCAAGACGGCCTGAACCTCAAGGCAGGCCAGAAATTGGAGATCCATTTTGCGTGAGCGAGGGGCGAAATCGGTGCAACAAAACCATTCATCTTCCTTGGATAATTGAAGATTGAAAGTTGAAAGTTGCCAAAACCGCCCCCCCGCACCTAGTTTCCCTCCCCCAACGCAGAACATTCATGAACATCGCCGTCGAAAAACAGCCGAAATGCATCGCAATCCTCAATGTCGAGGTGCCCTCCGCCGATGTCGCCGCAAAACGCGAATCGATCACCGCAAGCTACGCCTCACAGGCGAAGATCTCCGGCTTCCGTCCCGGCAAAGCCCCGAAAAACGTGATCACCAAACGTTTCGCCAAGCAAATCTCCGAGGAACTTCGCGACGCCCTCTTCGGCGAAGCCTGCGATCAGGCAATGGAAAAGGAGAACCTCAAAGTGCTCGATTTCGGCTTCCCTGATAACGTCAATGAACGTCCGGACGGCTCCATCGCTTTCGACACCAAGCTCATCCTCGCCCCCGAGTTCACCCTCCCAGCCTATAAAGGCCTTGAGGTGAAAGCTCCTTCCGCAGACGTCACCGACGAGGAAATCAACGCCCAACTCGAAAATCTCCGCGAGCGCCTCGCTGAATTCGACGACATCGCCGACCGCCCGCTCCTAAATGACGACATCGCCGTGGTCGATTTCACCACCACCGTCGATGGACAGCCACTCACCGAAGTCATCGGCGAAAAAGGCAACTACCTCGCCAAACGCGAAAACCACTGGCTCCCGATCAAGGAAGGCTCCTTCCTCCCGGGCTACGCCGAGCAACTCGTCGGCATGAAGGAAGGCGACAAAAAGGACGTCACCATCACCCTCGACGACGAATTCCCTTTCGAAGAACTCCGCGGCAAGGAACTCACCCTCCACACCTCCCTAGAAGGCATCAAGGCTGCCAAACTTCCTGAACTGAACGACGAATTCGCCGAAAAGCTCGTCCCCGGCAAATCTCTTGAAGAAATCAAGGACATGATCAAGGGCAACATGTTCCAAGAAAAGTCCAAGCAAATCAACGAACTCAAGGTCAACCAGATCGTCGAGCAACTCAATGCCGCCGCCCAGTTCGACCTCCCGGAGGAAATCGTCCTGCGCGAGACACAGAACCAAGCCAACGCCATCGTCGAAGAAGGCAACAAAGCCGGTGCGTCCAATGACGACATCGCTGGCAAAGAAGACGAAATCTTCGCTGCCGCCACCCAACGCGCCACCACCAACCTCCGCACCAACTTCATCCTCCAGGAAATCGCTTCCGAGGAAAAGATCACTGTCCCTGACGCCGATCTTCTCCAGCACATCAGCCGCATCGCTGAGCAACGCAAGGAGCCGATCAAAAAGGTCATCAAGGACATGCAGAAAAACCGCCAGATCCAGTCGATCCGCAATTCCATGATCATCGGACGCACCATTGACTTCCTTTTGGAAGAGGCGAAGGTCACGGAAGTTTCCCAAGAGGAATTCGAAGCACTACCCGCAGAATAAGCAGTATGAACCTTTTCCCGCCTTCCAACAGCTCCTCCTCGCAAGCTCCGAAGAACAGCTACTACGTCCCAGTCGTCGTTGAATCCGATGGCCGTGGCGAGCGCTCGTTCGACATCTACTCGCGCCTGCTCAAGGACCGCATCATCTTCATCGGTGTAGGCATCGATGATTACGTCGCGAACTCGGTCATCGCCCAGCTGCTTTTCCTCCAGATGCAGGATCCGAAAAAGGACATCCACATCTACATCAACAGCCCCGGCGGCTCCGTCACAGCTGGCCTCGCCATCTATGACACCATGCAGTTTCTCACCTGTGATGTGAACACCTACTGCATCGGCATCTGCGCCTCCATGGGCTCGGTCCTCCTCACCGCAGGAACCAAAGGCAAACGCTTCTGCCTGCCGAACTCCCACGTCATGATCCACCAGGTCTCCGGCGGCGCTCAAGGCACCGCCTCCGACGTCGAGCGCACCATCGGCTTCATGTTCAACCTCAAGAAACGCCTCAACGGCATTCTCGCCCATCACACCGGCAAAACCATCGAGGAAGTTGAAAACGATTCCGACCGCGATAACTACATGACCGCCGAGGAATCCGTAGCCTACGGCCTCGTCGACAAAGTCCTCGAATCCCGCAAGCAACTCCCGGATTCCGTCCGCACCGAATTAGACAAAAAGGACTGATCCCAAATTTCAGCATTTCAGTTTTCAGCATTTCAGCTTTTACTTAACCAATGGCCCGCGCTTCCAATCTCACCATGTGCTCCTTCTGCGGAAAGAGCCACTCAGAGGTAAAGAAACTCATCGCCGGCCCCGGCGTGTATATCTGCAACGAATGCGTGGATGTTTGTGGCAACATCCTTGCCAAGGAACTCAATCCCCCCGATGAATCGGGAACCGGGAAAAAGGGCAAGAAACGCACCAAGGAAACCTCCCCGACACCTGCCGAACTCGTCGCAGAGCTCGACAACTACGTGATCGGCCAGGAAATCGCCAAACGCGTCCTTTCGGTCGCCGTTTACAACCATTACCTACGTCTCAACCAGGACGATCTCGGAGTCTCCGCCGAATACAATGACGTGGAGATCGAGAAATCCAACGTCCTCCTCCTCGGCTCCACCGGATCCGGGAAAACCCTTCTCGCCCGCACCCTCGCACGTGTCCTCGACGTCCCTTTCTGTATCGTCGATGCCACCACTCTCACCGAGGCCGGCTACGTCGGCGAGGACGTCGAAAACATCATCCTCCGTCTACTTCAATCCGCCGATTTCGATGTCGAGCGCGCCGAGCGTGGCATCATCTACGTCGATGAAATCGACAAGATCGGCCGCAAGACAGAGAACGTCTCGATCACCCGCGACGTTTCCGGCGAAGGTGTCCAACAGGCGCTTTTGAAAATCCTCGAGGGCACCGTCTGCAACGTCCCACCCCAGGGCGGGCGCAAACATCCTCAGCAGGAATACATCCAGATCAACACCGAGAAAATCCTCTTCATCTGCGGAGGAGCTTTCGTCGGCCTCGAGGACATCGTCCGCCGCCGTCTCGGCAGCAAGACCCTCGGCTTCCATTCAGAACAAAACTCCGAAGCCTTCGACGAATCATCCTCCAAGATCCTGGAAAAAGTCCTCCCCGAGGATCTTCTCCACTTCGGCCTCATCCCCGAGTTCATCGGCCGCCTCCCGGTCATCACCGCACTGCGCAAACTCACCGAGCAGGAACTCGTCCAGATCCTCACCGAGCCGAAGAACGCCTTGGTGAAACAATACTCCAAGCAACTCGCCCTCAACGGCGCAAAGCTACGCATCACCCGCGACGCCCTCCGCGCCATCGCCGCCATGGCCGTGGAACGCGGCACCGGTGCTCGCGCCCTGCGCTCCATCTTCGAGAAAATGATGCTCGATGTCATGTATGACGTCCCCTCCCGTGGCGACGTCGAAGGCGTCTCCATCAACCGCGCCGTCGTCGAAGGCACCAAGCCTCCATCCCTCCGCCGTCGCAAATCCGGCAGCGCCGAGGAAGACGCCGCCTGATCTGGCGTGGCGGCGATCTTCGGTCGTCTCTCATTTCACGGCGTATCTAACCACCGTGCCGACGAACGCATTCGTCAGCGCCCCCATTGACACGCAAAGCGCCATCAAGATGATCCAATCGATCAACGGCGCACCGTGAATCCAAGCCCACCAATACCGCAGCGCGACGGCCAGCAAGCCTACGCTGGCATATACCCCCGCTATGCCACTCCAATACACACAGGAATGGGGGGTGATCACGATTCCCACCGCGACCAATGGAAGCAGCGGCCATATCGGCCACCGAATTTTTTCGCGCAAGAAACCGCCCAATTTCATCCCCCGCCATCGTATCCATTTCCCCCCTCCACTGAAATGAAATTTCGGAGGAAGGCGCTTTCCGCAGAAGAGAAACAGCCTCTTCCCACATTCCTTAGAAACTTGAAAATTTCCTAAACAAATTGCGGCTTCCGTGTCGCAAAATTTCACACAGCAGCTAAAACCCGCGTCCCCACTCACCCGCAAACCTAACATGATCGAAGCCGCACACCTCACCAAACGTTTCGGAAGCAAACTCGCCGTCGATGACCTTTCCTTCACCGTGGAAAAAGGCGACGTCCTCGGATTCCTCGGCCCGAATGGAGCCGGAAAATCCACCACCATGCGCATGGTCACCGGGTTCATCCCACCCACCTCCGGAGATGCGAAAATCTGCGGCATCTCCATCGTCAAAGACCCCGCCGCCGCCAAACGCAAGATCGGCTACCTCCCGGAATCCGCCCCGCTCTACAACGACATGACGGTCATCGGCTTCCTGAAATTCTGCGCCGAAATCCGCGGCCTTGTCGGCTCCGAGAAAAACGAAGCGGTCGAGCGCTCCATAGAAACCTGCTTCCTCACCAGCGTCGCCCGCCAGTCCATTGACACCCTCTCGAAAGGCTACCGCCACCGCACCTGCCTCGCCCAAGCGCTCCTCCACGATCCCGAAGTCCTCATCCTCGACGAACCCACCGACGGCCTCGACCCCAATCAAAAATACGAAGTTCGCCAGCTCATCAAGCGCCTCGGCGAAACCAAGGCGATCCTCTTCTCCACCCACATCCTCGAAGAAGTCGAAGCCTCCTGCACCCGTGCGGTCATCGTGGACCGGGGAAAAATCGTCGCCGACGGCACCCCGCAGGAGCTCCTCTCCCAAGCCCCCAACGGCTCCCTCACCGATCTCTTCCGCAAAGTCACCACCACCGACACCGCCGCATAAGCGAAGTCTTCCCTGAAAACTGAAAACTAGCCCACTAGCAAACTCATGTCTTCCCTCACCATCTTCAAGCGCGAGCTGAAATCCTACTTCGCCCAGCCCACCGCCTACGCGATCATCGTCATTTTCCCCATCCTCTCACTCGGCCTGACCTTCACTTTCGGCAACTTCATGCGCGTCGGCGATGCCTCCCTTGAATACTCCTTCTTCTTCTGGCACCCCTGGCTCTACATGCTCATCGCCCCCGCCATCGCCATGAAACTCTGGGCGGATGAGCAGCGCAACGGCACCATCGAACTGCTCGGCACTTTCCCCGTCTCCACATGGTCCGCCATCGTCGGGAAGTTCCTCGCCGCCGCCACCGTCTCCCTTGTCGCACTGCTGCTCACCTTCCCCATCATCATCACGGTGAATTACCTCGGCAGCCCGGACAACGGCACCATCGCCTCGGGATACATCGGCTCCTTCCTTGTCTGCTGCACCTTCCTCGCCATCACCATGCTCGTCTCCGCATGCACCCGCGATCAGGTCGTCTGCCTCATCGTCTCCGTCACGATCTGCACCATCATGGTGCTCTGCGGATACGACGATTTCGCCCGCGAGCTCGCCAAGGCAACCTCAACCTCCACCACCCAAGCCGTCATCGCACTCGGTGTCTGGGATCACTTCTCATCCCTCACCCGTGGTCTTTTCCGCCTCCAGGATCTCGTCTGGTTCGCCTCCTTCATCAGCATCTGCCTGATCGGCACATCCTCCATCCTCAACGCAAAACGCGCCTGATCCTTTCAGCATTTCAAAATTCAGAATTTCAGCTTTATGAAACGCACCCTTCTCGGCATCGCCGCCCTCGTCGCCATCGCCATCCTCACCAACTGGCTAATTTCCCTCACCCCAGTCGGAAACCGCGGCATCGATTTCACCGAAAACAGGATCCACACCCTTTCCGACGGCACCCGATCCATCCTCGGCGAACTCGACACCCCGGTTGTCATCCGCTACTACGCCTCCCGTAATTCCGACTACATGCCGGAGGCGGTGAAAGTCCACATGAAGCGCGTGGACGATCTCCTGAAAGAATACGCCAACCTCTCAAACGGCAAACTCCGCATCGAAAACCTCGACCCCGAGCCGGATACCGATGCCGAGGACTCCGCCAACCTCGACGGTCTCACCGGCCAGCAGATCGACGGCGACAACCTTTACCTCGGCCTTGCCATCTCCGCCCTCGATAAGAAGGTTGTCCTCCCTTTCCTCAATCCCGCCGAGGAAACGATGCTGGAATACAACATCTCCAAAGCCATCGCCGAGGTCTCCACGCCGGTGAAACCCGTCATCGGCATCATGTCCGCGCTCGATCTCGCAGGACCCCCCGCGATGATGCCCGGCCAGCAACCGGTGCCCGCGTGGGTCTTCTACCAGCAGCTGCAGCAAGCCTTCGACCTCAAGGTTCTCGGGATGACTCCGGAAAAAATCGACCCCGAGGAAACCAAAGTCCTGCTCCTCTTCCACCCATCCGACATCACCCCGGAAACGGAATACCTCGTCGATCAATACCTCCTCAACGGTGGCACGGTCGTCGCCTGCCTCGATGCCTATTCCGTCGCCGCCCAGATGATCGGCGGAGGCAATCCTCTGACCGGCCAGCCCGGCGCACCCGCCACCTCCACCCTGCCGACTCTGCTCAAGGCATGGGGCGTCGAATTCATTTCCGACCAAGTCCTCGCCGATCCCGTATACCTGACTCAGCTGGGAGGCGGCCGCAAGAGCACCGCCGTCCTGTCCCTGCCTCAGTCCGCCATGCCGCAGAAGGACAACATCATCACCAAATCCATCGAATCAGTCACCCTTTACCTGCCCGGTGCCTTCAAGCGCACCGGTGGCGGAGGCGTCGCGCTGAACTCCCTCATGCGTTCTTCCACCAGCGCCGGCTTTGTCGATTCCATGAAGGCCTCGCGGCTCGACCCTTCGCTCGACACCGCAGTGAAAGCCGAAGGCATCGCCTTCGATCTCGTCACCCACCTGTCCGGCGAATTCACAAGCGCTTTCCCGGATGGCAAACCTGCTTCCGCCGAACCCGCCGAAGCTAGTGCAGGAGAAAAGGAAAAATCCACCTCTCTCAAGAAAGCGGTAAAGCCCGGCAACGTCTTCCTCATCGCCGACATCGATGCGTTCTACGACAGCTTCGCTTATTCGGTTCAGAACTTCGGCGGCGTGCAGATGGCTACCCCCTCCAATGGCAACGCCGCCATGCTCCTCAACCTGCTAGACCAAGCCACCGGCTCGAAATACCTCATCGGCTCCCGCTCACGCGCCGCCACCCGCCGACCCTTCACAGTGGTCCAGGAAATGGAAGCGAAGTTCAACAAGGAGGTCGGCAACAAGATCGGCGAATTCGAGGCCAAACAAATCGAAGCCCAACAAAAACTTCAGGAACTCCAGTCTCAGAAAGCCCGCGGCAATGAGCTTTTCCTCTCCCCCGAGCAGGAGGCGGAGATCGAAAAACTCCGCCAGCAGCAGGTCGAATACTCACGCCTCATTCGCGAGCAGGAAAAAGACCTCCGCCGCCAAAAAGACAAACTCGCCGGAACCATCACCCTGCTCAACGTCGCGGCCATGCCAGCTCTCGTCATCCTCTTCGGCCTCGGCCTCTACCTCAAGCGCCGCTCCTCCACCCGCGCCCGCTGAACCAATCCTTCTAACCGATAACTTCTAACAAATAACGCTTTTCCCTGAAAAGAAATGAAATCCCGCACCGTCATCACCCTCTGGATCATCGCGCTCCTCCTTGCCGCCTCGGTTTTCTTCCTCAAGAAATCCGGGAGTGGAGATGAGAAAAACGCCACCAACCGCTCCGCCGGAGAAACCCTCGTCCAGGATTTCCCCGCCGAAAAAGCCGCGTCGATTGAAATCACCGGCGTGGAAAGCACCGTCACCCTCACTAAAAATGATGGCACCTGGGTCGTCGCTCAACGCGACAATTTCCCGGCAGACACCACAGCGATCCACGAACTCCTCCGCTCGATCGGTAACCTGAAAGTCACCCAAGGCATCGAGGCCGGCCCTTCCTTCGCCGCACGTTTCGGCATGGATGAAACCTCCTCCGACCCCACCCAGCACGGACTCACCGCCAATTTCAAGGACGTGGACGGCAATGAACTCGCGAAAATCTCCTTCGGCAAGAACCTCGATTCGGCCTCGTCCGCCTCGCCCTTCGGAGGAGGTTCCACGGGACGCTTCGTCCGCAACCACGCGGACGAATCCGGTTTCTATGCAGTCTCCGAACTCTTCAGCAGCCTCTCCGCCGATCCTAAAAACTGGTTGTCCGAGGATTTCCTCAAGATCGAAAAAATCCAGACCATCGACCTCACCCAACCCGGCTCCGACAAAAGCGAATGGACCCTCACCCGCGACGATGAGGACTCGGATTTCCGATTCACCGAGGCTTTCCCCGGCGTGAACACCGACCCCGCCGCCACCGCGCCGCTCAAGTCTCTTTTCTCCTACACCCGTTTCGAAGACGTCATCCCCTCCGCAGATGCCGAAAAGCGCACCACCCCGGACAAACTTCAGATCGCTAAGATCAACACTTTCGAAGGCTTCGAATACGAAATCGCCCTGCAACCGGCGAAGCCCGCAGCAGGCCAGGAAACCTCGGACAATTTCCTCATGACCGTCGCCGTCTCCGCAGACCTACCGAAAGAGCGCAACAAGCCAGCCGACGAAAAAGCGGAAGACGCCGAGGCCGCCGACAAAGCCTTCAGCGAGCGCCTCGAAACCCTGAGCAAACGCCTCGCAGCCACCAAAGCCCTCGAAGGCCGCACCTTCATCGTCAGCAAATTCACCGTCGATGCGCTCCTAAAAAACCGCACCGACCTCATGAATAAAGGCTCTGGGCCCGGTGCCACCGCCCCGCCGGTCCCACCCGGCACCAGTGCCGTCACCGATCCCATCCAGATCCCCGCAGCCCCCTCCTCCGAGGAATAAGCGGCGCCGCGTAGCTGCGGCGTCTCGCCGCAGGCCGTGCAAGTGGCGTCTCGCCACGAGCCAGCCCGCAGGCTAAAATTCACCCCAACCCAACCCCATCGACATCCGGGCGCCCCCGCGCTATATTTCATCAGTCCGTCATGCCGAATCCACACGACCACCCCACCGCCCTAGCGGATCTCCAGGACTCGATCTCCCGCGAGAAAGTCCTCCGCGCCCGCGCGATGACTCCGGAAGAACGGCTTTCTTCCGTTTTCGAACTCTCCAAATGCCAGTTTGGGATGATGCTCGCCGGTGCGATGGCCCGCCTCGGAAGCGATGACGAAAATCTCGGCTGGCAGGAAGTCCGCCGTGGCCTCGACCGCCTCGATCGCGTCCGGGAACACGGTCGGTTTTCCAAAACCAAACCTGCGGCCTGATGGACGTCGCTGATGTTGCCAGCCAAGCCCTCGATAGAATCCCGGAGATGTAACGACGGCAGCTCGTTCCATCGATGTTCGACGATCCCCTTTTCCGCATATAATCCCAGCAATCCGCCACCCCGGCATCAACCCTTCTCATCGTGACCCAGCACCGCACCGACGACCTCCGCATTTCCGGCATCAAGCCCCTGATTTCACCGGCGGTTCTCGCCTACTATCTGCCCGTCGATAACCAGGCAGCAACCGTGGTTCACACCGCGCGAGCCGAAGCCGAGGCCATTCTCCACGGCAAGGACGACCGCCTCCTCGTCATCATCGGCCCCTGCTCGATCCACGATCCCGAAGCGGCCATCCAATACGCGGAGAAGCTGAAGCTGGAAGCCGCCCGTCACAAAAAGGATCTCTGCATCGTCATGCGGGTTTATTTTGAGAAACCCCGCACCACCGTGGGCTGGAAAGGCCTGATCAACGATCCCGGTTTGAATGGCTCCTTCGATATCAACCATGGCTTGCGTGTCGCTCGCAAGCTGCTGCTGGATCTGGCCCAGATGGGCATGCCCACCGGAACCGAATTCCTCGATACGATTTCACCACAATACATCGCGGATCTGATCACCTGGGGAGCCATCGGCGCACGCACCACAGAATCTCAAATCCACCGCGAACTCGCTTCCGGTCTTTCCATGCCGATCGGATTCAAGAACGGCACTGGCGGCTCGGTCCAGATCGCACTCGATGCCATCCAATCCGCGTCCAATCCCCACCATTTCCTTGGAGTCACCAGCCAAGGGCTTTCCGCCATCGTTTCGACGACTGGAAATTCCTCATGCCACTTGATCCTCCGCGGCGGGAAATCGGGACCAAACTACCACGCGGAAAGCATCGCTACCGTCGAAAGTTTACTGACCGGGCAGGGGCTGCGCCATTCCCTGATGGTCGATTGTTCGCACGCGAACTCCAACAAGGACTTCCGCAACCAAGCGATCGTGGCCAAGGACATCGCAGGACAGATCGCTGCCGGGTCGCAAACCATCACTTCGGTCATGATCGAGTCAAACCTCGTGGAAGGAAACCAGAAGCCGGACTCGGATTTGAACAAACTCACCTACGGCCAGTCAGTGACAGATGCCTGCATGGGCTGGGAGACTACGATGGAAACCCTTGAGGTTTTGGCAGAAGGGATACGTAAGCGCCGAAATTGACGGGGACACCCACCCAATCCGCCGCCAGTGCCTTTTCACTGGGATGTTCAGCGGACCCTCCCACATAAAACTGGCAAACCTGCCCCTTAGGCGTTATCCCCTGTGCCCCGTGACCAAGCACCGCACAGACGACCTCCGCATTTCCGGCATCAATCCGCTCATCTCCCCTGCGGTTCTCGCCTATTACCTCCCGCTCAACGAGCAGGCAGCTTCCGTTGTCGCCAATGCGCGCACCGAGGCCGATGATATCCTCAATCTCCGCGATGACCGCCTTCTTGCCGTCGTCGGGCCCTGCTCGATCCACGATCCTGAAGCCGCCATCGAGTATGCGGAAAAACTCAAGGCCGAGGCCGAACGCTTCAAAGACGATCTCTGCATCATTATGCGGGTCTATTTCGAGAAACCCCGCACCACCGTCGGCTGGAAAGGCCTCATCAACGATCCGAACCTCGACGATTCCTTCGACATCAATCGCGGTCTGCGCATCGCCCGCAAGCTCCTGATCGACCTCGCCAACATGGGCATCGCCGCAGGCACCGAGTTCCTTGATACGATCTCCCCGCAATACATCGCGGACATCATCGCCTGGGGTGCCATCGGCGCACGCACCACCGAGTCCCAGATCCACCGCGAGCTCGCCTCCGGCCTCTCCATGCCAGTCGGCTTCAAAAACGGCACCGGCGGCTCCATCCAGATCGCGCTCGACGCCATCCAGTCATCCTCGAACCCTCACCATTTCCTCTCCGTCACGAAACAAGGCGTCTCCGCCATCGTTTCCACGGCCGGTAACAAATCCTGCCACCTCATCCTGCGCGGCGGCAAAACGGGGCCGAACTTCGACAAGGAATCCATCGCGGCGGTCGAGACCATGCTTGAGGAATCCAAGCTCCCGAAATCCCTCATGATCGATTGCTCACACGGCAATTCTAACAAAGACTACCGCAACCAACCGCTGGTTGCCAAAGACCTCGCCCACCAGATCGCCGGCGGATCGAAATCCATCACCTCCGTGATGATCGAGTCGAACCTCGTCGAGGGTAATCAGAAACTCAACGCCGATCTTTCGACCCTCACACACGGCCAATCCGTCACCGATGCCTGCATCAACTGGGACACCACCGTCGAAGTCTTCGAAACCTTGGCCGAAGCAGTCCGCAAGCGCCGCGCGCTCTGATCTCGGATCTACCGTTGGATTTTCCGAAATTTCCGGCAGTTTGAAGCGGTATACGTCTGCGGACGAATACCCAAAACTGTCATGATCCGAAAATCCCTCTTTGCCTTAGGCTCACTCATCGCGCTCCCGTTTGTCCACGCGGCGAAGCCCAATATCCTCGTCATCCTCACCGATGACCTCGGCTACTCGGATATCGGCTGCTACGGCGGCGAAATCGAAACGCCCCACCTCGACCGCCTCGCCGCGAACGGCCTGCGTTTCAACCAATTCTACAACACCGCGAAGTGCCACTCCTCACGCGTCAGCCTCCTGACGGGGCGATACTGCAGGCAGGCAGGTGACGAGAAAATGAATCGTGCCGTCACGATTCCTGAAACGCTCCTCCCGTCTGGCTACTCCACTCTCATGTCCGGAAAGTGGCACCTTTTTAAGCAGCCGACCGATTTCGGATTCCAGCGCTACTTCGGCCACCTCTCCGGGGCTACGAACTACTACAGGGGAGACAACAGCTTCCGCCTCGACGGGAAAAATTGGGAGGTTCCGAAAACCGATTTCTACACCACCACCGCGGATGTCGATTTCGCTTTGGATTTCCTCAAAGACGCCCGGAAAACTGAGAAACCCTGGTTTCTCTACCTCGCCTTCAACGCCCCCCACGAACCCCTCCAACCGCTCAAAGTGGATTACGAGAAATACCGCCACAACTACGAAAATGGTTGGGACGTGATGAACTCCGCCCGCAACAAGAAGCAGAAGGAACTCGGCATCATCGGAGCCGACGTCCCGCCCTCCCCGCGGCCAGATCACATTCCCGCGTGGGACACTCTCACCCCGGAACTCAAGGACTGGGAATCCCGCCGCATGGCCGCGCTCGCGGCGATGATTCACCGGGTCGACGTCGAAACCGGACGTCTCCTCGCCGATCTCGAAAAAGCCGGCGAACTCGACAACACCCTGATTGTTTTCCTATCCGACAACGGCGCCTGCCCCTACGATCGCATCAGCGCCGGAATGGATCGCGAGCCCTACGAACCAGACAGCGAATGGAGCGACAGCACCGGCTGGGCTTGGGCACGCAACACCCCCTTCCGCTACTACAAACAGAACCAGTTCGAAGGCGGGATCAGCACCCCTGCCATCTTCCACTGGCCTGCGGGCATCACCGCGGAAAAAGGCTCGATCACCGACCAACCCGCTCACCTCGTCGATCTCTATCCGACTCTAGCAGAAATCACCGCCGCGGAAATCCCCACCACCTTTCCCGGCCGCGAGCCGACCCCGCTCGCCGGCACATCCCTTACTCCCATCTTCACCGGAAAAAAACTGGAATCCCGCCCACCCATCCATCTGCTCTTTGCCTCGGATCGGGGAATTCGCGACGGCGATTGGAAACTCGTTTCCCTCCGCAGCCAGCCATGGGAACTCTACAACATCGCCGAGGACCGCACGGAACTTCACAACCTCGCCGCCCAGCAGCCAGAACGCGTCGCCGCCATGTCAGAGCTTTGGCACGACATGGCGGAAAACGTGCTGATGGCGCCGAAAAACGAAACCCGACCCGTCGCCGAAAAAGAAGACAGCCGGAATAACCGGGAGTGGTCGAATTACTCAGGAAAAAACGGCAGCCTGACTTCGCCGAAAATGATCCAAGGCAAAGGGAAGCCTACGAAAAAGTGAGCGCGGATGACGCCATCCGATCGCATTGGGGCGCTTGCTTTAGCTGGCGTGTGCAGGGTTACGCGCCAGCTAAAGCAAGCGCCCCATCCAATCACCTCTCCGCCTTCGGCGTTTTTAGAAACGCCTCCACCTCCGCAAGAGAACGCGTATTCAGCACATCCTCCCGGCGCAGCCAGCCTTTACGCGCCAATGACACGCCCGGCTTGATGTGATGCAAGCGTGCCCGTGAATGCGCATCCGGATTCACCGAGCACAGCACACCTTTGTCGCGCGCGCGTTTCCACCAGCGCCAATCCATGTCCATGCGCATCGGGCTGCAATTCAGCTCGATCACTGTTCGCGTCGCCACCGCACAGTCGATGATTCGTGCGTGATCCACCGGATAGCCCTCGCGTTTCAGCAACAGCCGACCCGTCATGTGCCCGAGCATCGTCACATGCTCATTCTCCATCGCCCGGATCAGCCGGGCTGTCATCTGATCTTCATCCAACTTCCCGAAATTATGCACCGAGGCCACGGCGAAATCCAATTGCGCCAGGATCTCATCCGAGAAATCCAGCGAGCCATCCATCAGGATATCCACTTCGCTTCCTGCAAAGATCCGGAACCCTCCCAGAGTCTTCTCCAGCGCACGTATCGTCTCCACCTGTTTCAGCAAGCGCTCCTCATTCAGCCCTCCCGCATACGCCGATGACTTGGAGTGATCGGAAATCCCCAGATACTGCAAACCTAGTTCCATTGCCTCGTCCACCATGCCCTCCAGCGTATCACGCCCGTCGGATTCCGTGGTGTGGTTGTGAAATGTCCCACGCAGGTTCATCCATTCCACCAGCTTCGGCAATTTTCGCTCCGCTGCCGCCTCGATCTCGCCACGGTTCTCGCGAAGCTCCGGCTCGATGAATTGCAAATCCAGCGCCCGATAGATATCCCATTCCTCATTCACCTCCGGCGGAGCCTCCGCTCCTTCTTCCACAGTGAAGCCATATTCATTGAGCGACCATCCCCGCTTCTGCGCCAGTGAGCGCAGCGCCACATTGTGCTCCTTGGAGCCGGTGAAATACTGGAGCGCGAAAGGAAACTCCTCGTTCTTCACCGCCCGCAGATCGCAATACATCCCGTTCTTCAACCGCACCGAAGCCTTGGTATCCCCACACGCGATCACCGCATCCACCTCAGGCAGGGTCGTGAAATCCTCGCACACCAGCGCGCCTTCCTTTGTGGAAACCAGGAAATCCAGATCCCCCACGGTCTCCTTCGCACGCCGATACGATCCCGCCACCGCCACCCTAGCCACCTCCGGATGCATTCGCAGCATTTCTAAAATCCTCTCCACCAGGCTCCCGATGCTCCCGTAAGTGAAACGATCCGCAAACTTCTCGTTCGCCGCGATCCCCTCCAAAATCTTCATCTGGGTCTTCGCTCCGAATCCCGGCAGGCCCGCCACCGTCCCTTCCTCACAAGCCGCTTTTAGCTTCGCCAAAGAATCCACCCCCAGCGCATCATACATCGCCTTGATCTTCTTCGGCCCCAGTCCCTGCACCTCGAAAATCTCAAAGACCGTTTCGGGAAACTCCGCCTTCAGTTTGTCGTAAAACTCCAGCCCACCCGTCTTCGCCATTTCCCCCAACTTGTCGCGCAGCGCCTCCCCGATGCCCTTGATGCCTTTCAGTTCATCATTCTTCGCCAAATCCACCACATCCTCCTCCATGGTCAAAACCACCTCCGCCCCCTGCCGGTATGCCCGCACTTTAAACGGATTCTCCCCTTTCAGCTCCAGCAACAAAGCAATCTTCTCCAACACCCCCGCCATTTCTTCCCGATTCATATCGCGGAAAACATGCCCGCCCAGCCTCCCGCGCGCAACGCGCTTTTGACTGCGGCGAGCATCGCCGCTTTCATTTCACGCAAGGCTCCGCAATCCCTTCCCCCTTGGAAACCACCACAAAGTCACCCCCAGCCTCTCCGCAAACAAAAGCTGCGATACTCGCAGCACTCAAAAGCCTGCGGCCACGTGCTTCCGATTCATCAACCACATCACTGGGAGAACCGCAAGTGGGGAAAGCAACGCACCGCCCAAAATCCCAATCAACAGATTCAGCTTCACATTCGGAGAAACTGGGGAATCGGCAATGACCGGATCGTCGTGGACGATGATGCTATCCTCTTGGATATCGTTTTCGATCTCAGCCTCGGTCAGCTTAAGCCTCATCTGAACAAGTAGCGCTTTAGAGGTTTCGTATTGTTCACCCGCGTTCTCATACGTCGCGCCATCTTCGGATTGTGCGGCACGTGTTTCTTCCTCTATGGGACTTTCGTAAATTACATCTTCAGTCCGTTTGATCGTTTCAATGATTTTTCTTCTTTCCTCCACCATGTCCTCCTGCTCCCTCACCGCCTTCTTCAGCTCTAAGATCCTATTTTCAACCGGTTCAGATTCGAGTTCCTCCCTGTATTCCTTGTAAGCCCGAGCCACCTCCGCCGCAATGTCCCGCGTGTCTTCCTTGTTGGTGTGGCGCACCCTGATCGAAATGAGATCCGTGCCCTGGATATTCTCCGTGGTCACAATCGCTCTCAATATCTGCAAAACACTTTCCCTATCCAGCCCCCACTTATTGGTGAGATCCAAAGCATCGACCACCTTCATCAGAGTGTTACGGCTCTTGATTTTCTCAAACTCCGTTCCGAAAAACTGAGGACTCATGCTATCAGGGCTGTGCGAACCACTCATAGGTTCGATCGTCCGCCCCTGCGGCTTCACCTCAATCGTCGCAGAACTCTCATACTTCTTCGGCATGACGTAAGTCACTACAGCTGCCATCAAGAATCCGATCATCGCTCCGACCGGCAGCATCACCAACAACATCCACCAGTAGCGTTTGAACATGGGTGGAGACTAGCGTTTCAAAAACTGCACACAAGATACATCATATGCGGCCACGGAAGCGGGGTGAAAGGAGCCGCGATTCCGAAATCGCGACCTGCATGGCGAATCACCTCAGCCCTCCGCTGCCGTTGCAGTCGCGATTTCGGAATCGCGGCTCCTTTCTCCACATTGTCACAATCCCCTCCTCGCAATTTCACAATCCCGCCATACCCTCCCCGACCATGGACATACCCGCTATCGACCTCACCCAGACTTTCCCCCGCAGCCCACGAGACACTTCTATCGGCGGTTATGTTGTTGCCGCGCGTTGCGTGGACAAGTGCCGTGCCGTGCTGAATGGCACCGCAGGCGAATACCACTCCGGCTGCCCACTCGATGAGGTGTGGCTCGATTTTGCCGGCATCAAATACAAGGCCTTCCACAAGTTCGTCTCCTCCGGAGCAGACGACGCCGCCATTTCCGACTGGGTGACGAAAAAATCCAAGCAGAAGAAGCGCAGCCAAGTCATCGCATGGAACAACAAGATGCGCGATTATCGGATCAGCAAGATGGACATGGGTCTCCAGGAATTCCTCGAAGACTACATCCCGGAAAACATCCCCGCCGGGAAGATCGTGCGGGTCTGGTTCGATGTTTATGACATCGAGGAGAACCGCATCTAACGACCTTCGTGAACCTCTCCAGCCCTCCCGGATATTCCGAGAGGGCTTTTTCAGGGAAAAACATACGATATCTTTTTCGTGATTCTTCTTGCGTATTTTAAATTTCAGGAGATTCTCCGCGCCAGATGAACCTGCTCGCGGAAAACTTAATCTCACCCGTTGTCCTTTGTTTCGCACTCGGTATCTTCGCGCGCTGGATCAAAAGCGACCTCGCGATCCCCGAGCCGATCTACCAAGGCCTCTCGATCTACCTCCTGCTCGCCATCGGCCTCAAAGGCGGCGCTGCGCTGGCGGTCACGCCCATTCAGGAAATGCTGTTGCCGGGTATGATGACCTTTGTGCTTGGTGGCATCACTGCAGTCTCCGCGTATTTCCTGATGAAACACTTCGGCAGGATGACCACCGAAAACGCCTCTGCCATCGCCGCCCACTACGGCTCGGTCTCCGTCGTCACCTTCCTCGCCGCTATCGAGGCAGTGAAACGCTCGGGCATGGAATACGAAGGCTACCTGCCCGCCCTCGTCGCAGTGTTAGAAGTGCCGGGCATCATCGTCGCGCTGCTGTTCGCCAGCAGCGGCGGCAAGAGCGGCGGCGGGTGGAAAAAAGCCCTGCACGAAGTCATCACCGGGAAAAGCATCGTCCTGCTGGTCGGCGGTCTCATCATCGGCGCCGCCTGCGGTCCGGAAAAGCTCGCCGATGTCGCCCCATTTTTCGTCACCGCCTTCAAGGGCGCGCTCTGCATCTTCCTGCTGGAGCTCGGCCTGATCGCCGGGAAACGGCTCGGCGATGTCGGCAAGGCCGGCTGGAGGCTCATCGCGCTCGGTTGTTTCATCCCGGTCTTCCACGGCGCGCTCGGTGTTGCGGGAGCCATCCTCGTCGGCATGAGCCCGGGGGGAGCCGCCATCTTCGGAGCGATGGTCGGTAGCGCCTCCTACATCGCCGCCCCCGCCGCCGTCCGGATCGCCCTGCCCAAGGCAAACCCCGGCTACTATCTCACGCTCGCCTTGGGCGTGACCTTCCCATTCAATCTCGCCTTCGGCATTCCCATCCTCCAGAAACTCGCCAACCTCTTCCACTCTTGGACATGAAAACCTCACTCAAAAAAGTCACCATCGTCACCGAAAAGCTCCTGCGCGAACAGCTCATCGATCTCCTAAAAAAACACGGAGCCACCGGCTGGTCGATCGCCGCTGTCGAAGGCGAGGGTTCACGTGGCAATCACACCTCCGACTTCGAGGGGCGCAACGCTCAAATCGACACCATCGTCTCCCCGGAAACCGCCGATGCGATCATGTCTGATATCGCGGAAAGCTATTTCGAGGACTGGGCGGTCATCGTCTACTCCACCGACGTGGAAGTGATGCGCAGCGACAAATACGTCGTTGGAAACTAGACGAGCTTCGCATCGAGGCCACCGGCCCAGAGCTTGGTGACCATGTCTTCCTGCGCGGCTTCCATCGCTTTGCGCTCGTCATCATCCTCATCCTCGTGGCCGGCCAGATGCAGCAGCCCGTGGACGAAATAACGTAAAATTTCACGACCCAGCGGCTCGCCGTATTCCTCCGCCTGCCGCTTGGCGACCTCCGCTCCGATGACAATTTCGCCGTGGTGGAAGGTGATCACATCGGTGGCTCCGGGGATTTCCATGAAATCCATGTGCACCCTTGAGCTGGTCTCATCATCGACCATCGCCACTTCCAGGGTGGCGAGATGGCTGAGCGGATTTTCCGGATCTATCGCCGCTTCCAGCGCCATTTCCGCCGCGAGTTCGCCGATGTCTTCGAGGGCGGTCAACCAACCCAGCGGTATCTCCACCGCTTCCTGATGGTTCCCAATAATGACTTCCAGCTGCATCTTTTTCGGTTAGGTCAATTGGAACGCTCCGGCGCGGGTGTCAGGTGGCCGGTCTTGGAGCCTTGCTCACGTCCTTGGGTGGTGTCGCGACGCGATCCGCCGTTGCTGCTCTTTTCCTCAGGCGGCTTCTGGTAATCGATCCGGCTGTGCAACATGCTGCGCAGGGTCTTGGAAAAGCTTTCCTTCACCGTCGCCAGCTCACCGAGAGTCAGCGGGCACTCATCGAGCTGCCCGTCGCTGATTTTTGCCCTGACTAGCTCGTCGACGAGGGCGCGAATCTTGGCCGGTGTCGGCTTGCGCAAGGTGCGCGAGGCACTCTCGATCGTATCCGCCAGGCAGATGATCCCGCTCTCCTTGGTCCGCGGGCGCGGCCCGGGATAACGGAAATTCTTTTCCTCCACTTTTGGCAAGTCCTCGGGATTCTCGAGACGGCGATCGACCTTCTCCATCTCCGATTTCTTCTGCTCCTGCGCCTTGCGGTAGAAGAAATACACCAGCGAATCGCCGTGGTGCTCTTGGATCACATCGATGATGCGCGGGTTGAGTTTGTGTTTCACTGCCAGATCCACCCCGTCCTTCACGTGCGCGGTGATGATCAGCGCGCTCATGGTCGGCGTGAGGGAGTCGTGAGGGTTCTCGCCGTCGTCGTGCTGGTTTTCGATGAAATAGTTCGGCTTCTTCAGTTTGCCCACATCGTGGAAATAAGCGCACACCCGGCACATCGAGGCGTTGGCACCGATCTCTTCTGCGGCGGCTTCCGAAAGCGAGGCTACCACCAGGCTGTGGTGGAAGGTGCCAGGTGCCTCCAGCTGCATGCGCTTGAGGAGCTTGTGGTTCAGATCGGTCAGCTCCAGCCAGCTGATATCCGTGGTGAGCTGGAAGGCACCCTCGAACATCGGCAAAACCCCGCTGATCAGCATGGCCGTCGCCAGCGCCGTAGCGAAAGCGATCCCAGCACCCATGCCGATGATCTGAAAGCGCTCGATGGACTCCGGTCCGAACACCGACATCGCATTCATTTTCCCGAGAACGATGGCCAGCACCACAGTGACCACCCCCACAAGGATGCCTGCGCGGATGAGTTGCACCCTCCTGCGCACCCGATCTGTGGACAAAACCGCCGTCATCCCGCAGACGAGGCTCACGATGAGGAAATTCATCACATCACCTGACGGAACCAGCAGCGCACCGATCAGGCTCACATAGACGGCCGAAAAACCTCCCACCGTCCTGCCAAGCAGAATCCCGTGGAGCATCGGCGCCAAAGCGAAAGGCACGAAAAGGAAACGGAAATTCTCCCGGATGCTCCCCGCATCTGCCAAGACCATGACCAGCCGCACCACCAGTAACTGCCCGATCAACCCACCGAGCACGAGAATCACCCGGCTGTTTCTCCGGCACAATCTCTGGTGGCCAGTGTGAAACATCGCCAGCGCAGTCAGCGCGAGGGCGAAACCATAGAGCATGCCCTCGAAGGGATCGTCCGAAAAGGTCGCCGTCGCCGAAGCTTTCAGGACGAGCACCGCCGAGGCCACGGCGAAGGTGAGATACAGCGCGAGCTTGATGACCAAGCTGTCCTCCAGTGTCTGAATGGTGGGGTTTTCCCCATGCACTCGGCGCTTCTTCCCGAGAGAAAATCCTTTTTGCGCAAGTCTCCAGCGCTTGATGATGTCAAAAAATCCCAAAATGTAAAACTGGGTTGGTGAAGGCCGGGGAGTGTAAAAATCCCGTGTGGCAGGGGCGGACGCTACCCCCGGAGACTGGCGATGGCAATACGCATTTCACCCCCTCGGAATCACCTTAAAATTCCTTAACTCCTGATTTCCAAGGCACTTACGCGATCGCGTGGGGTCGTAAAATGACCACCTAGGCATTTCGACACACCGATTCGGGATTGATGTTTGTAGCTGAAAGTTTGAGGTTTCCCGCCTTCATGTCCCTTTCCGCCTACGCAACGCCCTCCCCGGCACTCCAGAAGGAAGTTTCCCGCCGCCGTTCCTTCGCCATCATCTCCCACCCGGATGCCGGCAAAACCACGCTGACGGAGAAATTCCTCCTCTACGGTGGTGCGCTCAATCTCGCCGGCTCCGTCACTGCCCGCAAAAACCAGCGCTCCACCACCTCCGACTGGATGGAGCTGGAAAAGCAACGCGGCATCTCCGTTTCCTCCACCGTCCTGCAGTTCGAATACAAAGACTGCGTGGTCAACATCCTCGACACCCCGGGGCACAAAGATTTCTCGGAAGACACCTACCGCGTGCTCACCGCCGTCGATGCTGCGGTCATGGTCGTCGATGCAGGTAAAGGTATCGAAGCCCAGACGCGCAAGCTCTTCGAGGTTTGCCGCCGCCGTGGAGTGCCCATTTTCACCTTCATGAATAAGCTCGACCGCCCCGCGCGGCCGACCCTCGACCTGCTCGACGAACTGGAATCCGTGCTCGGCATCCACGCCTTCCCGGTCAACTGGCCGCTCGGCGACGGCCCACGCTTCAAAGGCGTCTTCGACCGCGAAAACAAGCAAGTCCACCTCTTCGAGCGCACAGTGCATGGCTCCTTCCGCGCACCGGTCAATGTCTCTGGCATCGAAGACCAATCGGTCAAAGACACGGTCGATGAAATCACCTACGCCCAAGTCTGCGAAGAGCTCGAACTCCTTGAAGGCGCAGGGGCAGATTTCGACGTAGCGGAAGTCCTCGCCGGAAACCTCACCCCGGTTTTCTTCGGCTCCGCCGCCAACAACTTCGGCGTCCAGCTCCTGCTCGACCGTTTCCTAGAACTCTCCCCGCCGCCGATCCCCCGCAAAAGCGAGGATCAAGCGGTTAACCCGGCCTCCAAGGAGTTTTCCGCCTTCGTATTCAAGATCCAGGCAAACATGAACCCGAAACACCGGGATCGCATCGCCTTCATTCGCATCGTCTCCGGCCAGTTTGAGCGGGACATGAACGTCTTCAACACCCGCACCGGCGAAAACGTCCGCCTTGCCAACTCCCAGCGACTCTTTGCCCGCGATCGCGAAACCGTAGACGACGCTTACGCCGGAGATGTCGTCGGTCTCGTTGGAAACTACGACCTGCTCATCGGTGATACCCTCGCCACCTCCCCGGACGTGAAATTCGACGAGATCCCCCGCTTCCCGCCGGAGTGCTTCTCCTACCTGACCAACAAGAGCACCGCGAAATACAAACGCTTCCAATCCGGCCTCGAGCAACTCCTCAAGGAAGGCGTCGCTTCCGAATTCACACCGCTGGATTCCACCGGAGTTTCATCGCGCGTCCTGCTCGGTGCCGTCGGACCGCTCCAATTCGAGGTACTCCAGCATCGCCTCGAAGGTGAATACGCCGCCGAGACCCGTATTGAACCGGCCGATTGGTCGATCGCCCGCTGGCTCAAACCCAAAGAAGGTGACCCGCTCGCCCCAACGGCCCGCCCGGATCTCTCGCTCGGCACCATCCTCGCACGCGATTCCAATGGCTGGCTCGTCGCCCTCTTCCCCCACGATTGGGCCATGAAAACCTTCACCGAGAAAAACGACAACTGGGTAATCTCCGAGCAACCTCTCCCGCCGTTGTAGCTGTAGCTGCTGCGTCTCGCAGCAGGCCGTGCAAACCCCGTCTCGGGGTGAGCCGGTTCACAACCCAAGTCTTCCTTGGAGTTTGGACCTTGAGATTTGTAATCTCAAACCTCCACCCGATACCGCATCACCGTGGGATCCACCTCTTGGCTCCAGGCATCGATCCCGCCGGTGAGTCCGAAGGCATTCTCCACCCCGTGCCCGCGGAACCACGCGACTTGATCCAGCACGTACTTCCCGGTATGGTCAAACAGCACCACCAGTCCGTCGGGTTTCTCTTTGAAAATCCGCTCTTGCAGCTCTTGGTTGAAAAATTCCGCCCCTGCGATTTTCACCGCCTCGTGCTCCTCGCGCGTGCGCACATCCACCCAGAAAATTTCCTCACCAGCATCCATGCGCGTCTTTACCGCATCGGGCGCGATCAGCATCGTCAGATCATGCTCATGGCTTTCTAGCAGATGCCCGAGCACCTCGTCCGCATCCAGCTCTGCACGTTTGCACAGCTCCGCAAGCGTCTCCGCATCATCGAACGCACAGCTCTGGCAGCCGCCTAGGTGATACCGCGCAAACAACGCCCGCCTCGCCCCCGGCATCTCAGCCATCAGCTCTTCCATCTTTGTTTCCGTCGTCATGCTCTTCCTTGAAAGTTAGATTTTGAATTTTAAATATTCAGCGCTTTTCGATCGCCACGATCGTCACATCATCCATCTGTGCGCCCTCTCCGGTAAAGGATTTCACCTCCTCCTGCACCCAGCTCACCACCGCCTCCGCCCCTATCCTCGCTGCGTCCCGGAAAACCTTTGCCAGCCGCTCGAGACCGAATTCCTCATCGTGTTCGTTGAGCGCTTCCTTCACCCCATCGGTGAACAGCAGCACACAATCACCGGGCTCCAGCTTCACCGTCATGTCCTGGGTCACCCGCTCAAACACCCCACCTGCATCGATGCCCAGCGCCAGCCCTTTGGGTCGCAGCACCTCCACCTCGCTACTCGCTTTGCGGTAAATCATCGCCGGCTCGTGCCCTGCACGCGTGAAAGTCATCGTCCCGTCCGCCGGTTCTAGAATCCCGTAGATCATGCTGATGAACATGTCCTCACGTATGTCCGGGAAAATGTAGCGATTTACCGCACCGAGCACAGCCGATGGCGAAGCATTCGATTTGGAAACCGCGCGCAACAAGCTCCGGCACATTGCCATCAGCAATCCTGCGGAAACACCTTTCCCGGAAACATCCGCCACCACCACACCCAGCCGCCCGTCGTTGAGCTCGATGTAATCATAATAATCTCCGCTGATGATTCGCGCCGGGATATTCGTGCCATTCACTCGGAAACCCGCCACCACCGGATTCTCCTTCGGCAACAATACCCGCTGCACCTCCGCTGCATTCTTCAGTTCACCCTCGATCGCCTTCTTCTCATTCGCATCGCGATGCACCCTCGCATTCCCGATCGCGAAAGACGATTGCTCCGCCACCGAGCGGAAAACCGCGAAGTCGTTTTTCGAGAAATCCCCTTCACTGTGCAGCCGCGCCACCGCCAGCACGCCGATATCCTTACCCGCATATCTGAGCGGCGAAAGCATCACGGAAACATCCCCCGCATCCCCCTCCAACTGCCCCGTCGGTGGTAGGTATTCGCGCAGATCCCTCACGTGCACCGCCTCTGCCAGAGAAATCCCGTGCCCGATTAGCCCCTCGCCCATTGGCACACGCGCCAACCGAAGGTGACTCCCCATCGCACGCGGATCGCTTTCCCCACGCACCAACACATCCTCCGGAAGCCCCACCAGCGGAGGACACTCATCGGAAATATAGGAGGGATTCAGGAAGCCAATGTCATTCGCCTCATAATAAATCGCCCCGCCGCGTGCACCCACCACCTTGAGCACGCCCTCCACGATCATGCGTGAGAGCGCCCCGTCCGTCGGCTCCTGCCCTATCGCCAGCCCCAGATCATGCAGGAAGGAAAACATCCGCTCCTCCTCTCCTTCCAGCTCCCGGTATTGGGCGGAAAGCCTTTTTGCACGGCTCCGTTGGCGCCTTAGCGCAAGCAGCAACCCAAGCCCGAACAACAGCGAGATTCCGATCGACCAGTAGGTAGATTCATCCATGGCAGCGCGTCAGCCCGACTTCTTCTCCTTCTCGGCGACTTCTTTTTCGAGCATACTCACCACTCCGGAAAACTTCTTTTCGTTGGACTCATTCGCGTCAGAAAGCAGTTGGTGTGCCTCTAGGATGTGACGGGTGTGCAACTCCGTGCCCGCCCGCATTCCTGCGATCTTGATCTTGAGAAAATCCCTCGCCTTATCCTCCAGTCCCTTCCATACCGCCTCCTCTGGCTCGATCTCCATCAGGAAATCCAGCCCCAAATCCTCCAAAGATGCCCGGTTCTTATCACCCGCATCCGCCACCTCGAGCTCACCGCCCTTTTCCTTCAGTCGGCTCGCCAGCCCCGCCAGGGTGCCCATGAAAGTCGAGTCCATCCCGCTGCATGCCTGCAAATCCACTACCAGCAGCTTCTCCCCCTTCTTCAAGCGTACCTCGCCGAATTCCTTCACCGCAGGACTGTTCAGAAATGATCCCTTGCCTTCACAGCGAATCCAACTGAAACCCTCAAACTTACCTACTCGTATTGGACAATCGTTAACCACGAATTCGTTGCCGTGTTCACCTCGGCCGATTTGGGGAAACTACCCCCTAGCTCACACTCGGTCAACCTCTTACGAAAACTGTAACCCTGCAAATCCTAGTGTCTTCCCACGTAGTACGCCCGTCCCAGCGTAGACCGGGAGAGTGGGGTCTCGCCGCGAATTCTTCTTCCTTGGAGTTTAGCGTTTAAAACTTAGAGTGCCGCCCATGCCAGGCCTCATCATTGCACCCCGCGCCAGAATCTTTCACGGCCACGAATGGGTCTACGCCACCGAGATCAAGAAATCCTTCGGAAATCCCCAACCCGGTGATGTCATCACGCTTAAAGATTTCCGTGACCGCCCGCTCGGCTCCGCCATTTTCAATCCCGCATCCCAGATCGTCGCGCGCCGCTTCTCGCGCCGCCGCCAAGATCTCGATCTGGATTTCTTCACTCGCCGCATCCAGCAGGCAATCAATCTCCGCGCCAGTATCGAAGGCCTCGATGAAACTCTCTGCCGCATTGTCTGGTCGGAGTCCGATGGCATCCCCGGCCTCATCGTGGACCGCTATGGCGATCACCTCTGCGTCCAGACCACCACCCTCGCCATGGACATGCGCAAGGAGATCATCCGCGATGCCCTCGTCGCCGTCCTCAACCCCGCGTCCATCACCCTGCGCAACGACTCTCCCTCCCGCAAAGCCGAAGGCATGGAGGAATGCATCGAGCTCATCCACGGAGAAAACCCCGGCAGCTTCAGCGTGGAAACCAACGGCATCACCTACGAGATCGACCTCGTCGATGGCCAGAAAACCGGACTCTACCTCGACCAACTTCAAGCCCACGCCGAAGTCGCAAAACTCTCCAAAGGCCTGCGCGTCCTCGACTGCTTCACCAATCAAGGCGGCTTCGCCCTCGCTTGCGCCAAAGCCGGTGCAGCCAAAGTAACCGCCGTCGATATCTCCGGCCCTGCCTGCGTCTCCGCCCGCCGGAATGCGGAGCTCAACAACCTCGATATCGAAGTCATTGAGGCAAACGTTTTCGATTTCCTCAAATCCGCCAAACCCGAGTATGACCTCATCATCCTCGACCCACCGAGCTTCACCCGGAACAAGAAGACCCTCAACGACGCCATGCGCGGGTATAAAGAAATTCACCTCCGCGCCTTGAAACTCCTCGAAAAAGACGGCCTGCTCTCCACTTTCTGCTGCTCCCACCACGCCTCCCGCGAGCTTTTCTTGGAAAACCTCGCCGACGCTTCGGTCGATGCGAAGAAATCCCTCCGCCTCGTCGCAGAGCACACCCAGCGCCCCGACCACCCGGTGCTGATCACCCTCCCGGAGACGTCCTACCTCAAAGGCTTCACCTCCCAGCTCATCGCGACGAGGTAGCTGCGCCGTCCCGGCGCAGGCCGTGCAAAAGGCGTCTCGCCTTTTGACACCATTTGGTGACTCTAGTATTTTTCAACCTTGGAAAATACGCCATCCAGCCTACCGCACCGCCATGACGGAAACGGGAAGGTCATGGAGCAAACGCTCTGCATTCGTGCCGAGGAAATAACTCGCCAGCTTGGAATGCCCCCGGGTTCCCAGCACCACTAAATCCGCACCCTCAGAGGCCACGTAGGAAGTGATAGCGGACGCGGAATTATCGTTCTCCAAGACCCGTGCTTCGTAGTCCAGACCAGCCAAGGCCTCCTGATGAGGAGCAAGCGATTTTTCCATCTTTGCATTCACCCGCGAATGGCACTCATCGCTGTAGGAAAGGGGCGAATCCGCCCTGTGCTCCAGCACTGCCCCCCAGTTATCCAATCCCGGCGGATACATCACGTTCACAATCTTGAGGCTCGCACCTTGGTTTCTGGCTAAGGCCGCTGCCGTGGCGATCGCCTTCGAAGCGGTAGTCGAAAAATCATCACATACCACGATCTTCCTGAACTCCCCGCCCTGCCAATCTCTCAACACCAGCACATCGCAGGGTGCCGTCCTAACACAACCCGCAGCGATGGATCCCAGCCGCTTCTTGGTCATATCATTCGCACCGATCACTAACAGATCCGCCGAGGTTTCTTCCAATACGCGGGCGATGCCTTCCGCCGGCTTGCCGGTCTCCACGCGGAACTGCACCTCCGCCCCCGGGGCGACCCCACTCAGCAGGCGGTCAAATTTTTCCTGTGCCTGCTTCTTCAGCACGTCGGCCGCCGGCATCTCCGATCTACTCGAAGAGATGTAATCGATGCGGTGCCCATCGAGCACATGCACCGCCACCAGTTCCGCTCCTGCTGCCTGCGCAGCTTTCACCGCATGCCGCAGCACCAATGGTGAGGAGTTGGAAAAATCAATCCCGGCAACAAGGGTTTTCTTAGGTTTCATGCCTTCCATGAAAGCAAGTTAGAAGCGTATGGGTAAAGGCAAAACGCCGATTCTAGACCACCCTCTCTTTGCAGATTGCATGGCGGTGCCCGTGCGTGATCCAATACCCGCAAGGATCTAGCCCGTGGCATCTGTTGTGCAATGAACTCTGGTACTGCGCTTCGCAGAACTAACCCCACCACACCATGAGCAATATCACCGAATCCTGTATCGAGACCTGCAATAGCCTTCTTCGAGGCGAGCTTTCCGCCATCGAAACCTACTCCAAGGCCATTGAGAAATACCCAGGCCCCCCCGCCACGGCGGAGCTCACCCGCATCCAGTCGGAGCATCGCAGATCTGCCGACAGGCTTGCGGCGAACGTCCGGGAGATGGGCGGAACCCCGGATACCGATTCCGGTGCATGGGGCACCTTTGCCAAGGCCGTGCAAGGTGCCGCCAACCTGTTCGGTGCCGAATCCGCCATCGAATCCCTCCAGCGCGGCGAGGAACACGGACGCGACGAGTATACCGATGCGCTCGAGAACGATTCCGTGATGGACGCCTGCAAAAACATGATCCGCACCGAGCTCCTCCCCCGCGTCGAAAGCCACATCCGGACCCTCGAGCGGCTCGAAGACGCGGTTGACTGATCTACCGGATATAACCCCTCCTTGTTGCAGCCTCTGCTCACTTCATGGCGGGGGCTGCTTTTCGTCCGCTATTCGACTTGAGCCAACACCACCCCACCGAACATGAACCCAACGATGATCCAGTTTTTCCACTGGTACACCCCGGGCGATTCCTTCCTTTGGAACCACGCCGCAGACCAAGCGGAATTCCTCGCCGAGCTCGGCATCACCGCTGCGTGGCTTCCCCCGGCCTACAAGGGCGCCGGGGGCGGCTTCAGCACCGGCTATGATCCCTACGACCTTTTCGATCTTGGCGAGTTTGATCAGAAAGGCTCAGTCCCCACAAAATACGGCACCCGCGACCAATTCCTCAATGCCTGCAAGACCCTGAGCGAAATGGGCATCGGTGTCATCGCTGATATCGTCCTCAACCACAAAGGCGGCGGTGATGAGAAAGAAAGATTCCAAGTGGTGAAAGTCGATCCCGAACACCGCGACAAAGGCGTCTCAGAGCCCTACGAGATCGAGTCCTACACCAGATTCACCTTCCCGGGGCGGGGGGAGAAATACTCGGAGTTCAAGTGGGACTTCACGTGCTTTACCGGGGTGGATTACGCGGAAGGCGAGGAGGGCAACGGCATCTACCGCATCATTAACGATTATGGCGACAACTGGGATGAAATGATCAGCGCAGAGAAGGGCAACTTTGATTACCTCATGCTCAACGACATCGAAACCCGCAACCCCTCCGTCCGTGCTGAGCTGAACTATTGGGGAAAATGGCTTCACGAGCAGTGCCACTTCTCCGGTGTCCGGCTGGATGCGGTGAAGCACATCTCACCGGAATTTTACAAAGAATGGCTCCACCTGCTGCGGGAAAACACCGGGCAAAACATCTTCGCTGTCGGCGAATACTGGGCACCCGGCGATCTGCCCCTGCTCGAGAGTTACCTCGCCGCCGTCGATCATTCCATGATGCTCTTCGATTCCTCACTCCATCACAATCTTCATAACGCTGCCATCGCCGGAGAGTCATTTGATCTGCGCACCATCCTTGATCACTCGCTCATGATGGCCAATCCACTCGCTGCCGTCACACTCGTCGAAAACCACGATACCCAACCCCTCCAAGCACTGGAGGCACCGGTGAACCTATGGTTCAAGCCGCTAGCCTACGCCCTCATCCTCCTCCGCGCAGAAGGTTACCCCTGCGTCTTTTACCCGGATCTCTACGGCGCAAAATACAAGGACCACGGCAAAGACGGCGGGGAATACGAGATCGAGCTATCCAAGGTGGAAGGACTGGAAAACCTCATTCGCGCCCGCAAAGGTTACGCCTACGGAGATCAGACAGTATATTTCGACGAACCCCACTGCATTGGATTCATCCGGCACGGCGACGACGAGCACCAAGGTTGCGCCGTGGTGATGAGCAATTCTGTCCCCTCCTCTCGGCAAATGGAAATGGGCTCCGCCTACTCGGGGCAAACCTTCAAGGACCTGCTCGGGAACTTTGAGGGCGAGATCACGCTCGATGAAAACGGCGGCGCGGATTTCCCCTGCTCCGGCGGCAGCGTCAGCGTTTGGATCCCTACCTGATTCCACACCTCCTGCGGAGCCTCGCGAAGTCCTCACGCGCACCTCTAGCCAGCCGCTGCTATCCTCTTTTGGCCAACGGCCTCCCCCCGCCCCAACAAAAAAAACGGCCGGCAGGCATTTCACCCACCGGCCGTAGAGAATCATTTAAAATCACTCACCGAGCGCCTCATCGACCTTCTCACCGGCCTTCTCCATTGGGCCTTTCGGATCGACGCTGTCTTGGATGTCTTCGACGACTTCGTCGATTTTCTCTCCGGTGGTCTCGGCAGGACCCTTTTTTTCACAAGAGGTCACGAAGCCAAGGAACGGAATCAGCGATACAACGGCAATACTTGGTATTTTCATAGGTGGGTTGTGTTAGTTGCCGGGGCGAGGATCGCACCGGATAAGCTCCATCTTCGCACCCAAATTGCCGTTTTCCATAAAAATCATCGGCCGCATCCGGTTCCCGCGAAAGTTCGACAGCCCGCAAAAACCTCGCTAACAAAGCCCCGCCTACTCGTTTTTCCCGTTTCGGATTTAGAATTTAAGATTTAGAATTTTCTTCCCAGTGGACTACTCCCAGCTCATCGCCAAACGCCAGCACCGCTTCGCCGAACTCGAAGAAGCCGTGGCGAACCCCGACCTATTTAACGATCCTCAGCGGGCCCGCGGTATCCTCAGCGAGCATCGCAAGCTCCAGCAGACCTTGGAACTTTGGGATACCCTGACCTCCACCGAGACCCAGCTTTCCGAAAACCAGGAACTCGCCCGCTCCGATGATCCGGAAATGGCGGAAATGGCCGCGATGGAAATCCCCGATCTCGAGGCCTCCCTCGTGAAGCTCCGCGAGGACATGCAATACGCCCTCCTCCCCGCCGATCCCAACGAAGACCGCGACGCCCTCATCGAGATCCGCGCCGGTGCTGGTGGCGATGAGGCCTCCCTTTTCGCCGGGGAAATCCTCCGCCTCTATCAGCGTCACGCGGACACGAAAGGCTGGAAGACCGAGCACCTCGAAAGCTCCCCCTCAGAGGTTGGTGGCTACAAAGAAGTCATCCTCAAAGTCACGGGAGACGAGGTTTTCCGCCACCTGAAATACGAATCCGGTGTCCACCGCGTGCAGCGCGTCCCCGCCACCGAAACCCAAGGCCGCATCCACACCTCCACCATCACCGTCGCCGTCCTTCCCGAAGCGGAGGAAATCGATGTGGACATGAATCCGAACGACCTGCGCATCGAGGTCTGCCGCTCCGGCGGTGCAGGCGGACAGCACGTCAATACCACAGACTCCGCAGTACAGATCTTCCATTTACCCACCGGCCTCTACGTCCGCTGCGAGCACGGCCGCTCCCAGACGAAGAACAAAGAGATGGCGCTCCAGATCATGCGCACCCGCCTCTACGAGAAAAAACTCCAAGAGCAGCAGGCCGAGTATTCGGAAAACCGCCGCTCCCTCATCGGCTCCGGCGATCGTTCCGAAAAAATCCGCACCTACAACTTCCCCCAGAGCCGCATCACCGATCACCGCATCGGCTTCACCACCCACAACATCGATGCAGTGATGGGCGGCGCCCTCGACGAGATTACCGCCGAGCTCATGAAACACGAAATGGCCGAACGCCTCGCCGAGGCCGGAATGTAATCCCCATTTTTCCACACATCCCATGCTCACCCCCACCGAAGCCGACGTCATGAAAGCCTGCGGCGAATCCGGCATCCGTGCCATGGTCGCCGCCTTCTACCGCCGCGTCCGCCATGACGATCTCATCGGCCCCATGTACCCGGATGAGGATTGGGAAGGCTCAGAAGAACGGCTCGCCGAGTTCTTGCTCTTCCGCCTCGGCGCCTCGGATGCCTACATCGAAAAACGTGGCCACCCCCGTCTGCGCATGCGCCACGTCACCTTCAAAATCGGCATCGCCGAGCGCGACCGCTGGCTCAAGCTCATGGGAGAAGCCATGGACGAAACTCAAGTCCCCGCCTTCGCCCGCGCTTTCCTCGATCCGTTCTTCTCCCAAATCGCGGATTTCATGCGCAACCAACCCGAGTAACGGAACGCGGACTTTAGTCCGCACTCAATGGAGCGCTGCCTTCAGGCGGCGTGTCACCCTCCCACACCCTTATCCGCCGCATCAACCTCCCGAAGAAAATGAATCTTCCGACACCCGCTGAACAAAAACAAAAATTCTGGGGAAAGATGATCTGGATTTCCGCCATCTCTCTAGCCCTCTCCGTCTGCGCCTTTTTCATCTTACCCGTCATAGGAATGGTGAACGCCTTCAGCACTCTCAAAACTGCCGGTTCCGCAGATCCCGCAGCCCTCGCAGGCGACATTTCCACCGCAATCTACGGAAGCCTCATCGCCATTCCCTTCGCCGCAATTTCCCTCATCCTTTTCGTCATCGCCATCCTTCGCCACAAGAAGCTCTCCAATCCAGCGGAACGCGGACTTTAGTCCGCCTCACGGGGCGCTGCTTTCAGGCGGCGTGTCCCCTCCAGCCCTCGCCAGCTGAAGCAAGCGCTCCATTCCCGCCAAAGCCTGCATTCCAGCCTTTCCCTCACCCGCTCCCCTGGCGAACATCCCCCGCAGCACCGGATGTCCGAGAATTTCTATCAACAAACCACCGAAGCGCCCGCCACGCCCTTCGATGTCTCCCTGCGCCCACCGGCCTTTTCCGAATTCATCGGCCAGGAAAAGGTCAAGGATCGTGTCCTGCTCATGCTGGAGGCAGCAAAACGCCGGGGCGATGTCCTCGACCACGTCCTCCTCTCGGGGCCACCGGGTCTCGGAAAAACCACCCTCGCCAACCTCATCGCCAATGCAGCGGGCACCCAGATGCACACCACTTCCGGACCGCAGATCGAGAAAGCGGGAGACCTCGCCGGCATCCTCACGAACATCCAGAAGGGCGACATCCTTTTCATCGACGAGATCCACCGCCTCCACCCCGCGATCGAGGAATACCTCTACCCCGCCATGGAGGATTACCGGCTGGATATCATCATCGATTCCGGCCCCTCCGCTCGCTCCATCCAGATCAATCTCCCGCGCTTCACCCTCGTCGGTGCGACCACCCGCTCCGGCATGTTGACCGCGCCGCTGCGCTCACGCTTCGGCCTCATCAACCGCCTCGACTACTACAACCGTGAGGAACTCGCCGATATCATCGAGCGCTCCGCCGGCCTGCTCAATGTGGAAATCCACCGCCCCGGCGCCCTCGAAGTCGCCGCCCGCTCGCGCGGCACCCCCCGTGTCGCCAACGCCCTGCTCCGCTGGGTGCGCGACTTCGCCCAAGTGCGCGGAGACGGGGTCATCGACCAGGATAACGCCGCCGCTGCCCTAGCCATGATCGAGATCGACGCCGACGGCCTCGATGAAATGGACAAGCGCCTGCTCGAAGCCATGATCTACAAATTCGGCGGCGGCCCCGTCGGACTGAACTCGCTCGCCGTCGCCGTCGGCGAAGACGCCGCCACCCTCGAGGAAGTCCACGAACCTTTCCTCATCATGCAGGGCTTCATCCAGCGCACCCCGCGCGGCCGCACCGCCATGCCCGCCGCCTACGAAAAGATCGGCGCGCCCCTCCCCCCGAAACCCGAAGACCCCCAGCAAAAGCTCCTTTAATCCAGCTTTGCGCCTTCACGCCTTCGCGGTTAAAATTTCTACACCACATGGATGCCCTCAAACAAACCGTCGAACGCTGCCGCGATCTCGGCCTGCGCCGAACCAAAGCCCTCGAGGAGTTGCTTGCCACACTCATCGAAGCGGATCGCCCGATGACCCTTGCGGAGCTCGCCTCCTCCAAGCGGCTCGCCGAGCAATGCGACAAGGCCACGGTTTACCGTCTGCTCCAGCGCCTCACCGATCACGCGATCATCCGCCGGCTCGGCCTGCACGAGCGCGCCGCCTATTTCACCCTGCTCCAGCCAGGAAAACACAGCGACTACCTGATCTGCACCGGCTGCGGGAAAATCGAAGCGATCAAAGCCCCCTGCCCCGTGCATAAACTGGAGGAGGAAATCCGCGAAAAAACCGGTTACCAAGGCCTCTACCACGAACTCGAATTCTTCGGCACCTGCCCCGCCTGCGTTTGATTATGCGCTGATACGCATTTCTCCGAAATAACCCACAAGTCCGGGTGCCGAGCGGCAGTAATAAAACGATGACCAAAAAAGCCGCCACGATCGCTGCCGCCCTGATCCTCCTGCTCATCGCTGTGCCCGTCACTTACCTGCAGAGCAGGGACAGCACAGACCGTGAGGGACAAACCCGTTCCGATTCCACGGCCGTTGTCTCGCCTGCTGCCGGTGAGACCGAGAGACCCGCACGCCGCGAGCGCGAAAGCAATGCCGATACAGAGCTGGTCGCCCGCTTTGGAGAAAGCCGGGTCAAGCACTCCAGGCGTATCGCATTGAGAATGCTCATGCTCAACGAACTCGTCGCCAAAAGCGCGGAGGACAAAGGAGGAATCACCATCCAAGCGGCAGCACGAATTGGGGGCAACCAGCATCCTGAAGCCATTCGCGAAGCCGTTCGAAGAGAAGCGGAAAGACCCAAGCCTATCCTCTACAGCCTCGAGACCATGGAAGCCGCCCGCCGTGCGCTCAAAGAAGACCCGTCACCTCTCCAGGAATTGCTGCTGGCCGGCGATGTCGTGTCGCGCGGTGAGATGGAAAAAACCGATTACGACTCTCTGTTCGAACAAGCAGATGAAAGCCTGCTCTCCGTCATCGTCGGGAGAAATGGCTCCGCCAGCGTGTTATTTGGAGGCGGACAGATGCCTCCCCCGGAAGAAATCCCAAGAATTGCAATCAGGGAAAATCCACCCGCCTCGCTTGATGACTTGGAAAAACGAATCGAGTCCCGAATCAAAATGATGAAAATCACGAGGCGGGGACATACCATCAAATTGAACACCCCACTTCAGATCCCCTTGAAACCCCAAAAGTAAGAGCTGTCGGAGACAAATTTCCCCATGTCCCCGAAACGCACTATTTCAGCCTGATGAACACGAAAACTGCAGCAGCCATCGCAGCCATCTTTGTGCTTCTGATCGCCTTCGGCAGCCTCACATACATCCGCTCGCTGTCCGATCATTCACCGGATGTCCCAGCTACCAAAGGAGTCGTCACCTCCCTAGAAACAACCGCCACGGATAAAAAACCAACAACCACACCCCCCGCCTCCGATCCGGTTTCCTCCAACTCCAGCACCACCGAAGCGGAAATCATCGAGCGCTACGGCAAGCATCGCGTCAGGCTGTCGCGACGCATCTCCTCACGAATCGTCACGCTCAACCAACGCATCGCCGAAACCGGCGAAAACGCCAAGACTCATATCATTTCCCTCATGGAGCGCGACCCATCGGAGCTGAATCCTTCCGACTTCGATTTCCCGGAATCCTACGATGAGGTTGCAAGACCCTCACCCGAAGATCTGGAAAGACTGGAACAAAAACCCCTTCCACTTCAGGAAATGCTCCTCGCAGGCGATGCCCGTGCCCGGGGCGTCTTGTCCGAATCCGAATACCTGAGCGTCCTTGCCATCACTTCGAAATACGTTCCGGAAACCATGGTTGGCATCGACACCAAAAACACCACCTCCCTGGAAAAAGCAGAAAAACACGTCGAGAAGCTGATCAAGGCTCTGGATTGACTGCGCTTGGAAGGCATTCCCACGAAGAAAAACCACGAACTAGGACGCCCAAACCCTACTCACCACCATCGCCATGACAAAGAAAACCGCCACCGTCGCCGCAGGATGCATCCTTCTCACCATCGCCGGTGGAGTCGCCCTAAAGCCCCATACCGGATCATCCACGGACACGACTTCGACCTCGGAAAACACCACTCAGCGCGGAGAAAAACGCGCCGCAAGGGATGCCAACTCAGAAACCCAAAACGCCGGACCCGACAAGCACTACAGCCCACGCAGCAGCGACGCGGATGCCAGGCTTGTCGCGCGCTATGGGGAAAGTCGGGTGAAATTTTCCCGCCACATCGCCGAAAGGACAATCTACCTAAACGATCTGCTCGAAGCTCTGAAAAGTCGGGGAGCGACCGGCAAACAAACCATCACCACAAACGGCAATGTTAAAATCGTCTCCAGCGGGAACGTCAAAGTCGGAAGCATCAGCATCAAAGATGTCTCCGATCCGGATAATCCACGCGATCTCACCGAAGGCACCCAAGAGCTCTCTGAGGAGGATAAGGCGAGGCGGGAGATACTGAAGGAAAAGATGAAGGAACAAATGGAAGCCATGCGCGAAGCCCAGGAACGCTTGAAGGAAGACTCCACTCCTCTCCAAGAAACGCTTCTGGCAGCCGATGCCGTTTCACGCGGTGAAATGAGCCAGGAGGAATACGATACCATAGCCGCAGGAAGCCCTAAGCAGAATGTGTTCATCGGCGGATTCAATGGCGGCTCGAAGAAAGCCGTAATTTCCAACAAACCTCTTTCACTCACCGACGCTGAAAAACAGGTCGAAAAACAGATCAAGACCTTGGAGTCCGTCAATTCCCTCGTCATCTCCTTGGAGCAGGACTAACCCCGGGCGAGCTCAAGGCTCCGTCCGGAAATCCCCACCCAACGCTAGGTGCAGGTCGAAACGATTCTGCAAGCGTTGGTTCCGCAACCGGATCAACGCCGCCCGCGCATTGGTGGCCCGGCGTTGTGCTTCCAGCACGGAAAGGATGTTCGCATTGATCCCCTCCGCATAATCGCGCTCCGCTTGCTTCTCCGCCAGCGACGCCGCCGCCACTTCGGATTTGAGAAATTTCTCCTGCTTCGCCAACGAACGATCCGCCGAAAGCGTTGCCTCAACTTCCCGGAAAGCCTCTAACGCGAGCTGCGCGTAATCGTTCACCAACCGGTCATTGCGCGCCAATGCAGCACATGCATTCGCCGCCGTTTCTCCTCCGTCGAAGATGATCTGATCGATCCGGGTGCTGATGCTGGAGACGAGGAAATCCGCATTCAGCAGATCGGAAAACTTCGCACTAGAGGTCCCGCCCGATCCGGTCAGGGAAAAGTCCGGCAACAGGTTCTTGCGTGCGGCATCCGCCCGTTTCGCCGAGGCAAAAAGCCGAGCCCGCGCCGCCGCCAGATCCGGCCTGCGCTCCACGAGATCTGCAGGAATCCCCGCCGGAATCGAAGCCGGAAGATCCGGCAAATCGCTAGCTGCCCGCGACTGCCCGCCGGGATACTGCCCTTGCAGTACTTCCAGTGTCCGCGCCGCATCTTCCCGATCTTGCTTGCGAGCCTCCAGTGATCGCTGTGCCGAGGAAACGTTTGTGCGCGCAAACTGGATGTCCAGCGCACCCTCACCGGTCGCCTTGTAGTTGCGCTCCACGATGCGCAGGTTCTTCTCGAAGGAATCCAATGTGAACTTCGCCAGATCCACCTCCTGCTCGGATGAGGCAAGATTCGTGTAAGCCTTCGCCGCATTCGCCGCCAGGGAGAGCCTTGCAGCGCGAAAATCCTCGATCGCCGCCCGCTCATCAGCCTCCGCCGCGCGTGTCAGGTCGCGCAACCTTCCCCACAAATCCGGCTCCCAGGAAGCCGCCAGATTCAGGCCGTAGCTCCGGTCGCCGTCGTCGCCAGCCGTGCCGCGCCCGCCCCCACTCAGGGAAGGAAGCTGCCGCGCCCTTGAGACAATGGTGTTTTCCTTCGCCTCGCGCAGTCGCGCCGCTGCGGATTTCAGCGAGCGGTTGTGCTCCAGCGCGTCGTTGACGCTACGCTTGAGCGCGGCATCGCGGAATTCCGAGAGCCAGCCGGTTGAAATTTGTTTTTCCGTGCCACTCGATGCCGCCGCCCATGTGCCGGGCGTGCGTATCGAAAGGTCATCCGTGGGCGCCATAAACGAGCACCCGCCAAGAGCCAGCAACATCCACCCTGCTACGATGGAGTGCCTGGCTTTCACAGGCCGGAAAGGATCGCGTCACCCATTTCTGCGGTGCCGACTTTCTTCTCGCCAGCTTTGCCGGTCGCGATGTCGCCGGTGCGGAAACCGTCGGCGATGGCTTTCGCCACAGCTGCCTCGATGGCGTCCGCAGCATCCGTTTTCCCGAGGGAGAAACGCAGCAGCATCGCCAGAGAAAGGATCTGAGCGATCGGGTTCGCGATGCCTTGGCCCGCGATGTCGGGAGCCGATCCACCGGATGGCTCGTAGAGGCCGAAGTAAAGTCCGTCGTCCTTCTGTTTGCCGAGCGACGCGGATGGCAGCATGCCCAGCGAGCCGGAAATCATCGCCATCTCGTCAGAAAGGATATCGCCGAAGAGGTTTTCCGTGACCAATACGTCGAACGAACCCGGGCGGCGGATCAACTGCATCGCTGCGTTGTCCACATACATGTGCTCGAGCTTCACTTCAGGGAACTCCTTGGAAATTTCGATCACGGTCTCGCGCCACAGCACCGAGGAGGCCAACACATTGGCCTTGTCCACGGAGAGCAGTTGCTTCTTGCGGCCCATCGCCGCGGTGAAGGCGATACGCGCGATGCGCTCGATCTCGCTTTTCTTGTAAATCATCGTGTCGAGCGCAACCGGCTCGCCATCCTCTTCATGCCTGCCTTTCGGCGCACCGAAATAGATGCCGCCAGTCAGCTCGCGCACGCAGAGCACGTCGAAGCCATCCTTGATCAGCTCCTGCTTCACCGGCGAGGCATCCGTCAGCGCCGGAAGGCACACGCCAGGGCGCAGGTTAGCGAACAGGCCGAAGTGTTTGCGCAGTGGCAGCAAAGCTCCGCGCTCTGGCTGAATATCCGGCGGCAGGCTTTCCCACTTGGGGCCGCCCACGGAGCCAAACAGGATCGCATCCGCCGCCTCGCTGGCTTTCACCGTGGCTTCTGGAAGCGGATGGCCGCCATCGTCGATGGCCGCGCCGCCGACAAGGTGCTCGCTACGCTCCACCTTGAAACCAAATTTCTCCTCCACTGCATCCAGCACGCGCAGCGCCTGAACCATCACCTCGGGGCCAATACCGTCCCCGGACAAAATCGTTATCTTTGACATAAAACCTAACTGAATACGGATCAATCCTCCTCGAACTTACGGGCGATCAGATCACCGATCGCTTCCAAAGCTCCTACCTCATCCTCACCCTCGGCACTCACCGCGATCACGGAGCCGTGCCCTGCTGCGAGCATCATCAGACCCATGATGCTTTTGCCGTCCACTTCCTCACCGTCCTTCTCGACCATGATGTCGCATTTGAATCGGTTGGCCATCTTCACGAATTGCGCCGCGGGACGCGCATGAATTCCCAGCTTGTTCAATATCGTGAAGTCTTTTTTTGCCATAATTGTGGATCTCGGTGCCGGGAGGGTAGGAAGTCCCCCCCCCAACCTCCAAGGCAAAAATTCACTACTTCTGAGGCGCACCCACCTGACCAAACCCTCCGACAAAGGAGAGTTTCAACCGCAGATGGACAGGATGGATACAGATTTAAGGCTAGAGAAAACGATTTAAGAGCCTTCCCTGACTAAAATCCATACACCCATCTACAACCATCCCGGCCGTCTGCGGTTAAAAAACATTTTCCCCGTTGAGCCTCAGCACCTTAGCGGATCAACCTCATTTCGGCACCACTTCCAGCAGCAGCGCGCGCCCGCCATCCTCCACCCCATCGAATTCATCCGCCCGCTCCACCCGCAGGTGATCCATCCCGAAGGCTTTGGCCACCGCTGCAAAATCCACGGGAGTCTCCGCGGCCATCCAGCTTTTCGCCGCTTCGCTCATGCCTTCGAGCCTCGGCACTTTCGTGAAAATCTTCCCACCGCCGTTGTTGATCACGGCCATCACCCGCCCTTTGCACTCCACCTGCCCTAGCAGTTTCAGCCCCGCCAAGTCATAGAGCGCTGTCAGATCGCCGAAAATTCCCCACGCATCTTCCTCATCCGCGCTCGCCCCCAGCCACGAACTGATCTGCCCGTCGATGCCATTCGCCCCCCGGTTGGCACGCACCACCTGCACCTGCCGCTCCCACTGCGCGTAGGTATTCCACTCACGGATCGGCAAGCTGTTTCCCAGATACACGCTGCTCCCGATCGAAGCAAAAACCGAAAGCGTGCGCATCCAGCCAGCCTCGCTGTCCGGTTGCGACTCCAGCATTTCCTCGATGCGCTGCCCCCGCGCTTCCGCGCCCTCCAGCAACTCCCGGATGTCGCCCTGCTCCTCCACATCACCCACCGCCGCCAAAATCCGATCCAGCGTCCCTTGAGAAACACCCGCCTCCCGCGCCAAGCCACGCAACCCGTTGCGGCACACCGACCACACGCCGATCTCAGGCATCTCGTCAAGATCCCGCCAAAACCTCCCGCTCGGCACCCCACCCAAGCGCAACACCTTGGACGGCGGCTTCTGTTTCAGTACCACATCCGCATCCACCACCGCCAGATGCTGAAGCACCTCGCGCAACCCGCTCGTCCCCTCCGCCACCACCGGCACCGCCAGATCCTCGCAGAAATGGAACACCGTCTCCTGCTCCCATGGTTCCAACTCACCGATCATCACCACCAGCCCGCGCATCGTCGGTTCACGCAGCCACCTCGCCAGCCCCGCCACATTCGGTTTCCCAAAATCCACGGAAAAATCCCCCACCGCCAGCTCCGCAAAATCTTCCCCACCGATCTCAAACGCCTCCGCAAGCTCCACGTTCAAATGCAGCGGCGCCTTGCCCTCCCAGCTCTCCAAATCAGCCGTGGCATACTCCGTGAAAATCCCCACCTGCTCCACCGCCTGCGGCGCACCACTGCCCCGCGCCTCCGCCGGCCGATCCGCCGTAATCAACACTAACGGCCTCGCCTGATAAAACCCCTCCATCGCCGCCGGCAAAAGCTCCGCCACCGCCGTCCCGCTCGTCACCACCACCGCACAGGGTTTCCCCGTCTCCATCGTCCGCCCCAGCGCAAAAAATCCCGCCGACCTCTCTTCAAAATGGCTCCACACCCGCACCTTCCCGGCACTTTCCATTTTTGCCAACACCTCCAGCAACACCGCATTCCGCGCGCCACCACAAACCACAAACTCCCCCACACCGGCTTCAACCGCCTTAACCAAAACCCCCACAGCCATTTCCCAAGAACCCATGCACAAGCTCTACCCACCCCACGCGCATTTGCAATGCGCTTCGTTGAAGCAAAGAATCCCGGAAACGGAAGCTCGCTCAGCCGGGTATCAACCCTTCGAAACCGCCGCCCAGTCCTCCGCACCCAGACAGCAAGGATCTGCCGCGACCCAATGCCCGGGGTCGATCTCTTTGAGCCCAAGATCCATGCCGATGGTTTCTTCGTAACGCGGATGATTGATGCGGTGGCCGAAGGCACTTCCTTCCGGCGGATCGATAGGGGAGGGCACGTCGCCTTCCAGGAGGATTTTGTCGCGCTTGATCGTCGGGTCGGCGATCGGCACGGCGGAGAGCAGCGCCTTGGTGTAGGCGTGCCTCGGATTGCGGTAGATGGTTTCCGAATCTGCAAGCTCCACGATTTTCCCGAGATACATCACCGCCACGCGATCGCTGATGTGCTTCACCACAGAGAGGTCGTGGGCGATGAAAAGATAAGAGAGATCGAACTCTTTCTGCAAATCCACCAGCAGGTTCAGGATCTGAGACTGCACGGAGACATCGAGTGCGGACACCGGCTCGTCGCAGACCAGCCACTTCGGTTTCAGCGCGAGCGCTCTAGCGATGCCGATGCGTTGCCTTTGCCCGCCGGAAAACTCGAACGGGTAACGTTCTGCGGATGCCGCCGCGAGACCCACGGTATCGAGCAAATCTTCCACCCATTTCTTGCGCTCTGCGCGATTGCCAAGCTTGTGAATGCGGAACGGCTCCTCCACCAAGCTGCGGACGTTCATCCGTGCATCGAGCGATTCGGAAGGGTCCTGGAAAATCATTTGGAAATCCCGTCGCAGCGGTCGCAAGGCACCCTGCCCGAGATGACTGATGTCACGACCCTCGAAATAAATCTTTCCGGAAGTCGGCTCCAGCAAGCGCACCAACGCTTTACCGAGTGTGGATTTTCCGCAGCCGGATTCTCCGACGAGGCCGAGCGTTTCGCCCACCCCGAGCTGCAACGAAATGCCATCCACTGCCTTCACCGCACCGGTCTGGCGCAGGAACACGCCGCTGCGCACGGGGAAATGCACCCGCAGATCTTTTGCCTCAAGCATCGGTGATTCACTCATAGATCGCAGCACTCCTTGCAGATTTCGACTCTGTGTCCCGGCTCCACTTCCTTGAATGCCGGCCGCTCACGGGTCGCGATGGATTTCCTGCCCATACGCTGGCAGAAACGACAACCATGCGTGTATTCCGCCAGCCCCGCCACGGTTCCCGGGATCGTCGGCAAAACGGATTTCGGCTTGGTATCGAGCGTCGGAATCGAGCGCAGCAAAGCCTTGGTGTAGGCATGCAGGGGATTGGCAAAAAGTTCGTTCACCGGCGCGCTTTCGACCACGCGCCCCGCATACATCACCACCACCTCATCACAGGTTTCGGCGATCACACCGAGATCGTGGGTGATCAGCAACATCGACATATTCCGCTCCGCCTGAAAGCCATTCAGCAAATCCAAGATCTGCGCCTGCACCGTCACATCGAGTGCGGTGGTCGGCTCATCGGCGATGACCAGATCCGGCCGGCAAGCGAGTGCCAGAGCGATGACCACCCGCTGCCTCATGCCTCCCGAAAGGTGATGCGGATAATCCATCATACGCTTCTCCGGTGCAGGAATGCGCAGTAACGCTAACATCTCGGTCGCTGCGTCCCATGCCTCCTTTTTCGACATCTTGGTATGCAGGCGGAACACCTCCGCCACTTGCCTGCCGATACGGTGCACCGGATTGAGCGCGGACATCGGCTCTTGGAAAATCACACCGATCTCTGCGCCGCGCACCTGCTGCATACGCTTGTCGGCGGCGTGTAGAAGGTCCTCTCCTTTGAAATGGATTTCACCACCCAGCACCTTGCCGGAGGGTTGCGGCAGTAAACGCATGATCGACATTGCCGTCACGCTCTTGCCGCAGCCGGATTCACCTACCAGACCCACCGTTTTTCCGTAGGGGATGGAGAAAGAGACCTGATCCACCGCACGCAACAGCCCGCGTTCCGTCTCGAAAGACGTAATCAAGCGATCGACTTCGAGAAGGTGCTCTCCGTTCACGGTGCGTCCTCCTCTTCGGTTTCCACAGCGGGCTCTGACGGAATCTCATCACCCTCTTCTAGTTGCGCATCTTCATCCACTGGCTCAGGTGCCTGATCTGAGGAAGGGTAGCGGTAGTCGTCGAAAATACGGTTCACCTCGTCAAAAGTTTTTCCGCTACGGCGTGCATCCATCGTCTCCTCTTTCATGTCCTCATCGATCCAATGCACGAAAGCCTCCAAGGGTTCATAAACGATGGGCGGGCAGAACCTGGTCTCTTCACAATCCGGCCAGCGCAGCCAACGCCATGAGCCGATCCTGACGAAATCCGTGGTGTAGGAAGGCACGAAAATCCCTTCGTCATGGATGATGTGCTGGAGCTTGATCGCTGCATCGCGGAGCTCTTCTTCCGTCCGGGCATTGCGCACCTTGTCGGAGAGAACATCGGTATCGTCCCTTCCCCAGACCCACAGATTATTCGTCTGTGGCTTGAGGTTGCCCCGCTCGTCACGGGCGTTGGTGGAGTGCATGAACTGATGGAAATCCGGCATCGGCGGAGTGATCACCCACGCACCGAAGGACATCTCGTGCTGCTTGAGCATGACCTTTTTGTAATCGACGGTCGCCTCATTGGAATCAAGCCGCAGATCGAAGCCGCAGGCCTTCGCATCCTCCCGGAGAATGGCGAACATCTTGTCGAGGATCGGAATGGCCGGATAGCTTACGGAAACGGAAAGCTTCCTCCCATCCGGACGACGGAGGATCCCATCGCGGCCGGTGCGCGTGAATCCGGCTTTAGCAAAATAGGATCGGGCTGCAGAGATCGAATACTTCCTCGCCCGTATGTCCGGATCACTGAAGAGCAGGTAGCCTTGGTTAAATGAATCGAGCCGCGAGTAATCCCCCCGGTAGATCACATCGATCACCTTCTGCCAGTTCATCGCATGCTGTATCCCGAGCCGGATGTCCTGCTCCTTGAGGAGCGGCTTAGTCACATTCATATACAACCCACGGGGCAGCGCCGGCCATTGATTGTAAAAGGTGTAACGCTCGATGTAACCCTTGAAAACCGGATCCATCTCCGACTTCTCATACCAAAACTCGGGGCGAGTGATATAGAAGCTGTCGATCTCCCCTGCGCGGAAGAGCTCGAACGCCTTCGCCTCATCGCGCACCACCACGTGACGGATACGGTCAGGATTAAAACGATACCTGTAGTATTTCCTATCCTTCGCCCACCAGTCCTTTACCCGTGTCTGGGTCACGGAAACACCTTTCACCACATCCTCTTCGAGCACCTCGTAGGCTCCTGTTGTTGGCGGGAATTTCCACTGATAGCGCTCGGTGTAGTCCGGCCCGTAGTCCTCATAGAAATGGGGTGGAGACGGGGTCAACCCGCCCGCCGTCGCTGGCGCATAGAGCTGTGCTTCGGGAAGTGAGATCGAAAGCGTGCGTTCATCATAAGCGACCATACCCGCTACGTTCTCGCGGTAATACTGCTTCGCATATGGGTTTACGATGTCATCCGAGATGCGGATGTAGGATCCGAACAAGAAATCCCGCGCCCTGACCGGCACTCCATCCGAATAGCGAGCTTCCTCATCGATACGGAAGTAGACCGTGCGCCCGTCTTCGGAGACCGCCCACTCCTTCGCCAGCCCCGGAATCATCTCCATCGACTTCGGATGCAGCGCGACCAACATCATGTCGATATCATCATAGAGCGAGCTACGGAAACTGTTGTTCGAGTTGTCGCCGAAAGGCCTCAGGGTCGGCGGAAAGGAACGGATATCTACATTGAACGTACCGCCTTTTTTTGCCCTAGGATCGCCGATTTCCTCGTGTTCCATGCCATCCTCCCATACAAGGTTTTCTGGCAACTCGGAGATATCGCCGAAGCGGAAATACCCCCCCAATCCGAGACGGAAATCATATTTCTCCTCCTCGCGTTTCAGACTGATGAGATGTCGCTCAAGTGCCTCGCGCTCCTCTCCTTCTGCGGCAAGCACATCGACCTCCGCCTTGCGCACTTGTTTCAGCGTCTCCTCGCGCTGCGCCGTCAGCCACTTGGTGATGTAGTCGTTGTAACGCGGAATAAACTCCTCAAAGCCCGACGTGCGCATGGACACATCTTCGTCACGGCCGCAACCAGCCAGCGCAAACAAGGCCGCAGCAAAGAGAAGGTATATCAGGGATTTCAACATCAACGGTAGTAGCTGTATTTTTTCGGATCGAAGGCCTCACGCACCGCTTCGCCGATGAAGGTGATCAGCACCAACATTCCGACGAGGACTACGAACGTGGAGGAAACCAACCATGGCGCAGAGAGATTCGAAAGGCCGTCGTTGAGCAAGCGCCCCCATGTCGCATATTCGGGAGGCAACCCGAAGCCGAGGTAATCGAGCGCGGTCAGGGAAAAGATCAATGCCGAGACGGTGAACGGCACCAGGGTGACGATGATCGCCACCGTATTCGGAAGCAGATGGCGGAAAATGATCCGGGTCGTGCCGGCACCAAGCACGCGCGAGGCGGCGATGTAGTCGCGCTCCTTATCGCGGTATGCCGCAGTGCGCATCAGTGAAGTAATGCCCATCCAGCCGAAGAGGATCAGGATCGCTAGGATGATAGGCAGCCCTTTGAATTGCTCCGGAACCATACTGGAGAAAATGATCACGACGAACAGGTAAGGCATGTTCGAGAAAATCTCGATGATGCGGTCCATCAACAAATCAAACCAACCGCCGAGATACCCCATGAGCATGCCGATGGTGATGCCGACCACATAGACGATGGGCAGGAAAATCAGCGCTGCCTTGAAGTTCACCTGAAGACCGCCGTAAAGGTAAGCGAGCACATCGTAGCTCTGCGAAGTCGTGCCCAGCCAATTCCCTTCCTCAGGGATAGGCGGAGAAGGAGCGTATTTCACCGCCCGCAGCTCGATGTCATCGGAACCAAGGAAATCCACCAACTCGCCATCACCGTTGTATTTCTCCTTCACCTTGGAGCCTTTGAGATACTCGGCGGTATAAACACGGTCGCCCTCCTCATTCCAGCCGTCCACCGCTCCGCTCAGCCTACCATTCCGCAGGGTGTAACGGAGGTGGAAAGTGCCTTCGGCGACGTCATGGTATTTCGCGGCAAGCCCGTAGTAGGGGCTGTTGCCACCGGATTCGTAGTAAATGCCCTGCCGTATTACCAATGCACGCGAGCGCGGGGGCAAGGTATCGTCTGTGGAGCCATAGGGAATGAGCGGCATGATCACCCTGCCGCGAGTGATGTGCTTCTCCTTCTTCAAGGCGACCTTGAGCTTCCGGTAGTTCACCGGAGCATCCGCAAGCTCCCCCCCAATTCCGAAGTCTGATCCTTTGAACGGCTTCGGCGTAAAGGCCGGAAAAACCCACTCGCCTTTGTAACGCACCGCCAGCGCCTCTTTGCCGACGATCACCTGATCCAGCGCAGCAAGCCCCGCAAGCCCCATCAGGATAACCAGCGAGTAGTAGCCGCGTTTGATTTCCTTGAAACGCCTCATGCGGCGCAGGGTCACCGGATTGGGCGGCCCGCCCCGGACGGATGACACCAGCAGCCAGATGCCCGCAGCAACCAAGATCACCGAACTGAGCCAGCCGAACCACAAGAACTCCACGCCCTCACCTTTCCACTTCAACAGAGGCACATCCCGGCTGGTGGAGAAAAACCACCGCGCCGTCGGAAAATCAATACCGCGCATCTCCCCATAGGCCGCGAGCGACCCGAGAAGAAGCAGGATGATGCCGATGGAACGCTTGCTCATTTGAATTTAATCCTTGGGTCCACCATCGCCACGATGATGTCCGATAACACTTTTCCTAGCAGCATCAAGAATGCCGCGATCGTCAGCGTGCCCATGATTACCGGCACATCACGCGCGATGACCGCCTGATACTGGAGCAGGCCGAAGCCCTGGATGTCGAAAACCGTTTCCACCAAAAGTGAACCGCCGATGAAAATTTCCACTAAACTTCCGGCACTGGTTGCCACCGGGATCATCGAGTTCCGGAATGCGTGGCCAAACACCGCCTTGCGGAAGCCCACACCTTTCGAAACCGCCGTCCGCACGTAATCCGAAGAAAGCTGATCCATCAGGTTGTTCTTCGTCAGCATGGTCAGCATCGCGAACGATCCCACGAGGTAACAGAGCAGCGGCAGGACGGTGTGATGCGCCAGGTCTTTCACCTGCTCCCAGGTGGTCATTTCCGGGAAATCCGGACTGGTCAGCCCGAACAGCGGGAACAGGTTCATGCGGGCACCGAGGTGCACCAGCAGGATCGCACCAAGTGCGAAACCGGGGATCGAGTAACCTATGAAAATCAGGATCGAGCTGGCGCTGTCGATGAATGTCCGGTGCTTCAGCGCCTTGAGTACACCCAGCGGCAGACACACAGCATAGGTGATGAACGCCGTCAGCAAGCCGAAGTATAGCGCCACCGGCACTCGCCCAAGAATCATCTCTGAGACCGGATCATTGTAGACCGTGGAGCGCCCCAGATCGCCTTGGAACAAGCCGCTGAACTTCGTTTTGTAGGCCACCACACGCGGCGGATATGAAGGCACATCGGCTCCATCTTGGTTGCGTCGCTTGAATCTTTCCTGCCGCGCTTCCTCATCCTCATAGCGCAGCTTCCAGCCATGTTCACCGATGTCATCCCCATTGGATTTATAGACGGCGGAGACGATCTCTCCGTCCTTTTTCTTCACCCGGACCAGCCGCCCGTCGCCGCGCAGGACGATGGTGGCGGTATCGTCGGGATCCGTTTCCGCACCGCCGATCGCAGCGTCACCCGTATCTCCGAACTCACCTTTGGAAATGGTAACTTCCCTCGGAACCGCCCCGAGCCATTGCAGGTAGGCGACCGGCATGGATTTATCGAGGCCGTATTGCTCCTCCAATTCTTCAAGTTGCTCCTCGCTCAGCCCTCCGCTCGCCTCGTTCGAAGCCTTTTTCCCGCCTCCGCCTTCGGCATTTCCCGCCGCCTGCTGGAGCATGCGATCCATCGGACCGCCGGGCACGAAACGCGTGATCGCGAAGACGAAAAAGGTGATCCCCAACAAAGTAGGGGGGATCAATAGAAACCGTCTAAGGAAATAACTCTTCACTCGTAAAGCCGGAATAGTTTCGCCGCCTTACGCCAGTTGGCAAGCTCCTCTCCAATCTAAAACTTCACACCCTTCTGTTTTTTCACCGCCACGATGTAATCCAACACCGCCTGCTCGTCCGAGGAAGGCAGTCCAGCATGATTGATCATCTTCGGCATCGCATCCTCGAAGTCCATGATATCCACCTCCTCGGGAAGTTGGTATTTATGACACTCTCCGCATTTCAGCATGTAGACCACATGCCCTCGCTGGAGCTGTTCAAGGGGTTTTCCGTTCGCCTTCGCCATCGCCGCAGTCGGATTCGGCACCTCGGAAATCCCGCCCACTGAGCCATCATCCCCAGCCGCCATATCCCCCATCTGGCCGCCACCACCGCAGCCCACGAGCAAGCCCAACCACCCGGCAACGCACCAATGCTTGATTTTCATGGAAGCCGTAATAACTCGAATACCCCCACAGCATCAACACTTAACACAGATATTTGGCGACAAAGCTCACCGGCGTTTGCGGCGGAAAACAAGCACCCAAGCTCCAACCAGCATCCATACGGACGGCTCGGGGACTGCAACCGCCGTGATTCCCTCCACATTCCACGAAAAACCATACTGGATGTTGGATTTGTCCGAACTCACCTGCCACGCGTAGCGGCCCGGCGCGAGGCCGCTCGCCAGAATCAGCTCCACATTGTCGTTTTCACTGACGCTGGCCATGAGCTCCGAATCCAGCATAAATCCATTTGCACTGAAAAGCCTGAGGTTCAAATTCGCCAGACTGGGCGTGAAAGTGTAGTTCACTCCGGGCCCTCGCTGGGTATCCGCCACGGTGATGTCTCTATTCCAAACCAGGCTCGCTGCGATCTCGAATAACGAATTCTCACTGCCCAAATCGAAGAAATACAACTGCGGGACGGTGGAACTGCTGTTGCCAAGATCCCAGCCGGTCGACCCCACCGTGGCAGCACTGGCGGCATTCTGTTGCCCGGCGACCAGAATGTCGTGAGAATGCAGGACATTCAGCTCGCCTGCCCCGTAGACCGCATCCAGCGGCTGGGTGGAAGTATGCGACCAGGCACCGCCAAACTCCGCTTCATTACGAGTCGCGCCCGTAAATAACAGCGATTTCACAACCACTGACTTCGATGCGTTGGCGAGTCCTGCCGTATTTTTTGAGGTCTCCAAAAGCAGCGCCGCCGCACTGCCGACCGTGGGTGCCGCCCAGCTCGTCGCGCTAGTAGGCACCACAATGTCGGGCCTTGTTCGGAATCCGCCGTCAAGGGTGATTCCTCCACGGCTGTGCTGTCCGTCGGAGCGACCGACCACGATGCCGTTGTATGAGCCCGCCATCAGACTGGGCACCGTCGTCCCACTCCCGTTGTTGAGGCCGAAGGTCGCGACAAAATCATCCCTTTGGATCGCATAATCCATCCGCCGCAGCGCATCCACATCCTGCGCAGTAGTGCTCAGACTCCCGACCCAACTGTGATTCTGGATATCGTTGCTCTCCACGCCGGGAAGCGCCCCGGTATTCGAGGTATTCAAAAAATCGGAACCGATGAACCCGCTGGCATCGTAGACGGTAACCCGGCTCGAGGAGACGCCGATATTTGGAGCCAGCGAGGACGAGCCGTAGAAATACCGGCCCACGGTTGTCGCGTGGCCGGACGCCCCCGTGCTCCCTCCGGAGCCATAGATGAAGTTCTTGTCCGTAAACACCGTGGTGCTCGGGCGGTAGTTTCCGCCCGCCTCCTGCGCCTCGACCTGGCTGACTGAGATCCCGCTGCCCGTTGGCATGGAAGCGCCCAACTTGGCCTGCAAAGCAGTGAAGCCAATATCCTCCTTTTGAGCGGTGGTGAGCTGGGCGTGCCCAGTACTGCTGCCCACCACCACACCCATCGTCAAAGCCGACAAAGCACCCCTTATCAACGATTTAGCATTCATCAAGGGACATAGAGTATCAGCAATACCCAACGGATGACAATGGGACTCACCCTGCAATTCTTACGGTATGATGCCGGCGCATACGTCTCGCGATTGGCCGAAAGCCCCGCCAACACTTGATTTTCACAAATTCCGCAACAACTCGCCGACTCTCACAGCATCAGCAGCTTACACAGCTCATTGACTTGATACCGTTACTGCTTTTAGAACACTCGCAATGAAGAACCCTGTCCTCGCGCTGTTGGTGTTCCTGTTTCTCGGCCACGAAGCCGGGGCAGTGCTCGTCGCTACACCATCGCCCACCAATCCAAGGACTTCAGCTCCTGCAAACGGCGCGCCATGGGACAATGTCATTCTCACCAACGGCGGATCGGGAGTTTACCTAGGAGACGGTTGGGTGCTCACCGCCGAGCACGTTTTCGACGATCAGGCGCAGCCCTACGTGACCTATAACTCGACACAATATCTCGCCGATCTGAGCCAGTCCTACGTGCTCTCCAATCCGCAGGCCATGCAAGACGCGGGTTATACCGCCAGCTCGGATCTTGTACTTTTCAAACTTTTCGCCCCCCTGCCCGGACTCACCACCGTTTCGCTGGGCACACCTGCACCCAACCAGCAGATCACGATGATCGGATTCGGCGGCGGAAAATCCTGGGGAACCAACACCACCGAAAGCAATTACGGCGTGGTGAGCGTGAGCGGAAACAACGATTTCATCGGCTTCCTCACAGACTACGACACCGCCACACCCACCGAAGGCCAAGGCACCGGCGGTGATTCTGGCGGCGGAGCTTTCGCACTTTTCGGCAACGAATGGAAGCTTGTCGGGCTCATGCACGCGGTCAGCACCACCGCGAATCCCAACCTCACGCTCTACTCGGACATTTCCGTATACGCTCCCGAAATCGCCTCAATCATGCAACCCTCCACAGCGGTTCCGGAACCCTCCCTCGGCATGACAGCCCTCAGCATGATCCTGCTGGCGGCATATCGCAGGCGCTAAATCCCCACTCCGCCGCCCCCGCCATTGACGCGGCGGCTTCCATCGTTTCCCATCCGCGCATGCCTCAGGCGGATAAAAAGTCACCCATCTCCTCACACCGCTGGATCCTCGCCTACCTGATGCGCGAAAAGAAGGTCTTCATCCCTTCCCTCATCGCCCTCTTCGTCACCGCCGGCCTCGCCCTCGCCTTCCCCTATTTCCTCAAGGAACTCGTCGGCAGCCCCGTCGATGGACTCCGCAACGCCGTGCCTCCTGAGAAAATCATGGAGCAAATCAACCGCACGATTCTCTTTCTCGTCGCCGCCCTTACCCTCCAAGCATTCATCGGCTTCTTCCGCGTGCAGGGCTTCATCCGCTCCGGCGAATCCGCCCTGAACCGCCTCCGCCAGGACATTTTCACCCACCTCCTGCGTCTACCCATCCCCTACTTCCAGGATCAGCGCGCCGGTTCCCTGAGCAACCGCGTCTCCGCCGATCTCTCCCTCGTCCGCGAGACCCTCATCTCCACCGTCCCCCAAGCCGTCCGCCAGACCGTCATTCTCATCGGCGGCCTGGTGTTCATCTTTATCGCCTCGTGGAAGCTCTCGCTGATCATGCTCGGATGCATCCCCGTCGTCGTCCTGCTCATCGCCCTCTTCGGCAGAAAAGTCCGCAACCACTCCAAGGCCGCCCAGGAATCCCTCGCCGATGCCTCCACGGTCATCGAGGAATCCGTGCAGAACATCGCCGACGTCAAGGCCTACACCAACGAACCGCTCGAAAACACCCGCTACGCCTCCTCCCTCCAATCCTTCCTCACCGTCACCTACCGGGGCGCGAAAGCCCGCGGAGCCTTCCTTTCCTTCATCATCCTCGCCCTCTTCGGCACCATCGCCTTTGTTGTCTGGTACGGCGCGCGCATGTATTCCCAAGGCGGGATCACATGGGAAAACTTCTTCGCTTTCATCCTCTTCTCCATCTTCGTCGGCGCATCACTCGGCTCCTTCCCGGAAATCATCTCCCAATTCCAGCAGACCTCTGGAGCCACCGAACGCCTCCGCGAAATCCTCGACATGCCCGGCGAACGCAATACCGGCACCGCCCAAAAACTCACCGGACACATCGCCCTCCAAGACGTCTCCTTCACCTACTCTTCCCGCCCGGAAATCCCCGTCCTCAGCAACATCTCCCTCGACCTCCCCGCCGGCCAACGCACCGCCATCGTAGGCCCCTCCGGCGCAGGGAAATCCACCCTCTTCTCCCTCCTGCTCGGCTTCAACGATCCCACCTCCGGCAAGCTCCTCTTTGATGGCACCGATGCCCAGGAAACCTCCTTGGAAAGCCTGCGCTCCCAAATCGCCATCGTCCCCCAGGAAGTCCTGCTCTTCGGCGGAACCATTTCCGAAAACATCGCCTACGGCAAACCCAGCGCCAGCCGCGAGGAAATCGAAGCCGCCGCCGAGCGCGCCAACGCTCACGGCTTCATCTCCGAACTCCCGGAAGCCTACAATACCTTGGTCGGCCCGCGCGGCACCAAACTCTCCGGCGGCCAGCGCCAGCGCATTGCCATCGCTAGGGCCATCCTCGCCGATCCGAAAATCCTCCTCCTCGACGAAGCCACCTCCGCCCTCGACAGCGAATCCGAACGCCTCGTCAACGAAGCCCTCGAGCGCCTCATGGCCGGCCGCACCTCCCTGGTCATCGCCCACCGCCTCTCCACCGTCCGCCACGCCGACCAAATCCTCGTCATCTCCAAAGGCAAACTCACCGAGCAAGGTACCCACGACGAACTCTACGCCGCCAACGGCACCTACAGATTCCTGGCTGAGACGCAACTGAACTGAAGCACCCCTTGCCCCCCGCCCGTTTCCTTGTAGCGTCCCCGCGTGAGAACGCTTGATGCCTGCCCGAAGCCTGAACTGATCCTTTCCTTCGATTTCGACGGTACGTTGCATGATCCTGCGGAGAACCCGCCGGTGCCGAACTCCTTTTTCGAGACCATCCGACGTCTCCGAGGGACACGCAACGCCGTCTGGGGCATCAACACCGGGCGCTCAATGCCACAGGTGGTGGAGGGTTTTATCGAGAGCAACTTCCCCTTCCTTCCCGACTGGGTCATCGCCCGCGAGCGCGAGATCCATTTCCCCAACGACTTCGGACGCTTCCTTGCGCACAAGGATTGGAATGACCGCTGCGAGAAGGACATCCACAAGCTTTTCAAAAAGGCGAAGAAGACCCTCAAAACCATCCGCAAGGAGATAGAGGAACACACCGGAGCGCAATACATCGAGATCGACGGAGAACCCGCCGGACTCATCTCACGCACCGAGGAGGAGATGGCATGGATCGTGGATCACATCGCCCCGCTCGTCGCCGCGGTGCCGAATCTCGGCTGGCAGCGGAACTCGATCTACCTGCGATTCGGCCACAGAAATTACCAGAAAGGCAGTACATTGAGCGAGGTCGCGCGCCTCTACGGCCTCGGCACGGAACACACCTTCGCCGCAGGCGACAGCCACAACGACATCGAGATGCTCTCGCCGGATCACTCCGCCTTCGCCGCTTGCCCGATCAATGCGGTGGCAGACATCCGCCACATCGTCGAATCTCGGGGTGGCATGATCACTCAACGAACCGCCGGGCATGGCGTGGTCGAAGCGCTGAACCATTTGCTTCCTTAGCGGCCGCAGGGCCCATACACACGGTGATTGTCGGCTAACACATTACCACATCCATCGCTCGAAGCATGGGAAGCTTAAATTGTGAGGCCTTTGACTGTTTATCGATTCGTGATGTGATAAAGTTATCCCCCGAAAAATCTATCGCCTCGTATCCATGAAACTTTTCCAACTGCTCATCATGGCATTGGCTTCACTAAGTCCCTGCCATGCAGAGGTCATCATCAACGAACTGGTCGCCACCAATTCCGACAAGCAATTGGTTCGCGACAGCGGCCAGTATCCACGCGTGGGAAACACCCTTTCATGGCAGCAGCCAACTTTTGATGACTCTCTCTGGAAAATCGGCACGGGGCCGTTTGGCTTTGGCGAAACCGGAATCACTCACGGCACTGATGTCTCCGGCGATGTCAAGCACCGCACCCCCAGCCTTTACCTCCGGAAAAAGTTCAGCGTCTCATCCACCAGCGCCACAAGCACAACCACCCTTCAGCTTTCCGTCCGCTACAATGACGGTTTCATCGCCTTCCTCAATGGCGTCGAGATCGCACGTCGCAACATGGGCAGTGCAGGAATGTTTGCTTTCCGCGACCAGACTTCATTCAACGCCCAACCGAGCAACGCGATCACCACAATCGATCTCGGCCAGGCTCGGAACTTCCTCGTCACTGGGGAAAACACCCTGTCCATCCAGGTTCATAACCAATCCCTCACCGACACGGAAGGCAGCACCCTGCTCCTCGCCGCGGATCTCAAACTAAGTACCGGCACCATCCTCTCCAACGGCAACGATCCGTGGAAATATTTCGGCGGAATTGCCGAACCATCCGGTGGACTCATCGACTACGGACAGCTCGCAAACTATACCGCGACAACTGTCCCATGGACGCTGGAACTCTCCCAAAGCGAAAACGACGACGTCGACCCCTCCGAGACCGAAAGCGATGCCCCTGATTCCGAGAACGATTGGATCGAGCTAAAAAACACAAGCCCCTCCGCCGTCTCCCTCAATGGTTGGTCCCTCAGCGACTCCCCCGAGGAGCCTAGGAAATGGACATTTCCGCCGGGCACTTCCATCCCGGCAAACGGCTATCTCGTGGTCATTGCCAGCGATCTCGATCTCACCCCCGCGCAAGACGCCACCACCTACCTACACACCAATTTTAAACTCTCTTCCGGCGGGGAACGAGTCGTGCTCAATCGCCCCGACGGCAGCGTGGCGGATCAATTGTCAGCCGACTACCCGCTCCAGAACTGGCGTTACTCCTACGGCAGACAGGCGGACGGCGCTTTCGGCTACCTCGCCACGGCAACTCCAGGGGCCGAAAACACCGGTGCAGCACTTACTCTCGCACCCGCTCTCCCTGCCTTCAGTGTCGAGGGAGGATTCCACTCCAACACTCAGAACGTCACCCTCTCCTGCGTCACACCCTCCTCGACCATTCGCTACAGTATCGATGGCAGCGATCCGCTCAACGGCACCATCTACTCCAGTCCGATCAACGTTTCATCAAACCGCATCATCCGCGCCCGCTCCTTCCTGAACGGGGCAATCCCCTCCGCTCCCATCACCCACACCTACCTGATCGGCCAGTCTGCGGCACGAAAAAGCCTGCCCGCCATCATCCTCGGGGGTGACCCCAAGCTCACCTACTATGGTCCTAATACTTCAGGCGCCCCCTCGGATGGTGAGGGGATTTTATCAATCAAAGGCGGCACCTATCCGGGAGAAAAATGGAACAACAACAACGACACCTCCGCCTTCAACTTTCCTTCCCTGCACGGTCGCGCCGGAGAAAAAAATGCCACCCTCGAATACCTTCCCCTCACCGGCACCTCCCTCCGCACCGAACTCGGCATCCGCATTGCCGGCAGCAATCACGCAAGGCCACGCTACAAACTCACCAATTCCGCATCCTCGCGTTTTGATCCGATGGATATAACTCAAAAGCCATCATTCAACATCTTCTTCCGCTCGGAGTTTTCCGACAAACCGATCGAGTATCCTCATTTCTTCCCGGGGAGTTTCGTCACCAAATTTGAAAACATCCGCCTGCGGGCAGGGAAAAACGACATCACCAATCCGTTTCTTATCGATGAACTGATGCGCCGCACCTTCATCGCAACCGGCCAACAAGGCAGCGTGGGAACTTTCAACACCCTCTGGATCAACGGCGTTTACAAGGGCTATTACAACATGACCGAGCGCCTCCGCGAGGCCTTCATGCAGCAGCACCACAACAGCCAAGAACGCTGGGACGTACAGCAAGTCAACATATTCTCCGACGGCGACCCCACCCATTGGAATCAGATGTGGACTTATCTCCGCTCCGCCGATCTCACCACCACCTCAGAATACGCCGGTGTCCTCGACTTCCTCGATGTGGACAACTTCATCGACTACCTCCTCGTCAATGCCTACGCCGCCACTGGGGACTGGCCGAACAATAACTGGGTCGCCGCACGCGAACGCTCTACCAACGGCCGTTGGCGCTTCTATCTGTGGGATGCGGAATCCTCCTTCGGGCTGATTACTGGCCGCAATACCTCTTTCAACTCCTTCACCTCGGATCTCTTCATGTCCGACGCCGAGGCCAATTCCACCGGAAGCCGATACATCCCCGCCCTCTACACCCTGTTGAAAAAATCCCCGGAGTTCCGCCTTCGTTTCGCAGACCGCGCCCAGAAGCAGCTCTTCAATGGCGGAGCGCTCGTGAATGCAAACATGACCGCCATTTTCAACCAGCTCAAAGCCGAGATCAATCCGATCATGGGCGACACCATCGGCCAGTCGGTCAACGAAAGCTTCCACAACACCTGGATCGTCAGCACCACCCGCCGACAAAACCTTTTCTCCCAGATGACAGAGCAGGGGTTCTGGCCAGCCACCACTGCACCCTCCGCCAGCCAGTATGGCGGGGAAATCGCAAGCGGCTACCAGCTCACCCTCACCAACCCGAACCCCGGCGGCACCATCTACCTCAGCACCGATGGCAGCGATCCGAGAGCCCCCGGCGGCACAGTTACCGGCAGCGCCTACACCGGCCCCGTCACCTTGATCCAGTCCACCCGTGTCCGCGCCCGGATCCTCTCTAGCGGAAACTGGAGCCCGGAGATCGACCTCGCCTTCACCGTTCCCTACACCCGCCCCCACTTCATCCACTCCCCCACCGGCACCACCAGCAGAGACTGGACCAGTGATCTCAACTGGACCACCAGCCCCGCCCCCTACCCGAACGGAACAGGCGCGGAAGCCTCCATCCCCGCCGCCCCTTCCGCTCGCAACGCGGAGCTCGGCGCACCCGTCACCATCGGCTCGCTCATTTTCGATCAACAAAACTCCGACTTCCGCAGCCGCGTGCGCGACAAAGGGACTGGCAACACCCTCACTTTCTCCTCCCCCGCTGGCGCGGAAATCATCGTCACCGGCAATGGCACCGGATACGCCGAATTCGAAGTCGAGGCGGGATCCATCCTCGCCGATGACCTCACTCTCGACACCCAGAACATCGTGGGCGATCCCGAGCACGGTGCACTCCGCCTGCGCGCCGATTGGTCCGGCCCCGGCGGCATCATCAAGACCGGCCCCGGCATTGCCAGCATGACAGGAGATGGAAAAACCTTCACCGGCCCCATCCTCATTTCCCAAGGCGTGCTGAATCTCACCCAGCCATCCGCTCCTACCCACTGCCCCTCCGTCACCGTAACCCCCGGTGGCCAGCTCCGTCTTAGCTCGGGCACCGCCGTGGGCGAGCCAGACCGCATCTATACCTTTGGCGGCACCATCACTCTCTCCGGCGAAGGACGCGGCGCGGAAATCGCCGATGGCGAACAATACGGAAAACTCGGCGCCCTACGCTACGAGCCCGGCTCCGGCAGCAACCGCGCCGTCCTCACCAATCCCATCCAACTCAACGCCTTCACCGACATTCATGTCGGCGGCGGCGAAAATCGGCTCACCCTCGCAGACTCGATCACCGGTTCATACCCATTCCGAAAAAGTGGAGGAGGCACCCTTAAACTCGCGGGAGCCCAAGCCGCATACAGCCTCCCGATCAGCGTTACGAACGGCACCGTGGAAATTTCCGGAACCCTCGCCTCCCCCGTCGAACTCGCATCCACCGGCATCTTGAAAGGCTCCGGAGCCACCGCGGCCATCACCGGCCCAGGCCACATCCTCCTCCCGCAAACTCTACTCTCCGCCCCGTCTTCCTCGGCCGCTAGCTACTCCTTCGTCTTCGGAAAAACCGGCCTCCCCGTCTTCTCAGCCCCCTCCGCCAGCATCAACTCCGCCGCCATTTTCCATACATCCCCCACCGGAGCCATCTCGCTGAACATCTACCTCACCGACACCAATCCCGCCGCCGGCGAAAAATACCAAGGTGGGCTCATTGTTCCTTTCTCCCAAGATCTTGGCACAGCCATCTCCCTCGCCGCCGTCAACGTCTTCGTCCCGGACCCAACAGGAACTCACCTATTCGAAAACGGCAAATGGTCGCTGCTACCCACATGGACACTCACTAGCGTCGCGGAAAATCTTCCACTTTCCACCCCCTTCGCCACCGCCCGCATCCTAGAACTGCGCATCGGCGAAAGCCCGCCAGCAGACTTCGCCATCTGGCGCTCCGCCTCCTTCCCGGATCCCGATGACCTCGCCGATTCCCTGATCTCCGGCCCGCTCGCGACCCCGTTCGGCGATGGCATCGCAAACCTCTTGCGCTACGCATTCGGCGTGGAGCCAGGCTCCCCCGCCCTACCCAATCTCCCCACTCCAGCCGCTTCCGGAAACCATCACGGCATCAAATTCCCTTTCGATAGCGGCCGCGACGATCTCATCATCAAAGTCCAAGCCACCGACAACCCCGGCAATTGGTCCGCCGCCACCATCCTCTTCGACTCCTCCACCGACTTCCCTCCACCCGCCGATATGGACGGCTTCATCACCATCCTCGATCCCACAATCCCTAGCGGTAGCCGTTTCTATCGGGTCATGGTTACTCAAAAATGAGCAAAGTATCGGAGGAACGCCGCAGGCTCTTACTCTTCCGGACACTGAGACGATCACTCGCCGCCGGAAACCAGCGACCCTTCGGCTTCAGGGACAGGTTTGCCGTTCGGGTAACGCCACCAAATCCACGCCTTTCCTAGTAGTTCGCGGATCTCCTCCGCCGCGACGTAGGCGGAGGGAATGAGGTAGAGGGTGATCGCCGTCGCGAAAAGGATGCCGAAGGCCAGGGAGGTCGCCATCGGGATGAGGAACTGCGCCTGCAGGGAGCGATCGAAGAGCAAAGGCAACAGCCCGGCGAAGGTCGTCGCGGAGGTTAGGAAGATCGGACGGAAACGCCGCGTTCCGGACTCGATGACCGCCGTACGCAGATCCTCGCCGGCGCGCACTTTCTGGTTGATGAAATCGACCATTACCAAGGAGTCGTTCACCACCACCCCGGCCAGCGCGAGGATGCCGAAGATGGAGAGGTAAGACGGGGTGATGTCCATGATGATATGCCCGAACAACGCGCCGATAGCTCCGAAGGGCACCGCTAGCATCACGAAAATCGGCTGATAGAGCGAGCGGAAGGGAATCGCCAGCAAGGCATAGAGCGCGAAGAACAAGGCCAACCCGCCGTAGAGCGAGCGCTTTTTCGTTTCCTCATGATCCGCGACATAACCCCGGTAGCGCCATGAGAGGTCGTGGTATTTGTTCATCAGCCGATCCAGCTCCGGCGCAAGCGCCCGGGAGATCGCTACGACATCGATCGTTTCGTCCTCCGGCTTCGCCACCACCGAAATGATCTGCGAACCATCGATGCGCTGGATGTTCGAGCGTGCCTTCGCAAAGCTCGCCGAGGCGACCGTATGAAACGGAGCCTCGCCGCCGGAGGGAGTGCGGATGCGCAAAGTCTCAAGTGTCGCAAGCGACTCCCTCTGTTCCAATGGCAGCCGCACCATCACACGAATATCGTCCCTGTCCCTCTGCACGCGCTGCGCCTGCTCTCCGAAGAATGCCCCGCGCACCTGCCGGGAAAGCTCTCGCTGCGTCAGCCCCAGGGCCTCGCCCTCGGGACGGATTGTGATGAGCAACTCGTCGTTGGTCCCCCCGGAGCTGCTCCATGCGCTGGCTATGCCGTCGTAGGATTCTAACAAATTCTCAACCTCACGCACCACCTCGTCCTTTTCATCACCATCCGGCCCGCGGATCTCCACACGCAGCGATTCCTGCTCGTCCTCTTTGCCCATGCCGTGACCCTGATCGCCTGAGATATAGAAACTCCGAACATCCGGCATCTCGCCCACCAACTCCGTCCACCTCGCCGCGATATCGCTGTTCTTCGGCCCCGGTTCGCTGCGTTTCCCCGGATCCGTGATGCCGATCACCACAAAACCCGTCTCCGGATCAATGCTGTTGCGTCCTGACCACCCGCCCGATGTCGTGAGGATATCCGTGATCACCGATTTCCCCGTACCTGGATCGATGAACTCCTGTTTCAACTCCTCGACCGCATCCGCCACATATTGCGTGCGCACCTCCGTCACCTCGACCTTGGTATCATCGGCCATCCTGACCATCGCGAAAATCCGGTTCCTATCGATCGAAGGCATGTTCACAAAACCCATTTTTCCCGAGGTGAAATAGCCCAGCGAGGCCATGCCAACCGCAAAGAATAAGGCGAGCGTGATGTAACGATGATGCGTGGCGATACGCAGCGTCGGCTCGTAGATTTTCTCCACAAATCTTTCGAGGCTGTCCGCAATGCGCTTCTGGAATCGCTCGACGCCATTCAGCTTTTTCCGGTGAACCCTCACGTATTTGAGGTGGCAGGGCAGTGCCAGCTTCGACTCGATCAGGGAGAAAATAAGCACCGCCGCGACGATGGGCGGGATCTGCTTGGTGAACGATCCGTAGAAGCCGTCGAAAAACATCAGCGGCACGAAAGCGACAATCGTCGTGATCACCCCGAAGGTCACAGGAGTGGCAACCTCCAGGGTGCCTTCCGTCGCCGCATCCAGCGGATCCATGCCGCTGCGCAGCTTCAGATAGACATTCTCTGCGGTCACAATGGCGTCGTCCACGACCAGCCCGATCACGATGATGAAACCGAAGATCGACATCACGTTCGCGGTGATGCCGAAGAAAGGCATCATGATGAAACCTCCGGCGAAGGCGACCGGGATGCCGATCGTGACCCACAGTGCGAGCATGGGACGGAGGAACAGGCCGAGCACGATGAGCACCAGCAGCCCGCCCTGCAGCATTGAGGTCATCAAGGTGCCGAGCCGACCTTCGAGCTCCTCCGAGGAATCGTCCCAGATGGAAAGCGAAATGCCCTCCGGAAAACGCTGTGGCCCCTCGGCCACGTATGTCTTCACCTTCGCAGCGATATCCAAGGCGTTCTCATCTCCCAACCGCAGCACCTCGACGAGCAGGCATCGCTCGCCGTTAAAATACATGATCTTCCTATCCTCCTCGAAGCCGTCCGCAACCTTCGCGACCGTGCCAACCTTCACCTCAGAGCCGCTGCGGTTCTTGATCACGATGTTTTCGAAATCCTCCCGCGTGTAGGCCTGCCCTTTCGAGCGAATCGTCAACATCCCCTCATCCGTCTGGATGCGTCCGGCTGGCAGATCGATGGATGATCTCTGGATCGCAGCGGATAGGTCGGCAAAAGTCAGCCCGAAGTCGCGCAGCCGCTGGGGATCCGCCTCGATGGAAATTTCCGGAGGAGAACTTCCCAGCACCTCCGCTTGGGAAATGCCCTGCATCGAGATCAGGTCGTCGCGCACCGTGCGCGCCGCACGCAGTAGGTCTTCCTCCGCCATGTCGCCCTTGACCGCGATCTTGATCACATCGAACCACCGGCTGCTGTCCGGGATCATCACCGTCGGAGGTTCGGTCTCCGGCGGGAAGGAATTGATGCGATCCACCCTCGTTTTTACCTCCTCGAGGAGCGTTTTCAGACCCGCCTTGGATTCCGAGAAAACGGTCACCCGTGCCCCCCCGTCTCCGGCGCGCGATTCCACCGCCTCCACACCGGAGAGCCCCTCCAACGCTGCCTCGATGGGCAGGATCACCGCCCGTTCCGTATCCGAGGGGCTGCCGCCGCGATAGGCCACGTTGATCTGGATCTGCTGCTGCTCGAAGGCCGGCTGCACCTCCAACGCCACCTTCTCCACCGCAGACCACGCACCCCACGCCAAAATCCCGAACAACAGGAAATTGGCGGCGATATCGTTTTTGGCAAACCAGCGGATCATTTTGCTTTATGAATACGGAGCGAATCGGGCGATCTTGCCGAATCGGACGGGCTCATATGTAAAACATCGGATCGGATGGCGGGCTGGCGACGGATTCCAAGGTGATCGCGTCCAGATCGGCGGCCAGTTTCCCGGAAACTGTCTCCCATACACGGTGAATGGCGGTGCCGGATTCACCTTGGCCGGCGAGGGCGGTGTTCTGGAGCTGGGAGGGCTCCACCGCATCCACAATCTGGCGCAGGGTGATGTTCGCTGGCGACCTGGCGAGGGTGTATCCACCGCTCGCACCGCGCCGGGATTCGATCAATCCCGCCCGGCGGACGTCGTTGAGGATCTGAACCAAAAAATTCGATGAGACAACTTCACGTTGCGCCAACTCGTCGAGACGGGTAAGTGTCTTGCCGTCATAGGTCTTCGCGAGCTGCGCGAGGGCACGGCAGGCGTATTCCAATTTCTGGGAAATTTTCATGAGCGATACAGGACAAAAAGCGGTGGGAGAGGATGGAATGAAGTTGTGCAGGGGGGAAGCCGCGAATTTAGAAAACCTCTGGGCGAAGCTTCGATCAGAGGCGGAAAGACTGTTGGAAGAAGAGGAAGGCCTGCGCCATCTCGTCGAGGATGTGGTGCTTTCCCGCGGAAATTTCGCGGAAGCCTTGTCCGCACGCCTCGGCAGACGCCTGGCGCGCGAAGACATGCCGCGCGAGATGATCGAGCCGCTTTTCACCGAGATCATCACCGGAAACCCGGATATCGCCCACGCCTGCGGCCGCGACCTGCTGGCCATGTTCGAGCGCGATCCCGCCTGTTTTTCACCGCTTGAGCCGCTGCTTTTCTTCAAAGGCTTCATGGCGCTGGCCACCTACCGGGTGAGCCACCAGCTGTGGAATGATGGCCGCCGCTGGCTCGCCCTCTACCTCCAGAGCGTTTCCTCGGAAGTTTTCTCCACCGATATCCATCCGGCGGCACGTATCGGCTGCGGCATCCTGCTCGACCACGCGACTTCATTTGTCGTCGGGGAAACCGCGATCATCGAGGACGATGTCTCGATCCTCCATGAGGTGACCCTTGGTGGCACCGGCAAGGCGACCGGCGATCGCCACCCGATCATCCGCTCGGGTGTGCTCATCGGAGCAGGGGCGAAAATCCTCGGCCGCGTGGAGATCGGCATCCATGCCAAGGTCGGTGCCGGCAGTGTGGTGCTCGCCGATGTTCCGCCACATACCACCGTCGCGGGCGTGCCTGCGGTCGTCGTCGGCGAGGCGAAGGAGAGCAACCCCGCGCTGGAGATGGACCAGCACCTCAATTGCCTTGGGGCAAATATCTGATTCCGCATGACACACCGGGAACCCGAGGGAGAGCCGAGCAAACGGCAATGGGCGGGTTACTGGAGCATGATCGTCCAGCAAACGCAGAACGCTTTTAACGACAAGGCCGCGCAGTTCATTCTCATCCCCCTCGGCGGTGCGGTCGGCTACTCCGTGGAGTCCGCCGCCGGGTTGATGATCGCCATTCCCTTCGTGCTCTTCGCGCCGCTCGCCGGATGGATGAGTGACCGCTTCTCGAAACGCAACGTCATCATCGGTGCCGCCATCGCCCAGGTCGCGATCCTCTCGCTCATCTGCGTGGCCGTCGCGATTCAGCAGATGCCGCTCGCCCTCGTCGGCTTTTTCCTGCTCGCCGTGCAGTCCGCCTTTTTCAGCCCGGCAAAAATCGGGATCAACAAGGAACTCGTCGGCTCGAAACATCTCGGCTTCGCCGCCGGGGTGCAGCAGATGATGGCGATGCTGGCGATCCTCGCCGGGCAGATCGTCGCCGGTTGGTGGTATGACAAACGCCATGTTTCGCTGGGTGGCTCGCAGGATACCGCATGGGAGGCCGCGCTTTTCCCACTCATCCTGCTCGCCTGCTGCTCGGTTCCGGCGGTGCTCATGGCGATCTCCATTCCCAAGGTTTCCGCCCACGCGAGGGACAAACTTTCGGGAAAACTCCTCATCAGCCACTTCAAAGACCTCGGCGAGCTCTGGTCTGACAATGCACTGCGTAACGCCTCCTTTGGCGTCGCCTATTTCTGGGGCTTCGCTGCCTTCATCAACCTCTGGTCAGTCAAACTCGCGAAATCGCTCACCGCAGGTGGCGAAGGATTCGGCACGCTCTCATCCGTCTTCATGGCCGCCGCCTCGCTCGGCATGGCCGTCGGCTTCGGCTTCGCGTCGTGGCTCCTGCGCAAAAGGATCGAGCTCGGCTGGGTGCCGCTCGCCGGTATCATGATGACCGCCGCTGCTCTCGTCCTCGCCTTCCTTCCGGCGGGCGGCTGGCCTTTCCTCATCGGCCTCGGTTTCCTCGCCTTTTCCGCCGCGCTCTTCCTCGCCCCGCTCAATGCATGGATGCAGGATCGTTATCCCCCCGACAAACGCGGCGAGCTCCAGTCCGCCGTCAACCTCCAGGACTGCTTCGCGGGCATCATCGCGGTTGTCGCCATCGAGCTGATGATCCTCATCGCGAAACTACTAGGAATGCCCGAGATCACGGGTTTCCGCATGCAGCTCATCGTCGTCGGTATCTCCTGCGGGGTGATGACCTGGTTCGTCTTGCGCATCCTTCCAGCCGACTTCATACGCCTCATCGGCCTCGCAGTGGTGAAATCCCTCTACCACATCCGTTTCACCGGCACCGACCGCATCCCGAAGGAAGGGGGCGTGCTCCTGCTGCCGAACCACGTCACCTACGCGGATGCCTTTTTCATCTCCGCCGCCTGCGACCGTCCGGTGCGATTTGTGATGGATGAGAGCTTCATGAAGAGCCCCGCCATCCGCCTTTCGGCGAAGCTCTTTGGCACGGTCACAATCCGCCGCGACCAACCGCTCGAAGCCATCCGCACTACCATCACCGCCTTGGAGGAAGGGCATATTGTCGCCCTTTTTCCCGAAGGCCAGCTCACCCGCACCGGCGGGCTGTGCGAAATCGAACGCGGATTCGAGCTCATCGCCCGCAAAACAAAATCCCCCATTTTCCCGTTGTGGGTCGATGGATCATGGGGCTCGGTCTTCTCCTTCGATCGCGGCCGCTATTTCCGGAAAATGCCGCACAAGCTACGCTACGGCCTGGCCATTGCCATCGGGGAGGAAATCACCTCGCCGAAGCCCACCAGCACAGAAGTCCAAGCCGCCCTCATGAAAACCTCCAGCGCAGCCATCGCCCGCCGCTTCGCGAAAAGGGGTAACGCGGCACGGATTTCCGCCCACCGTCTGACCCAGTTCGAGGCCATCCCGCGCGGCTCCGAAATCCACCTCATCGAGGGCGACACCGATCTCCTCCCAACCCTCGATCAACTCTGCCGCACCACCAGCACCCGCCTTACGAAGCACGACCGCTTCGACCCCCTGCTCGGAAAAATGTGGTTGGGAGGAACTAAACTCCGCGCCCAGATCGAATCCACCCCCATCCTGGAAAACGAAATCCATTTCCACGACTTCAGCGCATCCGCCGCGACGCCCATGGAAATGGAAAACCTCCTGCACTTGCCCGCCCTCGCCAGCGGCGAAGACATCATCGCGATGTCCATGCCTCATCCCCCGATGCCGAAGGAATCCAACAACTTCCAGCACGGTCACAAACCCGGCTCCTTTGGAAAAATCCTGCCCGGCTTCCACCTCTTATACGGAGCCATTTTCCCCGGCAATCATCCCCTGCCAGAAGGTACCTCACTCGATGGCGAGGGCTTCCTCGTTCGCGAAGCGAAAGGAACCGCGATTTAGAAATCGCGACAACCCCCGCAGCAGAGCCCAAGGGAAATTCGCCGTGCAGGTCGCGATTTTTAAATCGCGGTTCCCTTCCCCACCTACTTCACCGTCTCACAGATCCGGAATCCCAGATCCGGCCTGCGCAGCATCCTGTCGGGCACGTAATCCGTATTCAGCGCACCCTTCCCGGGCTTCAGATAGGAGCCACCCGCGATCACCCATAGCGCATCACCCAGCGGATTCGACGGGCTTTTCCTCGGCTCTGAAGTCCATTCGGAAACGGATCCCGCCAGCCCGACAACTCCGTTATTCGTGCGGTCCAGGGTATCTTCCGTCACCGGCAACCACTCGCTCACCGGGATGCCGGAGGGGTGCTTCGCTCCGGAAAGCACTGCCGCCAACCACTGTTCCAGCGTGGGAAGAAATCCGCGTTTCCACTTCGCATACGCATACGCATCCCACCAATCGACTCCCACCACCGGCGTGTTCAGGGTCACCTCGCGATCATTCCATTGCTCGCCGGATTTCGCGGCGGCAAATAAAGCGCTCCAGTCATCAGGAACATGGCTCTTTTTTTCCTGCGGCTGATTGGCATGATCGAAAGTCTTGTCACCCCCGCTTCCGGTAAGCAGCTCCAACGTCTCCAGAAAATCCGCATACTGGCCAATGGTCACCTCGGTCTCCGCGATCCGGAATGCAGCCACCTTCACCGGCAGATTGTCCGGAGTCTTCCACTGACCCTTGGGGATTTTCACCCAGGCCGCCTCAGCGGTTTTCACCGGGCTTGGCTTCTTCCCTTTGGGCATGAGAAAAAAAGCACCGAGCGGCACCACCGCAATTAGAGCCGCCACCCCCCAGATCCATAAACCCTTTTTCGCCGGGCGCAGCGCACGGGTCGGCGGCGTCAACAGATCCGATGGCTCGGTGAGCTGCTGCTCGATCTGCCCGCAGTAATCCAACACGGCCTCCCACGTGAGCGGCACCAGCACTTCCTCGCCGCGCATCCATGCCAGCAAGGTCAGGCAGCGCGAAGCACCGGGCATACCGCGCTCCGGCAGCGGCTCCAACTCGCGTCCGAGCTTCATCACATCGCGCAGCGAATGGTCGCTCATGCGCTCACCCGCCACTGCTAGATTCGCCACACGCACCACGCCGTGCTCATCGATGTGCACCGACCCAGCATCCAGCAGGGAAGTCGCGTTGCGTTTCTCCTCATGGTAAATATTCGCCTCGGCGATCTTCCCCAGAATTTTGACAAAATCGATCGCGGGCATTTTTTTCCCGGCCTCCAGCCGCTGCGCCAAAGTCTCACCCGGCAGCAGTTCGTAGGCGAAAAAGCAGCCGTTCTCATCGTGGGATGCCTCGTAGATCGAGCCGACCGAAGGATGCTCCACCGCCGCCTTCGCCCTCGCATCCGCGAGGAAGGAATTGCACTCCGCCAAAGCTTCATCCTTGAGCTCCTCGATCAGCACACGACGTCCCACCGAGCCCTGTTCCGCCAGCCATGTGCGCGTGTGCCGCGTCTCCGCCACACATTCCGTTACCTTGTAGTCGCCGAAGTCTTTTTCCGTTTCCAAAATTCTAATACTCTTTTGTAGCGTCGCTTATTTCACTTTTCCGGGAGCGGCATGAGAAGCGGATTCTCAGGATCGAAGTCCGGCGGCAACATATCGCCTTGAAGAAACTCGGGGAAATCGTCCCCCCCACCCGTGTTTACCTGGCCGATCCTCGCGGCCAGATCCCGCGGCCACGCCTGCACATCGAGCACTTCGCCCTTGTAGGTCAGGGTCACCACCTGCCCGTAATACGTCGGCTGGCCGAAGAGATGCGCCGTCTGCGCATCCTGCTCCGGAATCCGATAATCCATGCGCAGGGTCTCTTCACCCCCCGCCCAGTCGAAGGGCAACGAGACCCATGACGGAACCGCCCATGACAGCTGGTCATCCTGGAGTTTCACGATCTCGCCCTTCGAGTCTTTGTTGAAAAACAGCACCGAAACTTCCATGTCCATCGTGTCCACCTCCTCGCCAGGCGCTTTCTGCACCGGCACGGTCAGGATCACACGTTGTCCGCCCACCGCTCTCGCATCGTTGAAAATTCTCACCCGCCCCAGCGCGATCTTGCCGATCATATCGGTCGGCTGCTCAAAGCCGTCCCGCAGTTTCGTCGCCGCCGCCTGATACAACCCGCCGGCACCCGACACTCCCTGTTGGAAAACCTTTTCGTAATACTCCGCCGCCTTGTCGAACACCCCCATCGACTCATGCACCATGCCCAACTCGTAGAGCACCGTCGGATCCTCCGGAGACTCCTGCAGCGCCTCCTCCAGCTTCACGATCGCCATGCCCATGTCCCCGGCCACCCGCGCCTTGCGCCCCTGCTCCACCAACCGCTCCGAGCGCGGATCCACGATCACCGGCATCTCCACATGTTCCGGCTCCGGCACTGGCGGCAGCACCGGCGCCTCCCTTTCCACCGGTTTCACAATCACATCCCCCTCCACCGGCACCGTGATGCGTATCGGCACGATTTTCTCCACCTCTTTCTCCACAATCCGCACCTCCCGGCTCTCCTCCATCCTCACCGCCAACGCCATTCCAGCCACCAGCAGCTGCGAAAACGCTATGAGCCCAAGCCCACAGCACGCACCTACAAACCAACGCTGTCCCTTCATCGTCCCGCCAAGCTGTCCGAAATCCCCCCACCCCGCAAATCCCAAATCGCCGGGAAAAAAGTCCAAAGTCCAAAGTCCAAAGTCCAAGGTCCAAGGTCGGATAGCCCCTGAAAACTGAAAACTAGCAAACTAGCACACTCCCCCCCCCATCTTCCCCTGATCACTCGGCACTAGCAACTTCTTCCCCCACCCCCCATCCTTTCGGAAACCATGAAGCTCGCCATCAGCCTCACCCTGCTGCTCGTCATCGCCTTTTTCCTGCCCCTACCGGAAACAAGCGCCGCGATGGACGGTCTCGATCCGCGGAGCGTCCGTCTCGGCCTCGCCTTTTTCGCCTGCATCGCCTGCCTGTGGATGACAGAAGCCCTGCCCCTCGCCATCACCGCCCTGCTCGTCCCGGTGCTCGGCGCCGCCATGGGCCTCACCGATATCAAAAGCTCCCTCGTCTCCTTCGCCCACCCCCTGATCTTCCTTTTCTTCGGTGGCTTCGCTCTCGCCGCCACCCTCTCCGCCCAAGGGCTCGACCGCTGGCTGGCCGACCGACTCGCCATTTTAGGAAATGGAAAATTCCTTCCCGTCACCCTCTGGCTTTTCCTCGGCACCGCCGTCCTCTCCATGTGGATCAGCAACACCGCTACCACCGCGATGATGATCCCCCTCGCCCTCGGCATCCTCCACCGTTTCGGCAATGCTGCGGAATCCTCGCGAAACTCCCGTTTCCTCCTGCTCGGCCTGGCCTACTCCGCCAGCATCGGCGGACTCGGCACGATCGTCGGCAGCCCGCCCAATGGCATTGCCGCCAAACAGCTCGGCATCAACTTCACCCAATGGATGACTTTCGGCGTGCCCGCCGTCGCGATCCTCCTCCCCGCCATGGTCGCCATCCTCTGGCTCCTCCTCAGGCCCAGTTGCCACGATATCGGGGAACTCCCCTCCCTCGCGGAAAGCGAAACCGGCAGCTTCCGCTTCGATCTCCCGCGCAAAATCACCCTCGCCATTTTCACCCTCACCGCCCTCGCCTGGATCTTCTCCGCAAAACTCGGCCCCCTGCTCGGCATCACCGATACGGATACCTGGATCGCCCTCGCCGCCGTCGCCCTCCTCGCTATGAGCAAAACCGTCAGCTGGCAGGAAATCGACCGCGGCACCGATTGGGGAGTGCTCCTCCTCTTCGGCGGTGGCCTCGCCCTCAGCGGCATCCTCTCCAGCTCCGGAGCCAGCCTCTTCATGGCCCGCCTGCTCGGTGGCGCCATGCATGCCTGGCCGTTTTGGCTCATCATCGCCGCGGTGGTCGCCTTCGTCATTTTCCTCACCGAGCTTTCCAGCAACACCGCCTCCGCCGCCCTTCTTGTCCCGATCTTCTACAGCATGGCTCAGGAATCCTCACTCGCGCCCGCCCAACTCGTCCTGCCCCTCGCCCTTGCCGCCTCCTGCGCGTTCATGCTCCCCGTCGGCACACCTCCCAACGCGATCGTCTTCGCCACCGGCCGCATCCCCCTTCAATCCATGATGCACACCGGCATCGTGCTGAACCTCACCTTCATCCTCCTCATCACCGCGCTTTCTCTGCTGCTGTTTTGAGAAAACAAAACCGCGCCCCCCGTTTCCGAAGGGCGCGGCTGTCTAGGTTGTCGGGATACGTTCAGTCCTCGAGAGCTTCCTCGATGGCTTCGCGTCTTTCTCCGGTGCGTTTTTGGATACGGCCTACGAGTTCCTCCTCTTGGCCTTCCACATAATCAAGATCGTCATCCGTGAGATCGCCCCACTTCTGCTTGAGCTTGCCTTTGAGGATGTTCCAGTCGCCTTTGATCGTCAGTTTGTTCATGGTTTTGTGTGGTTTGAATTAAATGCGGCATCGCGTCGTAATCGCGGCCGCCTACATCCTTTTCATATCAGCAAGCGTACCATCTCCCATCATGCCCGCAGCCAAAGGGATTGCGGCGATCCGGGCTCTATTATTCCGATGAAAACCATGCACAAAGCCATACCCGGAAATTGCAAAAAACAACATTTCCTGTGCCTGACGCTATAGCTTCCGACAAGATCCGCCCCACCCAACGCATGACCCCGCAACAAACCGCCCAGAGCTACGACAATCTCGCAGAGCATTGGAATGGTGAAAATTTCAATCGGCACAACGGGGTTGAGCAGCACCGGCGAGCGCTACAGTTTTCGACAAAGAAAAGGCGCGCCATCGATATCGGATGCGGCAGCAGCGGGAGAATTCTTGAACTACTGCGTGCAGAAGGGTTCGAGTGCGAGGGGCTGGACATCTCACCGGAGATGCTCCGTCTCGCAAAAACCCGGCACCCGCAACTGACCTTTCACCACGCGGACATCTGCGAATGGGAGCTCCCGAGAAAATACGATTTCATATCCGCCTGGGACAGCATCTGGCACGCACCCTTGGAGCACCACGAGACCCTCCTCAGAAAACTCTGCGCCGGGCTCGAGGAGGATGGCATCCTGATCTTCACCAGCGGAGGCATTGACCAACCGGAAGAACGCTCAAACCCCGTCCTCGGACAACCCCTCTACCACGCCGCCCTCGGCATCCCGAAACTGCTAGAAATCATCACCGACTGCGGCTGCATCTGCCGTCACCTCGAGTATGACCAGCATCCTGAGCAGCACCTCTACCTGATTGTGCAAAGAGCCAAACCGGATGTAGCCCAGCACGAGACCTAGGAGTCTTTCGCCTCGGTTTTTTCCGCCTCCACCATCTCAAAATCCCCCAACGGCTTGACCAGCCCAGTGGCCAAGGGGAAGACGCGTTCAAAAATGCCGGGCGCGACTTCGTTCGCCTGCGGGTAGGCGTCGCGCAGCATTTCCATCTTCGCATCGAGGTTGTCGATGTAATGAAGCGCGAAGGCCTCGGGGGTTTTCGGAAGAACCGGCGAGCCATATTCCATCTGGCCGTGGTGGCTGCCAATGAGGTGAAGCAGGTGCAGCCGCACGTCTTCGGCGGATGGCCTGCAGGCGGAAAAGTCCGCGAATTTTTCAGCATCCATCAGGTCGCGCCAGAGCTTATTCACCAGTTCGAGGCCGAGCGGGATGTGGCCGAGCATTTCCCCATAACGCGAATGAATCTGGCCGAAGCCATCCTCCGGATAACTGTTCTCCCAGAGCTTCCCGCAATCGTGGAACAGCACCCCGGCGATCATCAGATCGCGGTTGAGCTCAGGATAGATTGCGCTGACCGCCTCTGCGGTGCGCATCATTTGCGCAACGTGCTCCACCAACCCACCACGGCGTGCGTGATGATTCTTCCGCGCGGCAGCGGTGCGGCGGAACCTGTCTCCCATGGTCTCGAAAAAATACTCGCAGAGGATTTTCAAACGCGGATCGACCATCGCCCCACACAACCGGGTGATTTCCGCGAAATCCTTCTCCTGTTTTCTCCTCACCACCGGATCCCCAGCGAGGAAATCGGCGATCGCCGCATCATCCAGCCGCGCCCAGCTCACCCCGTTGCCGTTCACCCCGTATTGGTTCTGCGTCCACTCGCCCTCCAGCCGCACGATGGTCTGCAGCGACAACGACTCCGCCTCGGAATGCAGCGGAGTGTCCGACCAAACTTTGAGGTTCAGGGAACCGGTCGCATCCGCGAAAACCAGATCGAAGTAAGGCTTGCCGCCTTTGGTGGTCTTCACCGCCTGCGCCTGAAGCTGCGCCAACACCGAAGCAATCAACGGCACCTCACCCGCCTGCTCTTTAAGGCTGGAAATGGAAATTGTACTCATGCCGAAAGGATGCCGGAGCCTCCACGCCTGTCACGCGAATACAGATTGATACCACCTGCCGGTCCGATCCCATTGATCTTTTGGAACACGAAGATTCTTTTTGTTCCAAAAAATAAATCCCATTTTCGGCGATAACAAGGAACCTAGCGTTCCACAAAGTTTGTACCATCCAAAAGGTCATGAATACCAACTAAGATGCGCAACTGACTGAAATCCAAACCCTTATGCAGGGGCATTGAGAATTCTTGACGGAGCTATCCAAATCGATATCGTCGAGGGCTAAACTAACAGACTGTTCTCCAAATAAGATGGCCTACTCCGTATCGAAAGAAGCTCTCGTCCCAATGCTCACCAGATGTATTGTCAGGCACGGAACACTCAAGGCTATCGGTGACTATCCGGATATCGTAAGGGAGAGAGGCGAAGACGCGACGGTTACCGAAGAATTCATAGCCCTCAACGAGATCAGAAAGCACAATGACTCGGAAGAGATGATTCGGGCAGCATTCGAGAGGGCGATTCTTGCATACACAGGTGCGCTGGATAAGGCCGATAAGGAGATTAAGGAGTTAAATAATCGCCCTCAGGACAACGCTATTCAGAAGCCGGCATCGCCCCCGTTCATTCCCAATTTGAAGTATATAGTTCTTTGGTTCGCGGTGATTGGAATTGGCGCGTGGATGGACGAAGAGAATTTTAGCGCTACTTTAGCAGCGTCTGTTGTGATCGCCGGAACGGGGTTCCTGTGTTTTCTTGCCTTCCTAAGCAGAGAATCCCACGCTGCACCGAAGTAACAAAAAGATGGAGAACAAGATGCTGCGTTGAAAGCGCAAGAGTAAATTGCCGTTTTTGATGGTTTGGTATTGATTCTAAGGGGGGAGTTTTCAGGTCCCAGCAAAGCCCCGTTTCTCCGGGTTATAGGGTATGCCTGATTTGAGGATGCCGTAGATCTGGTGGAGCAGTTTGCGCATGACGGCGATGATCACCTGCTTGGGTTTCTTGCCGTTGGCGATGAGCCGATCGGCGAAGGTTTTGAGCAGGGGATTGAAGACCCGTGCGGTCATGGCGGGCATGAAGAGACCCCGCCTGAGCTGCACCGATCCGATCTTGGTGATGGGGGTGCGAGTTTTGCCCGATGTGCCGCTGACGAAGTGGCGTGGC
>JBDWAR010000003.1:0-58105 GCA_039978775.1 Luteolibacter sp. | reverse complement strand
ACGGGCGGACTCTAGTTCGACAGACCCCAAAACGTCAATGAGATTTTAGATGGTTTCTGAATTTTTCTTCACCGCGATCTCCAATCCCTTGAACTACCGGGATTTGCGGCGGCGAAAAAAATCACACCCTCCACCCAACCCCATCATCCCCACTCCTCCATTTTGCAATTTTGATGCCTCCGCGACCCGAAATCGGATTCAATTCTCGCAAATTCATCCAAGAATCCGTCTCATTACTAGGAGCCTAGTAGGTAATCCGATTGATTACGAAACATATTCTCTGCGAGGACTGGTAATTGGCGACCTTGAGTAGCGGGCCATAGAGCCCCCGATCCCTAGGCTCTTCCTCGAAGACTTCACACGAGTCGGTGCACCCCAGCCACCTAAGAGGTGGGACGGAGGGCCATGGGAAACAGCCACGCTGGGAGGAATTCAGCGGAACTTCACGCGCTCCTCACTCACTCGAGAATCACACTGACCGGGCAGTGATCCGATCCGAGAACATGCGGGAGAATGGTGGCATCCTTGAGCCTTGGGACGAGTGCCGGAGAAACCCCGAAATAATCGATCCTCCAGCCGACGTTCCGCCCACGGGCACCTCCGCGGTATGACCACCACGAGTAGGCTTCGGTTTTATCCGGATAGAAGTGGCGGAAGGTATCCACAAAGCCGCTGCCGAGGAGCTCGCTGAAGCTGGCACGTTCCTCATCGGAGAAGCCCGCACTCATGCGGTTTGCGGAGGGGCGGGCGAGATCGATCTCGTTGTGGGCGACGTTGAGGTCGCCGCAGAAGATAACGGGTTTCGTTTCCGCGAGAGCATTGAGATGGAGACGGAAAGCGGTATCCCATTCGAGACGGTATGGAAGGCGGCGCAGGCCGTCTTGGGCGTTGACCGTATAGACGTTAACGAGGAAGAAATCCGTATACTCGGCGGTGATGACTCGACCTTCTTTGTCATGCTCTTCGATGCCGAAACCGTGGGTGACGGAGAGCGGAGCGGTCTTGGTAAAGATGGCTGTGCCGGAGTAGCCGGGCTTTTCGGCCGAGTTCCAGTAGGACTTGTAGCCGCCGAATTCGAGAGGAAGCTCGACCTGTTCCTCGCGGGCTTTGGTTTCCTGGAGGCAGAGGATATCGGGATTTTCGGTGGAAAGGAAGGAGGCTAGGTCCTTCTTGAGGGCGGCGCGGATGCCATTGACGTTCCAGGAAATGATTTTCATAAGGTTTCAGAGGATGAGCATGCAGTCTCCGTAGGAGTAGAAACGGTATTTTTCTGCGACGGCCTGGCGGTAGGCTTCGAGGGTGAGATCGCGCCCGGCGAAGGCGGAGACCAGCATGATGAGGGTGGACTCGGGGAGGTGGAAATTCGTGAGAAGCGCATCGACCGCTTTGAACTTGTAGGGCGGGTGGAGGAAAATATCGGTGGCTCCGGTGAGCGGGCGGGCGGTATCGATACGAGCGTTTTCGGAGGCCAACGATTCAAGCACGCGTGTGACAGTGGTACCGACGGCGATGGCTCGACCAGCGTTATTGATTTCCGAGGCAGTAACTGGACTGACGGAGTATTTCTCCGAGTGCATGACGTGCTCGCCAATGTGATCGACCGAAACGGGTCTAAATGTACCAACGCCGACGTGGAGTGTGATGAAATCGTGGCAGATGCGGGCTAACATTTCCGGGGTAAAATGGAGCCCGGCGGTGGGCGCGGCGATAGCTCCCTCCTCTTTGGAAAAAACCGTCTGATAGCGCTCCTTGTCCATGGCCTCGTCATCGCGACCCATGTAGTGCGGCAAAGCGAGGTGGCCGTGGGTGTGGAGATCGACGGGTGACTCCCACTCAATGACGCGGTCACCATTTTCCGGGACTTCCACGACGGTCCCCGTGATTCCACCTACGGTGAGAGTGCGGCCGACCTTCATGCGTTTCCCGGGCTTTGCGAGGCAACGCCAGAGAGTGGGCGAGAGCTGGTCGAGGCAGAGCAGCTCGATGCGGCCGTCATCAGAAAAGACGCGGGCGGGAATGACGCGGGTGTTGTTTAATACAAGTAAATCCTGTGGCTTTAGGTAATTCTCGAAATCCGCGAACATGCGGTGCTCGATCGTTCCGGTATCCCGATGGATGACGAGCATGCGGGAGGCAGAGCGATCCGGGAGCGGGCGCGAGGCGATGAGCTCCGGCGGGAGCTCGTAATCGTAGTCTTTGGTGAATAGGGACACGGTTTAGCGGAAGTTCGGGAGATCGGCAAAGAGCTGTGCCGGATCACCCCAGATACGGAAGAGGTGATTGGCGTGATGTTGGTCGAGATATTCGGTGGCGAGAAGTGCGCGGGTACCATCCTTCTCCACATCCCAGTCGACGGTGGATCCTGCGGCTGCCCAGCCGCGATCGAGGAGGATGGCGAGGATGGCGTCACGAGATAGGCCGGTGGTATCCGGGAAACGGAAATCCTCGGTACTTACCTCGGCGTGCTGAGGGCTGTGTAGAGACGGCCATTTCACCCGGCGGCAGCGCGCCCATCTGCGGAGGAGCGGCTGGAGGAAACGGACGAGGCGCAAAAGGCTCTGCGAGCAAGCATTTCCGAATGCTGAGTCGATGGGACGCAGGGGTAGCATGCGGTTGACGACGGATTGGTAACCCGCCTGCCCCATGACGCCGTGATAGATGACCGAGTCATCGCCCGCACGGACTGCTCCGCCGCCGTAGATAAATCCTTTCCAGCGCGCTTCGCCGTTTTTTGCGAAGCGCTCCGGGTGTTTCCCTAGCAGGATGTGTTCGGCCACTCCGTAACCTTTCTGCTGTTTGAGAAATGTCCGAATCGATGGCCGCCGCCAATGCCACACAAACGCACCGGGCACGAAGCCGAGGTGGAAGCCTGCATCGCTGAGCCGCCAGCAGAAATCGACATCGTCCCCCGCAGTACGGAAATCGATATCAAAGCCGCCGATCTGCTCAAAAGCCCCGCGGCGCACTGCGATATTGCAGCCGGGGAGATGCTCCGCCTCGGTATCATCTAGCAAAACGTGGCTGGGCGCGCCGGGAGCTGCGCGAATGACCGCCTCCTCCAACGAACGGGCGGCGGGTGGCAAGTTGGGACCACCTGCAGCAGCGGTTTGCAGATGATCAAAAGCGCGGTCCAGCCGGGACAACCATTCACGGTCGGGCTCGCAATCATCATCGGTGAAAGCAAAGACCTCGCCGGTGGCAGCGGCGGCTCCGGCATTGCGGGCGGCGCTGAGCCCGGATGGAGGGATGGAAATCAGGCGCACTTGAGGGTATTTCCCAGAGACGATGCTTTCGGTGGCATCCGTGGAGCCGTCGCTGACGACAATCGTCTCGTGTGGCGGGAAATCCATGGAGGCGATGGCACGCAGGCAGCCGTCGATGCGTTCCGCGCCATTGTGAGTGCAGACGATGACGGAAAATTTACGCTTGGGAGGCGATGGTGGGAGGGCTTCGAATTGGGACAGGGCGGCGAGGGCAGGCTTTTCAGCTCCGTTGCGATCTGTGAGGCCGAAATCCCAATCTGGCACTTCATTGCCGCCTGTTTCCCAAAGATCGCTCCATGAAAATACCGTGAATCCTGCGGTTTCCTCGTAGTGAGCGATCTCCATCGCCCAGGCCAAGGTCTCCGCCTGTTCTTCGGGCGAATTCCTCTTCGAATCCATCCCGAACTCGGAAATAACCAACGGCCGATCGCCGGAAATATTCTGGAGGCGGCGGAGGTAATCCGTGAATGGCTGGCGCTCTTCTAGGTAGACGTTGAAGGCGGAGAAATCGGCGTTGGCCGGCTCCAAGAACTCAGTTGAAGGGTAGTTCGCGTAGGCGAAAAGAAGCTGCGGCGAGATGCTGCGGCCAAGCTCGATGAGTTCCTCCAATACCCTCCTAACCACCACCGGCCCCATCCAGCGGACAAGATCCGTCGGAATTTCATTGCCCACATACACGCCTCCGAGCGCCGGGTGGGAACCGTGTTCGCGGAGAAAAGCGGCGAGCCGGACACGCGCCGAGGAAAGTAAAGCCGGCCGGGAGAGGAAATCCTCGTGCAGCCTCCAGTCGAGGCCACCAAAAACAATCAGCCCTGCATCTTCCGCTGCGGTGAGGATTTTCCGATCCGGCAAGGTGAACACACGCACGGATGTAAAACCGGCACTGCGTATCCTCGCGAATTCCGTGGTGGGATCGGGTTCTTTGCCGGCAGGAAATGGTCCGTAGGTGACCGCACGCAGCCAATGCCTTTTGTCACCGGATCGGAAAAATTTTCCGTCGGCGGTGATCAAGGGTTTTGGCGCAATAGCGGGCACGGGCGGAGACTAGACGGAAGGTCGCCTAGGTTGGAAATCAAATCCGATGCCACAAAGCCGCCGAAAAAACGGCCGCTCCCGCGAAGGATTGGCCGTTTCTTTAAAAACCGATGGCGATCAGGTAGTTTGCAAGGCGTGTTTTCCTTCGGCGAATTCCTCAACCGCTTTCGCACAGAAAGCGGGGATATCATCAGGATTGCGGCTTGTTACAAGGCCTTCGTCGCAATGGCATTCCTCGTCCACCCACTTTCCGCCGGCATTTTCAATATCGGTTCGAAGGCTTGGCCATGAGGTGAGCGTGCGCCCCTCGACGACGTCCGCTTCCACAAGCATCCAAGGACCGTGGCAGATCGCAGCGACCGGTTTGTGCTGTTTGAAGAAATCGCGAACGAAGGAAACGGCATCTTTGTTCACGCGCAATGCGTCGGGATTGTGGACGCCACCGGGGAGAATGAGACCGTCGTAGTCATCGGCGCTCACCGAACCGACGGTTTTGTCGACCTTGAATTTATCCGCTTTTTCGGCATGGTTGAAACCTTGGATCTCGCCGCTTTCCAAAGAGATGACGTGCACTGTTGCACCGGCTTCTTCCACGGCTGCTTTTGGCTTGGTGAACTCCACTTGCTCGAAACCGTCGGTAGCGAGTATGGCAATGGTCTTGTTGCTGAGATTGTATGTTTTCATAACATTCAATCTCTTCGCAGAACCCGTGCCCACTGAGAGTCAACGAGTTACAAAGAATTTTGGCTAGAGCACCCTGCATACTGCAAGATCAGCATTGCAGGAAACCCTCTCAGCGGAGCGCCGAAAATTCTCAGACCGTCGCCGGTTCTGGCTTCGCCTCGGGGAGAACTGGAGCCAGCGGGGACAAGCCGAGTTTTGCGAGCAAGACCTGATCTTTTTCAACCGACGGATTTTTCGCCGTGAGGAGCTTGTCTCCGTAGAAGATGGAGTTTGCACCGGCGAAAAAGCAGAGCGCCTGCGCCTCGTCGGAAAGACGGGTGCGACCTGCGGAGAGGCGGACCTTTGCCTTCGGGATGGCGATGCGTGTGACCGCGATCATGCGCACGATGTCGAAGGTGTCGACCTGCGGGTTTTCCGCGAGGGGAGTGCCGGGCATTGGCATGAGAGAGTTGATCGGCACCGACTCGGGCTGCGGGTCGAAATTCGAAATGACTTCAAGCAGGCGGAGTCGGTCGGTGATAGTTTCACCAAGGCCGAGGATACCGCCGCAGCAAACGGACATGCCAGCGTCCTGGACGTTCTGGATGGTGCGCAGACGATCCTCGTAGGTGTGAGAGGTGACGATGTTCGGGTAGTGCTCCGGGGAGGTGTCGAGGTTGTGATTGTAGGCAGTGACGCCTGCTTCCTTGAGCCGTTTCGCCTCATCGGGGCCGAGCTCACCGAGGGTTACGCAGACTTCCATGCCGAGCTTGGAAACGTCCTGAATAATATCGAGCACTTGCTCGAAGCGCTCGGTGCCGCCACGCACACCGCGCCATGCAGCCCCCATGCAGAAACGGGTGGATCCGGTCTCGGCAGCGACTTTGGCACGCTCCATGACATCGCACTTCGCCATCAGGCGCTCGGACTCGACGCCGGATTTGTAGCGGGCGGATTGCGCGCAATAGGAGCAGTCCTCGGAGCAACCACCGGTTTTGATGGAAAGGAGTGTGCAGAGCTGCACTTCTGGCTGATCCCAGTTTTCCTCATGCACCTGACGTGACTTCTGGATGAGTTCGAAAAACGGGAGATCGTGAAGGGCTTGGAGTTCGGAAAGGAGCATGAGGTAGGTAAAACTGAAATTCTGGAAACTGAAATGCTGAAATTTTTTGCGGAAGCGCCGATTACTGATTTCAGCTTCTCAGCTTTTCAGTATTTCAGCTTTTATCACCTACCGTGTCCAGCCGCCTTGGCCTTTGGGCATCTCGCCGCGGCCGACCATGGTATAAGTGGTTGCGCCTTTTGCGCCTTCGAGCGGGAGGCCGAGCTTATTTTTCCACGTGCCGGACATCGAGGATCCGGTATGGCAGCCCCATGACTTGCAGTAGGCGTTCTTGGCGAAAATCGAAGACTTGAGCCTGATAAGATGGGACTCGTGGAGGGTGGCAGTGGAGACCGCCATGATCTCGTTGCCGTAATCGAACATGAACGCGTATTTGTTCGAGTGGCCGAAGTAATCGTAGGTGACAACCGAGCCGCGCGGACGGGAGTTGATCTTGGAGATGTAGTCATCCGTGGAGTAAAACCAGATCAACGTCGCGTTGCGCTTGGCCGCCTGCTCGGCGATCCAGCTGGTGTAAGGCTTGCCGTCTTCGCGTCCGCGCGAGACATAACCCGGCTTGTAAACCATCCAGACAAGCGGCGCATCTTTGCCGTAGGCGAGACGTATCTCTGCCATGCGCAGCGTGGAGGCGCGCACGAAGTTTGCCCACCAACGGTCATGTTGATCTTCCGATGTTCGGTAGTCCTCCCATTTCCTGAGTGCAGGCCCTCCGCAGACGATGACGTGATCCGCCATCGATGCTTGGGTGAGCAGGAAAAGGGATATGAGAACGGCCTTGAACAAGCGGGTCATGGGCGAAACCTAAGCCGGGAGCCGTTTGACGGTCAATGGGTAAGAAAGACTAGCGATTGGGATCGAAACGCAGCACACGTTCACCTTCGCGGTAATAATTCAGCCGGTCGCGCGCCTGGACTTCGAGGTAAGCGGTGTCCTCACGCAGCGCGTGGAGCTGGATTTCCTTGTGTTCCTTTTCATCGATCGCCTCCTGCTCGCGTTCCTCAGTCATGCGCAACTGAGTCTGAAGCTCCGCCAGCTTCCGCTTTTGCGGGATCGCTGTCGCCGAGATCAAGGCACCAAAAGCAATCGCCACCATCACGCAAAGGAAACGGTTCACCCACTTGATAAACCGTGTTGCGGCCTCCATGCGGGCGACTTTTTCAGCAGTGAACTGTTTCCTAGCCATATCCTGACGGCTATCTAGGCCTTAACTTCAGCAAAATGTCAAGAAAACCGAAGGATTGGCATCAATGGCTTAAGGATTGCATGAGAGGGTGATCCGACTATCTTTCGCCGCCCGGCATGTCGCCGGGTTCTCAGAAAATGAAATCACCTCATGTAGCGATTGTCGGGGCGACGGGTGCCGTCGGCGTGGAAATGCTCCTCTGCTTGGAGCAGCGTAATTTTCAACTCAGCGAGCTGACCTTGCTGGCATCCGCCCGTTCCGCCGGGAAGACTATGAAATTCCGCGGCAAGGACATCGTCGTGAAAGAACTCACGCACGATTCCTTCGAAGGCATCGACATCGCCCTGTTCAGCGCAGGCGGCGGGATTTCTCTGGAATTCGGTCCAAGCGCCGCCGCCGCCGGTGCGGTGGTGATCGATAACTCTTCCGCATTCCGCATGGACGAAGGAGTCCCTCTCGTCGTGCCGGAAATCAATCCCGAGGCCGCGAAAGACCGCCCGAAGAACATCATCGCAAACCCGAACTGCACCACGATCATCTCGCTGATGGCGCTCGCGCCGCTGCATGAGAAGTTCGGACTCAAGTCGATCGTCGCCTCCACCTATCAGGCAGTTTCAGGCTCCGGTGCTCAGGGCATCATCGAGCTCGAAGAGCAGATGAAGGCGCTCGCCGCCGGCCAGCCGGTTTCGCTCAAAGTTTATCCCCGCCAGATCGCGTTCAACGTGATCCCGCAGGTCGATGCTTTCACGGAAAACGGCTACACTAAGGAGGAGCTTAAGATGCTCAATGAAGGCAAAAAGATCATGGGGCTCCCGGATCTCAAAGTTTCCTGCACCTGCGTGCGCGTGCCGGTCTTCCGCTCGCACTCGGTTTCCATCACCGCACAATTTGAAAAGCCCGTGGAGGTGGATGCCGCCCGCGCCGCCTACGATGGCAAACCCGGTGTGCAGATCGTCGATGATCCGGAAAACAAAGTCTTCCCCGTCCCTCTCGACACCACTGGCAAGGACGACTGCCTCGTCGGTCGCGTGCGTAAGAATCTTGTCTTCGACAACGCGCTCGATCTCTGGGTCGTCGGCGACCAGGTGCGCAAAGGAGCCGCACTCAACGCAGTGCAGATCGCGGAAATCCTCTGAGCTAAGGCATCTCGCCGAAACCACTTCCCAAAAGCGCGGCCTCCCACTCAGGAGCCCGCGCTTTTTCGCGTTTGCGGACTGCACCCAGCCCTGCCAGATTCATCCCACGTGAAAACCTTGTTTGAAAAAATCTACGATGGAGAGATCCCTGCGGAAATCCTCCACAAAGACGAGCATTGCTGCGCCTTCGCAGACATATCGCCCCAAGCACCCAGCCACTTCCTTGTGGTGCCTCGCAAACCCATCCCGCGCATTGGCGAAGCCTCTTCCGAAGACCAAACGCTACTCGGCCACCTCCTCCTCACCGCCGCACAAGTCGCCACCCAAATTGGCCTCGCGCAAACCGGATTCCGCACCGTCATCAACCACGGCGCACACGGCGGCGAAACCGTCCCCCACCTCCACATCCACGTCCTCGGCGGTCGACAACTCGATTGGCCACCCGGCTGAAGCTCTAAATTCTGAACTTTAAACCTCAAGCAAGGGGTCGAATACCTATCTAAAGCTTCCATGATCACCGCACGTTTCTTCCACCTCTTCACCGGGGTCTTCGCGTCCGCCGTTTCCTGCCACCAGCAGCCGACGACGCCGCGTTACCAACGTGTGGTAATGGTCCACGGGATTTTCGAGGACGGGAAAGCCTTCGACTCGCTGAAATCTCGTTTTGAGAACCACGGCATCGAGTGCTACGTGCCCAAGCTCACTCCGGCCGATGGCCGCGGCGGGCTCGACAAACTCGCCGAGAACCTCAAGCAGAACATCGATACGGAATTCGGGGAGACCGAACCCATCGCTGTTGTCGCCTTCAGCATGGGCGGACTCGTTTCTCGCCACTACCTTCAGAAACTCGGCGGAGCGCAGCGTTGTGAAGCTTTTGTCACCGTATCCACACCCCACCACGGCACCAAAGTCGCTTACACATACCCGAGCAAAGGCGCACAACAGATGCGCCCCGGCAGCCCGTTCCTTCGCGATCTTGAGGAAAGCGAAGACACCCTCGGCAACATGCCGATCGTCTCCTACCGCACACCAATGGATCTCATTATCCTCCCCACCGAATCCTCGGTATGGGATCGCGCGGAAAACTGCTCCCACACCGTCGCCCTCCACCCGATGATGCTCCACACCCGATCCGTCCTCGACGATATTGAACGGCGCTTCACGAAATGAGCCTCCCGTTTTCTTGATGTCCCTTCGGAAAAATCTAATCTCAATACCATGAACGTATCTCGCCTCGCCCTCGGCTTCGCCATCCTCCTTTCCGCCTGCGCACCCGGCAACCCGCCCGGTGCCGGTGGCAACACAACCGCCGCCAACCTCACCGCCTCGCAGAAAGCCTCGATCGGCCGCAAAATTTGGCAGAATGAATCCGGCGGCAGCATCGACGGTCTCACCGCATGGAACGCCGGAGAGGAATTCCCCTCGCTCGGAATCGGCCACTTCATCTGGTATCCCGCCGGTTTCAACGGCCGCTTCGAGGAATCCTGGCCGGAGTTTGCAAAATTCGCGAAAAACAACGGCGCGAATCCCCCCGCCATCGCCATGCAACGCAACAGCCCGTGGCGCACCCGCGCGGAATTCCAGTCACAGTTTAACTCGGCTGAAATGAAATCCCTGCGCTCATGGCTGGCCGCAAACGTCACGCTCCAGACAGATTTCATCATCGTCCGCTCGCGGGGAGCACTTCCGAAAATGCTCGCCGCCGCTCCTGCCTCCGAGCGCGCCAAAATCCAAGCGAACTACCAGAAAGTCTCCACAACCCCGCAGGGCACTTACGCCCTCATCGATTACGTGAATTTCAAGGGCGAAGGCGTCAGCCCCACCGAGAAATACAACGGCCAGGGCTGGGGACTTCTCCAGGTGCTCGGCGGCATGAACAACGTTCCCTCCGGTGCCGCAGCTGCCACGGAATTCGCCGCTTCCGCGAAACGCGTGCTCTCGCGCCGTGTCGCAAACGCCCCCGCCGCTCGCAACGAAGGCAAGTGGCTCCCCGGTTGGCACAACCGCTGCGACACCTACGCACGCCCGCTCTGAAAATTCACTCCGCGGTCTTCAGTTTTTCAAGCTCCGCGACGATCGTCGTAGGCTCGGCTCGGCGCCGGTAATCCGCATCTAGGAACGCATAGGCGATTTTCCGATCCGGTGTGATGATGTAAGTCGCGCTCAACGGCAACGTGCCTTTGTCGTAATCCGCCCCATTGAAATTCCTGAGACCTACGCGTTCTTCGGTCGCCTCCGCAACCTTCGGAGCCAGCTGGAAAACTGTGCCGAATTTCTCCGCTACCCCGTTGTTCAGATCCGTCAGGACTTCGTAACCGAGATCGTATTTTTCGATGGTTGGCATCGACTTGTCGGGGAGTTCCGGAGTCAGCGCCACGAGCTGTCCCCCCGCCGCCTTGATCTCATCGAGATGCTCCTGATAGGCCTGGATGGCGATGTTGCAATAGGAGCACCACGATCCGCGATACCACATCAGCACCACCGTCCCATCCTCCAGCAGTTCGTCTAAGCTCACATCCTCGCCTTTCCCGTTCTTGAGCGTGAAATTCGGGGCGGTGTCCCCTTCCTTGAGCGCCTTTTCCAGCACGCCCGAAGCCCTCACAGCTTCGATTCCCTTTTCGTTCTCTTCGATTTTCTCCGGAGTCGCCTTGCTTTCAAAATCCGCCTTCCGCTTGTCCAGATCATCTTGGAGCGGATCGGCATGGGAGCTAACGGTCAGGGCGATCAGCGCGGAGAGGTAAAGTGGATGTTTCATGGCTTCCCTCAAGAGATGCTCGATATGGGCTTTATTCCACAAAACGAAAGGGCTCCCTTGGACTTTCGTCCAAGGGAGCCCCACCAGTCATAGTTTCACGTCAGAATATTTAGCGACCAAAGCGGAAGCTAACACTCGCTCCGGAGCTGCGGCGATCATCGTAACGACGGTTATCGTAGCGGCTGTCGCAGTGATCGTGACCGTGCGAACGGCTTGGCGCTGACACGGTGCGGTATCCCCAGATCGGAGCTCCGCAGCGGTCATAACCGATAAAATACTTCTGGGTATAGACCGGACGACCGTAACGGTAGCCGCTGATATAGACCGTGCTCGCAGGCTGGCTGTATCCGCGGCCGCCATGTGGACGAGCTTCGGCGCTGACGCTGGTGCCCACAAATGCGAAGGCGGTGATAGCAATTGCAGTGAATAGTTTTTTCATGGTTTCAGTAATTTTTGGTTACGCAGGTTATGACCCGGCCACCTCGAAAATTATTCACCTCCCTTCGAAAAAAATTTCGAACCGCCCATTTCCATGAAAATGATCCCGACAGGAATCGAACCTGTATCTAAGGTTTAGGAAACCCTTGTTCTATCCGTTGAACTACGGGACCCAACGGGGAGAGATTCCTAGCCACAGTGAATCCGCGGCGCAAGTCCTAAGAGCTGGATAAGAATTCCGCCGCCCGGCTTTCCGACCAATATTCCTTTCCTGCCCCAAAACCGCAGTGCCCGCCCGCTGCAGGGATCTCCAGATGGAAATGGCGGCTGCCCCGTGCTTCCTCCTCCGGGTAGCAATCGGGCCCTAGGATGGGATCGTTTGCGGCATTCACCAGCAGCGAAGGGATCGCGATGCCCGCCAGTACCCGGCGGCAGCTACTACGTTCCCAGTAATCCTCCGCATCCCGGAAGCCGTGCAACGGCGCGGTGTATCTGCCATCGAAATCCGCAAACGAGCGTATCGTATCCATTCCCTCCACATTGATCTGGCCGGGAAAGATCTGTTCTTTTTCCAGAACCTTCCGACGCAGGGTTTTCAGGAAACGCTCCATGTAGAGGCGGTTGCCTTTTTCCTCCAGCGTCCGCGAACAGCAGGCCAGCTCGCAGGGCACGGAAAACGCCACCGCCCGCCGGATCGTGCGATCGATTTCTGCGCCGCGCTCGCCGACGTATTTCAGGGTCAGGTTGCCTCCAAGGCTGAAGCCTACCAAATCGATATGCTTTGCCGGATGGTTTTCCTTCGCGTGACGGATCACGCAATCAAGATCCTCGGTTTTGCCGCTGTGGTAGAAGGAAGGTAGCCGGTTTGGCTCTCCGCTGCATCCCCGGTAACTCCATGCCAGCACGTCCCAGCCACGGGAAATGAGCGACTTGGCCATGCCCTGCACGTAAGTTGCCTTCGACGAGCCCTCCAGCCCGTGCGAGATGATCGCGAGTTTTCCCGATGATTTCCCCGACCAATCGAGATCCACGAAATCACCATCCTCCAACTCAAGCCGTTCGCGAAGCGGGGTGACATTTTCCACCCTCCGGAAAAGCACAGGATGCACCGTCTGCCAATGGCCGCCGCGCAGCCAGGCGGGTGGGCGGTAGGAGGTTTCTGGGATCAGCGGCATCTGCCCACAACCTAGCATGATCGAATCGCTGACAAGAGATTTTGTCTCTTCCTGTTCACGTAGCTAAAGTCATGTCATCCCTCCTCAGTGAATGCCAGATTGCCCACCGACGATCCATGTGCTAGATCATGGGGATGGAAGCGATCGTCATCGAAAAAGAAGCCATGGTCTTGCCCGAGGCGGAGCGAGCCGTTCTTGCCGAGCGGCTTTTGGTCAGTCTTGAGAGCAAGCAGATCGCTTATGGGAAAGAGTGGCTCGAGGAATCCAAAGATCGCTTCGAGGCTTATCAAGCGGGACAGATCCAATCCGTCGATGGCATGGAAGCGGTGGCAGCCATTCGGGCGGCTCTTGGGAAATGAAACCAAGATACAGCCTCCTCGCCCCTGCTGCTGCAGAGTTGGAGGACTCCGCAAAGTTTTACAACGGATGCTCCGAAGGCCTCGGTGACGATTTCTTGGATGCGTTTGAAAGCGCGATGGATCTGATCATGAGCTTCCCCGATGCTTGGGGCATGATGGATAGGGACTTCAGGAGGTTTCTCCTTAGAAGGTTTCCTTATGGGATCATCTACCGAATTCAAGGTGACGATATCATCGTCACTTCCGTGTTCCACCTCAGCCGTATGCCGGAATCTTGGCGAAGGAATTTATGAAATGATCTGCTAGAACGGGAACTTCCCGCCTTTTCCACCGCCGCCCATGCCACCGAGGCCTTTCATCATGTCGCCCATGCCGCCGGATCCGCCCATGGCTTTCATCATGTTCTTCATCTTGCCGGGGGATCGCATCATTTTGCGCATCTCGCCGAACTGTTTGATGAGTTGGTTCACCTGCATCATCGAGGTGCCGGATCCCGCGGCGATGCGCTGGCGGCGAGAGGCCTTGATGATCTCCGGGCGCGAGCGCTCGTAGGGGGTCATGGAAAGAACGATCGCCTCGGTCTTCTTGAGCTTGCTGTTGTCCAGCGCACCAGCCGGGAGCTGTTTCTTGATTTTGCTGAAACCCGGCATCAGCCCCAGCAGGCCTTCGAGTGGCCCGAGGTTTTGGATCATCTTCATCTGGTCGAGGAAGTCGTTGAAATCGAATTTGCCCTCCTGCATGCGCTTCATCGAGCGCATCGCATCCTCCTCGTTCACCTTGTCGGCTACGGACTCGACCATGCCGACGATGTCACCCATCCCGAGAATCCGATCCGCCATGCGCGATGGGTGGAACTCGGTGAGTTGATCGAGCTTTTCACCTTCACCCGCGTATTTGATCGGTTTGCCGGTCACTTCACGCATCGAAAGGGCGGCACCGCCACGCGCATCACCGTCGAGCTTGGTGAGAACGATACCCGTGATGCCGACGGCCTCGTCGAAATGTGTCGCCACGGAGACCGCCTGCTGACCGGTCGCCGCATCGGCCACGAGAAGGGTTTCTTTCGGCTTGAGGAAAGCGTTCAACTCCTTGAGCTCCTCGATGAGCTTTTCATCGATCTCCTGGCGTCCTGCCGTATCGAAAATCAGCACGGTGGCGCCGATGCTTTCGCCGTGGGCGATCGCCTCACGGGCGACTTTGATCAGATCCTTCTCGTCTTTTTCGGGAGCGAAAACCGGCACATCCACTTGCCCACCCAGGGTCACCAACTGGTCGATGGCGGCGGGTCGATAAAGATCGCATGCTACCAGCAGCGGCCTGCGGCCATCCTTCTTCAGACGGCGGGCGAGTTTGGCGGAGGTCGTGGTTTTACCGGCTCCGTTGAGGCCGACCATGAGGATGCGCGCCGGAGGATTAAGATCCAGCGGGACGTTTTCGCCACCGAGCACACGGGTCAGCTCATCTTGGAAAAGTTTGACGATCTGCTCGCCGGGTTTGATCGATTTCAGGACGTCCTCGCCCATCGAAGCTTCCTTGACCCGAGCGATCAGGTTCTTCGCCACGCCGAACTCCACATCCGCCTCAAGCAGCGCGATACGGATCTCGCGGAGCGCATCGGTGATGTTCGTTTCGGAAATTTTGCCAACCCCACGGATGTTCCGGAAGGTTTTGTCGAGGCTGTCGCTGAGAGCTGAAAACATGCGGAAACTCTAAGTTTTAAACGCTAAACCTCAACTGCGAATTGCGGCGGCGCATTCCATCCACACGCCACGATCTCATTCATCCGGCAAATACGCCGATCCACGGTCGATCTGGAAACCCCATTCCAAGGGAGTGGCCGTTTTGCCATCCGTGGTTTTCCACATCACTTTCACCCGGCACACCGGCTGGCGGAGCGGGCGATTCACCGTCCAGGAAAGGAGTTTCCCCGCACTCGCGTAGTTCGCCGGTACCTCGCCGAAACCCGCTACTTGCATCACCAGGCTGTTGGGATCGACATCCTCTGCGCTGGAGAGATCCACGGAAATTTCCGGAAGGCGCGTGTTGATGATCGCGCCCGCTTGCGGCTCCACGGGATACGGGAGTTCCTTCACCAGACCGTCAACAGCAGCCTCGGAAGCGACCTGAGAATCGCGGAAGCTCATCGCGTATTCGAAGATCTTGTCGTAATTCCCTAGGATTACGTAACGCGGGAGGATGTTGTTCGGCATCGAACGCTTCACCTTGCCCGGCTGCACCGTGAAAAGATGCCCGTATCCGACTTGCTCCGCCTTGAGCAGCATTTCCTCGGTAAAATAACCGCCGGGATACGCGAAAGTCGTGACCGGCACCTTGAATTTCTCCTCCAAGAAATCCTTGGATTCGCCCATCTCCACATTCAGGAATTTGTCGTAGGCCTCCGCCCCCTTCTTCTTGTGGCTTTTCACCGTCTGAGGAAACGGATGGCTCACCGAGTGGCTGCCAATCGTCGCGCCATTGGCCATCATTTCCCGGATCATCGTCGAGGTCAGCGCCTTGCCGCCACCATCCACGTAGTCTTTGTAAAGATAGATGGTAAAAGGGAAACCGAACTCTTTGAGAACCGGATAAGCATCCGTGTAGACTGATTTCCAACCATCGTCCAAAGTGATCACGATCGCCTTCTCCGGGATACTTTTCCCCTCGTCCTTCCACCCAATGAAATCCGTCATCGGGATCACCGGGATGCCGGAAGCACGGATCGCCTGCATCTGCTCGCGGAACTTCGAGGTGCGTATGCGCATCGCCGTCTCGCGCTCGGTCGCGGAGAAATCATGGTAGCCAAGCACCGCGACACGCACCCCGTCATCCGGGACGTCGAGCGTGCGCAGGGGTTGTGAGGTCGGCACACCTCCATTGTCATCGGATTGCCCGTAAACCGATGCCATACATGCAAATCCGATAAATCCTATCGCCTGAATCAACTTCATCCTGCGCAGAGCCTACCCATGCTCGCGAGCTTTGCAATGCTCAGAGAAGACACCCCGTCGGCTTGCCAAAGACGACGCAGCGAATAGATTCCTCCCACCGATGGCGCACCCTTTTGCACAACTCCAGCTCCGCCTGCCTTGGGTTGCAAAACCTCCTGCGCGCAAAGCTCCGCCAAGCCAACCCATTGATGCGGAAATGACCGCTTGGTGCCGGGAAGCGGCGCAATTCCTCGCCCTCCCCAAGCTCGCCGGTGAAGTCGCCGTGGTGTGGAACCCCCGCATGCGCACCACCGCCGGCCGGGCGTTCTGGCCTGCCTGCCGGATCGAGATGAATCCGAAACTCAGGGATTTTTCCGAAGACGAAACCCAGCGCACCCTCAAACACGAACTCGCGCACCTCGTCGCTTACGCACGCAGCGGCCGACGCCGGATCGCGCCCCATGGACTGGAATGGCAAACCGCTTGCACCGATCTGGGTATCCCCGGCGAAAACGTCCGCCACACCCTCCCCTTCAAACCCCGCCGGATGGTTCGGAAATACTCCTACACCTGCCCATCCTGCACGGCGGTCTTCACCCGCGTCCGCCCCATCAAGCGCACCTCCGCCTGCCACTCCTGCTGCCGAAAGCATAATGGCGGGCGATTCCATCCACGCTTTCGACTCATCCAAGCCCGGCTGTCCGAGAAATAGCTCACCTCACCCCGCTCGGAAATGCTTGGAGCGGATTTCCTCTGCCGTTTTTCGCCAAAAACATGAAAAAGTTGTCGTAACTGTGCCGCTATTCGTTGCGCGTGTAAAAACACCGATTATCATCCACTCATATGACAACCGAACTCTTCTCAACTTCGCAGATCTCCCTGATCTACGGATTTTCCCCGACCATACTCATCATCATGGCCGTTACAGCTCTCGCGAGCTGGCTGGTGAGCAGCACCCTCAAACGCCGCTTCACCGAATACTCGCAAATCCCGATCCGCTACACCGGAGCCCAGATCGCCGAGACCATGCTGCGTGAAAACGGGATCAATGACGTCCGCGTCATCAGCACCCCCGGCAAACTCACCGATCACTACGATCCCACCACCAAGACCGTGAATCTCAGCGAATCGGTTTACGGCATGAACAGCATCGCCGCAGCAGCCGTCGCCGCACACGAATGCGGTCACGCCGTGCAACACGCAAAGTCCTACGCCTGGCTCACCATGCGTTCGAAAATGGTGCCGGCTGTTCAGTTCGCCGGGCAGGGGCTCAATATCCTCCTCATCGCCAGCATCTTCGGAGCCGCGTTGTTCAACTCCCCCGCCCTGCTCTACGGCTGGGTTGGACTTTTCGCCGTCACCACCCTGTTTTCCGTGATCACCCTCCCCGTCGAGTTCGATGCCAGCAAGCGCGCCCTCATCTGGCTGGAAGGCTCCAACGTCTCCTCTTCCATGGAGCACGAAAAAGCCAAAAACGCTCTCTTCTGGGCGGCCATGACTTACGTCGTCGCAGCTCTCGGCTCCATTGCCATGCTCATCTACTACGCCTCCATGCTCCTCGGCAGGCGCGACTGATCACGTCGGAAAAAACTTTAGGGCGCGTCCACACGGTCGCGCCCTTTTTTTTATTTACCGAACCACCGCGGCTCGTTGCCCGGCTTCCACTTGATGTTGCAGCCACTGCTAGGAATCCCTTTCGGCGGCACCTCGCCTGCCAACATCTTTCCGATCGCCGCGCGCAGATCCGCCCCAGTCGCCGTGCCGCGTCCCGGCCTGCTGTCATCAAACTGCCCGGCGTAGGACAATCTCCCTTCCGCATCGAAAAGGAAAAAATCCGGCGTGCACGCGGCGCCATAGGATTTCGCGGTCATCTGAGTACGGTCGATTAGATACGGGAAATCCCAGCCATACTCCTTCGCGAAATCCTTCATCGGCTCCGGGCCGTCCTGCGGGTATTTCTCCAGATCATTCGAGTTAATCGCCACCGTGTTCACCCCGTGCTCGGCACCCAGCTTGGCGAGTTCTCCAATTTCTTTGGCCAGATGGATCACGAACGGACAATGATTGCAGGCGAAAAAGATAATCGTCCCATTCTTCCCGGCGACATCCTTGAGCGAATGCATTTTCTTCCAAGCATCCGGCAACTCAAAACCCGGCGCGCTGTCACCAAACCTCAATTCGAACGTGGATTTCACTTCAGCCATACCCAAGAATGAGATCCGTCTGAAAATTTCGCAACTCCCGTCTTCCTCCTCATTTGAGATTTAGAGTTTAATATTCACAGTTTCGAGTGTAACGACCCGTGTGCTCACCCCGGAGGAAAAAGCCCGCTACTCCCGCCACCTCATCATCCCTGAGATCGGCGAAGCGGGACAACTGCGCCTCAAAAACGCTTCCGTGCTCCTCATCGGCACCGGCGGCCTCGGATCCCCCGCCGCCCTATACCTCGCCGCTGCAGGTGTCGGCCGCCTCGGACTCATCGATCCCGACACCGTCGATCTCTCCAACCTCCAGCGCCAACTCCTCCACTCGGACGCCACGGTCGGGAAATCCAAACTCGAATCCGCCGCCGCCCGCCTCCGCGAGACCAACCCCCACCTCACGCTCGATCTCCACCCCGTCCGCTTCACCCCGGAAAACGCGATCAAGATCGCGGAGAACTACGATATCATCCTCGACGGCTCCGACAATTTCCCCACCCGCTTCCTCGCAAACGACACCGCTTTTTTCCTCAAAAAGCCGCTCATCTACGGAGCCATCCACCGCTTCGACGGCCAGATGACGGTCTTCGCCCCCCACCTCGGCAGCCCCTGCTACCGCTGCCTGCTCCCGGAAATTCCCGCTCCCGGTGCCGTCCCCTCCTGCAACGAAGCTGGAGTCCTCGGAGTCCTCCCCGGCATCATCGGCTCCCTCCAAGCGATGGAGGCGATCAAGCTCATCCTCGGCACCGGCGAACCTCCCCTCGGAAAAATCCTCATCTACGACGCCCTCCGTACTTCCTTCCGTTCACTCAAGCTCCCCCACGATCCCACTTGCCGCCTCTGCGGCAGAAACCCCACCGTCACCTCCGTCAACAACCCCGAAACCACAGCTGACCCGAGCTGCCAGGTCCACGATCCCACCATGCAAACCATCACCGCAGAAGAACTCAAAGCCCGCCTCGATTCCAACGACCTCAACGCTCTCCTCCTCGACGTACGCGAACAGGAAGAATGGGATGCCATCCACATCCCCCAGGCCAAACTCGTCCCCCTCCAGACGATCCCGACCTACGCGCCGAATCTCCCCAAGGACACCCAGATCATCATCCACTGCAAGGCCGGCATGCGCTCCGCCAAAGCCTGCGAATACCTCTCCTCCCTCGGCTTCGAAAACGTCGTCAACGTCACCGGCGGCATGGACGCGTTTCAGAAACTCTAACCGCACGGGGCGCTTCCTTCAGGCAACGTGTCCCTCTGTCATTTACCTTCCAGCTCACTGCCCACCTCAAGTTGAGCTACCGTCAGCAGATCTTTCGGTCGACCCATCGCCTTTTTTGCCTCAATTAGCGCATCCCGCGTCAAGACTCGGATGGTAAATCCGCCCAAATCTACTTCCAAGCTCCGAGCCTTGCACTCCGCAAAACCCCCGAGACCTTTGATGTCTCCCAGGCAATCAAGAACCCCTGCCGAAGTATCCAGATAGATATTCTTCCATCCACCCTTCTCAGCCGCTGCCTCATCGAAAACCTGAGGAGGCGTCTTGTGCCGGAACGTCGGAAAAAGGGAGGAGAGAGCTTTTGCAAGCTTGCTGAGATTTTCCGAATTTAAATCCACCGCCACATCACAATCAAAGGTAGAAAGGGCGCTTCCATGGAAGTTGGCAGCGACTCCACCCACGACGACAAACTCCACATCTTGATCGGCTAGCGCCTCAAGTATCTTGAAAAAGTTAGCGTCCATTTCTAAATCTTCTTCCAGCCTCCATCATCCGAATCATCGCTGTAGCCGCCTGCTGGCTCTGCTCGATCCTCTCCCTCGGGCTCAGATCCAGCATCCGCTTGATCAGCCCGACATCAATCCCCTCCCGCTCCACCAATTCGGCGGCGTAGCGGCTGAGCTGAAATCCTTGGCAATCGACGGTTTCCATGTCCCAGAGATTACCCGAAAAACCGCTGCCCTCCAGCTTTTCCGTCGGAATCAATCCACCAAGAAATAGCCAATCACACGGCTTCAAAACTTCTTCACGGGCACAAATGCACCGCCCGTCCCACCGTCGGCGCACAAATATCCCAACGCTTTATCCATTCTCTCGGATAGACTCGCTCCGCTCTCACGTATTCATACAGCCCTGACGTGACTTCTAACGCCCTCAGCTTCGGATAAGTTTTTCCCTCAAACCGGCACCCCCGGACCGCTTAGGCGTCATTCAATCTCGAAAAAACACCATGAACCCAACCCATCTCCTTCTAACGACTGCAGCCATGTTCCTCACATGCGCCTCGCTTCTCACAGCAGAAAACGGCCCTTCCGGAAAAGAATACCCTGCTCACTGGGGCACGCCGCCACAGGTTCAGACTCTTGATTTCATCCCCCTGCCCGCAGGTTACGGCGATGGCAGCAGCACCCTCGCGAATTGGATCAAGGGACACCTCGAAGCGGATGCCGCCAGCAAGACCCCTGCGGCGAGCCTTTCGGCCAAGGAACTCGATCTCGCCAATACCGGTTTCTACCTCGACAAAGGAAAATGGCTCGCCATCAACCCCGCTAAAAACAAAGAGGCCAGCATTGAGGCACCCGTCCATTTCGCTGACGGAAAATACCACATCACCCTGCGCGCGGTCGGTGAATCGGATGGCAAATCGAAATACCATGTCAGCGTCAACGGCACCGAAATCGGCGCGTTCACCTGCCCGCTCAGCAAGGAGCAATTTGAGGAAGGTCCCGCCTTCATCACCACTTGGAAAAACATCGCAGTTAATGGCGGCGATGTGATCCGCATTTCCGCAGCCGTCGGCACCGAAGACGGCAAGGAATTCAGCCGGGCTCGCTGGGCTTCCCTTGATTTCGTTCCTGCTGACGAGGCCACCCGGATTGCCAACGCAAAGCTCAAGAAAAGCACCCCCGCAAAAACCAGCAGCAGCAAGGATCTCGTCATGCCACGCAAACCCGATGGCGATGCGAAGGTCGTTATATCTGGAGAACGCAAGCAATGGCACAAAGTCAGCCTCACCCTCGACGGCCCGTTCGCGGCGGAAATGGACAACGCTCCGAACCCATTCACGGATTACAATTTCACCGTCACCTTCACCCACTCCTCCGGCAGCCCCAGCTACAAGGTGCCCGGATACTTCGCGGCTGATGGCAACGCCCACGAAAGCTCCGCGAGCGATGGCACCAAGTGGCGCGCCAACTTTTCCCCAGACTCCGCCGGCATCTGGGTTTACACCGTCTCCTTCACCAAAGGAAAACACGCCGCCCTCGGTGGAGCTGGCAGCGCGCTTGCCCCATTCGATGGCGTGAAGGGAAGTATCAACATCGCTGCCACCGACAAATCCGCGCCCGACTTCCGCGCAAAAGGCCGCCTCGAATATGTCGGCAAGCACTACCTCCAGTTCGCCGGCAACAAGGAATACTTCATCAAGGTCGGCGCCGACGCACCCGAGACTTTCCTCGCCTACATCGACTTCGACAACACCATCGCCAACAAGAAAAACGTGCCACTCAAGACATGGGCCCCACACCTGAAAGATTGGAAAGACGGCGACCCGACATGGAAAGAGGGCAAAGGAAAAGCCATCATCGGCGCACTCAACTACCTCTCCGCCGCAGGCGCAAACGCCGTCTCATTCCTCCCCTATAACGCCGGCGGCGATGGCGACAACATCTGGCCCTTCGTCGACCGCGACGACAAGATGCACTACGATTGCTCCAAGCTCGACCAATGGACCGTCGTTCTCGACCACTCCCAGAAGCTCGGCCTCTACCTCCATTTCAAAACCCAGGAAAACGAGAACGACGACTCCAATGGCCCCGGCGCCAAGCAGTCACTCGACGGCGGCGACCTCGGCCCCGAACGCAAACTTTACTACCGCGAACTGGTTGCGCGCTTCGGCCACGAACTCGCGCTCAACTGGAACTTCGGCGAGGAAAACACCCAATCGGCCGATCAGCAACGTGCGGAAATTGCCTACGTCGCGGAAATCGATCCCTATCAGCACCTGCGCGTCATCCACACCTACCCGCAACAGCAGGATAAAGTTTACGGCAAACTGCTCGGCTCCCAATCCCTTCTCACTGGCGCCTCGCTCCAGAATGAGTGGAACGTCGCCCACCAGCGCACATTGAAATGGGTCACAGAATCCGCCAGTGCCGGCACCCCATGGGTCGTCGCAAATGACGAACAAGGCAGCGCCGCAGAAGGCGTCCCACCGGATCCCGGCTACCAGGGATTCAGCGGTAAAGCAGGCAAAGGCAGCCACACCTACGACCTGCACGACGTCCGCAAATACACCCTCTGGGGCACCCTCATGGCCGGCGGTCAGGGCGTGGAATACTACTTCGGCTACAAACTCCCGCAGAACGACCTCATCGCGCAGGACTACCGCAGCCGCGACAAATCATGGAGATACGCCGCTATCGCCATCGATTTTTTCCGCGGCAGCAAAATCCCCTTCTGGGAAATGACAAATGCCAACTCCCTCATCGGCAACCACAAGAACGACAACTCGAAATACTGCCTCGCGAAAAAAGACACCACCTACCTCGTCTACCTCCCGGAAGGCGGCTCAACCGAACTCGACCTCTCCGGAACCAGCGGCGACTTCAAGGTCTCGTGGTTCAACCCCCGCACCGGCGGCGCCATGCAATCCGGCCCGGTCAAATCCGTAAAAGGCGGTGGAAAAGTCCAACTCGGCAACCCACCCACCGATCCCTCCGAAGACTGGGCCGTCATCATCACGAAGTAAGCGGAAACAGATCCAAACTCTCCCCGTTTCCCCTTCCATTTCCGGCCAAACTCGTTCATTCGCGGACAGCACTTTTCCTCTTCCTTGAGGTTTAGAGTTTAAAACTTAAAGTTTCCAGCAGTGTCCACCCTCCTCTCCGCCAACGAAATCCGCCTCGCCTACTCCTACCAGAACCTCTTGGATGGCGTCACCCTTGCTGTCGCAGCCGGTGAAAAGGTCGGACTTGTAGGGCGCAACGGCTGTGGCAAAACCTCCCTGCTGAAAATCCTCACCGGCGAGTCCCAGCCGGATTCCGGGGACATCGCCCTCCGTAAAGGCATCCGCACCGGCTACCTCCCGCAAGAGTTCGAGCTCGATCCCGAACTCTCCGTCCACGAAAACATCGCCCTCGGAGCCGCCGATATCGTCGAGGCCATGACCCGCTACGAAAACGGCGATGGCACCGAAACCGAACTCCAAGGCTTCCTCGAACTCCTCGACCACACCGATGGTTGGAATCTCGACTCCCGCATCCTTTCCCTCTCCAACTCCCTCGGCACCCCACCGCTCGAAGCTCCCACCGGCCCGCTCTCCGGAGGGGAAAAACGCCGGGTCGCCCTCTGTCGCGCCCTCGCCTGCCAGCCGGATCTTCTCCTGTTAGACGAGCCGACCAACCATCTCGATGCAGAATCGATCCGTTGGCTGGAGGACGCCCTGAAAAACTTCACAGGTGCGGTCATCTTCGTTACCCACGACCGCTACTTCCTCGATGTCATCGCCACCCGCATCATCGAGATCGACGGGGGGAAAGCCTACTCGCACCCCGGCAACTACACCGCCTTCCTCGAGTCCAAAGCGATCCGCCAACAAATCGCCACCAACAACGAGCAAAAGCGCCAGAAGTTCCTGAAATCCGAGCTCGAATGGGTCCGTGCCGGAGTCAAAGCACGCGGCACCAAACAACAAAGCCGCCTCGACGCCTTTTACGAAGTCGAAGGCCAGGAAGCCCCGCCCGAAGAGCGCGAAATGGATCTTCTCCTGCCGCCCGCCGCCGATCTCGGAAACGTGGTCATCGAGCTGGAACAAGCAGGCGTAAACGTCGGCACCGAAAAACTTCCGCGCTGGCTGTTCCGCCACCTCGACCTCTCCATCCGACCCGGCACCTGCACCGGCATCGTCGGTAAAAACGGAGTCGGCAAAACCACCCTGCTCAAGCTCTGCCTCGACCAGCTCCAGCCAACCGAAGGCACCGCCGTGCTCGGGAAACGCGTCAAGATCAACTACATCGACCAGACCCGGATGCAGCTCGACGGCACCGGCTCCCTGCTGGATGAAATTTCCGACGGCAACGAGAAAGTCCAATTCGGGAACGAAACCCTCGGTGCCCGCGCCTACCTCCGCCGTTTCCTCTTCAACAACGAACGTATCAACGAACGCGTCGATCTGCTCTCCGGCGGCGAACGCGCCCGCCTGATGCTTGCGAAAGTCCTAAAAACCGGCGGCAACCTCATCGTCCTCGACGAACCGACCAACGACCTCGACCTGCCCTCCCTCCGCATGCTGGAGGAAGCGCTCTCCGCCTTCGGTGGCAGCATCCTCTGCGTCTCCCACGATCGCTATTTCCTCGACCGCATCTGCGACCAGATCATCGCTTTCGAAGACGACGGCATCCACGTCACCCCGGGAAACTACTCCTACTACTTGGAAAAACGCCAACAACGCGAAGCTGCCATAAAGAACCAGGCAAAGGCCTACAAAGCGCTGAACACCGCCAAGCCGCAGGGGAAACCCGCCGACAAGCCCCGCAGACTTTCTCAAAAGGAACGTGCCGAGCTGGAAGGCATCGAAGACCGTATTTTCGCCGCCGAAGACGAGGTCTCCAGCATCGAGGCACGCATGAACGACCCGGAATTCCAGCTCAGCAACTACGAACAAATCCCCGCTGAAATGGAAAAACTCGAAGCCGCCCGCGCCGCCACCACCGCTCTCTACACTCGCTGGGAAGAGCTTCAGGCGATCGCAGATGCGGCAGAATAGTCCCGGTTTGGGAACACGGCTGATCGCGGAAGCAGTATTGGTATGATTCATGCTTCATACCCCTCGGCATGAATCCAAATCATACAAAACCACCTACGACATTGCGTCCTGCGTCGATGCTCAAGCGCGTGACTACAGCCGCTGCCATCCTTGCGGCAACAGCCTTACCTGTCCTCGCACAGGAAGAATCCGCTCCTACTTTCGATCCCGGGAACACCGCCTTCATGTTCATCTGCAGCGTGCTGGTGCTACTGATGACCCTCCCCGGCCTCGCGTTATTCTATGGCGGTCTAGTTCGATCGAAAAACGTCCTCTCCCTCCTCGTCCAGTGCTTCGCGATGGCTGGAGTGATGAGCCTGCTGTGGGTGATTTACGGCTATTCCTTCGCCACCACTGACGGGAGTTCCATCATCGGCGGAGCCGAAAAACTCTTCCTGAAAGGCGTAACCCCCGACAGCGATGCCGGCGGCTACCCGGAGACCATCTTCATCATGTTCCAGATGACCTTCGCGATCATCACTCCGGCATTGATCATCGGTGCTTTTGCGGAACGCATCAAATTCGGTGCCGTAATCCTCTTCAGCATTATCTGGTTCACCATTTCCTACCTGCCGATCTGGCACATGGCTTGGAATTCCGGCGGCTTGTTCCACAGCTTCCATGTCCTGGATTTCGCCGGCGGCACCGTCGTCCACATCAACGCTGCAGTCGCAGGCCTGGTCGGCTGCTTGATGGTGGGGCCGAGGAAAGGCTTCCAGAAGGCCCAGCTCACACCGCACAACGTGCCCCTCGTCATCATCGGCGCAGCACTTCTCTGGGTCGGTTGGTTCGGCTTCAATGCCGGCTCCGAACTCGCTGCAGACGGCACCGCGGGCATGGCGATGCTTGTCACCCAAGTCGCGTGCGCCACCGCGGTGGTGGTCTGGATGATCATTGAAAAAATTCTCACCGGCGTGGTCACCGCAGTGGGTGCCGCCACGGGTGCGGTCGCCGGCCTTGTGGCCATCACTCCAGCCTCCGGCACCGCAGGTATCCCCGGCGCCCTATGCATCGGCGCGATCTCCGCGATCCTCTGCTACCTCTTCGCGATCAAAATGAAGCACAAACTCGGCTATGACGACTCGCTCGACGTCTTCGGCGTGCACGGCATCGGCGGCATCGTGGGAGCCATCCTCACTGGCGTGTTCTGCTTTGAAAACATGGGCGGATCCGGAGCCTACAACGACACGATCAGCATGGGCTCGCAGGTTTGGGGACAAACCGCTTCCGTACTCATCACCATCGCCTGGAGCGGAGCCGCCTCCTTCCTCGCATTCGGCATCGCCAAAGTCACCATCGGCCTGCGGGTAGACGAGAAAAGCGAGGAAAGCGGACTCGACCAGAGCGACCACGGCGAAAGCGCCTACACCGATCTCCACGGCTGAGATCTACCGCTTCTGCGAAACAAAAAAGGCCGTGGCGAAATGCCCCGGCCTTTTTTAGGATCTTAAAATTGAAGCAAGCTCAGCCGCCCCTGCGGAAGCCCTGCACCCCATCGGCGATGCCGCGGGCGATCGCATCGCGGAACCATGCGGTCTTCATCCGACTGCGCTCATTGGAATTACTGACAAAGCCACCCTCAACAAGGATCGAGGGGATGCTGCAATTGCGGATCACATAGTAGCGGGCGTATTTGACCTTGCGATCGTTGACTTTGACCCGACTCATCACGCCGCCATGGACATAGTCCGCAAGCTTTTTGCTCTGGGAGCTGTAGTAGAAGGTCTCGATGCCGCTGACACTTTCCTTCCACGTGTAGTTGTAGTGAATGCTGATGAAAATCGCGTTCTTGTAATCGTTAGCGATGGACATCCGGCCAGGAAGCGACACGAAATAATCGCTGCGGCGCGTGAGCACGGTATTGTATCCCATCTTCTTGAGGTGGGATTCCAAGCGGACTGAGGTGTCTAGCGCGAGATGCTTCTCATAGACCCGCCCCCACTGGCCACCTTTGTCATGGCCACCATGTCCGGGATCGATGATCACGGTGCGGAAATCGTATGCGCCGGCGACCGCAGAAAAGGCCAGCATCAAGGATATGGCAGCTGAAATTGTCTTCATAGGTAGTTCGGTTTCAAAGATTATTAAGATTTATTGATAATTTTTTAGAATTTGTAAAGCCAAAATCTCCCGAGACGACGGAAAACGGCGGAAAAACATTCATTCTGTAGGAATATCCGGGCGATCCGAAGCCTTGCGAATCAACGACCGTTCCTTCTCAGCAGCCTCTGGATCATAGATAATGCTGTTCATCACTCGCACTGAGCCGTCGCCATAGGCCATCAGCACAGGATCGCCTTGGGCGGCTCGCTGATGGATATCCCTGGCCACTAGGTTGCCATCGGCGCTGACCTGGCAATGCACCCACATCGCCGGAGTGGCGAGGAACATCACGTGCATGCGCTGGTTTCCGTCGATGGTCACCATCGGCTTCCTAAGCATCAGCGCATCGCCGAGCAGGAAAGTACGCATCGGAACGCCCGTGTCTCCGTCGATCACCTGTGCGTAGAGCTGGGATTTTTCGCCGTTGGAGAAAGTCAGGAGTTTGATCTCCCGGGTGGTGCTTCCCTTGTCGTTCGAGACGCCGACCTTTTGGCTCCAGTAGGTTCGGCCGGGGTTGAGATTGAAGAGCAGGCGGTTGGTTCTCGCTCCTTCGGTGGTTCCATTGGGATCGCGGATCACGGCGGAGGCGGAGTAGTTTCCTTGCGAATAGAGGATGAAATATTCGGTGAGATCGACCTGCTTGGCGAGGGATTCGCCCGCCTTGATTTTCAGTGCTCCGAAGGTGTTGAGCTTACGTGTCGGGACAGGGTTCCCGTTTGATTTCATGACCACGAAAGACAGCCACGGAAGCTGGCGAGACGAGGCGAGGGTGAGTTCCTTCCCGCTGTGGTTGGTGATGATGACTTCTGCGATGACAGGTTCACCCGCCACGTAGTTCTTCTTGTTCATGCTGAGCGACGTGGAGATCTGGGCGCTCAGCATGGCGCAAGACAAAGCAAGCACAGCTGCAATGGGGAGAAAACGAATCATCTGACCCGAAACCCTAGCTTTCACTTACCGACAGTCAACCTAACGGAATGGTCGCGGCAAGAATTCTGGCGCTTCACTGCGCCTGATCGCGCTCCCCGAGCGGGCGCACCCAGATATTGCGGTATTCCATGGGATCGCCGTGGAATTGGAGACGGATCGGCCCGGTCTCTGGATGAGTTTTCGGATAGGACGCCAACTTCTTGTGCTGGGTGGGCCCGAGGTAAACTTCACCGTTCTGGACCACCACCCCGTTATGGATCACCGTCACTTTGGCAGGAACTTTCATTTCCCCCCCTTCGTAAACCGGCGGGACGAAGGTGATGTCATAGCTGTTCCACTCTCCCTGAGGAGAAGTCGCGTTCACCAGCGGCGGGAGTTGCCCATAGAGCGCGCCGGCCTGCCCATCAGGATAAGTCGTGTTGTTGTGGCTCTGCAGGATCTGCACTTCATATTTCCCCATCAGGAAACATCCGCTGTTGCCGCCCTTCTGACCCTCAACCGGGATCCCCTCCGGAAGCTTCCACTCGAAATGCAGCTGGATCGCTCCGAATTCCTCCTTGGTGTCCAAAAACTTTTTCTTCGCGACCAGCACCCCGTCCTTGATCTCCCAGACAGGCTCTCCGCCGCCGCTTGTCCATGCATCGAGATTGCTGCCATCGAAGAGCACCACGGCATCCGAAGGTGGCTTGATGCTCACCGCCCCTGCCGTCTCGATGATCCGCGGCTGCGGGCGCTCAAGATCGTGAACTCGGTAGGGAGTGCCGGGAATGATCGGATTCTTGTTTTCCCCCTCTTCCTCGGCATGAAGCGAGGCTCCACCGAACAACAAGCTGCACACGACCCACTTCGTTTGGATTTTCATATACCACTAAACTCCCCACCCACCCCCCGTTCTTTCAAGATACTTTTTGGACAATCTCGGGAATGCAGGTTGCCCGCCCGGCGCATCCGTGGATAGTTTGCCCCACGCCATGGCCACCTTCACCGCCACCTCGCCCAACAACGACCAATTTCCCTTCGAACTCGTCCGCCCAGATCTCGAAAAAGTGGAGGTCGCCATCCGCGCGCAGGTTCGTGACTTCGATTCCGCGGTCGAACCTTACATCGCCTACATCTGCAACACCTCGGGAAAACGCATCCGCCCCGCCCTCGCGATCCTTGTCGGTGGAGCTACCGGAGCCGTCACTGAGGATCATCGGAAAATCGGCGTCATCCTCGAGCTCATCCACATGGCCACGCTCGTCCACGACGACATCATCGACGGTGCAACCGCGCGCCGCTCCATGCCCACCTCGAACGCGAAGTGGGGCAATTCCCTTGCCGTGCTGCTCGGCGACGCCATTTTCTCGCACGCACTGACCCTCGCCACGGATTTCAACTCCATCGAGATCTGCCGCAAAGTCGGCCACGCCGCCAAGGAGGTCTGCCAGGGCGAGATCCTCCAGACCCAGCGACGTTTCGACCTGACGCTCTCCAAGGAAGATTATTTCAAAGTCATCGAGATGAAAACCGGCGCGCTCTTCGCCGCCGCCACCGGCCTTTCCGCCACCGTCTCCGGCCTCTCCGAAGAGGATGGCAACAAGCTCGCCGACTACGGCATGAAACTCGGCACCGCCTACCAGATCTACGATGACTGCCTCGATCTGGTCGGCACCGAGGAGATCGTTGGCAAAACGCTCGGAACCGATCTCGCCAAGGGCAAGCTGACCCTGCCGATCCTCAATCTCCTCGAAGCCTCCTCCGAATCACAGCGCGAGGAAATCAACCGCCGTATTATGGCGCAGGAGGAAGTCGACCTCCCCGCCATCACCGGAGCCAGCGCCTACGATGCCGCATTGGAAAATGCCGTCAATTACGCCCTCGAACTCCTCGAAGGATGCCGCGCCGATCTCGATGTCCTCGCCTCTTCGGACTACAAGGACGCGCTCATCCAAATCACACGATTCCTCGAGTCGCTGCTCCGGAATTGCCGGAACTGATCAGGCAGACTTCAGCGTATCCTTCTTGTCATGGTGCAGGAAGTGATCCCAGCTCTCGTCGCCCAAGCCATTTTCCTGCATCCCGTACAGCGGTCTCCAGCGTGGCGCGAATGGCTTGTTGGCAGGATGCATGCCCGCCTCCTTCGGCAGCTTGTTCGATTTGCGCGTATTGCACTTCACACATGAAGCCACGATGTTGTCCCAAGTCGTCTTCCCCCCCTTGTCACGCGGAATCACGTGATCCAGGTTCAGTTTGATCTCCGGGAAAATCTTCTCGCAATACTGACAGGTAAACTTGTCGCGCAGGAACACATTGCGCCGCGTGAACTTCACCTCCAGGCGTGGCAACCGGTCATATATCGCCAGCACGATGATCTTGGGAACACTCAGCGCCAGCTTCACGCTGTGAATCATTTCCTCGCCGAGCTTCCCATTCGAGTAGCCGATCCATGACATCAAGTCATGGGTCGTGAAGCGTTCCTCGCCCTCCACCTGCACCACCTGAGCATGCCCGAGGCAGAGGAGATGCACCGCCCGTCTTGCGGAGCAGGTGTGAATCGGCTGCCAATAGCGATTCAGCACAAGCACAGGCAATTCAAGAGGAGCACTCATATCATTTCCCAGCAAAACGCTGAAAAGCTAACAAACCTTCGCCATCGGGCAATCCAAAAAGGTGGGGGCAATGGAGCGCTGCTTTGCCAGCCGCTGGCGGACGCATGGATTTTTGGCCGGGTGCCGTCCACCGAAGCGTCGCTTGACGCCACCCGCACCCGCGACCAGCTTCACCTCGGCTCCTGTCCCTTCTGAGAAACCACAAACCTATGAAAACACTCTCCCTCTTCCTCACCCTGACGTTCGTTTTCTCCGCCCTCTGCTACGCGGAGACCCGCGATTTCACCGACACCTCCGGCAAGCAAATCACTGCCGAACTCGTCGCTGTGCGCGGGGATGAAGTCACGATCCACATGAATGGAAAGGAGTTCACCCTCCCCATCGGCAAATTCTCCGAGGAGGACGCCACCTACATCAGGGAATGGGCGGAGGCTAACCCGGCACCCGCCGCTTCGGCGTTCAAAAGCAGCGACCTCACCGTATCGATCCAAAAGGAAGTGGATCGTATCAGGCAGGAGAAAAAGGAGGACTACAAAGACTCCACCGGCAAATCGAGCGGCAAACTGAAAGACAGTTTCGACCAGACCCAGAACTCCGAAAAATACATGGTCAAGGTCAGCAACACCGTCAGCAAAGAGATCCCCGACCTCAAAATCACATATACCCTCTACAAGCTGGTGCGCACAAAAACCACAGGAGAGGAAAGATCCAGCTCTGAAGACCTTGAGGAAATCGAAGGTGAGGCCACCGCTCCGATCCTTGAAAAACTCGCCGCCTTCGAATTCACCACCGACGAGGTGGTCCTCACGAAATCCGAGAAATTCGAGGCAAAAACCGGGAACAAAACCACTCTGGACGAAGAGATCTGGGGAATCATTGTGAAGACCTATTCCGGTGATACGGAAATCCGCGTCGATTGCACCCCAAACGGACTCATTGAAAAAGTAGCATCCTATAAGGAGAAGGGTAAGGAATGAGCGGCAGACGCGAACGGCAAACCGGGATGCGGGGCTGAGGCACGAAAAAGGCCGGCGCCCTTTCGGACACCGGCCTGATGAATTCTATCTTACGAAGAAATTACGCGAGAAGCGTGACGGTCTCTTCGACCGGTGCTTCAGAAGCGGCTTCTTCAGCCTTCTGGTCGCGGAGCCAAGCACGGCGTGACATTTTCACGCGGCCTTTTTCGTCAACGCCGAGGCATAATAATCCAAACAAATGAATAATATTACACGAAATTCATTTCCCGTCCTCACAATAAAGTGTTAGGAAATCAGTTACCTCTCCCTATGAAATTTGAACGCGCCGTTGAAACTGTATCTACCAAACTCGATCTCAAGCGATTCGCGAGTGCGCACGTCGTTGATCATCGAAATCTCCGCGAGGAAGAGATCATTCCTGCGCTTCTCAAAACCGCCCCTCAATATTTCCATTTCCCTAACATCGAAAAGGAAATCCAGCTTTGTCTGCTGAGTGCTGATCCCTCGCTCCGCATACTGACCAGTCTTATACTCAAAGAAATACTCATTCATCAGGACGATTTTCTGATGGAGCGAGCAGCTTTGGACGAAGAGATCATCCGATGGGAGCAATCAATCATCGATCAATCCAACGAGGACGATTCCAAAAGAAGAAACGCCAAATCCCAGTCTATGGATCTATTTCGATTCGTCGTCGAGACCGCATGGGAGATGAACGACGATATATCACCAGATGAAAAGAACCTCATCGATAAGATCGCCGAGAAGTTAAAGATCACAGAGAGAGAGTTCCGGACAATCGAAGCCACCTTGGGTAAATATCCAAAGGCTGGAAACGAAACTCATCTCCGAACAGAAATTGATGACGCGCGAAAAACGCTCCAAGGCAAAGGATTGCTGATCAGTATTCGCGACGAAAACGGCATGGATTACGACCTTATTCCAGAGGAAGTGGCTTACGGAATTCGTAAGGTCTTCGGGATTCAGATGCGCAAGTTCGGCTACGGCGAACTTCTTTCGCACAAACGTGTTAGATCCAAGGAATATTATCTTGAGTGTCTAAAGAAGGCGGAAATCCCTGTGGACGGAAATTTCACCAATAGCGAACTGCGTGATTTTATCATTGAGAGGGTCCCTCCTTCGCTAGTGCTAGGCGGAATCCATTCAAAAGACGGACTTTCTACTGAAGAACTCAAAAAATGGTGTCAGGAAATTTCCGAACCTGTTTCTGGCACGAAAGAAGAACTTATCTCCCGGATCATCACCCACTATGACAATATTCGCATCCGCGAAGACTCAGGGGAAGACGAGCGCGCAGCATGGTTCAGCCATTTCGAGGAACTTGCTAGGAGGGACGCTGCATTTTTCAGGAGCCAAAATCTCATCGGCAAAGATATCGAGATCGAGAGACGTTTCGAAGAAGCTACAAACTATATGTTCGAGGTTATGCTCGGACACAAGCCGCTCAAGCAGATCGGAAGCGACCACGCCGATGGTTCCCTTTCGATGGGAGACACTTTGATTCTGTGGGACAATAAATCGACAGAGCAGCCGGTGAGTCTTGCGTTTCACATCAAGCAATTCAAACGCTACATCGAATCCTCTGAGAAACGGGTTGCCGGATTCCTGGTGATCGGCCCCGATTTTCGAGAGGATTGTGAAGCTGTCGCCATGGACTACTTCATCGAAACGGGAATGATCGTGACACTCGCAAAGGCGGCGGATCTCAAGTCCATCGCGGTGGCGTGGAGCCAACGAAAACAGGAAAAGACATTCCCATTGAGATCGCTCGTCCAGCAAGGACTCCTAAGGCCGGAGTTGATCCGTTTCTAGTCTCGCTAAGGTCTTAATCCAAAATTTGCCTAAGGATTAAAATAGGGATCCGCTTCTTTCATTTTTCGCCGACCTAAAACACACAGGCTTTTAACCAAAAAAAACCGGCACCCCTTTCGGAGTGCCGGTTTAGTGATTCTTGGGAAGAGAGGGGTTAAACCCCTAACGTATTACGCGAGAAGCGTGACGGTCTCTTCGACCGGTGCTTCAGAAGCGGCTTCTTCGACCTTTTGGTCGCGGAGCCAAGCGCGGCGGGACATTTTCACGCGGCTTCGGCCAATTCGGATCACAATGGCATCACTTACAGTAATTTTTCCTTGAAAATTGCCAATCATACTGGCAATTTTCAAGAAGCATGGAAGACATCAGTCGCAATCCAATTCACGAGGAAGTCAGTGATTCGATCACCCATTTTCGTGTTACAGCCCTGCTCGGTCCCAGGCAGTGCGGAAAAACCACGCTCTCCCGGAGTTTCGATGTACCCCGTGAAAATCGCTTTGATCTGGAAGACCCGCTCGATCTCGCACGGCTCACAAATCCACGTGACGTCCTTGGAGGACTCGAAGGTTTGATCGTAATCGACGAGTTCCAGCGTCAGCCCGATCTCTTTCCCATCCTCCGCGTCCTGGCCGATAGGAAAGGCATTCCCGCCCGTTTCCTGATCCTCGGCAGCGCCTCTCCGGAGCTGATGAAAGGCGCGTCCGAATCTCTGGCGGGTCGGGTAAATTTTATCCACATGGGTGGCTTGAACTGTGAGGAAGTCGGGACGGAAACACGTAACAAACTCTGGTTGCGCGGCGGCTTTCCGGAATCCTACCTCGCGCCATCCGATGCGGTGAGCGCCAAGTGGCGACGCTCATTTGTCCAGACATTCCTGCGCCAGGACATCCCGAGCTTCGGGATAGCCGTGCCGCCGGAGCGCCTCCGCCGTTTTTGGATCATGGCAGCGCACTACCACGGCCAGACATGGAACAGCTCCGCCATCGCCAAGTCGCTGGATATTTCCCATTCCACCGCCCGTTCGTATCTCGATATTCTCACGGACTCCTACGTCATGCGCCAGTTGCCGCCCTTCGCCTCCAACGTGAAAAAGCGCCTCGTCAAGGCACCAAAAGTCTACCTCCGCGATTCCGGTCTCCTCCACAGCCTCCTCCAGATCGATACCATGGCGGATCTCCAGTCGAATCCCCGCTACGGAGCCTCATGGGAAGGCTTCGCCTTGGAACAACTCTGCTCCGTCCTGCGACTCGATCCCGATGAAACCTTCTTCTGGGGCACCCACGGCGGCGCGGAAATCGACCTAGTCGTCGAGCGCGGCGGCAAGCTCTACGGCTTCGAATTCAAGGTCGCGGAGAAACCCAGCGTCACCCACTCCATGACCATCGCCCAAACCGACCTCGGGTTGGAGAAAGTCTTCCTCGTCTATCCCGGAGAGCTTTCGTTTCCCCTGCGGGACGGGATGGAGGCGTTGGGGTATGCGAGGATCCCGGAATTTAGATTTCCGTGAACAGCGATTTGAGGAGGATGGGAGATAGGAGATAAATCCCGGAAACTCTACCTTACGATCACATTCCCCCGATACTCCGCCAAGGCTTTTTCGAATCGAGCGGTTTCAGTGCGGTCGCGCCGCCTTCCTCTAAATTAAGAAAGCCTCTTAATCAAAAAACCGGCACCCCTTTCGGAGTGCCGGTTTAGTGATTACTGGGAAGTAAGGGGTTAAACCCCTAACCCATTACGCGAGAGGCGTGACGGTCTCTTCGACCGGTGCTTCGGAAGCGGCTTCTTCAGCCTTCTGGTCGCGGAGCCAAGCACGGCGTGACATTTTCACGCGGCCTTTTTCGTCAACGCCGAGGCATTTTGCGGTGAGCATCTCGCCTTTCTTGATGATGTCTTCCACTTTCTCGACGCGGCCTTCGGCCAGCTCGGAGATGTGGACGAGACCGTCTTTGCCAGGGAGCACTTCCATGAACGCACCGAAGGCGGTCACCGATACGACACGACCTGTGTAGGTCTGGCCGACTTCGATTTCCTGGAACATGCGATCGATCATCGCTTTCGCGCGCTCGAGGCCTTCCTGCTTGGATGCGTAGATGTGCACGGTGCCGTCGTCTTCGATGTTCAGCTCTGCGCCGGACTCCGCCTGGATGGCTTTGATGTTCTTGCCGCCTGGTCCAATAAGCTCGCCGATGCGGTCTTGTGGGATCTTCACCGAAACGATGCGTGGCGCGTGGGCGCTGAGCTCTTTCGGGTCGGTGATCGACTCGGCCATCTTGGCGATGACTTTGGTGCGACCTGCCTTGGCGATGTGAATCGCTTCTTCGAGCATCGCGAGTGGGAGGCCGGGGAGCTTGAGGTCAAGCTGGTAACCGGTCACACCCTGGTCGGTGCCGCAGAGTTTGAAGTCCATGTCGCCGTAGAAATCCTCGGAGCCGATGATGTCGAGGAGCATCTTATACTCCTTGAGGGATCCGTCTTCGTTGTTGTCAGTGACGAGGCCGACGGAGATACCACCGACAGGGCGGATGAGCGGGACACCGGCATCAAGGAGAGCCATGGTGCCTGCGCAAACGGAAGCCATCGAGGTGGAACCGTTGGATTCCATGACTTCGGAGGACACACGCATGGCGTATGGGAAAACCTCTTCGGAAGGGATCACTGGCTCGATCGAGCGCTCGGCAAGGGAGCCGTGGCCGATTTCGCGACGGTTGATGCCACCCATACGTCCGCATTCGCCGACGGAGAATGGAGGGAAGTTGTAGTGGAGGATGAAACGCTTCTCGTCCACACCACCTGCGTAGTTGTCGAAATGTTGCTTTTCGTCAGCTGGTGCGAGGGTAGCTATGCCGAGTGCCTGTGTTTCACCGCGGGAGAAAATCGCGGAACCGTGGACGCGTGGCAGAGTGCCAACTTCGCCGTAGAGCTCGCGGAGATCGCCGATCTGGCGGCCGTCTGCACGCACGCCTTTTTCCATGATGGAAATGCGGAACGCTTTCTTCTGGAGGTATTCGAAGGCTTGCTCGACATCGAAGTCGGTCGCCTCAGGAGCGCGCTCCTTGATGGCGGCTTCGACTTCGTCGCGGAGGGCTCCGACTTTCTTGGCACGCTCGGTTTTGGAAGGCGCGTAGATCGCGGCCTCGATGCGGTCGCCGGCGATTTCGTAGGCGATTTCGAGAAGGTTTTCCTTGGCAACCGTGAGTTCGTATTCGCGCTTGGTCTTGCCGCATTTTGCGACGAGTTCCTCCTGAGCTTCTACAATTTTGGTTACTGCCGTTTGGGCGAAATGCAGGGCCTTGATGAACTCCTCTTCAGGAAGCTCGTGCGCCTGACCTTCGATCATGATTACGTCGGTTTTGTTGCCGACGTAAATGAGGTCGAGATCGCTTTCTTCGCGCTCGTCGTGGGTCGGGTTGATGACGAAATTGCCATCGACGCGGCCAACGCGCACGGCCCCGATTGGGCCAGCGAAGGGGATGTCGGAAATCGCAAGAGCGGCGGATGCGCCGTTCATCGAGAGGATGTCGGAATCGTTGATGCCGTCCGCACTGAGGAGGATCGCGACGATTTGTGTCTCGTAGAGGTAACCTTTCGGGAAGAGCGGACGCAGTGGGCGGTCCGTCATGCGGCAGGTGAGGATTTCCTTTTCGGTAGGACGGCCTTCGCGCTTGAAGTAGCCTCCTGGGAAGACACCGGCGGCGGTGGCTTTCTCCTTATATTCTACGGAAAGCGGGAACCAGGTTTGGCCGGCACGCACTTTGGTTTGGGATACGGCGGTGACGAGGATGATGGTTTCCCCGCAGCGAACGGTAACTGCACCGTCTGCAAGTTTGGCAAGTTTGCCGGTTTCGATCGTGATCGGGTTGCTCCCGACATCAATCGTGGTGGAATGGATGTTCATTTTCTTGTTTGTTCTTCTATTTACTTAACGTCAAAGCCGGGCGACCGTGTGCCCCCCTAGCTATCTGGGTTTCCGGGAAATTCCCCGAGGGAGCGGCTTAGAAAAAACGCGCACCCCTTTTGCGAGACAGCCACGGGAGAAACTCCCGTGGCTGCGTATCGCGAAATTGGTTTTGTTTAGCGGCGGAGTCCGAGGTCTCCGATGAGCTTCTGGTAGTTCTCATCGCTCTTGCCCTTGACGTAATCAAGGAGCTTGCGGCGCTGGGAAACCATTTTCAGGAGTCCGCGGCGGGATGAGAAATCCTTCTTGTGGATGAGGAGATGCTCGGTGAGTTCGAAGATACGCTTGGTGAGCAATGCGACCTGGTAAGGTGCGCTGCCGGTGTCTCCTTCGTGTGCCTGATACGACTTGAGGTCGATTTCTTGTTTTTCTGCTTTTACGCTCATTTTGTATAAGGGATGGGCTCAGCGTTCATCGCCAAGCCGTCCTAAGTGGGCGGAATGAAGCGGGGAAAGAGCCGGAATGCAAGGATTTTCCGTAGACATACAAACCGATTCCCTTTGTCCCCGGCGCCTCAAAAATCTAAAACAGCCGGGATGGCGGAGGAATCGAAAGACTTTAAGGATGTGTTCGATCAGCGGGCAGCTGAAGAGCTGGCGGAACAAGTGCAGGGTGCGTGGCAGGAATTTGACCGGAAACGCTTCCTGAAACTGGCGACGCAAGACCTCGATTCGCTCGAAATGTCCCCACGGGTCCGGCAATTTTCCAAAGCTTTGGCTGTCACCCTGCCGGAGCACATCCCCTCAGCCATCGAGATCCTTGTCCGCAGTTTGCCGGCACCAATGGTGGGCTGCGATGACCTCAAATCCAGCTGGATCCAGTGGCCGGTCGCTCATTTCATCAGCGAACACGGCCTGCCTCACTACCCACAGTCAATGGCTGCGCTGCGCGAAATCACCATGCGTTTCACCTCGGAGTTTGCGGTGCGGCCCTTCGCCGTGGCCTATCCGGAAAAGATTTATCGCGATCTTCTCAAGCTCACCGCCGATCCCAACCCCCACGTCCGCCGCTGGTGTTCCGAAGGCTCCCGCCCACGTCTGCCATGGGGGCAGCGCCTGAACGATCTGGTCAAAGACCCCTCCCCGCTCTGGCCGATCCTTGATGCACTCCGCGACGATCCCGAACTCTACGTCCGCCGCTCGGTCGCCAACAGCCTCAACGACATCGCCAAGGATCATCCAGATCTCGTGGTCGCGAAGTGCGCGGAATGGAAGCGAACCGGGGAGAGCCGTGAACTGGATCGCTTGATTCGCCACGCTCTGCGGACATTGATCAAAAACGGTCACCCCGGTGCGCTCGGGCTGCTCGGCTTTGCGCCTTTGGAGAAAACGGCGGCGGAATTTTCCATCGGACGCGAAATCATCCACATCGGCAGCCTTTTGGAAATGTCACTGACCCTTTCCTCCAAGAGTAAGGCCGACCAAAAACTGCTCATCGACTTCGCCATTCATTTCCTCCGGAAAAACGGCAGTCACTCACGGAAAGTCTTCAAATGGACAACCCTGACCCTCCCTGCCGCGCGCACATTGGACATTTCCAAAAAGCATCCCCTTAGAAAAACCACCATCCGCGCCCTCTATCCGGGGCTTCACCGCGTGGAACTTCTTGCAAACGGTGCGCCCTTGGCGGAAGTCCCCTTCGAACTCCTCGCCGAATGAAATTTTTCCTCCTGCTATTCTCGCTAGCCGCGATTTTCTGCGCAAACGCCTCCCCACTCACTGACGAGGTGGACAAGCTGATCTTACGCAGCATCCCCCTGATCGGAACCGAGGATCTCGCCTCCGAAATCAAGGCGGACAGAAAGCCAGTGCTTCTCGACACACGCCAGCCGGAGGAATACCAGGTCAGCCACCTGCCCGGAGCGTATTGGGTTGGCTTCAAAAATTTCGAGGCACAGAACCTCCCGAAGATCGAAAAGGACTCTTCCATCATCGTCTATTGCTCGGTGGGTTACCGCAGCGAAAAGATCGGAGAAAAGCTCAAGGCTGCTGGATACACCCATGTGCGCAATCTCTATGGTGGCATTTTCGCATGGGCGAACGAAGGCCTCGCTCTTGAGGATCGCGAGGGCAAAACCACCAAAACCGTGCATGGCTACGACAGGAAATGGGCGAAGTTACTCGCTCCCGAAGTCCCGAAAGTGATCAACCACGAAAGGGAGCCACGCCCATGAATCCCTTCCTCTATGCTTTCGATCTCAGTGGTGTCTTTTTCTTCGCCGTATCGGGCGCCATCGCCGGGCGGAAAAACGAGATGGATATCTTCGGGATGTTCATGATCGCCTTGGTGACCTCTATGGGCGGCGGCACGCTCCGCAGCATGCTCATCGGCGCCACTCCTCCACCGATTCTGCTCGATCCCGCGTATATCTCTCTCGCTGCGACGGCCACCGTTGCCTCGTTCTTCGCGGAGCCGTGGTGGGAAAAGTGGAAGCGCGCCGTTTCTTTCTTCGACGCGATCGGCCTGGGATTTTTCGTATGCATCGGCATCCAGGTCGCCCAGAACCACGGACTCGCGCCTTGGGCATGCGTTGGCATGGGATTGGTGACCGCCACCTTCGGCGGTGTCCTGCGTGATCTACTCCGCGCTGAAGTTCCGCTGATTTTCCGCAGGGAAATCTACGCGACCGCTGCGTTAATCGGCGGCTTCATCTATCTGGCAGGCGATTGGTTCGGCCTGCAGCCGCGCTACAATATCCCGATCACCACCGTGATCACCGCAGGCATACGCCTTCTCGCGATACGCTTCGGCTTACGCGTTCCCGGTCAGGCACCCTGAATTCACATCACAAACAAACCCACGATCGCGGCGCTGGTGAGGTTGGAGAATGTCCCGGCAACCACCGCCTTGAAGCCCAGTTTCGCGATCTCGGAGCGGCGGTTCGGAGCCATACCGCCGAGGCCGCCGAGCAGGATGCCGATGGAGGAAAGGTTCGCAAAACCGCATAGGGCAACCGCTCCGATGGCGCTTGCTTTAGTAGACAGCTCATCCCGTATGCCGATGTAGTCCACGTAGGCGACAAATTCGTTGAGGATGAGCTTCTGGCCGATAAGCCGGCCTCCCTCCACCGCGTCCTGCCATGGCATGCCGATCAACCAGGCAACCGGTGCAAAGCACCATCCGAGGATCAACTGCAGGCTTAACTCGCCATGACCGAACCAACCGCCCACCCCACCGATCATCACGTTGAACAACGCGATCAATCCGATGAACGCCAGCAACATGGCACCGACATTCAGTGCCAGCATCAGTCCTGTGGAAGCTCCGACGGCGGCGGCATCCACCGCGTTGGCCGGCTTGTCATCACCTTCCGCAAAGCCAAGCTCCCTCTCCTCCGGCACTTCCGTTTCCGGCTTCATCATCTTCGCGTAGAGCAATCCGCCGGGAGCCGCCATGAAACACGCCGCGAGGAGATACTTGATATCCACCCCCAGCGCGACATAGCCGGCAAGGATTGATCCCGCCACACTCGCCAACCCACCGACCATCACCGCAAAGAGCTCCGAAGAGGTCATCCGGGAAATGTAAGGCTTCACCACCAGCGGAGCCTCTGTCTGCCCCACGAAAATGTTTGCCGCGGCGGAAAGCGATTCCGTCCGGCTGGTTCCCAGCAGTTTTTTCAAACCTCCACCCAGCACTTTAATGACAATCGCCATCACCTTGAGGTGATAGAGCACCGCAATCAGCGATGAGAAGAAAATGATCATCGGAAGGACGCGAAGGGCAAAAACGAAATTTGCTCCCTCGAAATCACCGCCGTCCCGCGCCAGAGGGCCGAAAAGAAAATCCACCCCCACCTTACCCGCACCGATTGCGTTGGTCACCCCGTTGCTCAACCACAGCAGAGCCTCGCGCCCGGCCGGAACCGCAAACACAATGAAACCAATACTGATTTGGATCGCTAACGCGGCACCCACCGTCCTCCAACGGATTGCCTTGCGATTGTCACATAATGCGTAGGCCACTCCTAGGAGTACGGCGATCCCAAGGAGTCCGGTCATTGATGACACTTAGCGGGTTCCGTGCCGCATAGGAAGATGAAATAACGGCTTAATGCGCCTGTTTTTTGAGCACTTCGAAGCGCTTTCGCATCTCCGCGAGCACTCCGGAATACTCCGGAGTGGCGATCACATCGGTTTCCTCAAAAGGATCTTCGGCGACATGGAACAGTTGCTCCCGCTCAAAATCCGGCCAGTAGAAGTATTTCCAAGCTTTGGTCACCAGCGCCTCGGAGGCAGGGATGGTTTCCTTATTCAGGTGCATCGGGTGCTCATAAAAAAAATCCGTCCGCCATCCGCCGGCATCACCTCTCTGATAGATCGGTGCCAGATCCCGCCCCTGCATGGTCGACGGTGCATCGATGCCTGCGGCGGCGAGAATCGTCGGAGCGAGATCGACGTTGAGCACCAAGCGGTCATCGGTCTTGCCGCGCATTTCATCCGGCATGTCTGGATCTCGGATGATCAGTGGCACGCGGATGCTCTCCTCATGCGGATACCATTTGTCCGCCAGCCCGTGCTCGCCGTGGTAATAGCCGTTGTCGCCGGTGAAAATGATCAGAGTATTATCATACAGTCCCTGCTCCTTCAGCTCCGCGATGATCCTGCCGCAGGTCGCATCCACCTCGGTGGCGAGTCGGTAATAATTTTTCATCATCGTCTGGTATTTCTCCGGCGTATCGAAGCGCCAGTGCCAGCGCCGGCGACCCTCGTTTTTCTCGGTCGCAAGGAAGTCCGGGAGCTTGCGGAACGCCTCCTCCGTTGCCGTCTTCGGCACTGGAATCTTCACATCCTCATACAACGACATGCTTTCAGGCTGCGGCAGAAACTGCTTCGGATTACCATCTTCCGCATGTGTCGCAAAGAATGCCAAAGTCAGCACGAAAGGCCCCTCATCGGGCCGGTCCTTTAGGAAATCTAACGCATCGCACTCGTTCTTTTTCGTCACGTGAATCCTCGTTCCATCCTCTTGCTCAATCCAATGCTTACCCGAATATGCCCGACCGAAATCAAAGTGCTTCTCAGGAAACTTCCCGTTGTGCCATTTCCCCACATGACCGGTGAAATAACCGTCAGTTCGCAGCAATCCAGGATACGTTTCCTCCCACGGGGTTTTGAAAGCCTTGAACCCGTGGTTCCCGTGGCGCGACATCCATTGCCCCGTGAAAAGGCTCGCCCGACTCACCCCGCAAATGGCCGTCGTGACGCAGGCATGAGTGAATCGGAAACCATCTTCCGCCAGTGCATCGAGGTTCGGCGTTTTCACCACGGGATTTCCCGCGATGCCGAGCGTATCAAATCGCCAGTCATCCGCATACAGGATGACGATATTCCGCGGCTCCGCAGATGCCCCCGTCAAAAGAATAACGGCAGCCAGCAGCGTGTGGAAAAATACAAAATTTCTCATCTCTGGCGTGCAGCGTAAGAGGCCCCAGCACCCATGGCCACAAGCAATATGATCAAGAAAACGATGCCCATATGCCGTTGAATCTCACTTCCTCCTAGACCCATCAAAGCCCGAAGTCTAAGCTACACGGGAACGCTACCCCCTGATGGAAACACTACTTCGAATCCCCGAATCCGCCGAACCCAGCACACTCAACGAAGTGCTGGCCTCTCTGAAAAAAGAACACTTCGAGCCACGCCTCGAATCCAAGGCATGGGGCGACTGGATCTATCTCGATGGATACAAATCCGTGATCAGCATCGAGTCGAATCGCGGCCTCACCTCGACCGCCACCGTCGAGCACGCAGAAGGCGAGGAAGACGGTGAGTTCCTCCTCTGCATTAACCGCGCGTTCGCACGCCTCGGCTGGGTCGGCGTGGACGACGACGGCGAGTATCCACTCTAACACTCAGAAAAATGCGCCAATGAAAAACCCCTACAAACTCATTGCGCTACTCATTTTCGCTGGCGTCGTCATCTACCTCGCTTGGCCGAAGCATACGGAAAAAGATCACAATCCGATCACCGGCGAAGGTGATCCCGGTAGTGCCCACAATCACGACCACCTCGAGCCCGCTCCCCTACCCAATCCGGACAATTCTCTCGTAGAATAATCAGATCTCCGCGAGTGCCTGTTCCATCATGAATTCACTCAGCCCTACCGCTTGCGACGGACGCACCATCCTGACAATGCCACTGAAAATAACCATACGATGGCAGGCTCGGGAATCGGGGCCATGATTTTCATCCCGTAAGTACCGCTGCCTGAGCCTTGGGTTCCTGTAACAGTCAGATCAGTCAGGTTTACTGTCGTTCTCATTAGCACGTATTCGGCTGATTTTGTCGCCAGGACGGGCCCAGCCGGAGCCATTCCGACGGTGTAGGTACTAGATCCGGCGTAATAGGGCGTTTGCTGATCCTTGGCTCCAGATAACACCGAATAGTCGATCTCCTCCATCCACTCGCCGCTTCCGCCACCCACCAAAGTTCCGGAAAGCATTAGGGTTTCATAGATACCGTCCCCGACATCGATGAAGGACAACAAGGTTCCGGCGGGCAGCCAACCTTGACTCAAACCGGAAAAATCCAAATGCATTGTCCAATCCGACGTGCCGCCCGATCCTCCGTAGCCATAAGTAAAATTACCCCGACCGATCGTTTCATAATACATTCCCGAGTTCGTTGGAAAGACCCCGGGATTAAAATCGTTGCCCTCGGTCAGCCGAGAACCCGAGGACTGGGAGAAAGTAGCCGGAGAGGTGGCATTGGACTTTATCGATGCCGCCACGGCCCCAGCCCATTGAGCATCAACTTGTCGTCCCTCCGCAACCAGCCATTCGTTGTTGAAAGAAAAGGTGTAGGTGGAAATTCCGGAATTCGGGAATGCTATACTCCCAAAAGCTGCGCCCGGATAGGCAATGCTGGTTTCCGTCAAAGCAGTCCAATCCGCAATACCATCAGCGACGGATGTTTGTGCAAAACCGGCTTCCGTGAACAAGCCAATCCAAGCCAACAGAATCCCAATCGTTGTGGTTGCGTTTTTCATGCGTTTCAAAGCGCACTGGAAATGGACGGTGAAATACCTCGCCATTTTGAGCGGACGATGCTGACACTCTATTGGTAAATCTGCGTGGGGGAAACGAAAAACTTTGAGATTATTTATAGTTAGATTTCCTTAACTACAGAAAATCCCAGAAGCAAAGCTCCCCTTTTTTGTGGATGTATGAGACGAAGCGATTGGAGGTACACGCAGCTAGAGCAAACACTCCTTAATACGTCAGTGATCGTGATGGCGACACTAACGCTGACATCGGATTTAAGCTGTTAGAGAGTTACGGGCACGGGTGATATTTTCCGGAACAACAGATAGAGCCCAAATGCCAACGCGAAGCCGGTGAACCATGCCTGTGGGTAGATGGCTGTGAAAAATCCCGGGACTTCAGCGGCTCCAATCTGTCCCAGGAAACCCGGTAGGTTCGGTAAAACCGCAAGCGCCAGCGCACCCAACCCACCTATACTGAAGCCACCGGAATAGCGGTAGATGCCTTCCGCGCGGTAGAGCTCCTTCACCTCCAGGTGCTTTTTCCTGAAAACGAAATAATCTGCGATCATGATCCCAGCGATCGGCCCCAGCAATCCGCCGTAGCCGATCAGCCAGGTAAAAATGTAACCGTTCGGATCTGCCAGCAGCTTCCAGGGCATCATGAATATCCCGATCACCGCCGTGATGAGCCCACCGGTGCGGAAGGAAATGAACCGCGGAGCGAGGTTGGAAAAATCATTCGCTGGCGAGACCACGTTCGCCGCGATGTTGGTGGACAGCGTCGCAATGGCTAGGGCGATCAGCGCAATGCAGGCGGCGGTCTTGTTGCCAATGCGATTGATCACCTCCACCGGATCCCAGATCGCCTCGCCGAAGATCACCACGGTCGCACTCGTCACCACGATCCCGATGAAAGAATAAAACGTCATGGAAGGCGGCAGCCCGATGAACTGCCCCACAATCTGATCCTTCTGCGATTTCGCGAAGCGGGAAAAATCCGGAATGTTGAGCGAGAGCGTGGACCAAAAGCCGACCATCGCCGTCAGTCCCGCACCGAACGCCACCCAGAACGCCCCGTTGGTTTCGAAACCCGATGGCTTGGAAAACACCGGGCCTAGCCCGTTCGCTTTCGTCACCGCCCAGATCAGAAGCGAGATCCCCACGATCAACAGGAACGGCGCACTGAATAACTCGAGCCATTTGATCGACTCCATCCCACGCCAGATGAAGACCACGTTGATCGCCCAGAAAAATAGGAACGCCCCAAATTGCCCTGCCGTGATCCCCAAGAAACCCAGCGGCTCCCCACCCGTTTCGAACCCCGTCAGCATCGCGAGAGTCGAGTAGATCGCCGCGCCGCCGATCCATGTCTGAATGCCGAACCACCCGCACGCCACCACTCCCCGCAGAACAGCCGCGATGTTGGCCCCACGTGTCCCAAAACTCGCCCGCAGCAGCACCGGAAACGGAATCCCGTAGCGTGTACCCGGATGGGCGTTGAGCGTCATTGGGATCAGCACGATCAGGTTTCCCAAGAAAACCGTCAACAGTGCCTGCCACCAAGTCATACCGGACCCGATTAACCCACTGGCCATGGTATAAGTTGGGATGCAGACCGCCATTCCCACCCACAGCGCGGCAATGTTCCACTTCGTCCACGTGCGTCTCTCCTCTGCCACCGGCGCGAGGTCGTCATTGATCAGGGAAGTATCGGGATTTTCCATAAGCCTTGCAAAAGCAACCGGAGATAGCGCGAAGCATGCCACCGGAAACCACCTCCGGCAAACCTTTCACTTGCACCGACCCGCCCCATGAGTCCAATCTCGCCGCCTCAAAGGGGCTGTAGCTCAGTGGTTAGAGCAGGGGACTCATAATCCTTTGGTCGTGGGTTCAAGTCCCACCGGCCCTACTGTTATTTTGCTAGCTCATGGCGAGCTTGGCAATTGCCTAGCTTCACTCCCAACTCACTTCGGGTGGCATGTCCACGAAGCGGCCGTCGATGCAGAAGGGTTTGCCATCCAGCGTGACTCGGGAGCCTTCAGCGAGTCCGGCGATCAGATCCCAGTGCAAGGCGCTTTTATTGGTGTTGCCAGTTTCCGGATAGCCCGCACCAAAGGCGAGATGGAATGAGCCGCCCATTTTCTCATCATAGAGAATCTGCCCGGTCGGCCGTGAAACTGCGCGATTGGTCCCGAATGCCACTTCGCCGATGCGGCGGGCTCCCTGGTCCTGATCGAGCATGGAAATGAGGAAAGCCTCGCCTTCGTCCGCAGAAACTTTTGTCGCCCGCCCGCGCTCCATGACGATGCGGGCGTTGCGCACCGCATGGCCCTGATAGACGCAACGTTTGTCGAATACCACCACGCCTTCTGCCCCGCCGTTGTCCGCATTCAGATTGGGACCGGAATACACCTCACCGTCTGGAAAGTTCTTTCGCCCGGGGCTCGAGAGCCAACGCATTCCGGTGGTGTTGACCGTCAGATCGGTGCCTGCCGGAGTGTGAAAATGCAGCTCGCTTCCGGCCATCAGTTTCTCGGCCAACTGGCTTTGCCAGCGATCCAAGCTACGCCAGAACTCCACTGGATCCTCGTGGTCGAGCCGACAGGCACGGATGACGAATTGGCTGTAATCGCGCAAACTCATTCCCGCGTCTTGGGCGTAAGCCTCAGTGGGGAACAGCGTCGTAGTCCACAGTAGCGGTTTGAGATCCGAGGAAATGCCCGGGTCGTCCGCCACCGCAGCACGTTGGAAAAATAACTCGCGGTTCGCCTTGTTCGCACGCGCCGCGCGCTGGGTGATTGCGGGATCAAATTTGTCCAACGCTCGCAGGTTAGAGCTGGCGGCGATGTTGATGATTGCATCCACCGTTTCTATTTCCTGCATCGCAAATGGATTTACCCAGTCGAGCTGCGCCGGGCTGGCGAGTTCGAAAAATGCTTCGGTGAGAAATTCCGGCCGGCAATTCACGATCGGAAATCCACCCGCCTCCAGAACCTGGCGATACACCGCCTCCAGCAACACTTCAGCTGCCGGTTGAGCCGTGATGCGCACCACGTTTCCCGGCTTGATATTGGTGGCATGGCTGACGAGCACATCCGCCCAGCGCTCAAGATGGATTTGGGTTAACATGTATGAATCATGATTTTCTCCCCCCGTCTTGTCACGTATTGCCCGATGAAATTCCATCGGGCGTCCCTCGAATGCGTGGTGGCTGAAAACCTCCCAGATTCATCGCGCATAATCGCCGCCTCGGATTTTTCGGTATTTCACGTAGCGGGAGGGGCAGGCCGCTCGATTCTCTCCTCATACTCCTGATTCACCCAATAGCGGTCTCCTAGAGCCTCGGCGAGCGGGTCGGAATCGGAAGCTGAGAATCCAAGATGGAGATGCCGCCACCACCCCTCCGCCTTGAAAAATTTCCCCGAAAGCCCACCCATCGCTTCTGCATGATCATCCATTGAGACGAGGTAATCGTCCATCCCTTGGCTGGAATCTAACCAACTCCGCTGGCTCTTGTGAGCAGCGAGAGCCTCGCGGACGGTTGCGTGGACATCCGTAGTATCGACCCATGCCCCGGGCATCACGCGCTGACGGATGCGGTTCCGCCCACCGTGTGGCATGCAGTGGTAAACCGTGACGTCATCGAAATAGGCAGGGCGCGGCGGATCGGTCTCGAAATTCGGAATCCCGCGGGCGAAGACGGCGCTGACGGTAAGTCGTCCGGCATTGATGTGATCCTCCATGTAATCCTCTCCGGGATGGGTCAGCACGATGGACGGACGGACTTCACGAATGAGTGCCGCGACTTCACGGAGTTGCTTGCGGTTGTAGAAAATCCCGAAATCGTCGGTGATCGGTGGATGCCAGGTGGCACCTAAAATTTCCGCAGCCTTCTGCGCTTCGCTGCGCCTCACAGAAGCGGTTTTCTCAGCATCGTATTCCAAACTCCCGCCTTGGCCTGTCGCGAGATTGCAATAATGGATATCCCATCCTTTCTCCTTAAGCCGCAACAAAGTGCCAGCCATCTTGAGTTCGATGTCATCGGGATGCGCTGCTATGGCGATGGCTTTCGGTCGGCTCATGTCGGAAGTAGGGTTGATTTTTGCTCAGGGAAATATTGGGGGGGTATATGGCATCCTGTAATGCAGCCTTGAATTTGACTCTTGCCGTTCATTTTCATATCGAAAAGTGTGGAAATTGGCGAAGACTCTAAACAACTCGGAAAAAACTGATGGAAATCATCATCCAACCCACCCCTGAAAGCGCCTCCGATCTGGCCGCCGAAATCATCGCACGGCTCCTGCGCGATAAACCCGATGCTGTGCTCGGGCTCGCAACTGGCAGCACCCCCCTACACCTCTACAGAAGGTTGGTGGCTATGGATCTCGACTGGAGCAAGGCGACCACCTTCAACCTCGATGAATATATCGGCCTACCCCGCGATCACCCGCAGACCTATCACACGTTCATGTGGGAGAACCTTTTCAAACACATCAACATCAATCGCAACAACGTCCATATCCCCGACGGGAACGCGGCGGACATCCCAGCATTCTGCAGCGACTATGAGAGATGCATTAAGGAGGTCGGCGGGATTGATCTCCAGATACTTGGCATTGGCACGGACGGTCACATCGGATTCAACGAACCTACCTCTTCGCTCGCCTCAAGGACACGGATCAAAACGCTCACCGAGCACACCTGTAGAGACAACGCACGTTTCTTCGGAAGCAAAGCAGAGGTACCGAAACACGTTATCACCATGGGCATCGGCACGATCATGGAAGTCCGCCAGAACCTACTGTTGGCCTTTGGTAAAAATAAAGCCGAGGCGGTCACAGGAGCCATCGAGGGGCCAATCACTTCAATGCACCCGGCTTCGATTCTCCAAATGCATCCTGCAACCAAGGTCTTCCTCGACCAGTCCTCAGCCAGCGGCCTAAAGCGAGTGGAATACTACCGCTGGGCCTATGCGAACAAACCGGACTGGCAAAAGTCTGAATAACAGAACCGCTCCCCTGCTCCGGTTTTCGCCTACATGTATTTGATGAAGGACGAGTAGACCTCAGACGGGATGTCCAGTAGGCCGTAATCCTTGGAGGAAACGAAAAGCAGGCTTTGCTGACCTTTGCCGAGGAGCTGCCCTTCCGAACCGAAGATCTGGTGCTCGAGTGTACAGAATTTACGGTTCGCTTCCTTCACCTTGATCTTCACCGTGATCGTATCGAACTCCCGCGTCTCCCTCACGAACTTGTGCTCGAAGGAGCGCGTGAGGATGTAGAACTTTGTGGTCTTCAGGTCGAAATCCGGCATCGCCGCATTGAAGAAAAGCTCACGTGTTTTCCCGACGTAGAGCGGATACATCCCGAAATAAACATTCCCCACAGAATTCGTGTCCTGGTAGGTCGCGATCATCGAGTAGACGAACCATTTCCCCTCGAAGTGCCCGGCTACATTGTGATCATAGCCTTCCTCAGGGGCGGTGACCTCGGATTTCGGGGCGGGTTGCTCAGGTTTTGCGATCGCCTTGATCGCAGGAATTTCTGCAGCGGCATGCATCACCTCATCGGCTTTTTCCGTGACGAGACGCAGCAAATCCGTGGTCGTCACCAACCAAACAACATAGACCAGCGGAAGTAGTGAACCGATATACATCAGCGCGTTTTGATCGACCATGTAGCCGAAGGCAAAAACCACGAGGCAGAGGCAGGCCATGGAGAACATGCGGATCTGCGGGAGGGATTGCTGCGAGTTTGGGACGAAGCAACGCGCGATCGCCAATGCGGCATAACCCACAAAAAACGACGCAAAGAACACCATAAAATACTCCAGCTCGAATTTCGCGAAATAGCCGACAAGTGTAATGACCGCCACGAGGACAAAAGTCGGGATCGGCGAAGTGATGATTTGCTTCGGAACAATTGAAATCAGCATGTTCTCGCTCTTCTCCACGTTCTTTTCCAAGAACCACTTAATCGAGACATATCCGCTGTCGAGGGTTGTGAGGATGCAGATCACGAGAAAGCCGAAGTAGGCCACCGGGATCCAAGAACTGCCGAAAAATCCTCCCGAGAAATGCTGCACGATGATGTCATGCCCATAGACCAGACTATCCAATTTCGAGGTGGCGAATTCAAAGCTTTGGGCCGCGTTGCCCATCACCCACATCGCCACGTAGCCGTGGAAGAGAAGCAGACAGAAGAAAATCAATCCGCCGAAAACGTAACTCAGACGAATCGAGGTATTTTCGCGATGAATCTGTATCGCACGCTGCCAGTGCTGGAGATCGAGCCAAGGCCCCACCAGCAGGCCGACTACAAGCGGCACTGCGAGTCCCCAGAAGCGGTTTTGGGTATAACCGTTCTCCTCACCCATGCCGTTGATCCCGCTTCCGATTCCGGAAGGAGCCAGCGAAACCAGCACAGTCGCGATGCAGATCACCAGCAGCGAACCCAGCAGAGCATGCCCGACCTTGATTTTCCGAATGCCGAATTCCTCTCCGAAAAGACATCCCACCGCCAGCAGGACAAAAACGGACATGGTCACCGCGAGAGCCACAACCGCTTTGCCGTCAAATCCTTCCATCGTCCCCAGCAGCGGCACGAAAAGGTATTTCACCAATGCAAACACCGTCAGAGACAGCGCCACGATCTGGTAGATGTAGAAAATCAGGCGGAATGGCTTTGAGAACTTCTCGAAAAACTTCGCCAGCGACTCATTTCCACCCGGGTGGCGCTTTGCCACGATCTGTGTCAACCAGCCGAAAAGCGCCAATCCGAACGCATTCGGGATGGCAAACATCAGTAATCCCTGCAACCCGAACATGAAGGTGATCTGCACGCTGAAAAACAGCCCCAGACCCCACATCCAAGCCAGCGCAACGGAGTTCCCCCACAAAAAAGCATTCAGCCACCGCAAATTCATCCCCAAGACAACCGCCTCCACCCGCATTCCGCAAGTCGCATCTCTCACCATCACTCTCCCATACCTTCCGAATTTGCCCGGTACAGACCTATGAAGTTTAGGGTTTAAAGTTTCATTTTTCCCGCTTAACTCTCCCGCCCAGCCATCGCGCCATGATCGAAAATCTTCGTAAATACACCGGACTCATCATCGTCCTCTTCATCCTTGTCATCATCGGTTTCCTATTTATGGACACCAGCACCATGCGCGCTTCGGGCGGCGGACAACCCTACATCAAGGTCGCCGGCCGCAATTACACCGACAAGGAGTTCCGCACCCTCGGCGATTCTTCTTTCGAGCTGACCCAGTCACTCATGCAGACGGGAGACTTCAGCCTCTATACCTTTTTGCTTTCCCTCAGCGGAAACGCGGATTCAGAACAGCAGATGCGTGAAAACTTCTTCACCAGCCGCATGCTCCTCCGCTCCGCAAAAACGGAATTCGGCATCTACCCTTCCGATGAACAGATCGATACGTTCATCCGCCAGATGCGCGCCTTCACCGGCCCCGACGGCGCGTTCTCCCAAGAACAATACCGCAACTTCATCGAAAAAGGCATCGGCCGCCTCGGCCTGACCGAAAACGACGTGCGCGAACTCGCCTCCGATGTTATCGCCCAGCGCAAGATCGCCGAAATCCTCGGCTCCGGACTCTACGGAAACCGCGAAATCATCGCTAAAGATCAAGCGCTCGAAGGTCAGAGCGTCCGCACCAATGTCGTCCGCATCGACATCGATCCGATCGAGGCGGAGATCGATCCTTCCGCTGAGGAAATCAAACTCTACTGGGAAACCATCCAAGACGCCTTCAAGTCCGAGGAACAACGCCGCTTCACCTACCTCATCGCCACCCCTGAAGCCACTGAAGAGCCAGAGGCCCTCCCCGCACCTGCTGCTGATGCCAGCGACGAAGCCAAGGCGGAATACGAAACCAAAAAGGCCGAACTGGAAGCCGCCACTGCCGAAGCACGCCGCACCGCACAGCTCGCCACCGACGAGAAGGTCGACGACTTCCTCTTCCAACTTGAGGAAAACAAGGACCTGACCTTCGAGAAACTCGCGGAAAAAGACGGCTGGGAACTCAAAACCACCGAACTCTTCTCCCTCAGCAATGTCCCCGAAGAACTCCGCACCGCCCTCCGCTCTTCCAGCGCCCAAGGCACCGCAGCCAACGAGCTCTTCCGTATGCAAGTCACCTCGGATCCTTTCTCGAAAATTTCCCCGGCCATCGCCATCGGCGAGAACCAATGGCTCATCGCACGCCTCGATGAATCCGTTCCTGTCCGCACTCAGACATTCGAAGAAGCACGCGACGAAGCACGCGCCCGCCTCATCGCCGAGAAGGCAGATGCCGCCCTCAAGCAAGCTGCCGAAGATGCCATCGCGAAAATCAAGGTCTCCCTGGAGGAAGGAAAGACCTTCGCCGAAGCCGCAAAAGCCGCAGGCCTCATCAACGAAGCACTAAACCTCACCGAGGTCTCCGCCGGTTACCAGCCCGATACCACGAAGATCCCAGCCAACCTCTTCGACGTCGCGAAATACGTCACCCCAGGGGACATCGCCGAGCCGGTTATCGAATCCGACCGCGCCTTCATCGTCCATGTCGAGACTCGCGAAATCGTAAAGACCGACGCCACCGATATCGAGGCAGCCGTCGAGAACGCCACTGCGCAAAACGAGATCGCCGCCTTCACCGCATGGCTCTCCGCCAAAGCCGAGGCCGCCGACATCCAGCCCCTCTACCGCCAGTAGCAAGGCAGGGATCGCGGATTTCTGTCCGCAGCCTCTTCCTTGAAGTTTAAAGTTTGGAATTTAAAGTTTTGAGCGAAGCCATCCAAGACCTCTTCGACGACGCCTCCGGCCACCTCGCCCTCGGTGAGCTCGACGAAGCTGCCGCCCTCTACCGCAAATGCGTGGAGCTCGACCCCACACACTTCGATTCCTGGCACGCCCTTTCCATGGCGCTCCTGAAAACCGATCACCTCAAGGAAGCTCTCGGAGCCTCGCTCCAAGCCACTTCCCTCCAGCCAAACGACCTCCTCGCTTGGACCGCCCTCTCCCAAATCTACGTCCGCCTCGGAGATATCCCTGGAGCAGAAGCCGCCAAACAAAACGCCACCATCCTCTCCATCGGAGGGAAGGTCGTCCGCGAATAGCCCCTCTTCCGTTTCGGATTTAGAATTTAAGATTTAGAATTTTATCAGCATGTTTTTCCTCACCACCGCCATCGACTACACCAACGGTTCACCCCACATCGGCCACGCCTACGAAAAAGTCCTCGCCGACGTCATCGCCCGTTACCGCCGCCTTGCCGGCGAAGAGGTCTTTTTCCTCACCGGAGTCGATCAACACGGGCAGAAGGTCCAGCAGACCGCCGAGAAGGAAGGCGTTTCCCCTGCGGAATACGTGAAAACCGTCACCGCCCGTTTCTCCTCTCTCTGGGAAAAGATCGGCGTCGAATACGATGGTTGGGCGGAAACCACCGATGCCCGCCACATCACCTGCGTGCAGTCCATCCTCGCCGACCTCCACGCCAAGGATCAGATTTACAAGAAATCCTACAAGGGCTTCTACTCCGTCCGCCAAGAGCAGTTCCTCACCGACCGCGACCGCAACGAAGCCGGCGAATTCGGTCCCGAGTGGGGCGAGGTCACCGAGATCGAAGAGGAAAATTACTACTTCAAACTCTCCGAGCACACCCCGTGGCTGCGTGAGTTTCTCGAAAAATCCGACGACACCATCCTCCCCGCCTTCCGCAAATCCGAGCTCATCAACGCCCTAGAGAAAAACACCGGCGCCGATCTCTGCATCTCCCGCCCGAAGGATCGACTCACCTGGGGCATCGAGCTGCCCTTCGACAAAGACTTCGTCACCTACGTCTGGTTCGACGCGCTCATCAACTACACCTCCTTCGTCGGATACACTCCGGATGACACGCTCCCCGAGTTCGAGAGCATCTGGACCGACCGTCCCGTGCACATCATCGGCAAGGACATCCTCGTCCCCGCCCACGGCATCTACTGGCTCGCCATGCTCCGCGCCATCGGCTTCACCGATGAGAAAATGCCACAACTCCTCGTCCACGGATGGTGGAACCGCTCCGGCGAAAAGATGTCCAAATCCCTCGGCAACATCGTCGATCCCGTCGATCTCGCAGATACCTTCGGCGTCGACGCCCTGCGCTACTATCTCGTCCGCGACATCCACACGGGCAAAGACGCGAACTTCGACGTCGAGCGCCTCGTCATGCTTTTCAATACCGAACTCGCCAACGAACTCGGCAACCTCTGCAACCGCGCGCTGAACATGAGCGCACGCTTCACTGATGGCATCATCTCCCCCGGCGGCCCGCTCACCGATGACGATACCGCCCTCCAGCAATCCCTCATCGACTGCACCGCCGCCTACCGCAAGGCCATGGACAACCACGAGGTCTCCATGGGCCTCGAAGCCCTCAACCGCCACGTCGTGCACTGCAACCAGTTCGCCGAGCGCATGAAGCCTTGGGAGCTGAACAAGAACCTGGAAAACAAGGATCGTCTCGCCACCGTGCTCCACCACCTCGCCGAGTCCGTCGCCCATTGCGCCGTCCTGCTCTCCCCCATCCTCCCGGATGCTTCCGCGAAACTCGCCGCCCAGCTCAAACTCCCCTCCCTCACCGACCTCAAGCTCGACGACCTAAAATGGGGACTCATCCCCTCTGGCCACGAGATCGAAAAACCCTCCCCGGTTTTCCCAAGGATCGATGTGAAGGCGATCGAAGCGGAAGGCTAAGAAGTTTGTGTAGCTCCATACCTTTAAGTTAAAGCGGTGTCTCCACTGCCTGCTAAACAGCAAATACGGCATAGCTGGGAGGAAATTTGTGATTTTCAATCGCCAATCCCTTAAATAGGTGAGAGCCACAGCTGTCAACATATTCAGCTACCGAAAAGATTATCGCTTGACCATTTTTCCTAAAATGAGTCAGCTTAAATTATGCCTAACAATTTTTTCGCAATATGCATCTCGATTGTTTTCATATCCAATTCAGCACTAATAGCTAGACCTCCTGAAAACATCGAAGAAGCGCTCGCCTGCACATTCTTTGTTACATCATATGGTAAAGACGGAAAGCCGTTCTCCGCTGGTACCGCATTCCTTGCAACAGATGGAGACATCCAATGGATCTACAGTAATGCTCACGTGATTGACGGAGCCTCTAGGATCGAAATTTCGGATCAGAAGGGCAACATTCTCAAGGGATTCGGAAAGTTTGCATGCTATGCAACTGGAAGTGGCGACGTGGCTCTCCCCAAAACACCGGGCTCTTCTATAAATGAGAAAATCCGATATGGTGGAGATGGAATCCGCCTGGAGTTAAAACAGAAGAGGGAATTTGCCTTCCAGGTGCATGACAAGTCCCTACAAGTAGCTAGCGGCATTGAGGTAATTACGATAGGTGACAATGATGGAGACAAGAAGATGGATGTTCTTGAGGGAGAGATCACCGCATTTTCGGAAAAAGTTGTCCTAACCACTTGCGCAACCAAACCCGGATCTAGTGGCGGGGTACTCCTCGATAAATCAACTATGAAAGTCATAGGCCTAAATACTTGGGGACTATCTGGCAAGTCTCAACCCGTCGACTTACTCTGGCAACCTTCTAACAAGGCTGAAAAGACCGCTGGGTCATCCATATTATCTCAAGCTTCATGGGTTGAGATTTCAGCCGCAGAATTCCTAAAAGGGGCTGAACACGCCAAACGGTTCAAGGATGCAGTCAAATTACTTACTTTAATTTATGTCAGCACTCCCACAAAGTCAGGATTCACATTGGATTACGACAACGAAATTGCCTCAGGCGTAAGCCTAGCGGATGCATACGACCAGCTTGCATGGAACACCATTCTTCGACCTGTTGCAGATCTGAACAAAAGACTTGGACGAGCAAAGGGAAGCAATATTCAAATCAACAACATGGAAGTAGTTGGAACATACGCCACAGCAATCCAAAAGATCCGAGAGGAATATTTTCGTTTCAGCAATGAAACCAAAAATAAAATCCCTCCCTATTATCGGAACGATTTAGCCAATCACGGATTCTACGACATTGGAGATCATTGCTACGAGCAAATTGAACATGCCCAGAAGTGGTTTGATGAGAAGTCGTCTGCAGGTGGCGTCATGCCTGTAGGAAAGTGGATCAATCTGCCGCCGCTATCCTCGTTCGCTTCGATAGTGGATTAATTCAGATCAAATATACGACGAGTAGGTCTAGTGACCAACCACATGGCATTTCTAGATTTGATGCGCAGAACCCTGAGTGACATGCTTCGGGGTAATGAAAACATGGAGCGTCCCCCTGAAGAACTGGACAGGTAATAAGCCCTTCCGCCATGGCGGGAGATCTGGCAAAACCCATGAAAAGAACAGCGGGCGCGGCCAAGCTGGCGACAGCTTGCCGGGGTTCGGGGCGGGCAGCCCCGGGTTGTCGCCACGCTGGGAAGGAGGTTTCCGATGAACGAAGAACAGGACGAAATCAAACGATGGACCGCTAGGCGCAAGGCCGCCGTGGTAATGGACATGATCAAGGGCAAGACGACCGCCACGGAGGTCGCACGCAGCCACGATCTCACCGTCGGCGAGGTCGAGCAGTGGATGGACGACTTCGTGTCGATGGGTACCGAGTCCCTGCGATCCCACCCGCGCGACACCGAGGCGCTACACAAGGCCGAGAAGAAGGATCTGCTGGCGAAGATCGGAGACCTCACCATGCAGATGGAGGTCTACAAAATAGCCTGCGAGGTGCAGGGAAAGCCGTTGCCCGACGCGAGGTCATGAAGAAAGTCCAATCCTCTCTTCTCGCGTCGGGCAAACAGGTGCCGGTCGCCAAACTCTGCGGTTGGCTCGGATTGGCGCGCTCCAGCGCCTACTACGAACCCCGCCGGTTCGCCCCGCGACCCATCGACGAGGCTATGGCAGCCAGGATCAGGCGCATACACCGCCAGGAACCCGCCTGTGGGGTGCGCGGCACCTGGAGCCGACTGCGCTTCGAGCATGGCATCTTGGTCAACCGCAAGAAGATCCACCGGATCATGCGCCTCAAGGGTTGGACACTGCCGAAGCGCAGGGCCGGCCGCAGGCCGCGCGTGAAGGGATCGAGCTCCATTGCTGAAATGCCCAACCAGCGCTGGGCAACCGACCTTGCCCTGATCAACTGCGGCAAGGACGGCTGGTGCGTGTTCGTGCCGGTCATCGACTGCTGCACCCGCGAGGTTCTCGGACACGCGCTGGAACTCACCGGCAGAGCCAAGACCGCCGAGCGGGCGCTGGAGGAAGCCCTTCTCGCTCGGTTCGGCACGCTGCGCAGCGCGCCGCCCGGAATGCTCCTTCGCCACGACAACGGGCTAGTCTTCGGCTCACGCCAATACCGCGCAGTCGTCGGCGACTACGGTCTCAAACAGGAATACATCACGCCCTACACACCACAGCAGAACGGCCTCTGCGAACGCTTCATCAAAACCTTCAAGGAAGAGTTCGCCTGGGTTCGACGCTACAAATCCATCCAACACGCGCGCTTCGCCCTGCGTGCCTGGATCCACCGCTACAACAACCAACGGCCACACCAGGCCCTCAACTACAAGACACCAAACCAATACAACCAAACACGATGCAACGAAGCAGCCTGAATAACACAAAAGGCTGTCCAACTTTCAGGGGAGCACTACA
>JBDWAR010000002.1:0-114684 GCA_039978775.1 Luteolibacter sp. | reverse complement strand
CCGTCCGAGTTCCTCGGATGCGGTGCGCAGCTTTTTAACAATCTGTTCTGGTGTGTGTCTTTTCCTTTTCATGAGAGTCGGTAGCCCGGCTGTCGCCGGAGACTCTCATAGCAGATGGATCAATTTTTGGGGAGCACGCCACTTAGCTGCGGGTGCGGGAAAAACCCTCGATATCGATACCTTTACTTTCGATATCGCACGGGCGAGCACGAACGGTGCTGCATCCTACTTTGTGAGATCCAGTGTGGATAGCTATGCTTCAAATCTCAGCGAAGCATTCAACTTCATCGGCACAAGTGCCAAGACAGTTACCGTCGATCTGACCACATTCGGCACTGCTTTTGACAATCTTTCCGGCGACGTCGAATTCCGTGTCTACATCCACGGAAGAGGCAATACCACTACCAGTTCGGGAACCTACCTGGATAACGTTTCCTTTGCAGGAGAGGCAATCCCCGAGCCATCCGCTGCACTGCTGGGTGCCATCGGCATGCTCTGCTTGCTTCGCCGCCGCCGCTAATCATCTCCTCTTTGGGAAAAAGATTTCTGAGAAGTCCCCCGGTATTCCGGGGGGCTTTTTTTTGAGCGATAATTCGGGATGTGTCATCACCTTCAAACTGGCGACGGTTATTCCACGTAAAATCCCTCATCTTGAGTTTTTCGGATTTTTTCTACCACCGTGTCCAAAAAATCCGAGTGACTCGGTATCATCGGGTGAATCCATGCTGCTGAGAGCTGGAATCACGCAATTCACAAATACAAACCATCATGCAAAAAATCCTATTCACCCTGCTGGCAGCCTCCGCGGTCGCTCAGGCAGCAACAGTCCGGGTCGACTTCGGAGGCACCGCGTCGACCGACACCACCTGGAACCAATTGGATCTGGGTGACTCCGGCAAAGCTTTGAAAGACACGACGGGCGCGAATTCTTCGATCATCGTATCCTATTCTATCGCAGGTAACAACTTTTCTGGTGGTGGATGGACACAAGGGTCATCGGCAGTGACAGACGAAACTGTCTACGCAGACTGGATCGGTGGAAACAGCAATAACGCCAACAACAATCTGGTCACAATCACCATCAGCGGATTGAATTCCCTTGCCACTTACGACCTCGCTTTTGGCGGAGCAAATGCTGCAAACAACAACTTCACCATGACCACCTCGCTGAATGGCACTCCGTTGGGCACTTCCAGTACAGATCGTTACTACACGGCGAATGGTGTCAGCGGAGCAAGTAACATCGTGATTACGATCAACGACAATGTTCGTAACTCCGGAATTGCATCGCTTGAAATTACTCAGGTCCCAGAGCCTTCCGCTGCAATGTTGGGTGCCATCGGCATGCTCTGCTTGCTTCGCCGCCGCCGCTAATCATCTCCTCTTTGGGAAAAAGATTTCTGAGAAGCTCCCCGACATTTCGGGGGGCTTTTTTTATGGGCGGGAATTCGCCCCCGTATGATCCAGGAAAAATCCGCAGAATCCTTTTGTTTTCATGAAGCCGATTGCAAGGATGGAACATCCGGGCACGTAATGAACTTCCTGCGGAAAAATGTTGGCAGCAATCAGCCGGGCCGCCTGCAGAAAAAGCAAATCCGCTGTCCCAATTTTCCAGCTAGAAAGCACCTACCTATGACCATGAAGTTCGGAAACGCATGTTTCTCCATCGTTTTGACCCTGATCCCCGTGATGTCCCTGCAGACAACGAGAGCGGCGCAAGACCCAGCTCCACCCAACGTCCTGCTCATCTACGTCGATGACATGGGCTATGGCGATCTTGGCTGCTATGGATCGGAAACCCTCACGCCGAACATCGATGAACTTGCCACGGAGGGGATTCGATTCACCAACTACCTTTCGGCCAGCAGCGTCTGCTCGCCCAGCCGCGGCGCCGTGCTGACCGGCCGCTATCCGCAGCGCAACGGCCTACCGGTCTGCCCTAACGGCAACGGAAAAGACCCGGAATGGGATGAACATGTGGGATTGCCATTGGGTGAGATCACGATCGCCGAACTCCTCAAGCCCAAAGGCTATGCCACGGCGGCTTTCGGGAAATGGCATCTCGGTGAGCCGGCACCCTACGGCCCGCTCAAGCAGGGCTTCGATGAATACGAGGGCACCCTCTATAATTTCCCGGTCGGGAAACCCAGTGTCTGGCTTCACGGAGAGGAGCCCCAGGACAAGATCATGTTCAACCAGGCGCACCAACGTCTTACCGATGCAACCGTCGGTTTCATGAAACGGCAGCAGGCGGAGGGGAAACCATTCTTCATCTACCTCGCGCACTATCTGGTACACGGCCCGTGGTCGCCCAACAAGGAATTCTGCACGTCGGAGGAATGGGCGACGGTGGTAAAGAAAAAGGGCGCAATGAACCCCAACGCATTGCCCGCGATGGTGCGGGAACTGGATCACCACGTCGGCCTTGTGCTGGATCAACTCAAAGAGCTGGGCCTAGATAAAGACACGATCGTCATTTTCGCCTCGGACAACGGCCCGTGGCTTCCCGCCGGATCGGCCGAGCCTTTCTCGGAAGGAAAATACAGCACCAAGGAAGGCGGACAGCGAGTGCCGGCGATCATCCGCTGGCCGGATCATATTCCCGCCGGGCAGGTCAGTGATGAAATGGTTTCCTCCCTCGATCTGCTGCCCACGATTGCCTCGGCAACCGGCACCTCACTGCCGGAGGATAGAAAATACGACGGCTTTGACCTGATGCCTTTGCTGAGCGGCTCCATCGAGGAAAGCCCCCGCAAGGAGTTTCTCTACTACAACGGCCTGACTCTCGAAGCCGTGCGCAAGGGCTCGTGGAAACTGCATCTGCCCCGCAAGCCTGATCAACTCGTCTACTGGGGAAAGAAAGGCGAATACATGAACCTCGATCATTTCGTATTGAATAATCTGTCCGAAGACCTCGCTGAAAAACTGGATGTCACGAAAGCCAATCCCGAGCAGACCGAAGCCCTGAAGAAAATGGCCGCAGATGCACGTATGGAATTAGGAGACTGGAACGAGGACGGCGAAGACCGCCCGGCGAGTGCCTATCCAGGAAGCCTGAATCAGCCGAATTTCAGCAAGCAATCGAAGCGACAACCCAAGAGGTAATCTCCCATGCATAAAATCACTTATCTTATCAGCGCACTCATTTGGACTGCGATTTCCAACGCTCAGGCTGTCGAATCGCCGAAGCCCAATATCATCGTCATCCTTGCGGACGATCTCGGTTACGGAGATCTCGGTTGCTACGGCGCGGAATATTCGACGCCCGCGATCGACAAGATGGCGGAGGAGGGGTTCCGCTCCACCGACATGATCGTGGCCGCCAATGTCTGCAGCCCTTCACGCTCGGCCATCCTGACGGGGCGCTACCCGATGCGCAACGGGCACCCATTTTATCGCTCGGACTACACCACGAAGAGCGGCGAATTCTACGGATTACATCCCGATGAGATCACGCTGGCGGAGCTGCTCAAGCCGGCAGGCTACCGTTCGTTCGCGGTCGGCAAATGGCACTTGGGTTTCGACACGGAAGGCTCCCATCCGATGGATGCGGGCTTCGACACCTATTACGGATTGCCACACAACTACGGAGGCAAAGAACATCCCACCAGCAATGCGCTGGTTCGTGATCGGGAGATCCTAGAAGAAAAGATTCAGTTCCAAAAGCTGACTCCCGGATACAACCGGGAAGTCGTGAAATTCATCGAAGAGCAGCCGAAGGATCAGCCGTTCTTCATCTACATGTCGCATCAGATTGCGCACTCCCCTATTCTGCCGAGTAAGCCATTTCTGAAAAAAACGAAACACGGCAAGTATGCGGATTTCGTGACCGAGCTCGATGATAGCGTCGGGCAGGTGTTGCAAGCGCTGCGGGACAATGGCCTGGAGGAAAATACCTTGGTCATCTTCCTCGCTGACAATGGCCCGACGGGAAAAGGATCGGCCGGACCATTGGCGGGCAGCAAATATACGACCATGGAAGGCGGGCATCGCGTCGCCGGCATCTTTCTCTGGAAGGGAACGATTCCAGCCGGGCAAGTCTCCGATGTGACGCTCAGTAGCATGGATATTTTCCCATTGGTGGCGGACTTGGCCGGAGTGGAGTTGCCGAGCGATCGTAAAATCGACGGGGCAAATATCCGTAATGTCCTGATGGGAGAGTCCGGGGATTCGCCTCACGAGTATCTCTATTACTACAACGGCCTCAACCTGCAGGCAGTTCGCAAAGGCAAGTGGAAGCTGCACTTGCCACGCACGCTGAAAGATCTGCCCTACTGGGGGAAGGTAGGCAAAGGGCATCGTTTCATAACTCTTGATGAACCCTTCCTTGTCGATCTGGAAGCAGACATCGGAGAGAAGCACAACGTCGCGGCAAATAATCCCGAAGTCGTTGCGACGCTCCTGAAAGAAGCGGAACACATCCGCGCCGAGCTCGGCGAAGTCGGACAGAAAGGCTCCGACCAACGCCCGGGCTGGCCCGCCGTGAACTGAAGCCGAACGATTTTCTCAACAAAACAATGATCACGAAATGCATATTCTCCATCGCCTGCGCCATGTTGTGCGTGGGTAGCTCCATGGCTCAGCGTCCCAACTTCGTGATCATTCTCACCGATGACCAAGGCTATCAGGATCTCGGGTGCTACGGCTCTCCCGACATCAAGACGCCGAACCTCGACCGCATGGCCGACGATGGAATGAAGTTCACCAGCTTCTATGCCCAGACCGTCTGCGGACCTTCCCGGACTTCCTTGCTGACAGGTTCCTATCCCATGCGCGTCGAGCGCAACCAAGGCGACGACGGCCTGATCCCCCACCCCGCACTTTCGCTCAACGAGGTCACCATCCCGGAAATACTCAAACCTCTCGGCTACCGCACTTCCATGATCGGAAAGTGGGATTTGTCCGGGCGCCGAAAAACTTTCAATATCGAGCTAAACCCCAGCAACCAAGGTTTCGACGAGTCCTTCTGGACGGAGACCAGCGGCGACGGCCCGATACGGGAGGGGGCCGAGATGGCGATCAAAAAGCCAGATAGATCGACCCTGACGACACTCTACACGGACAAGGCAATTGACTTCGTCGAGCGGTCAAAGGATCAGCCGTTTTTCCTCTATCTCGCGCATGTGATGCCTCACACCAAGCTGGCGGTGTCCAAGGAGTTCAAGGGCAAATCGCAGGCCGGTCTCTACGGGGATGTCATCGAGGAGCTCGACTTCAATGTGGGGCGCCTCATGGCTACCATCAAGGAATTGGGACTGGAGGAAAACACCTACGTGATCTTCACCAGCGACAACGGCCCATGGTGGAAGGAAGGACCTCATGCCGGTCACGCCGAACCGCTGCGCAGTGCGAAAACCAGCACCTACGAGGGAGGGTTGCGCGTTCCCTTCATCATCCGGGCTCCCGGAAAAGTGCCTGCAGGGGAAACTTCCGACCTCGTCTGCGCCAACATCGATCTGCTACCCACCATCGCCAAACTCAGTGGAGCGAAAGTGCCCGATGACCGGGTCATCGACGGCCTGGATCTTTCGGAAATTTTCCAAGGAACCCAATCCGAGCTGAAGCGCCCCTACTTCTACTACCAGCACCAGGCGCTGCGTGCGGTCAGGCAGGGAGGCTGGAAGCTGCACCTGCCTCATTCCGAACTCGATCGCACGAAAGAAGGGGAAGGATGGCAATCACACGTCCCGCCGGCGGATCGCCCTTATATCGAAGAGCCCACGCTCTACAACCTCAGGGAAGACATCGGGGAAACGATCAACGTTGCCAAGGAACATCCGGAAATCGTCGCGGAACTCATGAAGCAACTCGACTTCGCGAAGAAGGATATCGGCTACCACAACAAGATCGGGGAAAACTCCCGTAGAATGCGTTGAACGCGCGCCCGAATAAAAAACCATCGAAACCTATTAGAATGAAGATCCCACGATTACTGCTCGCACTTCTCATCACTTCGGTTTTCTGCCCTGCAGCCGAGAAACCGAACCTCATCATCATCTTCACCGATGACCAAGGTTATGCCGACCTGAGTTGCTTCGGCGGGACGCATGTTTACACGCCCAACATCGACCAGATGGCCAATGAAGGAGCACGGCTCACCAGCTTCTACGTCGCAGCCCCGCTGTGCACTCCATCGCGCGCAGCGTTGATGACCGGCTGCTACCCGAAGCGCATCGACATGGACATCCCATCAAGCCTGGTGGTCGAAGCACCCAAACTCCCCAAAGGAGTCAGGTTTCCCGTCTGCCTAGCCGGCGATGGGCAAGGGCTCAATCCCGACGAGGTCACCATCGCGGAAATCGCGCAGTCGGCCGGATATAAAACGGGCATGTTCGGCAAATGGCACTTGGGCGACCAGCCGGAGTTTCTTCCGACCCGCCAAGGCTTCGAGGAATTCTTCGGCCTGCCTTACAGCCACGACATCAGCCCGAAGCACCCTCGACAAAAGTATTTTAAATTTCCCGCGCTTCCGCTGCTGGAGGGCGAAAAGGTGATCGAGCTCAATCCGGAGAGCAACACCTTGACGAGACGCTTCACAGAACGAGCGGTGGATTTCATCAAGCGGAACAAGGATGAGAATTTCTTCCTCTACATTCCGCATGCTTTGCCACACGGCCCGCTGGCCGCATCGAAGGAGGCCAAGGAATCCTATGTCGACGCGCTGAAAAACGGAGCCCAAGGCAAGAAGGATATCTTCGCCACCGCGATCTATGAACTCGATTGGTCGGTGGGTGAAATTCTCAAAACGCTCAAGGAGCAGGGCATCGATGACAACACCATCGTCCTTTTCGCCAGTGACAACGGCCCGGCGAGCGGCTCGGCAAAACCGCTCAGCGGCAAGAAAGGAAGCACCCTGGAAGGCGGCCAACGCGTGCCGGCCGTGATCCGCTGGCCCAAGGGCATTCCCGCCGGAAGCGAGAATGACGAGCTTCTCACCGCCATGGATATCCTGCCCACCTTCGCCAATCTCGTCGACGCGGACCTGCCTGCGGATCGCGAGATTGATGGCAAGGACATCATGCCCGTGCTCGCCGAAGGAGCCGAAAGCCCGCACGACACCTTTTTCTACGCTCACTGGGGTAATACCGAGGGTGTCCGTCGGGGCGACTGGAAACTTCATATCGTCGATGGCAAGGAGGCGCTTTACAACTTGGAGTCCGATATTTCCGAAAAGAATAACGTCGCTGCGGAACATCCAGAAATCGTCCAGCAGCTCAAAGCCGAGATGAAAAAATTTGATACCGAAATGGCAGAAAAGGTTCGGCCTGCAGGTCACGTTGAAAATCCGCAACCCCTGACCCTGCCGAAGTAATCCGCGGATTTTCCCCGGAACATGAAAGCTTCACCACCAAAAAAGGGTAAGAAAGAACCCCGCGCTTTTTGTCCCAAACCACCTACTCAACACCATGAAAAACACCTCCCTAAGCTTATTCACCGCACTGCTCGCGACAATGGGTGCCTTCGCCCAACAAAAACCCAACGTCGTCCTCATTTTCGCCGACGACCTGGGCTACGGCGATCTCGGATGCTACGGCGCAACCAAGCTGCAAACTCCGAACATCGACAAGCTCGCGACCGAGGGCAAAAAGTTCACCGATGCGCATTCGGCTTCCGCGGTCTGCACCCCTTCGCGTTACGGTTTGTTGACAGGTCAATATCCCTTGCGAGCAAACGGAGGCAAAGGCCTATGGGGCCCGGCTGCCATCACCGCCCCGCTGCAGATCGATACCGAGATGTTCACCCTCGCCGATGTCTTCAAGAGCAGCGGCTACGATACGGCCGCTTTCGGAAAATGGCACCTGGGCTTTAAAAAAGGCAAGAACGATTGGCAGGAACCCCTGAGCCCGGGACCTCGGGATCTGGGTTTCGATTACTACTTCGGCATGCCGGTGGTGAATAGCGCATCGCCTTATGTGTATGTGGAAAACGAGAGCATCATCGGCGGCGATCCCAAAGATCCTCTTGTTCACCTTCCCAAGGACAGCAAGGAACAGCCCACCCCGATCACACCCATCCCACCTGAAGCATCGCAACGTTCGGCGAACCAGTTCAAGGGCGCGGTGGAGGCTCACAAGCTTTTCAATGACTATGAAGTCGGCACCAAGCTGACGGAGAAGGCGACGGCATGGATCAAGTCCCGCGAGGACAAACCGTTCTTCCTCTATTTCGCGACCACCAACGTGCATCACCCCTTCACTCCCGCAGAACGCTTCCAAGACACCAGCCAGGCAGGGCCCTATGGTGACTTTGTCCATGAGCTCGATTGGATCGTCGGCGAAGTCAGGAAAAGCCTCGAAGAAGCGGGCGTTGCCGACAACACCCTGATCATTTTCACCAGCGACAACGGTGGCATGTTCAACCACGGCGGACGCCATGCCGCAGAGCTCGGCCATAAGATCAACGGCGATTTGCTTGGCTCAAAATTCGGCATCTGGGAAGGTGGTCACCGTGTGCCGTTCATCGCTTGGTGGCCTGATAAGATCGAAGCCGGAACGGTTTCCGAGCAAATGCTCAACAGTGTCGATCTGCTGGCGACCTTTGCTGACGTGACCGGAAAGGAACTCAGCGAGGATGAGCGCAAGGACAGCATCAACATGCTGTCGGCATTGACGGGAAATCCGGACCATGCGCTGCGCACCGAGATGGTCGTAACTCCGAACAAGCCCTCCCACATCGGTGTTCGCAAAGGCAAGTGGATGTATATCCCGGCGAAAAGCGATGGCGGTTTCAACGGATCGAAACCCAGCCAGCATGCATGGGGCGGCCCGTCCGTCGCAAAGTTGGTCGACACACCGAACAGCGATATTGAAAACGGAAAACTGAAAAAGAGTTCGTCTCCCGCTCAGCTCTACGACCTCGAGGCCGATCCCAATCAGACCAAAAACCTTTTCAATGAATACCCGGAAGTGGTGCAGGAGATGAAGGCTTTGCTCGAGACTTACAAAGCCTCGAAAAAGGAATAATGAAACTCCCCCAAATCTTTGCACTCACCGCAGTCGCTCTGCTCGCACCGGTAACGGTACAAGCAGAAGAATCGATCCCGCCGAACTTCGTGGTCATCTTCACCGATGACCTCGGCTACGGCGATCTGGGTTGCTTCGGTTCGGTAACGATCAAGACACCGAATATCGACCGCATGGCGGATGATGGGCTCAAGCTCACCAGCTTTTACGCGCAGACCGTGTGCGGTCCATCGCGCGCCGCATTGATGACCGGTTGCTACCCTTTGAGGCTGGCGATCAACGAGAACAAGGTGATGGAACATCCCGAGCTGCATAGCGAGGAAATCACCATTGCCGAGGTGCTCAAAGAGGTTGGCTACACCTCTGCCGCATTTGGGAAATGGGATCTGGCCGGTCACAGTCAGGACAAATACCTCCCCTCGCTGATGCCCCTGCATCAGGGCTTCGACTACTTTTTCGGCACTCCAACCAGCAATGATGGAAAGGTGGATCTCATTCGGGATAACAAGAAGATCGAGAAAAATGCCGACATGAGCCTGCTCACCCAGCGCTACACGGATGAAGCGATCGGCTTCATGAAACGCAGCGAAGGCCAACCGTTCTTCGTCTACCTCGCGCACACCATGCCGCACGTGAAGCTAGCGGTCTCCAAGGATTTTAAAGGCAAATCCGCCGGTGGAATCTATGGCGATGTCGTCGAGGAAATCGATTTCAATGTCGGGCGCATCCTCCAGTTTCTCAAAGACGAGGGCTTGGATGAGAATACCTACGTCATCTTCACCAGCGATAACGGCCCGTGGTATTTCGGGCGTAGCAAGGGCCACATGAAACGATTCGGCAAGAATGCCGTAGCGCATGGCGGAACTGCCGCCCCCCTGCGCGGTGCCAAAACCTCTTCATGGGAGGGCGGGCTGCGCGTCCCCTTCATCGTCCGTGCTCCGCAGAATATCGCCGCCGGAAAGGTCAGCGACGCCACTGCCGCCACCATCGATCTCATGCCCACACTCGCCGCCCTTGCCGGTGCCACGGTGCCCACCGACCGCGTGATCGACGGGCGCGATCTCAGCACGCTCTTTGCATCGGGTGAGGCTTCCGGCATCGAGCAGAAGCCGTATTTCTACTACGTCAAAACACGGCTCGAAGCAGTGCGTCTTGGCAAGTGGAAGCTCCACGTGCCACGCCCCGTGGATACGAAGTGGGCAAACTTCAGCACCGAAGCGGATGCCGCGCCAATCGACCAGACTATGCTCTTCGATCTCGATGCGGATATCGAAGAATCCCACAACATCGCCGCAGCTCATCCGGAAGTCGTGGCCGAGTTGATGAAACACATCGAGCATGCCCGCCAAGACATCGGCGATTTTAACAAAGAGGGCGAAAACGCCCGTTTCTTCGATCCTCAGCCACATCGCCCGGATATCGGGAAATAGCAGATTTAGAGTGATTGAGCGTCCAACATTGAACGTTGAACGCTCAACATAGAATGGAGAGGAGCAATGTTCGGCCTACTCTATTTCAGCTGGAATCTTAAAACTGTCTTCAACCTCTCAGTGGGAGTCTTGCGGAAGTCTGAGAGATAAATTTCACGGTGCAGCTTGGATCGCCTTTCTTCTCCCAAGCTCGTTGCAAACTCCTCCATTGCCCGGAACGAAGCTGGCTCATCATCAAAGGACCCGATGTGTAACATCTGAATGCATCTCCCTTCGGTGATCTCTTCGAACTTGATCCTTTCGTGCAATGGATGAGGTTTGCGTTTCTTCACGGATTCCATGATCTGCTGGAAAAACGATTCCTCCACGAAGTCCGGCTGGCGGAGCATCAGCTTGAAGACGAGGTCGTCTTTGTTAATGGCTCCGGAGAAATTCACCCGCGCCGCCACCTTAATGTCCCATACACCCTCCAGCGGATACACGGTAAAATCGAAGTACCCTTCCGGCTCACTCCCCTGCTTCTTTGCCGTCATTTTGATGCCGTAGGCGATCGAGTAGAGGGCACTGATGCACTCGGCGAAGGCCGGACAATTTGGATTCCCTTCGCCGGATAGGGTGATGAAACGGAAAGTGGGCACGTCGATCACCTCCGGTTTGACTTTCGGCAAATAGAGAGCCTTCTCCTGCTTTCTCCACTCATGTTTTGCTCTAGGCGGGGTCATATCCTTGCCTGATGCTAGCGGACAGGTGATGGCGGAGCATAGCCAGAATTGAGATCCTGCGTTATTTCTGATCCCCCGTCATTATGGCCGAATCAATCATCTGACCACCCATGCGCTTCGATTAAAATCGACAAGGTGCATTAGACCGCAACTCTCACTACTTGAGCGTTCGCCAGTTGTGGCGGCGTATAGATTCCACGAATCATGCAAAACCCAATCAGATGTCTTTCACTGCTGTTGCTCACTCTCACACTTCCCTGCCACGGGCTAGCACCGGGCGATGAGGTGCCTATCGAGGCCATTACTAAGGCGCATTTCATCAGAGGCAAAGCTCCGGTAACCTGGGCTGAGGGTGAGATCTACATCTTCGAATGCTGGGCGACCTGGTGCGCTCCTTGTATCCGAGCGATTCCCCATATGGACGAACTCCACGACAAGTATCACTCCAAAGGGCTCAACATCTACGGCATGAGTGTCTGGGAAGACGATAAGGACAAGGTCGAGGGCTTCGTGACAAGGAAAGGTGACGGCATGTCCTACCCGGTGGCTTTCGTCGGCGACGGCGGAGCATTTGAAACGAGCTGGCTAGTGCCCGCTGGAGTGACAAGCATTCCCCGCGCGCTAGTGGTGAAGGACGGCAAGTTGCTCTTCTCCGCCTTTCCCGACATCCTGACCGAGGAGATCATTTCCACACTCGTTGCCGGTGGAGAAGCCGCCGACAGCCTCACCAAAGAGATCCAACAAAGTGAGGGCCTTAAAACGCAAATCGAAGAACTGCAGAAGGTTTATCAAAAGGCTGCGATGGCCGGTGAAGTCGAAAAGATGATTGCTGCCCGCGCCGAGCTGACCCAGCTCGAACCCGAGGCGGATTATCTCAATGGCATGGAACGTGACATTCTGCTCGCCCGCAAGGACTGGGCCGCAGCGGAAGAATTCCTCAACCAGGAAGGAAATGCTGATTTGGCGGCTATACACGCGCGCTTGATCTCAATCAGGATTGATAACTTCCCGGATGAAATCTCCCCGCGCTTTCGCGAGACACTCATCAAGAAACTTAAAGCTGTGCCGAAACTCGGGTTCTTGGATCGCCCTATTATTGCCCGGTTGCAATGGAGTCTCGGGCAAAAGGACGCCGCTCAGGCAACCGCACGCGAGTTGATCGAAACAAGCGCCATGCCCAAGGAAGTCTTGGAAGAGTTTGCAGCAGGATTTGAGCCGGGAGGTGATCCCCAATCGTTCCGGGAGTTTCAGACATCGCTGTCAGACACCCTCCGCAAGAAGAGAGAAGCCGAGGCTGCCGAATAAGGGCTTCGCGATGGAGCGGCGTGCACTACTTATTTTATCCCATCCGTTCAGAAACCTTCCACTTTGAGGCGGACGAATCGCTTCGGAGCATCGGAGGCAGGGAGCGTGACTGTGACGCGATCGAACCCCGCCATATCCGGATGCGGCACCACCGACGGCGTTCCGAAGGTGCTCCAACTTGCGTCCATGAGCGTTTCGGAAACCTGCGGAAGATACGCAGCGGCGGAGATCCCTTCCTGACGGCGATTGAAGCGAAACGTGCTGTCGTCTAGGGAAAACACCGGAGCAATGCTCAGCGCCGGGATGGTGGGATTTCCACCGAGGGCGAATTCAAGGGCGGCGCTGAACCCATCTGCATCGGCATCCGCCGTCCAGTTGGAGGCGATCGGCGATGCGTTGCCTGCGTAGAGATAGTGCCATTGAGAGCGGAAGTTTTCGTGGGATGTCTGCGCGACCAGTGCCTGGATCTCGGCGACACTCAGTTCGGCAGGATAGAGGCGGACATCGTCGAGCATCCCGGCGAAAGCTCGGCTGGCTGCACCATCCGAGATACTTCCTACACTGATGTCATTCTGCGATGCGGTATTGATGGCCACGCTACCGGAGGTGGAGGGCTCGAAGCCAGCCGTGGCGAGTTCTCCATTGAGGTAGCCACGCAGTTGGGAAACGGTGGCTCCCGCCGGCACCACAATCGCGCAGTGCACCCAGCCGGCACCCCGGAGATCGCTCAGGGAGGCGGTGTTGAAATTGACTCCCGAGGAATTGAACTCACCGCGCAGGCGATAGCCGCTTGAGTGGTTGAGATTGATGTCAAAACGCGTACCGGTGTTGGAGGAGTTCGTGGAGTTTCCGTTTCCCCAAGAAACAAGGGTCGGGCGATTGCCTGTTGTCTGGGAAGCCGCGGCATTGATCCAAAAAGTCACGGTGCGGGCGGCGGTGCCAGTGACGCCTTTTTGACCATCGAGGATAACCCGGTCATCGATGCCATCAAAGCTCAGGGCGTTGCCGAGTTTCCCAGCAGTCCATGGAGTGCCCACAAAACCATTGAGCGTGCCGATCGGAGCGCCGCCGCTTTCATGCGCAGTGCTGCCGCTGGCTTCATCGAAGGGAATCCACAAGGCCGAGCCGAAGGGGCGCGTCACATTGACCGTAACTGTGGCGGTAGCCGTATCCTGTCCATCGGTGATGGTATAGGTGAATGAGTCTTCGCCGAAAACTCCGGAGCTGGGCGTATAGGTGATCGTAGTGCCAGTAACCAGAGCGTTGCCTCCCTTGGGCTTTGAGACCGCGGAAATGCTCAATGCGGCGGGTGCCCCGTCATCGGTATCGTTGGCCAGAACCGGAATGCTCACCCCGCTGCCTGCCGGAGTGGTCGCGCTGTCCGCATTCGCTGACGGCGGAGTGGGTGCATCGGAGAAACGCAGCAAATTGGCAGTGGGGATTTCTTCTTTAGCAATACCCGGCCCCGACCATTTCAACGTGAGCTGAGGCGTGCCACCTGTTCCTCTGATATAACCGAGCCTCAAAGGATGTTTTCCTGCCGAGAGATTCACAGTCGCAGAAACCTCCGTTCCGCCAGTGTAGCCATAGTCCGCATCGATAATGTTGGCATCATGAAGCCTCAAAAAGGCGCGGCTATCGGTGCTAAGGTAGAGCGTGTAGGTGCCAGCCGTTGGGACATTCAGGTAGCCTTTGTATTCCAGCCCGATCTCGCTATCGCGGCTGCGCACCCCCAAATCAATGCCGTTGGACGAGCCATTTACCGCCGAGGTGAGAGGTGTAAAATCCGGCACCCAAGGGTAGCTGCCCTCGAACCCCCGGTAATCAAGCCCCGGTGCGGTGCCGAGTGTCGCGATGGCAGGGATGTTCTCGGAATCGTAGGGGCGCGAGACACCTCCGCCGGGACGCCGCACTTGCAGCACACGATCCTTCATTCGCTGCTGGAGGGTGATGAAATATGCGCTGGTGCCGGCGAGATTGGTCGTTTCCTTCGGGTCGGTCAGGGTCTCGTAGATCTGGAAATCATCGGTTGCGGCCGTCACATCATAGCGGATGCCCTTGTAGCCATCGAGGTGGATCACCTGCTCTTGATTGCGCGTGGAACCACGACGCGATGCTTCGTATTCGGAATAGCTGGGAGTACTGCCGTTGTAGTAGTATTCCACATAGATCGTGCTGTCCCGCTGGATTCCGCTGCCGGTAAGAGTCGGCAGGAGCGAAACACCATCGGTGCGTGCCGGGGCGGAAAGTCCGGCAATTTCAGCAAGCGTGGGCAACCAGTCCTGGAACTGGCTGGCGGAAGAGGAAATCGAGCCCGGGGAGATATGTCCCGGCCAGCGAACCAATGCCGGCTCGCGCATGCCGCCCTCCCACGTGTCGCGTTTCAACCCATCCATGGGGCCGAAGGAATCAAAGAAGGTGGGGTTGTAGGTGTAGGATCCACCGTTTCCTGACTCATTTGCCGGGCCGTTGTCGGAGGTGAAAACGATCATCGTGTTCTCGTCGATGGAGAGATCTTTCAGAGTCTGTACGAGATCCGCCATGGCATCATCGATGCGACGCACCATCGTGGCGTAACGCTTGGCGTAGTCCGGCCACGATCCCTCAGAGGCGTAGTCGGGATGAATGAAGGTATCGATGGTTCCAGAAGCGGTATTGATCATCGCGCCGGGTGCGCCAAGCCACTGCAGGCCTCCAGTCAGGCCTTTCCCAGCAGGGTATGCTTGGGTAGGAACATCCAGCCGGGCATGCGGTGCGGTGAATGCCAGATACATGAAAAATGGGGTGGTCGTGCTGGCCGTGCGTTGATCGACGATCCATTTCTTCGCGCGCGCTGCGATCAGGTCAGTGGAGTAACACTTGTCCAGATCGTCCCCGATGTCGGTGGTGCCGTCATAGATGCTAATGGCATTTTCCTTGGGGTAATGCCGGTGCGCGTCGCCGTGCTTGAGGTAGCCGAAGAAATAATCGAAGCCCCGCGTCTCGGCCCGGGCGGGTGCGGGCGAAGGGCCACCACCCAGCCCCCACTTGCCAATGGCTGCCGTGGCGTAGCCTGCCTGCTTCATGACCGTGCCGAGGGTGTGGTTGTTCTCCAGTCCCTTATCGAACTGGTTGTCCCGCACGTTGGCGTGTCCTTGATGGACTCCGAGCAGCAGCGATGCACGGGAAGGCGCGCAAACCGGAGCGGGGCAATAATGACGGCGCAACTGCATGCCCTCGGCAGCAATGGCATCCAAGTTCGGCGTGAGAAACTTCGGATCAGATCCGCGAGAGTTTTGGTAAAACACCCCCAGATCCCCCCACCCCATATCGTCCACGAGGACAAAAATGACGTTCGGCTGGGTCTGGGCAGGCAAGGCACAGGTAAATGCGGCTAGCACTAGCGGTGCTAGTTTGAAAAATTTCATGTATACGTGGGTTTGGGGGCACACCCTACATCAAGAGGCGACTTGGCAAAGCCAAAAGAGCCCTCTAAAATAACGCTAAGCCACTCACAGTCTGACAGTTATGCAATTTTACGGATGTTGATTGGTTTATCAAAGTAACCCCGCAGCCATGATTCACGTTGGCCAGAGCAAAGCATTTGCTTTTCCGAATATTCGAAGTTGCTCGTCAAATTGCCCTCTTTGTTCCGGTCCTTCTTAGCTTTTGGATTTCACCAAGATCCGCTTGCGACTCTTGGTGCCTTGTTTACTGCCGCACCGCGACGAAGAGCGTATGGGTGAAGCGTTTCGCCTTTGGGTAGGCCTTTGCGCCGATGGCTTCCGAGTTCCCGAAGACTTTGCCGAGGGAGCGGGCGAAGCTTTTGTCCTGATTCGCGGACCAATAGACGATGCGCCCGCCGGGATGGAGCGCGGCTTTGGCAAGCGCGAGGCCTGCGCCGTCGTAGAGACCCGCATTGCCCTTCTGCACGAGCGGGTCGGGACTGTTGTCCACATCGAGCAGGATCGTGTGGTAGCGATCCTTGCCCGCACGCTTGAGCAACTCCGCCACATCGCGGGTGTGGATGCGCACGCGCGGATCATCGACCAGCAGGCCGTTGACATCTTTGAGGAATTCGCGGTTCCACTCCACCACGACCGGCAAGAGTTCGGCGACATCGACAATGGCATCCGGCGGGCAAAGCTCCAGCACGCGGCGGAGGGTGAAGCCGAAGCCGAGCCCGCCGATGAGGATACGCGGCTTCGCGGGCATGGCATTGCAACCGAGTTCCGCCATGGTCTGCTCGGATGACGGTGCGTTGGTGCTCATGAGCTGCACCCCGCGCACTTTCATGAAATAATGGCCGTCATGCTCCTGCAGGACGAGCGGTTCGCCATCGGGCGTGACGGAAGTGGCAAGCGTGGTGGTGACTTTCATAGAGCGGTGCGATGTGTATTGCCCGTGAGTATGAAGATGTCGAAGCGTTTCCGGAAACTCCACTGAGTTGCGCCTCATCGAACCGGCACTTAGGGCGTCAGTTCGCTGCGCTTTAGGTTTTTCTCGTAGATGATAGTGCCATCGTCTTGCACGAGCCGGTAGGTGACTTCGGGATCGGGAAGCGAGGCATCGATGGAGAGCTCACCATAGGCATACTCATCACAAATCCCATACAGCTGTGTTTTCCAAGCCTTGCTGTGGGTGGGCGGGCCGCACCTTCCTCCGAGGCTGGCTGCCTCGAACTCGTAGAAATCAAAACCCGATGGACGCGGGATGGTGAAGCCGCGCGCGCCATGGCGGTCTCCCGAGACCAGGATCACTCCGGGGATCTTCTTTTCCTCGATGAGGTTGAGGATACGCTCACGTCCCTTCGGATCCCATTTGCCCCAAGAGTCCTTGCCGCCCGAAACATAATCGCTCCACATTGAACCACAGGAGAGGATGATGAACGGGCCCTTGCAATCGAGCAGTTGCTCTTCGAACCATTTCATCTGCTCATCACCTAGGAAAGAGCCCTTCTTGTTTTCACGGAAGTAGCGGTTGTCGACCATGATCACGTCGGCGGGACCGATGCGGGTGCGTAGGAAAACCCCACGGCGTTCGTCGTTGAAACCGTAGGACGGGTTGTTCCATACCTGCGTGAACACATCGCAAACGCCTTCCTTGTCCTCTTTGGTAAAACCGGCAGGGATGCCGGCGGCGTCATTCTTGAAATAGTCATGATCGTCCCACGTGGCATACACCGGGACGGACGCGACGAGATCCTGCCACGCCGGATAGAGATCCCGCATGAAGTAGTCGGCACGGTGCAGCCCGAGGTGGTTCTCCCTGTCCTGAGCAGCGATATCTCCGAGCAGCAGCATCGCCTCGACCTTGCGGCTGCGGATCCTGCCGGACTGCTTCTGGTTGCCGAATCCCCATCTGTGGAAACAGCTGCCGAAACCGATACGCACCTTTCCGCCGGAGTCTTCCTTGGCGGTGGTCACGATCGCCGCGTCTTGCGGAATCAAGACCGCCTCGCCGTCCACGAAAACCTTGTAGGGATGGCGTGTCCCGGGCTCCAACCCATCGACCGTCACGATCGCGGTGAGATCGGATCCGGCGGTGCTTTCCACCGGGCCGTAGCGCTTGGTGGTGTCGCCGACGGTCACTTCCACTTCCACCTGGGCGGGCTTCAGGGTGCGCATCCAGACCTTCGCACCTTGCGAGCTGATGCAGCCGAGCATCGGCCCACCGAGTATGCCCATGCCGCTTTCCTTGCAGAGTTTTTGAAACTCCGCTTCCTCGGCTAGCCCAGAGAACGTGCCATCCGGTTTCGCGGAAAGGTAATCCCATGCGGTGCGGATCAGCCCGTTGACGGAATCCGGGTGTTTTTCAAACAGGTTGAAATTGAAAAGCGCCGATTCGATATCCGTCTTTGAGCTACCTTGGGGCACCTTCGAGTCCGGCGAATCCGACTTTGGCTCCTTTGCTTGCGCGGAAACCATGACCGAAGCCACTAGAAACGCCGTAATTGCTGATGATTTTTTCATGTGTGTATTTATGTTTCGCGCCCCATTCGGGAAATCATTCTGACTGAACCCGTTTCGTGATCGCCGAACCCAGCTTCTCGCTGAGCTCCTTCTTGATCTCCGCATACTCCGGATCATCGATGAGGCTGTTGAACTCGCCGGGATCCATTTTCAAATCGTAGAGCATGGAGTATTCGGCGGCAGCCCCCTTCTTCTTCCATTCCGTGTAACGAAACCGATCCGTGCGTATCCCATAGGCGTTCGGATCCCCCATCGTGATCTCGTAGGCTTTGCCGGGTGCATTCACATCATTAAGCTGAGGCACCAAGCTTTTGCCAGACAGTTCATGCGGTGGTTCAAGGCCCGTTAGCTCGCAAAGCGTCGGGTAGAGATCGATCAAACCGCTCAGGTTCATCGCCTGCTTGCCTTTTTCCTTCTGGCGCGGATCGACCACAATCAGCGGCACTCTGGCTGCCTGTTCGAACATCGATGACTTATGCCAATGGCCATGCTCACCGAGATGGAAGCCTTGGTCGCCGGTAAAGACGATGATCGTATTGTCGGCCAGCCCTTCATTTTCCAGTTCCTGGATTAGCTGACCCGCCAAATCGTCGATGAAATGGATGGCTGCGTAATAGGCATGGCTGTAGTTCACCGCATCCTTCTCGGGGATGAAGTCAAAACCCGGTCCACTGACGTGCCAGTTCACCTGCGGAATGTCATCGCGATCTCCCTCCAGGACGAAAGGAATCTTATATTTGGAAATATCCACTGCCTCCCAATGCTTGTTCGGGACCAACATCGGCGGATGCGGACTATAGGTTCCGAAAGCTAGGAAGAATGGCTTACCGGTCTTCTCCGGATTGTGCTCCTTGAGAAGTTTCACCGCATCCGAGAGGCCCTGCCCATCCGCCATCTCCTTGTCGTCGATCTCGGGATTGTCATAGACCACCCGCACCGCGGAGCGCTGGGTATTACCGACGTGTGTCGCCTTCTCCCAATTTTCCGGCAGAGCCTCGTAACCGGTATTGTTCACCGCCACGTCCCAGGCTTCATCATCGTCCCCACCCTTTTTACCCAGCCCACTCGGAACACTCATGTGGAATATTTTCCCAACCCGGGCGGTGAAATAGCCGTTTTTCCGAAACAAAGCCGGCATCGAGACCACGCCGTTTAGCTCGTGATTATATGAGCTATTTGAATTCGTGGTCGCGCCGCTCTCGAACGGATACAACCCCGACATCATCGAAGCCCGGCTGGGTCCGCAGGTCGGAAATTGACAAAAGGTATTGCGAAACGTCACCCCGCGTGCCGCCAGCTTATCGAGATTTGGCGTCACCGCCACCGGGTCGCCATTGGAAGCCAAACGCGCCCCCAGATCATCTGCAATGATGAATAGAACGTTGGGCTTCGTTACCTCTTCCGCGTGGGTCGTGGGGAAACATGCTCCCGCAGCGGCCAAGGTGGTGACTAGCAGGACTTTGTAGCGTGTCATGTTCTTTGAGGTTTTTTAGTTCAACGTGTAGAGCTCGCCACCAACACGGCCCCGAGAAGACCGATTTTACGTTCCAGACTATGTATCATTGTATCTTTACACGCGTTTCGCCCTGGCTCCCTCACCATTCGCAGTGACGTGATCCACCCCGAGCGTCCGTTCATCCATACGTCGGCTGGAGCGGTATGTTTCACTCAAAGCGGATTTCACCATGTCTGGAAGACTTGTTCTGAGTGATTCAGGCACGGTTACCTTCAGAGTTTTTTCGTCAAAATCGAAAGCAAAGGCATCTCCGGTGCGCCGCAAGTTCACGCTCTGCGACCGCCAACGGATATATCACCACACAAAAAAGCACCGGAGGTCTCCCCCCGGTGCCGTAGAATGGCCAATGCCTTTTTTAGAATGTGGCGGTTAGCCCGGCGTAGAAACCAAGTCCTGCACCGGGGATGCTGGTGCCGAAGAAATTGGAAAGCTCGTATTCCTGATCGGTGAGGTTTTCCACACGCGCATGCAGGGTCAGGCGTTCAGAGACCTCGTAGCTGCCGTGAAGGCGGAGCAGGAGGTAATCATCCAGCGGCGATCCGCCGTAGGAGCGCGTGTCCACATAAGTCGCGCCGACACCCACCAACAGTTTCTCCACAGGACGCCAATCGAGCGATGCGGTGGCGGTGTTGTCTGGCTGATCCTGCAGCGAGGCGCCGAGGTGGGTGTAGGCCACACGGTAGGCGAGGGTTTCTCCAAGTGCACCGTCCAGCGCGAACTCCAGGCCGCGCGTCGGGGTGTCTCCGGGAAGGTTTAACGCAGGTGTGGGGAAGGATTGGATGCGGTTCTCGATCGAGTTCTCGAACCAAGTGAGGGAAACGCGGTGGCTTTCGCCCAGCCCCTGCTCCACGCCGATGTCCCAGCCGAGGCTTTCCTCTGCCACGAGGTTTGGATTGCCCGCTCCAAATGTGGTGCCGTAAAGATCGAGGAAGGTCGGGGTGCGGAAAGCCTTGCCGATGCCGGCGCGGAAACGTGTCTGCTCCAGTGCCTGCCACGAGCCGCCAATGCGCCATGTGACCTGATCATCAAAGTCCGCGTAATCCTCCCAGCGCACCACGCCGTCCAGCAGCACGTTTTCAAGCGCCTGCCACTCTGCGCCGAAATGCGCGCCGTAGCGTACCTCATCGGAGGCGGTGCCGATGGTGTTAGAGAAGTCCGTGTATTCCACGAAGCCTCCAGCCAGCAGCGTGACATCGTCACTCAACGAGTAGCTATGGTCAGTGGAGAGGACGGTGCGATCCAAGTCCGAACCGTAGTTCCCGAAGGCGGTGTCGTTGTCGTAGCTTTCTGCGTAGCGGCCGAGCGTGAAGCGCGCCGTCCAGTCCGGGGCGAGCTGCGCATTCGCATAGACCGTGAACAGATCAGCATCGGTGTGGTCGGTGTTTGTGCCGAAATTCTGATACTGGAAGCGGCTGTCGGTGGCGCGGTAGGTCATGCCCAGCGTGAGATTCTCCGATTGTGCCCACTCAAGACGCAGGCTGCCGCGGAGCTGATCGTAGTCCTGCCCCACTGCGTCATTGTGAGTGCCGTCGAAACCCGCACCCATGAACCATGAGAGCGCGCCCTCCTGCCCGGAGTTGGAAAGGAAAGCATTGAGCGAACCGAAAGATCCGCCCTCAAGCCGCAGCTGCGTGGTCGGATCGCCATCGCCGCGTGCGGTCTCCAGCCAGATCACTCCGCCGACAGATTCGCCTCCATGGATCGCTGCCTGCGGCCCGCGCAGCACCTCGATCCTTCCGAGGTCATCCAGCCTGGCTCCGGAGAAGAAATTTCCGAGCGGAGCGGTGGAATCACTCAGCCTAACCCCATCCACGAGGAGCTGGGAGTAGGATGTCGTGGTGCCCCGGATGAAGACCGAACCAATCGCCCCGGTCTGCCCGGAAGTGGAAGTTGCGATCACGCCCGGCACCTCATTGAGCGCTTGGCGGAGATCCAAGATTCCCCTTTCCGCCAGCTCTTCCGGGTCGAGCACCGTCACCGCAGAGGTCGCTTCCGAGACCTTGCCCGGTAGCCGCCATGCGGAAACGACCAGCGGATCCAATTCTCGGCCCGTCTCTAAGCCGACTTCCCCTTCGATCTCCGCAGAAACATAGCTGCAAAGTGTGAATGCCGCCGCCCATGTGAGGGCGCGGCCTGTCTTGTTCGTCCGGCATCTTGCGGACGGTGTGTGTGGTATCATTCTGTTTTCTTATCCAGTGAGCTGTTATTCCGCAGCCCTGTTAGACAACTCCCCCGGCTGGTGATCTGGCTCGACCTCCCGCTTTCGCGAAAAACCATACAGTGGCGGTACCGCTCCGGATTCACACCGGATTCCCCATCAATTTCCTGCCCGTGCGACGGGCTTCCGTTGGAGTGCCACCGTTGTTTTTCGGCGACGCGGGACACTGGGCTTCTTCCCTTCAGGCGGTCAAGACCACTTCCTGTTTAAAATTAGAAACGCGGAGCCCGAGCTGGACGGGCGCAGATTCGGGCCCCAGTGCCAGGCCGCGGGCATCATCCGAAAGGAGGATAGATCAAGTTGCAAGGAACACCATACGTTGATCGTAATAACAACACGACCATCCCATTTCTACCACCTACTCGCCAACACTCATTTCCTGAGCTTTCGTCCTTCACGCTAATCGGCCTCGGGATCACCGGCTTGCTCCTCCGCCATCGGCGGAGGTAAATGCTTTCCCCTTAGCATGATCCGCACATCCGTTTTCCGACTGCTCCCCCTGCTTCTGCTTCCGATTGCTACGGCGGAGGAAAGCAAACCGAACATTGTGATCATCATGGCCGATGACATGGGTTACTCGGACATCGGCTGCTATGGCGGGGAAATCGCCACGCCCAACATCGACAAACTCGCGGAGGAAGGCATTCGCTTCCGCCAGTTTTACAACGAGGCGAAGTGCGGGCCTTCGCGCCTGGCCTTGCTCACCGGACAATACTCCCACCGGGGCGGATTCCGCACCGGGGCGACCTTTGCCGAAGTCCTCAAGGGCGCCGGCTACCGAACACTCATGGCGGGCAAATGGCACAACACCCCCATGCCAACGGATCACGGCTTTGACCGGTATTTCGGCCTGGTCGATGGTTGCTGCAATTTCTGGAATCCCGGCATGGAAGCCCGCCCCGGCGAGGGCGAGCCGGGACGCAAAGAGCAGAAAGGGGAAACGCCGAGGCTGTGGGGCATCGAAGACCGATTGATCAAGGACGGTTACACTCCCGAGGACAAAGACTTCTACACCACCGATGCGTTCACCGACTATGCCGTCGACCGACTGGAGGAATACAAGGACGAGGAGCAGCCCTTCGTGCTGTATCTCGCCTACACCGCGCCGCATTACCCTCTGCATGCCTGGCCGGAGGACATCGCAAAATACCGCGAGACCTACCAGGTCGGGTGGGATCGGCTGCGCGAAACCCGCCACCGGCGCATGCAGCAACTGGGAATCATCGACAAATCCATCGCGCTGCCGCCACGGGCGGATCGGGTAGAGGCATGGGATTCCCTTTCGCAAGAGGAGCAGCAGGAACAGGCCTACATCATGGCGGTGTATGCGGCGATGATTGACCGCCTGGATCAGGGCATCGGCAAGGTCATGGCCAAGCTGGAGGAGATCGGCAAAGACGAGAACACGATGGTCATTTTCATGTCGGACAACGGTGCCTGCTCGGAGCCTCCGAACTCCACTCCAGACATGCCGCCGGGTCCCGTGGAAAGCTATCGCTCCGTGGGACGTAGCTGGGCCAATGCCTCCAATACCCCCCTCCGCGAGTTCAAGGCGACCTGTTATGAGGGCGGGACGCGGACACCGATGATCGTCCGTTGGCCCGGGATGGTGGAGCCGGGCAGCTTCACAGATCACGCCGCCCATCTGATCGATTTCCTGCCCACCTTCATGGAAATCACCGGTGCGCTATATCCCGCCGAGATCCGCGGGCAGAAACTCCAGGAGCCGGACGGGATTTCCATGCTGCCCGCCTTGGAAGGGCAGGCGCAGGACGGGCATGCCTTCCTCGGCTGGGAGCGCAGTGGCTCGAAAGCGATCCGCAAAGGCGATTGGAAACTGGTGGCTGCGAAACCGAAGAAGGGCGACGAAAGCTCGTGGGAGCTATACAACCTTGCGGAGGATCCCACCGAAATGAACGATCTTGCCAATCAAAACCCGGAGATGGTCAACAAGCTAACGAAGCTCTGGGACCAATGGCGTTCCTTGGGGAACCAAAAGAATTGAACCATGAACCCTTACAAAAACCTGCAGCGAAGAGAGTTTCTGAAAATCACGGCCGCCTCCCTCGGAGGAGCGCTCACCGCCCAAGCCGGCAAGTCATCCGAAGGCTCGCGCATCGTCTCCCTGGCGGACGCGCACAAGGGGACGTTGGAGATCGACCTGCGCATCATGAACCAGTATGAGCAGCAGCCGCAGGACGTGCTGGATTTCTATACTGCCTGCCGCGAAGCCCTCACGGGCAAGAACCCCGAAGAGGATGTGGCCGCCGTCTGCCGAAAGTTCAAGCGCTGGAAACTCGGCGGCCCCATGCTGGGTGACATCAAGACCACAAGCGTCTCCGTCTGGATGCATCTGCCTGAGCCGGGCGCGGTGCAAATCGTGATGACCTCGGAAGGTGGCGGTGAAGCCAAGACCTTCCGATCCGGCGATGCCGAACGCATCTTCACCGTGCGCTGCGACGGGCTTTCCCCCGATACCGCCTACACCTTTCTGGTGACGGATTCGGGGAACCGCGACTTGGGAGCAGGTCGCTTCGTGACGCCCCCCGCCGAGCTTTCCGAAATGCCGTTCCGCATCACTTATGGCGGAGATTTCCACAAGGTCGGCATGTATAGGCCTGAGCTCTTGAAGCTGGTGCAGGAGCGCGGCAGCCGTGCGATGTTGCTCATCGGCGATTCCGCCGTGGATGGCAGGAAGGATGATTACGCGTTGATCAATACCGACTACATGCTGCGCAACCTTTCCCCACCCATCAAGCAGCTCACCGCCCATGTCCCGCTGTCCGCCACATGGGATGACCATGATTACTGGGGCAACGACACCTCGGGAACATTCACCAAGAACAACAAGCCCATCGATGTGGTGGGTCTGCGTAAAATGTGGAAATCCCAGTGGAACAACCCGGAGCGAGACACGGAACGCAAGGGCATCTATTTCCAAACCCACTTCGGGCCGGTGCATTACCTCGCCCTCGACACCCGTTCCTGCCGGATGAACGAAGAACAAGGAAAACCGAATTGCTTCCTAGGAACAGAGCAAATGGATTGGCTGAAACAGCAGATCGAGGAGTCGTCCTCGCCGTTCATCCTCATCAGCGGCGGCACGATGTGGAGCGATAACATCACCGAGGGCAAAGACAGCTGGGGCACATGGGACACCGAAGGCCGGGAGCAGATTTTCCAATGGATTGACGCTAAGAAGGACTCCCTAGTGATCCTGCTATCCGGCGACCGCCATGGCGCACGCGGCTTCGAAATCCCCCGCCCCAACGGCGGGAAAATCCATGAACTGGAAGTCGGCACGCTCGGCGGCGTCCCCGGCCCCGAAGCCTTCGGGGACCACAAGGAACAACAGCTTTTCGGATATCCGGGACGAACCTGGGCCTTTGGAGAAATCTCCTTCAGCAAGGATGTCGACGGACCGCAGGCCGTATTCCGCCTGATCGGTGAAAACGGAGAGGAAATGGAAACCGTTTCCCTAGAGCGTTAGAGATCCGGGGTTCCGCCTTTTGCTTCCAATCCACCGTGCAGATCCCACCGGCGGTGGATTTTTCATGTATGGGCGACGGGCTTCCGTTGGAATGTCAGCCTTGTTTTCCGGCGACGTGGGGTCACTCACTCGCATCCTCCTCTTCTTTCGAATTTCGTGCTTAAAATTTAGAGCTTCGCAGCTAGGCTGCGCGCATGTCCCAACCCCGCATCATCGACGGAAAAGCCGTCGCCGCCACCGTCCTCGAAGAATGCCGCGCCGAGACCGCTGCGCTGAAAGAGAAAGGCATCACCCCCGGCCTCGCCGTCGTGCTCGTAGGCAGCGACCCCGCTTCCGCCGTTTATGTCGGCTCGAAAGCCCGCACCTGCGCCGATCTCGGTTTCCATTCCGTGAAAATCGAACTTCCGGAGGAAACCACCCAAGAACAACTGCTCAAAATTGTCGCTGATCTCAACGCAGACCCTGCGGTGCACGGCATCCTCGTCCAATCTCCGCCTCCCTCCCACATCGATGAGGCGACCGTAATCAACGCCATCGACCCACGCAAAGACGTCGATGGATTTCACCCACAAAATGTCGCCAAGCTCGTGCTCGAAGACCCCACCGGCTTTGTCCCCTGCACCCCAGCGGGCTGCATGAAATTGCTCGAAGTTTCCGGAGTGGAAACCAAAGGCGCGGAGGCGGTCGTCATCGGCCGCTCCATGATCGTGGGCAAACCCATGGCCATGCTCCTCGTCGCCAAAGGCTCGGACGCCACGGTCACCATCGCCCACTCACGCACCAAAGATCTCCCCGCCGTCTGCCGCCGCGCAGACATCCTCATCGCCGCCGTCGGCCGCCCAGAAATGGTCAAAGGCGATTGGGTGAAACCCGGTGCCGTCGTCATCGATGTCGGCATCAACCGCATCGCGGACGCCACCAAGAAATCCGGCTCACGCCTCGTCGGTGATGTCGATTACCAGGATGTCGCTCACCGCTGCGCCGCAATCACCCCCGTCCCCGGAGGTGTCGGCCCGATGACCATCGCGATGCTGATGAAGAACACGCTGCAGGCAGCAAGGCAGCTCGGCTGAGCCACCTACTCCCCCACCCAGATCTTCATCTCGTCGCTGTTTGCCCTGAGTTCCGGGGCATACATCGCCTCGGCACGTGTCGGCAGGGCGCTGAATTTCCCGGGGATCTCGGCGCGGAGTTGATAGCTGAGGTTGTGTTTGCCGCGCGGCAGGTTCTGGACGAACAGACAGACCTTTTCGTCGCGCAGCTCCATGTAGGCGCCCATCCCGGCGGGATTATAACCGCTCTGCACCTCCACGGCCTCGAGCCCGGCGGCTTTCCAATCCTCGAAGATCAGATACTCGTAGTCGTTCTTGCTCTCGATGCTCAGCTCCACCTCGATGAGGTCGCCGCTCTTCACCTCGTCGCCTGACTTGAGCGCCACGCGTTTGAACTTCGTGCGTTTCTGGTCGATGGCGTTGCCATCCGAGTCCACGGCGGTGATGTCCTTGGTCTCCGGGACGAGCTTGTAGAACGTGCGCTCCACTTTGACCTCCAGCCCGGCCTTGGTGATGAAATCCTCCAGCGTGAAATACTCCACGTAGGCGTTCGCATACAGCGGTCCTTCACCGGTTTTCCTCAACTCGATCTCATGCTCTCCACTCGTCAAGATATCCCCGGCGACAAGCACGGAGCTATCGTAGGTAAAAAGGTTCTCCTTGGTGATCTCCACGGTTTTCAGGGATTTCCCATCGAGAAGCACCTCGACAGTTAGATTCGCATCGCCTTCGCCGCTGGCCTTAAGGTAGTCCCCGATCGCCTCAATGCAATAGGCGGTGTCTCGCGTGGAGTTCCAGTAAGTCGTGTGGCTGCGGTTGTTGATCAGGTATTTCACCAATCCCCTCGCATCCGGGCTCTGCGGTTCGGCAGCAGCCAGCAGCTTAAGGAACCATGCCTGTGTTTCAAACTCACTGCCATACCAATACCACCAGTAGCCGCGATTCGGCAGTTCGAGATAAGCGGTTTGGTTTTCGTCATCACGCTTGAGATATTGGCGGATGTTGCGGATCACCTCATCGCGTTTCGCCGTATCATCGATGCGGTGCAGCTCCAGTCCCAGCAGCGCCTTGGCATAGACCGGCAGGTCGTTCTTATCGCGGAAAAGGAAGGAGGTCATGTCCTTGCTGTTTTTTCCACCCTCACCGAGCACGCGGCGCACAAAGGCATCCATCGCATCGGCCTTTTCCTTCATCTCGATCTTGTCGTCGTTGCCCCAGTTCTTGAGTTTCCGGATCTCGCCCTTCTCGTATTTCTCCAGCCACTTGAGGCCGCGTTGAATCATCTTCTCCGGCACGTCTGCGCCGTTTTCCTTCGCCAGCAGCAGGCCGTGCATCACCACCACAGTCGTGTGCGAATAGGAATAGGTGCCGTAGGCGGAAAACCATCCCCAGCCACCATCGGGGTTTTGCTGGTTGCCCAGCTTGGCGATGCCCGCCCGCTCCATTTTCGCGACTTCGGCCTCATCCCAGACCGGATTCCAGTCGGGATGTTTCGGCTGCCATTGCGCGGCTCGCTCCTTTGGATCACCGAGCTGCTGCGGGTTGAGGTTCACCTTCTTGTCCTTGATCGCCGCGAGGTCGTGGCCGAGATCTTTGAGCAGGTGATGGACGATGGTGGTCGGCACGAAACGGTTCAGCGTCTGCTCGGTGCAGCCATAAGGGTAGCTCGCGAGATATGGCAGGGCATCGACCATCGCGCTCGCCACGCTAGGCGAGTAGTTCACGATCAGCTTGCTCTCGCTCGGCCTGCGCTCCTCGGGGATGGTGAAAGCGATCTTCGCGTTGTCACCCTCCGGCGAGATCGCGCGGCTGAAGGATTCAGTCTTCGCCATGCCGTGCACATAGACGGGGAATTTCATCTCCATCGCATCCGAGTCATCGGCGGCAATCGCCTTCATGCGCACGGTCACTTCGCCCTCCTTCTCGACTTTCGCCACCCAGTCGATGCGTGTCTCGCCCTTCGCGGCGATCACCACCCGACGCTCCAACGCGCCCCCGGCTGTTAGATTATCCCCATCCAGCTCCAGGCTCACCGCCACATCTTTGGGCGCATCATGGTAATTGTGAACCACCGCACTCAGGGTCACCTCATCCTTCTCCACGAAGAAACGCGGTGCCTGCAGCCTCACGATGAGATCCTTGCTGGTCACGATCTCCGCCTCGCCTTCGCCGACGCGTGTCCCCTTGCCCATCGCCCAAGTCTTGATCTTCCAGGTCGTCAGGTTATCCGGCATCTCCAACTCGATAGTCGCCTCGCCTTTCTCATCCGTCTCCACAGAGCCGACCCATTTCAGAAGATCCACAAACTCCGAACGCACGATGACATCGGGCACGGCTGCCTGTTCGTTGGCATTTTCCGCTCCACCATCCGCAAATGGATCCGCCTCGCTTTCCATCACCATGGCAGCGGAGGGCATGGCCTCATCGGCAGCGGACATCCTTCCGAAAGCAGCTTTACTATAGAACACATCCCCGCCTCTTCCTCCTCGTATCGAATACTGATTCGATGAAAGCCCCAGCCATTCCATGAGCACCGTATTCGGCATCTGCATGTGGCTTCCGGCAAGCTCCTGCGAACTATCCATCCCACGACCCCAGTGGTGCCTCTTCCAATCCCAGAAAAACGGCACGATCCCCGCGACATTCGATCCGCCGGAAATATACTCCAGGCTCTTGTCATACACGCTGATCGCCGCCGAGCCTTGGTAGGGTTCCCCGTCCGAGTCGGTGATCTTCACTGTGAACGCGGTCTTCTCCCCCGGCTTGAGCTTGTCCTTCGCCGGCACCACCTCCACGCCCAACAGGCGTTTCTCCGGAGGCAGCACGATCTCGCGAGTCACCGTGAAAATCTCCCCCTTCGCTACGGTCACGCCCTCGACGAAAAAGTTCGGCATATCCCCGAGTTCCAGCGGAATCTCCACGACCTCAGATTTTCCCCGCACCGTGATGATCTTCGTCTCGCCACTTTTTCCTTGGCTGGGGCGGATGAACAACCACACCCGCGAGTCTGGCTGATTTACATTCACCAACAGCTTCACCGTATCACCCGACTTGTATTCCTGCTTATCCGGAATCAGTTCCAGCGCGTTCGTACGAAAATTTCCTTCCTCCTCATCGTCCCCACCACGTACGGAGAATACCGTAGCACCCTCCTGCTTGCGTCCTTTGACATCGGTAAAAACTACAGCCACCCGGTATTGCCCGGCCTTGGAGGCGAGGAACCGCCACTTGCCATCCTCCGGTTCCCATTCGCCCATCTCCTCTTCCTCGATTTCTCCATCGGCATTCACGGTGGATCGGAAAAGCTTCGCCACCGCATCTCCGGCCACTTCCTTGCCATCCAACGTCCTTGCGGAAAACACACCCGTCACTTCATCGCCCACGCTCGCATAACCACGATCCAGCCATACGGTCACCGCAAACGGCTCACGTGCCGCAAGCACCGACCCGCTGCCCACGATTGTGCGACGCGAGGCATCCACGACTTCCGCCGTGATCGTGTATTTGTGATCCTGATCTCCGTGCACCAGCTTCGCGATCTCACTGTCGATCTCCACCTTCACCGTTCCGTCAGCACCGATCGCCATTGTCTTCTCCAGCACCAACTCCGGCGCACCCACCCTGTCACGCTGCCACCAAGGAGGTGCAGGCCGAATGCAACCCCACCGCGCCCAGCCCGGATACCAAGGGTACTCCCCGTAGAACCACCAATACCCCTGTCCGTAAAGCCAGTCCCATCCGCCAGCCGGAAACCACCTGTCATTGAAAAAATTTCGCTCCACCTTCACTTTCACGGTCGCTTCCGTCACCGGAGCGCCGTGGTAGTAGTTTGCTCTAACAGTCGCCTCAAAGCTCTCCCCGAGCGCCACCGGCTCATCCGGTGCCTCCACCTTCACCTCGTATTCCGGCTTCTTGTATTCCTCCACCCGGAAATTGAAAGCCGTATAGGGCACAGCTCCTCGCACGGTCACCCGGTAGTTTCCGAGCGCCGCCTCTTCCTTCAGCTCGAAGTCAAACTCCACCCCGCCGAAGTCATCCGCTACCAGCCCGGATTTCTCGTAAACCTTCTCGTTCATTCCGTCATGGATTTCGATATCGGCCGTCTTCCCCGCATACGCGGAAACCTCTGCCGCATCATACCTCGCCTCGCCCGCCCACAGCTTCATATGCACCGTGTCACCCGGCTTGTAGACCGGCCGATCCGTGATCCCCATCGTCTTCTGCGCCAGGTAATCCGTGCGGTCGCCATGGCTGCGCCAGTTGAATCCCTCGTCGCTCATGTAGGCGCGCCGATCCCCGGCTTTCGCGATCACATGCCACTGCGATCTCTCCCACATCTCGTTCTCCTTTTTCAGCACCAGTTTCCCCTCCGCATCCGTCTCCTTGGTGAAACGATACGTGTGCACATTGAACCGGCGTTTGCCTTTCGCATTCTGCAGATACTCCGTGCGCACTCCGAAAAACTCCAACTCCCCCGCCACAGGCTGCCCGCTCTCCGCATCCGTTAGGTAAAAGGTCTCAGCGTTGTCGTCATTGCGCTTCAGCGCCACGAGATCCCGCACCCAGACCACGATCCATGAGGTATTCCCGCCCTCCATCACGGACTTGAGCAAATAACAGCCGGGCTCAAGTTTCCCGAGATCCAGCTGCGTATCCGTATCCACATGCCCTTCCTTCGGGGAAAGCTTCGCCGTCCAGGCACGCAGCTCATCGCCGAGATATTTCTTCCCATTTCCCTCAAGCAAGCGGCTGCCGAGCCGTGCAAAGCTCACCTTCTCATAATCCATCTCCACAGGATTCCCCTCCAGATACTTCATGATGTCCGCCATCACCTGAGCCTCCTTCACCGCCGTCAGGGATAGCTTCACCTTCTCTGCATTGCGGAAGGTGTAGGGCACCTTTACCTCATCCCCCGAGAAATACACCGAGGTATTACCGAAACTGCTCCAGTTCCCGCGGATCTGTTTCAGACGGTTCGCTCTCTGGTTCCCGCCACCTTTGCCGTGCAGCTTGATCACTTCCTCCAAGGCCTCCGCCGCCGCGGTTCGCTGATTCCGATTTAGGAAAACCTGCACCAACTCGTCCCCCGCCTGCCACGATGGAGCACCATTGCCCGCCCGCATCAACTCGCGGAATCCCGGGATGTATTGGTAATCCTCCCGCAGCGCGAAACGCTGCACCCCGTTGGCCAGCCGCGCGATGCTCTCCCCTTCCTCCAGCGTCGATGCCTTGAGCAGGCCATCCCGCTCCGCCACCTCCGGATCGCTCCACCAGCCGTAGCTCGCCAAGGTCTCCACCCCGTAGTGCTGCTTGCAGAAGCTCAGCCACTCAAAATCCTCCTGCAGCCCGATCTCCGCATCGATCTTGGAAATCTCCGCCGCCAGCCACCTCCAGCGCTCCCCATCGGATTTCGCCGCCTCCCAGCTTTCCGGCACATCGATCCATACCGGCTCCCCATCCTTCCCCGCAGGTGCTCCCTCGCTCGTAATCACGTCGATCTGTTCGGTGTAATCCGCCACCGCCGTCAGATCCGTGAGTTGAAACAACTTCCACAGATAGCCGCTGCCCGTCCGATTCAGGAGCAACGCCATCTGGATGTTATCCAGCAGGAGCACCTCGGAGTCCCCACCCTTTTCCACAGTATCCCACGCCTGCATGTAGCATTGCAGAGCCCGCAGCCTGTCCTGCTCTTGCACATTGCGAAAATCCCCCCGTCCGTTGTTCCCGCGCTGGAACTCATTGTCCAGCAGCCTGCCCCATGATGACGCGTTAAGGTAGGCCGTCCCCGCCGTTTGCATGAAGGCAGCATTGTCCTTCTTCGCCTCCGTCAGCTCCGCCATCAGAGCATCGAAATTTTGCTGCTCCCCTAACTGATTCTGGGACTGGATCGCTATCTCAAGATCTCTCCAGGAATCCCCGTCATCCACCTCCCGCAGCAGCTTCACCCTCAACTCATACGCCTCCTTCCAATTCCCATCCGCCTCCAGTTTCTCCGCCTGTTTGCGCATATCATCGGACTCTGCGGCAAAAACCGCAGCAGTAAAAAGGAAAAGAAAGGACAGGATTTTCATAGCTCTACCATAGAGGACACCCGACCCCGGAAAAGCTTAGAAAAAACTTCAATCAGCGGCGTCTCCACAGAGCACCCACACCACCCAAGTCTCCTTTCAGCGTTTCAGTTTTCAGCATTTCAGCCGTTACCTACAGTTTCCCTTCCAAAAACGGCACCAATTCCTCGACCCCGAAGTCCGCCAGCACCTCTCCCTCCCAATCCAAGGTCGGCGCCTTGCTCTGCCCGGAAAGTTCCAGCATTTCCGCCATCGCCTCCCTGTCCCCGGACACGACCACCTTCTTCACCGCGATTCCCTTCCGATCCAGATAATCCACCACCTCGTCACACCATCCGCAGCCAATTTTCACATACAGCACTCTGTCGTTTTCCATAGACCAGCACCATCGCTCAAACCTCCTACCGCGCAAGCCAAACTCAAATTTTAGCTCTTCAGAGTTTCAGCCCTTCAGTTTCCACCTCTAGACCGGCCGGAAAAGCACAAACGGCGAAACCACCAAGGCCTCAAATTCCGTATCAGAATCCTTCCACTGCTCCGCGTGCAGATCCCCGATCTTCACCAGATCCCCCGCTTTCAACCAGCCCTCCACACGTTCCCTGTGGTCTTCGGTAATCGCATAACCCACCTCCGCCAGCGTCAGCTCCGGATCCACGAAATACAGCACCCCGCTCATGTAGTGCGCCTTGAGGTAACTCCACCCAACTACGCCCGTGAACTTCTCCAGCTTCTCATTCGTGCTGCTCTCGTCCATTCCAAGCATCGCATATTTCAGACGCGCTTTTGCCTCGGGAGTATTCGGATCCGGTGAAACCATGGCCTTGGAATAAACTCTCTTTCCCGTGATCTCAAGCCTCCGTACGACTTCTCTTCGCCCCGATTCTTCAACGGAACCGGCTCACTCTCCCAACTTTTCCAATTCCTTCATCAGCGCTGCAGCCTCCTCCGGATAATACAGGATATACATCTTCAATTGCTCCGGCTGCAGAATCCGCATTTCCGAGAGAACCGTAGTGTCGCGAATATCCCCCAGCCTTCGAAATTGAATTTCGTTCAATGGAAATACACCTCCCATTTCTTCCAGATTTTCGACATACGACGGTTCAAACGGATCTTGGTTCTCGAATCCGGCACGCATGCCCTCTTTGCCCGGCTCTTTCCACAGCCATCTATCGGAACCGCCGTCTCTATTCTCGGATCCATGCCGTGTTTTCAACGTGGGATCACCCCACGTCACTGCAAGCTGCTCCTCATCCAACTGACACAACAACCACGGCTGATAACCCACTTTCTTCAACCAGTTACGCGCATCCATCAGAAGCCTCGCCTTCCCCCCATCAATCACCTGCATCGTCTTCCCCTCATGCTCGAAGGACTTCACCCCATTCAGATATTCCAAAAACGCCGCGAAATCATTCTCCCGCAACACCCCCATTGCCTCCTTCGCCTGCCGCACCTGCTCCTTCGTCAGCCTCAACCCCGAAACCAACGCCCCCAGATACCACTCCTCCCGCGCCTTCCTCAAACCCAGATACCCCTCCGCCGTCGTGTCCTCCGGATAATCCACATCCAGCCCTGCAGCCAAGAAATCCTCCACCACCCAGCGCACCTCATCCGCCGACATCCCCCGCTCCGCCTTCCTCACATATTCCTCCGCCACACTCCTCTCAAAAACCTCCCCGCCATCCCTCTCCAAAACCTTCGTCCGAAAACCCACCGCTTTCCCATCCCCCACACCTTTCCCCAACAACCCCGCCACCCCCTCCGCCGGCGAAAACCAAGCCAAGCCGGCCGCGAGGAGCAGGCACATCACCCCCAACAGAACTGACGCCTTCCCGCTCACTTGCGTTTCATTGTCATCATAAATTCATTCCCCTCGGTATCCACACACATCGCCAGATGCAGCGGATCCTCCACCGTATCGTTCGGCTCGCAGGTCAGATCACCCCCACATTCTTTGAGCCTCACAATCCCCTCCCGCAAATCATCCACCTGGAACGAAAGCCCCGTCCACGTCCGTTTTCCCTCGCCACCCCCGTGCACACCTATCGTCGCCCCGGCCACCACGATCTCACTCCACACCTCCATTTTAAAACTGACCACCCCACCGAACAGCTCCTCATAAAATTTCAGACACCGCTCCCAGTCCGCCGCCCACAACACATATTTGACCTTCTCTACCTTCATCCCCGCATCATCTACCCCCCACAAAAACAAGCAACCGCGAAGCGCCAGGAGAGGCGCGCCTATGGCCGCCGACACAACCCAAGAAATCATCCCCAGCCTCTTCCCTGCAAACTCGCAAACCATTACCCCAGCTCTTCCACTGATCACTCGGCACTCACCACTTCTTCGAAAAATTTAACCTTCGCCCTTGGCCATCCCGCCAACCCCATCCACCTTCCCCGCGAACACAACCCGAACCTCCCCCCAGAGGTTTAGAATTTAGTGCTTAGAATTTCGAAAGACATGATCCCCGGCCAACGCTACATCACCACCTCAGAACCCTCCCTCGGCCTCGGCCACGTCCTCTCCGAAGACAACGGCCTCATCGAGATTTGCTTCCCTGCCGCCGAGGACACCCGCACCTACGCCGCCGCCTCCGCCCCCCTGATCCGTGTCCGCTTCGCACCCGGCGATGAAATTTCCGATCACAACGGCCTGAAAATGACCGTCGAATCCGTCACCGAAGAAGCCGACCTCCTCACCTACCACGGCCAGGGGAACTCCATCCACGAGTCCGACCTTCTCGACTCCCTCTCCTTCATCCGCCCGGAAAAACGCCTGCTCGCCGGACTCACCGATGCCCCACGCGATTTCGACCGACGCCTCGAAGCCCTCCGCTGGAATGCCGCGATGCGCCGCTCCCCCGCCCGCGGCTACACCGGTGCACGCATCGATCTCATCCCTCACCAACTCTCCATCGTCGCGGAAACCGCCAACCGCCTCCACCCCCGCGTTCTCCTCGCTGATGAAGTCGGTCTCGGCAAGACCATCGAAGCCTGCCTGATCCTCCACCGCCTCCACCTCACCGGCCGTGCGGATCGCATCCTGATCCTCGTCCCGGAGCCGCTCGTCCACCAATGGTTCGTCGAACTCCTGCGCCGTTTCAATCTCCTCTTCGCCATCTTCGACGAAGCCCGCTGCATCTCCCTGAGCAACGAGGACGATGAAGACGCAAACCCTTTCAACGACTCCCAGCTCATCCTCGCCTCCACGGATTTCCTTGCAGAAAACGAAGAGCGCGCCGCCCAGGCACAAGCCGCCGGCTTCGACCTCCTGATCGTCGATGAAGCCCACCACCTCGAGTGGAACGAAGACGAATCCTCCGCCGCCTACTCCATGGTCGAGGCGCTTTCCCAAGTCGTCCCCTCGCTCCTGCTCCTCACCGCCACCCCTCAGCAACTCGGTCCCGAAGGTCACTTCGCCCGCCTCCGCCTGCTCGATCCAGGCCGCTACTCCGATCTCGGCGATTTCCTCGCGGAAACCGAATCCTACACCCCCCTCGCCACCGCCGTCGAAGCCCTCGCCGCCGGAGAAATCCCAGAAAACATCACCGATTTCACCCTCGACTCTCCGGAAGCAGAAAAACACCTCACCGCCCTCAAGAAAGGCACGGAGTCCGCACGCCAGCCGCTCATCACCGCGCTCATCGATTCCTTCGGCACCGGCCGTGTCCTGTTCCGCAATACCCGCGAACGCCTGACCGGCTTCCCGCAGCGCCTGCCCACCCTCCACGCCATGGAGAAAGGCACCTCCCCCTACGCATGGCTCGCCGGCCTCATCAAAGAACTCCCAGAGACCGAGAAAATCCTCCTCATCACCAACTCCCCGGACGCCGCGATCACCATCCAGGAGAAACTGCTCGAAATCATCAACACCGAGACCTCCCTCTTCCACGAGGAACTCTCCATGTTAGAGCGCGACCGCAATGCCGCCTACTTCCAAGAGCCCGAGGGCGCACGCATCCTGATCTGCTCGGAAATCGGCTCCGAAGGGCGGAACTTCCAGTTCGCCCGACACCTCGTCCTCTTCGGCCTCCCCCGCGATCCCGAAGTCCTCGAGCAACGCATCGGCCGCCTCGACCGTATCGGCCAGACAGGAGACATCCACATCCACATCCCCTACGGGAAAAGCAGTAGATCCGAGCTCCAGGCTCTCTGGCTGCACGAAGCGCTCGACGTATTCTCGGAGCCACTCAAAGGCGCCACTACCCTCGCCACCACCCTCCTGCCGGAGCTCGATGAACTGGGCGAGAAGCTCTACGGCGCGGATGCAGACCCCGCTGATCCCGCAGCATCCATCGCCGCCTTCTTCGAGCGCTCCGCCGAACTCAAGTCCCAGGTCACTCACTCACTCGCTACTGGCCACGATCGCCTCCTCGAGTTGGGTGCCCCACCCGCCTCCCAATCCGCAGAGCTCCTCGAAGCTATCGAAGAAGCCGACGAAGACGCCCGTTTCCAAAAATTTACCCTCCGCCTCTTCGATCACCTCGGCCTCGATATCGCAGACCTCTCCGAACGCTCCTTCGTCTTCAAACACGGTCAGCGCATGTCGGATGCCTTCGCCGATGTCCCGGAGGATGGCCTCTCGGTCACCTTCGACCGCTCCACCGCGCTCTCCCGCGAAGATCTCTCCTTCCTCACCTTCGATCACCCGCTGTTCCGCGATGCTCTGAGCCAACTGCTCGATGGATTTTCCGGAAATGCCTCCTTCGCCACATTGGACACCGGAAAAGGCACCTCCGTCCTACTCGAATGCGCCTTCGTCCTCGAAACGCTCGCCCCATCCCGCCTCCAGCTCGACCGCTTCCTTCCCCCCACCCTCATGCGGGTCATCGTGGATCATACGGGAAAAGCCCAGACCAAAGCCCCCCCCGCAAAACTCCTTCAGCCCGGCGATGCACGCCGCGTTGTCGCCCAGGAAGCATTCAAAACCGACCTCTTCCCCAAGATGGTAAATGCTGCCAAAGCCGTCGCCGAGCGCGCCTCATCGAAACCCACAGATGCCGCCAAAGCCCTCGCCACCGAGACCATCTCAAAACAGATTGCCCGCCTCCGCGATCTCGCCGCCCGCAACCCTGCGGTCTCCGATCAGGAAATCAAAACCCTCGAGCACACCCTCACGGAAACCACCGAAGCCCTCTCGAACTCCCGAGTCCGCCTCGATTCGCTCCGCCTCATCCTCTGCCGCTGATCATTGTCCGAAGGACAATATGAGTGTGCTAGTTTTCAGTTTTCAGGGAAGACGTGGCTAGCCGCCGCAGCTGTGGCCCTTTTCCTGAACACTGAAAACTGAAAACTAGCACACTAACTAGACGGCACTCCGCCCGAATCCCCGTGCATTCTGCACCCATCCGCCGCCCCAAATCCCCCCCGACGCCCCGAAAACCCTAGAAACCCGCCACTTGCGCTATTCGGCACAAATACTGTATAGTGAAGGGTATGAAAAATCCCGCCCCCCATTCTAGCAGATTCATCCGTCATGGCACCTTGTGTGCCAGCGCCGCTCTCGGTCTTTTCCTCGGCGGCATCAAAACCTCAAGCGCCGACGACTACCACGATGCCCGATCCAGCCAGATCGTCGGCATGTATGAAGTCACCCACAGCAATGACCCAGTTTTCCCGCTCATCCCGGGCAGGCAATGGTTCCTCGATTTCGGAAACGGCACCACCACCGGCAACCTCAGCGGAAAGGTCGCCGTCTCTCTGCGCGAGAATCCCGATGTCAAAGTCCGCATCATGGTCTGGCAGTATTTCCCCGACCGTAAGGTTCTCATCATCGGCAACCAATCCGCCCATGGCTCCACCGGTGCCGTCGCAAGGGCCATCTGGTCGCTGCGATCCAACTCCTCCGAGATCCTTCTCGCTCGCCAGGATCAAACTGTCGTCCTTCGCCCCGCGCATCCGCGGGACTTCTAGGGTTTAATCGACGCGAACTTGTTAGACAGGGATTGGTGCAGTCCTCACCCGCACGGTCGAGGGCTCTCGGATCTGATCAAAATCCGGCTTTGAGTCGAAGCTAGGTCACGGCAATGGGTAGCCTTCCAAATCCATTCATCCTGCACAGATTGCATCTGCAAAATGCAAAGAAAGCGCCTCCATCAACTCCCTCATAAACGCCCAAACCCCCGGTTTTACTTGATTTCCAGAGCTCGGCGCACTTTCTGCGTAAGAGTCAGAGATGAAAGCACTAGAGAAACTCCCCGAGAAACTCAACGGCAGCATTGGCATCTTCGCGACCTGCATTTTGACGATGATCCTGTTCTTTGGTGTCGTTGCCCAAGTCACCTCCGCCAACATTCCCGTCCGCAGTGATGGTTACATCTCCGGAACCTATCAGATCAGCAAAAGCAGTGACCCGGTGTTCCCCATCGTTGAAGGCCGTGAGTGGTTCCTCGACTTCGGAGACGGCAACGCTACCGGCAATCGAAGCGGCGAGGTCGCCGTTTCTCTCCACGAGAATCCCGAAGTAAAAACGCGCCTCATGACCTGGGAGTATTTCTCAGACCAGGACATTCTCATCATCCGCGAACCCTCCGACGAAACCACCACCGACATCCCGGCCCAAACCATCTGGACCGTCCACTCCCCTGCCTCCGATCTCTACCTGACCCGCAACAACCGAACCCTCATCCTCAAACCTGTCGGCCTTGATTGAAAACTCCAAAAGCCAACACCCGCCGGTGCTACGCCTTCTCTTCCCTGAAAACTACAAACCAGCACCCCTAGCAAACTCGAACCTCATCCGCCTGAAACACCCGTTCGATCGTGCCGCCCATCACCACGAGCAGTTCACCACCCTCGCCGATCCCTTTCACGAAACCCTCCCGCCTCGTTCCGGCTATGGTCAGCGCTACGTTTTTCCCGGTGAGCGCGCATCTCTCACGCACCCCATCGAGCAGGCCGTGGAAATCGCCATCGATGCGCGGGGCATAACTGGCCAAACGCTTCACCACCTCGCCAAGGACCTCGGCGCGCGATACATCTTCCCCGCCCTCTATTTTGAGGGAGGTCGCGTTAAGACCCTCGGGGAAAGCGCCGGCATTCACATTGATACCGATGCCGACGATGACGTAATCCGCTCCTGCTTCGACCAAGATGCCCGCGAGTTTCTTCCCATCTACCAGCACATCATTCGGCCATTTCACTTCCGCCACCACGCTAAACTTCTCTACCGCCTCCGCGACCGCTAGCCCCGCCACCAGAGACAAGCGGTGCCACAGCCCCTTGCTCGCGCTCGGCCTGAGCAACACGGAAAACGCCAACCCTCCACCCTTAGGCGAAAACCAAGCCGCCCCGCGCCTCCCGCGCCCCGCCGCCTGCTCCTCGCCGATCAAAACCAGCCCCTCGGCGGTGCCCTTCTCCGCAAGTTCACGGAGTTCATCATTGGTTGAGGAAACCTTCTCACGCCACAAAACGCGGAACTCGCCGGGCATATCCGCCGCTATTTGGTTGTATTCGCTCATGGGGCAAGCTCCTCACTCGCTCACCACAAAATCCAACCCGATATCCAGGCTCGGAGCCGAGTGGGTCAACGCCCCCACGGAAATGAAGTCCACACCCGTCTCGGCGATGTCCACGACGGTTTCAAGATTGACTCCGCCGCTTGCCTCAAGGCGCAGGCGGTGCTTCTCGCCGCGCATCTCCACGGCTTCGCGGAGCTCATCGAGGCTCATGTTATCAAGCAGGATGTAGTCAACCCCATCGAGCGCGAGGAAAGCACTGACCTGCTCGAGCCGATCCGCCTCAAGCTCGACCTCCACGTGGGGATGGTCCGACTTCACCTTGCGGATCGCTTCCTGTAAGACGCTGATTCCTCCCTCTGCGGCGAGGTGATTGTCCTTCACCATCGCACGATCATAGAGACCCATGCGGTGATTGGTGCCGCCGCCATCGGCAACCGCCTTTTTCTCCAGCACCCGGTAGCCCGGCGTGGTCTTGCGCGTGTCGAGGATCTTGGCGCGTGTATGTTTCACCAAATTCACATAACGCGAGGTCATGGTTGCCACCCCGGAGAGGCGTTGCAGGAAATTCAGCGCGGTGCGCTCTGCGGTGAGAATGGATCGAGCATTTCCGGAGATCCGCATCAGCATCGCGCCTACGCCGACCCTGCTGCCGTCCTCGACCATGATCTGCACATCGAGGTTCGGATCGACCTCTAGGAACACGGCTTTCGCCATCTCGATTCCAGAAACCACCCCGTCGTTCCTGACTTTCAGAAAAGCCTCCGCCATCCTGTCTTCGGGGATAAAATAACCTGATGTGACATCGCCCTCACCGATATCTTCTTCCAAGGCCATCATGATCAATTCGTGCGACATATCCCCTTCTATCCTCTCTTGCTTGGAAATTGAAATTTGAAAATTGGATTTTAAACTCCCATCACCGTCACCGCAATGCGCCGGGAATGTTCCTGCCTGCGATGCTCGAAGACGAAAATCCCCTGCCACGTGCCTAGGACCATGCGGCCGTTGTGAATGGGTATGACTTCACTGGATCTCGTCAGCACCATTCGAATGTGGCTCGGCATGTCGTCGGGGCCTTCGTGGGTGTGGATGAAATCGGGATCGTCTTCCGGCACAAGGCGGTCGAACCAGCGCTCCAGATCTCTCCGTGCACTCGGATCGGCATTCTCCATCAGGATCAGGCTCGCACTGGTATGCCTGAGAAAAACCGTCACCTGCCCGTCTTTCACGCCGCAAGCCCGGACCATCGCCGCGATCTCATCGGAGATTTCATAAGTCCCCTTGCCCCGCGTCCTCACTACGATCTCATCCGTATGCACTTTCATTCTTCCTTCGGATTTGAAGTTTCAGGTTTAAAGTTTAGCAGTGCCTTTTCGGTCACCACGTTCAGAAATCTCACCCTGTTTTCGGAAACCCGGATCACCTCAAACTTGCGATCCTCTTCCTCCATCGCCATCACGCCTGCTACGGCCGTGGCGATCTGCTCGAATTTCCCCGCCGCCTCTCCGGACTTCAGCACGACATCCCAGACGATCCCGGAAGACATATCGCCATCGCCGAAGAGGACGTATCGGTCATTCACCCATTCGCGGGCGATTTCTTCAGAGATGCCGACGTCGCCGGCCATTTCCATCCACAAGCGCAATCCGAGGTAGCCGGCGCTTTCCTCCAGATAGACCTCGTCGGGGATCTCGGGGAGTTCCATCTCGCCGCCGCGAGCCTTTTCACCCGGCAGCACCACGCCGAAGGTCGTCACCGGGGCATTCCGCATCCCGTCGGCGAATTCCTTGGTGCCTTTCACGAAATACGTGTCTGCCAGCCCTTTGCCGCTCAACGCCGGGAAGACCGTCAACCCCTGCAAAAACTCTGGCAGCACCAGCAGCAGGCGCGCCGCCGCACTATTGTCATTCATCGGCATGAAACCGATGCCCCGTGCGCTCGCCGCATAGAATCTCGACTCAGCACCCATAGCCGCGCCCGCGTGCAGCGCCTCGCGCGCCCATGCAGCATCGTCCCCGGGATAGGCGGGCGGTGGGGGGAAATGCTGATTGAGCAATATCCTCACCAGCAGGCGCAGCGCCACCGCCTGATCGGGGATGTTCTCCAGATCAAACTTATCTGTCACCCAGGCATCGCCCGTGCCTTCATCGAACCATCCCACAGCGCCCACCGACCTCACCGCGGCCATCAATTCCAGCAACTTGTCGCCTTTGCGCAGCAAGCCCATGCGCTGCCATGCCTCTTGGCGATCATCCACACCCTGCGGCCCCATGCGGCTCTCGATCGCGGCCTCCACCCGGTAGCCGAGCTCCTCGGAGGCGATCATGTGAAACACCGGACTGGAAAGGAAGGTTAGCCCGTAATCCTTTTCCACCTGCGCGATCAGCTCCGGCGGCACCGCCACCTCGCCGCCACCTTGGGCGAGCGATCGCAACGAAGCGTTTTCCTTTTCCAGCAGCGCGATCTCCTCCCCGGCGATGCGTAACTGATTCTCCAGCCCCTCGGCATCAGCGCCAGCACCGGTCGCCGCTTTCCGCGATCCAGCCAGCCATCCGCCCGCGCCAAGTGCCGCCCCCACAAGGACGGCCAAAAGTTGTTTCCCTGAAATCATCCGGGTAGGCGCGACCTAAGGATTGTCCGGGTTAAACGGGTTGATCTCGAGCGCACTGGGTCCGCCGTAAACCTCTTCCGCCGTCGCACCCGGCGTCAGCGTGATCGAGATTGGCGCACTGCGGTTGCCCATCGCATCGTAGGTGTAGATGAAACGCCTGACCGGCATTTCCTCACCCGTATTTGGATCCACGCGCTTCACACGGGAGTCAAACATCTGCTCCTCCACCAGCAGCCCATCGGACTTCCGGTAGCCGTAGCGTGACTTGAACATCTCGTTCTTCTGGCCGTCATAGATCTTGCAGTTCAATGGATTTCCGTGGGCGTCCATGCGGTAAACCGTCACCAAATACATCTTCCCATCTGCCGTGTAGGTCCGTTTGGTCAGAACTTTCTGATCCGCGCTGCGCTCGAAAACCGTGCGCGATCCGTCTTCGTGCCGGGTCACCCGCACGTTGTCGCCATCCACCGCGTCGAAGCCAGCGTCCTCCGCAAAGGAAAGCACGGCACCCAAGCCGAGAATCCCGAGAATCCGTAGAAATTGCATCCTTCCGTCTAGCCCCGGAGCCCCCTGCCCGCAAGCAGGGAAATACCCCAGCGGGAACTCATTGACCAAGTCTTCGCTGAAAACTGAAAACTAGCACTCTATCAAACTTCAAGGATCAACCCCGGCGGATCTTCGAGCCGGCAAAGAACACCGTAATCCGATAGACCCGCTTCTGGCGCGTTGTGATCATGCCGGTTTGGAGATCGAATTTCTCCGGAATTTCCTGCCGGTGAATGTCCACCGTCGCTTGGAAGCCTCGCTCCGAATGCACATCGATGAGCATCGCCAGCGCAACCGGATCCTCAAACATCGTATCCTCGGTATTGATCGTCACCCGTCCCGTCACCGCATAGCGCTTGATGGTCGGCATCATCTTTTCCTGGATGAAATTGACGACCTTTTCCAAAAGCGCCGGGCGCTCAAAGATATAGCCGTCCAAACGATTGACCAGGTCCTGCCGCGCTTGCGTCACAATCTCGTCCGCGAGCGGAATGTGGCGCAGCGCATCGTAAGTGCGCGGATCAAGCTCCAGCGAGCTCTGGTATTCCAACTCCCGCACGATGTTCTGCTGCACGATCTTGATCGGTGCCTGCGCGTTGATGAAATGGTAATGGAAAATCTGCTTCAGCGAGACCAATGCATCGTAGGTCTTTTCCTTGAACGTCCGGTAACGTCCACGCGCCAAGTCGTGATCAAAATCCGTTGCACGTTCTTCCCACAGCTCACCCACCCCCGCTTGTTTCACCTCCGCGTTGTGGATCAGGGTCTCTTGGCCACGCTTGAGTTGGCGTGCGATACTCTCCGCCTCGTCCACAAACAACACCATGATATGGAACACCGGCTGGCGGAAATGCTGGGCATACGGCGTATCGGAAAACTCCTTGCGCAAGCGCACCATGTTATCAAAAAGCATTTTCAGGCACTCCACCTGCACATTGGTGCGCGGGAATCCGTCCAGCACCGCACTCTCGCGGAATTCCGGCTTGAGCATTTCATGGAGCAGTAGGCTCAACACCTCCTCGTCGCCCACCATGCCGCCGCCGGCCTTGATCTTCTGCGCCTCGGGAGAATCCAGAAGCTGGCTCACCACGATCGGCTCCGCAGCGATACCTCGCACCTCGCGGATGAAATCCGTATTCGTGCCTTTGCCCGATCCTGGAGCACCACCCAGCAGGATCAACTCCTTGGGAAAACGTAGATTCTCGCAGCCCACTTCGTTTTCGAGTCCTTTCCAGACACGGTTAAAAATGAGTTGGGCATCCTTGATTTCAAGGTCGGCTGGTAGGGATTCAGTCTTGGTTTCGCTCACGGGAGACCGATAAAAAGCCATGCACCCGCAGCCGTCCAGCCTAGGAAACACAATTGTTTCTCCTACCCGCCAGCTTGACGCACCGGGTTCTCGCCTTACCGTCAGCCCCATAAGGCAACAAAAGCACCAAATCCGGAGCACCACCCACTAAAACTCATGTCCACCCCATCCATCGAATTCTACAACCAAGCCATCGACGCCGTGCAGGCAGGCTGCCTCCCCGAAGCCCTCGAAGCGGTCGAAACCTCGCTCACCGAGGACCCGAACGATCCGGAAACCTGGCAGCTCTACGTGGTTATTCTCAATGCGGTCGGCCGCACCGCAGATGCCGCAAAGGCAACCCTCAAACTCAAGGAACTCGGCCTCAACGAAGCCGATGAATTTCTCCTTCAAGCGGCACAGGCAGCAGGTGGAGGCGACCTCAGAACCGCGATCCAACATTACGAATCCGCCATCGCCGCAGATCCCGAGCGTGCCGAAGCCCATGCGGGTTACGCTTTCACCCTACTCCAAGACGGCGACGACACCCGCGCCCTCGCTTCGGCGGAAAAGGCAGTAGCTCTCGCCCCAGAAGATCCGCGCGCTAACTACGCGCTAGGCCACATCCTGCGCCTCGCTGGAGAAGGCGACCGCGCCCTCACCGCCCTGACAAATGCCCTCAAGGCGGAACCCGACCTCATGATCGCCGTTTACGAACAGGGCATGATCCTCGCCGAAAAAGACCGCCTTGAGGAGGCGCTGAAATGCTTCCAACGCTTTCTTGCCAAACATCCGGATGACGAAAGCGCCACCCAAGCCATCGCCAGCGTCAAACAACGCCTCGGCCGCACGGAAACCTTTTGATCCGCCATCGAGTGATGATCCGATTGAAAATCTTTCTCCTGGTTTCCACACTCACCGCCGCTTCCGCAGAGGAAATGCAAGCTCCGTGGACGAGCTTGTTCGATGGCACGGATCTATCCGCATGGTCGATCGAGGCTTCCCCTGCCGATGAGGACAAGGACTTCATCACCCTCGATAACGGCACGATCTGGGCACACGCCACCGCGCCCGACATGATCCCGAAAAACCATGTCTGGCTGCTCACCCGGAAGGAATATTCCGACTTCATCCTCACCCTGAAATTCCAATCCGTGCGCGGCGACACGGGCAACAGCGGCATCCAGTTCCGCAGCCGTCTCGACGAGACCGGCACCATGCAGGGGCCTCAGCTCGATCTACATCCCGCCGGTCCGTGGCGCACCGGCATGCTCTATGACATGACAACAGGCGTGAACCGTTTTCTCGCCCCCGACCTACCGATCAAGGACGTGAAAGAGCATCTTGCCGCCCCCGGTTTCATCTTTCATTTCTCCGATGACAAACCCGCCTGGAACGAGATGGAAATCACCGCGATCGGCCCGCACATCAAATGCGTGCTTAACGGCGTGACGGTCATCGACTTCCACGATGAAAAGGATGTGCTCAAAGATGCGTTCCATCGCAAATACGACGTCGGCACCACCGGCTACATCGGCCTGCAAATCCACGGCGGCACCCCCAGCGACCTGCGCTTCAAGGACATCCGCATCAAGGATCTCTCCGCCCCTTGAGGTGGCGATCCAGGAAATCCATCGCGGCATCGACCGCCTCATCCTGACCAAAGAAGGTGGAGATGTGGCCTTTTCCATGGAGCCAGAAAACCTCATTCACCACGCCCTCCCGACCCAACGCTTGCGCGAGTCCGCTGGTATGTTCCGGCTTCACCAGCTTGTCGTCGGTGCCGTGGTAAAGGAATGTCGGTGGGCTATTTTTCGTGACATGCATGATTGGAGAAGCCTCGTCGATGCGCCTTTCATAATCCCCCTCACCGCCGAGATGATCCCGGATCAGCCTGCCGTTTGAATAGACAATGAGATCCGAAGGAGCGGCACCTGCCACGATGGCTTTCACCTGCACATCATCCACGCCCTTGCTCAACGCCGCCAGTTCACCGAGGTATCCACCCGCCGAGTAGCCCCAGACAGCGATGCGATCCGGATCGATGCCCTCCTTCTCCGCGTGCTCGCGCATCCAGCGAATCGCCGCCTGCACGTCACGCAGCTGGCTGGGATATTTCCAATCGCGGACATTGCGATAGGTGATGTTCAGCACGTAATATCCCCGATCGGACAGCTTGCGCCCGATGCCGTTCATCAGCCAGCGGCCGTCATCGCCGATCTTCACCCCACCGTGGATCAGCAACACTGCGGGGAGTTTATCGCCAGTCTCCGGACGGAACACATTTCCCGGGATTTCTTGCGGCCAGTGCGCCGGAGTGAAAACCACATCTTTTTTCGTGATCGGGCCCATCCCGCCGCCGATACCCACGCAGCTATCGAGCAGCAGCACGGAGCAGGCAACCGCGAGCATGGTGCAGAGCGACCGGAAAAAACGCATGCAACCCTGTAACCTTGGCATCGCCAGGAGTCAAACAGGCGCGACCGCCCACTCAGTTCACCATTCCTTTTCCACCCGCATTTTCTCCATGTTGCGGTCGTAGATATTGAACTCGATGCGCTTGAACGCAGTCTTCAAAAACACCGCATCACCGAAATTTTGGCTGTAGCCTAGGATCTTACCATCCTCCACCCCATCGAGCCGGAACACGATTCGCGTGCCGTCGGTCAAGGTTGCGCGCACATCGCCCTTGTTGCGCTTCGGCGTCTCCATGTCAGCGGCTTTAAGCACGATATTCTTGAGGCGGGAAACCGGGAATTTCACTTCGGACAAAGGGGTCGTGAGCGTAATTTCCTCACCTTCGATGCCTTTCACCTCCCCCTCGATCGTATCGCCGTTGCGCAGAACCATGCGCCCTTCCGGTGCCGCGACCTTTTCCTCCCCGCCTTCCTCTTCGTCTCCGAAATCGATCCCGCCCCGGAAATTCCTGCCCATGATACGCCCCCGTTGATTGGGCATTTCTTCGTAGTTTCCGTCCCAGCCAGTGACCTCGATGTTGGTGAGCTTCATCGGCGAACGATCCTGCGAAATGAAGTGGAAACCCTTGCCGATGTCTTCCGCTTTCACGTCGTTGTCTTCCCACATATCGACCAATTCACCATCCACATAGAGCAGGATCTTGCCGGACCGAGTGCTGGCCTTGATCTCGATGTGTGCCTTTTCGTTTTCGCGCAGGCTGCCCGCATTAGTGGTGTGTCCCAGCCAAGCATTTGAGCCTGCCTTCTTCACGTGCACAGCATTGCCCTGGAAGACCATTTCATAACCGCCTTTCGGATCGGGATCTTTGATGTCCTTGGAGAGAAAAACGATTTTCGGGCGGAAGGCACCACGCCACACCGCATCGAAGGTGATGCTGAATTCATCAGGAAATCCGATCTCGCGCGCCGCGCTGCCGGTGGAGAGCGATTGCAAGATACCGCCCTTGAAGGTCCACGCGCTTTCGTCCGATAGCGTCCATTCCTCCAAGCTGTTAGGACCGCGGTAGAAAAAATCGGATGCCTGGGTGATCTTGACCGACTTCACATTGACCCGGCGGAACACCATCTCGCCAGCATACCAAGTTTTCAGCCGGATCTCCTCATCGGTCAGGCCGGACAGTGCGCCTTGGATGGAATCCCCGTTGGTCATTTCGAGGGTCGCCTCATGGGCGGCAGGTGCCTTCGCTGGCTGGGCATCGCCGGATGGCATGTTGAGATCCATGACGTAGCGGATGTCGAATTCCGCCGGCTCTTTGAGAATCTGAGACTTCCAAGTCAGCTTCTCCACGGACAGGCCGAGCACCTCTCCGGTCAGCTGATCGCCGTTGGAGAAACGCACCACCGATCCGTCTTCTTGCGCAAGGCAGGAAGCGACCAGCAAAAGGATGACCGCCGGGATCTTCATGGATTTTCCACGGGGTTTGCTTTGGGGATGTCCCGCTTTTCAAGCGCGGTGATTCCAGTTCTTTCCAGTTCGAGCGCGCCCAACAGCGGGTGCTTTGCCTTGACCGTTTCCGCCCCGAATACGCAGGACGCGAGCTTCAGTTCCCCGTTTCCGCGGAGACGCAGGATGAGACCATCGCTGCCGCCGGTTGCGGCGCTTTCCTCATCTTCACCGGCAAAGAAAACCGTGGAGACCTCGCTCTCCGGGAGCAAAAGAGGCTCCTTCTGGAAATCGCTCTTGAACTCGTAAACCGTCGAATCCCCCTCTTTCCGGATCGCGACCAAGCGCCCGCCGAACCTTTCACCGTAGCGCCCGATCATCGCATCGGAGGATCCGTCTCCCCTTTCCTCGCTGCGGTGCCTGTCGCTGCGTTCATCCCATTCCGCCACTTGGATTCCAGAAATCCTCTGATTGCTGTTCTGCGGTGCGCGGTTGGTCAGGGTCAGTCCAGAGCCCCGGGGAACGTCCGGCAAAGGATCGGTGAAACGCCCTTCCAAGATGCCGTCGAGGTAGAGGTGCAACAAGCCACGCCCGAGATCCCCGCGGATTTCTACCTGCAGCGAGTTGCCGGAAAAACGATCCGCCGCGCGGCCGAGCATCATGATCGGCTTGCTCTTGTGGAGCGCCTTCGAGTCACGATAGAGGCTGAGCCCGGCTCCGTTGAAATCGAAATAATACCTGTCCGAGATCCCGCCCTCCCCCGGCGCGGTATCGGCGAAGGCCAACCGGAAATTCGGCTGTTGGGACCACTCCAAACGAAAACGGAGGATAAACTTTTCCGGCATCTCCACCTCGCGGGTGAGATTGCCCGAGCCTTCCGCAAGCAGCCCGCCATCCTCGGCGGTCCATGGCTGCTGCCCGCTTTGCTGCTCCCAGCCATCGAGATTATTGCCGCCTGAATAAATCAACCGTTCGGCAAAAACGCCGAGCTGAATCGAGGCAATCAGATCTCGCGGGACCCATACCTCGCCCATGTCGGGAGAGCTCACTTTCATGCCCGCATCGTCGAGAGATTGGATCGTGACCGGGAGCACATCGCCATTGATCAACTCCACACGCTGGCCGGGGATATCGGAGGCACCTGTTGCGGTGTTCTTGAAGCCCACGTGCTTGACCATTTTGCCAAGCAGCAACAGCGGCTTCTCGGAGAGCGGAGAGACCAAGGTGATGGTCCCGGCAGCATCCATTGCGCTCAACTCACCGGTGAGGGTGCAGCCGTCGCTCAGCGAGATGTCCGCAGCATGGGCTGGCATCGCCAGGAAAGCGCAGATGGCAGCCGCTCGGCGCAACTCAGAATTCCATGTCCCAATCATCGAGAAAGCTTTCGGTTTCCTCGAGCTCCAGCATCACTGCAGAGTCGAGCTTGATATCGATCTCACCGGCACAACCGCTGAGCATCCTGAGATTGTTGGCGTCTCCGCTGAGCGGCTTGCCGGTGATTCGTCCGATCGGGTGCAGCCGCACTTTCATGCCCTCCGTCATCCCCTGCTCTTCCTTTTTCGCCAAGCTGGATTGCGCAAAACGCACCTCCGCCACATCGGCGATAGGAAACTCGAAATCCCCGTAACGGCTCTGCAAAAACAACATGCCGTCATGGAGCCCCTTAACCTTCCCGGCGAAACGATCGGTCCCGTTCGCCAGCAGCACGATGTCCGCATCCTCTACCTGCAGGCTGCGTGCGGAATCCGGCATGCCATTCCACTCCGCCACGATCACCTCGGAAATGCGCACCGGCGAATCATCCGCTTGGACCGCAAAACCGAGCCCACCGCCCAGCCCCGCGTAATCATCGCCATTGCCACCCAGCTCGCTCCATTGGGCGATGAACTCTCCGTTGATAAAAAACATGATTTCGCCGCTGTCACGGTTGCAGCGCATTTCCACAGAGGCGGATCCGGTGTCGCCCAAGCCCACGCCGCTGCTGACCATCTGCACCGGCTCCATGCGCGGATTTCCATCCTCATCGAAGGACGTCCGGAACAGACGCAGGTAGTTCGAGTAGAGATGCAGCACGTAGCTGTTTCCGAAAAGACCCGGCAGACCCGCGGCACGTCCCCCATTCACCTCATTGCCTTCTTCATCCAACTTCGGCTCTGGCTGTTTGTAATCTGCATGGAAGGCGATGGCCATTTGCAGCCGGTTTTTCCATGCGATATCGAAGCGTATGATCGAACGCGCTGGCATGCGCTCTTTCATCACCAAGGCGGTGCCGGTGCCCTTATTTTTCCAATACCATGCTGAACCGGAAAACTGCCAGCGCGCGATCCCGTCATCCTCTTCGGCATCCTTCGCTGGGGCAGCTATGCCTTCAGGATGCTCGGTGTTGATCATGATCCATTCAGCTTCATCGAAAGGCCCGTGATAGACGATTCTGCCGCCCAATGGAGTGGGTGCCAACAGCCCCACCTTGTCGCGTGGAACTTCAATCGTGCCCCCGAATTCCGTATCCAAGAGCAGTCGCTTGTCATCCAGATCGCGGATCACACCCGGGATGCGATCGCCATTGACCGTGCCGATATGCGAAAGCCCGCTCAGCGATTTTGCCGGCCTACCGCCACGGAGCACGATGCGGCGCAGATCCGAGGTTTTGAATTTCACCACTTCACCCACGTCGTCGCGTTTCCACAGCACGGATTGCCCCTCCATGCCCGTGAAGTTGCCGTGCAGCTTGTCGCCGTTGGAAAAACTCATCATGTCATCCTTGGTCTCGCCCGCACCTGCGAGGTGCGCGGAGATCAGGAAAACGATGATAGCTTTGATTCTCATTTTTCGTAGATTGGCAGATAACGGTAGTTCAATGCCAGCGACAAAAGCGCCCCAGCGGTGCCGAAAGCCGGGCCTTGGTTGCCGGGAAAGGATCCGTTGGCTGACTGAATTGTTCCAAGATAGCGCATATTGCGCGCATTCCAATCCTCCCATAACTCGGCATCCGCATGGAACAGCGCCTGGGACATGTAATATTCGAAATAGTAGGGGTAATACCGGTCGCGGTAATCGAGGTTCTTCTTCAGGTAGGCGACACTCGCCTGATAGCCCTTCGAATCGGTTTCCTTGGCTAGCGCAAGGCAAAGGACACCAATGGCGGTGAGGGTCGGTTTGCCACCGGCCGATGAGGTGTAGCCGTAGGCTCCGTCGCTACCGCGGCAGCTGGAAAGGTAGGACAGGCCTTTCTTAATCGCCTGATCCGGCACCTTGATGCCCGCATTGCGTGCGGCGAAAAGACTCACCATCTGGGAGCCGGTCACCGTCGTATCGGCATCCCTGCTGTCCGGGGTGTAACGCCATGCGCCAAAGCGGTTTTTGCTCTGCGAACTGAGGATTAGCTCAATGGATTTCTGCAGAGCCTTCGCAAGTCCCGGGTGATCGAGCACGCCATAACATTCCGCTAGCGCCTTGGTGGCGAAGGCGTGGTTATACATACTGTTGCCGATGTAGCCGTTTACCGGGCTTTGTTTCGAGAGGATGTAATCAATGCCCTTGCGGATCAGTCCAGAGTGTTCGCCGTGGTTCGGATCTTCGCCATGGGCGAGGAAAGCAGCGATGCTCAGCCCCACCACACCTGGTTCGGTGCCGGAGTTGTCGCTCCAGGCACCTTCCGTGTTCTGTGTTTCCGCGAGGTAGCGCAGGCCGCGCTCGTAGATCAGATCCACTTGTGCGGGGATATTGTCGTCGCGGCGGTTGAGCAGATCCTGCGCACGCAGCGAGGCGAGCGAGCCCGCACAAAGAGAAAGAAAAACTCGGCGATCCATCATTTCGACTGCTCCTCCAGACCGCGGTTGTAGGCATCGAGCGCCTTCTGGAATTCGCTCGGCAGGCTCTTGCCGGCACTGCCTGCGGCCTTTGGAACTGTGCGCTCCTCGACCTTGCCGCCCGCTTCGCCATCCGCCCCAGAATTTTCAGAATCCGACTCCCCTGTCATGCCCTGCCCGGATTTGTCGCCGGGTTTTTTGCCTTCGCCTTCCCCTTCGCCCTCTTTCATCCCCATCATGCGCTCCATCATATCCATCATCGCGCTGCCTTCCTCGCCGCCGCCGCCACCTTGCTGTTGGCGCGCTTTGGCCGCGGCATGGATCTTCTCGATGATCTCCGTCTGGGCGGCGATGGTTTTCCCGCCGGTATCCGTCTCGGCGAGATAATCCGTGGTTTCATCCATGATGCCCTCCACTTCATTAAAAAGCTCAATCACCTGAGGGATCGTCTGCTCGATCACCAGCTGCTGCACATCGGCGGATAGCTCGTCCTGCTCATCGGCGAGTTTTTCGGAACCCTCAGCATGGCGCTCCATGACCGAGCGTGCATCCTCCGCTTCATCGGCGGCAAGACAAGCACCTGCGAGCAGGGGCATCAGGGAAATGGCGGAAAGGGGTTTCATCGATCGAGGGAGGCTGAGCTGGTGGCATCGCGCTTTAGCTGCTCAAGGACACGAGTGCGGGCGCGGAGATCCTGTTCCTGCTGGATCAGTTTCATCACACGCAACATGAATTCGAAATCTTCATCCTCGGGGCTGGTGCCTTCGCCGCCTTCACCGCCCTGGCCGCCGCCACCCAGCTCTTCGCCCAATGTCGCCGCCCATGCGGAAAGCTTCTCCGCCCACGCTTTGGCGCTCTCGGTGGCGGTGTAGGCGTGGTTTTTCTTCACCTTCGCGCGAGTCTCCTCCAGTCCCAGATCGATCCCGGAATCCTTCATCTCTTCGAGGATATTTTTGAACGCTTCATCCCCAGTCCTCGCATGGTAGTGGCCGAGATCCTCTTGGATCCACCGGACATCGGAGGCGGTCAACATCTGCTGGTTCGCATTATCGGAAAGCACCCGCTGGAACTGCGGATCCACGTCTTTGTAATGGATGCCGAGGATGCCCGAAAAAGCGGAGATGAGCGAACTCGCAATGCCGTTTTCCTCGTCCGCCGCCTTCTTCAACCTGCTGACGAAGGTGCTGGCCTCGAAACGCTTGTTTGCATCATTTGCTTGCTCCAGCGCCTTCTGGATTTTCTCCACCACCTTTTCCTGCTTCTCGACGGCTTCGGCAATGTCTTCCTTGGCTTTCTCCGGGGTATTGGATTTCTCCTGGGCCTCGCCGAGCTCGTCGCGCACCTCGGGGATATCTGTTTCAGAAAGCTCCTGCATCGATTTCATCGCGCCAGCCATCTTCTTGAGCGTTTCCTTGTCGATATCGCCGTTTCGAGCAGCGCCCTTCATCAGCTCCTCCATTTTCCGCGTGAGTTCTTCCATGCGTTGGGCGCTTTCGCTTTCCGCGAGTTCCTGGGCGTCGAGACGTTTGCGGTTCTCGTCTTCCTGCAGTTCTTCGCCATCCAAACGCTCCAGGCGTTTATTTTCGTCGAGATTATTGAGTTCGCGCCGGGCGAGGTCTTCCAGCTCGCTGATCGTCCGGTCGAAATTGCTTTTGAGGAGCTGTGCGTGCTCCTCGCGGGTCAGCACATAGACCATCACCGGCTCGGAATAGACACGCCCGCGTCCCGGGAAATAATCTTCGGAAAACGCCCTGAGAATCAGCCGCTGTGGTCCCATCCCGAAGGCGGCGGGCGAAAACACCACTGGCTCCATGAGTCGCCGCACCTCCGGCCCGCCATTGCCGAGGATGAGTTCTCCTTTCGTGGCCGCAGGCATTCCCGGAGCGGTGCCGAGGCTTTCCCACTCGATGCCCACCTGTTTCAGCCCGAAATCATCCTCGCACAAGATATCGAAGTCCATCGACTCCTCGGGCAGGATCGCCTTCTGCCGCTCAAGTCCCTGGGTGTAGGCGACCGGCGGCGCGTCTTTCACGGCATCCACCCGCAGCTTATAGCCTTCCCCACCCTTAAGCCCGAATTCATCGACCCAAGTGAAAGGCATCTCGAAGGGCACTACGCCAACCTTGATTTCCCCGGTGCTGACCTTCGCGCCCGAAATCACCAGCTCGCCCGAGCTTTCCTCAAACTCCACGCCCTGGGCCATTTCCCCGAATACCGCCGTCGGTCCATAGCTGCCGGAAAGCAGCGGACGGCTCATGTTCATGGAGAAAGCAAGCACACTCCCCTCCACCGCACTGAGCTCGCCAATCGCTAGATCCACCTCGCGGTCGGGGATCTTCATGTAATCCGGCGATTGCACCAAAACGCGCGTCCCCAGCACCGAAGGCCGCTGCATCGGCTCCACCTTCACAAGATGGCGCATATCGCCAACACGGAACACGATGGTTCCCGGTTCCTGCTGGCCGGGGAATTTGAACGTGTATGATCCGCGCTTCAATTTCGCGAAAACCTCTGGCTGCAGCGCATACTGGCCGGATGCCATCACCGGCTGCTGCTCGCTCTCGGTGGAGAGTTTTAGGGAAACCTCAAACGCCTCGCCATAGGGCACCGCTAGGTAAGCCAGCGGCTCCTCAAGCTGGGTGAAGGTGTAGCGCTCGACCTCGGAAAACGGCAGCAACCAGCGCTGCAGCGCATTGATCCCGGCCTTGGGAGTCAGCATGAAAGCGGTCGCCACCGCCCCCATCAGGAGCACTGCCGCAAAAGCCCATTTCCTGTGGCGCGGGGATGGCAGAGCATCCACTAGGTCCCTTTTTCCCGTCTCGGCAGCCACCACCTCCATCGCCGCCGCACGCAGGCGGGGCGAAAGGGTTTCGCCATCCTCAAGCTGACCTTGCAGCTCGATGACACCCAGCAGCCTGTCTCCAAGCCCGGGGAAGCGTTTCGCAATCAAGCGCGCCAACTGCCCGTCTTGGCGGTGACCCCACACCCAGCGATGCACCAAATATGGCGCGAAGCCCGCAAATAGCGAAACACCTGCTAAAAGGATTACCAAACGTGCCCAACCCGGGGTTTGCCAAACCCTGTCCAGCCCATAAATCAGCAGGAAAGAAAGCAACAAACCGATTAACCCGGCAGCCACCGCTTCCAGCACCTTGCGACGCCACAAGGTCTTCCGAAATTCCTCGAGCTGCTTGCGCAAGCTCTCGGGAATCACGGTCCGGGCATCAGGTGAAGGATCGAACATGAGGTCGAACAGCACTTTTCAGTGCGGTCAAGGGTTGCAGAACTCTGGCAGGGATACTGCCTAATTCCAGCAGTTTTCTCACCAACTGCACGGAATTTACGAACCATTTACCTGATAGCTATTGCTTCCATCCAGGCGCAGCACGTCCCGCTGTCAGGGGGCCGAAGTTTTCAACTATCGAAGATTCACTTTCGGTCTAGCCTGTCACTATGGCTGAAGAAAATCAGAAATTGTGGGTATCAGTGCTTGCACGCGGAGGATATGCAGCGAAGGGAATCGTGTATTTCACCATAGGCGTGATGTCCCTGCTGGCCGCCATCGGAAGGGGCGGCGACGTCATCGGCTCTTCTGATGCGCTGCGGGAGATCGGTTCAAAACCCTTTGGAACTCTCGCCCTACTGGTAATCGGCATGGGTTTGCTCGCCTACTCAGCTTATCGGCTCATGTGCGCAATTGTGGATGCCGGAGGAGAAGGAACCGACGGCAGTGGGCTTGCAAAGCGGACAGGTTATTTCGGGAGTGCTGTGGCGTATGCATCACTCGGCATTACCGCGCTTACCGGTCTTTCCGGAAGCTCAGAGGGTGAAAAGGAAATGACCTCTGGAGTCCTTGGGATGCCCGGCGGGGCTCTTGTGGTCGGTGCCGTCGCCCTGGCAATCATCGCGGCAGGAATCTTCCAGTGGGTCAAAGCCCTCCATGGGAGTTATCAGTCGAATTTCACCTTGGATTCATTTGCTGCCAGAAAACGCCACTGGATCGAGCGCTCGGCGAAATTCGGGCTCATCGCACGGGGTATCGTCTTTCCGGTCATCGGGGGATTTCTCCTCCTCGCCGCCATTCAATCCGATGCGTCCGAAGCTATGGGAATCGGGCAAGCTCTTGAGAAGCTCCAGAACCAAGCATTCGGAGCCATCATTCTCGGCGTAACTGCTGCCGGACTGGTCTGCTACGCCATCTATTGCTGGGTGCTCGCGATCTACGGAAATTTGGGGAGAAATGTCTGACACCACGGGAATGCTTAATCCAAGAGACGCACAAAAACGTTCTCAGCCCGCACTCGCGTAATCCTCACGTTTCTTCTGCTGGAAGTGACCTTGGACGATGACGGGATTCATCATGTCCATAAGTGTCTTTGGAATTGGATCACCGAAGCGCGGATCCCAGACGACGCATTTTGACATAGGATAAGCTTCACCAAGAATCGCCGCGATTTCAGCCTCACCGATGGCAATTGCAGCCCCAACCTCGGCAAACCCCGGAAGGCGGTCCAACCCATGGTTCAGAAAACGTACACCACCCGGGGAATCGTCCCGGATCTCTGAAAACGGCCGAATCAGGTAGACGTAGTGTGTGTCACTGAGTTTCTCACAGAAATTTTCGATGATTTCGTCAAATTCCACATGGGACGGTTGTACAACTATTGCGTTTGGTTTCATGGTGTTAGGTAATAGGGTTCTTGGTATTATTTGATCGTTGCTCCCTTCGCCAATTTCAGAGCACCCCTTTTGGAAAGGGTATCCCGTGAAAGCCGTCCTCATCTGCACTGAGTCCTATCCACGCAATCCCAATGGGGTTGTTAGGGATGAGGAGCAGCATTGAGAGTGCTGCCAGCCGAATGGAGAGGGTTCTAAGCATCGAACGTCTCTCGCAGATATCAGTCCAATCCCGTGAAGCCTTATTCCATGGGGGATTTCGGATTCCGTCCTCCCTGCCATCCGGCATTATGCCGCAGCACTGACCGTAAATTGCACGAATGAATGTGCTTCCTGATAAGGCTAGGTGGCCATTCTAACCCCGCCCGGAACCCGCCATCGCGGTGGTAATTTGTGAGACGTAGCGTTCCATTCCAGCACGGTTCGGGTGCGCGGTCGCAGCCAGATAGCAATGCAGCCCCGTGCGTCCCCGGGCGATCGCCATCGTACAAAGCCGCGCACGTTTCCCTCTCATTGCATCGCGCGTCCATGGACTGAAAACCAAAGAACGTTCCCCGAACATCCCTTCCCATTCTTCAAATCCCGATGCGACGAATTTGCAGCTGCCTTTGTGTTTGGCAGCGGTCTCGGCCACCGCCTTGCCAATCCAATGATCCGATAGTTCATGGAAGCGACGGGAGTTTTCCACAGCCCTCTCCCTGAGATCGAAATCCGCCTCATCTATCTCGCCCGGAGTTATTCCCTCCTCCTTCAGCAGTCCCTCCACCTCATCCCGTTTCGCGCGATCTGCCAAAATCTGGTAGTAACCTAATACATAGATCTCCGCCTCAGGAAAACGCTCGGACAATTCCGTGAGCACCTTGCCGAGCGTCACGTAGCAGGCAGCTTTCGTTGCAGACTCCAGATACCGGGCCGAAGTGGTAGGGCTGGAAATTCTGCCGCCTCCCACCTCGTTGATTCCGCCCTCCACGATGATCCTCACCTTGCGCCCTCCCGGTTCACGCGCCGTCCGGATCTGCTCCAACACGGAAGGCCAAGGTGAAGGCACCTCGCCGTGCAGCCGCTTGGAGGGATCGGCGGGGTCTCCTGTTAGAAACGCACCGGAATGAGCCATCAGATGAATTTTCACCCTTTCTCTGAAATGGTCTTCGATCCAGTCGGCGGTTCTCCTTCCGATCTTGTCGCGCCCTTCATGTCCCTGCCCCCACAGGATGGATGAGCCAAAAAGATACAGATCGGATCTCGGCCGCAAAAAACGGATCAGCTTCTTGAAGATATTTCCCAGAGTTTTCAATTTTGTTGGAGCCCGACAGATTTTCCTGCTCGTCACCTGTTTACAACCTGAAGGTGGGAGTGGCAATTTCATCATTTGCCATCCAGATGACATCCCCGATAATTATCAGATGCACCCAATCGCCTTGCTCAATTTTTCAACCCTGGAGCTATGGCTGGGCGGCATCGTGGTTCTTTTGTTGTTCGTGATCTGGAGATTGACCCAGCATCAGGAGTGCGGATTCCTGGGCGAACCAGAGGAAGGGATTGAAAACATACTTCCGGCGATCGCCGGACTCTGTCATTCAACGGTGAGCGAAGGCAATGCAGTTGAACTGATCAAGGGTCCGGATTTTTTCAACCGTGTCATCGCGGATATTGAAAAAGCCAGCCACTCCGTCCACCTCGAAACCTTCCTTTGGCAAGATGGGAAAGCCTCAGACCGGGTGATTGCGGCGCTTTGCAGTGCGGCAGCTCGCGGCGTCTGCGTGAGGATTATTGCCGACGCACGCGGTTCGTCCGGGCTGTCCTCAGCAAGTCGGGAGAAACTCAAAGGAGCTGGCTGTCACTTACACCTCTTCCATCCATGGAGACCGATGAACCTGGGGCGTTTCAATATCCGCACGCATCGGAAAATCGTCATCATTGATGGGCTCATCGCCTACGTCGGGGGGCACTGCATTACGGATGCTTGGCTGGAGGAGACGGATGGAAAGCCCGCTTTCCGCGATCTAACCGCACGACTCGAAGGAGCCGTGGTCAACCAAGTCCAGTCGACCTTCGGGGAAAACTGGACGGAGTCGGAGTGCGCCCCCTTTGCTGACAAGCAATGCTTCCCTGTCCACGAAAAGGTCGGCGGTGCAAAGGCACATGTCGCCTCACTCAGGCCGGACGGTTGTCCCTCCGCCGTCCAGGTTCTTTATCATCTAGCGATCGGGACGGCCGGCAAATCGATATATATCCAGAATCCCTATTTCCTCCCCGATCCGGCGGGCGCCGAAGCTCTGGCAAAGGCAGCTCGGCGGGGCGTGGATGTCAGGATCATGACCCCCTCGGTGGAATCCACGGACAGCTTTTTCGTAACCTATGCAGGGCATTTTCATTTCGAGCGTCTGCTCGAAGCTGGAGTCCGGATTTTTGAATATCAGCCCACGCTCCTACATCAGAAAACCATCACTGTAGATGGAACATGGTGCGGGATTGGGTCGGCTAATTTCGATGACCGATCCTTCGAGATCAACGATGAGATCGTGGTTGGCATCGCAGAACCATCCATCGTTGCCGATCTGGAAAGAGTCTTCGAACAAGACAGCCGCGACTGCGTAGAGATCACCTTGGAGAAATGGCGCGAACGTTCCCTCTTCGCCAAGCTAAGGGAACGCTTGTTCTATCTGTTCAACGAACAGTTCTGAGCACCTCATTCGTGCTTAAACGGCTCCGCACGTCTGCCATCGATGCAATCCGAAAGCCACTTCATGAGCTTCTCCGCTTCCTCGGATTCCGAACGCATCGAACCCAAGGCGGTCCAATCAATATGTGGACGCGATTGCACTGCGGCGATCCGGTCAATATTGAGCTTCGCCATAATCGCTTCAGTCTCCTTGGGATGCGCGTTGAGAATATTCGCCGGGCGCGGGAGATCGTCGATCACCTCGGGAGTCAGGCCGAATGAAGTCACCCCGACGCCGAATTTAGCGCTAAGTTTCCGCAGGCCATCCGCCAGTGCCTCGTCCTCAACGGGCCCTGCATAGACGAGCTCGCCGCCCTGCGCCCACATCGACACGGAGAGAGTTTGGAAAAAATCCTCACGATAGGTTTTGAGAGAAGGAGAAAGCCTCAGCCGCGCCGAGTGGAGACGGAACGGCGCCAGGCCGAGCCGTTGCTTCAGCGCCAGCATCGTCTCATCGAGCGACATTTCCTCGTCGGGTGAGCCACCGGTTTCCCAATCCACCAAAACCAACTCGGGGTATTTCCAAAGATTTCCCGGAGAGGAACCCGCGGCGAAAGGCTCGCGGAATGCGAAAGGGAATCGCCCGTTGATCTCATAATAGCGGGTCACCACCGCGCGGAATTTCCGGATGCGCAGCATCGTATTGTCCACCGTGGAATCGTCTCCGCCGGGATCATCTAGGCGCCCTTGCGTCCACGCCAGTAACTCCTGTGCACCCGAAAGCGCCGGAAGCGGCTCGCTGCGGCGGTAGTAGCCCTGGCCCTTCTCCACCTTCGCAATCGCCGATGCCGGATCGCATGACATGATCGAGAAATGGTAACGCAATGAGGCGTCCGAGTAGTTACCTTCGAGTTTCCTGCGGGAAAGTCGGATCAGCTCGGTTCCTTTGATCGCCTCCGATGGATTATTCGGAAGCAGTTCGGGCAGAATGTCGTTTAGCTGTTTGCGGAGACTCATGGGGAGAAGATTCGGGAAGCCCCGCCATCCAATCCCCCCACCCACCGCCCATCAAGCGCATTCTTTAAGAAGCTCGCCGCTCTTCGCCCTCCAAGGGGATTTCTGCAATCGCCACTGGCCGAATCCCGTTGAAAACCCAGGTCCGACGACTCACGGTGATCCCATGCTCAAACTCCTCCTGAGTTGCCTCCCACTCATCGCCCTCAGCAGTTGCGTGATCGTCGAGGTGGAAGACGATTTCACCTACCTTCCTGCATCATCTTCCAAAAATCCCGGATTCGTCCCCTCCCATTATATCCAACAGAATCACACAAGCACGCCACTCCCACCCTTTCGCCTAGATGTGGACAAGATGCCAAGAAGTTTGGTGTTGCTCCAATATGACCCGACCTATCTGAACTCCGACATCGGTTTCCGCTCGTTCACCTTGGAATACTTTTACATCGCATTTGCCGATGGCACCCGGGTGGATTGCATCGATCCCACACTCCCGCTGTCGCAACGCACCTTCCCCATCAGCGCAGTAAACACCTCACTGCGAAAACGAACCTTCGGGGGGGTGATTACGAAACGCATGGATTTCTCGGTCCACATGAAAGGGATTTCCACACGAGACAACGGACAGCACTTCCCTTTTGCGAAAATCTACAAATACCGCTACGACGGAAAGAAATCCGGCATTAAAACCCTGTTCGACGAATGGGCGGAGGTGTGAAGGCCATTTCATATCCACAGCCGGACGATTTTAACGCCCCCCTACGAAGCCCGAAAAACCGGCACTTTTTGCACCTCTGAAACTTCCTATTGCGCAAATTCGGGTTCTCGACTTAGTCTCTCCTTCCCGACTTTTGAATAGTCGGTTTTCTCGACACGCCTATGAATCCGGATCGCGCCACCCTCAACTTCCTCAACTCCTTTCCCGAAGAAGCCCGCAAACGCGGCGACATGCTCCAAAAGGACGGTGCCGTAACACAAATTTTCGGTAACCACCTCTTTATTCAGGGCCGCGTCGAGGACGAGTCAGGAATCCACCGTACTTCCCTCCGCCTTCAGGGCAACCGCTGGTTCGGTTCCTGCACCGCCGAGGACGAGACAATTTCAGGCGCCTGCCAGTATGCCACCATGATGGAGCGCATGCACCGCGGAGAAGACCTCCCGGAATCGCCCAACGAATTCGACGACACCCCGGTGCTCGACATCATCGAGGAAAAGCTCGGCCGTGAACTCGACGACAAGGAGGCGGAATACGTCACCAAGATCGAGAAACGCTACCGCCGCTACGTGATCGAAGGCGAACTGCACGACCACGACATGGTCCGCATCAACCCGCGCTGGGAAATCACCACCTACGAGCCGCTTGAGCTCTGGCCAATGCCGCCAGGCGACATCCTCGAGTTCTGGAATTTCCTCGCCTACGCTTTCTACAAGAAAAAGCTCCCCTACCCCGAGTTCATGTCCGTCATCACGGATCTCGCCTCGGTGCAGAAGAAAATGGCGGAGTGGGAGCAGGAACGCGAAGTCGCCGCATGGTATGACCGCATCGAGCAGGTCAACGAGCGCCCTCCGCAAGACGCCGCCCTCACCGTGAGCTTCCGCCTCGTCGCCACCATCAATGAGGCACGCATGGAAGTCCGCGAGGACAGGCCGAACGCACAGCACCTCCAGCTCCGCGAAAAGACCGACATCGAGCGCTACGTTTCCCTCCATCAGGAAGGCGCGCTGCTCATGGACGCCTCCTCCCAAACCCTCTGGGAGCATTACCTCGCTTTCTACCGCAAGCACGGCGACACCACCCTCGACTTCGACCAAGAGGAATCCTGCCGTTTCATGAACCGCGTGTTCCAGCAACCCGCACTCGAAGGCTACCTCGTCAACCTCGACGAACGCCCCTTCAAAGTCTCCGAGGAGGCACTCTCATGGATCTGCGAGGACGAGCCCTACGATCCGAATTCCTTCGCCATCCAGCTCATCACCGCCTCCGGAGAAAATGTCTCCCACTCCGTGCGCCTCCTGCCCGGCCGCAAGGAGCTCTATCAATCCGATGAAACGGTTTTCCCCGGCCCGCCACGCTGGCTCGAGGACACCGAGGTCATGCCGCGTTACCACATCCCGCGCAAGGTCATCGACTCCCTCGAAGGTGTCGAATTCCTCCGCAAGATCGGCGCAACCCTCCCGGAATCCCTCAAGAAACGCGTCGTCGATCTTGAGCTGAAACCGAAGCTCGAAATGAAACTCGTCGCCGGCCTCACCGCCGCCGAGACCGAACACCTTGTCATCGACGTCACTGCCATCGAAACCAAAGGCCGCCGCACCGAGCGCCTCACCAAAGAAGGCTGGGAGCTCGTCGAACAACAACCCGTCAAAGGCAAACAGCTCCTCCGTTTCGCACGCGAGCCGCTGCATCCGATCCCGCCGATCCTCGACGAAATGGCACTCGCCTACGACGAGAAGCTCATCTCCTTCAAATCCCGCATCACCAAGCAGTTCCCGGAAAAATTCGCGGAATGGGTGCGCGCCATGCCTCCGGAAATCGAACTCGATATCGATCTTCGCCTGAAATCCATCCTCGATGACCCTGTCACGGCAGCCGTCCGCTTCGAGGTCGTCGGACAGGATATCGACTGGTTCGACCTCCGCATCGTCATCGACGTGCAGGGCGTCAATCTATCCAAATCCCAAATCCGCCAACTCGTCGCCGCACGCGGTGGCTACGTCCGTATGGACGATGGCTCGTGGATGCGCTTGGAAATCAAACTCGATGCCGACCAACGCGAAGCGGTCACCCGCCTCGGGCTCGATCCCTTCGACCTTTCCGGCGAGACCCACCGCATGCACGCCCTCCAGCTTGCAGATCCGAAAGCCGCGGAGGTTTTCGATCCGAAAGCATGGGAGCGCATCAAGAACCGCGCCAACGACATCAAGCTCGAGGTCACCCCGGATCTTCCGGAAGGCCTCAACGCGACCCTCCGCCCTTACCAGGTCGATGGTTTCCATTTCCTCGCCTACCTCGCGGAAAACAACTTCGGTGGTATCCTTGCCGACGACATGGGACTCGGTAAAACCATCCAGTCCCTCACCTACCTTCTCTGGCTCTTTAAGCGCCACAAGGACACCGGTGCTTCGCACAAGCCAGCCCTCATCGTCTGCCCGAAATCCGTGCTCGATGTCTGGTATTCCGAAGCGGAGAAATTCACTCCGGAACTCAAGGTCAAGATCCTCAAGAACCGCGACGACATCGATGTGCCGCACATCCAGAACAACATCGACATGTTGGTTCTGAACTACGCCCAGCTCCGCGTTTGCGGCGAGGAACTATCCGGCATCAAATGGCTCACCACCATTCTCGACGAAGGTCAGCAGATCAAGAACCCCGACTCCAAGGCCGCCAAGTGCGCCCGCGAGCTCGATTCCCAGAACCGCTTGGTCCTTACCGGAACGCCGATCGAGAACCGCCTGCTCGACATGTGGTCGCTCATGGCCTTCGCCATGCCCGGCGTGCTCGGCTCCCGTGCCTACTTCAAGAAGCGCTTCGACAAACGCAAGGATCCCCTTTCGCAGAACCGACTCGCTTCCCGTCTGCGCCCGTTCCTGCTGCGCCGGACCAAACTCCAGGTTGCCCAGGATCTCCCGCCACGGACCGAAGAAGAGGTCTACTCGAAGATGGAAGGTGTGCAGCTCGAGCTCTACAAAAACGAGCTCAAGCGCATCCAGAAAGCCCTGCTCGGACTCGACTCGGATGAGGCGGTTAAGAAGAACTCCTTCGCGATCCTGCAAGGCCTCATGCGCCTCCGCCAGATCTGCTGCCACCCGGGTCTCATCGATCCGAAATACCTCAAGGAGGAATCCGCCAAAATGGAATCCCTCTTCTACCTCCTGGATCAGCTCCACGAGGAAGGTCACAAGGTCCTCGTCTTCTCCCAGTTCGTTTCCATGCTCGACCTCATCAAGGCGCGCCTCGAACTCGAAGCCCGCCCCTTCCACTACCTCACCGGCCAGACCAAGGACCGGAAAGGCGAGATCGAGCGCTTCCAGACGACCAAAGACCCATCGGTCTTCATGCTCTCGCTCAAAGCGGGTGGTGCCGGCCTCAACCTCACCTCCGCCTCCTACGTCATCCTCTACGATCCATGGTGGAACCCCGCCGTGGAGAACCAGGCGATCGACCGGACGCACCGCATCGGCCAGAAAAACAAGGTTATCGCCTACCGCCTGCTTACCCGGGACACGGTGGAAGAGAAAATCCGCATCCTCCAGCACCAGAAGACACAGCTTGTCACCAACGTGCTCGGCGACGAAGGATTTGCCTCGAACCTCGGCATCGACGACCTCCAGTTCATCCTCACCCACACCATCGACGACGATGAAATGGACGAGGAAAAAGAAAAGGAAAAGGCAGCCAAAGCCAAACCCGCGAAAAAAACGGCCAAAAAATCAGCACGCAAAAACGTGCAAGACAACCTCTGATAAAGGATTCGGGGGCAAGTCCCCCGTCCTTTTCAGCGGTCGCCGACAGCCACATGCAATTTTTTCGGCACGAAAAAGCATAAGCCTGCCGTTGAAGGGGTGTGCATATCCAAAACCTTAGACGTCATGGACGCCGCTCCTTCCTATCCTCACTCTGTAGATCCGGCATCGCCACCGGTTTCGGCCTGACCGCCATCCAAGCAGCCCGTAAACCGGGCCCTTCGGCCGGACAAAGGATCCATAAAACAAAACCCGACCCCGAGGCTCTTTCCGGCGAAGATTCTTACGAAAAATACCTTTCTTCCCTAGGCCTCCGCCATATCACGCCGCGCGAGGTTTTCGCCGCCCACCGCCGCAGCCGCAACGGAGTGAAAAACTCCCTGCCTCCGCAAGAACTATGGACGAGACTCGGTGCCACCCTCCTGCAGGCGGATGAATTGCGCGACCGTCTCGGTGTCCCCCTCACCAACATCGCATCCGCCTACCGCAGCCCGGACTACAACCGCCAATGTCCCGGTGCCGCAACCTATTCACAGCACACCGAGAACCGCGCGCTGGACCTTGTTTTCGCATGCTCCCCAAAAGTCGCTTTTGCCGAAGCCAGAAGGATGCGCGATCAGGGAAAATTCAAGGGCGGCCTCGGTCTCTATCGCGGGTTCATCCACATCGACACCCGCGGCCACAACGCCACCTGGGCAGCTTGAAATCCAATAATTATACATTATTTGATATTAAATAGCACCTAGCTAAACCCAAAAATATCGGACATTCAGGGTGATATATGTTATGGTTTCCGGTTGCCGTGGCGACTCCCGCTCACGGAACACCAATCATAAACCCCCACTCCGATGAAACGATTCCCCCTGCCCATGATCGCTGGTGCAATCGCGCTCCTGCTGATCCCTCCGTTCGCTTCCGACCTCTTGGCGAATCTGTCCACGCCACAGCCGCCGGTTTTATCAACCTCCCAAGGCGATGAATACCCGTTCGCACGGGATTGCGTCATCACGCTCGATCCGCAATACAGCTCAAAACCCGTCTATGCCGGAGACGCGAACATCGCCTCCGGATTCGTCGCCCCTGACACGGTGCGCGGAATCATTATCCGCGAGCAGGAGCACTGGCTGATCGTCAAATGTGGCCGTTATGAAAACTGGATCCCGAAAAGCAAGATCCTAATGATCAGCGTCTGGGACTGATCGTATCACCGTAACGCCTGCGTGAGGATATCCATTCGATTTGCTCGGATTCCCGGCGTAGTGTTCTACGCCATGAATCTTCCGAACGCATTTTTCCTCGGCATCTTGTTTTGCAGCCTGCCGCTGCACGCGCAGACCCAGCCTGACACCGCCGAAGCACGCCGGGCGGCGGCCATCGGGACGGAAATAGAGAGCTTCACCGGGGCCGACGGCAAGGTCTACCGCGACGTCCGCATCACACGGATCGACGACGGCGGGATATCCATTCGCCACGCCTCAGGCACCGCTCGCCTGCGCTATGGAGATCTGACATCTGCGCAGCGCCAACATTACGGGCTGGATCGTGAAGACGCCCTCGCAACCTACCTCCGCGAAGCACTCACCCGGGAAAAATACGAACAGGCAGTCGCCGAAAAGGAAAAGCAGCGCGCTGCCGAAACCGCGGAAAGGCAAAAGGGCGCGCATGAAGCCGCAGCCAAGCTGGCGGAAGCCCGCAGGATAGCTCTCATCAACCGGGAAAACCGCGAGCTCAGCACAAGCATCCCATCGAACCCTCCGGTAAGCGCCTCCCAAGCGATTTTTCCGCAGAGAACGACACGCTCACGGGGTTATTCAGGATACGGCTATTACCCCTACTACCGCCCTTACTATTCTCCCCGTAGCTTCAGCTGCCGGTATGGATTTTCATACCGCTCCCCACATTTCAACATCATCATCCGCTGAGCTGACGTTTCATTCCAGCCATTCTGCCGGATCCACCCCATAGAATCCCTGCATTTCCGCATAGAGCTCGGGGCGCTTCTTCCGCAGTTGCCGGGGTTTCTCAAAAAATGTCTCCGTCGCCACGGCAAAAAACTCCGCGGGATTCGTCGCCCCGTATTCGTCGATCAATGTGCGTTTCCCGGCTCCCACCGATTTCAGGAAATCCGAGTAATTCTCCCGAAACACCCTGCCCCACGAGCGGTAGGCCTCACGACTCGGCAAAGCTGGCGCACCGTCGGTATCGCCGTCCTCGTGATCCAACTGGTGGGCAAATTCATGGAAGGTGACATTGCGCGCGTCATGGATATTCCTCGCCCCCTGGTCCACTGAATCCCATGCCAAAATCACCGTCCCCGTATGCCACGATTCCCCCAGACGATGAACCTCACCCTCAGTAACAATCCCCAGCGCATCCCGGCTTTTCTGAACCGAACTGAACGTCGTGGGATACAGATAGACATTCCGTAGATCCGGATAGGGTTCGCCATCACGGTACAGCACCAGCATGCACGCCTGTGCGGCAACCGTCAGGATCATCCCTTCGGTCAGCTCCAGACCATTGCATCCCTCGAAACGCGTGGAACCGATGAAACGCGCGATCCGTTCATGCAGGCGCTCCCTGACCTCATCGGGCAACCGCGAATACAGCGGCATATTGGCGACGAGAAGTTCGCGCCATTCCTCCTTGAACACCTCTTCGGCATGCTCCGCCTCTGAGAATAGTTTCCTGATTTTATTCCAGATCATGGGCATTAGAGTGGCTTTGAGTGTATCGATCCGCCGATGACGCAATGTGCCTTGTACCTTGAAACTACCGGTCGGAGAGGTCGAGCGGGAAAAAAGCGTAATGCGACTGACCCCTATGATTCGCCCTGCCATTTGAATAACGACAATTTTGGACTTGACGAACCACTTGCCTCCCCCTCGTAGTAGTATACTAACGAATAGGGTTTAATCCCTCCCCTCCCTGCGCCCCCACCATCCCCGTCCGATAGGCGCCCGGAGAGAGGTAGGCGGAAAAGGAGTTTCCTCCTAGAGCAGGGGGCAACTATCCCGCGATTCACAAACCAGCATGATACGATGAAAATCCACTTCCTCGCCATCCTCGCCATCCTTACCATTCTCTGCGCTTTCGGTCAGATGCACGGACAGATACTGTCCTTCGGTGATTCTGAAGATGACGTCATCAACTCAGTTGCCTATGACTCGGTCGGCAATGTTTTCTACACCGGCGAGTTTTTTGGCACGGTCGATTTTGATCCTTCCAATGGCCAGAATGTGGGAACCGACACCTTCACCGGAGCCTCCCCGGTGAGCGGTTTTGTCTGCAGCTACACATCGGCAGGAGTCTTCCGGTTCGCCTTTCCACTGGCCGGGGGGCCTTGCATACCCGAGGCACTATCGGTGACTTTATCAGGCGACATTATCGTCACCGGTGGTTTTGCTGGAACCATCGACTTCGACCCGGGCAGCGGTGTAGAAAATCGCACGGGAAGCGCAAGCGAGGCCAGCACTTTTGTATCCAGCTACAGCAATGCCGGGGCGTTTCAGTCGACGGTTGTCTTGGGGAGCAGCGGTCAGGCCGGTATATTTGCCAGTTCAGTAGTTCTGGACTCAGCCAACAACCGTTACATAGCAGGTACCATCGAAGGGACGCACGACATGGATCCATCTGGCGCTACCTTCAATTTGGCCGCAACTTCCGGCAATGTCGAAGCCTTCGTGGCCAGCTATGCTGCCAACGGCACCTTCCGGTTCGCCCGACTCATCACCGATGACAACGACATCGAAGCGCGCGATCTCGCCGTCGATCCGGCGGGCAACAGCTTCATCGTGGGAGAGTTCAATGGCACCTGTGACTTTGACGATAGCGATGGCCCGGATGCTGATGATACGTTCACCTCCCTTGGCCCGGCTGGCACCTTCTCCTCGGGGAATGGTTATGTGGCTAGCTACAGTCCCACGGGAGCTTTCCGGTTCGCATTCCCGCTGAGCACGAAAGGCCCCCAGGAAGCCACAGGGGTTGCGGTGGATGGGGACGGGAACTTCTATGTGACCGGCCAGGCTCTGACCGGCACGGATTTCGACCCCGGCCCGGCGGTTGTCGCTGTTTCCGAAGATGAGAAGGGCGCCTTTCTGGCAAGCTACACCAATACGGGCACCTTCCGGTTCGCCAGCCCAAGGGGCGAATTGGATGAATCGGACAATCTGGACGTTGAAACCGGCAACTTGCTGGGTGGAACGAAGGGAATGACGGTGGCGGCCCGCGGCGACGACATCTATGTCGGCGGGGTTTTCAGCGGATTGGCCGATTTCGCCCGCGAAGACGCCGAAGGCCTGGGCTTACTGGATACAGCCTATGGCGGCTTGGTCACCCCACTGAATGAGAAAGACATATATCTGGTAAAATTCCACAAGGACGGCGGCTTCGTCTGGGCGAGGTCATTCGACACCCAGCAAACCGCAGCCCTCGTGACCTTTCCCTATGGGGCTCAGGATATCGCCATCTCTCCTGCGGGCCAGGTCTCGATCGTTGGCTCATTTGAACCTAACGCCCCTGATCTTGATCCCGGCATCAACGTCGCCAGTGTCACCGGCGGTGGGAAGGAAGATGCTTTCGCCATCCAGTTGGAAAGCAATGGTTACCTCCCAGGCAGTCCGGTCCCCTCCTTTGAGGTGACAAACACCGCCGACACAGGCGACGGCTCCCTGCGGAGGGCACTTGAGTTTGCGAATCACACCCCGGCGACCGATACGATCACCTTCAACATTCCCGGCACCGGGCCGCACACGATTTTGCCCCAGTCACCACTTCCTGAAATCATCTATCCCCTGAACATTGATGGCCTGAGCCAGCCCGGAGCCTCCGCCGCCAGTTGGCCGCCAGACCTGCGAGTCGTCCTGAACGGCAGTTCGGCCGGAACCGGTGCAGTTGGCTTTGATATGTCCGGCAATCTCATTCACACACACCGGTACGTGCGGGGACTTGTCATTCAGAACTTTGACGGATCCGGCCTGCGCTTCGGCTACGGATATCGGCCCTTTACCGTTACGGACTGTTTCATCGGCACGAACGTTGATGGAACGACGGCGGCTCCCAATGGCACCGGTATCGCTGATGGCAGCGGGGATGTCGGCTCCTCCGGCCCAAATCTGCCCGCGTCCTTTGGCCAAACGGGAGGTGGCACGTTTGGCCGCAATTTGATTTCCGGCAATAGCGACAGCGGGCTGAATATCTCTGACGTGATCAGCGTCCACAATAATTTTATCGGAACCGCCGTCGATGGCGTGAGCGCCCTGCCAAACGGCGGCAACGGCATCGGTGTTTCCGGACGCCGCATCACCATCGGCGGAACCGGATCCGGCGAAGAGAACGTGATTGCCCACAATGGCCTCGCGGGTATTCGTCAGTTTGCCTCGAGGGAGAACAGGTTCTACCGCAACTCCATCCATGGCAACGGCGGTCTTGGGATTGAACTCTTCGACTCGACGCCGCTTCCGAATGACGTCGGCGACAGGGATGACCAGGATCCAAACAACCGAAACAATCATCCGATCATCAACAAGGCTCTTCTGACAGGTGGCCAAACGCTCGTCGAGGGGTTCCTGGATGGTATTGCCGGGGGCAGGTTTCGTCTTGAGTTTTTCTCAACACCAAGCGCAGACCCCTCTGGCTATGGCGAAGGGAAAACTTTCCTGGGATTCACGTGGGTTGAAATCAAAAATGGCCCGGCCGAGTTCTCCCTCGCGCTGCCTCCCGTCACAGCCGGTCATGTGATTTCCGCCACCGCCACCGCCGACGAGCGCAGCTTCAATGGAGAAGGAACCAGCGAGTTTTCCCCTGCCGTCACCGTTCTCGAGCCCAATGTCACCACGCTCGCTGATGCTGGAGCAGGTTCCCTGAGGCAGGCAATCACCGACGCCAACGGCAACCCCGGCCCAGATACAATCACCTTGGCTCCCGATCTGGCCAACCAAGTCCTGATCCCGGATTCCGACCTGCCCCCAATCACAGGGGAAACAAGCATCGTGGCACCCGACGGGTTCACCATCTCTGGCGGCAACACCCGCCGAGCCCTCACCATCAACGCGCCCGGGGAAGTGGTCACACTCACCGGCCTCACCATTGAGGACGGCTCCGGAGCAATTGGAGGCGGCATCCTGCACATCGACGGCACCCTCAACCTCTTCCGGTGCGTGATCCGCCATTGCACGGCAACAGGCGATGGCGGCGGGTTGGCCGTCCAAGCGGGCGTGGTGAACGTTGAAGACACCACCCTCTCAGGCAATCACGCCGACGGCAACGGTGGCGGCATCGCCCGATTGATAGGCGGCGATCTCAATGTGGACAGAGCTCTCTTGATTGACAACTCGGCGGATGTCTCCGGCGGCGGCGGTTACTGCACCGGCGGCGTCTTCAATGAGTCAAGCCAGGTTTCAACTTACTTGAACACAACTTTTATTGGCAACACCGCCCCCACCGGAGGAGCTTTTCGGAGGGCGGAAGCAGGACAATATTCCCCAAGGGTAACTTCCTGCACGATCGTTGAAAATACGGCGACCATCACCGACGGGGGGGTATCCGGTGTCGGAACCTCTTCGGTCAAGGGATGTATTATCGCAATGAACACCGCCCCCGCCAACCCCGACAATGCTGCCGACGTATCAGCAACCGATAATTTCATCGGGGGCGATCCGCTCCTGGGTCCACTACGGGACAATGGCGGGTATGTGCTAACGCGTGCGCTGTTGACAGGTAGCCCTGCTATTGATCCCTTCGCTGCAGCCGGCGGCGCCGGCGAGGCTGACGCGCGTCGGGCTCCTCGCAGCTCCGGTGACAGGCCAGACCAGGGTGCCTTTGAATACTACCAGGGTCCCTTCGCAGACGAACGGCCTTCCTTTTCCAATTGGGCCTCTTCACTTCCTGTTGATTCCCGTGGCGAACTGGACGACCCCAATGGCGATGGCGTCCCGAACCTTGTATCCATGTATTTCGGCCTCTACGGCCTGGGAAGCAACAATGGCAACGGGATACGAACCCGTCGCAACGAATCGGGGAACCTCGTCATCGCCTTCTCAATTCCCATCTGGATTTTGGAGTCGGATTTGTCCTCAACGGTTCTGGTAGCGGACCAACTGCCCACGGAAGCCATCCCCTACCCCTGGACTCCCGGCCCTGTTCCCGTGGAACTGGGCTCAACCACCGCGAATATCGACTACGAGGTGGAAATTCCGGTAGACAGCCCAAAAAAATTCGTGGTCTTTGAGGTTACCAACGGAAGTCCATAATAAATTCTTGCCGAATGAATGAATGCTAGGAGCCTCTCATCGCTTGGTTCCTTCACCACGCGCCCACTTGTCTTCTGCGGTCGAATGTCATAGTGACGTTCGTTGTGGCCGTCCTCGCGATGCACGCTGTAATTGATCTCCACACCTTCGTGCTCCAGACGATCAAAGGCATCGGCGTTGTAGCTCTGGGTGAAGCGTTGCGGATGGCGCAACATAGAAGAAACCTTGAAATACCAGCGCCCAGTGGTCGAGTGGCAAACTCTCCCCAAAAAACGCAAGAGTTTCCTGTTTCCCAACGTAGAATCTGCATCCTACACTCTCCGCAGAATTTATGAAATCTCTCCGTCTCCTATTACTCAGCCTGCCCGCCTGCCTGACCCTGCTCAACGCCGCCGAGCGCCCGAACATCGTTTTTGTCATCACCGATGACCAGGGCTACGGCGACCTCGCCTGCAACGGCCACCCCTACGCCAAGACTCCGGCCATCGACAAACTCCACTCCGAGTCCGTCGCGCTCGATGACTACCACGTCGCCCCGACCTGCTCGCCTACCCGCTGCGGCCTGCTCACCGGCCACTGGACCAACCGCACCGGTGTCTGGCACACGGTCAACGGCCGCTCGATGCTGCGAGAGAACGAGATCACCATCGCCACCCTCCTTAAAGACAACGGCTACACCACCGGCATGTTCGGAAAATGGCACCTCGGCGACAACTACCCCTACCGCCCGGAAGACCGCGGCTTCGATGAGGTCTATCGCCACGGCGGCGGCGGAGTCGGCCAGACCCCCGACCTCTGGAACAACAACTACTTCGACGGTCACTACTTCCACAACGGCGAGATCGTCCCAGCCAAGGGCTTCTGCACCGATGTCTTCTTCGACTACGGGATCCAGTTCATCAAGGACAGCGCCGCCGGGGAAAAGCCGTTCTTCGCCTACATCTCCACCAATGCCCCGCACAACCCGCTCCACTGCCCGCAGGAGTATATGGATCTCTACCCGGATGAACCGAAGGCACAGCAAGCCTACTACGGCATGATCACCAACATCGATGACAACGTCGCCCGCACCCGCAAGGTCATCGAAGAACTCGGCATCGCAGACAACACGATCTTCATTTTCACCACCGACAACGGCACCGTCGATGGCGTGGACGTTTACAACGCCGGCATGCGCGGCAGGAAAGGCAGCCCTTACGATGGCGGACACCGCGTGCCCTTCATCATGCATTGGCCGAATGGCAAACTGACCGAACAGAAATCCGTCAAGACCCTCACCGGCTTCGTCGATATCGTCCCCACCCTGCTCGATCTCACCGGATCCGATAAAATCCCTGCCGACCTCAAGTTCGATGGCAAATCGATCAAGGAACTCCTCTACAAAGGCGATGATGCGGACTGGGAGGAGCGTTACCTGATCACCGACTCGCAACGCGTGCGCGACCCTATCAAGTGGCGCGACTCCTCCGTGATGTCCCAGAAATGGCGCCTCATCAACGGCACGGAACTCTATAATATTGACGAGGATCCCGGCCAGAAAAACGATGTGTCCGCAGCCCACCCCGAGCAAGTACAAGCCATGCGCCGTTTCTACGATGACTGGTGGGCGGAGCTTGAGCCGACTTTCTCGCTAACCACCGAAATCTACCTCGGTGCCACCGAGGCACCTGTCGTCACCCTGACCGCCCACGATTGGATCCAGGAGCAACTTCCACCCTGGAACCAAGGCCACATCCGCTTTGACCCCGAAACCAAAGACGGCAAACACGAAGGCCATTGGGCGGTGAAAGCTGTCGAGGCGGGTAAATACACCTTCGAGATGCGTCGCTGGCCCAAGGAAGCTGATGTTGCCATCACCTCAGGCCTCCCCGGACTCCCGAACGTGCCCGGAGCCGACAAAGCCTTCAGCACCAAACCGGGAACGGCGTTCCCCTTCACCACCGCTACCCTGCGCATCGATGGCAAAGACATCGAGTCCCAGCCCATCCCCGAAGGCGCCACCCACATGACCTTTACTGCAGAGCTCAGCAAAGGCTCCCACCAACTCGCCCCCGTCTTCGCCACCGAGGACGGCAAGGAAGTCGGTGCCTACTACCTGATCGTCGCTCCGGCGGAATAGCAGACGCTGTGAGTTTAACAAGGAGCGCCGTTCACGGAGTCAGCTTGATCTCCTCTATGAGGATCGCGCTGAATGCGGCGAAAGGCGTCTCCTCGATCCTTGGGTCCGATTCGAAGCGCACAGCCGCAATCCCTTCGAATCCGGGCGCTGTCAGATGATACGTCTTGGCAGGCTCGTCAGCAAAACGTCGGAGCAATCCGAGCGATGCCGAGCTCAACTCCTCACCGGATGACGACAGAGCTATCGCTTTCCATGCCGGAAAAGTGATCCCGCTTTCTGTTGCAGGCCAGACCCTCGGAACCATGAACGAGACGGCTTTCAAGGGCTGCGGGAAACTCAAAACGAACGATGCCGCGACATTGCCGGTGTTCATTTGGGTGAGCATATTCTGACTCACCGTCGGCTTCACCGCTTTGCCCTCGTAGAGTCCCATGTTGTTGACAAGCACCACCCTCGATCCTGCGGGAATCACCTCTCCGATATCGATCGAAATCTTGCCATCATGCAGGTACGGCGCAGCGGCAACCTGAAAATTCGACGCCGTCTGGATGTCCGGAACCGAGAAATTTACAACGAAGTCTCCCTCCCGCCCGCGAGCAACGACGGGTTCCGGCTTGTCCTCTCTTATGACGATGGGAGCTGGATCATCCTTTTTAGAAGCATATGCCGGCTCCTTGTCAGGAAGAATCACCCACGTGATGGCAACCGCGACGGCAAGCCCCAATGCCGCGAGGGCACCCCACTTTCGGCCTGCTTTCTTCTCCACGATAGGAACTGCTTTGGGCTCGGGTGTGCTGGTATGCCCCAGCAGATCCTTGACCGACTTCACCAATTTCCGGAGATAAGGCTCAAGCGGCGGCGAAAACGCATCCAACCAGTTCGGCAGGGAGAGGAAGTATTCCAAGCCACTGCTTGGCGGGACGTTTTCAATACGAAACGGGATCACAGGCATCGAACGGTTTATCGCGCGCTCCACCTCGCGCTGGACATGGGGCGAACCGTTTGCGTGGGAGGAAAAAATCAAGATCATGACTTGCGCCGCATTGAGCCCCGACATGATCCCTTCGGCATAAGGCACACCTGGCGGGATGTTTCGCGGAGCGATCCAACACTCCACACCCTCGGACTCCAGCATCGCACATGCAGCTTCCGCCGTCGGACGGTCGGCATTTGAAAAGCTGATAAATACCAACGGCTTGCTGTGACTACCCGTGCTCATGACTGGTTCTTTGCGGCAGATGCCATGACAAACCGCTGAATCTCGCCGTGATGGATGAAAATGAAATAGCTCCGGATCGGCATGGTCATCCTTCTGAAGTATCCTCCACACCTCTCATGTGTGTCGAGACGATTCGCCCCTGAAGCCCCCCCCGCCAAGCCTCAAAAAACCATCAAAAAGCCCATATGGCCAGACCACTTCGGCCCCCGCCCACGTGATCACGTAATGGCAAAATGCTCGGAATATCCTATAAACAGTAATTCCAACGCCCATTGGAATTTAAGCTTTGCTTAATAAACCAGTCAACACCCTTACACAGCCATGTCCCACAGTTTCTTCGAAGTCCCAGAATTTGCCTCTCTTGACTCCTTATTGCCCGGTTACGAGATCGAACATTTGATCACCATTAGCGATATGGGTGTTGTTTTCAAAGCACATCAAATCTCGCTGGATCGTGAGGTCGCCATCAAAATCCTGCCGCGTGAACTGGGCAACGATCCGCTCTTCCGCAGCTCTTTCGAGGCCGAAGCGAAAGCCATGGCATGCCTCACCCACCCGAATCTCATCCGGGTGTTCGACTCCGGCGAAGTGGAAGGCATCCTTTACATGGTTATGGAGTATGTCCCGGGGAAATCCCTTCACCACTCGTCCCACGGGATCGCCATCGATCCGAAACAAGCGGTCGAAATCATCAGCGCCGTATGTCAAGGACTGAGCCATGCTCATGAAAACGGGGTGATCCACCGCGACATCAAGCCGCTCAATATTCTGCTCACTCCGGATGCTCAGCCGAAAATCGGAAATTTCGGGCTCTCCCGTAGCTCCGGTGCCGACGGCCAAGCGATGGGCACACCCGGCTACATGGCTCCGGAAATCGCCAGCCAGCCGGAAACAGGAAACGCCCAAACCGATGTCTACGCCGTCGGGATCGTTCTCCGCGAATTGCTGACCGGCGTTCCAGCAGACAGCGCGGATTTCCCCGCTGCCGTTGTGCAAGATCCCAAGCTGGCGGCCATCTGCCAAAAAGCCTGCCATGTCGATCCTAGCGAGCGTTATGAGGACATCACCTCGCTCTCCAAGGAGCTCGCTCTCTGGAGCCCAGCAAAACCAAGTATCACGGTCGACACCTCCCTGCTAGCCAGACCCCAGCGTCCCTCATTGGGCAAAAGGTCCGCTGCACTTCCCGTCAAAGCCCCTTCCAACAACTGGACTCTACTGAGAAACTGCGCGGTCATCGCCTTCCTCCTCTGCGCCATCCACCTCGTATGGGGCGCCTATCAGACCAAGCAGGAAACCCTCGCCCGTCTGCAGCAAGAACAGGACGCCAAGTATCCGACCATTCGTATCGTCTATTTGGATGACGATTTCCCAGCGAGCCGCACTTCTTCACGTCGCCAGAACTCCGCACTGGCTACCACGAGTATCAAGTAAGCTTGCTCATCGCAGCTAGCAATCAGGCGTCCTTCGCCTTGAGGCGGCGTTCTAGCTCCGCGATATTGACTTCGACAGCCACCAGATACGGATTGGGGGCGCCATCGGGAGAAAGGTAATGGTAAACCCCCTCTAGATCGCCTTCCAACAAAGGGATTACGAAGTTCCGCCAGAATCCGGGGGTCATTTCCAACAACTGGTCTAGGCATTGATACGCCCGTTCCTCTACCGGAACCTTTTCGCACTCGAAGGCCTCCACAAACTCCGCATACAGCCGTGGAAGCTTGTCTAAGTAATCGGCAGCACTCATCTGCGCGAGGTAATCCGCGGTAACTAACAGGAGCGCGATCTGCCGCGCCTCTTCCCGTTGGAAGGAAACATTGCCGATATGGTTGCGTGGACCGGTGCACCTGATAGCGGAGCAAATGTCTTCGATCTCCGATTGGCTAATACCCAACTCCGGTAGATATTTGCTAGCGAAGATGCAACTGCGCTTCTCGTGAACGAATGTGTATTTCGCGCCCGTGCCGGTATCATCTCCCGTTTCCTTGAGAAAACCCGTGTCGTGCAACAGGGCTGATAGAATCGCCAACTCCCGATCACGCACGCTTAGTTCTGGCTGAACAGATGTCTCGCTTCGCCCTTTCAAGAGATGTGCCATGCAGATGGTGACTTGGAATGTGTGATCCAGATCATGATACTCCATGTCGATCGGTCGATAGCCTGGGCATCCATGATTAAACATACCCGCCACTTCTGCGACAGCCCGAGCAACCAAGGAACTCCCCTGCCCACCGGACTCGGATAAAAGCGTCTCCAATGCATCAGCCACGGCAATTGGGTTTTCGGTATCGACTGCGTGTGGAGCTACCATTCCTTACGAAGTTTAAGTTCGATTCACGTTCCTTCAAGCTCGCACATGGAAATTTTCGAACTCCCAGTTCTAATAGCTGAACCGCTGATTCAGGTAATCCGGTGGCACGTGATCTGTTAGCCAGACACCGTTGTCCGCCTGATAGAAACGGTGGCCGTGCTGCTCCAACATCTGCGCCGCCACCTCCAGAACTACCGGCTTTCCATGCCTTGCTCCCACCTTTTTTGCTGTGTCCTTGTCCATACTTAGGTGGACATGCTGTCGTGTCCCTTTGATCAAGCCCTCCCGCTCAATCGACCTCATCGATTGAGCCGCCGTGCCGTGATACAACCATTTTGGCGGAGATTTCTCCTTCAGCTTCAGATCGATCGCCACCGAATGCCCCTGATTCGCGCGGATCATCCGCCCATCATCTGAGATGCGGAAACGCTGTTTATCGCTGTTTAGCACAATCGTTTCGATCAATTCGCGATCCACCCGCTTGCCGTCGCAATTCAGACAGACGATGAGTTCATTAATCAACGCCCAGCCATTGTCATCCAAGCTCAAGCCGATGGAGCCCGGGTCATGCCTCAACACTAGGCTCATCACCCGGCTGAGTCGTTGCTTGATCTTGCTCATGAGGATCTTTTAATCCTCACCCGATAGGTCGTGTGGCTGTCGGTCCTCTCGCCTTTGACCTCAAAGAGATCGATCGCCGAGAAGAGATCGCTGAGTTTTTTGAATCCATACGTGCGATGATCGAAAGGGCCCTGGTTGGTGATGTGCGAGCCCACCGGCCCGAGAGCCGCCCAGCCCTCTTCATCCGCTGCGGCTTTCACGGCAGATCTCAAGGCATTCATTAGCTTGGTGTTGCCTTTGAGTTGTTTAGCAGGGATCGACGTGGCCTTCGCTGTCGCCTTTCCTTGGCTCTTGCCTACCGCGACTTTTTCATCGAGGTAGAGGAAATGTGTGCAACTGGCGATGAAGGGCTCGGGCGTCTTCTTTTCCCCAAAGCCGATCACCTTCTTGCCATCCGCCCGCAAGCGCTGGATCAGAGGAGTGAAATCGCTATCGGAGGAAACTAGGCAAAACGTCTGGATGTCCTTGGTGTAGAGGATGTCCATTGCATCAATCAACAGGGACATGTCCGTCGCGTTTTTTCCCTTCACCAGATCAAACGACTGCATCGGCTGAATCGCATAGCCGTGCAGAACCTCGATCCAGCCGGCAAGTCCGCGTTTGGTCCAGTTCCCGTAGGCGCGGCGGATGTTCACCACCCCATGGCTCGCCAGCTCCGAGATGATAAACTCAATCTTCGCGGCAGGTGAATTGTCCGCGTCTATCAGCAGGGCGATACTATCTTTGGGGCTATCCGTCATAACTGCCCACCATCATCAGAAATGGCCGGGAACTTTCGAGGAAAATTCCCGGCCACATGATTTGCCGAAATGTCACAAAGCTTCCCGATCCCGGTCACGCTGCCGATGTCAGGGCTACCGTATCGAGGTCGCAACCAAGATTAAAACGTAATGCCAGCCCAAGCGCCGAGCACAACTGCGTCGCTGATAGCGCCGGTGCCGCCCGGATTCTGGATGTATTGAATGGATGGCTGGATGTAGGTTGCAGGTGTGAGTTGGAACCTGTGACCGAGCTCATACACCATTTCATAGTCACGCCTGCCCAAACCTTTGACCACTGGGGCCTCGCTACTGATATCACCGTAGGTGACGAAAAAGACGGTGCGGTCATCCGGACGGCATGGGATCAGTCCAGTGTAGTTCGCGCCGAAGCTGGCCTGAATGGGCACGAAGGCGACCTCTTTATCTGGCGAATAGGTGAAGAATGTGAAGAGCTGCAACTGATCGGTCACATTCATATCAATGTGGCCGTAGAAGCGGGTCAAGCTATCCTCGGTTCCGGTCATATCCTGCCTGGCTAGGTCAAAGCCGACGGCTTGGTTAACCCCGACATAGGCGTGGGTCTTCTTGCCGAAGAGCTCGGAGTTCCAATCATACTGAAGCATGATGGCTACACCGTCGTCGCCGTTGATATCGAAATCCATGCCGTGGGCACTGGCGTCGTAGAGACGGTCATGAAGGTGAAAAACGCCGAGTTGGAACTGATGCTCCTCAGAAGGCGACCACTTAGCCCGCGCACCCCATGTGGCGAAGGGGAAGGTGAAGCTCGCACCATCCTGAAGCAAGGCGCGGATTGGGCCGTTGATCGAAGTACTCAGGGAGTAACGATAGAGATCGTTGTTTGCGAAATCCTGATCCGAGGAAAAACGACCTGCTTTGAGGGCGAACTCATCGTTCCAGTTTTTTTCAACCCAAGCATCATAGAGCCAGGTGGTTTGGCCGCCATTGATCGTCATGGGGTCGTAGATCCCGCCGACTGAAGGGCTGATGCTGGAGCCGTGACGGTTGATCACCGAAAGTTTCGCGGTGACGCCATCCCAGCCGGCCAGCTTGTCCATGTCGAAGATCATTCCGCCATAGGCTTGTCCGGTGAAGTTCTCCTCACTCTGGATTCCTCCGGAAACAAGCGCTCCGTAAATGGAATCGTAATAGAGAAACGGAGTGACTCCGCTATCGATGAGATTGGTGCGAGCGCCGCCCCAATCGCCGGTGAGGTAGTCCCCTGCGTTGAAGGCATCATCTTCGATCGCGTTCGCGGTGACCAAGGCAGATGTTGCCGGTGGATCGGTTGAAGGATCGAGTTCCGCTCCATTTGCCGAGATGATTCCGGCTGAGGCGAGTGCTGTGACGAATATATGTTTTTTCATTATTTTTTTGTTTTTGGGAAAGTTGTTGGGATTCGAAGTATGAGACTTAGGAGACGCGCTACATCTGATTTTCAGGCGCATGGGAGTGGATTATGATCGCAAGTTGTCGTTATGCGGCGCCAGAAAGGAGAGCCTCCATCTGGCTTGCTATGTCCGGATTCTCGTAGAGTTCGTCGATCATACGGACATATTCATCAGTGAAGGTTTTCCGACCGGCTAGGTCTCCGAATACAGGTTTCAGCTTCAGGAAAGAGAGCCTGTCTTGCGAGGTTCCGGCAGCCGCTTGGTGAAGCTCTGCCTTCATTTCGTCGACGATTTCGAGCTTCTCGCCGTTTTTGTTCACGCCTTTGTCGGAGTAGTAGCACCATGCGGCGATGACGAGAGCAGCGAATTTGATGCTGCCGCCCCGTTCGAGGTTTTCATTGATCGTGGCGATCAGGAACTTCGGCAACTTTGACGAACTCTCGAGGCAGATGCGCGCGAGATCGTCTTTGATGTTGGGGTTTGCAAAACGGCTGAGCAGGGAGTCTTTGTATTCCTCGATGTCGATTCCTTCCACAGGATCCAGCACCGGAGTGGCTTCCACATCCATGAAACAGCGGAGATAGGTTGCGAAAAGCGGATCCGCCACGCATCCATCGATGGTCTTATGCCCGTGGATGGAACCGAGCAGGCCGAGCACGGAATGCCCCGCATTAAGCAGGCGGATTTTCATCGTTTCGTAGGGCGTCACATCCGGCACGAACTGAGCGCCGACTTCTTCCCACTGGGGTCGCCCGTCGCAGAATTTGTCCTCGATGACCCATTGGCAGAAGGGCTCGCAGGTGACAGGCCATTCGTCTTTCACGCCGAACTCTTCCTCCAGATGCTGAATGTCCGCAGGAGTGGTCACCGGGGTAATCCGATCAACCATCGCATTCGGAAAGCAAACTTCTTTGGCGATCCATTCTGCCAGCGATGCATCCTGTTTTTGCGCAAAGGCCAAGAGCATCTTGCGGGTCATCGCACCATTATGCTGGATATTATCGCAGGACTGCACCGTGAAGGGTGGGAGACCTGCCGCACGGCGTTTGCGCAAAGCCTCGGTCAGATAACCGAAGATCATTTTCGGGCTCTCCGGATTCGCGAGGTCATGCTTCACATCCGCGTTTTCAAAATCGAATTCTCCTGTAGCCGGATCGAAGTTGTAGCCGCCTTCGGTGATCGTGAGGGAAACGATTTTTGTCGTTTCGGATGCCATGCGGTCGGTGACTGCGGCAGGGCTATCCACCCCGAGCATGAAATCAACGATGGAGCCGATCACCCGATTTTCGATGCGCCCGTCGGGATGTTTCACGATCAGGGTGTAGAGGTAATCCTGGCGTTTCAGGATATCGGCGATCTTGCGATCCGCTTCGCGCAGGCCGATACCGCAGATCCCCCATTCGGTGCTCCCGGTTTTCTCCAACAGCTCATCGGTGTAGAAGGCCTCATGCGAGCGATGGAATCCGCCGACACCGATGTGGACGATGCCGGCCTTGATGTTGCTCCGGTCGTAGCTCGGCCGGACAATCGACTCCGGTAAAATCGCGAGATTGCGCTGGTTCAAAAGTGTGAGGGTCTTCATATCTCCAAGGTTTTGAATTGTGGATTACGCGGGTTTGCGGTGCTGCAGGCAATCAAGTCCAACGGCGATGAGCAGCACGGAACCTTTGATCACCATTTGCACGAACTGGCTGATATCGAGCAACACCAAGCCGTTGCTGAGGACACCGAGAATGAGCACGCCAGCTAGGACGTTGGAGATTTTCCCCACACCTCCGGCGACGCTGACTCCACCAAGAACGCATGCGGTGAGCACATCGAACTCGAAGCCTTTTCCGGAAAGCACCTGACCGGAGTTGGTCCGTGAGAGAATCACGATCCCTGCGACACCGGCAAAGAAACCGGACAGGGTGTAGACTAGGTATTTCACTTTGTTGACGTCGATCCCGGAGAGCTTGGCCGCCTCCTCGTTTCCGCCGACCGCGTAGAAGTATCTGCCGAAGTAGGTTTTCCGCAGGATGAATCCACCGATCGCCATGACCACGACCATGATGATCACAGGGATGGGGACGGGGCCGACGTAGCCTTGGCCGATGACGGCGAAGGATTTCACGAAACCGTAGATCGGCAGGCCTTCGCAGATCAGGTAAGCGACGCCTTCGATGATGATCATCATCGCGAGAGTCACGATGATCGAAGGCATCCTGAGGTTGGCGATGATCCAACCATTGGAGAAACCGATGGCAGCGGATAGAGCCAGCGCGGCGGTGACCGCAAGGACTGGATGTAACCCGGAATTCACCATCAGATAAGCGGCGACGATATTCACAAGTGTAATGACGGAACCGACGGACAAGTCGATGCCCCCGAGGAGGAGCACGAAAGAGAATCCGACAGCGGCAATACCCATCATGGATACCTGCCGGGCGACGTTCAGGAGGTTATTACTAACCAGGAAGTTCTCCGATGCGATCGTGAAAAAGATCAGGAGAAACAGCAGCACGATGTAGATGCCGAACTGTCTTGCGAAGGCGGCGGCGGAGCTTCCCGCCCGGTTTAGATTGGTCTGTTCTTTCATAAGTGGATTCTTTGATTGGGTTTTAGTTTCGGGACGCAAATCCCATGATGGTTTCTTGATTGAAGTCTTTTCTCTCCAGCTCTCCGGTGACTTTCCCTTCATGCAGAACGAGAATGCGATCGGACATTCCCATGACTTCCTCCATCTCGGAAGAGATCATCAGAACCGCCTTGCCGGATTCGACGAGGCTGTTGACCAGAGCGTAGATTTCCGATTTCGCACCGACATCGATTCCTCGTGTGGGCTCATCGAAAATCACCAACGTGGGATGGGTGGCCAACCACTTGGCGATGATCACCTTTTGCTGGTTACCTCCGCTGAGGTTCTTGATTTTTTGATCCAGGTTCGGCGTCTTGATGCGGATCGCTTCCTTGTAGTGGTCGGCGATCTTCTGCTCCTCCTTTGTGTTAACCGTGAAGAATTTGGAAATGCGCTCGAGCACCGAAATGCTGATGTTGTCTTTGATAGTGAGATCCAGAAGCGCACCGAGCTTCTTCCTATCCTCGGGAACGAGTGCGATACCCGTAGCGATCGCCTCTTTAGGAAGTCGAGGATTCACCTCTTTTCCTTCCAAGGTGACGCGCCCGGTCTTCTTTTGTTTGTAACCGAAGAGAAGCTCGGCAAATTCCGTTCGACCAGAGCCAATCAGGCCGGCCAGACCGAGGACTTCGCCCCTTCTGATTTCTAGGCTGATGCCTTTGACGATTTCACCGGAAAGGTTCTCCACCTTCAGCATGACTTCATCGGAAATGCGGTGAGTCCGCTCCGGGTAGGTTTCTGTCAATTCCCGGCCGACCATGAGTTTCACGAGATCATCTAGATTGGTATCCGCGGTGTTCAGGGTTTCCACTTTCTGGCCGTCTCGCAGCACGGTGATGCGATCGGATAGCCTGAAAATCTCATCCATCCGGTGAGAGATGTAGACGATCGTGACTCCATTGGCCTTGAGCTTATCGACCATCGCGTAGAGCGCCTGGACTTCGGTTTGGGTCAAGGGAGCGGACGGCTCATCCATGATCAGCAACTTCGCGTTCTGGGAAATAGCTTTCGCGATTTCGACGAGTTGCTGGTATCCGATGGTGAGATTGCCTACCAGTTCGCGTGGATCGATGTTGATTTCGAACTGCTCGAAGATTTTGGCCGCTTCCCTCTCCATCGCCTTGGTATCAATCACCAGGCCTTTGCGGATCGCACGGCCTAGGAAGATGTTTTCAGCAACGGAGAGTTCGTCGACGAGATTGAACTCCTGATAGATCACCCCGACTCCGTTTTGCGCGGAGGTTGCCGGGGTGAGTTCCGTGAATTCCTGCCCCTTGATCACGATGGCGCCTTTGTCAGGTGTGATCGCGCCGGTGCAGGTTTTGATCAGGGTGGATTTGCCAGCGCCATTCTCGCCGACGAGGGCGTGGACTTCGCCTTCGATGATATCGAGACTGACGTCGTCCAGCGCTACCACCCCCGGATAGGTCTTGGTGATGTTTTTAAGTTGCAGGAACATGGGTTCAGTAGGGTTTTGAGGTGGATTATTTGGCGTAGTATTTATCCACGTTGTCGATGGTCACGGGGATCAGCTCACGATAGACGCGGGCTGGAACATCCTCACCGGCAGCAAGTTTTTCCACAAAGCCATAGACGGTTTTCGCGACGTCCTCATCCGTTCCCGTGACGATTACGCTCATTCTAACGGCTTCCTTGTTCTTGATCGCGTCGAGTTCTGGCTTGGTGGCATCCACTGCGAAGACTCCGAAGTCATCCGAGACTTTTCCCGCCGCTTTGGCCGCTTCATTGGCGCCGACAGATCCGCCGCCACCGATGCATGCGACGACTTTCACATCCGGGTTGGACTGGAAGATGGTTTCCATTTTGGTGATGCCTTCATCCGGGTTGATCGCGCTGGTTTCGGCGACGATGGTCGAATTCGGGGCGAGCTCGGTGATGGCTTTGCGGATACCATTTCCCCGTGCGAGCAGGACGGGAAGTTGTGGGTAGTTGAGGATCGCCACTTCGGTTTTGCCGCCGTGCTTCTCATTGATGAATTTGGCGGCTTCCTTGCCAACCTCGTAGCCGAGCGCTTCATTATCGATCAACCAACGGACGTCGGCATTTTCGATGTCATCATCCCACGAGATGACTTTCACGCCGGCCGCCATCGCTTCCCTACAGGCAGCTTCGATACCTTCGGGATCGGCTGGGTGGACGATGATCACATCCATGCCGCGTGCGACGAAGTTTTCGATCTGCATGATCTGCTTGGAGACATTACTCTCGCAGGCAACGTAGTTCATTGTCGCACCGTTAGATTCAGCTTCCTGCTGAATGGCTTTGCAGTAGCCCGACCAAGTGGGGTTGCTCAGATCCTGAACGGTCATGCCGATTTTGATCTCGTCTTCTCCGCCTTTGCCCCGGTTGCACGCAACAAGCGTGAAGCTCGCAGTGACGGCCAGTAGTCCTATTAGTATTCTTTTCATGGTTTTTTTATTTAGTTTGTGAGAAATGATTTTTGGAACTCGGTAGCTCCGCGATGACACATTCAGATTTTTAGCGCATCCTGAGATTATCTATTTGCGGCAAGATTCATAGGTAAATTTGGAGTAGCCCCCTGTTGAGAACAGACGAAGGTTGCTACCTCGTTAGAAAAGCGGTTCACCTCAGGCAGTGACCATCCGGCCAGCAACCCCATGCAGAGTGCAGCGGTGAACGAATCACCGGCGCCGACAGAATCCACCACCTGGCTAGGCAGGGCCTTCATGCAACTGGAGTCATCGGCACTCAGCAGCAAACTGCCGTGTTCGCCGCGGGTATATGCCACCAGTCGGAGGTCGAACTTCACGAGCAACTGCCGGAGTTGCTGCGTGGTGTCTCCTTCTAAGTCGAAATAGGAGACCATCACACCAAGCTCTTCGTCGCTGAGTTTCAACACGTTGGCAAGTTGCAGCGATTTCTCGACCAACGGCCTCGAATAAAGCGACTGCCGAAAATTGACATCGAAGATCTTCAGGGACTTTTCGGGCATTACCTGGAGAAACAAGCGGATGAAATCCCGGTTCATCGCCGAACGCTGAGAAAGTGTCCCAAAGCAAACTGCATCTAGGCTCGCCGCCAGCGACTTCAACTCGTCGTTCATGGTGAGGTGATCCCATGCCACGTTCTCCACAATCTCGTAGGACGCCTTGCCGCCCTCATCCAAGTTCACAATGGCAGCACCCGTTGGAAGCGATCGATCCTCCAACACGTAAGTCGTATCCACGCCCATGTCGTGTAGCTCAGCACGCATCTCGACACCCAGCGCCTCCGCCCCGATGCAACTCACCGGATAGGCTTCCGCACCGAGCTGCCGGCAATGCCAGGCAAAGTTTGCCGGCGCGCCACCGATACAGCGACGCCCAGGAAATATATCCCAGAGCAACTCGCCGAGCCCTGCGACAATGCTAGATTCCTTCACGTTTCTTCATGGGTTTGGGTTTTTGGGTTTCACCGGCTCTCAGAAAAGCCTCCGAGCACCGGCGAGAACCCAACCTCAACATTTCCCGATCAAATGTAAATGAAAAAACGTTACATTTCACTGGACACGCATTTACATTTACTTCACATTTAAGCCATGAGCGACGCGAAACCCTTGTATTTACAGATTTACGACGATCTGAAAATTCTCATAAAAAATCAGACTTATCAGGCGGGAGACCTGCTTCCCACCGAGACAGAGCTCTGCAAAACCTACGAAACTTCGCGCCCGACTATCGCAAAGGCAGTGAAGTTACTCAGCGACGAGCACCTTGTTTACCGCAAGGCCGGCTTCGGGACGCAGGTGCTGGCAGAGGACAAGCCAGCAGCCACCATCGCGCTACTTATCCCTCAACTCCATGAAACCGAGATTTTCATGCCCATCTGCCAGAGCATCGCCGAAGCTGCGGCATCCGAGGGAATGAACATCATCCGCCGCTCGGAATTCGATCCCAATCACGACGTCCAGGCCTTCGCCGAGTCACTGACGGAACAGTTCATCGACTTGAAGGTGAACGGGGTCTTTTTCACACCGGTCGAATTCATCCCCCAGCCCAGGGATTTCAACCTAAAGATCATCGAGCGCCTGACAGACCATGGCATCAGCGTGGTCTTGCTGGACCGGGATGTCCATGATTGGCCAAGCCAGACGCCTTACGACTTGGTGGGCATCGACAACATCGAAGCCGGATTCGTCGTCACCGAACACCTGATCGGAAACGGTTGTCGCGACCTCGCTTTCATTTCCGAATCCGACCCCGCGATGACCGTGCATTTGCGTCGTATCGGGGTGCGCGAGGCGATGATTCAGAACGGTCTCCGGGCTCGCGATCTCGTGAATATTCATCTCGACCCGAAACATCCCGAGAAAGCTGCGGCGGAAATTCTCTCTACGGAAACCACGGGAATCGTTTGCGCCAACGATACCACCGCCGCCACTCTGTTGCGCGCCTTGCTGGATCTCGGTGCGGACATCCCCGGCGCCCTGCAGGTCTGCGGATTCGATGACGTCAAATACGCCTCCCTGCTCAGCGTGCCGCTCACCAGCTACCGCCAGCCCTGTAATGATATCGGCAAAATCGCGATCAACACCATGATCGCGCGCATCAAGTATCCAGACGCCCCCGCCCAGCGCATCACCCTCAAAGGTGAACTGGTCGTCCGCGAGTCCGCGTCAGGTCCGTTGCGATCGGCAGATGCGGGTTAGGCCAAAAATTCATATATTCTAACGTTTTCATGTGACTTTCCCGGGATATTTGCGGCATATTTCTGCAATGGGATTCCATTATGAAGAGGAGTGCGTTGCCGATGGCATCATCGACAATCGGATCAAGGGACGAACGATCCTGAAAATCAATTTCACCAATCGCACCTCCAGCCTGATCACCCTTCAGGGCAACCCTTGCCGGGATCTCGCAGGCTCGCTGTGGCGCTTCCGCAACCCGCATGCTCGTATGGATGAGATCCCCGGCGAGCCGTGTTTTTTCATTCCCGCCCTATGCGAAGGAATCATCGGGCGAGTGAGCTACACGAAGAAACGCGAAGTGCCCATCCTGCCGCCCGACGAACATTACGAGCGCCTGTTTGACGACGATCAGGAAGATCCGCCGACAAGAATCGCTCCCGTGCTTGAGCTCGAATGGTTCAGCCAGAAATACCAACAGGTTGAGATTGATTGCGAACTAATGACCTTGGAATTGGTGGAGTTGTGTTGGGCACTTTCGGCGCAAGAGGCCGCAGAGGGTGAAGCCGTCGTCGAGCAAACGCGTGAACAATTCCAACGTGGTGCCGAGGACAGCATGGCGGGCTTTTATGAGGATATGGAGCTCATCGATGAATATGTAGCCGATGATCCCGACCCACACGAGCTCGAGGAAGCTTGCTTTCTAATCGTGCAGGAATTCGTGATCAACTCGGCCGACGGCTCGGATGAAAAGCAGGAACTCCACAGCAACCTCCTGAAGCTCCAAGAGCAGATCGCGCTCACTTTCACCTACCTCGACCACGATGGGAATTTCACGGATATCCCGGCAACCATACGCCTACTCCATGCAGTCATCCCATTCATCGACCGCGCAGTCTCCAGCGCGAAATATGTCGCGGAAACCACTGCCGAACTTCTCCTCGAGCTTCGGGAAGGCATCATCGCATTGAGCAACCAATTGGCGGCTTCAAAGCAAAGTTGAAGCCCTACGAATCAGCCCCCAAGAACCCAAAAATAAGTTCACAGCTTGGTAGGTCACTTCTCTCCGATAAAGGCAAGCAACGGCTCGATGAACGACTCAAAGGACTCGATGTGCGGAAGATGTCCAATGCCTTCAATCTCCACCAACTTTGAATCGGGGATCGCGTCGGCGGTCTTTTTGCCCAGCGCAGGGTAGTCCCCCATCGTCTTCGAAATCTCCTCCGGTACCGTGTTTTTGCCCAGTGCCGTGGTGTCGCGCTGACCGATGATCAACAAGGTCGGCGCCCTGATGAGCGGAAATTCGTAAACCACTGGCTGGGTGAAAATCATGTCGTAGGTGAGCGCTTGATCCCATGCCACAGCGGCATAGCCCTCGCTCTTCACCATGCCGATGAGGATGTCCACCCATGGCTGGTATTCTGGCTTCCACTTCCCGTCGTAGTAGCTTTCCAGTTGATATTTCTGAATGCCCTCGGCGCTCTTCCCTAGCTCGCCTTCATACCATTTATCAATGCTCTGATAGGGCACCATGGTCTTCCAATCCTCCAGCCCGATCGGGTTTTCCAAGATCAACGATTGCGTGCGCTCCGGAAACATCAGGGCGAACCGAGTGGCAAGCATGCCGCCCATCGAGTGCCCGAGCACATGGGCATTTTCCACCCCGATTTTATCCAGCAGCGCACGGGTGGTCGTGGCGAGGGATTGGAAGGTAAAATGATAATGCTCCGGCTTGGACGATTTTCCGAAGCCAATCTGATCTGGCATCACCACCCGATAACCCGCCCCGGAAAGCCGCTTTGCCGTCTCTTCCCAGTAGGCTGCGCTGAAATTCTTGCCATGGAGCAGCAACACCGCCTCCCCGTTCGGGTTCTCTGGCTTCACATCCATATAAGCCATTTCCAGATCCTGCTGCTGGTCGCGAAATGCGAACATCGATACCTCAAACGGGTATTCATATTTTTCCAACCGGATTCCCAGCGCCTCCACTTCCTCCTCAGCAACCACTGTCCCCGCTAATCCTGAAATCCCCAACAGCAAAGCCGCCGCCCATCCCGAAATATTTCCAATCATGTGGAAAACTAGGGGCGAACCCGATGCGTTCAACCGGTTTTCCAAGAAACCCTCAGGCGCAGCCAGGTTTGACAGAACGAGCACCTAGGAACAGTAATGACAACTTAATGACGAATATCCTCCGTTGCGCGTTCGCTCTGAGTCTCCTCGTTTCTGTTTGCCCTGCCGCAGAAATCACCCGAGCACCTTACCTGCAGTTGGCGCGGGAGGATGGCATCACCATCGTTTGGAGAACCAATACGACACTCGAAAACCCCAAGGTCATGATCCAGCAAGAGGGAACGCTCGCTCCCCTTACCTGCGATGGAGCCGCAATCTTGAAACGCGTTCATCTGAGCGGAGCACTTCCCGAGACGGTGCAATACGAGGCAACCCTCGACGGTCTGAAACCAGAGACCACCTATCGTTACATGCTCTTCGACGGGGATGACGCCCTGACTCAGGACGACGAGGAACATCATTTCACCACTCATCCCCCCATCGGTAAAACCACCCCGGCGCGCATCTGGGTGGTTGGAGATTCCGGCACCGGCCAAGCCCATCAGATACTCGTGCACCGCGCTATGATCGGCTACACGGCGGAGACCAAACGCCCGCTCAATTTCTACCTCCACGTAGGCGACATGGCCTACGGGGAAGGCACCGACGACCAGTTCCAGAATAAATTTTTCAAACCCTACAAGGAAACACTCGCTAACACCGTCTGCTGGGCCTCGATGGGAAATCACGAAGGAAAAAGCTCGGATGGCCGACGCGGTGTCGGCCCGTTTTACGATGCCTATGTCTGCCCGACGGAAGGTGAAGCCGGCGGCGTGCCCTCTGGCAACGAATCGTTCTACTCCTTCGACTACGGCGACATCCACATGATCTGCCTCAACTCCTATGATGTCGACCGCACTCCAAACGGCACGATGGCGAAATGGCTGGTGCGCGATCTCGCAGCGGCAAAATCTAAAGCAAAGTGGATCATCGGTTTCTGGCACCATCCGCCCTATACCAAAGGCACACACGATAGCGACATCGAGATCGAGTTGGTGGAGATGCGCGAACACATCATGCCCATCATGGAAAACGGGGGTGTGGATCTCGTCATCTGCGGCCACTCACATATTTATGAGCGCTCCATTCTGATCGACGGCGCATACTCCACTCCGACCTCTGCGCAGGGCGTGGTACTCGACGATGGCGACGGCAAACCGGAGGGAAACGGCGCCTATATGAAAAGCGAAGAAACTACCCCGCACAACGGCACGGTGGCTGTCGTCACCGGACATGGCGGAGCCTTGGGGCGAAACGCCAAAGGCATTTCACCCATCATGCGCAGCATCGTTCTCGACCACGGATCAACCATTCTCGATATCGACGGCGACATGCTGTCCGGCGTCATGCTCGATTTGAAAGGCAAGGAGCGAGACCAATTCTCCATCGTGAAACGGGGAACGGTGATAAATAGCATCGTGGCAAATCCATGGACACCCGATGAGACTACCCTAGAGCGGACCGGAGTCGGCGTGTTAGGGGCACCCGGGACCCTCGCCGATGCTGCTAAGGCACGCAAAGCCGGCAAGAAAAACGTCGCTGCCTTGGTGCCGAAGAAATCCACCCCCATCATTCCTCTCCATGCTCAGTGGGACTATCTCGCCGAAGCGGACGGCCCGGAAACGGAGATGTGGACACAACTGGGCTTCGACTCGCAGGAGGAAGGCTGGAAATCAGGCACTGCAGGCTTCGGCTACGGCGACGGCGACGACCGCACCGTAATCAAGGAGATGCAGGGAAAATTCACTACGATCTACATTCGTCGTGAATTCGATATCCCCGTCGGAACCAATCTCAAACGCCTCGGCCTGCTCATCAACTACGACGACGCCTTCGTTCTCCACATTAACGGCAAAGAACTGCTTTCCAAAGGAGTCGTGCGGGGCAAAGACGGTGTGGCAAAAGTCCTGGCCAAACACGAGGCCAGCGGAGCGGAATACTATCCGCTCAGAGAATTTTCCGACTTCTTCAGAGAAGGCAAAAATGTCATCGCTCTGGAGGGCCACAATGATGGCAAGGACAGCACCGACCTGAGCCTGGATCCGGCCTTATTGCTCGATACCGGGAAGTGAAAACCTAAAATTACGGGACCTGGTAGACAGGTCATAAAATGCATTTTACCGACGCCGACGCCCCAATCCCATCCCGAGGGCAAGCGACAGTAACATCAGCGAAGATGGCTCCGGCACCACATAAACGATGCCCGGACTGAACCTGTTGGATTCCGGCGCGCCAAAAATCGGCAATATCCCATTCAACGTTGTCGGGATCGGTTGAAGATCCATTGGGTCTGCCGCGAGACTCTCCAACTCCACTGCGGAGATCAGTTCAAAATCCAGTCTCATCCTGTCAAAGGCCAGACCCTGCACCAAGGTTATCTCATTTGTCCCCACGTGAACTTCCTGCGTTTCCACACCCGTCAAGGACTCCCAATACACATCCGTCCCGAGATAGCTCAGCGTGATCGTGAAGTCACCGGTCCGGGTGCCTGGCTCGGAAACGGCAAACGCCATCAGTGTGAAAAAATCACCGGCTTCTTCAACCAGCCAATAGGCACCACCATTCGCCATAATCGTCCATGTGAATGTATCACCGGGAACTAGCGAAAGAGACGAGGGGTCATCACTGCCAGGAACGAGGGAAGCCACTCCTTCCCCGTAGTAATCCACCTGAAAGTCATAACTCTGGGCGCTCACACGGGACGAAACGACCAACGCGAAAACCACTGCACAACAGATCACAAACATTTTCATTGAGAGAATGGGGAGGATTTAAAATGCACCTCCCATATCCATCAATCCATCAGGATTGTAAACTCATTTCGCCATCCATTACATATGAAAACAATACCATAAACATAACCTTCTACTTTATCTGATTGTTTCCCAAAATCTCCCACCCAGCCCGTGGCGGGATCAATCCCACTTTGCTGCCGTTGCCGAATGATTTCACGGCTCGGCTTTTCCCCCTTGCGATCAATTGGTGATCAGGATCAGCTCAATGCAATCGCCACGTTGAGTCCCCTTCCCGCTCTGAATCTTATGAATCCAAGATATTTTCTACTTACCGTCCTGCTCCTTCCATTCACCGCATTCGCGGGGGTAAGGGTCACCGTGGAACCCGCTGCTGGTGGACCCGGGGAATTTGCCGCCTCAGAAATCATGGAAGCCGCCGGCCCAGGCATCGACGCGAACATTTCCATCACAGTGCGTCCGGATGCGAAGGCCAGAGCGCAGGCCTATTCGATACAGGTTGCGGACGGAAAAATCACAGTCACCGGCGTGGATGCCACAGGTGCGATGTATGGCGGGCTCGACATCGCAGAAGCCATCCGCACCGGGCATCTCGCGGAGCTAAAGGATTCAGAACACCAGCCGCACATCCTCCAGCGCGGCATCAAGTTCAACCTTCCGCTCGATCTGCGCACGCCCACCTACAGCGAGCCGGGCGACGCAGCGCAGCAGAATATCCCGGTCATTTGGGAATTGGATTTCTGGCGTGAGTTTCTCGATCAGATGGCCGAGCACCGTTACAATGTGCTTTCGCTATGGTCGCTGCATCCGTTTCCCAGCATCGTGAAAGTGCCGGAGTTCCCCGATGTCGCGCTCAATGATGTCTGGCGCACCAATGAGAGTTTTACCCGCGGCTTCGGCGGCTTGGGCGAAAATTATGTAAGGCCCGAGATGCTCGCCAACCACGGGGTGGTCAAAGAGATCTCCATTGATGAAAAGATCCTCTTCTGGCAGGAGGTCATGCAGCTCGCGAAAGACCGTGGCGTGGATATCTACTTTTTCACCTGGAACGCCTTCTTCTACGGAGCGGAGGGGAAAGACGGCATCACCGGCAAAAAGGCATCACCTCGCAACATCGAATACTTCCGTGCCTCGGTGCGGGAAACCATCAAGACCTATCCACTGCTGGCGGGGTTCGGCATCACCGCAGGCGAGAGCATGAAGGAGAAGGACATGGGCGGCATGAATAAGGAGGAGTGGCTCTGGCGCACCTATGGCGAGGGCATACGCGACGGGCTCGAGGACACGCCGGATCGAAAGTTCCGCCTCATCCACCGCTTTCACATGACGGGTCTTAGCGATATCACCAACGCCTTCGCCGAGCTGCCCTGCCCCTTGGACCTGAGTTTCAAATACGCCGTCGCTCACATGTATTCCGTTCCGGATCCGGAGATGATCCAGCCCGCCCTACCATTCTTCAACCCGCAGCTCCGCTCGTGGTTGACACTGAGGAATGACGATGTCTACAGCTTCCGCTGGGCAGATCCGGAGTTCGCACGCGCCTTCATCAAGGCGATCCCACCGGAAGACAAGATCGCCGGTTTCTACATGGGGCCGGATGGCTACGTCTGGGGCAGAGATTTCCTGACCAAAGATCCCGGCGAAAAACGCCAAACGGTCATGGGCAAACAATGGCTGTCTTTCGACCTATGGGGACGCCTCGCCTATGAACCGGATCTGCCGGATTCTACCTTCGAACGCCAGGTCGCCGCGCGCTTCCCCGGCACGGATGCCACGCTGTTGTGCTCCGCGTGGGCGGGTGCATCGAAGACCTTTCCCCACATCACACGCTTCTTCTGGGGAGACTTCGATTTTAGATGGTTTCCCGAGGCCTGCCGCGCCAAGAGCGGCTTCCACACCGTCAAAGATTTTATCGAAGGCGGCACCATGCCAGGTGCTGATGTGCTCAACATCATTGAGTGGCGCAATGGCATGTCAGCGGGGAAAATGCCTACCGGAACCACCCCCATGCAGATCGCGGACACTCTGTATTCAGACTCGTCCAAAGCACTAGAATCGTTAGAGAAACTGAAAACCGCGGAGATTCAAGAAAGCGCCGCCCGCGAATACGCCGCCACCCTCAACGACATCGAAGCCATGTCTCGGCTCGGCCTCTATTACGCCGCGAAGATCCGCGGTGCCTGTGAGTTAGCCATCTATGATAAAACTGGTGAGCCCGATGCAAAAGCGAACGCCGTCACGCAACTCGAAACCGCCTTGGGAGAGTGGAAAAAATATTCCGAAGCCTACACCCGTCAGTACGTGCAACCCGTGCTCTACAACCGCTCTGGAATCGTAGACATCCCCGCCCAAACCAAAGATGTGGAAAAGGATTTGGCCAGCGCCCGCAACTGGATACCCGGCACCATTGAGGAAAAGAAAATCCAACGCGCCCCCACCGAAAAAGGTTTCAAAAAATAAGCCCTAGCTACGTAGCTCAAGCTCCCTCTCGCAGCCTTCACTCAATTTCGCCAACCGGACCCTTCGGCAGCGAAACCGGATTGGCACGCGCCGTCACTTTCTCCGGCAGCGCGACATAATACGGCCCAATCTTTCCGTCCGGCTTCGGGTAATCTGTGCTGACGAATTGCGCGCCGCTTGCCAGAGCTTTCTGGGCACGTGACATATCGTTCGCCCTGGCCTCTACCGACTCACCATCCGCCCGCGTGCGCACGATGAATCCTTCGGCCACAAGTTCCCGGATCTCATCGGAGCTGCGGAGCGCATTGTTGCGTTTTATAAACGCCGCTGCCGGATGACTGCGATCCACGCTTACAAACATCAGCCGATTCTTGAGTGTGGGATCTCCTTCCAGGTACATGTTGCGATGGCTGCCCTCGTTATCGAGGCAGAACATGACTTTCCCTCGGACCTCATCTAACAACGGCCAACCATTTTTCAAAACGGCATCTCTCAGAGTCTCGGAATCTCCACGCACAAGATCCGGCGTGATCAGTTGCTCGCGATCGAAAACCGACAGAATTTCGGCCTCCAGTTCCTCCAACATTTCACGATCATATTTCACTGGCTCTGGAGCGAACGGCACCTCCTTGCTGTCTTTTGTTTCCACCAAGATCATCACCGGAACATGCTTCGGATACTTCTGAGACCAATCACGCACTGCGATTAAAGCACCTTTGAAGGTTGGATGGTTCGATTGAAAATCCAAATTTGGAACATGGAACACTTTGAAGCCCGGCTGCTTCATTTCTTCCAATGCCGGATGATCCGCCTGCGAGTAGAGCCCCCCTTCCGGATCGGCGTAAACATCCAACTCGAACTGCCGCACACCGCTTTCCAACTGAAGATTCAAAGGCTCGTGCGAGTAGCTCCATGCTTCCAGCGCCCGCTTACTGAACATCGAGATCACCCCCATCAACTCCTTCTCTGGCGGTAAATGGTAAGAATTGTGAGAGCCTATCACTTGGATCTGATTCATCCGCACCTCCTCAGCCAAGGCCATGCTCATGCCCCCTAAAAATATGGCGACGATGCAATTCCCAAAACGCTTCATGCAGGAAATATTCAATTCGCAGAATCCTTCCGAAGCAAACGAAGAATCGCAACTCCGCCCGGCTTCCAAGAAGCACTTGGCAAGCCTGCAGCATTGCAATGTCGTAGCGCATGCCGGAGAAACGAGCATGCCGGTTGTCTCAGTAGTCCTCCCGTTTCGCGATGCGGAAGCGACGCTGCTGGATGCAGTTCAGAGCATTCTGCGGCAGGAGTTTCGTGATCTGGAACTCATCACGGTCGACGACGGGTCCAGCGACGGCTCAGTCGCATCTTTGGCCGGTATAGCAGATCCTCGATTCAGGCTTATTAAGAATCAATCGGATCAGGGAGTCGTCGGAGCCTCGGCCACTGGACTCAGTCTGGCTTGTGGTGAGTGGTTTGCGCGCATGGATGCCGATGATCTCGCCATGCCCCAACGCATCGGCAAACAACTCAACGCGGCGACAGACGATACCGGAGTGGTCACCTGCGGAGTGGAGACGATCGATTGCTGTGGGGATGGCATGCGCCGCTATGTGACATGGGCAAACAGCCTGATCGACCACGACGCGATGTCGCGCTCCCGCTTCATCGAGTGCCCGGTGATCAACCCCACCGCGATGGTTCGCAGGAAGTGGATGGATCGCGTGGGTGGCTATCACGATACTGCGTGGGCGGAGGACCATGATCTCTGGCTCAGGCTTTTTGCCGCAGGCTGCCAGTTCGTGCGGGTGTCAGATGTCTTGCTCCAATGGCGGGACTCACCGACACGATTGACCCGTCAGGATCCGCGTTACGGGAGCGAGGCGCGAAGCCAGATGCGAGCGCACCACTTGCACAATCTCCCAAGTGTAGCGGAACACGGCGTGGCCATCGCCGGTGCCGGTCCTATCGGAAAAAGGCTGGCGCAGGACCTTCAGAATCAGGGGGTCGAGGTGAAAGGCTTTTTCGATGTAAATCCAACGCGAGTCGGCCAGAGCATTCACGGAGCCGAAGTGGCTGCAGCCGATCAAATGGAAAGCAAGTGGCGCTCAAGCATCATGCTGGGCGCAGTTGGGCTCAAAGGTGCGCGATCCCTCGTGCGTGAAATGGCAATCGCCACAGGTCGCTGCGAAGGCGAAGACTTCTGGGCCGTTTGTTAAAAGCCTAAAACCGCTCCTATGCCGGGCTGTGCAGCACTGTGATGGAAAAGGCGGGCACGGTGATCGTTACGCGGCCATCCTCGATGACAACCTGCTTCCCCGCCCCCCAGCTCGGTTCGGTATCGTCCGGTGATTCGCCGGCAAACGACCACGTGGAAAGCTCCGGACTGCCTTTGAATTCAGTGAGTTTGATCACGATCTTCTTCTCATCCTCCGCCCGGTTCATCAGCCAGACCGCGATTTTTGAAGAGTCCTTGGAAGCTCCCGCCCAGCAGCGCAGCGGCCCTTCCGGGGATTCCACCTCGACCATGCGCTCCTGCAGGAAACGTCCCATCAGCTCGATGGCCCGTCCCTGCGGCAGCACATTATTCTCAACATCGAAGGCGTTAGCATAATCGGTCTGCGCAGCTCTTCCCCAAGGACTGTGCGTCACCCAGAAATGCATAAACCGCACGCGGTCATCCATACTGATGCCACTTGCCAGCATGTCGAAGGTCAGCATCGCATTAAAAATGCTATTGGCCCGGCGTAGCTCCGGCACATGGTTCGCACCCGCACAGAATCCTGAGAATTCGGTCATCAGCACCTCGGTGGTCTCCCGTCTTTCTGGAGGCGCAAATTCATCGATGTCAGCAAGCACCGACTCCGTTTCACCCAAGCGAAGCCCATTCGTCCCCGCATAATGGGCGAAATCCTTGATTTGAGTCATGTAGGGATGGATCACGGTGAAATCCACCAACTCGGGGAACTTCTTGAGTGCCTGGGCAGTATACTCCCGATCAAACATCGTTCCTACGCCGGTGCGGATCGAGGGATCCACCGCCTTCATCCGCGTCGCCATTTTCTGATAGAGCTCGAAGTATTGCTCACGGGACATGAGCTCCCTGACCTCCTTGAGATCCACTTCGTTGCCAATCTCCCAATAACGAATGCCCAGCTTACGGGTGATATTGGCATAACGGACCCACTCCTCAGCATTGCGCAGAATGTCCTCCTCAGAAAAATCCGATCCCGGAAAAAGGTGACCGTGACTCGACACCATGATCACTGGCGTTGCGCCACTCTGCTGGCACATATCGACGTACTCATCGAAATCCAGAACTTCTGATTTCAATCCACCCTCGGCACTCACAGCCGCTTCCCATTGTGCCGGAGCTTTCCTCCTGCTAATGACTCGCGGCTTCAGTCCCCCTTCCACCGGCGGCCCTGTACGCAGATCGTGGAAGAGATAATTCTCTGCCAAGGTGCCCATGGGATAACGCAGCGAGCCGATATTCATCGACTTCAGAACCGGCGCAAAAGGCTTACGCCCATCGCGATCGGCATCACTCACAAAACTCATGCAGAAGCCGGTGGGATTGTGCTCTAGGGAACGAATCGTTTTCGAGCAATCGACCTCCACATGTTCATCACTTGCAGCGGAGGAAGTTTCATCCGGGATCATCACCATCGCCACACGCACCCCGCTGGGGATTCCCTGAAGCATGACGTTGGCGCTGCGGCAGCCATTGTTTCCCGCAGGAGAATCAAAGCCGCCGCCCTTCACCACATGCTTTTCGCCCGGATCGTCATCCCATTGATCGCTGAATCCGGTCACCCATTGCCAGACATTGCCGAGAGTGTCGTGAAAGCCCCACGCATTCGCTCGCTTCCGCCCCACCGGATGCTCTTTGCCTCCGGAGTTGCCTTTGTGCCAAGCCGCGGTTGAAAACTCCTTGAGATCTTCCCCCGTATACCACGTCGTCAAGGTTCCCGCCCGTGTCGCATACTCCATCTGATCCATCGTGACCAATTGGAAGCGCCAGCCTTCCGGAGCATACTTCTGCATCGAAGGAATCAGGAGTCTACGGGTTTCATCGTAGGAAACACGCGCCGCATATCCGGGCTTCATCTCCGACGTCCCGCCGGGAAGCATGTCCATGATCGCGACATATTGTTCCTGAGTTAATGGATAAGTGCTCAGGTAGAATGGCTGGGCAAACACCCCACGCTTCAAGGCTTCGTCCTTCTCGCGCCCCATCTCCGAATCTGGACTTCCTAGGGGAAACTCTCCTGCCGGACAAATCCTCATCTCCAGCGAAACCTCATCTGTCAGGGCGATGGACTCCGCCACAGACATTCCCAATGCCTTGGCGGCAGCAGCTTGTCTTGCCACCGCTTCCGTGGCGTCGAATGCCGCCCCCTCTCGGGTTTCATAGATGGCGTAGGGAAACTCGGCAGTGGCGCTGCCCGGTAAAATCGCGCACCATATCAAGCTCAAGAATCCCGCTCGCCATCCCGCCGAATACTTCGGCCGTTTGAACTGGCTGTCATTACACGTGGGCGCCATCGCTTCACGCGATAAGGACTTACCCGGAAAATCAATTTGAAACGGCCTCAGCATCCCTTGACTCTGACAACAGGATTTAGGCCGGCAAAGCCGTAAGGTGAGAATCTGCAGACCACCTTAAGGCTTTCCATTCAGGCAGACATCACTCAGCCAGGTCTTCATTGAAGTAGATCTTGATGAATTTCATCTTCTTCTCTTCATCGAAGCCGTGCTCCAGCACCTTCTCGGGCTTAGCGGCAAGGGCGGGCTTGAGTTTGATTTCTACTCCCGTATCGAGCTTCATCGTGGAGCGGATCTTCTTTTTCGCCTTGGTGACGTCCTTTTTGGAAATCTCAAAGGAATCCTCCAGCTTGTGCCCCTCCTCTTCTTCGATCTGGCTGCGGTGCTCCGCGAATTTCGCCTTCGCCTCCGGGGTTTTAAGCACCTCTTCCTCGAACTCCTCCAGATTGAATTTCTCCTTCTCCTCGAAGTAAGTGATCGCATCCTTCGCGGCATTGGACGCATCCCATGGCGGGGCGTCGTCCTCAGCAGCAGGCTTTTGCTTTTTCTCCTGCTCCATGAATTTCACCGCCATGTTGGCGTATTTATTCGTCAGGAAAGGGCTGTCGGCGATCGGGATCACACCGAGGAAATCCCGCACCCAGAAGCGCGAATCCGAACCGCTGCGGTCGAAGGTGAGCACGTAGTAACCCTTGGTCTCCAGGTGATTGAGAATCAGGCAGCCTTTGTCGATTTTCTCCGGGTTGATCCCCTGCTCCGTATGAAGCTCCAGATCCCCATCACGGGTGGAGATGCTGAGGAAAGGAACCACGCTTTCCGACTTGAGGATGCACAGGCCTTGGGTGAATTCCCCGTCCACTTCGATGTCCTTGATCAGGGAGATGCACAGATCGCCGGACTTGATGTTCGGGTGGTTGGACTTGGAGTAAAGGCGCTTGGCAATATCGCAGCCCTTTTCCAACAACCCATCCTCCGAGGTGAAGATCGCGGAGGCGTAGGCATTCATTTCATGCTGATCGAGCGAGGAATGGTGACTAAAACGATGCGCCGTGAGGTTCTTGAATGGCTTGAGGAAAATGGCGGCCAGCGTCATCTGATCATCCTCTTCTATTTTGAAAACTTCCTTGGAGGTCTGGAGCGGCTCATCACGCTGAGGATGACCTACTTTTGCAAGAACCAAGCCGTTGGCGGCGGCGGATGTGAAACGAATTTTAACAGGCATACGGGAGGCGGAACCTAGAACCCCAGCGCCATTTGAACACCCTGAAATTTAGAAAATCGTCCCGCCGCCCGCCAAATCCCCGCCGCAACAGAGATTGGCGACCCCATGATTTTCCTTCCGCGCCATCCCGGGTGTGGGCTGCCTTTTTTCAGACCTTTTCCACCTCCACGGGTGCGCCGGTGGCGATAGATTTGAAAACGGCATCCATCACCAACTGATCGCGCAGCCCCTCGGTGCCATCCACCGTCCATTCCTTGCCCTCGATGATGGCTTGGGAAAATAGATCCATCTGCACCTCAAAATGATCGGTCTTCGGATAGCTCAAAGGGATCTTCGGATCTGAGGTCCATCCGGATTGTCCTTGGGTGCCAAATGCACTGTTCAAACCGAACCTGCCCTTCTCCGCAAAGGCCGTCAATTGGTTGTATCCGCCGAGGTTGAAGGTGGTGAAAAGGTTCGCCGTCTTCCCGGAGGCAAACTGCATCTGAATCTGGATCGTCTCATCCACCTCGGCAAACATCTCCTTGTCAGTCTTGGTCTCCAAGGCACTCACGATCACCGGCTCCTCACCCATGATGTAGCGGGCTCCTTGGATCGCATACACCCCCACATCCAGCAGAGCACCGCCCCCCAATGCCTTGTTCAAGCGCCAGCCATCGGCGCTACGCATCTTGAACCCGAAACCCGCGTCGATATGCCTCACTTCGCCGAAAACCTTCTCCCGCGCAAAACGGATCGCCTCCACATGATGCGGCTCGAACTGCAAGCGATACCCCATGCCGAGCTTCACATTCGCAGCCTCACAAGCCGCAATCATGTCACGGCTCTCCTGCGGGGAAACCGCCATCGGCTTCTCACAAAACACATGTTTGCCCGCCTTCGCCCCCCTCAGGGTAAACTCCTTGTGCATGGAGTTTGGCAAAACGATGTAAACCACATCCACTTCCGGATTGTTGATGATCTCGTCGAAATTTTCGTAGTTATAAATCCCGCTCTCCTTGATGCCGTATTTCTTGCTCCATGCCTCCGCCTTCTCCGGCGTTCCGGTGACGATGCCGGTCAGGCGGGAGTGTTTTGTCTTGAGCAATGCCGGAGCGATCTTGCTCTCACTCAGCGAGCTCAGTCCCACCAAAGCCCACCCGAGCTTTTTGCCTTCCGCTTTTGGAGCAGCTTCCTCCTGGCCCTTGACGAGAGCCGAAGCAAGTCCTGCTCCGATGGCGGTTTTCAGAAACGGACGACGTGAAATCAGGTTTTCGAGCATTCGCGAACCTAAGCACCCCGCCTGACGCTCCGCACGAAAATTCATCCCCGGGCAGAACATCTGGCTTCTGGCCGGACCGCCAGTTTACCAGCCACTGACCGTTCCGCCGAAGCCGTTGCTGGCCGTGCCTGTGTAGAAATAATCACCTTCAGGATTCGCAAGATCGACATTCACGACGTAAAGGGTGCCCATGGCAGGGACGATGTTCAGATAGACATAACCATCGACTCCGCTTGCAGCCGGAGGCATCGGTTCGGCCAAATAATTGGCACCTACCAGATTTGAAATACCACTATTACCATCGCTGCCTGCAAAAATCGTCTCGTGATACAATACTGACGAACCCGCACTCATTCCGTTCATGTTCGAATGTGAACGAACCGCTTGCTGGATATTCCGGATGTTAAGGATGTTGGCGGTGCGATCCGATCCCTTCTTCCACGCTCGCGCACCGATGAATAGAATGGAGATCAGTGAGAGAAGGACCAGGATCACGACGGTCAATTCGAGAAGTGTCATGCCCTTCGTGCGTTTACTTGTATGCTGGGTGGTTTTCATCGGGGTTATTTTGGTGAGTTGACTAATCTGACGAACAATCTAACCAAAACTTCCGCTCAGGAATATTACGCAATCCCGTAATATCTCCTCTTTTTTAGTCGAATTTAAGAAAAATGCCGGGAATGTGGCCGGTAAAACTCCCTGATGGCGCGCCTCTCTTAGAAAAATAGGGATTCTCTGATATTCAACATAATCAAATAAATTATTGCCCCGTCCTCCCAATTTCGCTAATTTATTTCACTGTATGAGCCTTACTACCAATTATAAACCTCTTACCAGCGCTCGATTGAGGCATCGCTCTCAACTTTTGGCAGCCACGCTCATTGCCGTTTTGCCGAGCCTTGCCACGGCGCAGAATCTTTCGTTTGAGACGTTCAGCCTGATTGGCGGCGACGATCTTCAGATATCGAGCAAATATCGATTTCACAACGTTGCTTCCGGCTACGACGCCATCGTAATCGTTGAAGGCATCAGTGCCGGGGCGAGCTTGGTCCAAATTGACAATGCATCCACCCCCTCAAACGGAAACGGATTTTACAGCTATTTCCAGCCAAAGGTCAGAGGCAGCGCAACCGATAATCCCTACGTGGATTTCTCGATCCAATTCGTCACCACAGGGACTGAGGACGCCGTTTCTTTGGGCTTTAAGCGGGTTGCCGGCATGGATATCGACGGCAACAACCTAGAGGGCAACACTTACGAATATCTCATGGTGAACCAGCTCGACGCCTACCGTCTCGATACCAATACGGTGCTCGACGCTAACCTCATCAATGCCGCCGATCGCCAGCTTCAATTCAGCTCCACCTTCAACGGAGGTCCCCAAGGGATCCAAGGTATCACGGGCGATAGCACCTACATGGTAGAACTCGAATACAATAATCTTTCCTCCATGCTGGTCCGCATGGGCAGCACTGGAACACGCTCCACCGTCGATGATCGACTCTACGCGTTGAACTTTTACGACACCCCGATCCCCTTCTCCAGCAGCACATTTACTGCAGTGCCAGAGCCATCCACCCTTCTCCTAGGCGCTTGCGCCTGCCTTTTGGTCTGCAACCGACGCAGATAAGCGCCGTAAGGAAATCCGACCCTCGGAACGTGTGCTTGCTGCGCAAAGGCTCGCCCACTTCAAAGCCCGGCCACCCAACGCTGTATCCAACCCGCTGCGATCTCTGGAGATGACGACAAGCCGGAGCGTCCTTGGATGGCCAGACCCAGTCGATTCTGAAACGTCACACATCCCGCACCTAACAACTGCCCCGTGACCACCGGCGGACAAAACAACCAAGAATCCGTCGTCTCAATTTTCTTCTCGGAATCCCACACTCCCAGATTCGAAAAAGCACCGATGCCTCCCGCCGGCTTCGTTCGATCTTTCGCGAGAAACTTCACTTTGGCTCCGTGATTTAAGCATTTCCCAAATCCCAGAATCAGATGCTTCGCGCGATGCTCGCCACGCTCCAAGCGCCGCCGGATCTGTTGCTGAATCTCTGCCACGGAATCCTCCGCCGCGATTCGGACATCCACACAGCTCACATGGTTTTCCGTATCGTCCGGGTGCTTGATGTCTCCACGCAGATTCACCGGGATCATCCAGGGGATCGGCAAATGAGGTCGCTGAATCTCCGGGCGGATCGCCTTATCCAAATATTTCAGTAAGTAGCTATTCACCGTCACTCCCTGCCTCCGGCACTTCTCGCGGATGTCTTGGGTTTGCGCTTCCGTAAACAAATGCCAGGCCACTGCATTGGAGGCACCCGGTTCAGACGGAGAACTACATTTCCAATCCCGACGATCCGCACATTCCTCCACCCCACGACTATCACGCCAGAACCTCCACAATGGCCCGATCACTCCCCCGCACGGGTTGTGGGTCTCAGGAAGATTCGGTATCTCCGCCCCTCTGCCCCGCAACAACCGGGCAAATCCACCGATGCCATCGCAATCAAGGTGAGATACATACGACCACTCGATCTCATCGCTCCCCTGCGGCATACGCCCGTAACGGATCCCCATGAAGTCACCGGTCGCCTCCGATGCTCGAAACCACTGATGGGCGATATTTTTCGAAAGAGATTTGTTCACCGCAATAATGCCAGAACCCTAAAATAGGCAGCGAGCCTCTACAATACCCGAAACAGACGCAGGAACGAGCAACCCACCTAGCGATTTTGAAAGCGTCCCCCCCTCACAGATGATCAGAGTCGGGAATGGCAGAAATTGCGCCCTTTGCGCTTGCCCCCATTCGCTCGGTTTCGTTTAAGTATACTAATGGAATTATCCGAAAAACTTTATCCGGAAACATGCTGATCTTCGTTCCCCGGGAAACCCATGCGCTTGAGACCCGTGTAGCGCTCGTCCCTGTCTCCGTCGCGAAACTGGTGAAACTCGGAGCTTCGGTATCAATCGAATCCGATGCCGGAAAACCCGCCGGCCACCTCGATGCTGACTACCTCGCCGCAGGTGCGACGATCGTGACCGACCGGGATGCTGCACTCGGCTCTGCAGATTTCGTGATCCGTGTCCTTCCTGCCGATCTTGGGGAAATCGCCCTCCAGAAACCCGGCTCCATGGCGACCGGGCTGATGGATCCTTTCGGCTCTCGCGAGCGTATCGAGGCTTACGCTGCGGCAAAAGTCAGCGCCTTGTGCAGCGAGCTGATTCCCCGCTCCACCCTCGCGCAGAAAATGGATGTCCTCAGCAGCCAAGCGAACCTCGCCGGCTACATGTCGGTCATCACTGCTTCCGAACAACTCGATTCCATCCTGCCGATGATGATGACCCCGGCTGGAACCATTTCCCCAGCTAAAGTATTTGTCATCGGAGTAGGGGTTGCCGGCTTGCAGGCCATCGCCACCGCCCGCCGCATAGGGGCGCGCGTTGAGGCTTTCGATACCCGCCCCGTTGTCGAGGAGCAGGTGAAATCTCTCGGTGCGAAATTCGTGAAAATCGACATCGGTGAAGTCGGCCAAACCGAACAGGGATATGCCAAGGAGCTCACCCCGGAACAGGTCGAACTCCAGCGCGCCGGTATGACAAAGGTTTGCAACTCGTCGGATATCGTCATCACCACTGCCAAGGTTTTCGGCCGCAAGGCCCCGGTCCTACTCACCGCCGAAATGATTTCCGGCATGCGACCCGGCAGCATCATCGTCGATCTCGCGGCTGAGGGCGGCGGCAACGTCGAGGGAACCGTGCCCAACGAGGAAGTCGTTACCGACGCAGGAGTGAGGATCATCGGCTGGAACGCGCTCGAACGCAAAGTCCCCCGCCATGCGAGCCAGATGTTTTCCGCAAACATGCTCAATCTCATCGAGCACTTCTGGGATGCGGAAGCCAAGGTCTTCCCTCTCAAAACCGAAGATGAAATCATCAAAGGCTGCCTGCTCACCCACGAGGGCGCCATCGTCCACGAACGTTTTACCTCCTAACCTACCATGGAACTCGCCCCACTATTACTCCTCCTCTTCGCCTTCACTCTGGCAATCTTCCTCGGCTTCGAGTTGATCGCAAAAGTCCCTTCGCAATTGCACACCCCGCTCATGAGCGGAGCCAACGCGATATCCGGCATCACCATTGTCGGGGCCCTACTCGCCCTCAATATCGGTGAGTCTCCCGCGGCAAAATGGTTCGGATTCGCTGCCGTGGTTCTCGCTACCATCAACGTAGTAGGTGGCTACATGGTCACCGACCGTATGCTCGCCATGTTCAAGAAAAAGAACTCCGGTGGGAAAGGAGAGCCGAAAGCATGAACGCTGTCCTCATCAACCTTCTCTACATCGTTTCCTCGATCCTGTTCATCTTCGGGATCAAGATGCTTGGCTCTGCGGATAGCGCCCGCCGGGGCAACCGCCTTTCATCCGTCGGCATGCTCTTGGCCGTTGTCGCTACGCTCATGTACTTCGGCTTGGACTGGGGCATGGTCGTGGGTGGCATCGCTCTGGGTGCCATCATCGGGGCGGTGGCAGCCATCCGCGTCAAGATGACCGGTATGCCCGAGCTCGTCGCCCTTTTCAACGGGGTCGGCGGCCTTGCCTCGCTTTTCGTTGGCGCTGCGGAATACGTGAAACTGCGTGACGGCGGCACTGCTCATTACCTCGTGCAGCTCCAGGCACAGAGCGGGGTGATCGTTCCCGGCTGGTTCGTGATGGTCGCCATCGGACTGACCATTCTCATCGGCGGCGTGACCTTCACCGGAAGCCTTGTCGCCTACGGCAAACTTTCCGGAAAACTCTCCGGGACACCCACGCTTTTCCCCGGCCAAAAGGCGCTCAGTTTCCTCGTCACCGCCACTGCGCTGGTCGGCATCGTGCTGATGGCTCTCGGCACCGACAACCAGACCGCATTTGTCGCGGGACTCATCCTCGTGACCCTGTCGCTCGTCTTGGGTGTCCTGATGACCCTGCCGATCGGTGGAGGAGACATGCCGGTGGTCATTTCCCTGCTCAACTCCCTCTCCGGAGTCGCAGCATCGATGGCGGGATTCATCATCCTCAACAACGTGCTCGTGGTCGCAGGCTGCCTCGTCGGAGCCTCTGGAATCATCCTCACCATGATCATGTGCAAGTCCATGAACCGGACGATCACCAACGTCCTGTTCAGTGGTTTCGGCGCCACCACGCAAGCAGCGGGGGAAGTCCAAGGAGAGATGAAAGCCTCAACTGCCGAAGACGCCTACTACGTCCTTGAAGCTGCCCAGAGCGTCGTCTTTATCCCCGGCTACGGTATGGCCGTCGCCCAAGCCCAGCACGTGGTCAAAGAGCTCGCGGAGATCCTCGAAAACAACGGTGCGGAAGTCCGCTTCGCCATCCACCCGGTGGCAGGTCGCATGCCCGGCCACATGAACGTCCTTCTCGCGGAGGCGGACGTGCCTTTCGAGCAGCTTTGTGAAATGGATCAGGTCAATCCCATCATCGGAACGGTCGATGTCGCCATTGTCATCGGTGCCAATGACGTGGTGAACCCCGCCGCCCTCAACGACCCCGGCAGCCCGATCTACGGCATGCCCATCATCAACGCTCACGAAGCGAAAACCGTCTATTGCCTCAAGCGCGGCAAGGGAGCGGGATTCTCCGGTCTCGAAAACGCACTCTTCTTCGGGGAAAACACCCGCATGCTCTACGGCGACGCAAAAGCCACTGTCACCGCAGTGGTCGCTCAGTTCGGCAAGTGACCTCAATTGGAATATCCGTCAAGCACACGAAAACTCCGTGCCCGACCTGGGAGACAGGTACGGATTCGAAAGCTGTAGCTGATTTCCGATGGGAAACTCACTCCGCCAGCACAAAACCTCTACGGGTGTGCTTGCAGCGCAATGGCTCGCCCGCCTCGTTGGGGTTCCAGTCATTCTCGTGACCGAAATCCGCCGCTTCGCCGACCATGTCCAAGGTAACCACGCGCGGTAGCTGAGCGATCAATTCACGCCCACCCACCGCCGCATTGGTGTAGATGGATACCTCGTTGACGCCATTGCGGTTCTTCATCATCCAGCGGTATTGGACGTCACGATGATTGATGGTCTTGTAGCCTTTTTGTGAGAGGGACATGAGTGAGTAGGCGGGAATCTGGCACACTTCCGAACCACTGAGAATGTTTTTGTCGAGTTTTCAACATCTGTGATCCGGAAGCAGCCGACCCAACTCACACAGCGCGACCGCAGCAGTGCTTGTATTTTTTCACCGAGCCACAGTGGCAGACATCATTCCGCCCGAGATTTCCTACCGGGGTGGAGGCCGGACTTTGCGGCAGCTGGAGCTCCAAACCACCGCTCGTGGACGGCAGTGCCTGAAGCTGGGAGAGGAAGCTTTCCATGCTGGTGGCCGAGCGGAATAAGTTGTGCAGGGAGTCACGGCGTATCGCATCCATCAGGGAGATAAAAAGTCCGTAGGCCTCGTTCTTGAATTCGACGAGCGGATCCTTCTGGCCCTGTGAGCGCAGATAGACACCCTCCCGCAGCTCATCCATGGCTTCGAGGTGTTCCTGCCATTTCCTATCGATCGCCTTGAGCACCATGCGACGTTGCTCCTGCTCTATCACCTCGAAGGGCAAATCGCGGATGCGCGCGTCGTAGGCCTCCCTTATTCTCTCTCCCAGGAGGAGGATCATCGCCTTCTCATCGAGATCCGCGACTTCCTTCACCGTCGTGCGTATGTGGAGATTCGAGTGAATCCAATGCAGCAGTTCCGCGTAATCCGGTTCATAACGATGAAGCGCGGCGAGGTGTCTGCCGACTCCATCGGTGAGAATTTCCAAGATAAGGTCGTCGATCAGCTGGCGGACATCCTCTGTGCCGAGAACTTCATTCCGGTAGCCATAGACGATCTCGCGCTGGAGGTTCATCACATCATCAAAATCAAGGACGCGCTTGCGGCTTTTGTAATCCCGCTGCTCCACCTGACGCTGGGCGGTTTCCACCAGTTTTCCGAGCGATGGCAATTTCGAGTTTTTCCCATCGATCTTTTGCGAGCGCTCGATCAGCGAGGCCATTCGATCCGGAGCCGCATAGTTGCGCATCAGCTCATCCTCGAAGGAGACGAAAAACTGCGAGCGACCCGGATCTCCTTGGCGCGAGCAACGCCCACGAAGCTGTCTATCGACCCGCCGCGAGGGATGCCGCTCTGTGGCGATCACAAACAAGCCGCCGAGCTCGGCCACGCCTTCACCTAGTTTGATATCAGTTCCACGCCCGGCCATGTTGGTGGAAACCGTGACGGCTCCCTTCTGCCCGGCGAGCGCTACGATGCCGGCCTCTTCTTCGGGATGCTTGGCGTTGAGCACCGCGTGATCGATGCGTGCCCGCTTGAGCATGCGCGAGAGTGTTTCCGAAGAATCGACCGAAGCCGTGCCTACCAGAACCGGCTGACCAAGCAGATGTGCTGCCTCGATCTGTGAAATCACCGCGTTGTATTTTTCCCGGCGGGTTTTGAAAATTTGGTCGTTCTCATCGATGCGAAGATTCGCGGTATTGGTAGGGATGGGTAGCACATCGAGTTGATAGATATCATGAAACTCGGCCGCCTCGGTTTCAGCCGTCCCTGTCATCCCAGCCAGCTTTTCGTAGAGCCGGAAGTAGTTCTGAATCGTGATCGTCGCGTAGGTGCATGTCTCCTTTTCCATCGAGACATTTTCCTTCGCCTCGACAGCCTGGTGCAGACCGTTGGACCACCGTCGCCCAGCCATTTCCCGCCCCGTGCTCTCATCGATGATGGTAACCTGACCATCGCGGACCACGTAATGAACATCCCGTTCATACAGGCAGTAGGCTTTCAGTAGCTGGGAAATCCCATGAATTTTCCCTCCCTGCTCATCGAGCTGTTGTTGAACGGCGACACGGGCGGCGGCCTTCTGCTCCGGATTCAGCTCAGGGTCTGCATCGATCTTGGCGATACGTGTCGCCGCATCCGGCAGGGTAAAGGTGTCGGGATCTTCCGGAGAAAGAAAGAGACGCCCCTTCTCCATCAGATCGGCATCCTGAAGCTTCTCATCGATCACGAAATAGAGCTCTTCCTTGAGTTTGAACATCTTGTTTCCGAACGGCCCTTGCTGATGGGAAAGTTCGTATTTCTCCAGAAGCCTGCGGATTTCCGGATCTTCCAAAAGCCTCATGAATCGCCGGTTGCGAGGTTGGCCGTGTTTGAGTTTCAACAATCCGGTGCCCGCCGCGGCGGTATCACCTACCGCCAAAGCCTGCTCCACTTCTGATGCGATCCGGTTGCAGAGCTCCGTTTGGCGCCGGACCAGTTTTTCCACAATCGGTTTCCAAACTTCGAATCGGTAGGAATCGTGGGGGCTTTCCCCACTGATGATGAGCGGAGTGCGGGCATCATCAATGAGGGTGGAGTCCACCTCGTCGATAATAGCTAGATAATGAGAGCGCTGGACCTGCTGTTGCCGGCTGGTCGCCATCCCATTATCGCGAAGATAATCGAAACCGAATTCTGAATTGGTTCCGTAGGTAATATCACACGCGTAGCTTTCAAAACGCTGAGCGGACGGCATCTGGCTCCGGATACACCCCACGCTGAGTCCGAGGAAACGGAACAGGGCCCCCATCCATTCGGAGTCCCGTTGCGCAAGGTAATCGTTCACCGTGACAACGTGGACGCCCAGCCCTGCGAGCGCATTTAGGTAAACCGGCAGCGTGGCGACCAAGGTCTTGCCTTCACCGGTTTGCATTTCCGCGATCAATCCCCGATGCAGTGCAATGCCTCCGATCAACTGCACATCGAAATGGATCATCTGCCATTTCATGGCCTGACCGCTGACAAGGATTTCGCTGCCACACAACCTGCGAGCAGCGTTTTTCACCACCGCATACGCTTCGGGGAGAATCTGATCCAAGTAGCGTGCCCGGGATTTTGCGAATTTCCCCTCAATCCCGGCAAAGGCTAATTTCGCGGCTTCGATGGATTGTGCGGTGGGCAGGACTCGGGCAGGGAGCCCGGAAAACTCCTTACGGAGCAGTGAAAAGCGCTCCTCGATGGCGCTGGAGACATCGCTCAACGCGTGCTCTTCCATGCGCTCGATGGCCGACCGCGGAGGTGCAACTAGGGGATGATAACGCGCGAGATAGGCCTGCCAATCGCGAGTGAGGAGTAGGAGTTTCTCATCCGGCTCACCTTGGAGCGCGCCTTCGATCTCGTTGATACGGTTGACGGTCGGACGAATGCGGTTCACCTCGCGTTCGTTTTTACCGCCTATAATTTTAGGGAAAAGCTTCTGAAGCATAAGTAGAAATGGTTTTAAAAATTGGAAATTTGCATGAGGAGTCGCCCCCCTCGAAGTGCATGGCACCGTTGAAAAAACGGAGTCGATCTACGCTCTACCCACAAGGTCGGAGCGGGTGCCAAGAATGACACGAAAGCAGGACTTCATCCCACATAGGACAAAGCAGCTAAATGAGTGCGCCTTCTTCGAAGGGGTAGAAATCTGGGTCCGCAAAGCGGGAATCCATGAATCGAAGATCTGTATAAAACCGCAATGGCGGCATCACTCAGGCGAGCAAACCGGCAGGCGGCGCTCGGCCGCGAACCGCTCCATGCGGGAACTCCGCCAACGGTTCTTCATGAGTTACCTCAAGACCCAATATCTGGGAAACAAGGATGGCCGCATGGTGGCTGGATTGAGCCGTCAGAAAGACCAGCGAACCTGTAAAATTTCCCGTAGCATTCGCGAACTCCCCGGATTGGGTAAGCGTAATTTTTCCGGAGGATTCGTCCCTCCGGGTTCTCGAGTATTCTTGCGAAAACGCATTCAACCCGATCAACGCAATCAGTGCGATGACCCATGGGGTCAACACAGCTTGCACGGGACGTTCGGTGGATGCGCTCATCGGGACTGGCTTGATATCAAGCGGAGGTTCTCTCCGTCGTATTTTCCAGCGCAAGCAGACAGCGGAACTTTTGCTCTGTCAAATTTCTTGAAGCAAAGAATTGAGGGAAATTTTATCCTCCACAGTCGGGGGATATCGTGCGGCCTTTGATTAGTCGCATCAAAAAAAACCTACCTGCCCAACAGGTTAATGAACCCCGGACAGGTAGGTGTATCGAAAACGAAATTAGCGGACGATCTCGAGAAGTTCGACATCGAACACCAGCATGCCGCCGGGACGATCACTGCCTGGGACGGCTGGGCCGTAGGCAAGTTCGGCAGGGATCCAGAAGCGGCGCTTCTCGCCAGCAACCATGAGCTGCACTCCTTCGGTCCAGCCTTTGATCACGCCGTTGAGCGGGAATTCAGCAGGCTCACCACGGGTCACCGAGCTATCAAACATGTTGCCGTCGAGCGTCCAGCCAGAGTAGTGGACTTTCACGGTATCAGAGGCTTTCGGCTTTTCCTCGCCTTTGCCTTCCGTGAGCACTTTGAAAGCGAGTCCGCTTTCGGTCTTCTGCGCATCGGCAGGAACGGCTGCCACATCTTCGGGAACCGGAGGTGCCGGCGGCGCATCTTTGAAGGAGATCAGCTCAAGATCCGCGACGATGTATCCACCGGGAGCTTGGGGCTCAGGCAACCAGCACTGGCGCAGCTCGCCGGCCTTCATATCGGTAAAGATTTCGCCGAGTGCCGGCGGCAGCTTGTCCAGTGGCGCGCTCGGAGGTGTTGGCTCCATGCGGCTGTCCTGCACCGTCTGGCCATCCATGGTCTTCGCGGTGAAATGGAATGTCGCGACCTGATCCGATCCCGGTTTCTCGCCGGCACCTTCCTTGGTGATTTTGTAGGCCACTCCGCTTTCGGTTTTCTCTACGTCATCGGGCACCTTGGGTGCTTCCTTGATGCCGAGGAGTTCCACATCGAAGCAAAGCATACCGCCGGGGCGGCCACTGCCTGCAACAACCGGGCCGTAGGCGAGATCTTCTGGGATCCAGAAACGACGTTTCTCCCCGACTACCATCAACTGAAGACCTTCGGTCCAGCCAGCGATCACGCCGTTGAGCGGGAAGCTCGTCGGCTCACCGCGGCTCACCGAGCTATCAAACATTTTTCCATCCGTGGTCCAGCCGGAGTAGTGAACGGTCACGGTGTCGGCAGCCGTTGGCTTGCTGTCGCCGGTTCCGGCTTGGAGGACTTTCGAGGCCAGACCACTCTCGGTCTTGGCGGCATCGGCGGGGGCGGCGGCTACATCTGCTGGTACTTCGGGCATGGTCTTTTCTGGTTGGGCAGCGGCTGATTCAGCGGCTGCGGGAGTATTCGCGTCCGGAGTCTCCTCGGCACGCACAAGAGCGGGAATCGCTGCCATCGCAGCAGCCATCATCAGAGGTTTCGTAATCGTCCGGACTTTCATGGGACGAGGAGCATCCACGCGCCAACCCATCTGTCAACCATCTGCCAGATTTTTACCTGTTCCAAGCGTTTCGGATTCATCCTCGATGTCGGAAACATCATCCGAACTTCTGTTTCTCAAAGTACATAGAAAAAGCCGGAGAGGAATGGCTTCCCTTCCGGCTAAAAAATCACACATCGAATCCAGAGAACCGATTTTCCTAGATGCCCAGCGCCCGGATGGTCATCGCATCCAGCACACCGGTCGGTCTCAGGTGCTTACCGCGCTGGAACTTCACGAGGGCGGCACGGGAACCACGGCCAAAATCACCATCGATCGCTCCCCGGTAGAAACCCAAGGCTTGCAAGCGTCTCTGAGCACGCACTTCGATCCGGTCATTCCAGCTGCTATGGCCCTTTACCGGACCTTTGATTTGCGGCTTCACGGGTGCTTTGCTGTAGCTTTTCGTCGCCGGCTTCCCGTGGTCGGGACCTTTGCTCTCCACCTTACGCGGTGGCTCAGGAGACTTGCCCCGCGGAGCGGCTACAACGAGGTTTGCGGAAAGTGCCAGTATGCCTGCAATCGCAGGAAGAAGATATTGTTTCATTACCCCCTTCAGACTCCCCTTCCCTGCCAGTCATTCAGAATTATTTAGGAAAAAAATCACAAACTAACAAAATCCATAATTTTCAGATAAATCCCATCGCGACTCGCTCCGGCTCACTCGGCATCTTCCCGTGCCTTAGCCAGCCCTTGGATAAACTTCCTCAACACCTGCTCCGGACACTTGCTGAAATTACGATGCCCTTTTGGCGTGCTCCCCAAAAATTGATCCATCTGCTATGAGAGTCTCCGGCGACAGCCGGGCTACCGACTCTCATGAAAAGGAAAAGACACACACCAGAACAGATTGTTAAAAAGCTGCGCACCGCATCCGAGGAACTCGGACG
>JBDWAR010000001.1:0-80389 GCA_039978775.1 Luteolibacter sp. | reverse complement strand
GCGGAGGAGTCGCAGTCTCATATAAACGGATTCGTAATGATCCAGGATGCTGCACGGACTTTGAGGCCGAGAGAGCCGCGTGATGCCTTATCTTGTTCACAGACTCATCCGTTGGTATCGGAGGTCTTGACGTAGTTTCAGCTTGCATCACGCGGCCGTTTTGGGTTCCTGTCATGGAACATCTGTTATAGCCTTTCGTAAGGCTGAAAGCGATCTTATGAGAGGTGGTGGCTCGGTCTCGCATCGGCGCTCGAATTCCTGATTCAGCTCGATCCACAGCACCATCGGACTATCCACCAGCTTCGACGCAATGAGTGGCTGAAGCTCAGGTAGCCTTTCGGATGCTTCTCGTCGCCACCTGCTCATCTTATTTTCTTACCAACGTCCAAGAGCACACAACCCCAATAGCGGGGGCGCGCGTTGTGACGTGAGTTGGGATTCAGGATACGGGTTATGCTTTCAGCAAGGCAGCTAGTAAGGAGGGAGGTCAGCATTTTGTTCGCCGCTACCAATAGTTAATCAAATCTTTATACATCACGCGTTTTTTGTTGCGTTTTTCGCCCCAATGACTCCTATCAACTCAGACATCTCCATCTAACAATACTCATCCTCTTCTGTTTGCGCAGTTTCCTCACTCATCCATGAATCGTAACAATTTTATAAAAACGAAAAATAAGATCGTCGTAAAAATCCGCGGCTCAATTCTGCTCTTGACCCTAACCGCTCTTGTCCGCTCTGAACCAGCTACGCCCCCCTTCGAGATCACAACTTCTGGATGGGCTGCCGCCGATACCTTTTTTCTGGAATTTAGCCCAGGCGGGAATGATTACAAAGTAACATCTTCTGAGACACTTGATTTCAGCACCGCGACCGATGTCACAGACTTCAAGCTGCGCCCCACAAAAATCGGAGAAAATCGTTTTGAATTTCACGCCGATTCGACCATACAGCCGAAAAACTTCTTTCGTATCGAGAAGTTAAACCTTCCATATGTCCAAAGCATTACAGCACTAGGCGATAGCATCACCTCCGGGGCCGCAGTGAATAGTGCCAATGCTCGAGATGACGGATACATGGGTTCATATTTTGATCTGGATGAACATCGAATGACACCCGTTTTTGCACAACCTGAAGGAACTTGGTATCAAACAGGCGGCTTCACCTCCCAGATGATCATTGACACATGGCTGCCGCGAGTGGTCACAGATCGACCGGACGTATGTGTCATCTTGGCTGGAACAAATTCATTGGATGATGCTCGAAGCATTTCCTCTGATCTGGATGTCGCCGCCGAGTGGCTCTTCGCTCAAAATAAAACCATCGTAGACACCTTAGTGAGTGCAGGAATCAAACCCATTTATTGCACGATGACCCCGGATTCATTTCCCTCGGATTCCCATTATCCACCAGCCAGTGGTTCTTATAGTGTCGACTACCGGACGATTCGTAAAAAGGTCAACGATCTAGCACGGGCAAATATCGAAGCCCGAGGTGCCATTCTTTGTGACTGGGCAGGAGTGCTATCCACCAATCCGGGAGACGATGAAGCTCCCGCTGACACGAATTTACTCTTCGACAATATCCACCCAAATGGACAAGGGCATATCCAGTTGGCTAAATTTCTCCAAAAGATCATTCATGTCAATTTCACCACCCCAGAGCCATTCACTATACCTCCTTACAGTGATCCTTCATGGCTTCTGCCAAACCCTTACCTTGAGGGCGATTCTGTAGGCCTTGCCAGCGGATGGAATTCTTATGGTAGCGCCACCACTAAATCTGCGTCCAAAGCTGGACCATATACACAAAGACTTTACGTAAAGAGTGATTTCGGCGCATTAAAATCCGTTAGCTTCGAGCGCTATATGCAAGTCACCGATGACTCGCTGGACGGCATTACCATTCGCCCGGTTTGCAGATTGATCATGCCGGATTCTTCGAAGCTTCCCGTTTGGGTGGAGCTGAAACTGGTTTCCAGCAATCTGGATAATGGGCAATCCGCAAAATACTCATTTTCGCAATACCTCGGTGGTTCAGGAAACGCAAATTCCTTTACGCGGCATCTGGCACAGAATGACATGCTCATGCTTGGGCCACCGATCAAGACCGCTACAGGCGAAAATGCGGAACGCCGAAGAATCACGATCATTGTTTATGTGTATGGCGGAGATACAGAGGCGAAGGTGGATCTTGAAACATGCGGAGTGATTAGGCTCCAACACTGACCATCTAACGCTGTCACAAACGAAAACGCACAACGGCCAGCTCATCTGTTGGCCGCTTTTTCAAAAGCGGCTAAACATTTTCATAAGGTGGATTTGAACCTTACTAAAGACTACAACAAACGTTCCATGACAGGAACCCAGAACGGCCGCGTAAAGCAATCTGAAGCTACGTCAAGACCACCGCTACCAGCGGATGAGTCTATGAACAAGAAAAGGCATCACGCGGCTCTCTGAGCCTCAGAATCCGTGCGTTCTACGAGATTCTAATGCAACGTCAGAAGACACAGGCCCCTGACCTTAGACTGCTGGTTGAGATTGGAATGGCCAAAATAAATTGAACTCGCGGCGGGACAGGGGCTGTTTACTCCGGCATGTTGTACATTCTTGTTCTGTTCGTTATCGCAGATCGCCTAGCCCGATTGGCTTGTTGTGGCCGGGCTGTCCCTCGTAACGACCAATCAAAAGTGGGCGCTCGATCTGCCAGCTCATGTTGATCTTCCCGTTCGTCGATGCCGTCATCTGGTAGGCTCTAGGAAAATACGCTTGGTCCATCTCTAAGTAGAAATCCGATCCTTCTCTAGTTAAGAAATTGCCGTTCCTGTCGGCCGTCGTTCGAGTCTCGGGATGCCTTTCACATCCACCCATGCGTCATCGGCTACCCAGCCATGAACACCTCCGGAAAACGGTGGGATTGGGGCCGTCTGTGGATACGACGAAAAAGGGATCGCGCCGCCACATGAGGCGAGAGGTAGGGAGGAAATCGCTAGCAGTGCTTCTTTGCTTATTTTTTGTACAGCAGCGGTGGTTTAGCCCGTGACGATATTGATTTGTCTGACTCCGTCAAAGCACCGCTACACGCTCTGAGCGAAATGTTGGCGGGCGGGAATAGGTAGATTCCATCAGGCAAGAGGTTACTTCGGGAGATCCTCGGGATTGCTGACGATGGGTTCTAATCCGGCAGCAAGAGCTTTCGCGATAGCTTTGGCCGAGGCACGTTTCAGAGCTGCCTCATTACCGATAAATCGGGATCATCAAGAGGTTTGACGGCCACGGGTTTGCCATGACCTGCGAGGTAGGGGGTGGCATCTTCCATGAGTTTTTCGGGTGGGTGGCTGGCGCCGATTTCGATGAGATCCGCATTCACGAAATCAGGGCAACTCGCCTCGTTCGGAAGGAATTCTTCGGCAAAGGTGGCCTTACCTGCCCCGTTCGGTCCTGCGATGATCAGGATTTTCTTCATTTGCTCAGATTTCATCCCCTCACCGCCTCATATACCGTGACCACCCCGAAGGTCATGGGGGTGGCGGTGCCTTGGTGGAGGCCAGATTTATCGAGGAGAGAGATCATCGCTTCGCCAGCGGGGAATTGCTCGATGGAGCCACCAAGGTATTCGTAGGCGTCTTTTTCCTTCGTGAGGAAGCCCGCCATCTTCGGGAGGACATTGTGGAGGTAGAACCGGTATGGCTTGCGCAGCACGCCCTCGGGAAGGGAGAAATCCAGAATAAAGAGGTGGCCGCGGGGCTTGAGGACACGGCGCATTTCTTTCAGCGCGAGCTCGTAATCGCCCATATTCCGCAGGCCGAAGGCGACGGTGACGATATCGAATTCCTCGTCCGGGAACGGGAGATCGAGCGCATCCGCCACGAGGGTCTTCGCGACACCACGCGATGAGGCGTGCTCCAGCATCTCTGCGCAAAAGTCGGTGGCGATGACATCGCAGGCGGGCATCGCATCCTGGATGGAGAGCGCGAGATCACCGGTGCCGCTGGCGACATCGAGAAGTTTCCCCGGCTTTAGCTGCTTGATGCGTTTTGTGACCACGCGTCTCCACCAAACATCCGCGCCCATGGAGAGTACGTGGTTGGTCATCACATAACGGTCGGCGATACGCGCGAAGGCGTCTCTTACGTAGGTCGGATCAGGCACGGGAGGGAATAAAAGCTGAAATGCTGAAAACTGAAATGCTGAAATTTCTCCGGCTCAGTGACCGGCACCGTCCTTGAGGATGTCGGGGAATTTCTCCTGGAATTTCTTGAGGCGTGGAATGGAAACATTCTGGATGTAGCCGTTGTCCGGATGGTTCCTCTCGTAATTCTGGTGGTAGTCCTCCCCCATCCAGAATTTCTCGAAGGGATAGACCTCGGCGGCGACTTCATCTGGCGCGAGTTCCTTGTTCAGCTTGGCGATTTTCTCGTCGATGATCTTTTTCTGCTTCTCGTTCTGATAAAAAATAATCGAGCGATATTGAGAGCCATGATCCGGCCCCTGCCCGTTTGCTTGGGTGACATTCTGCGAGCCGAAATAGACATCCACTAATGTTGCGAAGCTCACGACCTCCGGATCATAGACGATCTCCACCGCCTCCGCATGCCCGGTCTGGCCAGTATTGCTGTCTTCGTAGGTGGGGTTTTCCGTATGGCCGCCAGCGTAGCCGGAATAGGATTCCTTCACGCCTTTCACGCTCTCGTAAACCGCCTCCACGCACCAGAAGCAGCCACTGGCAAAATACGCGCGCGCCATCCCGTCCTTCACCGGCACCTCCACCGGGGTGATGCTCTCCTGAGCTTTCTTTTCCGCAGTGCGATCCGTCTTCTGGGCAGAGCAGGAAGTCGCGGCGATGAGTGAAGCGACCGAGGCGAGAAGAAGGATGGATTTTTTCATAGCTGCCTATACGAGCGCACACATTGGCAATTATTCCACTGCGGAATCGCCGAGCAGGAATCTCGCCGCTTGCTCCACGTCTTTGTCGCCGCGGCCGGAAAGGTTCACCACGATGATATCTTCCGCCGGCAAAGTGGCGGCGATCTTGGAAACATAAGCGATCGCATGCGAGCTCTCCAGCGCCGGGATGATCCCTTCGGTGTGGGCGAGTTCCTTGAAAGCGGCGAGCGCTTCTTCATCCGTCGCGTAGGTGTATTCCACCCGTCCCGCTTCCTGGAGAAACGCATGCTCCGGTCCGATGGCCGCGTAATCGAGTCCTGCGGAGACGGAATGCGTCAGTTCGATCTGGCCGTCGTCGTTCGCCAACAACCAGGTCTTGGTGCCCTGGAGGACGCCGAGTTTCCCGCCTTGGAAGCGCGCGGCATGGCGCTCGGGGATGATCCCATCGCCGCCGGCCTCAACTCCGACCATGCGGACATTTTCCTCACCGAGAAACGGATGGAACAGGCCGATCGCATTCGATCCGCCGCCGACGCATGCCACCAGCAGGTCAGGCAATCTGCCTTCGCGCTCCAAAATCTGTTCCTTGGCCTCCAAGCCGATCACCCGCTGGAAATCCCGGACGATCATCGGAAACGGATGCGATCCCAACGCCGAGCCGATGATGTAATGGGTGTCCTCGACGGTCGCGACCCAGTCACGCATCGCCTCGTTCACCGCTTCTTTCAGCGTGGCCTGGCCGGCGGTGACGGCACGGACTTCCGCACCCATCAGGCGCATCCGCGCTACATTCAGCGCCTGGCGCTCCATGTCCACCGCGCCCATGTAAACCACGCATTGCATGCCGAAACGCGCGCAGACCGTCGCTGTCGCCACGCCGTGCTGACCCGCCCCAGTCTCTGCGATGATACGGGTTTTCCCCAGTCGCTTGGCCAACAGGATCTGGCCGAGGGCGTTGTTGATCTTGTGCGCTCCGGTGTGGAGCAGGTCCTCGCGTTTGAGGTAGATTTTCGCTCCGCCGAGCTTTTCAGTCCAGCGCTCCGCAAAATACAGAGGAGTCGGGCGACCGACGTAGTTTTTCAGGAGATCATCGAGCTCGCGCTGGAATTCCGGATCCGCCTTGGCGTCTTCATAAGCCTTCGCAAGATCTTGCAAAGGGGTCATCAAGGTCTCGGGGACGAACATCCCGCCGAATTGGCCAAAATGTCCTTTCGAGTCGGGCAATGTGGCGGTGGCGGATGGGTGGGCTACAGAACTCATGGCAGTTTCCAAAGGGGTTTGAATTTTTCGTATTCGGCGCGAGGCAACAGGACGTAAAGCGGGCGGCGGCCCGGGTCAACCGTTGCGATGAGCCAACGCAGTTTCTCCTCCACCATGGTGGTGCATCCGGCGGTGGCCGCAGCACCCTCGCGGCGCCAGATGTGGAAGAAAATCGAGGAGCCGCCGTTTTTCACGACATTCGGATAGGCGTTGTGCGCGATGAACATTTTCAGGGAATGCGGGTAGTCGTCCTGCTTCATCTGAGCCTTCCTTTCCCAAGCAGTCCTAGGCTCGTGATCGAGCGTGATGAACTGGTTGTAATACTCCGAACCCGGATCCTCCACCCACAAATCGCGGGGGGTCACTTGGTGGTAGAACAGCTTCGGGTGCTTCTTCACGCTCTTGTGTTTTCCCCACACACCGCCGAGGTCGAAAACACCCGCAGGGGATCGGCCGTCGCCTTCTTTCTTCAAAGTCGCTCCGCCGGGATTGGGGTGCAGTCCCCTGCCCCAGACCAGCCCGCTGCTACCCAACCGCCCTTTCCATTCGCCGCCGACCCGCTCCCACGTGCCGCCTTTCTTCTCGTAATAGGATAAGGTCACGGTCGAGCTATTCCACCCATCCGCCACCCCGACCACGCATTGGCTGGAGTTCCCCGGAAGCTCGAATGCCGGAGCCAAAGTGATGCCCAAAATAAAAGCCAGAACCGCTGCAAATCTCATGTCCCGAACATGCCGCCGAATCTGCGGGAGCGCAACCTGATCCATCACCGCAAGCCCGAGAAAATTAAGGTTTATTAAAATTCAATTTTCGCCACACTCCACCTCCATGCGATCCAAAGCCATCACCCTGCTCCAGGAACTCACCGAAGCGCATTCCGTCTCCGGCCATGAAGACGAAGTCCGTGCGATCTTCACCGATGAACTCTCCGATGTTGGCCCGCTCGCGGCGGACAAGAACGGCTCGGTGATCTGCGCCCACCGCAACGACGGCCCACGGGTCCTGATTGCCGGGCACATGGATGAAGTCGGCTTCATGGTACAGAACCTGACGCTCGACGGATTCATCCAGTTCGTGACGATCGGCGGTTGGTGGAATCAGGTCATGCTCGGTCAGCGCGTCCAGATCCTCACCCGCAGCGGCAACAAAGTCACGGGAGTGATCGGCAGCAAGCCCGTGCATTTCCTGCCACCCTCGCAACGCGACTTGCCGATCCCGGTCGAGGCGATGTTCATCGATGTCGGTGCCTCCTCGCGCAGGGAGCTTGAGGACGATTTTAAAATTGCGCTCGGTGACCCCATCGCGCCGTTGTCGTCATTCACCCCGCTAACAAAAGCGGATCTCTACATGGCCAAGGCCTTCGATAACCGGGTCGGCATGGCGGGTGTCATCCAATCCGCTCTGAATCTTTGCGAGACCGATCACCCCAACGAAATCGTCTTCGCCGGCAGCGTCCAGGAAGAGGTCGGACTACGTGGAGCACGCACACTCGCGAACTTCGTCAAACCCGATGTTGCGATCATCCTCGAAGGTCCGCCCGCCGACGACACTCCAGGCTTTAACCCCCTCGACAGCCAAGGGAAACTCGGTGGTGGCGTCCAGATCCGCTTGTATGACCCGAGCGCGATCGGGAATCCGCGTTTGGCAGAACTCGCCATCCAGACGGCGAAAAGCGCGAATATCCCGCATCAGGTTACCGTCCGGCGCAGCGGAGGCACGGATGCAGGATCGCTGCATGTGGCGAACCAAGGCATCCCATGTGTTGTCCTTGGTGTGCCGGCACGCTACATCCATTCACACAACTCGATCATCGATATCGAGGACTACCTCGCGATGGTCGATCTGACCATCGCCCTGGCAGGCAAGCTGGATGAAGGCACGGTGGAATCGCTCACGCGATTCCTGTAAGCCTCACTCAACCGTAACGCTTTTCGCAAGATTCCTCGGCTGATCGATCTCACAGCCGCGGAGCTTCGCCACGTGGTAGGAGAAGAGTTGTAGAGCAACCACTGCAGGTATCGTAGCAACCAGCGGATGGGTCTGGGGAATCGAGATGAAGTCATCCATCACCTCCTCGGCTTCATGATCGCCTTCGGTCACGATACCAAGAATCCGTGCTCCGCGTGCGCGGCACTCCTCAACATTGCCAAGCGTCTTGTCCTTGGCAGGGCCTTCGCAAGCTACGGCAATCACCGGAGTTCCTGGCTGCAACAGGGCGATGGGCCCGTGTTTCAGCTCAGCTGCGTGATAGCCTTCTGCGTGGATGTAGGAAATTTCTTTGAGCTTGAGCGCGCCTTCGAGTGCCACAGGATACATCGGGCCGCGTCCGATGAAGAAGGCGTGCTCGTTGTCCAAATACTTGGCGGCGATTTCCGCGATCATGTCGTTTTTCTCGATCACACGGCTCACCAGCTCCGGGATCGAGTGGATCTCCTGTGCAAGTTTGAACCCTTCCTCGCGTGAAAAGCGGCGGCCCCGTCCCAGCTTCAGCGCCATCATCAGCAGCACGCTGACCTGGCAGGTGAAAGCCTTGGTCGAGGCCACGGAAATCTCCGGACCGGCATGGAGATAGACGCCCCGCCCAGTTTCGCGCGCGATGGTCGAGCCGACCACGTTGACGAGACTCATCACAAATGCGCCTTTCTGCTGCGCTTCGCGCACCGCCGCCAAGGTATCCGCCGTCTCGCCGGATTGGGAGATCGCGACCACGAAATCGCGGCTGCCCATGATCGGATTGCGGTAGCGGAACTCCGCTGCCTGCTGAACCTCTGCATTGATGTCCGCAAGATCCTCGAAGGCGTATTCCCCGACCATCGCCGCATGCAGCGAGGTGCCGCAACCGACCATCACCACGCGCGCAAGCTCCGCCAGTTCGCGCTGGGAAGTAGCCATTCCCGCCAGCACGGAGGAACCGAGCTGAAGGTCGAGCCTGCCGCGGATCGCATTGGAAAGCGCATCCGGCTGCTCGTGGATCTCCTTGAGCATAAAATGTTCATAGCCACCCTTTTCCGCCGCCGCCTCATCTAGGCCGAGTTCCGCGATCTCACGCGTCACCGGGACGTTGTTGAGATCCCGGATGTCCACCGAATCCGCAGAGACGATGGCGATATCATTGTCATCGAGATACATCACCCGCTGGGTGTGCGCGAGGATGGCCGAGGCGTCGGAAGCAATGATCGCCTCCCCGTCCCCGATACCGATCACGATGGGGCTACCGCGCCGCGCCGTGATGATCTTGCCCGGCTCTTTGGCGGAGAGCACCGCGATACCGAAGGTGCCTTCGACCTGATGTAGGGCGTCGCAGACCGCTTGGAAAAGTTCTCCTTTATAACAATCGCCGATCAGATGCGCGAGCACCTCGGTATCGGTCTCCGAGTAAAAATGATGTCCCTTGCTCTCAAGCCTCGCGCGGAGTGCCCGGTAGTTCTCGATGATCCCGTTGTGCACGAGGGCGATGTCACCCGTTTCATCCAGATGGGGGTGGGCATTCACTTCCGTTGGCGGGCCGTGCGTGGCCCAACGGGTATGGGCGATGCCCGCACAAGCGGTCTGATAAAGACCCGGATCCCAGGCGGCGTGCGCGCGTTCACTGAGATTCGCTACTTTTCCCGAGGCCTTGGCGACTTGCACCTTCGAGCCATCGATCAGGGCAAGCCCCGCCGAGTCATAGCCCCGGTATTCCAGCCTTTTGAGTCCACCGATCAACACCGATGCCGCCTTGGCCTTGCCAATATATCCTACTATTCCGCACATATAAATTTGTTCTTCTGAAATCTGATTCAGGGACGCAGATCCCTGTCCACCACCTCACCGGGGCGGGTGGTCACCTTGGGCCATATTTTCCTGCCGGGATAGATCAAAGTGCCGATTCCTGTGTGCACCCCGTCCCCGACAATCACCCCGAATTTCCTCCTCCCGGTATCCACCAGTTCGCCGACCACCATCGATCGGTGGTTGGCGCCGTCATGACGGAGATTCGACACATTGGTCCCGGCTCCGAAATTCACACCCTCCCCTAGGATCGAGTCGCCCACGTAGGAAAGATGCCCCACGTTCGTACCATTCAGGATGATGCAGTTCTTCACCTCCACCGACTGCCCGATATGGCAGCGGTCGCCAATACTGGTGTTCCCGCGGATGTAGCAATTGGGGCCGATCTTGCAGTTCTCGCCGATCACCACGTTTCCTTCGATGAAAACTCCCGGCAGAATCCGTGTGCCTTTGCCAATCCTGACTTTTCCCTCGATCACCGCCGAGGGATGCACCTCACCCGCGATTTCGTCTTCGGAAATCTCCCCCACAACCTTCTCATTGATCGCCAGCAGATCCCAAGGGAAACGACAGTTTGAAATCATTGATTCAAGCTCCGGTCCAGATACAACGTCCAGGTCCTTCAATGGCACATTGGCCACCGGAAAATCCTCGATCGGCCGGGTCAACGTGAGCGGCCAACCGCTTTCGTCTACTTCACTCATCCGATCTCCTCCTCGATGGCAGCGCTGAATTTTCGGATCCACAGATCCACCGTATCCGCATCCTTGTGCTCCACTAGCACCCGGATCTTCTTCTCTGTCCCGGAATAGCGGATCAACTGGCGCCCCTCATTGCCAAAAGCCTTTTCCGCCTTGGAAATGAGCGCCTGCAATCTGACAAGGTCCTCGATCGGCGGCTTCTCACTCACTGGCAGATTCACAAGCCGGCTCGGATACTCCCTCATCACCCCGGCCAGCTCCGCCAGGGTCTTGCCTTTCTCCTTCATCATGCGGCAAACCTGCAGGGCGCTCACGATGCCGTCGCCTGTGGTCGCATGATCCGCGAAAATCAGATGTCCGGAGTTTTCACCTCCGAAGGACAGACCCTCGGCACGCATTTTTTCCAAAACCAGCCGATCCCCCACCCCGGCGCGCAGCACGGCAATACCTTCCTGACGCATCGCCTCATCCAGCCCGAGATTACTCATCACCGTCGCCACCATCGTGTTTGCCTTGAGCTTGCAATTGCCTTTCAAGCCCAACGCGCACATGGCCAGAGTCCTGTCGCCGCTCACGATCTCTCCCTCTGCGTCCGTGAAAATCACTCGATCCGCATCCCCGTCTAGGGAGACACCCAGATCCGCGCCGCTCTCCTTCACCCGGCGACCCGCCGCTTCCGCATGCAGGGCACCACAGTCTTGGTTGATGTTGCGTCCATCCGGGTCAACCGCCATCTCCACGACCTCCACCCCGAGATCCCGGAAAATCTGCGGAGCGATCCGGAAACCGGCGCCGTTTCCCGCATCGAGGACGAGCTTTAACCCGGATAGATCCATGCCGCCGATACTCGCTTTCGCGCTCTCTCGGTAAATGCCCAAGCCTTCTGGAAAATCCGAAACGGATCCGCCGCCCATCTCGGCAGGCAGCTCACCCTCAGCGAGCAGCAGCTCTTCGATCCTGGCCTCCATCTCGTCAGGCAATTTAAAACCATCACACCCGAAGACCTTCATCCCATTGTCTTCAAATGGATTGTGCGAGGCGGTCAACATCACCGCAGCCGTCGCGCCAGTCTGCCTGACCAACAACGCCACCGCCGGAGTAGGCACCACCCCTAGGCGGATCACCTCGGCTCCGGAAGCAAGCAAACCGGCGACCAACCCTTCCTCCAGCACCTCGCCGGACTCCCTCGTATCGCGCCCGATCAGCACCTTCGCCCTGCCGCTATCTCCCAATACGGAAACCACGGCACGTCCCAGTTTCGCGGCCATTTCAGCCGTCACTGGATACTCGTGCGCCTTCCCCCTTATTCCATCCGTTCCAAACAGTTTTCCCATCAATTCTGATTTCTCGTTGCGGGCTGCATCCTGTCAACCAAGCGCACCGCGCACAAGAATGTTTCCACACCTCCAAGCTCCCCCGCTTGCCCGTGATTTCAGGAAATTCGTGACTTTCTTCTCTCGCCAAGCGCACGCTTGGCTTCTAAAAACCCCCACCCACCCGTGATGAGCAAAGATCCGAAACCCTCAGGCTCCGATCCATCGGAAAACATTCCGAAATTGTCTAAGAAACAGCAAGAGACCACGGAAATGGATTTGTGGGATCTCGATGGCGACGAACCGATTATTGAACCAAAAGCCGAAGCTCTGTCTCCCCGCGCGAAATCGCTCCCCGACAAGAAGCCCAGCAAGACCTCGGTTCATTCCAAAAAACCCATAGAGCGCACTACTGAGGTTCCGCTGCTCACCGATCCGATCGATTACCCAGAGCAAAAACCCGCCGAAACCCCAAAAAAGACCGAATCGAATAAGAAGCTCTCGAAGAAGGAAACGCCTAAAAAGGTCGTAGCAAAGGAACGCGCGCCAAAAGATTCAGACGAAGACCATGAGCTTGGCGATATCAACGACCTCGATGATGCGGAAGTTGCCAAAGCCAAAAAAGCGATCAAGAAGCCGGTAAAAGGAGAGCCCAAAACCGCCCCGCCGGCAGCCAAAGCCAAAGCGAAAGCCAAGAAGGGCATCGAGAAAGACGATCCTGCAGTGCAACCCGAAAGCCTCGCAAAGGCCGACGATACGGAAAACGTCGAAGCCGCCCCCCTCGCCTTCACCTCCTTCAGCAAGATCGAAAAAATTTCCCTGATCTCACTTGTCGCTATCCTCTTGATCGGCGGGATCCTAAGCGTCGTCCACTTTGCCAACCGCGTACCGACTCGTTCGACCATCGCGGAGGAAGTCGATTTCCCGGTGACTGGCGAGCGAGTCACCATTACCGGCGCCACCACCTACTGGCGCGAACCCAATCGCGGCGAGAACGGCGATGTCGTGAGGCGCGGCACCAAGCTCATCCCGGTGCTTGATCTCTCGCTTGAAGCCAAGAAATCGGCGATCCGCATCTTTTTCCGCAACGATAATGGCGAAGTGATCGGAGACGGCATCACCCGCGATGTTTCGGGGAAAACCAAGCTCAGCATTCCGGCCACCGCAGGTTTCGACGATATCGGTATGCACGCCGCGTATCGCACCGGCGAGAGCGTTGCATGGGTCGTCCAGGTTTACGAAGGCCCCAACGTCAACGCCTCGCGCGAACAGTTCAAAAAGGTCTTGGAAACCGAGATCTCCACCGACCGTCGTTAACCCCTCCGCATTCATTCATTGAATTTAGGATTTAAAGTTTAGAATTTAGTATTTTCCCAACATGACCCCACTCACACTTCAAGAAGGCTGGCACGTCCTGCACCTGTTCTACCATATCGACCATTCCCAATGGGCTCTCTATAGCGAGGAAGAGCAACGCCACGCGAAGGTCCGCCTCACCGAACTCGTCCAGGAAATCCGCGCCACGCCAGACACCCAGTTGCTGACCTTTTCCGTGGTGACTCCAAAGGCCGACATCGGCTTCATGCTGCTGACTCCGGATCTGCATGTGGCGAACTCCTTCGAGAAACAGCTGACTCTTTCGCTTGGCCCCGAAATCCTGACCCCGTCGTATTCCTACTACTCGCTCACCGAGCCATCCGAATACACGACCACTCGCGAGCAATACACCGCCGAGACCCTGATCGCGGAAAAAGGCCTCGCCGAAGGTTCGGAGGAATTCGAAGCCGGCCTCAAAGAGTTCGATGAGCGCATGGCTCACTACCGCTCTTACCGGGTTTATCCCCAGCTTCCCGATTGGCCGGTCATCTGTTTCTATCCGATGACCAAACGCCGCTCCGGAGCCGACAACTGGTATTCACTCGATTACGAGACACGCCGTACTCTCATGGCCGGGCACGCACGCGTGGGACGCACCTACTCCGGACGCATCCTCCAACTCATCACCGGCTCAACTGGCCTGGATGAACAGGAATGGGGCGTCACCCTACTCGCCAAGGACACCGCAGAGATCAAAGCCATCGTTTACGAAATGCGCTTCGACGAAGTCTCCGCACGTTATTCCGAATTCGGTGATTTCTACATCTCGCTCCAACTGCCCCTCTCAGAGCTGTTCGAGCGTGTGTGCCTGTAATTGCGGGCAGCTTCAGATCTTCGTCCAGGCACCATTTGCCTCGGACGATTTTACTGCGGCCTCAATAAACGCCATGCCTTCCACTCCGTCCTCAACGGTCGGGTAGTCGTAGGCAGCGTTTCCTTTGAAATTGCCTGTGACGGCATCGGTGATCGCTTCTGCTGCTGCCAGATAGATATTGGCGAATGCCTCGATGAATGCCTCGGGGTGACCGAATGGAAGCCGCGTGTATTTCACGGCATCCTCGCCATTGTAGGAATTCCCTCGCCTCCAGATCTCCCGAGGCTTGTCGGCAAATTTTACGATCAGCTCGTTGGGGTGTTCCTGATGCCATTCGATCGCAGCCAGCGAGCCATAGACCCGGATGTTGAGGTTATTTTCCTCACCGGTGGAGATCTGCGAAGCGAACAGCACACCGCGTGCGCCACCTTCATAACGGCAGAGCATGGAGCCATCGTCATCGAGCTTCATGCCGGGAATGAACGTATTGAGATCGGCCGCAATTTCCTCTAGGCGCAGGCCGGTGATGTATCCGGCGAGATTGTGAGCGTGGGTGCCGATATCGCCGATGCAGTTCGAGGCTCCCGAGACACCGGGATCCATGCGCCAGTTCGAGATCTTCCCGCCATCGGCGACCGCCTCATTGTAGGACGGGATCGCGTATCCCTGGGGATATTCGGCGACGATTTTCAGGATCTTGCCGAGCTTTCCTGACTTCACGAGAGCACGTGCTTCCTTAACCATGGGGTAGCCGGTGTAGTTGTGGGTCAGGGCGAAAACGAGGCCGCTCGATTCCACGATAGCGGCAAGCTCGGCACCTTCGGACTTGGAAAGCGCCAGCGGTTTTTCACAAACCACGTGGATGCCACTCTCCAGGAATTTCTTCGCGACACAGAAATGCAGATCGTTGCGTGCGACGATGCTGACGAAATCGATACGGCTCTCCTCGGGCAACGAGGCCTCATTTTCGGCCATCTCCTCATAGCTGCCATAAGTGCGCTCCGGAGCGATGAAAAGATCCTCACCGGAGAGCCGGGATTTCTCCGAATCAGATGAAAAACAACCCGCCACCAACTCGATCTTGCCATCGAGGTTCGCCGCCATCCTGTGCACCGCACCGATGAAAGCTCCGCGTCCCCCGCCTACCATTCCCATCCGAAGTTTCCTTTTAATCATATCTGAGTTTATTGAATTTTCGTGCCGCACAATCGGCGGCTCATGGTTCATGCACGACTATGTCGCGGCAATGCAAAACCACCACAGCTGACGCAGAAATTCCGAAACCAAATCCGCCGCCGAGGTGCAAACCACTTTCCGAATCAAAGTATCAGAACGGCCAGATCCGCGGGATCAGCACCATCGCTGTGCCCCACAGGATGAGGCTGAGTGGAAGCCCCACCTTGATGAAATCCCAAAACCGGTAGCCTCCCGCACCATACACGTAGGTATTGGTCTGATAACCGATGGGCGTGATGAAACTCGCACTCGCCGCAAACATAATCGCCACCAAGAAAGGTCGCGCATCCACCCCGATGGATAAGGCCACGGAAATCGCGATGGGAGTCATCAGGATCGCCACCGCATTATTGGTCACCAACTCGGTGAGGATCAGGGTAAGCAAGTAAATCCCCGCGAGGATAACGATGGGTGCATGGCCTCCGAGCGCCCCGACCACCCCGGTCGCAATCCATTCCGCCCCGCCGCTGTTCTGCATGGCCAGGCCAATTCCTAACATGCCGTAGATCAGGAAAAGCACATTCCATTCGATGGCATTGTAGGCCTTGCGCAGCTCCAGACAACCGGTCAGCACCACCAGCACCGCCCCGACCATCGCTGCACACGTGATCGATAAGAAATCAAAGGCAGATGATAGCACCACTCCGGCGAGAATAGCTACCGCCACTGCCATCCGCGATTTCAGAGGCGGGCTGACTGTCGTTTCGTTCAGACTGAGGAAACTGCCCTCATTGTTGAGCCGCACGATGTTGCTCACCGGCCCCTCCAGCAAAAGCGTATCGCCGAAGGCCAAGCGCATGTCGCGATACCCTTCGGTGACATTCTCCCCCTTGCGATGAACCGCCGCGACCACGATGCCATACTTGCGCCGGATGTTGGACTGCTTGACGCTCTTCCCAGCAAGGGAGCTCTGCGGCCCGATGATCGCCTCCACGGTTTTGATCTCCTCACCGTGCATGCCCTCCCCACCTTTTTTCGACAGGCCAGGAGCTGCTTGGATGACCGCGAGTTGTTTCGAGGTAGCCCGGAACCACAGAATGTCCCTCGCCATAAATGTGATTGCATCGAGAGGCACATCTTCCACCCGCCTGCCGTGGCGGATGACTTCATAAACAATCGTCCGTTTCCGATTTGAGAAAAGCGGGTGCTCGATGAGGCGCTCCCCGACCAGCGGCGAGTCCTCCGGAATTTCCACAGCACTGGAGAACTTCCTCGTATCTTCGGCATCCAGCAGGCTACTGACCGTGTCGCGCTCCGGCAGCAAATGCCTGCCGATGAAGTAGATGTAGAGCGATCCGATCACCGCATACGCCGCGCCCAAACCGCTGATCTCGAAGATGCCGAAAGCCGGCTGTCCCTGCTGCCTGGAGAGACCGGAGACGAGGAGGTTGGTGGAGGTGCCGATCAGGGTGATGGTGCCGCCGAGGATACTCAGGAAGGAAAGCGGGATGAGGAGCTTGCTCGCCTTCAGACCCGTGCTTCGTGCGAAAGCCATCAGGACAGGCAGGAACACGATCACCACCGGGGTGTTGTTCATGAAAGCCGATAGCGGAATTACGATCAACGCGAGGATGATAATCGCGCGCGTGAGCGAATTCCCCGCCCATTTCTCGAAACGGTGCGCGATCCAATCGATCGCTCCCGTCCGGGTGAGAGCCTCACCGAGGATGAACATCGCCCCGATAGTCATCGGCGCGGAGTTGCTGAAAACTGTGCCTAAATCCCCTTCATCGAGGATACCGAAGAGCAGCAGCACCGACATCCCGCCGAGAGCGACGAGATCGTTCGGCAGCCACTCTTTGGCAAAAACCAAGAACACCCCCGCCAGTACGGCGAAGGTGATCAACATTGGGGCGCTACCTTCCATCTTTCCGATCAGCAGTCTAGCCCTTCGGGGAAGGTAGGCAAATCATCAGTGAATTTCCGACATTCAGGCGGTATAACCTTCGCCTTCGATGATGCGAGCCGTCTTCGCCGGAGCAGCCTTCTTCCAGCAGAAGATGCCGTAGAGGGCAATCACCACGAAGCAGATAGCCGGAAGGAAGAACGAACCGCGGGTTGCGGTGGTTCCCATGAAGCCATCGAGGTCGAGGATCTGACCTTGCAGGCGTGGCATGAACGCCCCGCCGACGATGGCAAAGATGAGACCGGCCGAGCCGAGCTTGGCGTCTTCACCGACACCGTGGAGAGCCAATCCGTAGATGGTAGGGAACATCAGCGACATGCACGCAGATACGGCTATCAGGGAGTAAAGCCCTGTCATGCCCTGCAGATAGATCGCACCCAAGGTGCAAGCAAGACCTGCAACACTAAGAACCGCAAGCAGTCCGCCGGGCGACACATACTTGAGGAAGAAGGTGCAGATGAAACGGCTGCTAAGGAAGATCACCATCGCAAGGATGTTGTGGTTCTGGGCGGTTGCCTTGTCGATACCCAGCTCGTTTTCGGCGTATTGGATGATGAAGGTCCAGCACATGATCTGTGCACCCACGTAGAAGGTCTGGGCGATGACTCCACCCACATAACGCGGGTTGGTCAGGAGACGCTTCACCGTGCGGCCGAAGTGAACGTCGTGGTCATCTCCGGCAGGTGAGGTGTTCGGCATTTTGGAGACCACGAAGACCACGAGGACACCGATAACGATCAGACCGATGACCATGTAAGGCATGGCGACAATTTTCAGGTCGTCCTTCTGGAATTGCTCGTAGCTTTTGCCTTGGAACGATTCGATCTGCCCGGCCTTAAAATCCTCAAGCGCTTTGGTGGCAACATTGTCGATGCCGGATTCAAGTCCAGCCACGTAGGTCTGCACTGCAGGGTCGTTCACCCTTTCACGGTCCTTCGCCTTGAGGAAAGGAAGGATCTCATGCTCTACAGGAACGACTTCCGATGGGGCACTTTCCGAATAGTAACCGGTGACATCCGCCTTGAAATCCTCCACCTGAATGGTCGAGAGGATGACAGTTCCGGCGATGAACATCCCGGTAAGCGAACCGATCGGGTTGAATGCTTGGGCGAGGTTGAGACGACGTGTCGACGTCTCCGGATCACCCATCGAAAGGATGTAGGGGTTGGCAGTGGTTTCAAGGAAAGCCAGACCGAAGGTCAGGATATAGAGCGCGACGATGAACAGGTTGAAGTTCGCACCAGCTGCGGCGGGAATAGAAAGCAGCGCGCCTCCAGCGTAAAGCGCCAGACCGACGATGATACCGGCCTTGTAGGAAAAGCGACGGATGAAGATAGCGGCAGGAATCGCCATGGTCGCGTAGCCTCCGTAGAACGCCATTTGAACCCATGTGCTCTGCGCATTGCTGATGACAAATACATCCTTGAAGACGGCAACCAATGGATTGGTCACATCATTCGCAAAACCCCACAGCGCAAAAAGGCTGGTGACGAGAATGAATGGAATCAGGAACTTTTTTGGTACGACTGGCGTTTTAACTGCGGTATTGCTCATCCTTTGGTTTTTCTGGGGTTGCTCCTTCGAGAATATGCGGTGGAGTCCGGCGAAAATAGAGCGTTTCGGCATCAGGGAGCAACATCAATCTCGCCTCCTGAGACATCCCAAAATCCGGATACAAAAAAAACCGGGACGCCATTCGATGACATCCCGGTTTTGGAAACGTTAGGAACGATTATGGAATGCGTGTGAACGAAATTCCGGCAAGGCTGGCGGACTTCAATTCACCCTCAATGCACGAAACATTGACCGTGTATTTTCCTGCCTTCGGGAAATTCGTCCAGCCGATCGGGAAGCTCGCGTAGTTATGCGAGGAGTTCTGCTGGTTCTGCATGGTTTCGCCACCTTCGACAGCGACCTTCCACACTAGGCGATCTTCGCCTGCATATTTCAGATCGACCTGATAGTCACCCGGCTCAAGCACCTCGACCACGAAGGTAGCGGCGCCGCCTTCTTTCCAGTTGCTGAATTGATCGACGTGTTTCCATTCGCCGAATTTCTCCATCCAGCGTTTCGCGGACTTCGTCACGCCTTTTTCGGACGCGGTGGCGAATGTCGCTTCGATGTGAGTGGTGACATTGGGATCAAGACCGAAGGTGTGGTCCGCTTCCGGCTTACCTTCCATCTCCAGTTCGATGACGGAAACGAGTTTTTCCGGGGCATTGCATGGCAGGGAGAGCTTCACCCAGCCGTTCTTTTCCTCGAAGGTGATCGCAGCATCCGAGCCAAGGAGTTTGGCGGACTTGATCTTGGTTTTGAGACCGGGAAGGTAGAGCCCCTTGGTGCCCGGCCATTGGAAGACGGAGAGGAACAAGGTGTTATCCTTCACGGTGGCATCACCCCATGGCATGGCGTGACCCCATGGCGAGGCATCCGTGCCATACACCACTTGTGGGTATTTTTTGATCCACTCCCCTGCTCCGATCAATCCATCGGCAGCGCGCTGAGGAATCGAGCCGTCTCCTTTGAGGCCGACATTGAGCATGTAGGTGCCGCCACGACCCACCGTTGCAATGACACGGCCGAGGATGGTCTTTGGCGTTTTGTAATTCTCATCATACCAAGCAAAAGCCCATGAGTCGTTGGTGGTATCGACGGTCTCCCAGAGGCCTTCTACGTTTTCCACAGGCACTTCCATGTCACCCAGCGACTGGTAGTCACCGAGGCCGTGGCCGGCGCGGCCGGAAATGAAGGCGTTGGGCTGATTTTTGTAAACCAGTGCGCAAAGCTCTTCCACATAGTTCTTTGGCATTTCACCGGGGGTATCGAACCAGACGATTTCAATCGGGCCGTATTCGGTGGTGATCTCGTTGACCTGATCGTAGCACTTTTCTTTAAAGTAATCGCCGAAGTCCTTGTCGTTGCCATCCGCATCTTTCGGCGGCCCGCCGTTGCCGCCCGGGAAAGTCCAGTCCTGGTTGTGCGAGTAGTAGAAGCCGAAACCGACGCCGACCTCTTTGCACGCTGCGGCGAGCTCCTTCATCGGATCGCGCTTGAACGGGGTGGCATCGACGATGTTGAAATCATTCACCTTGGAATCATACATCGCAAAGCCGTCGTGGTGTTTGCTGGTGATGATGATGTATTTCATGCCTGCATCCTTGGCCAACTGTGCGATCGCTTTGGCATCGAAATTGACAGGATTGAACTCCTTGGCGATCTCCTTGTATTTCGGGACAGGGATGCCGGCCATGCGTGGATTCATGATCCACTCGCCGATGCCGTAGTAGGTCTTGCCGTCCACCTTGTTGGCCAGATGGGAGTAGAGCCCCCAATGGATGAACATCGCGTAATTGCCGTCGGCGAAAAGCTGCCCACGCTGGGCGTCTTCAGGGCGGAGTTTGACCACATTATCGCCCCACATCTTGTCCATCTCTTCGGCATGGGCAGTGGTCGAGAGAGTCGCCGCACCAAGCGCGGCAAGGAAGCTTCTTGTTATTTTGTTAGTCATGAGTGTTATCTTGAATTATTTTGTTTTTCTGAAAGGAAGTGAGCTATGGGGAAGCAAGATTCAGAATGCGTATGGATCAAATCTTAGGAGATCCGCAATTGAGCCGTCAAAGCATTCCTTGGCCCAGAAGGCGCTCACAGAGTCCCTATTTTTAAGGATGCAGAATAGCGGACGAGCCCGCATAACCCACTCTACAAGTCGTGCAAGGGGGCATTGAAGCCTTCCTTCAGCAGGCTTTTCGCCATCGCGAAACCTAGAAGTCTGCAATGGGAGCAGAATACATGGTGACCAGACGTGGTGGTGGTGGAGCCACTCTCACAGATCACGAACCGGAGCGTTGTAGTAGGTCACTGCAGTAGATCCCGGGGGAGAATAGATGAAAATCAAAGATCTGCTGGTCGCACTTTGTCTCCAGATCTGGCGTATGAAAGTCAGGCGTTTTTTGCGCACGGGATCGATTCTATCGATTTGAACCTGATATTCCTCGCCTGGCGCAGCAGCGTTTTTCACAATCGCCGTCGCATTCGCCCGCAACGCCAGCTTTTTATTACCCACTAGGCCGAAAACATCGCTGTCGGTGAAATTGATGAACATCCGGTCACCGTTCCCCAATTCCCCCGCACTGGCATTGATCACCTTGAATCTCACCGGCATCACCGGATTTTTCGGATCATGAAAGGCGAGTATCAGCACCTTCTCCCAGCCTGACGGAACCTTGGCTGTCGGTGCGTTTGCCGGAAACTCCGCATCCTCGGGGAGCATCGCGGGAAGAAACCCCAAAATCAGATCCCCTTCCGCCAGATCGAAGGATTTCGAAAAATTGTTCCGCGCAAGCTCCACTTCGACCGGATCTTTGCCTACCTGATAGATCGCAGCGGTTTCCGGAGCGCCTTGCGGCGCCTTAAAATAAAGCATCTGGGCAGTTCTATCTGCGTAGGAAAGCGTGGAGAACGCCAAGGTAAACAGCAAGGTCAGGAGCCTAACTCTAGGGGATAAGGAATATTTCATGGGTCATTTCAGATTTCATCCGGGGAAAGCCAACGGAACGACACGACATCGAACCTTCTCCCGAATTTCTTGTTCAGATCGGACTGGATGTTGGCGTATGCGGTCGGCTTGTCCTGTGAATCCACGTAATTTGCTTTCCTCTGGACAACGGCTTCGCACCAGCTGCTGGCAGTCACCTTCCCGGTCTTTGCATTCCTCGCCTCACCGTATGCACGGATCACGAAGGTATCGTCGCGTGCGGATATGATCGGGGCAATGGGACGGAGGATGTCCGCCTGCCTGGGCCAACCGGCAGTGCCATATGCGGCATCACCCGTTGCAGCTTTCGGATACTTATAGATTGTGGAAGCGTCCGAAGGAAGGGTTGCCTTCTGAGGAAATGCATCCTGGATATCTTTGAAAGGATTGTCGGTGCCCGATTCCGCCAGCTTCATGAGGGCGGTCTCAATTGCTCCCGCCATCGCAAGGTTGTCATCACTGCTCAAGCGTCTGTTGACGAATTCCGAGAGGGAGAGGAATGGGCCGCGTTGCTTGACCTGTTTGACGATTTCCTCTGCCAGTTTCTCCACCTGATCATCGTCCAGGGTGGTGTGGGTTGCTAGGCGTGCGGTATTGCTGTCCACTGCGGACATGGGATCACCGGCGACGGTGGTTCTGCTGACAACGGTATCTGAGGAATCGGCCAGTTCGGTTTTCCAATCATTCGCGCTGCCCGCTCCTACGGAACTATATGGAACCTGTATATCCCTCTGGTTCATCAGGACAGCCTTCCATGCTTGCACGGAGGTGGAGTTGATGTTGAACATGCCCTCTACCTCGATTTCAGCGGCGATGTCGTGCCATGCCATGTCCCGGTCAAGATGTTCCGTTGCAACCGAATCGGCCTTTGCTTTGGACACAGGGTTTGCAGGCAGGTAGCGACGATTGCGAAGAGGGGTAGCCAAGGAAAGGTGATCCGCATAAACCTTCTTGATCGAGCGGTTTTCATTCTGGGTGAATGCCACCACATCGGGTGTGATCGAAGAAACAAACCAGTCATCGAAAAGCACATGGTTGCTGGCGTAACTGTGATCGTGACTGAAATTGTTGCTGCCGCGCATTTGGGCGGATGCAATGTGAGGGCTCGCATGGCTGTTGCCGATGGCATTCGCCACCCGAGGCGGGTATTGGTTTCTGAAACTGATGTCGAAGTGCTGGAGCTCGCCGAGTGAAAGCAGCGGTTGGGTCGGCAACTCCGCAATGACCCATCGGTTCATTCCCAGACCGGATTGGAAAGACGTTCCCACGTAACCACTGTGATCCGACCCGAAGGCGGCGGAGGGATCGGACTGCGGCATGAAAGGGTCTTCCCATGAGTTCGGTGCAAAAACCTCCCAAATATATGGACTATCCTCCATGGATACATCTTGGGTGACATTGGATTTAACAAGATTGGTCGAGATAGGATTCGTGTTGAAATAGCCCTTGGTGTGGATTTTAGACATCTCCCCCGAACCATCTTCATTCATCAACGTGCGCAGACCAATGGAAACGACCAGGAAAGGACTGTCCTCCGCGAAGGCGCTTCCCAAGGTCTGCCTGTCATTGACAAGCTTTGGCAACGGGAATTTCTCGGCGGCGGTGCTCGCCGGCGTTTTCATCCAATACTTCACCCACGTGGTATGGAGATTCGTGCCTTCCACCGAGTCCTTGTTTCTCGCCCAGAAATATTGGAAATTTGCCGAAACATTTCCACCCACGACATCTCGTTCCCAACGGTAAGTAAACTTATCAGTTGCCACGCCATCGGCAATCGCCGGATTCCCACTTTTCAGATTCCTCACAAAACTGCTCTCGATACGCAATCCCGGATCCAGATAGATCACCTGAATCCCGCCCTCCCCCGTTCCCTCTTTTCCATACAAACGGGATTCGCCCGGCTTCATTGTCAGGTTCCCGCTGCCCCCAATACTGGTCTGCATCCGCATCAGACCGCTGGCTCCGCTGGTTTCCATCAAATCTTGGATGTCCAACAAGGCTTCCGGCTGATTTCCCACCTTGGCATAGAGCTTGATGGGAAAAGAGTCATTGTACATATGAATCAATGACGTTGGTGCAGTCCCAGCGTTAATCGCCACATTGTAGGGATTCCACATCGTCACCGAGGGCTTGAACAGGAACCTCGGGGTGTAGACTTCCTTGGTTTTGGTCGCATCATAGCCAAAGGCCATATGTATCCTCGCCAGCACTGGCTGGATATTGAGCCAGTCGCTGGTCATCGCCGGCACGGCATCGAAATAAGGCTCGCCGGAGCCGGAGTTGGTTTTCACCGTCTTGTAGAGCGAAGTGAAATCCAGCAGTGCCTGCCAGCTCATCGTGGTATTGTCGGCGGTGCCCCATGGATAGATCGACGCGTTGGTCGCATTGCCCGTGAGCTGCAGGGAGCGCGTGATCTCTTTCTTGAAGGGTTCTGCAGAGAAAACCGGCAAACCGGTGGTTGGCAAGGAGCCGCTTGCTGTCCCCCTGTTCCACTTCTCCGCCATGAGCGAGAGATCCCTCCTCCAGCCGCCGTTCGCGGTATTGGTCAACAGGCCGCGCGAATAAGAAGTGATGTCCTGGAAATATTTCACCGAAGGCACTTCCCCGACCAACTCGCTGCTCGCCAGATCGAATGAATCCAAGGAAACGGTCTTACCGAGCTCTCCGAGGTCATTGAAACCGAAGGCGGAAGGATGAGCCAAGCCGTGGGAAGCCATCATGCGGCTCCATTCCTCATCCGCCGAGGGTTCGGGATCGGAGTCTTTGATGAATGCCTTGGAATTTTCCCCCTGAATCCACCAAGCGTAAGCTCCGCTGTCGTCGATTTCTGTCGGGACAAGGTGGACTTCCCCATCAGTACCTGCACCCAAGCTTCCTTCCGCCAACAGCGGTATCGTGCCCGCCCCTTCCTTGAGATCCGGCGCGCTGGACGGATTGCCTACCGCATTCTCTCCGGAGATCAACCAAGCAAGGAAACGCCCCGTCGAGCCCGATGTATGTTGCTGCTTCTTGGAATTGTAATCCGGCGAAATCGGCAACCCGGTTGATTTGTCATGATCATTTCCCTCCCAGGAACGCCACACACCCGTCAATCGCGGCGGCCCATCAGTACCAGCCAAAGCATCAGCGGGAGCGGTCACCCTCGTATCCGGTCCGGCAAGTTCCTGAAGCCGCGCCACCGCAAGGATCATGGCCAGCTTGGCATTACCACGGGCGATTTCCCTATCCTTCGAGACACCTGCACTTCTCAGGCTCACGGTACTCAGCGAGAACAAGCCAAGCGCGAGAATCAGCAATAGCACCATCATGGTCAGAGTCACCACCAGAGCAAATCCCCGCGATGGTTGAGCGCGTCTCACTGCACAACTTCGGTAGTCCAATACTTCGTGACGAGGAAATGGATGACTTCTCATGGACTTTTTGGGTGATGAATGTGCCATCACTTTGTAACTACGACCATGTTACACCCCCATCCCTGCATGCCTATCGCACGTTTGTGCGATAGCATCTCTACCGGATCTTAGCAGGTCAGAAAAAAGCCCTGACCGGATCGCACGCCGACCTTCCTCAGCGAGCCAGGCGATGCCTCATCAATGGCCGCCGCCCTTCGCCCCTGCCGGCGGGTGCTTGTCGCCGCCTTTGGAAATCATTTCCGGATACATGCCGTCCCACCACTTGTCGTAGGAGGCGGCCATACGGCTCACCAACTCGGGATTCTCAGCGGCGATGTCGTTGCGGCATTCCTCATCCTTTTCGAGATCAAACAAGCTCCACTTGCCGTGCGGCGTGACACCCCAATGGAACTGCGCGTTTTCTTTCGTATAAGGAGCGCGCTCGGAGCCATTTTCCACCGCTCGCAGGGTCGTGCACTGGCTGTCGTGCTTCAGACACTCCGGATCTTCGCATGCGTGGGCTTGCACCAGCAGGTAGCGGGAGGTCTGCACCGAGGCCATCGCATACTTGTGAGAGGCCGCGAGCCCCGATGGCCAGCGCGCCACATGATGATACAACAGCCGACCCTCATTCCATTCATGTTCCTCGGTCGATTCCAGCAAAGGCCGCAGTGTGAATCCCTCCAGCTTGCCCGCCACCTCTTCCGGAATCTCCACTCCCGCATAATCACAGAGGGTTGGAAGCACATCGAGATGCGCGGTGAGATTGTTGACCGCATGCGGCTGCCATTTGTCCGGAAACTTCCAGAACGACATCGCCCGGTATCCGCCCTCCCAGATCGTGCACTTCGAGCCACGCATGCCTGCATTGTAAACGTCCAGCCCCTCGGTCACCCCGTTGTCGTTCATGAAGATCACGATCGTGTTCTCCGCTTGTCCACTCTCTTTCAAAAACTCAAGGATCCTGCCCACGTTGTAATCCAGGTTCGCGATCATCCCCAGATACTTCGCCTGCTGATCGGTCACCTTGCCCTTGAACGGAGCGATGAATTCCTCCGGCGCATCCAGCGGCGCGTGCGGCGAGTAGGTCGCGAGGTAGCAGAAAAATGGCTGGGTCTTATCGCCCTGCCCCATGAATGTCATCGCATCGTCGAACAGGATATCCTCGCGGTATCCCTCCACCTTCTCACGCTTGCGGTTGCGTATCATCACCGGATTGAAGTGCACCATTGCCGCCCCGACATTCGTCGAGCTCCAGTCAAAACCGCGTTTGTCCGGCGCGTAGGGCCCGTCGTTGCCGAGGTGCCACTTCCCGATGAACCCGGTGCGGTAGCCGACATCTTTGAGATACTGAGGAAGGATCTTCGCATCCTTGTCCATGTGCTCGCGCGGCAAGGTGGTGTGCGTCACCCCGCTGGCAAACTCATGCCGACCTGTCATCAGCGCCGCACGAGTCGGCGAGCACGAGGGGCTCACGTAGAACTTCTCGAAACGCACGCTCTCCTCACGCAGCTTATCAATGTGCGGAGTTTTTAGAAGCGGATGCCCGTGCGCCCCTAGATCCCCGTAGCCTTGGTCATCGGTCAGGATGAAAAGGATGTTCGGTTTCTCCTGAGCGATGGCGGCAGAGGAAAACGACAGCAGAGCGGTGGCGACGAGAACGAAGCGGGTCATGGAGATCAGATGGGAAAAGTTTCCTAGCTGTTAGCGTTCGGAGGAGATCGAATCCTTGTCCGGGCTCTCCGGCAGCGTGGCTTTCCACGTCTCGATCTTCTTCAGCAAGTCAGCGACCACCTCGGGATTCGCCGCGCTGAGATCCTCTTTGTCGTAGGCATCGTTCACGGAGTCATACAGCTCCACGGTCTTGCCATCCGCGCTGCTGAGCAGCTTCCAGTTTCCGGAAACCACCGCATAGTTCGGCGATTTCGATGCCGCCGGTTTCTTGTGCGGCCAGTAGTCGCCGAGCTTCCAGAATAGCGCCTTCTCGCGTCCGGTCTTCGCCTCACCCTCGAGCGCCGCGACCTGATCCACTCCGTCCGGCTCATAGCCCTCGGGCAGCTCCGCGCCGGCGATGCTGCAGAAGGTCGGCAGCAGATCCACGGCGGAGATCATCGATTTATCATCCACCCCACCTGCCGCAATCTTGTCCGGCCAGCGAGCGAAGAACGGCACACAGATCCCGCCTTCATAAAGCGTGTGCTTCTTGCCTTTTCTGCCCGCCGTGATGCCCACCGAGGCACCGGTGCCGAAGCCAACTCCCGTCGCGCTGTCATACATCGTCTCCAGATTACCACCGCCGGGTGAAGGCCCGTTGTCGGAGCTGAAAATCACCAACGTGTTTTCGGTTAGTCCCAGCCGGTCCAGTGCATCGAGCACCTCGCCGATACGGTCATCCGCATGGGAAAGCACCGCTGCGTAGATGTTGTCCTTTTCCTCAAGGTCACGGAAGCGCCATTGATACGTCGGGATCACGTGGTGCGGCGTGTGCGGTTCGTGGATCCAGAGATTGATGAAGAACGGTTTGCCCTCCTCCTTGCTCTTTTCCATGAAGGAAATTGCCCGCTGAGAGTCCTCGTAGAATGGCATCTGCAAGCCCGAGCAGTTGAACGCGCCATAATCATCGTAGCCGTATTCGGTCAGCGCCGGGGAATCCGGGATCATGTTGTTAGAGAGATGCCATTTGCCGTAGTGCGCCGTCGCATAGCCCGCAGACTTCAGCAGCTTGGGGATCGTCGCGGCCGAGGTCGGCAGCCAGTCGGGCATGTTGCGCTGCTCGTTATTTTCGACCCAGGCGAAGTGCCCGTCGATATTGTAGCGGGCCGGATAATGCCCGGTCATCACCGCAGCGCGGCTCGGCGAACACACACCGCTCGCCACCGTGAAACGTTGAAAATCGGTGCCCTCTTTTGCCAACCGGTCGATGTTCGGAGTCTTGATATACGGATGGCCATGGCAGGAAAGATCGCCCCATCCCCAGTCATCGCCGAAGATGAAGACGATGTTCGGCTTCTCGGCGAAGGCCGTGCAGGCTAGCGACAACAGGGCGGCAATACTCAGGGAAATGGGTCTCATGGTTTAGGTCTTTCGGATACGTGGCAGGCTCTTTGAAATTTCAGAAAATCGATATTCACTCCTCTCTCGCTCGGCGCTGAGAAGAATCGTGAATCCGAACCATAGGAATATGGAACCGCTTCCGCCATCCTCATTCTTGGGGAGAAACCCGCAAGATTTCGAATCGGGGAAGAGAACCGCGGATGCACCGTAGCCTTGGCGTAGGAGTATCCGTGGTTCCAATTCTTTTCTCACTCCCCCGCCTTGATCGCGTGATCCGAATACTGTGACTTGCCCATTCCAATCTCCCCCGGCAAATCCGGGTGGCTCACTAAGAATTGATTCTCATCGATCAGGTTGATCAGATAATGCGTCGTCCCCTCCGGTAGCACCGCCGTCACCTCGCCGGCACTTGCCAGCTCCGCCGGGGCTTTGAACCACTCCTCATACTGATCCCCACCGTTGAGCGTGTAGAGCAGATCCGCGCCCACCACTGCCGCCCCGTTTTCTCTGAAGGAAAACGTCACCGTGCCATCCTCCTGGGTGTGGGAAAGCACCACCGGGACCTTCTCCTTGCCCGGCAGCTCCTTCTCATAGGCCGGATTGAGGAATGGGTAACTCGCCTCCATCTCTCCCAACATCGCCTCGAGCTTTTCATACATCTCCTGGGTCTTCTCCGGCATGTTCTTGGCGAGATTCTTTGCCTCCTCGATGTCCGCCCGCTGCTGCGCCCCGCCCTCCGAGTCATAGAGGCGGAATAACTGGAACTCCGGCCCCGCCCCCTCACCCACGTGATCATACCTGTGGATCAGCTTCCAGTCGCCAACCCGTATCGTGCTCTCCTGCGCTACGCTGTGGGGAAAGTGCCACATCATCGTATCGCGCACCGCCCCATCCGCCTGTTTCACCAGAGCGGGGTTGTTCGCATCCTCCAGCAGCAGCGACGTCAGATCGCAGCCATCCAGGTTCTTGCCCTGCGGCTTCGCCACGCCCGCCAGCGTCAGCATGGTCGGGTAAAAATCTAGGCCATTGGCCATCACATCGGTCTTCACCCCCTTGGCGATCCCCGGGCCCGCCACAATCAACGGCACCCGAGTGCCACCTTCCCGCGCCGAGATTTTCCCGCGATCCAGCGGATAGTTATCCGTGATAATCTCCCCCGGATGTTTCTCCATCCCGCCGTTGTCCGAAGTAAAAATCACATACGTGTTCTCGCTCAGCTTATGGCCCGGCCAGCGCGGATCCTCCGTCTCATCCAAATAATCGATCACCTGCCCCACGTAGTGATCGAACTCCTCCACCATCGCGCAGTAGTAGGGATTGCTCTGCCCCTCCATCGCCCAGCCGCCCGGATTTGTCGGAAAATCCACACCCAGCTTCTCGCAATACTTCCGGAGCAAGCGCTCATTGCGTGTCTGGATCGGCGTGTGCACCAGCCAGGCCGCGTAGTACAGGAAAAATGGCTTCGCCTTGCTCTCCCCTAGGAACTCCAGCGCATCCGCGGTATTCTGATCGAAGACAAATCCCTCCTCATCCAAGCGATAAGGATCGTCCGCCGCATCGGTCGCAAACTCCGCCAGCCGGTTCGGCTTCATCAGCTTCGTCACGCCCAGACTTCTCCGCGTCCAGCCAAAGCCCTGATCCTCTGGCTGAGGAAACGCATTGTGATTGATCGCCATGTGCCACTTGCCCACATGTCCCGTCGCATACCCGCCTTCCCCCAGCACCCGCGCCAAGGTCATCTCCCCCTCCGGCATACGCCCGCTGTACCATGGCGTAATCAACCGGAACTTCTCCTTATTGTAAGGCACTGGCGGCCCGCCCCCCACCACATGCGTTTTCTGCGCACGCGCCGGATGGTTTCCGCTCATGATCGCACAGCGCGATGGCGCACACGTCGGCGCCGGTGAATAACCCTGCCAGAACATCACTCCCCGCTCGGCCAGCGCATCGATGTGCGGAGTCTCCATCGGCGATGGCTCATCGATGTCATAGCACTTCACATCCTGCCACCCCAAGTCATCCGCAAGGATCATCACAAAGTTCGGCCGCTCCGGCCGCCCTTCCTCCCCCGCCAGCGCCAGACCAGGAAACAGCAAACCCACAGCGAGCATCATCAGAGAAACAGCATTCATACCCGCCCATCCTACACAAATCCCCCGCCATGACTCTCCTCTTTTTGGAGGAGAGGGAAAAGGCATCCCCCTCAAATTTCGCGTTTCAAACTCGAAACTAAGCTTATTGTTTTCTGAGTGCGTGCTTCTCCTGTTCGTTCCCTACGATGTGACCTTTGTAGTAGTGCGGGTAAATCTCCTCCGTATCGCAAGGCTCGTTGGCGAGCCACTTGGAAACCGAGGTCCGCACCACCATCGCTTCCCAAATCTCGTCGCTATTTTGATAGGATTCGATGCTGAGAGCCCAATCGTCGCCAGCTCCGATGCCAATCGTAAGCCAGCTCTCGCCCAATCCGCCTCCCCCATCCAGAATCACATTCTCCTCTGGCAGATCAATGGTTCGGTCTACCAACTCAATCCACTCGTGCTCATTGGTGCCAGGCTTGAGCTGCTCAATTAGCTTGATCAACGCCGTTACCTTCTCGGGGTAATCTATGACCTCCTTCTGGCTCGGTTGCGGTTGATCTGAAGCGGTCTCGCGATCACAACCGACTACTGAAAGCATGACGGCGATAAGTGCGAGGAGTCTCATTTTCTGTCGAACGTAATAAGTGACTCACGCGCGGTAGCGCGTTAAGTCCACTGCCTTGTTCGACAACTTGAATTCATAAAGTAAGTGCACCGATCGGGTCTTGCCAGAAAGATCGGATTGGAGACTTACCGATTATGAAATACCGACAACTCAGCCAACAGGAACGCCTCCAAATTACGGCGTTGAGAATTGAGAAGTAGAGCTTTGCCGAGATCGGGTGCCGGATGGGGCGCCACTACCACAGCTACAAATCGATCACCTCGGACAACGGATGCGAATCGAAGCGCAGCGTAGATGGACAGGAGCGAACGCGACGTGCCCCGCAGGGGAGAGCGCAGCGAATCAATTCCACGGTTACGGATTGATCGAGCGGGTCACCGGCATCCCGTTCTACTTCGCCCACCCGCACCACTCATGGGAACGGGGCACCAATGAGAACACCAACGGGCTGATCCGCCAGTATCTGCCGAAGGGTAAAGACCTGAGAACACTCAGCCAGGACGAGTGTGACGCGATCGCTAAAAAGCTCAACAACCGGCCAAGAAAAAGGCACGGCTACCGAACTCCGGCAGAGGTCTTCATGAGCAAAACCTAACGATGCACCTCACTCTTGAACCCAAGCAATCTATTCCTGCGACACAATACAGCCAGACTACCAAATCCAAATAGAAGAGCCGATGAAGGCTCGGGAATAGCCGAAAACGATACAGTGTCCCCACTGCCATTGTTAAGGGTTGCTACGAATCCAGTTACTCCAGGCGTAATCCCGAGTTCTGCAAGCGATGTGTCCGGAAAAATTGAACTCCCACTGATCTGAGATCCTGAAATATAACCATCCGGAACAAAGAGGTCATCCCCATCTAGGAAGACACCAAAAGTATCACCAGTCGCAATATCATCAACACCTGTCGTGTCAGACGTGGGAGACTGCAATATAACACTACCTATAGAATCAACATAGGCATCAGCTACCGACGAACTAAAACTATAGTAGACGTTATTGGAGCCGTTAATAGCCCCAACATTCCCCCCCGTTAAAATATCAACTTTTGTTAAGCCGCTAATATTAAGGGAACCTGAGAAGGATAGAACGACGTCATCTCCTGATGGGGCGACTATCATGACTATAGCAGCATGACCTCTCGCGGCGAATGAGCCAAAGGCGATAAGAGTGGCAGCTAGAATGGTTATTTTCCTGGTTGTTTTCATAACGGATTAACAGTTTTGTTGCAAGCGGGCGTTTTGGAAGTCTTTAATTTCAAGTCGAACAGTGATATTAGTTCAGCCCCCGACGATATCAATATGGAACAGTCCGTCAAGAATGGAGGAAACAAGATTACTACGGGCTAATTTAGAGGGAGTTATGAGGATAACACTAAGGACCTTATCTTTTGAAATACGTAGATACCCCAAAGCTCCTGCGAATCGTTATCGCGGGAGCTAACACGGATATTGCCGGGGTAGCACACCCAGAGTCTCGTTCTCGAGAACGCGTGTCTTCCGACTACCCCGCCAACATTCGGGAGCTTGTGCTGTGAAGCAATACGGCGTGTGGAAACGCAGCCGCCAAAGGCTCTGACTCGGGCGACAATCGACGCTGTGACCGGACGCATGAACCAATTGCCCGCTACCGGGACATCAATCGCGGAGTTTGGCTCAATCAAGGGCTGTTGAGTCGACTCGACGCACCGTGCCAGCACCCAGCGGTCAGGCTAATTTTCATCATAGCAAACCCGGAAGAAGCGTCGGTCGGGAGGATTCGCAGGCGGGATGATCTCGACCACAATGTTCTCCCTACCACCGGAGCTTGTTTGCGACTCGACATTGTAGCCGCTGCCCGGAAGCAGTTCGGACCAAGATCCGACTTCAAGCGTTTCGGATACCCACAACGACCAATTGGCATCACTCACGCCCTCACGAACGCCGAAACTGAATTGATCACCGGTAAAAACGGGGAAACCCGCAGGATCATGAGGTGCGGCGGGGTCGGCTCCGGTGGCGTAGTCGAGATAGTTCGAGTGGCCGTTCTGGTTGTCATCACCGGTCGGCGAAAGGCCCGGGAACAGGGTGGCGAAAGTGGCACCCACGACGCCGCCTTCGTGGGCTCCGAGGTCGATGACGCTATTCTGGATGCGGATGTTTCCGGCGATGTCGTAGATTGAGGTGTTGGCGGTATTTTCCCCCATGTCGATGACGGGCGAGCCGGTGCTCAGGCGGAAGTCCCCGGCGATGGTGGGTGCAAAAGACGCGTCGGGCGGCGAGACAAAGACAGGATCGTTGCCGGAGGCGTTGCCATTGAGGTTGTTCGAGGAGTCCGGGTCGAGGCCGACAAGGCCTGCGTTGTCGAAGTTCTCCACCAGAGAGTTATGAAACTCGGCATCACTGCCGCCGATCGGCTGGGAGTAGATGTGGACCGACGACGAGGGGTCGGTGGTGGTGTTAGCACCTCCGATTGCGTTATTCCAGACTAGGGCGTTGCGCAGGACGGGAGCGGAGTCGTTATCGAGGGCGAGCCCGCCGCCGCTGCTGGAGGCACGGTTACCGGAAATGGAGGCGTTGACGATGAGGGGCGCGCCGCCGTTGAAGTAGAGCCCGCCGCCACCGTTAGTCGCAAGGTTCCCGCTGACGACCGGATTAATCAGGGTGGCCGTGCCTGGGGTGGTGAGGAAGTGGATGCCACCGCCAAAGGCCGCCGTGTTGGCGCGGACGCGGCAGTTCAGCAGGGTGGCGGCGGTGTTGCTGAGGAAGATGCCGCCGCCATCGGTGGCTTCGTTTTCCTCGAAGAGGCAGTTCGCGACGAGGGGCGCGCCTCCGGCGATGAACAGCCCCCCACCATTGTCGCCGCTGTTTTCGACGAAACGGCAGTCGCGCACAGTGAGGGTGCAGTTCGAGAGGTAGAGCCCGCCGCCGCTGTCCTCCGCGGAGGTCACCAGGCCGTCGGCATTGCCGTCGCGGAAGGTCAGGCCGTCGATGAAGGCGGTGCGGTCGAGGTCCACGGCCGTGGCGACGTGATAATGGTTCGCATCAGGGTTGGTCCCACGCTTGCCAGACAACTCAGTGAGATGGGCAGCGGCATCACGGCTCGCGAAGTCTCCACCGCCTGCGGGGAAGCCGCCGTAGACGCGAGCGCCGGTTGGGAAGACAAAGTAGTCGTCACGATCCGCCGTCCCGGAGGGGGTGTATGTTCCTTCCGCGATCCAGACGGTGTCGCCGGGAAGCGTGGCCTCGAAGGCGGTGTCGAGGCTGATGAAAGGGGACACCCAAGAGGAACCATCCCCGGCGGAAGCGGCAGTTTGATCAACGAAAACCGGGGTGCGGAACTCGTGCGCCCCGAGGTCGATGGTGGCGCTACCATCGAGGTCGCCATCCGCGACGCGTGGTGCGGAATCGAAGTCGAGGTCGCCGCTCAAGGCCGCATCGTCGCCGGCATCAATCACCGGAGAGTCAGGCAGCAGTCTGACCTCGGTGATTTCACCGGAGCCATCGGCCGCATTGCGAAAGCGCGGGTTATTGCCGGGGTCGGTGCCATCGAAATTCCCCCCCGAGCCGGAGAGATCAAGGTTCTGCAGCAGCGAGTGGGAGTAGACCGGTGTGGCACTAAAAGTCGAGATGGAGGCGGAGGTCGAAGTCGAGGAGGACGCGGCCTCATTGGCCCACACGATGGAGTTGGTGATGTCGGGGTCGCTGTCTTCCACCCGCAAGCCGCCGCCGTTATTGGTGGCGTCGTTGTCGTGGAAAGTGGTGTTGATGAACTGCGCATCGGAGCCGTTGCTAAGGAAAACACCCCCACCGTTGTCCGCGCTGTTGGAAATAAAGCTGCTGTTGGCAAAAAGCGGCGATGAACCTGAGCAGGCGACCGCACCACCGGCTGGAGCGGTGTTAGCCTCGAAGCGGCTGCTGTTGATGCGGACCGTCGAGGAGCTGGTGAGGCTGAAACCACCGCCGCTTGAGGTGGCCTCGTTGTCGGTGAACAGACAGTCGGTAAAATGCGCGGCCGAAGCTCCCTGGACATGCGCGCCGGCCCCGGCGCTGGCGAAGTTGTTGGTCAGGGTGCAGTTGAGGATGCGCGGGGCTCCGCCGTTGATGCGGAGGCCGCCGCCGCGATTGTAGGGCGCACTCTCATTGGCGCTGCCGCGGGTGACCTCGAAGCCGTCGAACTCGGTGAGCGCCCCGGCAGCATTAAGAGTGACGACATGGAAAGCGTCATCGAGGCGCGAGACGATCCCGCCGAAATTTCCGGAAAGAATGGCGGGATGGGCGGCGATGGCGCGGTCGTCCGGGTGATCCTCGCTGGCCGCGAAGCCGCCGCGGGCGCGCACGCCGTCCGGGATCAGGAAGGTGGTCGAGCGAACCTCGGCGGGATCGGTTTTCACCGAGGGCTTGTAGAGCCCCTCAGCGACCCAGATTTCATCGCCCGGTCCGGCCGCGTTGAGGGCGTCCTGCAAATCGGTGAAGGCATCCGCCCAGGAAGATCCGTCATCGCCGCCGGAAGCATCGTCATCGACGTAGATCGGCGCGATCAGTTCGTAGGCACCGAGGTCGATGGTGACGGTGCTATCGCCGTTGCCATCGAGGATGCGGTCGCGACTGCGGGCGTCGGCGATGGTCGAGTTGGCGGCATTGAGCCCGGCATCAGTCACGGCGGTTGAAGCGGGCGTGAGGAAAAGTTCACCGCCAGGCGTGGGAGCATCGAGCGGGTCGGCAGGGATGAGGAAACGCGGGTCGTTGGCGGTGTTGGTGCCGTCGAGATTGCCGCTGCCGAAGGCGTTTAGGGAGCTGGCGTTCTTTCCCTGGAGAAGGCAGTTCGTGAAGCTGGGTGTATTCCCGGCACCGGGAGTGTCGATCCATGCGATCTCCGAGATCGCGTTGCGGTTGCCCCAGAACAGGCAGTTGGTGAACGAGGGGGCGGAGCCGGTCATGTAGAGGACCGCGCCCGAACTGAAGTGGCCGGCGAGGTTGCCCTGAGCGGTGCAGTTGACAAAGTCCGAATCGGAATCCTGGAGGTAGATCGCGCCACCATACTCGGCTGTGTTGCCGGAGAAGACACAGTTGATGAAGGTCGACGGGCTGTTCCAGAGATAGAGCGCTCCTCCCAAGTTCGAGGCGGAATTGTTGATGAAACGGCAGTTCAGCAGCTGCGGGCCCGATGGATCGGCCACAGACGGGCTGAGCGAGATGTAAGCCGCGCCGGCGTCCTCGTTGCCGGAGCCGTTGGCGCAGCCGTCGCGGATCACAAAGCCGTTAAGGATGGCTGTAGAATCGGCTGCACTGCCATCGACGACGTGATAGGAATTGTTATCCAAGTTCGCGTCCTGCTGGATTTCACCCGAGAGCACGCTGTCATTCTCAAAGAGATTCCGCTGGCCAATCCCGGTCTCGTTGCCGGCGAAGCCGCCGTAGAGTTCGACGCCGCTTTTCAGTTCAAATGAGAGCGTGCGGTCGTCGGCGAATGGGCCCGAACCGGTGGCGTCAGGGTAGTAGGTGCCGGCGGCCACCCAGATTTCATCCCCCGGCGAGGCCGAGGCGATGGCATCCTGGATGCGGCTGAAAGCATCGGTCCAAGACGCGCCATTGTTGCCGCCGGAAGCGGATGCATCGACGTAAATCGTGGAGGCGGAAAGCGGGCTGATGAGGCAAAGAAGCGATGCACGGAGAATTTTCACCCATTGAGCCAAGCGGATTGAGCCCGGAATGTCGAGAATGTTCGACAGAGTGACCTGAGAAGGACGTTAACAATTGATGGGTAAACTCCCTCTTGGTGAGCCGTGGGGGGGGCAGGACGCCCTTTCGGGGCTGCGATCACCGGGGGCTGCGGGACCCAGGGCGCCGCTCTGGGCTACGTTAGGATGCCTCTTTGGGGCGGAAGGTGATCTTCGACCTCGATCCCGCCCTCAGGCGGCCCCCTACGGGCACGACGCGTTCGCTCCTGTCCAAATCGCCTACAAGCCTTCAGCGATTTTTCCATCTCGCTCGATTCGACCTTCGACCTTCGACCTTCGACCTTCGACCTTCGACCTTCGACCTTCGACCTTCGACCTTCGACCTTCGACCTTCGACCTTCGACCTTCGACGTCAGACCTCGGACCTTCGAGGCATCCTCACTCGAAGGAGATTTCGTCGATGTAGGGGCCGCCGTTGGCGATGGTTTCTAGCTTGATGGTGTTTGCGCCGCTGCGCAGCTCTATGGGAAGCTTCACGGTGTTCCAGGTTTTCCCCCAATCGCCGGTGTTGGGGAGAGAAAATTCCGGGTGGGTTATCTTGCCATTGACATGGAGTGCCATGGCGAGGCCGGCTTTGTTCTTGGCGTTTCCGCTGTAACGGATGACGAGGGTGGCAGGGCCGGCGTCGCCGTCGTTTTCCTGATACCATTCGATGGTGGCTCCCTTGGCATTGCCGAAGTTGATGAAGCCGTTGCCGTGGTAGCCTTCACCTTCGGTAGAAACTTGTGCCTGGGTGAGTTTGGCGTGTTCTGCCTGTTCGCCGCCGGATTGCGCAACGGCTTGCCCGCCAGTCCAGACGAAACCTTCGTCTGCGGCGAAGCGCTCTTTGAGCAGGCTCACCGGCATGCCGTTGAGGACGACGAGAGCTTTGACGGTAGTGCCAAGCTCTACGGTGAAGGGCTTCTCATAGATCGGCGATGTGGTGATCGGCAGGGTACCATCGGTGGTGTAGTGCACGGTGATCTGTGCATCCGGTGTCTCTCCTCTGAGGGCGAGCAGGTTCACATCGATGCTTACTTCCTGGGAGGTGATCAGCTTTTTCTCGCCGAGGATGCATGAAGTCAGCAGTGCGATGTCTCCCTGCTGTCCGGTGGCCTCGATGTAGGCACGGGTGAGGCCGTAGAAGGCGATGCGATCTTCCGCGAGGTAGTGCTTTTCCACATCCACGGGGCTGCCGTTGTCCAGGGCGCGCACCCGGCCGGGGCCAATGACGAAGAAGTGGCTACGGTTTTCGCCGTAGGGGTAGAACTCGCCGCTGGCATCCTGTGCGGCGACGCGCACCTGCACGATGTCCTTGCCCTCCGCAGCGAGCGGCTCGCCATCCACGCTGACGGCGATCTGCGCCGGGGCGCTGGCGGTGCGGATGACTTGGGAGCAGACGACCTTGCCATTGACGAGGCCTTTTGCGACGATCTCGCCGGGCTGCCACGGCACCATCCACTCGCACTGCATCTGGTTCCAGCGAGTGCCGGGCCATCTTTTTCCGAGGGATTTGCCATTGAGGAAGAGCTCGACCTGCTTGCAGTTCGAATAGATCCAGACGGGGATGAGGGTGCCGGGCTCCATGGTGGGATGGGTCCAATGTGGCAGGATGTGAACCATCGGTTTCTTGGTCCACTGGCTGCGGTAAAGGTGGTAGAGGTCTTTCTCGAAGTTTGCCATGTCGATGGGGCCGCCCATGAAGGCTTTGAAAGGCCAGCCACCGTGCACGTAGCCGGCCTCCCCGATGTAGTCGTGCCCGGTCCAGCGGAAGGAGCCGGCGTAATTGGGGATGTCTCGGAGCTGCTGGATGTTTTGTCGAGAATTGAGGCGCACGTAGGCGTTGTCGTAGCTGGAGTTGAAGATCTGCTTGCGATTGGCGCGCTGGGACGGATCGATCCAATCGTGGGTGAAGATTTCCTTTTCAGTGAGATCCGGGGTTTCCATCGGCTGCTGGCGGCTGTTTGGGAAACCATCGCGATACCACGTCATTGTGCGGTAGAAGCCACGCACCTGCCAGGTGTGGGTGTTCTCCGTGCCGATGAATACCTTGTCGGTCTTGAGCGTCCGGAAGAAGCTGCCTTTCTCGCTGCGGCCATTGACACCGAGCACATCCATTTCATCGGGGTTCGAGTCGCCAGAGGTCACCGGGCGGGTCGGGTCGAGCTCGTGGCACTTGGCGACGAGTTGCTTGGCGATATCTCCGTGGGTCTCATTGCCGAGACTGTAGATGACCACGCTGGGGTGGTTCCGATCGCGCTTGATCCAATCGGTCAGATCGCGCTCCCACCATTTATCGAAGAACCGCCCGCCGTAATCGTGCAGCGCTTTTTTCCCCCAGCCATCGAAGATCTCATCCATGACGAGCATGCCCATCTCATCGCAGATGTCGTAGAAGATGGGGGTCTGCGGGTTGTGCGCGGTGCGGATGGCATTGCAGCCCATGTCTTTGAGCTGCTTGATGCGGAAGCGCAGAATCTTCTCTGGGACCGCGGCGCCAAGTGCGCCGGCATCTTGGTGATTGCAGACGCCTTGGAGTTTTACATTTTCGCCATTCAGCCACATCCCGCTCTCCGGGATCCACTCCACCTCGCGCACACCAAAGCGGGTGCGCTCGCCATCCGTCAGTTTCCCATCGACCCATACCTCGCTGACGAGGGTGTAGAGATAAGGATCCTCCAGCGACCATAACCGGGGCTCGCCCAAGATGATCGATTGCTCTCCGGTCGCGCGGCCGCCAGCGGGCACATTGAGCACCGCATCCGCGGCTCCCACTTCCTTGCCGTCTGCATCGAGCACGCGGGTCTTGAGAGAAGCGGAAACGGGATTGCCTGTGACATTCGCCACCTCGGTATCGACCTTCGCGACATCGCCCTGAGTGCGCACGAAAACTCCGGAGGCAGGCACGTGGACCATTTCCTTCACATCGATCCAGACATCCGCGTAGATGCCGCTGCCGGTGTACCAGCGCGCTGCGGGCTGAAGGGAGTTGTCCACGCGCACGGCAAAAGTCACGGTCGAGGCCTCTGCCACCTGCTTGCTGATGTCATAGGAAAACGAGCTCCAGCCATAGGGACGGTTGCCGAGCTTTTGCCCGTTTGCCCACACCGTGCTGTTCATGAACACCCCGTCGAAGGCGATCTCTACATGCTTGCCTTTCCACTCCGCGGGCACCTCCACGGTCTTTCGATACCAGCCGATACCGGCAGGTAGGTAGCCGCCAGTATCGCCCATAGGGTTGTCTTTCGAATACTCCCCTTCGATGCTCCAATCGTGCGGGACATCGAGCACACGCCATTTCTGATCGTCGAAATCTGCCTTCCTCGCTCCTGACGTATCCCCGAGGTGGAAGCTCCAGCCTTCACTGAATTTTTCCCGCTGCGCAAATGCCTCCGGGAGCATGCTCATGAGAGCAACTAACAATGCGACGAAGGAGAGGGAGATGCGTGAAATGGGAATCATGGCTTCGTGGGTATAAACTCCGAAAGTCCAAAAGTATTCACACTCCGAGCGTGAGAAAAGCAGGAAACTTCCCCCCCCCTTCACATTGCTTCATGTTGGGATCTTGCCGGTTAGGTGTCCCTGCAGCTTCGAGCCTTTGCGGTTCATCTCACAAACCGACGGAACATCCGCGCCCATCCCACTCGGCCTGATGAAAATGATCCTTCTTTCCCCTTTCTGGCAGTAGATCCGGGTCCCGTAGAGCGATGTGCCTTCATAGCGTATGAAAAGTGGAACGAACCCTCCGTTTTCAGGGATAGAAGGTCGGATGAGTCCTGACCTATTTGAATTCACCACGGCCTTCCTGCCGTTAATTTCAGCGGAAAGCGGCTCCAACCTGATGGAACGGATCCTTCATTGGCGGGCAACACATTGTTGGGAAAGGGTGTATCATTACCATCTTCATTGCCGCCGTCCGAATAGAGAACTGCCAAGTTCTTGTTCGACCTGAGGAGAGCCTCCCACGCTTTTTGCGAAGTGGAGTTGATGTTGCCCCCCGGCCAGCAGCACACAGGCCCCGAATTCCTTATACCCCAATGAATTGAACGTGTATGCAGGAGCGACTCCAGAGAAAAATACCGTCCGAACAACCCCATGAACTATTTTTCTCTGTCATTGAGTGCTCACGGCACCTGCCCACAAATCTTCAAACGTTGATCCATGATGCTCAATGCATCGATCTATTGACAAAATACTGTAATCCCAATGTGAATACAGGCACTTCTGCATCCTCCGTTTGAAAGATGACGAAACTAACCTTTCGCCCGCCCAAGCAGCCATTTTCCCCACAGAAGGGAGGCGCCAACGACGATGGCGTAGAACGGCACCTGCCAAAGCAGGGCGGTCTTAAATGCCTCGCCTTCCGGCTTCCCCGCCAGCGACGCCAGCACCCCGGAGAACGCGAGACTGAAGGAACCGTAGCCAAGATTGAAGGCCAGGCCTTTCACGGAAAGCACGGTCGCGCGTTTCGAAGACTCCGACTCACGATTGAGCGAGCGGCTCATGGTGAAGGAGAGGAAACTCATGGAGGTCATCAGCACCATCGCCGGAATAAGGCACCACCAAGAATTTGCAGGCACCAGCCCGCCAAGCCCTAACAGGCCGATGGCGGCGATCATCGAGAGATTGGCCAGCGGGCTGTAACGCTTGTTGAGCCAAGTGGCGATGGCGGGCACCACGATGCCACCCAGCCCAATCGCCGAGCCGATAAACCCAAACGACCACTCCGGCAGATCGATGACGCGGTAGTATTGGCTGGTGATCGTGGCGAAGTTTCTCACCACCGCATCGATGCACAGCCCGACCAGCACGAAGACCCGCGTCCTAGGGTTGGAGAACACCCATTTCGCTGTCTCAAGGGTCAGCTTCACCGCCTTCTTGCAGGATGCCCAGACTCCTTGATCGTGGGTTTTCCTAGGCTCCACCATGCGCAGGGTGATGCCGAGACAGACCAGTCCTTGGACCAGCACCAGCGCTACGGGCAGGCGGTGCGCGAGGGCTACGGAAAGCTGCATGCTCTCGGGAAGCACGCGGTTGACGATCGAGGGATCATACATCAGTCCGCCGGTCACCATGGCTAGGACAAAGGCCACGGAGCGGTAGCGCATCGCTTTGGCGAGCACATCGTCCCAGAGATCGTCATTCTCCCCCTCGGGGAGTGAATCGTAAGCGAGCGCCTCATCCGCCCCGCTCGCAGCTGCTTCGGAAAGCCCGGAAAGCAGGCGGTTCGCCACGCACAATCCGAAGAGCACCCACCCGCCGTCCTTCGGGGCAAAGAGCAGGCAGGACATTTCCACGACCATCAGCACCGCCGCAGAGATGAGCAGAGTCTTCCTGCCAAGGGTATCCGCCAGCGCGCCGGACGGCACCTCGAAGAGGAAAATCGTGGCTGCCCAGACCATGTTGAGCATCACGTATTGATCGAGCGTCAGCCCGAGATCGAGGAACAGAATCGCGAGAATGGGGTAATACGCGCGCGCATTGTAGAGCGTGGTGAACCAGACATAACGCCCGGGATTTCCACTCACATCCATTTTCTCGCTCATCGGGTGCCGAACCTAGCGGCATTTCACCGAGGCGAAACCCCAATCTGCCATGAGCGAAGCATTCACAGAAATCCTAAGCGCGCCCGTCCCAGCCGCTCCACCAATCGCGGAAGAGCTGCCACTGAGCGTGAAGGAAACCGCGTTGGCTCGCGCTCAAACTGTCGGTGCCATACATCTGATGGCGGTAGGCCTCGTGGCCCTCGAGCACCATGAGTTCCTTGTAATGAAGCACGAGGTCCGGCTGCTCATCGAATGTCGACAGCACCGTCAGCGCCTGGGAAAGCTCCTGCGCATATCTGCGCGCCTGCATGTCTCCAGCCGCTGCCTTTTTCGCCAACTCCACGAAACGCAGAATCTCGGTCGGTAGCGCATTGCCAACCCCGGTGATGGCTCCAGTCGCCCCGCAGTTAACGAAGCCATGAAAAACCTGGGTGTCCACGCCGACCATCAGCGTCAGCCCTGCATCACCGCTAGTGATGAACTCCGCCGCGTAACTCAGAGAATCCGCCCCGCCGAACTCTTTAAAACCGATCAGACTGGAGAACTCCTTACGCAGTTGGAAAAACAAATCCGCTTTTGTCTCGAAGCCGTAGTAGGGGCTGTTGTAGATCACCGCAGGTAGGTCTCCGCCTGCTTCTAACACCTTGCAGAAATGCTCCTTCTGCGCCGCTGGCGAACCTCCTCGCGAAAGCACACGCGGAATGACCATCAGCCCGTCCGCGCCGACTTCCCTAGCATGCGCCGCATGCTCGGCAGCCAATTTGGTATTTTGGGCTCCGGTGCCAACGATCGTAGGAATGCCAGCCTCGACCAGACGACGCACGCCTTCTTGGCGCTGCGCATCGGTCAGCAGAGGCCAGTCGCCCATTGAGCCGCAATAGACCACGGCACGCATGCCTTTTTCCACCAACTGCTTGGCGGTTTCAACAAGGGCGTCAAATTGGATTTCCCCACGCTCATTGCATGGGGTCATCAGTGCCGGAATACAGCCGGAGAAGATCGGTTCGTTCATGGGTTAGAAAACAACTACCTGAAGGAACCCCTCACCGACCAGCAAAAGGCTCAATCGTTTGGTCCACGGTCGTGGTCGATGCGGAAGGTCTTGCCGCGCAGCTTGGCGTTGCGCGTCTTCTGGATCGCCTGATCCGCCAGGGCCTCTGGAACGTCAACAAGACAATGTTTCGGGAACAATGTGATTCTTCCGAGTGATCCATCGGGAAGGCCGGCTTCGCGATACATCATGCCCACGATGTCCTTCGGCATGATCCCTGCACCTTTACCGAGCGAGATGAACAAACGTTTCATGCCGCCTTCGATGGCACCCGCATCACGCGGTCCGGAGCGCTCGTAGCCGCCCGGCCTGTCGTTGCCGAAATCGCGGCGTTCGCGTGGCTCACGATTGCCGTGCTCACGCTCCCGGCCTTTCTTGAAATCACGCTGCGGGCCATGCGGCTCGCGGTCTTCCTGGATCGCTTCGCCCTCACGACCGCTCGTTTCACGCAGCATGGTGATCAATGCACCAGCGATGTCGGTCGGGGTGTGACCCTGCTCTAGGAGGCGGTCGATGTTTTCCTGATAGGAATCGAATCCGCCCGTCTCCAGGCGCTCCTTGAGGGTATCGAAAATGATGTCCGCGCGGCGTCCTTCGACTTGCTCGACGGAAGGGATCTTGTCGCGCTTGATGACCTGACGCGTGTAGCGCTCGATCGCTTGCAAACGGTAGATTTCACGTCCGAAGACAAAGCTCACCGCACGACCGGAGCGTCCGGCACGACCGGTGCGGCCGATGCGGTGCACGTAATCTTCGGGGTCGGTCGGAAGGTCGTAGTTGAAGACGATATCGATCTCATCGATGTCGAGCCCGCGGGCCGCCACATCCGTCGCCACCAGAAGCTCCACCGCGCCGTCGCGGAAGCGCTTGAGCACGCGCTCGCGCATTTGCTGGGTGATGTCGCCGTGAAGCCTGTCCGCCGCATAGCCGCGGTTAACGAGATCTTCCGTGCACTCATCCACCGAGCGTTTGGTGTTGCAGAAAATGATGCCCAGGCGCGGCGGGTTCATGTCGAGGATACGGGAAAGCACCTCCACCTTGGAGCGCTGGCGGACTTCGAAGTAGGATTGATCCACCGTCGAGACGGTCATCGCCTTCTGCTCGATCTCGACCACTTCCGGGCTGTTGCCGAATTTCTTGATGAAACGGGAAACCCCCGCATTCATCGTCGCGGAGAAGAACAGAATCTGGCGTTCTTTCGGAAGCGCTGCGAGCACCTCGTCCATTTCGTCCTTGAAGCCCATGTCGAGCATGCGGTCGGCCTCATCGAGCACTGCCATCTTGATGCGGCTCGCATCGAAAGATCCCCTGCGAAGGTGATCCAGCAAACGACCCGGCGTCCCCACCACCAGTTGCGCACCGTTTCTCAACGCGCGCAGCTGCCTGTCGATCGGCGCACCGCCGTAAACCGGAGTCGCCTGAAGGCCCTGCATCTTCGCACCCAGCTTGTGAACCTCTTCGCACACCTGCACCGCGAGCTCGCGGGTCGGGCACAGGATCAGCACCTGCGGGTATTTCTCATTTACGTCGATTTTGGAGAGCGCAGGTAGCGCGAAAGCGGCCGTCTTGCCGGAACCCGTCGCAGAAAGACCTAGGATATCCTTGCCTTCCAGTGCAGGAGGGATCGATTTCCATTGAATCGGAGAAGGGCGTTCGTAGCCAAGGGTTTCAATGGCTGCGAGGAGATCATCGGGAAGCCCGAGCTCGGAAAAAGGAGGTATGTCCATAAAAGAAAACCGCGACTTTTCGCGGGGGACGCGGACTCTTGCACAGGTTTCCCCAGAAAAACAAGCTCTGATTCACTCCTCCCCTCGTCTGCCTACTCCTTCCAACGGAAATGCCCAGTCAGCGGGAACGCGCCCAAGCGGTCCTCTTCCTGCGCCCCGCCGCCGATATTGTGGATTACCAGCGGCAGGCCCCGTGCATTCGTCTTATTGCTCACAATCATTACGTGCGGAAGATTCGGCGGCACGGTGCAGGTCACGATATCTCCTGCTTTGAAGTCCCCTTCCGCCGCCTCATCTGGCAGCGCGAGCTTCTCATGTTTTCTCGTAAAAAAAGCCATCAGGTTCGGCACGCGGCGGTGATCGATGTTCCGATCCGTGCCTTTGAGCCCCCAGATTTTCGGGTATTTGCCGAAGTTCGCCTTCATATCCTCGTGCACGAGCTTCTGCAAATCCTGCTCCAAGCCATCGCGCAGCGCCCGTATCAGCACATCCGTGCAGACGCCTTTTTCCCGCGGCACATCTCCGCCCGGATATTCCATGCTCACGTAGGCCGGATCGTATGTGAGCGTCACCCCTACCTGTTGGCGCGCCGCCTCCACGATTTTCTCCCCCACCCCGGCACTCGCCGCCAGCACGGTGGCCATCAACACACTAAGGCATTTATACATGCTTCATAAAACCACAGCCGCTGGCCGGATCAAGCCCGCACCACCAATTCACCTTGAAGTGAGCCCCACCCGCTATTCTCTTCACCGCATCGTCTCCCTCAGTAAAATCCCCGCGCTTCTCCTCTTCACCACCGCCTTGGTCAATGCCGAGCCCTCGTTCCAAAGAGTCCAGGAGAAGCCCGCTACCTTCCGCTCCCCCGCGATTCGGGAAGCCAGCGGACTCGCCGTATCCCCCACCGATCCGTCCTTTCTCTGGATCATCAACGACAGCGGATCCAGCAACGAAATCCACCTCTCTAACACCGACGGCACCTCCCGGGGCTCGCTCTCCATCACCGGCGCGAAAAACAAGGACTGGGAGGATCTCGCCTCGTTCCGCGTCGATGGCAAAACCTACCTCCTGATTGCCGACACCGGAGACAACGGCGCCCGCCGCGGTATCTACACGTTCTACATCGTCCAAGAACCCACCCTCCCCGCCGAGGGCCTATCCATCGCCGGTGAAATCCCAATCGCATGGCAAACCTCATTTTCTCTGCCGGATGGCGCGTCGGCCGACATCGAAGCTGTTGCCGTCGATGCCCTGGCAGGAAAAATCCTGATCCTCACCAAACGCCTGGAGCCCTGCGTGCTTTTCTCCATTCCGCTCGCCCCTCAGGATCAACCACCCGTTGCCGAGAAAATTGCCGAAGTGGTCATCCAAGCCCCGGTGTTGCCTTTCGTCCCCTACCGCAGTCAGCCCACCGGCATGGACATCTCCCCGGACAACACCACCGCCGCCGTGCTCACCTACTACGGGATATTCCTGTTTCAGCGAAAAACCTCTGAAACATGGCCGGAGGCATTTTCCAAACGCCCCCACGGGCTCGGGCCACACGCCCTCCCGCAGGCAGAAGCCGTCGCTTTCTCTAGGGACGGAAAAACGCTCTACGCCGTTTCCGAGGGATTTAATTCCCCGATCATGCGCTGGCAGGTAGCCGATTGATCAGCGGCCGAGGATGCTGCGTGATTGATCGCGGCTCATCGATCTCTGCGCCTTCCAGTCGATCACCGAAGGGGCCTGATAGGTACTGCGCGCACTCTCCACATACGAGCTGGATCCGCGATCGACCGAACCTGTGTTCGACTCCCTCGCGCTCCGACTATCCAAGGTCTTGGTCTCGAAAGCTCCGCTCTCGCGTGCTCCCTGATTGCTGCCACGAGCCGCTTGGCCGTTCTGCTTGGCCTCTTTGGAGAAACGCGAGCCATCGGTATTGCCCGCGTATTCTTTGCTCCCGTATTCCTTGCTACCCCACCAGGACTTTTTTGCATAGTCACCGGTTTTGTAGGTCTCGTTAGACTGGTTTGCGCTATCTTTGGAAAAGGGTGAGTTTTTCCTTTTGTCGAAAGAACTACGTTTATCGGAGTTCGGCACCCAGTTGCCCGACTCGTCCTGCTTGTAGCCGCCGTCTTTCGCCATAAAATCGCCGATATCCTTCTTTTTGGCGGCGGTCGGTGTCGCCTTATCGGTCTCCTTGCTGGCGCAGCTGATCGCACCCAGCGAGCCCGCCACTACCAGCGAGATCATCAGGAAACGTCTTGCGGAAAAAGGTCTCATTGCAGCTTGCTGTATTTCTGTTCCAGCCCGGCATCAGGCACCGCACCGCGCTCCAGCGCATCGTGATAGTACTGACGAGACTCCTCCAGCCTACCGGATTTCGCGCACAGCATCGCGAGATTGAAATACGGTTCGCTCGGCAACGGATCGGCGGAGATCGCGGCTTTGAAATTCAATTCCGCTTCGTCCAATTCGCCCAATTTGATCGAGATCATTCCGAGCAGCACCGAGGACTTCGCATCATCCGGAGCAAGATCCACCGACTTCTTCACCAAGCGCTGGGCAGCGCCGATATCCCCCATGCTCATGGTCGCGTAACCGAGCATGCGGTAGGCGTAGGCATTGCCCTCATCGAGTTCGATCGCTTTCTGGAAGCTCTCCGCCGCGGCCATCGGCTCATTCAATTTCATCTGCACCACGCCGAGCTTGCACAGTGCGGGCACATGTCCCGGATGCTCCTCGACCATCATTTCATAAAGCTCACGTGTCGGCAGAAGCCTGCCCGCGAGGAATGCTTTGGTCGCTGCCTTGTCGTAGCTTTCCAGCTCCCGGTTCAGATCGGAAGTCGCACTGCGCACCGTCGCCCGGTCCCTTGCGAAGGGTGAAACGAACTCGCCGTCCACCTGCTGATCTGCGATGAGTTTTTGCTCCTCGGGGGAGAGCACGATCTCCGCCCCGCTGAACATCTCGATCGCTTCGTTCAACCTGTCGTCGTCGCGCCCGAGATCCTGCGCGGCCTCGACCAGTAGCTCCCTTGCCTGCCTGCGGCGCTCCTGCACCAGCAGCTGACGCTTGATCACCTCACGCAGCATCTCCACCTCTTCGGGATCTGCCTCGACTGCTCCGTTGGCGAGAGCTGACTCTTCGTTTTCAAGCCTCGCTGTCAATTCCTGCAAGCGCTTGTCTTGGGCGTCCTTTTCCTGCTTCAGCCGGTTGATCTGGCTTTTGGCCATCGCGAGGTCGCGCAGCGCGGCCACCACATCGTCCTTCGCGGCATTGTTATCGAGATTCAGACGATCGACCTTCTCGTTCGCCTCACGCAGGGATTTCGCCAAGCCCATGTTCTGCTCGATGAGTTGCTCGATGCGGCCTTCTTCGTTGAGTTTCAGGAGGGCCGTCATCTGCTCTTTCTCCACCAGCAGGCCGTCACGCTCCTCGCGCAGCTCGGCATAAGCTGCTTGGCTTTCGTCCAGCTCTAGCTTCAGCCCCGCGATCTGTTCGTTCGCCTTGCTGAGCTCCACCGACTTTTCCTCCAAAGCTTTTTCCAGACCCTCGATCTGCCGCCGCTGCCCAGCCACCACCGAGTTTGAAACTTCACGCTCGGTCTTCAGATCGCGCTCTAGATTTGCCTCTTTCTGCCTCAGTTCCTTCGCCTGCTGCTGCATGATCTCCATGTCCGCGGCGAGGATCTCGATTTTTGCAAGCGCATCGGTGTGATCGCCGCGGCTGCTGCGCAATGCTTTCCCCATCGCTTCACGCTGCCGGTCAAGCTCCGCGATCTGGCCATTCAATGCCTCCACTTCCCCACGCACCGGAGCAGCCGCCATCTGCAACCGCAACGAACGTGCATCCGCCTCGGCGGCCCGCAACTTCCGTTCCAATATTTCATTTTGCGTGGTCAAATCACCCACCCGGGTCGCATTGCGCATCGCTTCGTTACTGCGCGCATCCGCATTGGCGATCTGATCTTTCAACCTCGCAATCTCTGCACGCGCCTGTGCTTCGCTTTCCGACTGACCGTTTGCTTGCGCCTCCCTCAACTTCCGTTCGAGTGTTTCGTTCTGCTTCCGGAGATCCTCGATCCGCGAGGCATTGCGCATCGCCTCGTTGCTTCGTGGATCCGCCTTGGAAATAAGATCTTTCAATCGAGCAACCTCCGCCTCGGCTTCTTTGAGCCTCCTCGCTTGCAATGGATCGACATCCAACACACTCGGCGGCAAGGGTTTCACCGGAGTTATTTCCAAAGGCCTTAGCGGTGCCGGCTCATCTCGCGGCGCGGGTGATGGCTGCCTGTCGGCCAGACCCAATTTCTCCGGCGGTTTCGCTTCCGGCAACGGCTTGATTTCAACCGGTGCATTCGGCTTATCCCTCGGATCCACTCCCATCTTCTGTCCTCCCTCGAGCTCAGCTATGACTCCCTGATCCTTTTGAATCTGCTCCCCTGCCTTGGTGCGCACCGTATCCATCGCTTTGGCAGTCAACTCGCGACGGTTGGTCACCATACCCGCTTTCCATTCCGGATAAAATCTCGCTACCGATTCGAAAAGCTTCGCCGCGCTATCAAACTTCCGCAGCGCCCCCACATAGTCACCATCCTTCTCTAACTGCTCAGCTGCGCGAACATCCAGATACGCTTGGAAATAGACATCCGATGGATCGAACTGAGGATCCTCCGGTGCCTGCGCGCACAATGATCCGCACGCGGACAGCGTCGTTACGAAAATCATCACCCATCTGAAACACGCCTGGGTTCGCGTATCCGCCCTGAACATTAGCCCTCAGACCTAGCATCCTCATCCATTTCAGCAAGCGAAAAGCCCCCGCAAGGATGCACCACAACGTCCCACCATGTTCGCCGAACTGACAATTTCCTTAACTTTTACGAACCATCGAAAAATACCACATATAGGATATTCACAACGATTTCACCACTACATCTAGCGATTTCGCGCAGTCCCAGCTTGTTTTCACCGGAGAATCACGTAAGTTCTGCTTAATCCGCATCCCTTCTGGACTCGGGTTTCCGAAATCTGGCCACACATCCGCATGTACCTCAAGACCCTCGAAATCCAAGGCTTCAAGTCCTTCGCCGACAAGACCGTGTTCGAATTCGCCCAAGGCGTCACGGGCATCGTTGGTCCCAATGGCTGCGGCAAGTCCAACGTGGTCGATGCGATCCGCTGGGTGCTCGGGGAAACCTCCGCCAAAGCCCTCCGCGGCGGGGAAATGGCCGACGTCATCTTCAACGGCACCGAAAAACGCAAACCCCTCGGTATGGCGGAGGTCACCCTCACCATGGCGGATTGCGAGGAATCCCTCAAAGTCGATTTCAACGAAGTCGCGATCACCCGCCGAGTCTTTCGCGACGGCCGCTCGGAATACCGCCTCAACGGCACGCTCTGCCGCCTGCGCGATTTCCACGACCTCTTTATGGATACCGGCATCGGCCGCACCGCCTACTCCATCATGGCTCAGGGTCAGATCGATCAGATCCTCTCCTCCAAGCCCGAGGAACGCCGCGCGGTCTTCGAGGAAGCCGCAGGCATCACCAAGTTCAAACGCGAGAAAAAGGACGCTCTGCGCAAACTCGAATACACCGAAGCAAACCTGCTCCGCGTCTCCGATGTCCTTGCCGAGCAGGAGCGCCGCATGAATTCCCTGAAACGTCAGGTCGCCAAAGCCCGCCGTTTCCAATCCCTCTCCACCGACCACCGCGTCCTCGACACCCACCTCGCCCACAAACGCTACGTGGAAATCACCGGCGAGCGCGCCGAGCTCACCAACTCGATCCGCTCGCTCGACGCCCAAGACTCCCACCTTGAGCGCCAGCTCCCCGAAAAGGAAGAGGCGGTCTCCGAAGCACGCTCCGCCGCCCGCCTTTTCGAATCCGAACTCGCCGAGCTCCGCCAGCAACTCAACACCCACCAGAACGCCCTCGCCGCCGCCCAGGCACGCATCGCATTCAACAACGAGCGCAAATCCGAGCTCGAAGGGCGGATCTCGCAGAACCATTCGGACATCGCTGCGACCCGCGAAAAACTCGCCCAGCAGGAATATGATTTCACCGCGGCCAACGAAGCCCTCGACCAACTCACACGCCGCATCGCCGAGCAGGAACTGGAACTGCAGAAACAGGAAGAGCAAACCCTCGCCGCCCGCGAATCCCGCGCCAGCCTTGAGGCGTCCCTCCGCTCCTCGCGTGCCGAGGCAAACAAGTCCCAGACACTGATCGCCTCGATGCAGGCGAAGATCGAGTCCGCCCTCGCCCAACTCGAAGGCAACCGCGACCGCGCTCGCCAGCTCGCCGATGAAGAGCAGCGCCTGAACATCGGCGTCGAGGAACACATCGCCCAGCAGTCCGAAATTTCCGCGCTCGTCAGCGAAACCGGCGACAAGCTCACCGACCTCGAGGAAGCATTCCAATCCGCCGAACGCACCCACCAACACACCCGCGGCGATCTCGACTCCGCACGCAAGGCCGCCACCGAGTCGAACAAAGTCCTCGCCCAACGCTCCGCCCGCCTTGATGCGGTGAAGCAACTCGTCGCATCCGGCGAAGGTTTTGCCAAAGGCACCCAGAGCCTGCTCAAAGGCCTCGACTCCCCGGACGAGTTCAAGCCCGCCATCGAAGGCGTGCTTGCCTCCTTTATCCAAGCCGATGACTCCGCCGCCCGCGCCATCGAAGCCGCCCTCGGTGCCAAGCTCCAGACCGTCCTCGTCTCGGACTCCGCCATCGCCGAAACCCTGATCGAACGCCTCACCGAAAAGAAACTCGGCCAAGCCGCGATCCTTCCGAAAAACCTCATCCCCAAAGCCTCCGGCACCCAGGTCGAAACTCTCCCACAGGGAGCCACCGCATGGGCACTCGACAAGGTGAAGTCCGAGCCACAGGTCGTCGCCATCATCGAGCAGTTGCTGGAAAAAACCCTGATCGTCCCGGATCTTAAGACCGCTCTCTCGCTCCGCGCCGACTACTCCACCCTCACCTTCGTCACCCTCGCCGGTGAAATGCTTTCTCCCGAAGGCACCATCCAAGGCGGTGCCGCATCCGGCGCCTCCACCTCCCTCCTCGAACGCCAAAACGAAGTCCGCACCCTCGAAAAGGAAGTCGAATCCCTCATGCAGGCCGACGAATTGGCCCGCACCCTGGTCGCCAACCTCGAAGCCGGACTCGAAGCCCACCGCGAGGCCGTCGAGGTCTCCCGCGAGCGCCTCCAGAAACAGAAGGTCGAGCTCTCCACCCTCCAAGGTCAGCTCTCCCTCGCCTCGAAGGAAGTCGAAAACTTCAACACCCGCATCGAAAACGTCCGCTGGGAACGCTCCGAACTGGAGAAACGCGAAACTGCCGCCGCTGACTCCCGCCAGTCCATCGAGTCGGAACTCGCGGCCTCACGCGAGCGCCTCGAAGCCATCGAAGATGAGACCCGCGCCCTCCAGTCACAGCTCGACGCCGCGATCGCCGGCGAGCAGGAATTCAACACCTCGCTCAACGACCTGCGCACCAACCTCGCGGTCGAGAAACGCGCCAAGCAGGCCGCCGAGGAACAACAACGCCCGATGGAGGCGCGCCTCTCGGAGCTGCGTGAAGTCGCGATCCGCCGCGAAGCGGAAATCGAAAACTTCACCGCCCGCATCCAGGCAGCCGCCGATGAAAACGCCTCCCTCGCCGCCCAAGCGGAGGACTCCAAGATCGAATCCGAAGACCTCCAGCAAGTCCTCGCCGAAAAGGCCGAAGGCCGCACCCAACTGCTCTCCACGATCGAGGAAGCCGAAATCGCACTCTCCCGCATCCGCAAGGAACTCGCCGCCACCAATGAGCAGAAAGGCCGCGAGGAAATCGCCGCCACCAAGCTCGACCTCCGCCTCGAGAACCTCCTCACCGCCACCGAAGACCGCCACCAGATCACCCTCGCCACCTTCGAGCCGGATGCCCATCAACTGCTCGCGACCCTGACCTCGCGCAAAGCCAAAAACGCTTCCGGTGACGATGAAGAAGGACCGCCGCAGGCATCCCCCGCCGCATCCGATGAATCGGAAATCCAGGACACCCCGGGAGAACCCAACTGGTCACACGTCGAAACCCTCGTCCACGACCTCAAACGCAAGATCGAATCGATGGGCCCGGTCAACGTCGACGCCATCGAGGAATACGACGAACTCGAAGAACGCCACAACTTCCTCCGCAACCAGCACGACGACCTGGTCTCCTCCAAGACCGAACTGCTCTCGGTCATCGAACGCATCAACGAGGAAACCCAACGCCGCTTCTCCGAAACCTTCGCCCAAGTCCGCATCAATTTCCGCGACATGTTCAAGGAACTCTTCGGCGAAAAAGGTCAGGCCGACCTCACCCTGCTCGACGAATCCGACCCGCTCGAATCCGGTATCGAAGTCATTGCGAAACCACCCGGAAAGAAGCTCCAGTCGATCACCCTGCTCTCCGGTGGCGAGCGCTCCATGACTGCCGTCGCACTCCTGTTCTCGATCTACATGATCAAGCCCAGCCCCTTCTGCGTGCTCGACGAGCTCGACGCCCCGCTCGACGAATCGAACATCAACCGCTTCGTCAAAGTCCTCGACCGCTTCATCGACAAATCCCAGTTCATCATCGTCACCCACTCCAAACGCACCATGGCTCGCGCCGATGTGATGTATGGCGTGACCATGGAGGAATTCGGCGTTTCCAAACCCGTCGGCATGCGCCTCACCGCCTCTTCCGACGAGATAAAAACCGAAGCCAAATCCGCCGCTCAGAAAGCCGCGCTCAGGCTGGACGCGTAAAAGGAACTCGGACTTTTGTCCGCATCTGGAGATGCCCTACAGCAACCGGATCTCCCTCTATACTCCCACATTGGCCCCATCTCACACACGTGACCTAAGGTAGAGGGAACTCAGTGACCCAGCGCCTCGCCTTCGAGTCAGGGAGAGTGCGATTGACGCAAGAGGCGGATGACGTTCAGATACAGTAATGCAAAATCCAGATCCAAGGCTCCTCTCGAACCTGAACTCGGATCTATTCAGCAAGCTGGTCGATTCGGTGGTGGATTACGCCATGTTCACGATGAGCCCTGAGGGAATCATCCTGAACTGGAACCGGGGTGCGGAACGCATCAAGGGCTACAAGGCGGAGGAAATCATCGGATCCCATTTCTCCCGGTTTTACTCGGAGGAAGACCGGGCAACAGATTTTCCCGGACAGGAACTGGTGATCGCTGAGGCGGAGGGACATTTCACCACAGAGGGCTGGAGATACGGCAAGAATGGCAAACGCTTCTGGGCGGATGTTACAATCACCGCGCTCAAGGACGACGACGAAGTGCTGCAAGGTTTCATGAAGATCACGCGGGATCTTACCGAGCAGAAAATCGCGATGGAGGCGCTGCGCCAAAGCGAGGAGCGCTTCCGCCTGTTGATCGAAAATGTGGTGGAATACGCGATCTTCATGCTCGATCCCGAAGGACACGTCATGAGCTGGAACGCCGGCGCACGCAGGCTGAAAGGCTACGAGGACTCGGAAATTCTTGGTAAGCATTTCAGCACCTTCTATCCAGCAAATGTGCGCTCAACCAAGCCGATGGCATTGATGCGCAAGGCTGTGCAGGACGGCTCTGCAGAAGCCGAAGGTTGGCGGGTGCGCAAGGATGGATCCCAGTTCTGGGGGAATGTGGTGCTAACCGCACTCTACAGCGCGGATCAGGAGTTGATAGGGTTTGCAAAAATCACCCGCGACATGACGGAGCGCCGCAAGATCGCGAACCTCCAAGAATCCGAACGACAACGAAAAGTCTTTCTGGCAACCCTGGCGCACGAACTCCGCAACCCCCTGGCTCCTGTCCTGATCGGTGTGGATCTGCTGGCACATTCGAAGGGAGATCCTGCGCTGATCGATCATGTAGTCCCGATGCTCAATCGCCAAGTGGGGCAGATGAGCCGACTGATCGACGACCTCCTAGATGTCTCACGGGTATCAACCGGGAAAATTTCGCTCAGCAAAACTCGTGTGTCGTTGGAGAAGATCTTCGAAACCGCCGTGGAAACTGTCGCCCCCGCAATGGAGGCGGCGGGTCATGGATTTGCCCGTCGATTCCCTGCCGGGACGGTGGAAATGGAGGCGGATCACCAGCGTATCGCCCAAGTGATTTCTAATCTGCTTTCCAACGCCGTGAAATTCACGCCACCGGGAGGACATATCGAGTTAGAAGCCGTGATCGAATCCGATGAGATGGTGCGAATTACCGTATCGGACGATGGCGAAGGAGTGGATCAGAAATCTCAGGACCAAATTTTCGAACTCTTCGAGCAGGTTCAGAGCGGACAGAATGGCGGTCTTGGCATCGGGCTGACTTTGGTGAAAACGCTAACGGAAATGCATGGCGGCAGTGTCTCCATGACCAGCGGAGGGAAAGGTTGCGGCAGCCAGTTTCATGTGCTGTTGCCCTACCTGCACTTCGAGCTTGCGACCACAGCGGAGACATCCTCATCCGTGACGAAAAGTCGAAAACCCCTGCGTCCGTCGCGGGTGCTGGTGGCCGACGATGGCAGAAATACGGCGGACGTAGTGGCATTGTTCTTCGAATTGGAAGGCATGGAAACCGCCGTCGCCTATGATGGTGCACAGGCAGTGGATCTGGCGCGGGAGTTTCATCCACAGGTGGTGTTCCTCGATCTTGGAATGCCGGTGATGGACGGATTTGAGGCTGCGCGTCAGATCCGCCAGATGAACCCCGATGTGGTGATCATCGCCCTAAGCGGATGGGGGGCAGCGGAAGACCGACGCCGCACCACGGAGGCGGGTTTTGATTTCCATATGGTCAAGCCAGTGACACCCGATGACCTCAGGGCGATGCTGCAGCAGCTCGAGAACCAGCCGAGTGACAGGGAAACCCATTAACAAATTTGGCGCTCCAATTTAGCTAACGTTGTCTACCAATGACCCGCGATCTGAATCCTCGTTTCCAGGCCACCATCTGCTCCGCCACCGGTGCCTCTGCGATGGAAGCCGAGGAGCTCATTCAGGAACTCTGGAGCGGCTACGGCCAGATCCTTCGCATACGTCTGGAAGGAACCACGCCCTCCACGGTTATCGCCAAGCATGTCCGGATGCCCACCAGCGCAAACCACCCACGCGGTTGGAACTCCAGCCTATCCCACCAGCGGAAACTCAAATCCTACCAAGTCGAAACCGCATGGTATCTCCACTGGAGCCAGCGCTGCGGCGCGGACTGCCGCATCCCCGCACTACTCGCCTTCGATCAGCACGATGGTGAAATCCTCCTTGCGCTCGAAGACCTCGACGCCGCCGGATACTCCGTGCGCCTCTCCTCCGTTTCCACCGCCCAACTGCATTCCTGCCTCGATTGGCTCGCCCACTTCCACGCCACCTTCATGGGAGAAAAACCCAATGACCTTTGGGAAACCGGCACATACTGGCACCTCGCTACCCGCAGCGAGGAACTCCAAGTCCTTGACGACCTCCCGCTCAAAAACGCCGCCTCCGTCATAGATGCCATCCTTACCCACGCTCGCTACCAAACCTTGGTCCACGGCGATGCCAAGCTCGCGAACTTCTGCTTCTCCGAAACGGGCGACCAGGTCGCTGCCGTCGATTTCCAATACGTCGGCGGCGGTTGCGGGATGAAGGACGTAGCCTACTTCATCGGCTCATGCCTCGATGAAGCCGCCTGTGAGAAACGCGAGTTGGAACTCCTCGACCACTACTTCGCTACCCTCCGCGCCGCCCTCGCCACCAAGCACCCAACCATCGACCCCGCTGCCGTTGAAACGGAATGGCGCGCTCTTTTCCCGATCGCCTGGACCGATTTCCACCGCTTCCTCAAAGGCTGGAGCCCCGGCCATTGGAAAATCAACTCCTACAGCGAACGCCTCGCTCGCGAAGTCCTAGCCACCCTCAAAACGGAACGCAGACTGTAGTTCGCAGCAAATCGGAGAGCTGTCTTCAGGCGGCATGTCTCTGCGGCGTGTCTCCATCTACGCCAGCTAAAGCAAGCGCCCCGCTCTAACCCAACTCTTCCTCGATGAACTCAAGCACGAGGTCGACGAGTTCGTCCATGCCGGCTGGGAGTTCTTCTTCGATCGTGGAGAGGTAGTCCGCTTCGGTTTCGCTGTAGTCGCCGCGATCATCGCTGCGAGTTCCGCACCAACGGCTGGCGTTGAGGGGATCGACAATGCCTTGCGCACCGATGAGATCGAAAGATTTGATCACACGTTGGTGATCGATCGCGCTCTGCCAGAACTCATGCAAGCAGTCATCGCTTTCAAGGATCGGCACAGTCTCATACACGTCCATAAGCGCACGTTCTTCGCGGCTGAGAGCACGCTCCGTCATTTCGCTTTCGAGTTCATCGACGAGCATCTCCACTTCGTCCGGCCATTCAATGGGTTCCTGAAAATTCATTCCGGGCGGATGTAGATCACCTAGGCAACGCTTGCCAAGCGAATCCACCAAAGAACTTGCAGAAAGGTTCATTCTCGCCGGGATGGGCAGGTGAAAGCTACGGATTCGCTTTCACCACAACAGCAGAAACCCGAGCCCGCTGCATCATCACCAGTGATCCGGCCACTAGGCATGCACCGATGATCAACCCCCATCCGGCGCTTTCATCTTTCAGGAAGACCAAGGACTCGCCCATGCCGCAGAGGGGAATTAGGAAGCGGTAGCCGGCCAGCAGGGGCACGGGGAATTTGGTGGAGAGGTGGTTCCACAAGGCGAAGGCGGCGGCTGAAACGAAGCTAAGCCAACAGGTGATGAGGAGCACGATGGGATCGCCCAACAACTCGCTCACCCGCCCGAACGACCCCGCCCCAGCAAGCAGCAGGAGCACACCACCGAGCGCGAGCGAGAATCCGGTGGCCGCCCGCGCGCCAATGCGCTTGCCCATTTTCCCAAACTCGATGATGCCGATGGCACCCATAGCGCTGGCGCCGATCATTAGCATGGCACCGAGCAAGGGTTGCCCCGCTCCGGCTCCAGGTTTGGCGATCGCTAGGGTGATACCTACCGCCCCCAGCAGCAACGCCATCCATTGCCCGCGGCTCGGCTTTGGTGCATGGGAAAGTAATGGAGCGAGGATAACCCACCAGAAACTCCCGCTTGAAACAAGCAGCCCTGTGAGGCTTCCGCTGGCCACGGCAATCGCGTAGTAAAACAGCAGGTATTGCCCGAAGGTCTGGGTCAGCGACATGGTGAGAAGGTGGGACTTCGGGCCGCTGCGTATGTCCCGCCATGGATTTCGTGAAAGCAGCAGCAACGCCACCCCCGCAACGGTGAAGCGCACCCCGGCAAACCACCAGTAATCCCCTAGCCCTGGCTCAAATCCCTGTGTATCCCAGATCGCGTAAACCGTTTTCAGGCACGGAAAGGCACTGCCCCACAGCAACGCGCAGAGCAACGCACCCGGCAGAACTTTAAACCAACGCTGATCGATCTCCACGCGGCGGAGCGTGAGCATCCGTCAGCTCAAGCGCAACTCCGGCCTAACCCAGCGGAGAATCCGCCGGACTATTTCCAGAGCTTGATGTCATCGACATCGTTGGAGGCAGGCGCCCCGTCGGTGCTGCGCCCAGCGGCGACATCGGATTCCAGTTGGGCAAGAAGACGGGCGGCCACTTCGGGATGGCTCTCGTAGAGGTTCTGGGTTTCGCCCGGATCCGCCTCCATGTCATAGAGCTGCGCCTTGGGGCTGCTTTTCGGCATCTGTTTCTCAGTCGGAGAAGTCCAGCCACCTGAGCCTTTGGCGAGCAGCAGTTTCCATTTCCCCTGACGGTAGGCAAAGTTCCCATCGATGCTGTGGTGGATGATGCCCTCGCGTGAGGAAACGATCTGACCGCCCGTGAACGCAGGGACGAAACTGACGCTGTCCTCACCCGCACCCGCAGGGATTTCAGTGTCGGCAACCTCTGCTGCGCTCGCCATGAGATCGGTGAGGCAGATCAGGGCTTCGCTTTCCGAACCCGGATCGATCTGTGCCGGCCAGCGCACGATGAAGGGCACGCGATGCCCGCCATCCCACAGATCCGCCTTCGAACCACGGAACTGAGCGCTCGGGTAATGTCCTTTTTTCTCAAGCGCCCCGATGCCAGCCGCCTTGGAGCAGCCGTTGTCGCTGGTGACGATGATGAGGGTGTTATCACCAAATCCGGCAGCATCGATGGCATCGACGACCTTCCCGATCACGGCATCCGTCTGCATCACAAAATCGCCGTAGCGACCGACTTCGCTTTTCCCTTTCCACTCTTCAGTGGGAACGATCGGGGTATGCGGCGATGGCAGCGGCATGTAGGCGAAGAACGGCGTACCTTCCTTCTGCTCAGCGATGAATCCGAGAGTTTTCTCCGTAAGTTTGTCGAGGACATCCACGGCTTCGAAGTCCTTTTCGGCCACTCCTTTGCGCGGAAAGGATTTCAACACGGTGCCTTCGCCCAGAAATTTTCGGTTCTCGATGTAGACATAGGGCGGCATGTCCAGCGATGCGGAAATTCCAAAGAAATAGTCGAAACCCAGATCGGCCGGGCCGCCGCCGATGGTTCCATTCCAGTCGACGTTGGTGAGTCCCTTTTCGTTGATCGCTTCTCCTCCGGTCGTCGGGAGATCCAAGCCGAGATGCCATTTCCCGATCATCGCGGTGTTGTATCCCTGCTTTTTCAAAAGCGCGGGAACCGTGAGGCGATCCTGGGGGATGAGTGGAGTCCCAAAACCATACAGGACACCCTTCTGGAGCTTCGAGCGCCAGTTGTAGCGCCCCGTCATCAAGCCGTATCGGGTCGGCGTGCAGACCGAGGAACACGTATGTGCATCCGTGAAAACCATGCCCTCCGCCGCCAGCTGATCCATGTGCGGGGTGGCGATCTTGCCCCGCTCGGGATTGAGCCGCTGCACGTCTCCATAACCGAGGTCATCGGCGAGGATGACGATGATGTTCGGAGAGGTTTCCGCGGCGTGTGCCACGGAGAAGAACATTGCCGAGGCGGAAAGCAGGAAAGCGGGGCTCAAAAGGAATCGTTTCATAGGTCTCTACCTACCTACGGTCCGCGGAGCCCGTCACTATCACATTTACTGCAAGCCGAAGGTATTCAATGCGTCTGGGTTCGCCTCAACCGGCTCCACCGAAGCCTTGCCGTCGACACCTTCAGCAAACAGCACGACCTCTTCCCCGGCGCGGAGATCGATCTGGAAAATGCCGTCCTCCGAGGATTTCACCCTATCCTCAGGGATGCCTTCGACGCGGACTCTGCCGGTCAAATCCGAAGAGAGCACGCAGGGTTCACCAGCCCGGCTTTTGATGGAAATGAACTGGGTCTTGCCGTCCTTGCGAACCGCGCCGACCTCAAAACCACCCTCAGCGAGAAAGCCATCGAAGCTGATGTTTTTCCACGCCTCAGGAACTGCCGGGAAAACCCGCACTTTTCCGCCCCAGCTCTGCAGAAGCATCTGCTGCAGGGAGTCGCAGAGCGAAAACGGCGTCTCGGTCACCGGCTGCATGCGGTTGGTCTCCGTATACATCGTAGTGCCGTGGATACGGGTGGGATTCTTCGGGAAAATCTCATGCATGCGCATGAACACATCGAGGTAGGAGGCGGCCTTTTCACCATCGCCTTGGAGCGCATGCATCGCCGCAGCGGCGCTGTAAGAATATCCGGTGCCTCCGTCGTCCTTCTCGAAAAGTCCGGTCCAGTGATCGACCGATTTCGCGATGAGTTCGCGTTTTCCCTCCTGCTCCACGTCCACCAGCATGAGCGGATAGATCATCAGCAGGTGGGAGTAGTGGCGGTGGCCTTTGTCCAAGGGGAAATCCTTAGCGACCATGTATCCCGTTTCGTCCACAGGAAACGGAGCCAAGCGCTCCGCGATGTCTTTCCACTTAGGCAGCAGAGGGTCATCAATGCCATACCGCTCGGCGATGTGGATCAGGGTTTCCGTGCCCCAGCGGAACAGCGCCATGTTGTAGTTGCAGTCGATGCCGCCGCCGTATTCCGGGGAACGCGTTTCGGGCAAATGGATCAGCCCATCCTCGCCTTCGACCATGTTGAAGATGTAGGTGTTTACCGCCTTCTTGAGCAGCGGGAAGAATTTCTCCTCGGTGCGCTCCTCGTCCATCGTGCGCTGCAGCATCAGCCAGTAGTCATGGCAGAGCCATGTGAAGTCTCCCATGAAGCCGAGCTTTTCACCGAAGGGACTGATGAATGTCTGGGGGGCGATGCTGGAAATTGCCGCCGCCTCGCCTTTGTATTTCGCCGGCATGTTCGCGACGAAGACATCGAAGCTCTCGTCCATCTTCGTGAACAAACTCTCAGCGACTTCCATCCGGTTCGCGGTGGTGAGGAACCAGTAGGAAAGCTGGGTGTTGAGATCGAACCAACCGTTCGCCCATGCCGTGTCCTCCGTGATCCACGGCCCCATCGTATCCATGTAGGCGCGCCCTTTCCGTGCGCCGGACGCAAATTTGTAAACCTGGATCCAGTAGAACCCTTCCATCTCCGTATCATCGATGCTCAGGAAACTCTTCGGGTAATACGCATGCCACCATGAGCGGTGACGGGTGGTGAAATCGGCAAAGCTTTCATCCTTCACCGCCTCAAGATGCGCCACGGCATCCGTCACCGCCGTCTTCTCCGGGAAGCTGTGCTCAATGGAAGCCAGTAGGAGTTTTCCGCCATCTGCGATCTCACGAATGATCCATGCAGTCCCAGTCTCGCCACCCATGACCAGATCCTGGCGGCAGATGTGATAGTCCCCCTGCTTGGAAACCACCGGAGCCGGATTGTATTTGTAGGGAGCTTTGTGCCACTTGATGCGCGTCGGATTGGCTTTCTTCCCCTTCTTCGCGACCTCCTCATCCGCTTGCTTGCGGGCGGGTGGGATCGCCTCGAGCGGCTGCCACTCGATCGTAAAACCTGCTTCACCCTCAGAAGGCTTGCACTCATAGGCGATGACCATGTCTTCGTTGTGCGTCAGTCCTGTCAGGTCGATGTGACCCTTCTCGGTCGTCAAACGCCCTTTCACCTCCGCGTTATAAAGATCCAACCGACCTTCGAAGCCGGTGATCTTTCCTTGTGTTTTCAGGATGAAATACCCGATCGGCAGGCGCGCCCTACGGAGAAACGGCTCGTTGGAGTTGCCATGTTCCTCCACATCGGAACGTCCCACGCTGATGCGGATGCGTTTGGCATCGAGTTGGTGAAAAGTCGATCCCAGCATGCCGTTTCCGGTGAACGGCCCTTCATACCACGCCTGCGGTGCACGATCCCAAACCAGATCATGACGCGACAGGAAGTCCTCCCAATCCACCTCGGCAGAAGCTTTTTGATTTCCCGAAAGTAACAGAGCAAAGCATGCGGATACCATCCACGCAGTGAGGCCGCGCTTGGACAGCGGCCGATGGTTTTTCAAAACTGACATGCTTCTACGATCCACTACAGGCAGCGGTGAAAAAGCATTAAAATTGGGGATAGCAATTTTTTAACATCCCCTAGCGAAGCACGGCGGAGATGTGGAGCTTGTCGCCTTTCTTCATCTTGAGCGAACGGTAGCTCGGACCATGCCCGGATTCACCTAGACGATCCGCCTCGCTGCATTCGAGTTTGGAAAGCTCACCGGGGAACTTGATGTCGAATTCAGTATCCCTTTCGGCGACCAAATCTAGCTCGATCTTCTTCGCGGCCATGTCCCATTTCGCGGAGATCCGCACCCCTGCCCGGGTCAGCATGTCGTGGAATTCGCCTTGCGCCCATTCCTCGGGAAGCGCGGGGAAAAGCCGTAACATGTCGGCTTCGGAACCGCAGAGCATCTCGATGATCGCCGCCGGAATCCCGAAGTTCGCATCCATCTGGAAAGGAGCGGTGCGCCCCCAACCGAAGTCCATGGTGACGCCCATCTTCCTCCAGTCGTTGTGATAGGTGAAGAAATTCTTACCCACGGACACCCGGGCCAGGATGCCCAGCGTTTCCATCGCCTTCTCGCTCTCACCCAGCCGCGCCCAGACATTCGCCATGTGCGCGAGCGACCAACCGGTCTGGGATTTCAGGCCGATGCGCAGGCGCTTCTCGATCGCGACCCGGGCGGCCTTGTAGAGCTCCGGCTCGGTCTCCTCCCGGATCTCGAATCCCGGGAACAGCGGATAGATGTGCGATTGGTGGCGGTGCTCGTAGTTGTCCTTAAAATCGGGATGCAGCCACTCCTTGAGCGCACCGTCCTCGTTGATCTCATACTCCGGCATGTCGGCGAGCAGCGCCTTCCACCTCGCCACATCGTCCGGCTTGATGTCGAGCAACTCGCAGGAACGGATCAGGTTTGTCAGCACCTCCTTCGCGATCGCCACCGTGATCGTCGAGTTGATTTGCACCTTGATGTGCGTTTTGCGTCCCGTCTTCGGATCGATCACCACCTTGTCCGCCGGCTCGTTCTCCGGTGATTGCGATGGATAGAACATATTCTTGCCCTCCGCGTCTTTCACGATGAAGTCCTCGTAGAACAGCGCGACCTCCTCCATGAACGGGATTGCCCGCTTTTCCAGGAACTCCCGGTCACCGGTGAAGAGGTAGTAGTCGTTGTAAAAGGTCGCCAGCCAACCGGCGGCATCCGTCCAGTAGACCACGTGGGGAGCGGTGTGACGCATGATCCCGGAATCCGGCGACATGAAGGGCGGAATAAAGATCCCCCGGCAGCCGTAGAGCTGTTTCGCATTGGTGCGGAACTCGTCGAGGTGCGCATCGAAGTAGTCGTAGAAGGCCATCATCGACTCCTCCAGATTTCCCGGAAGCCCCTGCCAGTAGCTCATTTGGAGGTTCTCGTTATTTCCGTAAAGCGAAGACCATGGGGGGGCATAGTCACCGTTCCAGATGCCCTGGAGGTTCGCTGGATAGCCCCCTGCCCTACTGCTGGAGATCAGCAGGTAGCGGCCGTAGTCGAAAAGTTTTTCCAGAAGCTCATTCGAAGGCTTGCCTTGATAGGCCTCGAGCAAAAGGACTTCGTTGGGAGTATCGCGTTTGCCTCCGGTGTTGAGGGTCAGCCCCATGGAATTGAACCTCTCACGATGAAGCGCATCGTGTTTGGTCAGCAGCGCATCGTAATCCCCGCCGAGTTCACCCAGCTGTTTTTTCAAACGCGGCACCGCCACATCTCCCGGCTCGTTCGCATAAAAACCGACCACGAGCGTGACTTCATCCGCCGAGCTGAAACTGATCGACTCGCCTTCCAACGCGCTCTCCCCGCCATCCACATAAACCCGCACCACCCCTCCGAACTCCCCACCATCCGAACCATCGGCTCGGAATTCTACGAAACCATCGGATGCCGTGGTCTGGTAGGTGAAACCGGGATCCATGGTTGAACCATTCTGCGCCAAAGCATCCATCAGATCGTGGATATCTAAGGTAACCGCGCCGCTCACGGAACCCGCCTTGTCCGCCCGTATCGACATGACCGAGACATCATCCGGGATCGAAACAAACAGGGATCTTGTGAAATGCGTATCACCATCCCGCCATTTCACCTTCGCCTCGCCGCTCTCGAAATCGAGGGTGCGCGAGTAGTCCTCGAACATCAGCTCGGTCTCGGTCGATACCAACATGTCAAAGGCCGGATGATAGACAGCGTTCTTCCCATCGAAACCGGCAGCTTTCATCTTCGAAGGATAATGCCCGTTGGCCTCCAAGTATTTGCCTTCATCCAGGAGCCCGCGCACCACCGGAAGCTCTGCGGAAAGATCGGGCAGCACCGGGATTTTGCCACCATACCAAAGCTCGTTGTGGTTGAAGAGGACGCGTTCTGAACTAATCGATCCATAGACCAGCGCACCGATTTTTCCGTTCCCGGATGGCAAGGCCTCGCGCCACCCCTCCGCTGGCGTTACCAAGGTCATCCCCCGCCGATAGTCACCCGTCTCGTCTTCTGAAAATGCGGCACCTGCCACCAAAACAGAGGAGCAAACCGTCGCCATGAATCGTCTCTTGTATCTTTCTCTCATCGTATCAAAATTTTTTGGAGGTGGGTTTCAGCTTGGGAGCTTACCTTCATAAGAACAATCCGCACCACCCTGTTCAGTGAATCAACTCAGCTTGATCAAAGAATCTCGCCGCGTTGCCGTAGCAGATATTTTTCACCATCGCCCCGACCATTTCCGTATCGTTGGGAATCGCCCCGCGCTCCATGTCGTCGCCGAGCAATTGGCAAAGCAGGCGCCGGAAATATTCGTGGCGCGGGAAGCTCATCATGCTGCGCGAATCCGTCAGCATGCCGACGAAATGCGAGAGCAGACCGAGGTTGGATAGCGCATTTATCTGCCACTGCATGCCCTCCGCTTGGTCGAGGAACCACCACCCGCTGCCGAACTGGACTTTCCCGGGAATCCCCTCCTCCGCGAAATTCCCGCACATCGTGGCGAAGGCGTAGTTGTCCTTTGGATTCAGGTTGTAGAGGATCGTTTTCGGCAGTTCACCCCGCGCGGAAAGCTCACCGAGCAAAAGGGCGAGCGCCGGGATCTGTTGAGCGTCTCCGATGGAGTCGCAACCCACATCGGCTCCGACTTTATTGAAAAGATCGCCGTTCACATTACGGATCGCGCCAAGGTGCAATTGCATCACCCAACCACGCTGATGGTAGAGCCCGCCGAGGAAAGCCATGATATTTCCCGCAAACCCTTCGATCTCATCGACGGAAAGCGATTGCTTCGATCTCGCCTTGTCGAAAATACGCGCCGCTGCCTCATCGCTTGCGATGGAAAGCGGGCACCTCGCCAACCCGTGGTCTGCGGTGCAGCCGCCGAATTTTGCGAAGTGATCGACCCGTGATTCCAATGCCGCTTTGAACGCCCCGAAGGAATCCACGCTGGCGCCGGCAGCGGCCTCAAGCGCATCCACCCACGTGTTCCATCCTTCGGCATTGCCGACTTGCAGCGCTTTGTCCGGGCGGAAACTCGGAGCGACTTTTGCCGGGCAATCCGAATCTTTGAGCCGCGCATGATGCTCCAGTGAATCCGTCGGATCATCCGTGGTGCCGATGAATTTCACCTGGAATTTTTCCAGAATCCCCCAGCTCGACATCTCATCTTGGGCGAGCATCGCGTTCGCCTTTTCCCAGATTCCCTCCGCCGTCGCGGGCGAAAGCAATTCGTGGATCCCGAAGTGGCGCGCCAGTTCGAGATGCGTCCAATGATACAGCGGATTGCGAAGTGCGTTGGGAATGGTTTCCGCGAAGGCCATGAACTTCTCACGCGGCGAGGCATCGCCGGTGCAGAAGCGTTCGCTCATTCCATTCAGCCGCATCCCGCGCCACTTGTAATGATCCCCTTCCAACCAGATCTCATACACGTTCTTGAAACGACGGTTGTCTGCCAGATCCTTGGGCGAGAGATGGCAGTGATAGTCGAAGATCGGCTGATCCGCCGCGTAGCTGGCATAGAGGTTCCGTGCCGCTTCGCCACGAAGCAGAAAGTCTTTATGAATGAAGGAAGACATGGATAACGTGGAATTGGATCAATCCGCCTTTCCGATGACAGATAGCGGAGCGTGCCCGAGCTTAAGGGCGATGGCATTGAACGCGTCGACTTCCGCATCCGTGAAGAGCAAGCCACCCGCCTCCTCGGTGCGACGGGCGGCCTTGGCTTCGAGTTCGCCGGGAAGGATGGTATTCGGATTCCCGTCGAGGATATCGTCCAGCACCGCTTTGACGTTTTCTTTTTGGCTACGGCCACAGGCGTAGTTGCCCGCATCGAGAGCTTCGGGGTGGATGATTTGGAAGAAGAAGGCCGAGCTGGTTTTCTCACCGGGAACCTCCGAAGAGCGCCCTCGAATCGTCGGGATGCTCGAGCCGATGTAGGCGCCCATGATCTCATTGATCAGACCCATCCCATAACCCTTGTGCGCGCCGAACGGCAGCAACGCGACCACTTGGGATGGATCCGTGGTCGGATTTCCATCCTTGTCGATGCCCGCATTCGGCGGGATCTCCTTGCCCTCGCGGGCGAGCTGTTGGACACGTCCCATCGCGATGGCGGAGGTCGCCCAGTCGATGCAGATCGGGAAACCGATTTCTTCGGTCGTCGGGATGCCCCAGGTGTGGGGGTTGGTGCCGAGCGTCGGGCGTTTGCCCATAAAAGGCACCACTTCCGCAAGCGTGGAGGTGCAATTCGTATAAGCATAGTAGCCGCGCTTCGCCGCATCAATCGCGTATCCGCCGCCCCAGAGATAATGGAAGGTGTTGTCCACGCTCACGATGCCGACCCCGTGCTGATCCGCCAGTTCGATGGCACGTTCGAAGGCCGCCTTGGCGACGGATTGGCCGAGCTTTTTGTGAGAATTCCACGTCTCGCAGGCGGAGAAACGGTTCGGGATCACCTCGATCTCGGCATTCGGCACGCAACCGCCGACCTTCGTGCCGAACAAGTCGTCGAGGTGGAGGGCTTTGAGCGCGTTGTGCGTCTGGTTTCCGTGGGTGGTGGCGGACGCGGCCATGGCTGCTGCATCCTGCGCTTCCTGGGCATTGAAGCCCCGGGCGAGGTAAGCGGCTTCCACCAAGGCATTGTGGCTTGTCGTTTTTACGATGTTCACTCAGTCAAATTTAGGTTGGAGATATTGGAAAACTTTTTCGGAAAGCACGTCGGGCGGCTTCACGACATCAAGTGTCAGGGTGCCGGCCTCAGCGCCGGGGTCGTCGAGGGCATCGAGCTGGGAGTCGAGCAGGGTCGCCTTCATGAAATGATCGGTGTCCTTCGCGCGCTGCACGAGGCGCTGCTCGATCAACTCGCGGCTCCCCGAGAGATGGATGAAATACAGCTCGTCAGCGGCGCTGCGCAGCTTGTCCCGGTAGGCGGTCTTGAGCGCGGAGCAGGCAACGATCGGGATCTTGCCCGCCGCATTTTGTTCCCGGATCAACCCGCAAAGGCTGTCGAGCCATCCCGCCCTGTCCTCGTCGTTCAGCGGCTGGCCGCTCGCCATTTTGGCAACATTCACGGCGGAGTGGTAGTCGTCACCGTCATAAAACGGCAGATTCATGCGCTTGCTCACGAGCTTGCCGACCGTGGACTTTCCGGTTCCGGAAATGCCCATCAGGATGACAGCGCGGGTGGGTGGGTGGCTTGGCAAGATCCTAGGTGGATTAGGGTTTCGCCACGATGTTCACGCATGTCCCGGTTTTCAGGAATGTCATGATGTTGTCCGCCGCCGTGCTCGCCATCGCGTGGTTCGATTCCGCGGTGTTGGAGCCGATGTGCGGGGTGAGGAAAACATTCGAGAGCGAGCGCAGATCCTTTGTCGCATCGACCGGCACGTAGGGTTCCGCCTCGAAGACATCGAGTGCGGCACCTACCAGATGCCCGCTGACGAGTGCGTCGTAGAGGGCTACCTCATCGACCAGCGCACCACGTGCCGAGTTGATGAAAAACGCTCCCGCTTTCATCTTCGAAATCAGCCCCGCGTTGACGATGCGTTTCGTCGATTCGAGCACCGGCAGCAGGGTGATCACGAAATCCGCATCGGCCACCGCATCTTCGATGCTCGTGGTGTATTCGGCGATGCCGGAGCAGGGTTTGATTGCAAAGTCCTCGATCACATCCATGGCGATGACATGCATGCCGAGGCCGATGCCGAGCTTGCGTGCAAGCCTCTGGCCGATACGACCGCTGCCGAGGATTGCGATCTTCCGACCTTCCACCTCGATGCCCGGATTCGGTGCCCATTGCCCTGCCATGGTGGAGCTGAAATTGGAGCCGAGTTTACGCGCCAGCGAACCGATCATCCACACCGCGTGTTCCGCCACTGCGTTGTCGAGCACGCCGGGCGTATTGCAGACGGTGATGCCTGCCGCAGTAGCTTTAGCCTTGTCGATGGAATCGTGGCCCACCCCGTAGCGTGAAATCACGGAACCCTCCGGCATCGCTTCGTAGAGCGCGCCGGTGTAGGGAAAGATGTCCGCGATGAAACCGCGGATACCTTCGGCCTTGATGCGTTCCGCGAGCACGGATTCCTCCTCCGCACTCGGCTCGAAGGTGAATTCAGATTGCGAACCGTTGATGGATTCGAAGGTGGCCTTGGCCTTGTTATAGGATATTTCTGAAACGAGTATTTTCATAGAAGGTTGGTATGATCATTTGCCGAAGCTCATTTCCATGCGGTCGAGGACGGGCTTGGAGTCGTTTTCCGTGGTGTCGGTGAGCTTCACTTCGAATTGGAATCCGTAGCCCTCCGGAAGGCCGCTGAGATCCATCGATGCCGGATCGACGCTGACCTGCTTCGAGAAGCCCGGGATGTAATCGTATTTCTCGGAGACCGTCTGCCACTCGCTCCATTCGTCGATGGTGGCATCGTTGTCGGTATCGACCCCCACCCTTACCTCGACGCCCTCGACCCATGGGCCGGTGCTGACGAAATCGGTTTTCTGTTGGGTAGCGAGATAGAATTTGCCTTCGGCGAAACAGACATCCGGATCCGGGTGACCGTGGCCGATGTTGCCGCAGAACTTGAACTGCTTGTCGATGCTGTCGGAAGTAAACCACGCAACGCTCATCGGCTCTCCGTGGGATTTATCGTAATCGCCGAAGAGGTAATATTGCCCGCCGATGCAGATCGTGGCCCAATCACCGAAGGCTGGCTGCTCCGGCTCGTGGACTTCGTATTCAGCGATGCCGGTGGGGAAATTCTCCGGATCTTCCTTCGCCCAATGCGGATGCTTGTAGGTCTTCTTCACGCCGGTCGGCTTGGTCCGTTCGTCCACGGCAGGATCAAGAATCTTAAAATCCCCCAGCCCGTCCGCACTCACGGCATGCCCCGCGAGCGGCGAATCCCATGCACGTTTGTTCGCATCGATCGGGCTCCAGTTTTCGTAGATCACATGGAAATTGCCCTCGAGATCGCGGATGAATCCACAGTCGGAGCCATCCGAAGGATCTTTAAATGCAAGACCCTTGTTCTCGCCGGGCTCCCCGTCGGTCAGATCCTCATCCACATAGACATGCGGATCCTGGTCGTTGGGAAAATCGTAATAGAAGTAGGCTTTGCCATCGACGTATTCTGCGGTGGTCATCCATTTCGAAAACTGCTCGGTGATCGGGCCGTGGTGCACCCAGTTGACCATGTCCCGGCTCTGCCATGCGTGATAGCCGTGCCTGCCCTTTTTCAGACCTCCCGGCGCATCGAACTGATTTGCAAACGGCGTGGTCAGCAGCGGCACATCGAAGCCCTCCAGAGTCGCGGGTTCGGCTTTGAAATCCGCCGTGGCTTTCTTGGCTTTCTTCGTATCCTTCGCCGCTCCATAGCGTCCGAACATCCAATAGTTGTCCGGCCCAAGGCTGAGGAAGACGGGTGCGTCATTGAGGTTGTCGGGGCCGAGGTTCTTGATCGGTTCCCAGTTCAGCCACACGGGCGATTGCTTGAAGGTGATCGAGCTTGCTGAGGTCTTTTCCGCAAATTTTTTCAGGCTGCTGGTGAGGGTGGCGTTCTTCCCTTCCGGCTCGGCCATGCCGTCTTTGATCACGAGACCTTCTTGCCCGGACAGACCGTCCGACCATTCTTGGTCCGTGTCGATGATCCATGGATCGGCGGCGGCGAGAGGATTGGCGGAAAGCCCCGAAAGGATCAGGAGCATCATGGCAGTTCTTTGGTGTTTCATAAATTGTTGTTTTTGGATCAACGGATGCCTTCCGCGGAAAAACACGCGACGGACGGGTAGTTTTGCCTCGGACCGGTGTTTCCGCTGAAGGTTTTTTTCAGATTAAATAGATGATACCCGGCGGGCAGGCTTGGAGAGATTACGGTGCCCGAAACGGGAAAACTTCCGATTCCTCATGGGCTTCCTTCATACATTTCACGAGTTCCTGCACGATCTCCGGAAATTCGGCAGAGACATCCGTGGTCTCGGATTTGTCTTTGGAAAGGTCATACAGCTCGACGGGAGAATTCGCGTTCTTGCCATGGTTGTATTTTACGGCCTTCCACTTGCCTTTCCTCACCGCGATGCGGCCGCCTCTCTCATGGAATTCCCAGTAAAGATAACTGTGATCGCGTTGCTCACCTTTTCCGATGAGCGTGGGAACGATGGAGATCCCGTCGATATCTTCGGGGGCTTCCAAGCCAGCGAGTTCAGTGAAAGTCGGCACCATATCCCAGAAGGCGGAAATCTGTTTCGATTCGGTTCCGGCAGCAATATGTCCCGGCCAGTAGGCGACCATCGGCACATGCACCCCACCCTCGTAGAGGTCGCGCTTGTGTCCCCTGAAAATGCCGTTGCTATCGAAGAAATCGGGATCCGCCCCGCCCTCCTCATGCGCTCCGTTGTCTGAGGTGAAAATGATCAGGGTGTTGTCGGCGATGCCGAGTTCTTCGGTTTTTGCCACGATCTCACCCACTTGATCATCCAGCAGGGTGATCATCGCCGCAAAAGCGACTCGCGGTTCATCCTGCGATTGGTAGGGGCCGTTGCGGAGATTCGGACCCTTGTCTACGCCCTTGTAGGGCTTGCCCGGCGGGAATTTCCCGCGGAATTTCTCCATGTATTCCTCGGGCGCATCGAGATCCGCATGCGGTATGATCGAGGCGACATAGCAGAAGAACGGCTGGTCCTTGTGTTTCTCGATGAAGGCCAAGGTGCGGTCGTGGATCAGATTCGGGGCATACACCACCTTGGCCTCGCCTGCGTTCTCCTCAAGCATCACCTTTTCCTTACCGTCCCACAGATGATAGGGATAGTAGTGGTGGCCCAGCCGCTGGCAGTTGTAGCCGTAGAATTCATCGAAGCCCTGGTTAAGCGGATCTCCCTCGGAGCCAGGAAAACCCAGACCCCATTTCCCGAACGCGCCGCTCACATAACCCGCCTCGCGGAGCATCTCGGGAAGCAATTCGATCTCGGCAGGGATCGGCTCCTGCCCCTCGGGATTGATCTCGCGGTTACCGCGGATGTAGGCGCGTCCGGAATGCTTGCCACTCAGCAGGCAGGCACGCGATGGGGCGCACACCGAGCTGCCCGAGTAATGCTCCGAGAAAAACATGCCCTTCGCCGCCAGCTGGTCGATGTGGGGAGTGGCGAACTTTTCTTGGCCGAGAAAACTCAGATCCCCGTAGCCGAGGTCATCCGCGAGGATGTAGATGATGTTCGGCTTGAGAGCAGGCGCGGCTTCTTCAGCAGCGAAAGACGGGGAGAGTAGCGCGATGGTGAGACCGAATAGCGGAAATATTCTTGTTTGAGATAGCATGGGTATTTTGAAGCGGTTCCTGCGGGATCCTAAGCCCGATGGAGCATCACTTCAAAGCTCGCTGAGCGGCTTTTTTGCAAATTGCTCGTCCCGGAGCTGGCGCAGGTATTCTAGATACCTCCGCTGAGCCTCGATACTTTCACCATCTTCCACCGGAACAGGCCTGCCGCTGCTGCTGCTCGCCACCTGAGTGGAGGGGTTGTTGCCAAATTTCTTCCACGGGCCGTAGGGCACCTGGCTTTCCTCGACAAAACGCCAGTGAACTTTCTTGCCCGAGTTCACCCCGAGGTAATCGCGTATCGACGGCGATATATCGATGCCCGCCGCGCCGTTCTGGGTGGTTTTTGGCGCGCTTTTTCCGAACACATATTGCCAGTCATCCGTCACCCACGGCCCGCAGTCCTCCCATTGGGCGAAACAACTGCGGTTGTTGTAATAAATCTGGATCCAGCGACCTTTCAGCACCGTCTTGCCCGGCTCAGGACTGAGCCGGGAAAACCACGGGATGACCCGCTGAGCCTCGGATTTGTGCCGTCCCCAGCCCGCCACATCATTGTATGGCAGGGCGATGTAGAAAGGGTTCAGCCTTGGGATGAAATTCTTCGGGCGGAACTCACCCGTGGTGTGGTTGGCGATGCGGTTGGACGGATCGGGATCATCGTAGCCTCCGAAGTTCTCCGCCCATTTCGTATCCCATGAGGACTTGCAGTTCGGGGTCGGATTGTTTTGTGTCGGCTGCTCTCCACACCAGAAAATCGTAGCCGTGACATGGGTTTTCCAAGGATAGACCGCCCTAGAGGCAGGAGCCACCGGCCTCACCGGCGTAACTGGCTTATTACCAGTGGGTATCACCACTCGAGGCGCTCCTGATGGCTGTCCCTGTGCGCCAGCAAAGCCAGTGCACAACCCGCCAACACATGCGATGGCAAGCAAACGGGTTATATAAAAAACAGACATTAATGAAAGTTCAGGCTTCGCTGTGCGGCATTAATAGACTACCACGCGCCCGCATTCAAGAGAAAGCGAGACCGCCGAATCCCCGGATTCCTAGGAGAAACTTCAAAGAATCTCCGCCCGCTCTGCGTTGGACCCGCACTCCCAAGCTCACCATCATGCTCCGCACCTCCCTCATTGCCCTTCTTTCCGCCGCCTGCCTGCACGCTGGTGAAACCCGCCAGTGGTCCAATCCAGAAGGCACCAAAAGCTTCGACGCGGAGTACGTCAGCCGCAAGGGCGACGAAATCACCCTACGCCGCAACGCGAGCGATATCACATTCGATATCTCCAAACTCCACGCCGATGACCGCAAATGGCTGAATCTGAACCACCCCGTCGCAGGCGATGCCGCCAGTGGACCGATACCGGATGATGACGCGATCTTCGACAACCTGAAGTTCGGAGACTCCCGCGAAACCATCATGGAAAAACTCAAGGCCAGCAGCATCATCGAGGCAGAGCTGGAAGAAACCTTTTTCTCCCGCACCGGCCTGAATGGCACCTACCGCACCAAACACAAGGTCGGCGGCCTTTACTGCTACCTCTTCTACGAGTGGGATCAGGCGGGAAATCTGTGTGAGTTCACCCTCAGGACCGAGCCTCAACCGCAGGCTCAATACGATGGATCGGTCACCTCCTGCTGGGAGGAACTGCCCAATCTCATTTCCCAACTCCACGGAGCCCCGATCAACGCAGGGACCATGCCTTCCGCCGATGCGATCAAGGAAGGGCAGATGCAAGGCAGCCATGTCTGGAACATCGAAAGCGGCGGCAGCGTCCTACTCGGCATCGCCAAGATCGAAGGCAAATACGAAGTCTCCGTCCGTTTCACTCTCGAAAAGATCAAGATGCGCCCCACCCCGTGAGGTGCTTCACTCCTCCGCCAGTTTCATCGCTTGGTCGATGAGCGTGAGGAAATCATAACGATCCGAAACCAGCGTCCCGGACGCCACCTCTCTGGCGAGGCCGAGCACCATGGCTTCATCGATGTAAGCGCTTTCTTCACCGGCTAGCCAATGCCCGAAGGCGCAGATCAATGAGGCAAACGCGGCGTCTTCCGAAGCTTCCTTGCCCGGATCGCGTGCCAGTTGCACGGCAGGCCCAGCCTCGCCGTCCACACTCAGGAGCATTTCACCGAGCGCAGGAGAGCTGGAGTCCAGCTCGATCACCCGGAACACCGAGCCACCCGGCTGCAGGCTTTCAGCATCGGCGAGCAAATTAGCATCGTTGGATTCCCCAGAGCCGATCACGCGCACGCCGAAGACCGAACCTTCCTTCGGCAAATAGCGCACGCTGAATTCGCCGCCTTCCCCCTTGGCTCGTTTGATTTCAATAAATACCAGACTTCCCGATGGCCTCCATGGGCACGGGATGACTTCCACGCCCACCGTGGAGCCTTTCCACAGCGCGACCTTGTCCTTCGCCTTGAGCGGAAACTCCGCGATCAACTCTCCCAGATCCACCTGCGATTTTTCCGGCAGGCGCTCGTCCACTCGGATCGAGCGCACGATGCTCGCGAGGCTCCCGTCGTCGACTTTCAACACGGCTTCGGCGTCTTCCTTTTCCGGGATCACAGGAGCATCATTGCCGTTGGCGACCTGTCCGCCGCCACCTTTCGGCTTGGCGGAAGGGACCAAAGTCAGCACGAAAATACCCAGCGCGATGACCGCCGCGGCTGCCAGCGGCACCGCCCACTTGCGTGTCGTGTTGCGGTGCGAACGCAGCTTCACAATCACTCCCTGGCGTGAAGCCTCTTTCGCCGCGCGGCGTATCGCATCGCGTTGCTGTGGCAGCAGGCACTCGCCCTCGCCACCGAAAATTTCCCCTAGGCTATTGTGGAGAGAAGAAATCTCCGCCAGCTCCTTGCGCAGCCCCGGATCGATCTCCGCGGCGGCACGGATCGCCCCCGCCTCGTCGGCCGGCAGCTCGCCGAGCACGTAGGAGGTCAGTTTGGGATCGTCGAATGGCTTGTCCATATCAGTGGTGAGTTTCAGTTGGCATCAGCTCGCGCAAGCGTTTGAGCCCGGTATGGATGAGGAAGCCGATGTTGCCTTGGCCGAGCCCGGTCACTTCCTCGATTTCGCGGTAGCTTAGGCCTTGGTGAAATTTCAGGAGGATCACCTCGCGCTGATTTTTCGGGAGCTTGTCCATCAGGCGCATGAGTCCCTCCAGTTTGTCTTCCTGCTCCGCGGCTTGGTCGGGTGCCACTTCGGTCCCGGCGACCTTTTTCCACTGCACGTCATCGAGCGGTTGGAGGCGCTTGTCCTTGCGCAGCACATCCATGCAGCGGTTCCGGCAGACCGTGAAAAGCCAGCTCTTGAGGTGATCGCGCACCTTTTCCACATCCTGCTTGCAGAGGCGGATGAAGGTGTCTTGGACCACGTCGCGCGCGCGATCCCTGTCATATACAAAAGTTCTGGCATAACCGATGAGCGCCGATTCGTGTTCCGTTACCGCCTGCTCGATGAACGCTTCGAAATCCTTCGGGTTCATCGCTTGGCGGGTGGGGTCTTCACGGCTCTCCTCCATAACGCGCGACTCTCCAGATTCCTTTGGATTATTTCCGTCCACCTTTTTTATCGGATGAAATACCCCAGATGCTCGAGTTCCATGGCGAGATCGACGTGGTTCACCGTCACCTCCTCAGGCACCTCCAGCATGGTCGCGGAAAAGTTGAGAATCCCTTGGATCCCGGCAGCGACGAGTTGGTTGGCGACGTCCTGCGCGCTTGAGGCAGGCACGCACAGAATCGCGATCTTCACGTCTTTTTCCGCAATGAAATCTGCTATCTGCTCCATCCCGTGCACCGGGATTTTGAGAGTCTTGGCACGCGCGCTCTCCGGTTCGGTATCGAACGCCGCAACCACTTTAAATCCCTCTTTCTGGAATCCCTGATAGCGCAGCAAAGCCGAGCCGAGATTACCCGCGCCCACTAGAATCACCGACTGAGGGTGCCCGCGCCCGAGCGCCATGCGGATGGTCAAAATCAACCCCGCCACCGGATAACCGAGGCCGCGAGTGCCGAATTGGCCGAAGTATCCCAGATCCTTGCGCAGCTGCGAAGGTGTCACTCCGGCAGCCTTGGCAAGCGTCGTTGAACTCACCGTTTCCTGGCCGGTATCGCGCATCTTGCGCAGGCAGCGGTGATAGATGGAGATCCGATAGATCGCCTTCTTCGGGATATCCGGCCTCTGGGTCTTGTTGTCGTCGGATTCCACGCGATTTCTTCTTCAGAGCTTTTGCGGCTGCTGGAGCAGTTCCGCAACACGGTTCAACAACATGCCCGCACCGCCGCCGTCCACCACGCGGTGATCGAAGGTCAGGATCAGCTCCGCTTCGGTCGCCGGGATGAAAGTTTCCACTTGATCGCTCCACACCGGCTTTTTCCTGCCCGCACCGATTCCTAGAATCAAGGTCTCGTTTGGCAGCGGGATCGGTGTCCCGGAAGTCAGCCCGAAGGTGCCGAAATTGGTCACCGTCGCGATACCGCCGGACGAATCGTTTTCCGTCAGCCTGCGCCGCCGTGCCCGATCCACCAGATCGTCATATTCCGCGATCAACTCGGAGAGGGTCTTGCGATCCACCTCGCGCACTGTAGGCACCACCACCCCGTCTTCCACCTGCACGGCCACGCCGATGTCGAAGGAGCGCGGATGGATCACCTGCTCGCCGATCAGGTAACCGGCGGTCATCGGCTGCTCTTTGAGCGCTAGGGCAAAGGCGCGGAGCAGATATAAGGTCAAGCCGGGCTTGGGATTCTGCACCCGGCGGTGATTGAGGGTCTTATCGAGTAGGACCGGCAGCCCCACGGTCGCCAGTGGGCGGGTCCAGCTCCTGCGCATTGCATCGGCCACTGCCATACGCATCGGCGAGGCAGCGGCTCTCGGCCATGCCTCCAGATAATCCAAAAAGCGTTCCAAGTCCTCCACCGTCACGCGGCCGCCCGCGCCAGTCCCGACGATCGCGGAAATATCCGCTTCGCGCAGCCCCATGTCGTTCATACGTGCCCGCATCCGTGGGGAGATGTAATGCGCGCCCATCACGCCAGTCGGCACTGGCAGGCCTTTCACGCTCGGGATGATGCTCGGGTCTTCCTCGTAGCTTTCCCCGTCGAGCGCGAAGTGCAGGTTCGCCTCTTCATCACCGGCTTTCTGCTCCGGTTGTTGATCCTTTTTCGCCTCCAGGCTTTCGGTCGTATCCACGCCAGTGCGCGCCACTTCTTCCTCGGTCACCTCGAGCATGCCAAGCAGTGAGCCCACGGAGTAGGAAACGCCCTCCACCGCACGGATCTCAGAGACCACGCCGTTGCACAGGGTTGTCACACCCATCACCGCCTTATTGGTCTCCACTTCGATGATTTCCTGATCCGTTTTCACGGAATCGCCCACGGCGACATCCAAACGAATCACTGTGGCCTCGGCGATGGATTCTCCGAGCTGCGGCATGAGTATGGGGACGGTTGGCATGGCTGTTCAGAAAGATAAGAGTTTACGCAGGGCTTCGCAGATCGATTCCGGCGTCGGCCGGTGCGCCGCCCAGAGTTTTGGATGATAAGGCACCGGCGTGTCGCGCGCGTTGAGCCGCTGTGGCGGGGCATCGAGCAGGTGGAAACCTTCTTCGGTCACTTTCGCAACCACCTCGGCAGTCACCCCACCCCACGGAAAAGCTTCGCCAAGCGCCAGCAACCTGCCGGTTCGCGCCACCGAGGCAAGCACGGTATCGAGATCCAGCGGCTTGACCGAGCGCAGATCCACCACCTCGATTTCCCACCCGTCCGCCTGTAGGCGATCCGCCGCGCGCACCGCTTCATGCACCATCGCGCTATAGGTCACCACGGTCGCATGTTTGCCCGGCCGCGCGATACGCGCTTGGCCGATCGGCAGGTGATCGCCGTTGATACGGTTCTTTTTCGACTTCAGCCAGCGGTAGAGGAACTTGTGCTCACAGTAGAGCACCGGATCATCCAGCTTCACCGAGTCGATGAGCATGTGATAGGCATCCGAGACGGTCGCCGGAGTCACCACAACCAGACCCGGATACTGGGCATAGATGCCCTCCATGCTCTGGCTGTGGAATGGCCCGGAGCCCGGGGTCCCGCCGGATGGCAGACGCACCGTGATCGGGATCGGCATCCCTGTCCGATAGAAGTGCGTCGCCGCTTGGTTGACAATCTGGTTGAAAGCGATCGAGGAAAAGTCCGCAAACTGCATCTCGATGATCGGGCGCATGCCTTCGATGGCCGCGCCCACCGCCAGGCCGATCATTGCGTCCTCGGAGATCGGGCAGTCAAACACCCGGCCGGGAAAAGCCTCCGCCAGTCCCTTGGTCGCTTTGAAAGCCCCGCCGAAGCTGGAAATGTCCTGGCCGTAGAGGAACACCCGCTCGTCCTCGCGCAGCAAGGTTTCCTGCGCTTCACGTATGGCATCGATATAAGTTACGCTCACTCTGCTGAAATGGGGAATCTTGTTGAAAGCGCCGTCCAATCCTCACGGTATGGATCGGGCGCGGGTTCCTGCTGCGCCTGCGCCACCGCACGCTGCACTTCTTCTGAAATCTCTTCCTGCCAGACGGCCATCTCCTCCACCGTCGCAATGCCACCCTCCGCCAGCTGACGCATCGCCACTTCGATGCAGTCGCGGCCGTATCTGCCGTTCTTTTCCGAGTCCGGCACATACGAGCCGTCATCGTGCTCGCCGTGGCCGCCGAGTCGCAGCAGTTGCGCCACGACCATTTGCGGCCCCCCGCCCTCGCGCGCCAGCTTCACCGCCCCGCCGATCACGCTGGCACATGCCAGCAGATCCGTGCCGTCCACCGAGTGGCCGCCCACGCCGTAGCCCTTCGCCCGATCCACCAGATCCGCGCAGGCGAATTGGCGGGTGTTCGGAGTCGAGTAGGCGAATTGGTTGTTCGCCACCACGATCACCAGCGGCAGCTTCTCCACCGCCGCCAGATTCAGCCCCTCATGGAAAGCCCCGGTCGAAGTCGCACCGTCGCCCACCGTGGTCGCGCCCACGCAGCCATCGAGCGTGCCTTTGAGCCGCTTCGCGAAAAGCATGCCCGCAATCAGCGGCACCTGTGCGCCGAGATGGGAAATCATCGCCGGCATCCCCAGCTCCGGCCGGCCACGGTGAATATTTCCATCCCGCCCCTTCATCGGCCCCTCCACCGAGCCTAGGTAAGTCCTTGTGCAATCGAGCATCGCCTCACCAAATGCCGTCCTCCCCGCCTGATCCCGAATCAACGGTGCAAAGCAATCTTTCCCCTGGATCAACGACGCTCCCAGCGAAGCACTCACCGCCTCCTGGCCCTTGCCCAGATACACCCCACCCACGATTTTCCCCGCCTTGTAGAGGCTCGATAGCTTGTTCTCTAGGATGCGCCCACGCAGCATCGACATGAAAACGGTTCTCAGGAATTCCCCGTCAGCGGACATCGTGGCGTTAAAAGGGTTTTCTTCTGCGTCTAGCACGCCCCAAGGTTACGGCACCCCCGCCCCAACCTGCAACCGCATTCCGCTCGCTATCATGCATTCCATCATATCCCCCACCTCTAAAGCCCCGCGACCTTCTAACCGCTGGCGATTTCTCGGCGAGGAGCGGTGAGCACGTCACTCAGCCTCCTTCAACGCAGCATCTTGTTCGGCTTGTTGTTTTCGAAGCATCAGTACGGGATAAGACCTTGGAACGCTCGAATAACTCTATCCGGAAAAGCGAAACCGAGAATCCCGCCTAAGACGGAGCCAATGATCGACCACATTCCGAATAGATCACTCAAGGCGATACCAGATAGCGCCGCTTGGATTAGTATCGCAATCAGAAGCCCTGAGAAAGCACCTGCGAATATGCCGAGAATCTTCTTCATTGTGGAGGGGGGCTCACGGTTCCAGAGTATCTTAATTTATTTGCCGAACGTCAAAGCGATGTCACTGCCTGCCGACAGCGCGCTCCGACTTCAGGGTTAAGGTTTGAACGTTCATTCAGCTTTCGACTCGGCGCGGGCAGGCAGTTGATCATCCGCGTCTCATAAGATCGCTTTCAGCCTTACGAAAGGCTATAACAGATGTTCCATGACAGGAACCCAAAACGGCCGCGTGATGCAATCTGAAACTACGTCAAGACCTCCGATACCAACGGATGAGTCTGTGAACAAGATAAGGCATCACGCGGCTCTCTCGGCCTCAAAGTCCGTGCAGCATCCTGGATCATTACGAATCCGTTTATATGAGACTGCGACTCCTCCGC